>JAJPIM010000019.1 GCA_021324775.1 Gemmatimonadota bacterium
GTCATCCATCGTTTGTGCATCCCAGATCATGAGATCAGGATTGACATCTCGGATCGCGGTGCGCAGCGACGGCAACGTGGCGGCCAACGAACCGGTCGTCCGCACGGCGATAAGCCAATCCCTGAGAGTCGAATCGTCCTCCCAGTCGAAGTACGCCACCGGGCCGGCGCTCTTCAGCTCGCGATAGTGCGTGTCACTCGCCACGCCGACAACAGTGCACCCGCTGGTGTCCCCCACTCGCATAAGTTGCCTGCCCACGGCGTCCTGATTAGGCCAGAATCGGCGGGCCAGTGTCTCGTTCACGACGACTGCACAACCGGAACCCTTCGTGTCGGACGCCTGGAACCCGCGCCCGCGGCGGATCGGGATCTGTAATGTGCGAAAATAGTCCCGACCCACGAACTCGAACGGCACGCCTGGCGCGTCTTGGTTTGCCGATACCGGCCGATCGGCAGGGACCAGCTGCATGACGAAGAGTGCTTCGCCCTTGAACGGGCCGCTTTCGAGCGGGGTCGCCGCCACGACCCCGGGCGTGGCCTCGATACGCGTGACCAGATCCTTGACGGCTTGGGTCATCTGGGCCGCGGTCGTGAGCCTACCCTGCGGACCGGTGAACGCGGTAAACGAGAGGATCGAGAGATGGTCGGGTTGGTAGCCGAGGCCAATCGACTGTAGTCGCGCGAGCGTTCGCCCGAGCAGTCCGGCGCCAGTCAGCATGACGACCGTCAGGGCGACCTGCGTCGCGACGAGGGCGCGTCGCCCCCGCTGCCGTGGCCGGCTGTCGGCTCCGCTTCGTGCTCCGACGCGCAACGTGGCGTAGGATCCGATCCGTGAAGGCACGACACTCAGCAGCACCCCGAACAGCAGCCAGGCGAAGAGTGTAAGTCCCGCCGCTGTGCCGAGCGGTGTGCTCACCGCGTCGAGCAAATCACTGCGTGGGAGGAGCTGAGATGGAGCTGCCGCGTGCACCAGCCGCAACGCGCCGAGGGCTACGAGGAATCCGGCCGTCCCGCCGGCCGTTACCAGAATCGTCGCTTCCGCCACGAAAAGACGCGCAATGTGACCCGGCGTGGCACCGAGGGCCTGGCGAACAGCGATGTCGCGACTCCGGCCGAGAAGCCGCACGAGCATGAGATTGGCGATGTTGATACAGGCAATCACGAGCAGCAGCGCGATGGCCAGCATGAGCGCGACGATCACCGGCCTCGAGCGCCCTACGACCGTATTGACGAATGCCTGCGCGGTGACGCCCGATACCTGAAACGCCGTTGGCGGACTTACGCCAGCAAACGGATTCAACCGCTGCGTGAGTGCGAACACGCCAGCCCGCGCTGCCTCCATCGTCACGTTGGGTGCGAGACGGGCGATGATGTCGACCTGCCCCGGTGCTCCAGGCGGAAACGGGAGCCATGCATCAGCACTGGTGGGATACTCGAATCCGGGCGGCGCCACACCTACGATCTCCGCGTGCTGCCGCGTCACCGGCAGAACGAGCGTGTGACCGGCGATCGCGGGGTCGCTGCCGAAGCGCCGGCGCCACGCGTTGTAGCTGAGAACGACGACCGGGGGCGCCCCCGGCTGTCCGTCTTCGGGCCGGAATAAGCGTCCGGCGACCGGTCGCATGCCGAACAGATCGAAGAAGTTCGGTGAGGCGCCCACAGCGCCCAGTTGAATCGGGGCTCCGCCACTCAGGAATGGCGTCAGTTGCACACCCCCGTGGTACACCCCTGCCACGGACCGAAACAGCGCGCTGTCGCGCGCGATTTCAGGCAGGTACGCGTTCGGAACATCGAGATTCGTCCCGTTACGGTCGAGCGTGTGCATGACGACGATCTGGTGCTGCGCGACGATCGGGAACCGGTCGATCAGCACGGCCTTGTAGACAGTGAACATGGCCGTCGCCATGCCGATGCTGATCCCGAGAGTCGCCATGACAGCCACCGTGAACGTGGCCGAGTGCCGGAGGCTGCGCAGTGCCAGTCGAATATCTCTCCGGATCGTTTCCATGAACTCACTCGGTGCTGTGAACGGGCATCAGATCGTTCGGACTGCTATCGCCGCCTGAACGGCATCGCTCGTTACTCAGACCCTTCGCGGAGAATCCGATGAGGTGCGTGACGGACGCACTCGCGGAGGGACACTGTACAACGATCTGCCCGCGGCGGGAGAGTCGTTGCACGGGTGGTACGGGTATGAACATCACCGTGCCGCTCGGCATGCCCGTGTTCAATCAGGCGCTCGGCGTCCAATAGTCGCCGCGGGCGGCGAGTACCGCTACCCTGCGTCAGTCGCGGTGCAGGACGATCGGGGTGATCATCGAGTGGTGCGCGCGGCCGGGTACGGGGTCGGTCTCCCGGAGCACGCCGTCCGCCATCCAGCATCCCTTGTGGGAGCCGAGCTCCTGGCGGGAAAGGAGGAAGACATAGACCGCGCGGTCGCCGTTGGCGGCGGTGATGGCCACGCGTTCGCGCGCGTGGTCAGCGTTGACGCTCACCGGGCCCCGCTCGGCCCTGGAGTGGCCGATCATCAGGCGGTAGGCGGGACTCTTGACCAGGGCGCGGAACCGCTCGAGCGGGCCGGTGACGTCGTGGTTCTCCGGCGATGTGAACGCGAACGTGATGGCGATACCGTGGTCAGTGACCGGGTCGTCGTTGTGCTGGAGGGCACGGAGGACGATGCCGACGACATCGTCCGGGGCGAGTCCCGGATCTGGGATCGGGTCGTGGCCGTTTGTGCTGGTCCAGGCCGCGCCAATGTCAGCGGACGATCCGGTGTGCGCCCAGGCGGGGGTCGCCGCGATGCAACACGCCAGCAGGACACCGCCTGCCCAGGAGGCGTGGCGGCCGGTGCGGGCGGCCGCGGTGACAATCCCCGATCCCATGGCCGTTGGCTTGGCCCCGATGCGCTGAATCTGCGGCTTCACCGGCTACCTCCTCAGTAGCTCCTGGTGGGGACACGCCCGTCCCTTCCAGGAAGTGCTATTTCCTGGGAGCGCTCGAATGTACACTCTACGGGGCCGCCTCGCCGCAGGTTTCTGGTAGAAAATGATAAATTCGGGAGTTTTTCAATGATGGGCGCCTCCTGTCCCGCTCGCCGGCTCGCCGCCGCGATGACCCTCCTGTGGGCGGGGAGCGCCGGCTATGCCGCAGGGGCGGGGGCCCAGAACGCTGAGCCGGGGCCGGGTTCGAAAGCCTCGGCAGCCGCTCCGGGGGTCCCCGCCGGGCCGCCGACGGCGGCTGATTCCGCGCGCGCGGGGGCGCTGCTGCAGACGATCCGGACGGACCTCCGCGGAAGCTCGCTGACGTTGCAGCAGGTACAGGACGCCGAACGGGCGCGCGCGCAGCTCGATGTGATGTCCGAGGGGCTCGACTCGTACAAGGTAGCCGCCAACGATGCCCTCGGGATGCTGTTTCGCGCAGCGGACCTCGACACCGGGATCGTGTTTCATGCGCGGGCCGTGATGGCGCTCGCGCCGCATCTCGACTCAGCCGATTGCGTGCGGCTGGCGCAGCCCCTGATCCACGCGTGGCGAAACCTCGCGGAAGTCGAGGCGGGGCATGGGCAGCCGAAGCAGGCGCTCGCGCTGTTGCATGGTGCGCCGGCCGCACTGCCGCGAGTGCCGGACGTGGCCAAAGAGCTGGGGACGGAGGTCGCGCGATACGAGATGATCGGGCATCCGGCCCCCAAGATCACAGCGCCGTACTGGTTCGGCGCGCCAGCCGGTACGAAGACCATCGATCCGGGCGCGGGCGGCGCGGTCACGATCATCGAGGAGACCGCGTGGTGGTGTGCCGCGTGCAACCGGAGTTATCCGGCGGTGCTGCGCATCCAGCATCGGTACGGCGACAAAGTGCGCGTGCTGATGGCGACGAGTCTAATGGGGCGGTTCCGGGCGGATTCCGATCTGGCACCCATGGCAGAACTGGGGAAGCTCCGCGACTACTTCGCCGTGGAGAACGCACTTCCCTACCCTGTCGCAGTCGCCGAGAATCCGGGCGAAGAGGATCACGACTCGATCTCGAACGCGTACCACGTCTACGCGATTCCGCAGGTCGTCGTGGTGGATGCGCACGGGATCGTGCGGCACATCCTGCTGGGCTGGGATCCGGGCAACGACGACCGGCTCGACCGGGCGGTGGGCGCAGCGCTGAGCAACGCGCCCCTGCAATAGTCTCCGCGACCCGGTGGCCGACGAGCCGCGCGTGAGCCACGCGGGGCCGGGGCGGCCGATGGACTACACGCGACCGATACCACATCTGGATTTCGTTCCGGTTCATCCAATGCGGGACCGTGCCGGCACCCGACGTTGCGGCGATGAGAATCCTGCCCATCGCTCTGGGCCTGCTCAGCATGCGCGCGTGGCCCGCCGCAGCGCAGACCGTCCCGGTCACCACGCCCTCGGGAGCCGGGCCCCGGGATAGCATCAAGGCCGCGGTGTACGATGGCCGGTCCGGGCAAACGACCGTCCGTATCCCGCGTTTCGATCGCGAGATCGTGGTCGATGGGTCGCTGGACGGTGCCGAGTGGCGGTCGGCGGCGGTTCTGACCGGGTTTTCGCAGTATACGCCCGTCGATGGCCAGCCCGCGGCCGACTCGACCGAAGTACTCGTGTGGTATTCGCCGAGCGCCCTGTACGTGGGAATTCGCGCCTTCGAAGCCCACGGGGCGGTGCACACGACGCTCGCGAGCCGCGACAACATCGACGCAGATGACAACGTCGAGATCATTCTCTCGACCTATCACGATGGGCGCCAGGCGTTCGTGTTCGCGGTGAACCCGCTCGGTGTGCAGGAGGACGGCACGATGACAGAGGGGAAGCCACCCGATCCAACCGCGCCGTTCACGATCGCGACGACTGGACGGCCGCCGCTCGACCTGACGCCGGATTTCGTGTACGAGTCGAAGGGGCGTCTCACGCCTACCGGCTATCAGGTGGCCGTGCGGATCCCGTTCAAGAGCCTCCGCTACCAGTCCGCCGACATCCAGGACTGGGGCATCAATTTCATTCGCAAAGTCCAGCACTCGGGATTTGAAGACACCTGGACGGCAGCGTCCCGGTCCAGTTCCTCGTTTCTGGCGCAGTCGGGGACCTTGAGCGGGTTACAGGATCTCCACCGCGGGCTTGTCCTCGACATGACGCCGATCGTCACGGAGCACGTCGACGGCGCGGCCGCCGGACCCGGTTGGCACTACGGGGTCGAGCGGCCGCAATTCGGCGGCAATATCCGGTACGGGATTACACAGAATCTGACGTTGAACGGCACGATCCGCCCGGACTTCGCTGAGGTGGAGTCCGATGTCGTGCAGTTCGTGACCGATCCGCGCGTCAGCCTGTTCTATCCCGAGAAGCGGCCGTTCTTTCTCGACGGGATCGAGCAATTCGTGACGCCGGTGAATCCGCTGATCTATACCCGGCGGATCGTCGCGCCGATCGCGGGGGCGAAACTGACTGGGAAGATCGACGATTTCAACGTCGCGTTTCTGTCGGCCGAGGATGAGAAGAGCGCGGGTGTGACGGGTACGTCCAGTCCCATCTACGACCTCCTGAGGGTGCAGCGCGACATTGGCTCCGAGGCCAAAGTGGGGCTCGTGGCGACGGACGTCGAAGAGCGGGGCGCCTACAATCGTGTTGCGGGCGTCGACGCCCTCGTGCCGTTCGACAAGGTGTATCTCCTCACGCTCGAGGCCGTGGGCAGTGGCACCCGGGATGGGGCGGTGTCAAACGGCGGGCCGTACTGGCACGCCGATCTCAATCGCACCGGTCATGTGTGGGAGTCAAATCTGCACGTCGACGCGGTGGACCCCGAGTTTCAGACGAGAGCGGGCTACATCCCGCAGACCAACATCACGAACATCGGGTGGATCAACAGCGTTTCATTCTATCCAACGCCAGGCGGCGTGTTCGAGACTATCAAGCTCCTGAGCTATAACGGCCGCGACTGGTCGTACCGGGCGCTCACTGCGGGGCACGGACCACTCAACATCCATCAGGGATTCGACACGTATTACGCGCTACGTGGCGGCTGGACGGCCGACCTGTCGCTGTACCTCGATCAGTACGGCTACGATCACACGATCTATCCGGCGTATTACCTGCCGCACGTCGTTGGGCGGGACACGACATTCGCGCCCTTCACGGGCGGAGGGCGGATCCCCAACACCGAATACCGGTTCGTCCTCGGCACCCCGCAGTTTGCCCACCTCTCGGGGAGCGTTGACTATACATGGGGCCGAGCGGAGGAGTATTTCGAGTGGGCGGCGGCTGACATCGGCGCGCTCACGTTCACCGGGACCTGGCGGCCTACCCCGACGCTCCGCGCGGATCTCCTGTATAGCCTGCTGAGCTATCGCCGGCACGTTGATGACTCACAGGTCGGACTCGACCGGGTGCCGCGGCTGGACCTGGCGTACCAGCTCTCACGCCCGATTTTCTTCCGGGTGACCGTCCAATACGATGCGTCCTTTCAGGCCAACCTGCGCGACGCTTCCCGTACGAACTTGCCGATCTTCATTCGGGATTCCCTGGGCGTGCTCCAGCCGGCGACCGGGTTCACGTCGAACGCCATCTCGACGCAGTCGCTGTTTGCGTATCAGCCCGTGCCCGGCACGGTGTTTTTCTTCGGATACAACAGCTCCCTGACGGAGCCGGTGCCGTTCGACCTGCGCCCGATCCGCCGGACGGGCGACGGATTGTTCGTGAAGTTCAGCTACCTGTTCCGCATGTAGCGCCACGCGTCCGCGCGCGGCTACATCAAGGGCGCGTCGTCCGCCTCGCTGCGGCGTTCCTCGAGGACCTGGCCGGGCGTGAGGCCGCACACGGCGCGACATTCGCGAATGAAGTGCGCCTGATCGAAATACCCGGCTTCGATCGCCACCCTCGCCCAGGAAAGGCGGCCCGGCGGGAGCGTGTCGGCCATGGTAATCGCGCGGACCAGCCGTACGGTCTGCGCGTACGCTTTGAGCGAAACGTGGGCGTTCCGGTCTACGGCTCGGCGAATGTAGCGCGTCGAGAATCCCATCTGGCCGGCGACGTACCCGACATCGCACCGTCCGTGCGTCAGGCGCATGATGTCGAGGGCATGTGCGGCGACGCGTCGCGTCCGATGGTCGCTTCGCTCGCGGCCAGCCAGGTGGCGTGTCACGGTGGTGATCAGCCAGGTGGTCGCGGTCTCGATTGTCTCTCGCCCCGAGAGTCCGGCCAGGAACGCGTCCGCGAGTCGCGGCTCGACTGCACTCATCATGACGGTGGCGTCTTGGATGTCTGCGGGCTCGAGCCCCAGAGCGGCTCGCATCCACTCGAGCTTCATCTTGATGGCCACGATCTCGCGCCCTGGCCTGAAGGCCGCGAGGTGGGGCGTGGTGGTGGGACCACCGGCAAAGAGGCCTGCGTCGAGGATATGACCGTACGAATCCCGGCGATAGGCGAACACAATGTCGAGCGCAGGGTCCGGCAGCACGCGGTGGACCGCGCCAGCGCCAAGGGGCGGCGTCCGGTACACCCACACTGCCTCGCAGGACCGCGCGAGTGCGGCGGGCGGGGCGAACTGGCGGTATCCGCCGAGGCGGTGCTGGAGTACGAGAGCCGAATCGTGGAGTCGCATCAGCCGTTGGACACGCGGGCGGAGTGCGTGGTTCACTCCCGGCGTGTGGTAGCGCGACTACACTGGTGAGGGTTAGCGTGCAGGGGTTCGTGGCGGAGAGCACATTCGTGCCGAGAGAGGTGAGCAATGCACGCACGCATTAGCCGTCGCATGGCCAGTTCGGTGCTTCCGGTGGCTGGGTTCTCGGTCGCGTGTTTCGGCAGCCCCGATTTTGCGAGCGCTCGCTCGACGGCGACCCGATTCGCCAGAGCGCTCGCGGCCGGCGATACCGTCGAGATGCGACAACTCAGCCTGCCCGAGGCTGGGAAGCGGATGGTGCAGCTCCGGAGCGAACTGCCGGCGGCGTACACGGTGTTTGCCGATCCCGAGCGCGCAATGGTGACGGTGTCCGGCGGCGGGATCTATGGAAGCGGAGCGGAGACCGTATTCCGGATTCCATCCTTGCGGCTGCAGCGTTGCGACGGAGGGCTCGAGCTTTCCGTGATCAAGAGTGGCGGCAGCCAGCGTGTGAGCTTCGTGCGCCCGGTGCCGCCGATCGACTCGCTGACCGGCGATGCGTGCCGGGCGGCGCTCGCGGCCAGCGAGAAGACGGGAGCGTAAGTCATTCTCGCCACGAAGCGCTGCCGCATCCAGAAGGCCGTCGCCGCCGCATTGTGCTTTGCGGGAATGGCAGGAGCCGGGGCATGTGGATCCAGTCACGACCAGGCGGCGCCAGCGGCGAGCGCCGAGGCGGCGAGACCGGCGCCGCCGAGCGCGCCGGCCGGCATTCCGGTCAACGCCGCGGACGTCGTTCATTCGTATCCGCATGATCCGGCCGCATTCACCGAGGGGCTGGAGTGGTACGATGGACATCTGTACGAGAGCACGGGCATCGTGGGCCGGTCGGGCGTGCGGCGGACGGACCTCACGACCGGTGCTGTCGTGGCCAGCGTGCAGATGCCTGGGACGCAGTTCGGCGAAGGGATCACCGTGTACAACGGCCTGTTGTACGAGCTGACGTGGAAAGGCGGGATGGGATTCCGCTACGACGCGCATTCGCTCGCGAAGCGCGGCTCGTTCACGTACACGGGCGAGGGCTGGGGTATGACGCACGACGAGCACTCGCTGATCATCAGCGACGGCACGAACGTGCTACGGTATCTCGACCCGAAGACGATGCAGGTGCAGCGTGCGCTCCCGGTTTCCGCCGAAGGCATGGCGCTCGTCCGGCTCAACGAGCTGGAACTCATCCACGGCGAGATCTGGGCGAACGTGTGGCAGGCCCCACAGATCGCGAGGATCGATCCGGCGACTGGTCACGTCGTCGGGTGGGTCGATCTCGCCCCGCTCGTTCCGCCCGCTCCGGTCGCGCCCACGCGCGACACGATCGATGTCGCGAACGGCATCGCGTACGACTCGGCGGGCGACCGGATATTCGTGACCGGGAAGTTCTGGCCGGTGTTGTATCAGATCCGGATTGGCGCGCGAGAATAGGAGACGTCCCTGCTGCGGGCGTTTATCTGGGGAGCTTGAGAAACAATTCGCCCTCGACCCAGGTGGGCCGTGGCTCCGTGTTGCGTTTCACCCGGTACGCCATGTTCGTGATGTACGCCAGCGCGGCAGCGTCGCCGTTTTTCACCTCGAGGCGCAACGCGGTGTTGGAATCGGACGGGCGCGCGCGCCGTTCGCGCGCGGCGGCGCTATCCACCGCTTCCTGGAGCGGGATCTCCAGAATCGATATGCCATCGCGTGCCACCCGCAGCGCGGTCGTGTCGGCTGACAGCTTGAGATAGGTGCCGTCCACGATTCGCAGCGAATCTCGCATCGAGCGGAACGACATTTGGATGGCATAGCTGTAGCCGTCGATGGCAATCGGGGGCAGCCTGGCGGCGGTGAAAGTTCCATAGTGGTCGTTCGCCGAGTACCTACCAGGCTCCACGTATTCCAGGTCGAGGCTGGACAAGATCGCGCGTACTTCCGGCTCGCCGTACTCGACACTCGTCGTGTTTGCCCTGATGGAGTCGGTGAACCACGTAGCGACACTTGCGAGACTGTGTGTTTCCAGGAGATACCGGAACCCGCTACCGATTGCACGCTCGTCGGCGGCTGGTACGTCGTGCGTCGACCTGTGCAGGTGGCCGGCTTGCAAGAGGCCGTTGCGTGTGAGCAGGTCCTGCAGGCGATTGACCTGATTGACGCGCGATACCGTGTACGCGCCCCACGGTCCGGCGAAGGTCAGAAGCGCTAGTGCACACAGGGTCGCGGGTATGACCTTGATGCTGCGCGAGCGAGTCGTGGTGTAATAGAGCGCGATCGCGGCGAGCCACACCGAGAACACGATGACGAAGTATCGCTGCTCGGTGATGCCGTACTCAGCGATGCGTTTCCACAGCGCCATCCAGAGCATCACGATCGACGGCATCAGCGCGATGTAGAAACCTTTGGTGAACGTCTTGACCCAGGCGTAGTTCTCGCGCGTTTCGAGCGGATAGACCAGAAGCCAGGAGAGCATGCCTACGCTCGCCGCGCTGGTCACCAGATAACCGATCCATCCGCTTGGCCATACGCGCGTGAGAAGAACCTTCCCGAGTTCGAGTGTGAGGATGACGAGGTAGATCGTGACGATCGGGATGAGCACATACTGCGTGAGGATTCTCAGGCCCGCGGGATAGTCCGTGCGCGTATTGAGCGCCACGAAGTCATCGGGAACCCCTGACAGGAAAAACCATGTATTGAACATGAAGGCGATCACGAACCAGAGCCGAGTATAGCTACTGCTCGGGACCGTCATGCCCAGCAGTTTGTCCAGCGCCAGGAGGGCCACGGCGAGACCCAGGTAAAGCACCGCTGAGTAGAGTGCCGCTGTGAGAAAGCGTAGGAAGAGCGCCTTGTTGTATTGCCAGAAGCCGTTGGGCTCATCGACGCCAACGTATGGGAGAAAGGCCACGAGCAGGTGGAAGGCGAGATTGACCTGCGCGTAGCGGAGCATCTGGATGGGCGATGACCAGTGGGGCCATGCCGTCCAGAATGCCACGAGCGCCGCAACCCCGGCTGCAGGGACGAGCCACCGAAGGGTCATTGATCGAACCCGCCGTTCGGCGAGGATCGTCAACGCAAACAGGAGCGGAAAGCCGAGTATGGCGGTCGTGAGAAGTTGCGAGTCGCGCTGATCGGTGCCCGGGTGATTCGTCGTTTGGATCCCGGCGTACGTGGCCACCGCGGCCGCGCCCAGAACAAAGGGAAATCGCTGCGCGGTACGCAGTGCTGACGTGACGAGATGACCGATCGCAGGAAATCGCATTATGGGATGCGCCGAAGTCCGATACGTACGATATCATGCACCCAACGTGCGGGGCGTTTCTTGCCTCGCACGATCAGGTGATAGCGGCCTTCAGTGGCGGGGACGGGGGCACCGCCGCGCCGACGCGGGGACGATGGTCGTTGCGGCGAGTGCGATCGCAAGAGAGAGAGCATGGCCGGTTCAACCGGTCATTGCAACCGTTGAAGCAAGGTTCTCACCTTCCCCTGACCCCGTCGTGCCGGGTCGTCGTCCGGCAAGGTGCGGGACTTCTGTTGCTCGGGCCCGGCCAGATCGACTGGACCGACAGCGCGTAACTATACTGCCCGGCGTTCAGCCGGGTGCGGGGTTCAGCCGATCGCGGATCGCCGTGGTCACGACCTGTTCCCAGGCGGCGATTGGGCCGGGCACGGCGGGTCCGGCGTCGAGGTCCTGGCTCCACATTTGGCCGCCGGTGGAGTAGCGGTAGACCTGTCTTCCACCGCGCACCCAGGTCTCCACAAGGAGGCCTTCAGGGCCGGCCAGGACGAACTCGTAGACGAGCTCTTGCGTTGGTTGTTGGGTCACGGGGCCTCCGGATGGAGGCCCGAATATAACCCGAAGCCAGCCAGTGCGCCCCTACGAAAATCGGGACCCTATTGGCTGTTTTTTGCGGCCGTGGGACGGCGGTGTTTGGGGTGCGTGATGGCGTGACCCTTCGGGGGCACTTTAGCCGTCGTCGCGGGTGTCGCGGCGCCGGCGCTCACCTGTCTCGTGGCCAGCGTCCAGACTCCGGCGACGGCGGCGAGGGCGATGGTCACGAGTGCGATGAACGCCGCGATCTGGCGGGGCCGGATCGTCGGGATTGAAATGCTGGGCCGCGGCAGACGCGGGAAGTAGCGGGAGCGGAGCAGCCGTCGCGGATCGAACGACTCGATGGTGATGCCTCTCGCCTTATCGTCTTCCATGCCGGCATACGGCATCTCAAGACGGCGGGCCAGCGTGCGCCACGCATCGTCCTCGTTCACGAGCCGCTCCACGACGAGGCGTGGGGCGGCCCATGCGGCGCGCATCGCCTCCAGCGCGCGCGGCTCGCCTTTGGCTTCCACGACATCCAACTCCAGCGACGCCTGTTCGGCGGGAATACATTCGCCGGCCAGGTATCCCTCGATGCGCTCGGGATCGATCGTGGTGAATCGCTCGCTGCCTTCGATCGCTTCGCGAGTCGCGGGCGCCGTGGACCACGCGTTGATCATGTCGTAGGGCGATCCGAGCCGGCGGCGCATGGCCTGGGCGGACGGCGTGATCTGCGAGTGGACCGTGCGGACGTTCATGCCCAGCACCGTCGCGATCTCGGCGCGTGTGAGGTGATCGGTCCAGCGCATGTAGGCGACGACGCGCGACCGGCCTGGCAGGCGCGCGATGGCGACTGTCACCGACGCTTCCAACTCTTCGGCAGCAACGCCGTCGTCGGTGTTGACGCGATCGAGGTCGGGGATGTACGACGGGCCTTCGGGCGGAAGACCGGCGTGCCAGCGTGATTCGCGGTGTGTGCGGTGCAGCGCTTCGAGGGCGACGCGATGTGCCGAGGCGAAGAGGTTACCGCGAACCGTGCCGTGGAACGCCCAACTGTGGCGTCCTCGCCAGAGGCGGGCGAAGACCTCGCCGACCACCGATTGCGCGGCGCCCAGCGACTGGACGTATCGGTGGGCGAATGCGGTGAGGGGGCGGACGTAGAGCCGGAAGAGCGACTCGAAGGCCGGCTGATTTCCCCCGCGGACGCGTTCGATCCATTCTCGGTCCTCGGGCACGAGGACCAACGGCGCGGCGCGACTGGGCGCGGCCGGCTCTTCGGCCGGTTGCGGCCGAGGAACCCGAGCGCGGGGAGGGCGACGCCCCATACACGGCACCTGCGGAGGGAGATCGCACCCGTCCCCGGGGAACGGGGACCGCCACGACCGGAGACGCGGAATCGTTGGCCGGCCGAGGAGCCGGCCCGCCAACAGCGAGGCCTGACGCTACGCCCGGAATGGGCCGGGCGCAAGCGTGTCAGCGGTATCAGTCCCGGGGGTTGGTTATGAGCACGGGCGGCGTTCGATGGTGCTGATTACCGCTCGCCTTGGTGGCAAGGACGGAGGGCCGGTGGCGACCGGCCCCTACCAGGGCTGGGTTGGGGAGCGTGCCGACGGGTGATTTCGCGGCGGCGTTACCGGACGGGCTGGGATGCGTGCCGACGGGTGATTTCGCGGCGGCGTTACCGGACGGGCTGGAATGCGTGCCGACGGGTGATTTCGCGGCGGCGGTACCGGACGGGCTGGGATGCATGCCGACAGGTGATTTCGCGGCGGCGTTACCGGACGGGCTGGGGTGCGTGCCGCCGGGTTATTTCGCGGCGGCGCGTTTCAGAATCGCGATCTGGCCCGCGTGATAGAGCGTGTGTTGCAGGACCCCGTGGAGCTGCACGTACAGCGTGTGGGGTTTGCCAGGCGTGCGGTCTTCGAGGTGCGATTCGCCGAGTGCGAGCGCGGCGCGCCGGAGCTCGCCGTGTGAGCGTTCGAGGGCGGCGACCGCTTCGTTCCATGCGGCGGCGCTGGGCGGGGCGGACGCTGGCCAATCTTCCGCGGGCGTCGGCTCCACGACCTCTCCGGCTACGCCGCGGCGCGCGATCTCCGCCCATGCGGTCATATGCAACACCAACTCCCAGATCGTGTGCGCGTTCGGGATCGGCCGCGCGGCGGCCATCTCGGCCGTCACATCCGCCAACAGCGCGCGGACGGGCGGCCCGAGCCACGCGTCGCCTTCGACGCCGCGATAGAACTGGTCCGCAATGCGGTCACATTCGGTGGTCACCCATGGAGTATCGCGCGACGGCGTTCGCTGGGGTAGTGGAGGACGGCAGAGTGGAGAAAGGAGTAGAGAGAGAGGAGAGAGGAGCAGACAGACCGCGATGGTTCCTATCCCGCCGCTGAATCGCGCAGCAATCCCGCGGCCGTGAGCTGGGTGAGCAAGCCGGTGACGGCCGTAACCGCTTCGTCGCGAGAGATGTCGTATTCCGCGGCAATCGTGGCGATTGCGCGCTCCGGATCGCCATGCTCCTCGAGCAATGACCAGATGCGGGCACCCGTCTCGTTGAGCGAGTAGTAGCGTTTCGTGCCGGTATGGAGCACGACGCCGCCGCCTGGCACGCCGGCAAACACCGCGTCGGCGGTAGGTGCGACTCGCGTCACCGTGAATCCGGTGGACGGGGCGTGGCGGCGGCGGACGAGGCGCGAGCGCGTTCAGCCTCCGGTGGCAGCCATTGGCCGGCGATCATCTGGACGGCGCGCCGCGGCGCGGACACGCCTCTCCCGATCAGCCGCAGGATCGCACCTGGCGCGCCCTCGGCGATCTGGCTGAGTGCGAGCACCCGGGGATCGGCGCCCGCGGGTACGCCGGGTTGGGGCGAGGCGATGAGGCGCGCGCGGCCTACGCGGCCGATGCGACGCCAGGCGCGTGTTTCGGCGGCAAGGTCCGGCTCCCAACCCGCCATGCCGAGTGAGACGGCCGCCATGACCATCGTCGTGAGCGCGCGGCGGTCATCGTGGTTGGCGACGAACCGCATCGCCTCGCCGGCGTCCTGCGTTGCAGCTTCAGTAGTCCAGGCAGACGCGAGGTCGATGACATCGCGCAGCCGGAACCGGAGTGTGCGATGCACGACGACGGCGTGCTCCAGCGTGTGGAGCCAGACCGCCATCGCGCCGGGGATTTCCAGCGTGGCGCCGCCCAATGGAACGCTGCGCGTGCCCTCCCAGATGCGGGCGTCCAGCGGCGATCCCGCGTCGGCCAATCGTTCGTGGATCTCGATCGGCAGGCTGTCCGCGCGCACGAGCGACGGCAGGTGGCGCCCGGGCGTCCCGGCCGGATCGGGTATGTAGCCGAGCTTCGACTGCAGGGCCGCGTGCAGCGCAGCGGCCTGTGGAGCGGAGACGAGCAGATCGATGTCAGCCATCGTGCGCGACCCGGCGATCTCTCCGGCCAGGAGGCGTGCACTGCCCTTGAGGACGAGGACACGTGCGCCGGCATCAGCGGCGACCGGCGCCAGCTCCGCCAACTGCTGCACCATTGCGACCGCGTTGCGGAGCGCGCGTTCGCCTGCCGACCGAATGAGCGGCAGTGCGGGTCCGAGCACATCGGCGAGAGCGGGCGTACGCCGGCGCGCGGACTCGACCCATGCGGCGCAACCTTCCAGGTCGAGCACGCGTTCCCAGGCGTCGCGTGTGATGAGCGCAGCTCTCGCGCGCTGGGCATCAGATGGCCGGCGGCCTCTCGCGATCGTCGTGAGGATGTCGTACGCGGCGCGCGACGCCGTGATGCGCGCCGCCTGTGCGCGGAGCCCGTGCTGTGCGCGGACGGGATCACCGCGCCGTTTCGCCTGCTGCTCGCCGTATCGCATGGTCGCTCGCGCTCCGGCCCGTGTGATCTATGGGAGGGCCGAGGCCAGCGTGTGGTCGATGCGCTGCAACTGTGCGGGGGAGTGCACGAGGCGGAAACTAGGCACATGGATCGCGATGTGCCGCAGTGCCGCGAGATGGGCGGGCGAGCCACCATCGGCGATCAGGACCCATGCGGACTGTTGCACGAGCTCCACCAGCGCCGCGGCGGGCGAGAGCGGTGTGATCTCATCCACTCGACCCTGCTCGACCCATACCAGGGCCGCGACGGGCGCCGAGCGGGTGCCGCGAACGGGGACCTCCGCACGCTGGCGGGGATCGCCGGGGAGCGTGCGCGCGTGGCGGGTACCGGCTTCGAGCTCGGGAAACTCCGCGATCAATCCCCTGCTGATCCGAAGTGGTTCGCGCCACCGGTAGGCAATGACCGGGCCGGTCCGTCCCGCTTCCGTGATGACACCGTCGTCGCCCAGGATCGGCCATCCCTTGCGGGCGAGTGCGTAGGCGAGCGTGGACTTGCCGCTGCCGGTTGGCCCCGTGAGGAGCCATGCGCGTCCGGAGGGATCGACCGCGCCTGCCGCGTGGATGTAATAGCGGCGGCGCTGCCGGAGCCTGAGGATCGCACCCGCGCGGGCCAATTGGTGGCGTGAGTCGATGCTGGCGGCCTGGTATCCCGCGCCGCGGACGAGCCGTCCGCCGCGCACCCAGAGCTCCGCGTGCGTGATCTGGTGGATCAGCCGCGCGCCATCGGGCTCCGTGTAGCCGTGGATGTCATTGAACTGCCATTCGGCGATGGCTGGAGCGACAGCGCCCTCCGTGCGCTCGGACAGCGGCGCGGAGGGCGCGGGGTCGTGCATGCCGCCGGCGCTCACGGGGAGCACCGGCGTCCGGCTACATGAGCGCAGCCGGTTCCGGCATTACCGTCGTTCGCCGCTACAGCCCGATGCCCACGAGGACGACGCCGTTGTCGCCCACGACGTAGACATTCTGCGCGGCGGTGCCGTAGATCGCACGGAACGCCGACGTCACCGGGACCGCGAGGGGAAGCCAATTCGATCCGTCGAAGTGGAGGACCGAGCCGCCATCGCCTACGAGATAGGAATCGGTGGGCGATGTATTCCACGTACCGTGGAAATTAGTCAGCGTGCCAGTCGTCGCGGCCGGCAGGTTGAGCGTCATGCCACTCGAGAGGCGGTAGACGACACCTGAGTCGCCGCCCACCCATACATTGGTGGGTGCCGTCCCGAACACCGACTGCAGGCCTTTGGAGTTCGCCGGCGAGAATGTCAGTGTCCGCCAGCCGGAGCCGCCCGGGTTGATGTAGGCGGTGCGGTCGTCGGCGACTGCGTAGTAGTTCTGCGTCGTCACGCCACCCCAGACACCGCGGAGATTGCCGGTGCCGGTGCGTGCCTGGAACGACCATGACGAGCCATTCCAGTGCTCGACGAGCCCGCCGTTGCCGACGGCGTCGATGTTGTTGGCGCTGATGCCGAAGATGCTGTGGTAGCCCGTAGCGCCAGACGGCGGATTGACGACCGCCGTGCTCCAGGATCCGGTAAAGTGGGCGATGTTCCCCTGCTGTCCGACCGTGAACACATTCGTCGGGCCCGAGGCCCAGACAGCGGCCATCGAGTCATCGTCGGCAACGTAGGCATTCGTCCAGGTGGTGCCGTCGAAGTGCAGGATCGTACCGATCGTACTGGCCCAGACATCCGTTGCGCTAGTGGCGAAGACCCCGCGGATCGGCAGGCCGCTCTGGTTGGAGAGCGTGAACTGCCCGCTGGCGACCGAGAGGAATGAACCGCCTACGCCGACCGCCCAGAGCGTCGAGCCGGCGGTGCCGGACGAGATGGACGTGATCAGGAAACCGGACTTACGTGCGACCGTGCTCCACGCGGTGCCGTTGTAGTGCTGCGTGACGCCGGAGGCGCCGACGACCCAGACGTCGGATGGGCCGGTGCCGCCGAAGCCAGACAGCGTGTGGCCCGTGCCGCTCGACTGCACCGACCACGTGCTGCCGTTGAAGTGCACGACGGTGCCGAGCCCGCCCCCGGCGAACACATTCGTCGCCGACGTACCCCAGACCGTGAGGAGCGGCTCAGTCGTTGGTGAGGTGGCCTGTGACCAGAAGCTCCCATTGAAGAAGAGGATCTGGCCGTCGTCGCCGACCATCCAGACGTGCGATGCATCGGAGCCCCACACCGAGTGGAGATTGCCGGACACCGCGAAGGGGAAACTGATCTGGGACCACGACGACCCATTGTAGTGGTAGCCGATGCCGCCGTTGGCACTCGCGTAATAGTTGGCCGGTGCGCTGCCCCAGACGCCGGTGAAATTGACCGCACTGTTGAGCGCAGTGCGCCGCCAGCTCGATCCGTTCCAGTGCGCGGTGGAGCCCAATCCGCCCACCGTCCACACGTCGGTGCCGGATGTGCCGAATACGCTGTAGTAGTTCGCGAAGGCGAGCCCGGTGATCGGCTGCGACCATGCCGTGCCGTTGTAGTGAACGATCGTGTTGTTGATTCCGACGGCCCAGACGTCGCTGGCCGTGTTGCGCCACACCGACTCCAGCTCGTTGGACGTGACGCCCTGGCGAAGCACCTGCCACCGCAGCACACTGTTTTGCGCGGGGACGGCGGCGTCTACCTCGACCGAGAAGTTGAGGCCAGTGACGCCCGGGGCGAACAGGAACTGCCAATTCTCGACGGCGCTCGTCGCGCCAGCCGGGATGAACGGGGTGTACTCGAAAAACGGAACAGTGTCGCCCTGAAAGACGCCGACGCCGGACGGATTGGCGACGGTGACCACGCCGCTTCCGCCTGACGCGAACGGACCTGACGAGAAGAACGCGCGCACGGCGGTGGAGTCGGTGGTGCTGCCGTCCGTGGTCCCGATCGGCTGTGCGAGCAGGTTGGTGATGCTGGCGTTCAGCGAGAAAATGCGCGTCACACTGTCGAACGCCGGGCTCGAGATATTCAGCTCGACGTTGACCGTTTGCTTGCCGAGGATGACATCCGACGCCTTGACGCGGCCACCGCCATTGGCGGCGGTGCGCGTGCAGACGGCCGTGGGTGCCGCGTGGGATCCGGCGGGCGCGAGGCGCGCCGTGCAGAAGAACGATCCGCGCACCGCGCGTGGACTCAGCGTGGACATCGCGCGCGTGCCGGCGGACATGGGTAGTGGTCCGTCGTTGCAGGCGACAAAGAGCGCGGCTGCGAGGATGCCTGCCAGTGTGCCCGCGCGGACGACTGTCCGGCTGCGGCGCATATGGTGCATTTGCAAGTTCGCCGACGCGCTAACTGACATGCTGGTCGTCCTCCAGGGGCGCGAAAAAAGAGCTGCAACGAGTACAGACCGGCCGAGGAACCGGCCGGAGATACGCGAAGCGGCCATGAACGCATGCCGCATCGTCATTAAGATTCGGCTAAGTCCGTGGCGCTGGAAGCCCGTATAAGGTACGGGCCGGTTAGGGCCGGCTTGGTGATATACGTCACAAATTTCTGCCACCTCGACGACAAACACCTGATTCCAGTGGCACCGAATTCGGCTATCCTGGCCGATCTTTCCAGGTGACCAAACGGGGTGACCATCGGGCACGCTGGCATCGCACCGGCCAGCCGTCATTGACGACACGTCAGCCGGACACGCAAACATTGGAAAATCCTCATTTTTCGAGCCGCGACGATGCGCTCACCATCGTTCACGAGTACACTGCCAGCGAGTCTCTCCGGAAGCACATGCTGGCCGTTGAAGCCGCGATGCGGGCGTACGCCGCGCGCTTCGGGGAGGACCCCGACCGGTGGGGGCTGGCGGGGTTGCTTCACGACTTCGATTACGAGCGGTTTCCGAACGCTGCGCAGTCGGCGACCGAGGAGCATCCGTCTGCCGGTGTGGCGATCCTCCGGAGCCGCGGCTACCCCGAGGACGTGCTCCGGTCGATCCTTGGCCACGCCCGGTACACTGGTGTCCCGCGGGATACTCGGATGGCCAAGGCGCTGTTCGCGGTCGACGAGCTGACGGGACTGATCACGGCATCGGCGCTGGTGCGCCCGTCGAAGAGCGTGATCGATCTGGATGCGCGGTCCGTGCGCAAGAAGATGAAGGACAAGGCATTCGCGCGAGGTGTGAGCCGCGAGGATGTGGAGCTCGGCGCGAGCGAACTGGGTGTCGATCTGGACGAGCACATCCAGTTCGTGATCGGCGCGATGCGGGGCATCGCGCCCGCGCTCGGGTTAGGGTAGCTCGATGCCGCGCCGCCGGCCCGGGCGAACGTTTGCTGTTCGCGCCGCGCTGTACTATCTGCTCTGCTGGTCGGTGATCGGGTGGGTGGTTCCCGCTACGACCGCGGGCCGGTGGTTCGTGCTGGCACTCGCCTTGGCCACCACGGCGCCGCTGGTCGCGTTCATCGTACGTGGCGGGTGGCGCGCGTATCCGACGGCGGCGTTCCGGCTTCTCGTGATCCGGCCGATCCTGTACACACAGCTCCTTCTCCCGCTGGTCGCGGGCGGGTCGCTGCTCGGATTGGTGGTGGGCACGGTGCTCGGTCACAGCGTCGATGGCGGGCGCCTGGGTGCCGAGATCGTGTTTGGCGTGATGGGCGTGCTACTCACGGCCGGCTACATCGGGTCGGCGCGACTCGTGCGGCGTCCGGTGAACGTAACCGTTCCGGGGTTGCCTGCGCCGTGGGATGGCGTGCGGATCGCGCAGATCTCGGATCTCCATGTCGGGCCGCACACGCCGCGCCGGTTTCTCGCGCGGATCGCGGACACCATCGCCGCGCTCGAGCCGGACCTGATCGCGATCACGGGTGATCTCGTGGATGACCGGGCCGAGGATGTCGTGCATTTCGCGGCGGCGGTGGGCGGGTTGCAGGCGCCGCTCGGCGTGTACCTGATTCCCGGGAACCACGACGTGTATGCGGGATGGGAAGACGTCGAGCCGCAACTGCGCGCGATGCTGCCCAACGCGACCCTGCTCGTGAACGACGCGCGCATCCTGACGCGTGGCGGCGCGTCGATCGCCGTTGCCGGCACCGGCGATCCAGCAGGCCGCCACGGGCCAGCCGGCGTGGCGCCGGACATCGATCGCGCGCTGAGTGCGGTGCCACCCGGCACGACCACGATTGCGCTGGCGCACAATCCCGCATTGTGGCCGGCGCTGGCGGAGCGCGGCGTCGCGCTGACATTGAGCGGGCACACGCACTGGGGGCAGTTTGCGCTGCCGCGGCTCGGGTGGAGCCTCGCGAGCCCATTTCTGGCGCGCGCGATGGGTGCGCACAGCGAAGGCGATTCGCTGTTGTACATCAATCCGGGGACGGGGTATTGGGGCCTGCCATTCCGGATCGGGGCTGGCCCGGAAGTCACGCTGATCACCTTGCGGCGCGGAGCGCCGGCGGCGATCGCGGCCGGTCATGCGACTGGCCGGGCGGTTCCGGTGCAGCCCGCGTTCGCCGCGGATTGAGCAAGGGCCGGGTCGCGATCGGCGCAGTTAGCGGCCTTCAGCGCACCAGGGCAATCCGTGGCCTGGGGCTCCAGGTTGCGCGGCGTTGGCAACTATTCGTGGGCAAAACTCATATCACGCCGAGTGGCTAACGTCCAGCCCGTTGGGCGGCGGTGGTCACGCCCATTCGCCCGGGCCTTGCCTGCCCAGGGCGGCTCCCGTTTCCTTGGGGGCGGGGAGGTACTCATAAAGGCGGAGGAGCGATGTATCTCATCAGAGAAGTCATGTACTGCAAGCCGGGCAAGGTCCGCCCGATGGTGGAGAAGTTTCTCGCAATGTCGAAGCTTGGTGAGAAGGTCGGAATGCCTCGGATGCGGGTCATGACGGATTTCTGCGCCGAGCAGTACTGGACGGTCGTGGCGGAGATGGAGGTGCCGAGCGTTCAGGCGTTCGAAGAGATGATGAGCAAGCCGCAGGGCTCCGCGAAGGACCTGAAGAAGATCGAGGAGGTCATGGAGGGGTACCACGATCTCGTGGATCACGGGAAGCGGGAGATTTACAAGGTCGAGGGCTGACCGAAGCTGACCGAAAAGGGCCACTGGCCGCGGTGGGACGGCAACCGCAGAGGGCCGGTCGCGGCCGGCCCCTATCAGGGACGGATTGGTGCGGCACCGATGGTTGGGAAGTCGGGCCGGGATGTTGGCCGTGGCATCCGTCCGGGGCCGTTGCCCCACAAGGCGACCTACGGTTCGCGAACGGCCCGGCTGCGTAAGCCACGGGCATCTGGGCGCGGTCACCGAGTAGGCAGAGCGGTTCCCGACCGGCCCCTACAGGGCTCGGCTGACGGGTGGGGGGTGGGTCGCTATAATCCCCTGATGGACGAAGTAGATTCGCCGCCGCCGGCTGAGCAGTTGCTCGCGCTCCCGGTGGACGAGGGGTGCAGACGGGTGGCGCTGGCGCTGCTGGCTTCGACCGTCGCGGCACGGGTGCGGCTGGACGATCCCGATGACCGGACTGCGCTCCACGACTTCCGCGTCGCGCTCCGGCGGTTCCGTACCTGGCTTCGGGCATACAAGCCCTATCTCGCTGGCAGCGTCCGCAAGAAAGACTGGCGGCGGCTGCGCGACATCTCGCGGATGGCCGGTGTCTGCCGCGACAACGAAGTACACGTGGCATGGATCCGCGACGTCGAGGAGTCGCTGAAGACCCGCGAGCGTCCGGGCGGTGAGTGGCTCCTGCATCAGGTCGCGGAGCGGCAGCGTGATACTGATGCCGGGTTCCGGTCGATGCTCGACGACAAGTTCGGCCGGACGACCGAGTCGGTCGGCGAGGACCTGGCCGTGTACGACCGGCGCATCGACCTTCGGGATCCCGTGCCCTCGCGGAAATTCGCCGCCGCGGCCGCGCCGCTGGTCCTGTCTCAGGCCACCGCGCTCGGCGACCGGCTTGCCGCGATCGAGACGATCCAGGATCAAGCGGTCGCGCATTCGGCGCGGCTCGCGGCCAAGCGGCTGCGGTATCTGCTCGAGCCGATCGCGGCTGGTGTCGAGGGTGCCCCGGCCCTCGTGAAGCGGCTCCGGCATCTGCAGGATACGATCGGTGAGATGCACGACGTGCATGTCATGGCAGAAGAAGTGATCGAGGCGGCGGAGCGAGCCGGGGCCGAGCAGACGCGGCGAGTCGCGACAGCACTACTGGAGGGTGAAGCGGACCCGGAGGCGCAGCGCGAGCATGCGCGGGATCCACGTCCAGGACTGCTGGCGATCGCGACGCAACTTCGCCGCCGGGGCGAGGCCGCGTTCTCGGAGCTGCAGACTCGGTGGCTTGGCGAGCATGCCCCCGATCTGACTGACAGCGCGCGGGCCATCGTCGCGCGGCTCACGGCAGACCCGCCCGCTGCGCCGCGCGCGGTGGCCGGGGATAAGCCGGCGGAGAAGCCGGTCGAAACAGGCGCGGATCTGCGTCCTGGCGCCCGTGCGAGTGCACCGGCCGCGGCGCCCACGCCCCAGCACGATCGTCCTAAGGCGCCCGCGCCGGCCGCGGCCCATCCGGCACCGCCGGCCGCCGCACATCCAACTCCTCACACCGCAGCGCATGCCGCGCCGCCGCCAGCGGCACGTTCGGCTGACACGCGGCCCGAGAACAGCCCGCGGCCGGCTGCGGCCCCGAGCGCACCACCGCGCCCGGGACCGCAGAACGTGGAGCGGCCTACCGGCTAGCCGCCGCCTTGAGCTCCTGCGCCGCGCGATTCACGAGCGCGGCTTCCGCCTGGAGCACTTCGCCTACCCGGACGATCTGCGCGTCGGCATCAGTCCATTGATGTTGTTCGATCGCCTCGCGCACGCCGGGCACGGTCTTCACGCCGTAGCCCGTGTACAGGCCCGGCGCATAGATGAGATGCTGGTACCACGGCCGGCCGGGCAGGCCTTGCGGCGAGGTGAGTGCGCGCTCGCTCTGCACGAGCGTGGGATTGACGCTCGCCACGGCCGGCGATGCGAGGGCCGCGCCATCGTTCGCTTCGGCCGCCGTGACTGCTTGCGAGTACGCCGTCGCGGCGCGTGACAGCGCTTCGGCGCCGTTCTGGAGTGGAGCGAAATCCAGGTGCGGCGCGAGGGGAATCGTATCGGGCGCGAGCGTCGGGCGGCGCGGGTCGCTCGTAGCGGCGAACACGCCATCTCGGACCTCGCGATTCAGCTCTGCGATCGAGTCCGCCTCGTGCTTCGCGAGCGTGTCGAGCTGGCCCACATATTGATTGATGGTCTCGGACAGGCCCGTGAAGTCGTAGGGGATGAGTTGTGCATCGGCGAGCCGCATGACCGCGGTGCCGACGGTCTGCGCGAGCGCGCGTCCGTACACGAAGTTCGTGTCGGAGAAATGGGTGTACCAGTAGAAGTCGTCGTAGATCGAGTGATAGACGCCGGTCTGATCCTCGCCGCCGTAGCCGATGTTGGTGGACGCGATGCCGGCGTGCTGCAGGAAGGGTGAATAGTCTGATCCGGAGCCCAGCGCGTCGATGTGCAGATTCGCCCGTGTGCGAACGTCGGCGCGCTGGCTCGCCGACGTGGCGCCGGCCAGTTGCAGCGCCTGCAGCCGCTTCCACACGGATTCGTGCGTTTCGGGGTCGTCGATGTCGCGGGCCACGCCATTCAGGAACGCTTCGAGAACGTGCGAGCCGCCGAGGTTCAGAAAGCCGCGTCCATTGCCATCGGTGTTGAAGTACGCGACCGCGTGCTTCCGCAGCTCATCCTCGTGAGTTTCCACCCATTCCGTGGATCCCAGGAGTCCTGGCTCCTCGCCATCCCAGGCGCAGTAGATGATCGTGCGGCGCGGGTGCCAGCCTTTGGCGACGAGGGCGCCGAGTGCGCGCGCTTCCTCGAGGAGTGCGACCTGGCCCGCGAGCGGATCATCGGCGCCGTTCACCCACGCGTCGTGGTGATTGCCACGTATGACCCACTCGTCCGGCGCCGTCGCGCCCGGAATGCGCGCGATGACGTCGTAGAGCGTCTTGGAGCCCCAGTTGGATTTGAGGTGCAGGTGTACCTTGGCTGGGCCGGGGCCCATGCGGTACGTAATGGGGAGCGCGCCGCGCCATTCGCGAGGGACGACCGGTCCATCCATCGCCGCGAGAAGCGGCTGGGCGTCACCATAGGAGATCGGCAGCACCGGGATCTTGGTGAGAACCGTGACGTCCTTGAGGTCGAGGCGCTTGGCGTCCTTGGTCGCGCCGACGCCTGGCGTCAGCGGATCACCCGGATGGATCTCCATCTCCATGACACTGCCGCGCTGCACGCCCTCGGCCGGCCGCATCGCGCCTTTGGGAAAGACCGCGCCCTCCGCGTAGCCGTCGTCGCGCGGATCAGAGTAGATGAGACAGCCGACGGCGCCGTGCTCCGCGGCGACCTTGGGCTTGATGCCGCGCCACGAGCCGCCGTAGCGCGCGATGACGATCGCGCCTTTGACACTTACGCCGTGGCGGGCCAGAATCGCGTAGTCGGCAGGTACGCCGTAGTTGACGTAGACGATCGGCGCGGTGACATCGCCGTCGATCGAGTAGACGTTGTAGGTCGGGAGCTGTTCGGACTGCTGCGCGGACGTCGGATCGCCCGCGACCGCGGGCTCGTGGAGGGCCAGGCGAAAGTGCGCCGGAGCCACCATCTCGACCGACCGCTCCAATGGCGTCGGGTACAGCACGTCGAACGACTCGATCTGTGCGCTGAGGCCGTACGACTTGAACTGCGCGAGAATCCACTCGGCGTTATCGCGATCATAGGCCGTGCCGACATTGTGGGGACGTGCGCTGAGGCGGCGCAGCGACTCGCGCAAGCGCGTGGGGTCCGGTATCGCCCGAAACTGCGTCTCCCAGTCGCGTTCCATACGGGAGGCGTCCGCGGAATAGCCGGCGAGAGTAGCATCTGGCCCGGCGGGTGGCGCCCAGCCGGCCAACACCGCGACGGAAAGAAGGAGCGGTGCGCCGCAGAGAGCGGCCCGTTTCCACGGAGCAGTCATAAAGAGAGAGGGGAGAAAGGAGAAAGGAGAAAAGAGAAAACAGCGTTACGCGCCTGCTGGGACGATACGAGCGAGGGCGCTTTCGTCATCGCGCTCCAGGGCGGCTTCGGCTTGCAAGTTTACGTGATTCGCATCGATGCTGGCGATGGCGAGCGTCTTGCCTTTGGCGCGGTAGGCGACGGACGCGGGTCCCTTCCCTGGCGTGCCCGCCACATCGATCCGGTCCCATTGCTCGGCGTGGCCGCTGTAGCGGATCGCGACATCGTAATGGTGGCTCCAGAAATACGGTACGGCGTCGAAGCGCTCGCGGTTGCCGAGGATGTTGCGCGCCGCGGTTTGTCCCTGGCGCTGGGCGACCACCCAGTGCTCGACGCGTATCCGCGTGCCGGTGTGTGGATCCGGCCATCGGGCGATGTCGCCGGCGGCATAGATCCGCGGTACGCTCGTCTCCAGAAACTCGTTGACCGTGATCCCGCGATCGACGGCAAGTCCGGCCTGGGCTGCGAGGTCAGTGCGCGGCCGCACGCCGACGCCGGCCACGACGAGATCTGCTGGCAGCGACGCGCCGTTGTCGAGGGTGACCGATCCGGCTTCGATCTTCGCGGGCTTCGCCCGCAGATGGAACTCGACGCCGTGCCCTTCGTGCAGCGTCCGGATGTATCCGCCGAACTGGGGGCCGAGGACGCGCTCGAGGGGTGAGGATTCGGGGGCGACCACACGGACCTCGATGTCTCGCTGCCGCAGTGAGCCCGCGACCTCGAGACCGATGAAGCTCGCGCCGATGACCACGGCGCGGCGTTTCCCCTCGGCCGCCGCGATGATGGCGCGACTGTCGTCCCACGAGCGCAGCGTGAAGACATGTGGCCGCTCATGGCCCGGAATGTCCAGGCGCACCGCTTCCGCGCCGGTGGCGATCAGCAGCGCGCCATAAGGCACACGGCGGTTGCCCTCTGGCTGCTGATGTTGGGCAGAGATTGCGCCGTTCTCGAACGGCGCCGGCTGCCCTCGACGACCGGCCCCTGCGCGGAGGGGTGGTTCCAGCACGACCTCGGCGCGTGCGACATCGATCGACGCCACTTGGGCGCGGATGATATCGATCTTGTGCTCGTCGTAGAAACCGGGCGGGCGGAGCGGCATCCATTCCGCTTGCGCCGTGCCTGCCAGGAAATCCTTCGAGAGATTGGGACGGTCGTAGGGAGAATCCAGTTCACCGTCGACGATCGTGACCGAGCCCGAGAACCCTTCACGCCGGAGCATCTCCGCCGCCGCACTGCCGGCGGCGCCAGCGCCGATGATGACGACTGACTGGGGAGACGGGCGCCGTTCGGGAACAGGGCCGGCAGGCGCCAGCGGATCGCGTTCCGCGCGTTTGGCCATCACGTACCACCGGCCGCCGCGGCGTTCGACATCCCAGCATGCGATCGGGTTCAGTGCGGGCGCGCGGAGCGCCGCCCCGGTCCGGAGGCTGAAGCACGCGTGGTGGAGCGGACAGCGCACGGTGTCGCCGACGAGCAATCCCTCCACGAGCGGCCCGCTGTAGTGCGTGCACGCGGCGGCCACCGCGAACACCTCGTGGCCATGCCGCGCGAGTACGACCGGTTCTCCCCCCGCGTGACCCAGGAGCATCGCACCATCACCGAGATCCGTGGCGGCGCAACCGGCGGTGCGGAGATCAGGTCCGCTCAGCGGTGCGGATTCACTCGACATCGGTCATGCCTCCTCACCGGCGCCGCGCCGGAATGTGGTCATCTGCTCCGTCTCGCCGCCGCGCGTTTGGCCGCCGAGCGTTTCGCTGCCGGCCGTTTCGATGCGCCGCGCTTCACTGTGCCGGGGCGGCGGGCCTTGCCGCCGCGTTTCGTGATAGCGCGCTTCGTGACGGCGCGCTTCGTGAGGGCGCGCTTCGGTGCGCCGTGTTTGCGGCGTTTCGCGGCGTCGCGGGCCAGCAGTCTCCGGCGTGCGTCCGCCGTTTCCGGCAACTCGAGACTCCGCCACAGATACCATGCCGCGAATGATGCGTATGGTGTCCATGCCGCGCCACGCGCGAGGACCTCCTTGGGTGTCGGCATGCGCTTCAGGTTGTAGGCGAGCTGCACTGCGATGCGGACGCCGAGGTCGAGATCGGGCAGGACATCGGGGCGGCCCAGGCGGAACATCATGAACATCTGCGCGGTCCACTTGCCGATGCCTTTGACGCTCGTGAGCGCTTCCATGAGCGCGTCGTCGCCGAGCTCGTGAAGCCGGTCTACGGGGACCGTGCCGTCGGCGGCACGGGCAGCGAGATCCTTGAGATACAGCGTCTTGGCGCGAGAGAGGCCAGCGGCTCGCAGTTTTTCGTCGGGCGTGGCCAGCAATTCTTCCGGAGTGGGCGCGCGTCCACCGTAGAGCGCTTCGAAGCGGCCGTGGATGGTACCGGCCGCCTTGCCTGAGAGCTGCTGAAAGACGATCGCGCGGGCGAGTGCGCCGAGGTGCGTGCCGTCGGTGCGCGGGCCAGGCGGGAGTTTGCCGACGCGGTCGATGATGCGGCCGAGGATGGGGTCGGCCTGCCTGAGATGCGGGATAGCGGGATGGTCCACGCGGCTACCCGCCGTTCTTCAGCATGCGGTCGAGAAACCCCGCGGTCGCCTGATATGCTTCGACCCAGTGCCGATGCTGGACGAAATCGTGCACCTCGTCCGGGAACACGATCGTCTCGACGTGCACACCGCGAGCGCGGAGATCCTCGGTGAGCTGGACCGTCTGGTCGAAATTCACATTTCGGTCGTCGTCGCCCTGGATCAGCAGGACCGGCGAGCGCCATGTGGCGGTCGAGGACATCGGCGACGACCGGTACGCGAGGCGGCGGGCCTGGAGATCCCGCTCAGTATCCCATCCGGGGACCAGCGCATCGAATTCCAGATTCCAGTCGTGCACACCATGCCAGTCGACGCCCGCCGCGTACAAGTCCGATGCGCGCGCGAGGGCGAGCGCGGTCAGATACCCGCCGTAGGAACCGCCCCAGGCGCCGATGCGGGCCGGGTCGACATCGGAGCGGCCGCGGAGATAGAGACCTGCGCCTTCGACATCGTTGTATTCCGACGCGCCTGTGGCGCCGTAGTTCATCGCCTCGCGGAAATCGAGACCGTAGCCGATACCGCTCCGGTAGTTCACCGACAGCACGACATAGCCGCGGCTCGCGAGGTACTGATTCATCCCGTAGGCATTGGAGTAGTACTGCATGTAGTGCCAACCGAGGAGCATTTCGCGGCGCGAGCCTCCGTGGAAGAACACGGCCGCGGGGTGCCGGGTGGGGTGCGCCGGGTCGTCGCCTGGCGGGAGGAAGAGCTGGCCGTGCAGCTCCATGCCATCCGCCGCGGGGAACGTCACCAACTGTGGCTGGACGAGCGAGTGCAGCGGGAACGCGGCGGGTAGCGCGTTGTTCGCGAGGTTGCGGATCGGGCCGTGCGAGCCGGTGACGAGCGCCGGCGTGGCTGGCCTGTTCGCCGTTGAATAGAGCAACGCGATGCCACTGCCATCGGCGAGCGGGGCGGGCGCCCATTCGATGTCACCTCGCGCGGAGTCATCGCCGGTCACCACGCGCTCAGCGGCGGAGCCGGGGGTGACGGGGATTCGCCAGAGGTGGCGCCGCTCGAGATCGTTCTGGTTGCTGCTGACGATGAGGGCGGAGCGATCGGGTGTGAGAGCTGCATTCTCGATCTCGAACTCGCCAGGCGTGAGCGGCGTCGCGTCGCCGCCCGCGGACGGCACGCCATAGAGATGCTCCCAGCCGTCGTGCTCCCATGGGAAGACGATCTCATTCCCCGCCGTCCAGAACAACTGCGTGGCGTCGTCCAACTCGTGGAAGACACTGCCGCGTCCTTCGGTGGCATGCCAGATGGCGCGTCCGATGCCGGTGGCGGGATCTGCGAGCCAGATGGACCAGGGTTGGCCGGCGCGTTGTGCGCCGAAGACAGACATCCGCGTCCGAGCGGGGCGTCGTATGAAAGCGATCTCGTGTCCGTCCGGCGACCATGAGGGGTCGGCGTCGCGGTCGACCGATGGGGCGAGGTACGTGAGCGTGTGCGCGGTCACATCGTAGACCCCGATGAAGCCGTGCGCGCCGCGATCGCTCACAAACGCGAGGCGGTTCCCGTCGGGAGACCAGCGGAGCCCGGACGCGTGGCCGCGGGTATGAAGGACCTGAGCCGGCGGCGTGCGCCCGTCGGTGGTCGTCCACCAGATCTGGTCCTTGAGGATGTAGGCGACGCGATTGCCGGCGGGCGATGCCGCGGGCGAATGCCCTTCGCCCACGCGGCGCGGCGGGCCCGCGGGCCGCATGCCAGCGCCGAGTGTGACCGTCCAGACAGCCTGCTCGGCGCCTGACGGGATGAGCGCGGGGTTAGCGATCTCGCCGTGGGAATTGGCATCGCCGCCGCGCACGTAGACGAGACCGTGGCCGCCGGACGTCCAGCGGACATCGGTGATCACCTGGCCATCGTCGCCGGCGTACGCCGTCACGCGGTGGGCCGAGTAGGATGGCGGAGCGGCGACCCAGATATTGCGGGCGCCGGCGCTGTCGAAGACCCACGCGACCGCACCGCCAACGGGTGCGGCGGCGAGATCGCTCGGGAAGGGAGCGGACAGCACCTGTTCTATCGAGAACGCCGGCGCTGCTCCGCCCGTTTGCGGGCTGACGGCCGGCGTTACGCCAGGTGGCGTTACGCCAGGTGGCGTTACGCCGGGTGGCGTCAGCCGAGGCGGCGTTGCGGCGAGCGTGGCCACCGCGCCCAGAGCGAGCGCGGCGAACCACAGGGCGCGTCGTGTTGCAGTCATTCGATCACGTTCCACGCATCGCGCTGGCGACTACCGGGCGAACAGGCCTTCGATCGATCCTTGCGCGAGCAAGTGGCCTCGCAGGTAGAACATGATATTCGCGCCGGTGGACTGCGGGCCGACCTCCTGTATCGTGGGGACATCGAGCGCGTAGACGTGGAACAGGTAGTGGTGCGGCTGGTCGCCGTTGGGCGGGCATGGTCCGCCGTAGTGGCTGAACCCGTAGTCCGTGTAGCCGCTCTTGGAGCCCTTTACCGGACTGGCCGCGGAGCCTGCTCCAGCGGGGAGGCTGGTGACCGTGGCGGGGATGTTGAACACCGTCCAGTGCCAGAAGCCCGTGCTGGTCGGCGCGTCGGGATCGAACAGCGTGACGACGAAGCTCTTGGTGCCGGGCGGCGCGCCGGACCACGACAACTGGGGCGATGTATTGCCGCCGCCGCAGCCATTGAACTCGGACGACGTGGGCAGCGTGCCACCGGCCGTGAAGGTGCTGCTGGTGACCGTGATCGGCGCGGGGTTGGACGGCGAGGCGGGTGCCGCGAACGGCCGGGCGCCTGACGCGGGCGCGGCGGGAGCGGCAGCCGGATGCGTCGTATCCGTGGCGGTGGCCGAGGTGCCAGCGGCGCCGGCTGATCCGGCCGATGGTGCCGATCCTGATGGCGTGCAAGCCGCGACGACAAGACCGGCGAGGAGCGCTGTCAGGCGCGTGATCCGAGTTCCCATAGGAGAGAGAAGAAAGTAGAAAGTAGAAAGTAGATGAGACAGCCGCGGGCCGGTGTGTGTGCGGCCGGCGCAGAGTAATGATAGAGCGAGTATCACGGCGCTGCCGGCCCCGGCGACCCCCTTCCCTGCTGTGGCAGCCGCTCGTACACCGGCGTCCCTCCGGCTACGGTCATGAGGACCCGTGCGTTGCGGAGCTCGGCGGCGGGCGTGCGGGTCAAGTCGCGGTCCAGGAGGACGAAATCAGCCAGCTTGCCCGGCGCCAGCGTTCCCTTGTCGTGCTCCTGGAACTCGGCGTATGCCGCACCGCTGGTGTAGGCCCTCAGGGCCTCCTCGATCGTGGACCCCGGCACGACCATCGCCCCGTGTGCATCCACCACACGCGTCGCGGCGGTCACCAGTTTTTGCACTTCCGCGCTCGACCCGACGGCCGCGAGCCGACCGGCTCGCACGGCCACCGCGCCAGCCCAGGGCCTGGTGGGTTCTCCGGTCCACACGTGGGCGTTGACGATCGCGAGTGAGACCGGCTCAGATGGCGGCGGGGATGGGGGGCGGTTCACGCGAGAGCCGATGGTGAGGAGAGCGCCGAGATAGCCGGCGGCCAATGGATTTCATGCGGCAATCTGGGGCGTGGCCGGGGGTGGCGTCGAGTCTGGCTTTGCGACGAAACGCCGGGAGGCGCCGTTCACGAACGGCGCCTGCTGCCCTCGGCGACTGGTGGGTGGTGGCAGCGACTGGTGGCGGCTCGGCGGGGTGCGGCTGCCGGCGGGGTGCGGCAGAATGCGCCGTTCTCGAACGGCGCCTGCTGCTCTCGGCGACTGGTGGGTGGTGGCAGCGACTGGTGGCTGCTGGCGGGGTGCGGCTGCCGGCGGGGTGCGGCAGAATGCGCCGTTCTCGAACGGCGCCTGCTGCTCTCGGCGACTGGTGGGTGGTGGCAACGACTGGTGGCTGCTCGTGCTGTGGAGCGACATTCCGCAGATACCGTCCTTTACCTCAGCCCACTGGCAATCGTGTCTTATCGCGTCCGGCAGCTTTTGATGATCACGGGTGCGGGATTGCTGGCCGCGTGTGCGGGGCATCATCCGGCAACGGGTGCGTCCCCGGCGCGGGTGATGCGCGCCGGCTCCGGCGACTCGCTTGCGGCCGTGATCCGGCAGCGCGTGGCTGCTGTGCCTGGAGCCGCGGCCGGGATCTACTATCGGGCGGTGGACGCGCCGGCGGACACCCTCGCGATCGGCGCGGACAGCAGCTTCCACGCCGCGAGCACGATGAAAATCGCGATCATGATCCAGGTTTTCCGCGATGCGGAAGCCGGGCGGCTTGCACTTGGCCAGGAGATCATCGTGCGCAACCAGTTCGCGAGCATCGCGGATGGTTCACCGTACGCGCTCGATCCGAAAGACGATTCGGACAGTGGCATGTACGACCTCGTGGGGCACAGCGTCACCGTCCGCGACCTCACGATGCGGATGATCCAGCGCTCGAGTAACCTTGCCACCAACACCGTGATCGGACTCGTGGGCGCGTCGCGTGCCGACTCGACCGCGCATGCGCTCGGTGCGAGTCACATCCGTGTGTTGCGCGGAGTGGAAGACGGCAAGGCGTTCGCGCGGGGGTTGAACAACACGACGACCGCGCGGGATCTTGGCGCGCTGCTCATGGCGATACAGCAGGACAGGGCCGCGACACCGGCGGATTGTGCGGCGATGCGACGGGTGTTAGTCGGGCAGGAGTTCAACACGGAAATCCCGGCCGGGTTGCCGGCCGGGACGAAAGTTGCGCACAAGACCGGGCAGATCACGGGCGTGTTGCACGACGCGGCGATCGTGTATCCGGCGACTGCGCCGCCGTACGTGCTGGTGGTGCTGACGAGCGGCATACCGGACGAGCGAGTGGCGCGTGCCATGATCGCCGATATTTCGCGGATGGTGTATGGGCACTACATCGGCGAGGGCCGGTGAAATGTGGCTGGGGCCGGGAAGGGCGGGCCGGTCGCGACCGGCCCCTACCAGGGCAACCTTCCGATCGCCTTTACAGTGGGATCGCGTGGACCGGGTGCTGTTGCCGACCGGTGGCGAAAGCCGATGAGACGTGGACGGAAAACACGAAGGACCGGTCGAAGACCGGCCCTTGCGACGCACATCGGTCCGCAACGCAGAACTATGGCAGGAACACGATGATCAGGCGGGGCTGCTGGCCGCTGGCGGGAGTGCAGTCCTGCGTATGGGCGCTGTCCGAGGCGAAGATTACCTGATTGGACGGGCCGTTGCCCGCGTCATTATTGGTCGACATACGGAGCCGGAATTGTGACGATCCGCGGCTGGCGGCGATGTCGTTGGCGACGCTCGACGTGACTGCCAGGCTCCGCATGCCGATGGACGCGTCGGTGGAGAGCGTCCCGACCTGCGAGGCGATCGCGTTTGCCGCGAACACCGTCGTGTCGAAGGGCACTGCGTAGGTGACGTGATCGACGACCACATTGCCGAGGATGAACGGCGACCCTGAGATGGCGCATTGTGCCGCCACCAGCGTCGCGGACTGCACGTTGATTCCCCTCGGCAGGCTGGTGAGGTCGAACCCCACGAACCCTCGCACACCGATGAGGGGATCTCGGGCTGCATCGTCGCCGACGATGATGTCCGAGCCCGGAGATGCGAAGGCCGGATCACCGGCGCCGGATTCCACGAACCCGGTCTGCTCCGCGGCGACCGTCACTGTGTCCGAGCGATCGTTGCTGGAGAGACCGACGCTGGAGCTGCTGGAGCTGCACGCGACGGCGAGCGACCCGGTCAGAGTGGCGGCGGCGAGCGCGGCCAGGCGGTATGCACGGGGAGTCATCATTCGTATTGACGCCCGGTCCGCGAGCGAGCAACACATTAGGAATCGATAATCGGCTGGGCCTGCGGCCCTTGCAAAAGCGCCGTACGAGCGCGCCGAGGCCGTCAGAATCAGCCTGAAGCACTCAGGGCGGGGCGCACCGTTACAGCCGTTACATCCGCCGCATTTCCAGATGCCGTCGCGTCCGGTATTTCGCCCCACAATGGCCGTAGAAATGCACTACGTCATTGTGCGGGGCGCTTCGAAAAACGCGCGGTCGCCGATGCTGGATCGGCGCCGCCCCCCGCAACGGCACCTCGGCCAGCAACCCCGTGCGCGCGGGAGGCACATTGGGGCAGAGCAACCGCCAGCCCGGCCACGACGGGAAGCGTGCCGAACCGCATCCCCGCGAGGCCGGCGCCGGCGAACGCAACGCCGCTGCCGACGGCTCGGACGCGTACGACAGCGCTCTGCTGGCCGGCATAGTCACAACGGCGATCGGTGTGACAATGACCGATCCGCACGGGTGTTTCCTGTGGGTGAATCCCGCATTCACTGCAATCTCCGGGTACACCGCGCGGGACCTGGCCCGGATGACCGTCTTCGACATCACGCATCCAGATGACGTCTCGCGCGTGCGGGCCGAATTCGATCGCGCGCTGGCGGACGCGAGCGCAAGCGGAAATGCGGACGCGACCGCCGGCAATCCTGCGAACGTCGCGATAGACACGCGTTACATCACCAAAGCGGGAACGTGGGTATGGGCGCGCGTCAACATGACCGTCGTTCGCGACCCATCGGGGCATGCATCGCACGTGGTCTCGATCATCGAGGACGCGACCAAGCAGGTTCGCAGTCTGCGCGATTCGCGGCGTGTGGAGCAAGTCGCCGCCGCGCTGGCTGGCGCGATCACGCCCGAGGACGTGGCGACCGTCATCCTCGACCAAGCCGTACCGGCGCTCGGTGCGTCCGCAGGCGCCATGTATCTGGTGAACGGCGATGGCAGCGCACTGGATCTCGTCCGCCAATCCGGATACGGTCGCGATTGGCCGGAACGGTGGCGCCACATTCCGATCGATGCCGTGCTGGCGCTGCCGCAGTCCGTCCGGTCGGGCCAGCCGGTATTCGTGGAGTCCGAGGCGGATTGGTTGTCGCGGTTCGAGGAAGCGGGCCCGCTCCGGGGTCTCGAGGGGGGCCGGGCGTGGGCAGCGCTGCCGCTGGTGGCGGAAGGACGGGTGCTCGGTGCGCTCGGGCTCAGTTTCCACCAGCGCCGGCACGTGGTGTCGGGCGACACCATGCGCTTCGACGGCGATGCGCGGCGATTCATGGTGGCGCTCGCGCAGCAGTGTGCGCAGGCGGCGGAACGGGCGCGGTTGTATCAAGCCGAACGGCACGCGCGCGCGGATGCGGAGGCCGCGAACGCCGTAAAGAGCGAATTCCTGGCCGCGATGAGCCACGAAATCCGGACCCCGATCAACGCGATTCAGGGATACGCGCAACTGCTGGAGCTGGGGCTCGCCGGTCCGCTGACCGACTATCAGCACACGTATCTCGCGCGCCTCGCGAGCAGCAGCCGCCATCTGCTCGGTCTCGTGGACGACGTGCTCGATCTCGCGAAAGTGGACGCGGGCGAGATGAAAGTCGCGCACGAGCTTGCGGATGCCGGCCTCGCCCTCGACACCGCGCTCGATATCACGCGGCCGCTTGCTGCCGCGCGCGGAGTGCGGCTCGTGGATGACCGGCCCGGCACCACGCGCCTGAGATTCATCGGCGACGAGTACCGGCTGCGGCAGATACTCATCAACCTGCTGACCAACGCGATCAAATTCACCAACGCGGGGGGTGTCGTCACCGTGGGGTTCGGGACGATGGCAGGCGCGGATCCGGCGGTGCGGGTGCGAGGCCGCGGACCGTGGGCGTTCATTCGCGTCGAGGACACGGGGATCGGCATCGCCCCCGCCGATCAGGCGATCGTGTTCGACGCATTTCACCAGGTGGACCGAAGCGCGACGCGTACGCGCGGGGGTGCCGGGCTCGGGCTGACGATCAGCCGTCGTCTGGCGCGGCTTCTGGGCGGCGACGTGACACTCGAGAGCGAGCGGGGCACGGGGTCGGTATTTACCGTGTGGTTGCCGGCGGCCGACGACGCCGATGCGCGGGCGCCCCGTCCGAAGCGCGCGGCGGCGGTCCTCAGCATGCCAGGGCTCACCGACGTCGGGGGCTTTCTGCTGCGGGAGAATGAGCGCCTGCTCGAGACCTTTGTCGGCCGGCTTCGCATGGACCCGATGATCCCGGGAGGCAAGCGCCTGCGGAGGGCGCCACTGGAGGATCACGCTGTGACATTGCTGTCCGACATCGCGCAGACGCTGGTGATCATCGGCGAAGCGGGCCCGGACGCGGCGGCCCTGTTACGAGACGGGAGCGCTATCCAGCGGATCGTCGCAGAGACGCACGGGACGCGGCGGCATGCCATGGGATGGGGAATCGACGCGCTGCGCCGTGAGCTCGACATCCTGCGAGACGTGGTCGTGAGCGCCGTGCGGGGTCATACGCGTCAAGCGGGAGAACATCCTGAAGACGCCGTGGGAGTGCTCATTCATTTAATAGACCGGGCTGCGACGATCAGCCGCCGGTCGTGGCATCGTGCCGCGCACGGATCCGGGATGGAATCCGCCGACCCGGCTGGATCCAGGGCCGCGGACATCGCGGACATCATGCAGACAGACAGGTGAAGGAGAGAGGAGAGAGGAGA
>JAJPIM010000009.1 GCA_021324775.1 Gemmatimonadota bacterium
CCCAGTCCCCAATCCCCAATCCCCAGTCCCCATTCCCCAATCCCCAGTCCCCAATCCCCAATCCCCAGTCCCCGATGTACGCGGCGCCTCGCACCCGCCCAGGAACCGCGCGATCTCATCGAGCGGGCGCTGCGTGGCGGAGAGCCCGATTCGTTGTGGCGCGTCTCGCCCCTGCGCGACACAGAGGGCGTCGAGCCGTTCGAGGGTCAGCGCGAGATGGACGCCGCGTTTGGTGCCCGCGACGGCATGGATCTCGTCGACGATTACGGCGCGCACACCGGGGAAGAGCGTGCGGCCGCGCTCCGTCGTCAACAGGATGTTGAGGGACTCCGGTGTCGTGATCAGGATGTGCGGCGTGACACGCAGCATCCGCGCGCGTGCGGCCGGCTTGGTGTCGCCGCTCCGTACGGCCACCCGGATCTCCGGGAACGGCTCGCCCGCCTCCGCGAATCGCTGCGCCAGCTCGGCCAGTGGTTGCTCGAGGTTCCGGTGGATGTCGTTTCCGAGCGCCTTGAGCGGCGAGACGTAGAGGATCTGGACGGCGTTGGGGAGCGGCTCGCGCTGCCCATCGGTGATGAGCGCGTTGAGCTCCCAGAGAAAGGCCGCCAGCGTCTTCCCCGTCCCCGTCGGCGCGAGGATGAGCGTGTGCGCGCCGGAGGCGATGGCGGGCCAGCCGCGCACCTGCGGCGGGCTGGGCTGGCCGAGTGTTTCCGTGAACCACCGGCGCACGATCGGGTGGAACCCGCCGAGGGGTGACGTCGCCATAGAAGGGCGAAATGTACCGGTTGCCATACCCCCAAGGGGTATGCTACGTTGTGGTATGGCTTCATCCACGGTTTCCTCGCCCCGCCGGTCCCGCACGGAGGCGTCTCGAACGGAGACGTTCCCGGTGTCCGGCATGCATTGCGCCGCCTGCCAGGCCCGGGTGCAGGGCGCGCTGCAGACGATGCCCGGTGTCACCGCCGCCGCCGTCAACCTCATGACGCACACCGCAACCGTGACATACGATCCGGCCTCGGTAACGCCCGCCGCCGTCGTCGACCGGGTACGGTCCACGGGGTACGGCGCCGAAGCGCCGGCCGATGACACGTCGGCCATCGAGGAGCAGGAATCACTGGACCAGGAGCAGGCCGCCACGTTCCGCGACCTGTCGCGCAAAGCAGCGCTGGTGTTGGCGGCGGGCCTGATCGTGGCCGTGGCGCCGCTGCCGCGCATCGTGCTGCTCGCGATCACGTTCGCCGTCGTGGCCGGACCCGGCCGCCGCTTTTACACCAGCGCCTGGTCCGCCGCGCGCCACCGCTCGGCCAACATGGACACGCTGATCGCCGTGGGTACCGGCGCGGCCTTCATCATGTCGGCCCTCGCGACGCTGGTGCCGGGGCTGTTCACGAGCCGCGGCGTCACGCCCGGCGTCTACTACGAGGCGGTGGTCTTCATCATCGCTCTCGTGCTCGTTGGCAACGCGCTCGAGGCGCGTGCGACCCGGCAGACAGCGGCCGCGCTCCGCGCGCTCATTGCGCTCCGGCCAGCTCGCGCCCGCATCGAACGCAACGGCACCGAGGAGGAGGTCTCGCTGGACGCGGTGCGCGTCGGCGATGTGGTCGTGGTACGCCCAGGTGAGCGGATTCCGGTCGACGGAGTGATCGTGCGCGGCACGAGCGCCGTTGATGAATCCTTGGTGACCGGCGAGTCGCTGCCAGTGGACAAGGGACCGGGTGATCTCGTGATTGGCGGAGCGTTCAACAGCGCGGGGGCCTTCGCATACCACGTGACGGCGGTCGGCCGCGAGACCACGCTCGCCCGCATCGTCGCGCTGATGCGCGCCGCGCAAGGGACGCGGGCGCCGATCCAGCGCCTCGCCGACCGCGTGAGCGCGGTCTTCGTTCCCACGGTCATGGCGATCGCCGCCGTGACGTTCGTGGTGTGGCTGCTGATCGCACCCGGCGGTCCCGCGACAGCCTGGGTGCGCGCGCTGTCGGCCGCGCTTGCGGTGCTCATCATTGCGTGCCCTTGCGCGATGGGTCTCGCCGTTCCGGCCGCCATCATGGTGGCGAGCGGCAAAGGCGCGCAGCTCGGCATCCTGATCAAGGGCGGCGAAGCGCTCCAGCGTCTCCGCGCCGTGGACACGGTCGTGCTCGACAAGACGGGGACGATCACCGAGGGCAAGCCGGCGGTGACTGACGTGATCACTGCCGAGGGCTCACCCGGCAACCTGCTGCGCCTCGCGGGCTCGCTCGAGCAGTCGTCCGAGCATCCGCTGGGCCGCGCCGTTGTCGCACGCGCGCTGGCGGATGGCGTGGCGCTCGCGCGAGCCGGCGATTTCCGCGCGGTGCCGGGCAAGGGTGCAACGGGCAACGTGGATGGTGTACCGGTCGCCGCCGGTAACGCCGCGCTCATGGCGGACCTCGCAGTGGACATCGGACGGCTGGGCGCCGCCGCGAGCGACGCGTGGGCCAGCGGTAAGACCGTGATGTACGTCGCCGCCGCCGGCCGGCTCGCCGGGATGCTGGTGTTGGCGGATCCGATCCGTTCAGCCTCGCGCGACGCGGTTGCTCGTCTGGCTGCGCTGGGACTCGATGTGGTGATGGTGACCGGCGACGCCCCGCGCGCGGCCGGCGCGATCGCACGCCAGGCCGGGATCACGCAGGTGGTCGCAGGGGTTCTGCCTGCCGGTAAAGTGGAGGAGATCGAGAGGCTCCAGCGCGCAGGCCACGTCGTCGCGATGGTCGGCGACGGGATCAATGACGCACCGGCGCTGTCGGCCGCCGACGTCGGCATCGCGATCGGCACAGGTGCCGACGTTGCGATCGAAGCGGCGGACGTGACGCTGCTGCGTGGCGACCTGGAGGGCGTCCCCCGCGCCGTGGCGCTGTCACGCCGCACGATGCGCATCATCAAACAGAATCTGTTCTGGGCGTTCGCCTACAACGTGATAGGCATCCCGATCGCAGCAGGCATCCTCTACCCCCTGTGGGGCGTGATGCTGTCGCCGATCCTCGCCAGCGGCGCGATGGCGGTAAGCTCGGTGAGTGTCGTCACGAACAGCCTGCGCCTGAGCCGCGCCCGCATCCAATGATTCCGCGCTGGCAGCGCTGCTCCGTCCAGTCCGCCAGGTCTCGCCATTGACTGCACCCCGCTCTCACGCCCCGCGGAAACGCCCCGCGACACACACGCCGGCGAGCCCCGCCACCGACGGACGCAAACCGGTCGCCCCTGACGCCGACGGACGCAAAGCGGTCGCCCCCGACGCCGAGGCCCGCGAGCGCAACCTGCTCCGCTTGCGCCGGATCGAAGGCCAGGTCCGCGGCCTCCAGCGGATGGTCGAATCCGACCGCTACTGCGCGGACGTCCTGACGCAGATCGCCTCAGTGCACGAAGCCTTGCGCGCCGTCGGCCGCGAATTGATGCGCCACCACCTGAAGCACTGCGCGACCGCCGCCATCCGCACCGGCGGCCGCGAAGGCGAAGCGATGTACGACGAGCTGATGGAGCTGATGTACCGCGCTGTGCGATAGGGAGATCGACAGTAGCGGCATCAAGCGGAATACTGCGGTCAACTAATCCACGTGCTGCACCACAGGCCGCAGGAAAAACGCAGCGGGGGCCGTTCGAGAACAGCCCCCAGACGGATGCTGCAGCCAACGATCACTCCCATTCGAGAACAGCCTCCAGACGGATGCTGCAGCCAATGATTGCTCCTGCATCACAACCATGGGCCCCGCACCAATTCGTCCCCGTTCCGCTGTTCCTACTTTCTACTTTCTGTAGGTCTACTCTCTGCCGTTCGCAGTTCCCCCTCTCACCACCGCGCCCACGACCGCCGCACTCCACGCCAGCGCCATCGGAAACACCAGCGTAGCCACGACCAGCAACCACCCCGGCGCACCGGCAATCGACCCGAGGTCCGCGACCAGCGCCGGCAGCGGCCCGATCACCGCCGTCCACACGAGCACACTCGCCCACGCACACACCGCGGCGATCGCGACACCACCCGCGCGCCCGGACCACGCGCCCCACGCAAACGCGGCGACCAGGACACCCCACCATCCGCCTACGGCGGTGGCCGCGACCATCGCGATCGCCAGTAGCGCCACTTCGCTCAGCATCGGGACGAACCGCCTCACCGCGCCGGCTCCAGCGTCAGCGTCGCCCGCACGTCGGACGCCGCCAGCTCGCCAGGCGTGTGCGGCATCCGCACCGAATCGAGAGTCCCCGCGAGCCACTGCGGCAGGCGATTGGCATAACGCCGGCTGAGGGGATTGCCGGACTGGCCGCCCGGATACGTCGCCCACCCGTGCACCTCGGGCCCGAGTTGCACCACCATCCGCCAGCTCGGCCCCAAGACGCCGTCGCCGCTCGACGGGCTCAATGTCTCCGTTCCGCCCTGCACGGAAAGACCGCGTCGCGAGAACGCCGGGATGTGAAGCAAGTGGTCGATGTTCGCGTGCCGGACCTCGCTCCAGCGCCATCCGCTATCCCCCGGCGGCCCGCGCCGCGCGGTCACCGTCCCGAGGGCCGCGGCCAGACTCGCCGCCAGCACGTCGTCGCGTGTCTCGACCGCCGTCGTGTCTGGATTATCCCACCAGACACTCGACGGATCGCCGAGCAGCTCCACGAGCACGGCGCTCGATGGAACCGGCACCGCCGCGAGCACTGGGTACTGCAGCGGCGAGAGACGCGCCCACGCCCGTCGCGACAACTCCGCCATCGCCGCCTCGAACAACACGGCCCGCTCGTTGTCGCGCGTGTAGCGCCGGTCCCACTCTCCGAGCAGGCGCGCCGCCTCCCGCAGTTGCGCCGATGCGCCCCCGGCACTGTCGGCCCGCCGCGCCGCGTCGAGGAAGTACGGCACGAAGTAGTCCGCCCGTGCACTCCCGGGGTCGGTCTGCCACCGCCGCATGTCGTCCGGGGTCACGACCGAATCGCCGCGGAGGAGTTCGTTGATGCGCGCCGCACGCCACGGCGTTTCCCAATTCGCGCCCAGATACGCGCCGCCCGTGGGATTCGGCATGTCGGGATCCACCGGCTCCTGGTTGTCGGATGCGAGGAACCCCTGCGCCGGATTCACGGCTGCCGGATAGCGATCGAGTGGCAACCACCCGGTCCAGTCGCTCGACGATTTCGATCCGTCGCGCACGAGATCACCACGCCCATCGCCTGGACGGATGGGATAGCGCCCCGTCGAACGGATGGCGATGCTCCCCGCGCGGTCCGCCACCAGCATGTTCTGCGCCGGCACGTCGTACCCCGCCGTCACCCGCAGCCACTCGGCGGTCGTATGCGCATGCGGCCCGGCGCGGAGTGCCCCGAACGCGCCGCCACCCTCGAGCGCGGTCCACCGCATCGAGACCCAGTGCCCGGCGTACAGACGCATCGGGCCGCGATGCGTGTAGCGGACGGTGTCCACCTGTAACACTTCACCACGCGGCCCGCGATACACTTCCGTTCGCAACTCCAGCGGCCGCCACGCACCATCGAGCAGGTAGCGCCGCGGGCTACGCATGTCGTCCACCTGCTCCACGTAGTAATCGGTGACGTCGGCGCCCGTGTTGGTGAATGTCCACGCGAGATCGCGAGTGAACCCGAGGATCACGCCGGGTCCGCCGGGGATGGTCACGCCCGCAACGTCGAGGTGTCCCGGCACCACGAGATGCACTTCGTACCAGAGCGATGGCAGCGTCATGTCGAGGTGCGGATCACCGGCGAGCAACGCGTACCCGGCTTTCGTCCGGCGCGGCGCGACTGCCCAGTTGTTGCTCCCGGCAGCCCCCTCGGCACCGTCCCGGCGGCGCGCGACACCGGCCACCGCCTGCGTCGTGTCGTCGATGCCCGGGAGTGCGCTCGCGATGGTGTCGAGTTCCGTCCCGGCGCTGGCGGTACCCGGAGCCGGCACTTTGCCCTTACGAAGGCGAAGCCCGGGAACGCTCGTCGGCACGATCGGTTGCTGCAACGGTGAATGCACGGGGAAGACCGCGCGAGCGACCGTGTCGCCGGCGACTTCGGCCGCCAGCATCCGGCGGCGCTCGAGATCACTGAAGGAAAGCGTCGCCGACATCCGGTTGAGCAGATGCAGCGCGTCCACCGGTGACCACCGGCGCGGCCTGCGCCCGAGCAGGCGGTACTCGATCGGCAGGTCCGCCGGATCCATCTGGCCGATCCACGCGTTCACGCCATCAGCATAGGCCCGCATCGCACGCAGGTCAGCGGATGCGGTGTCGAGCGCAGCCAGCTCACGCTCCGCGGCCCGCGGCATTCCCAACCCGCGCGTTCGCTGGTCGGTCGCCAATGCCGGCCGCCCGACGAGTTCCGTCAGTGTCCCGGCCCCGGCCCGGACCTGCAGCTCGATCTGGAACAGGCGATCTCTCGCCACGACGTACCCGAGCGCGCGATACACATCCTCTTCCGACGCCGCGAAGATGTGCGGAACGTCGCGCGTGTCGTACCACACATCCACGCGTGCGCTGAGCCCGGGAATCCGTCCGGTGGCAGCTCGTGGCAGCTCGGTGCCTCGCGCGACGGCCCAGATGCCGTTCAGCGGATCGAGCGCCGGCCCCAGTCGCATCGACCCGGCCGCAACGGATGCCGCCAGCACCACGAGCGCAATCACGGCGCGCCACACGGAACGCGGGCGATGGATGTCGGTGAGCACGCTGGGGGCCACGGTCACCAATATGAGCCGCGGCACCAGACCCGGTAGTCGCCCGCGCTCTGTTGTGTTCTCCTTTCTCCTTTCTCCTATCTCCTCTCTATTCCCTTCTCACCGGGTGCCTGTTGAGTCGCCAGCCCGTTTGGCCGAGTCGTCCCGATGCCGGCGCGACGAAACTTCGCTGCGCACCGCCGCCATCTCAGCCGCCGCTTCCGGTGTAAGCGCCCCACGGAACGCCGCGCTCGCGCGCAACTCGGCCGCTGTCTTCGGCACGGCCTTGGCCGGTGCCACCGGTTTGGCCGCCGGCGCGGGCTGCGACGCCGAGATCGGGGACACCGCTCCCGGCGCATACACCGCGGCAGGTTGCCCGGGCGCATCGCCGCCACGGTTCACCTTCGCGCGGCCACCCGTGTACGTGGCGGGCACCGGTGCAGGTCCCACCGGAAGCCGCTGCATCGGCGCCGATCCCGCGAGCGCAACAGTGTCGGTGACGGTCGTCGTCGCCGCACGACCGCCTCCCATCGTGTCGCTGTTCGGCGCGGCCGGCAGACCCGCGTTCGGTTCACCCGTTGCCGCTGATGGACCCGGGATCATGCTCGGCGCCGGTTGTGCTGGATACGATCGCGCACTCGGTCGCGAGATGATCCGGAACATCATGACGCCCGCACCCGCCACGACGAGCGCGATGCACGCCAGCACCATCACGTACAGCCGCTTGCGGCTCCGGCGCGGGCGCCGCGGCACGGTCGGGCCCTCGAGCATCGCGGTGCTGTTGCGCGGTTCGATGTACAGCGCGCCGACCAATGACGTGTTGTCCTGGCCAGTTCCCGGCGCCGCGGCAGCGATCGCCGCCGCCACCGCTCGCATCTCGGCCGAAGTAGCCGCGGGAGCCACGTCCGGTTTCGGCAGGGCCGCAGCCGCCGCTGCTGCCTCGGACGGTAGATCGAAGTGCGACGCGACCGGCATCCGCGGCTGCACCTTCGGCGGCACGCGCGGCTCGGCGGGCGGCGCAAATGGTGAACGCTCCGGCGCTGCAACAGGCGACACCGCCGGCGATGCCACCGGGGTTGCCGCCGGCGATGCCGCTCGCGGAACGACGGCCGGCTGTGCAAGCGCTGGCGTCGCCCGCGCGACCGGCGCGCCGGGTGCCGTAGCAGCTGCGGCGGCTGCGGCGGCTGCGGCGGCTGCGGATGCAGTCGCGGATGCAATGGGAGGCGCGATCTGAGTGGCCGCCGCAGCCGTGACAGACACGGCCGCCGGAGTGGTCATTGCCGGCCGCGCCGGAGGCGCTATCGGAACGGCGGGCCCGGAGATCGGCGTCGCGGACTTCACCGGTGTCGGCGCCCGGAACGCGGACCACGGTATGCCCGCTGTCCCCGCACCCTTGGGCGCGAGGTTCGCGGGCATCGGCGGCACCGGCGGCAACACCGGCACGAGCGGCGGCGTCACCGAACGCGCGCGCGGACTGGTCGCAGGCTCGGCGCGAGGTGCGGTCCGTGGCTCGGGCGGACGCGGCCGGCCGAGGGTGACAGGCGGCGTTGCGGGAAACGCTGGCGCTGCAGATGGTGCTCCAGTAGGCGCCGCAGTCGGTCCTGTAGTTGCCGCCGGACCCGCGGGAGCGAGCCCCGCGCCAGTCAGCGGCTCGCCTGGGCCACGCGCGGCCGGACGATTCCCGCGCGTCAGCGGCGGCGGCGGCGAATGCCGCACGGCCGGCGCCTTCGCGTGCGGGTTGTGCATCGCCGCCAGTTCCGCGAGTGGCAGCGCGAGCGTCGGCTCACCGTCCGCGGCGGATCCGGACCATGGCTCGATCGGCGCGCTCATCTCGAGCGGCACGTCGTGGTCCAGCACCTCGTGCACCGCACGCGGCGGCTCCATCGCGGCCACGTTGTCGCGCGCGCTCGTCCAGGGCTCGCCGACGACCGCGCCGCTGCACGCACATCCGAGTCGCGGAGCGAGATCGATGACACGCCGCTCTTTCTCGGAGATCCGGAACGCCACTTCGGCCAGGAAATCCCGCGCCGTCGGCTCGATCAGCGTGTACCCGCGCTTCTCGGCGTACAGCCAGTTCGGAGCGGGAGCGCCCCCCGGCAACGAATAGAACCGCCGCGCGTCGCGGGTCAGGCGCTCATCGACATCAGATGATTGCGCCGACGGCACGATGCCGCGCTTGGCCAGGCTGCGGAGCAGCGCCGACGGCGTGGCGTGGCGGTCGATCGCCGGGTCCGATGCGCCGGGACAGTCGCCGACGTATGTGATGTGGACGCCCGTCGCGCCGGCCCGCGCGCGAAGATATCGCGCCGCCAGCACCGGCGGAGATGCCATCGGCAGCAAGTGCGGCGCGAGATTCCCCACCCGCCGCAACCGCTCCGCGACTCGCGGGCACGAGCACAGCACCACCGAATCCTGGCCCCGCGCGGCGATCTGGTTCAGACAGCCCGCCGCCACAAGCTCGTCTCCCCAGCTCGCCGGGATGACCGCGCTGTACCCCGCCGCGTAGCACGCGTTCGTGAGCTGGCCCGGCGTTGCCGGCCGGACGGCCAGCAGCGCATCGGCGCCGAGAATGATGATCGCGGGTGTCGCGGGCACGGGACGCGCCGATGACGCGGACGGCGCGGCCCCTGGAGCGTGTGACATGTCGCGGAGTTGAGTGTCGCGCCTGCCTGCCGCGATCCGCCCGGACGCACCAGCCCTCGCCGGATCGCAGATGTGCAAACGCTTAATGAATCCTCACTACTCGACGAGTGGCCTGGGCCACCGTTACGCCTAGGCCTGGCCCGGTCCGGCTGAAGGGCCACCCGCGGTACCGTCCTGAGCCCGGGCGATCGTCACGGGCGCACCCGTTCCCTCGGGAGCAGCCGCGATCAGGGAGAGGACCTCGTTCACCGTCGTCGCACCATGGTCTCGAGCATACCAGCGCCGGACTTCCCGATATCGGTCCTCCTTGGTCATCGTGCGCCCCGGGCCCATGATCCACGCCTGCAGCTCGGCCGGCCGCGGACCCCACCACGCCCGCTCCCGGTACGTCGGGTCGAGGATCATGACGACCGGGATCGACCGCGACTTGTTCGTCAGGTGCGCATCCATGAGGTCGAGATTCGCGTCGCGGCCCAGGATGCGGAGGTCGATGTTGGGGGCGTGCTCCGCGAGCCGGCCCAGCACCGGGATCGTGTTCACGCCGTCACCGCACCAGTCTTCGACGAGCACGAGGAGATGCCACGGGCCGCCGAGCGACGCCGCGCGGGCAAGTGCCGCGTCGTCGACCCGCGCGTGTGCATACACGGCACGCCAGAGTTCCGCGTTCGCCACCGCATGCGAGAGGAAGTCGGAGAACGTCTGCCCCGCGCTGAAGCGCTCCTGCAGCGTGCCGGCATTCGCGCCGCTGGCAATGGGGGGCGCCAGGATCGCCGGCGCCGTCACTGCGCGGGTCTCGGGGACGCGCGATGAATCTCAGGCTGTTCTGCCATGCTCCAGTAATATGCATGTCGGGGAGTTGGTTCGGACGAACGCGATCAGCAGCGGACCGCAGACGCATCGATCACGCAAGGAGTCGTTGTCCCCTTGCACCGTTCTTTGTCGCACTTTCTACTTTCTACTTTCTACTTTCTACTTTCGACTTTCTACTTTCGACTTTCTCCTCTCTCGGCTGCGCCAGCAGCCGCGCCCTACTTTCCGGGACGATTGGCGGTGGCGGAAATGACGAGCGCGCCAGTCGGTTGCGGCACGCCACCAGCCGGTTCGTCCGTCACGGCGATCGCGGTAAGCGCGTCCGCAGCGAGCGCGTAAGTCGCCTGCACTTCAGCCGCACCGTCCGGCCGCGGGCTGAAGGTCCCGGCGCTGATCTTCGCCTTCCGGGTCACGAGCCACAACTGATACGTGCGACCGGGCGCCGGCAACGGGAGATCCCGCGCGACGAGGGTCCACGTGTTGGTCGCATGATCCCAGAACATCCACGCCCACGGCGCGCGCACCGCACCCGATGTCAATTGCAGCGACGAGATGTGATGGCCGGTAACGGACCGCACGAAGGCGTCGCGCGATTCCACAGAGTCGCGCAAGGCGTCCACGCGCGCCAGGAGCACGCGCCGCTCGGTGGTGAAGAACCGCTCGTCGGACGCCGCGCGGCGCTGCACCGCGACCAGCGCGAGTCCCGCCGCGATGGCGAGCCCCCATCCGAGCGCCGCGACCATGCCCCACGACCGGCGTGGCCCACCGCTCGGCGAAGGCCCGCCCCGGCCCGCGATCACGCGAGGCCCCTGCCCGGTTCCACCCCGCGCGCTGTCCCGCGCACCACCCGGCGCATCCGCCAGCTCGCCCGCGACGGATGGCGTGTCGGCGACGGAGAGGTCGGCGCGCGCGCGTGCCATGAGCCGCGTGCGCACCCGCGCCCTCCGGACGGGATCGACCGTGACCGGTGGCGCCGCGAACGCCATCTGCGCGACGGCGTCGCGGAGCGCGATGAGCGCGGGCCCGCATTCGGGACATCCCGTTGCGTGTGCGACGACGCCCGCCTGGTCGTCCGGCGGCAGCGCGTCGAGCGCCGCCTCGCTCAACAGTTCCATCGCCTCGCTGTGGCTGACGTCCCGGCTCACGACCCTCCCTCCTGGTCATTGCGATATGCACCGAGGCATTCGCGCAGCTTCTGGGCGGCGAGCCGGGTTCGGGTCTTCACCGTGCCGAGCGGCTGCCCGGTTCGGTCCGCGATCTCGGACTGGCTCAATCCCGCGAAATACGCGAGTTCGAGGACCTCCCGCTGTTCTTTCGGAAGCGTCTGGAGCGCCTTCGCTACGACGGTGCGGCGCTCCGACGCCTCCGCGCGCGCCGCGGGATCGTCGGTGCCGAGGGTCGCGCCACCACTGTCGGAATCGCCAAGCGAAACGGGGGTCAGCGGCTCTTCGCGCAGCCGCTTGCGCGAGCGCAACCGGTCGAGCGCCCGCGTGCGCGCGATCGTGAGGAGCCACGTGCCCACTTCGCCCCGCGACCGGTCGTAGCGCGACGCCTGGCGCCACACCTGCCAGAACGCCTCCTCGACCACATCCTCGGCGTCGTCCGCATCGCGAACCAGATGCAGCACGAGCGAAAACACCGGCCGCGACCAGCGGTCGTAGAGTTGTGCCAGCGCCGCATCATCTCCAGCACTCATCCGCGCCACCAGTTCACGGTCTTCCCCCTGGGGCGGCAATGCGGGCGCCCTGGAGGAGTACGGTTGAGTGGAAGCAGGCGGATTCATTCCCAGCGAATGTATTTGATGCGCCCATTACCCGCATTACCCAACCGCTGGGGCTGCAGCGGCCCCTCGCCTCCAATCCAGGTACTCGGTATCCGTCCCGTCCAATCCACGTGCTGGCGCACGAGGCCCGCGGCCAACGCAGCGGGGGCCGTTCGCGAACCGAAGGTCGCCCTTTTCGGGCAACGGCCCCCCCACCGCCGTACCTGCCCCACACCGCCTCCATTACTAGCTTACCCGCATGACCACGCCTGCTCCTGTGCCGCCCACCGAACGCCAGTGCGGGAGCTGCGGCGCGACGTCGTCCGGCGGACGCTTCTGCGCGGAATGCGGCGCACCCTATGAAGGCGCCTTGTGCGCGGCCTGCCGGTCGTCCCTCACCGCCGGCGCCAAGTTCTGCCACCGATGCGGCTCCGCCGTCGGCGCTGCCCCTCCGTGGGACGCACGCGGGTCGTCCACTCTTCCCTGGGCCATCGCCTCGATCACCCTCATCGCCCTCATCGCGCTCGTCGCTGGACGGAATTTCGGCCTGGGGTTCAACCGGCCCGCCGCCGCCCCGCAGCCCGAGGCCGCCGCCGACCAACCCGTCGCGGGCGACGCGCCATTCGCCAACGGCGACGCCAGCGGCGATGCCAGCGGCGCCGGCGTCGTCCGCGCCCCCGACATCTCCGCGATGTCGCCTGGCGAGCGCGCCGACCGCCTGTTCGACCGCGTGATGCGCCTCAAGGAAGAGGGCAAGCAGGACAGCGTCGAGTTCTTCGCCCCGATGGTCATGTCCGCCTATCAAATGATGGGACCGCTCAACGCCGACCAGCACTACGATCTCGGACGGATCGGCGAGGTCACCGGCGTGAACGGTCTCGCACGCGCGGAGGCCGACACGATCCTCAAGACCGATCCGACGCATCTCCTGGGACTCGCACTCGCGGCCCACGCGGCCACCGCCGCCAACCAGCCGGCCGCCGCCCGGCAGTTCTACCGCCGGTTGCTCATCGCCGCACCGGGCGAAACAGCCAAGGCGCTCCCGGAATACGCCCGGCACCGCAACGACATCGACGCCGCGATCGCGGAGGGAAAGAAGATGGGGATTCAGGAATGACGGCGTCCGCGCCACACAGCGCTGCCCGGCAGCACGCAGCAGGCCGCGTCATCCACCTGGCGCATAGTCCGGACTCGGACGACGCGTTCATGTTCTACGGGCTGGCCACCGGCAATGTCGGCACCGACGGCATCCAGTACGTGCACGAGCTGCAGGACATCGAGACGCTCAACCAGCGCGCCCGCCGCGCGGAGCTCGAGGTCACGGCGGTCTCCATTCACGCCTACGCCTACCTGACGGACCGCTACGCGCTGCTCCCCCACGGGGGCTCGATTGGCGATCGCTACGGCCCCCGGCTCGTCGCACGCCAGGCATGGACGCGCCGCGATGTGCGGGGCCGCCGCGTCGCGATCCCGGGACCGCTCACCACGGCGTATCTCGCGCTCCGGCTCTACGAGCCGGACTTCATTCCAGTCCCGACTCCCTTCGACGAAATCGAAGCCGCAGTACTCTCGGGCGAAGCGGAACTCGGTCTCCTCATCCACGAAGGACAACTCACGTACGCCGACCAGGGCCTGCATCTCGTCGCCGACATGGGCGAATGGTGGTACGAGGAGACCGGCCTCCCCCTCCCGCTTGGTGGCAATGTCATCCGCAAAGACCTCGGTCCCGAACTCATGGCCACGGTCTCGCGCCACCTCAAGGAAAGCATCGCCTACGGTCTCGCCCACCGCGACGCAGCGCTCGACCACGCCATGCGGTACGCGCGCGGGCTCGCGCGCCGCAAAGCCGACACCTTCATCGGGATGTACGTGAACGAGTCGACACTCGACTACGGCGAACGCGGACGCGCCGCCGTGCACGAGTTGATCGGCCGCGGTGTCTCCAGCGGCATCATTCCAGGCCCCGTCCAGATCGAATTCGCGGACTGACGTAGCGGACTGACGTAGGCGCCGGATGTGGCGGCAACACGACCCTGTCGCATGCCGCAACACTCGCCATCGCAATCCACGTTCGCGCCACATAAACGGCGGCAATACGCAGCGGGGGCCGTTCGCGAACCGAAGGTCGCCCTGTTGGGCAACGGCCCCCACCACCGGCTGCCACGAATCTGTCCGCATGTCGCACAATTCGCTGCCCTCGTCGGGGCGGCTCGCGACCGGCCCCGCCGGATGCAGCAGTATCCCCGGCACCGTCTCACGCGACGCGCGCCGCGGCCCCGGGCTGGTGCAGACACATGAGTGCGTGCTAATCTCTGGTGCCGGCGCGACACGCCGGACACGCTTGATGGATCAAATCGGCGGCGAGGTGCATGTGTCGCAAACTTTGCGTTACAGCCATTTCCGGCGGGGCGTCCTGTTGTTGTGAGCCGCCCCGCCCCCCACTCCCGCCGCGGCGCGTTCGCCGGCGCCCCTTCTGCCTCGGCTTCGGCGGTCGCGCTCCCCATCGCGGATCCGGTTGCGGAGAGCAGCGCGTTCGCCGGGATGGTGCGGCAGATCTATCAGTCGCTGGAAGCCGATCAGGTCGGCGCGATGCTCGCCCGCCACGCCGCAGACCTCCTCGGCGCACACGGGGCACGCGTGGACTTCACGAACGATGGCGCACTCTCCCCCGTCGCGACGTTCGGCGATGTCCCCGATGCCGGCGACGCGAATCGCGTGTCGGCTCCGCTCTCGCTCAATGGGAAAACGATCGGCGAGATCACGGTGTTCGCCGCGCCGCCACGCGAGTTCACCGACGACGACGCCGCGCTCCTCACGGATCTCGCGAATCACGGCGCGGTCGCCGTCGGTAACGCGTGGCGCTTCCGCGAGGCGTCCGACAGTGCACGCCACGCCCACGCGCTCGCGACCGCCACCCGCGCGCTCGCGTTCTCCACGACGCCGGAGTCGGTCTACGCGGCGATCTCCCTGATCGCGCAGAATGCGCTGGGCGCCCGTTGGTTCGGTGTCTTGCTTGCCGGCCCGTCCGGCACCCGGCTGGAGATGGCGCACACCAGCGGCGGAAAAAGTGACGCCCGTTGGACCGCGCATGAATGCTGGGCCGCCGCGGCCGCCAATGTCGCGGCGACCGGGACGCCGCAGTACGTGCCGGCGATCGGGACGATCGTCGCGACGCTGCCCGCCGCCGTCGCGCGCGCGGTCCGCGCGTCGTCGGTCCGCTCGATGGCGATGCTGCCACTCCCCGGCGACAGCGCGATCCACGGTGTCTTCCTCCTGTGGTTCGATTCCGCCCACCGGTTCGACGAGGGCGAACGTCGCCTCTTCGAGGATCTGTCGGCACAGATCTCGGTCGCACTCCACAACGCGCACCTTGCGGCCGCGGAACGCAGCGGCCGGGAACGCGAGCGCGCACTCGCCGACGCCATGCACCAGACGGAGAAGCTCGCCGCGCTCGGCGAGCTCGTCGCCGGCGTCGCGCATGAGTTGAACAACCCGCTCACCGGTATCTCGATGTTCGCGCAGCTCCTGCTCGACGAATCGCTCGATGAAGACCAGCGAGAGTCGGTGCGGATGATCAAACGCGAGGCCGACCGCGCCGTCGGCGTGATCCGGGACCTCCTCGCCTTCTCCCGCAAGACGGGCCCGCGGATGGTCGCGGTCGACCTCAACGCCCTCGTCAACCAGACGCTCCGGCTGCGCGCGTATTCGCTGCAGACCGCCGGCGTGCAGGTCCACCCGGAACTCGACGCCGCCCTGCCCGCCATTCCAGGCGACGACCGCAAGCTGCAGCAGGTGCTGCTCAACTTGATCGTCAACGCCGAATACGCGATGCACCGGCAGGAAACTCGCGTTTTGACGGTCCGGACGGCCTGGGAAGATGCGCCCGACGGCGGACGCGTGCTCGCTGAGGTCACCGACACCGGTACCGGCATGGCGCCGGAGCTGGTCAAACACATCTTCGAGCCCTTCTTCACCACCAAGCCCGCCGGCGTCGGCACAGGACTCGGTCTCAGTGTCAGCTACGGCATCGTCCACGCCCACGGCGGCACGATCACGGTCCGCAGCACGCCGGGCGCTGGCTCCACGTTCGTCCTGACGTTGCCGATCCGCGCACAACAGTTGCCGGCCCCGGCCCCAGGACCCGCGTCCTCCGGGCGGCGGCGCGCCAGCGCGCCCGTCATTCGATCCGAACCAGGCGCTGCGCCCGTCGCAGCCTCGCCGTCGCCGTCCGCGCCGGACTCCAGCCGGGCCACACGGCCATGATCGTCGAGACGACGTCGCGGCAGCCGTTCTCGGCGCGCGACTTTCCAGCAGGTGCCGAAGCGGCCTCGAAACGGGTGCTCGTGGTCGATGACGAGCAGACCGTTACCGAAGCCGTCGCGCGGTTTCTCCGCACGCGCGGCTACGAGGTCGAGACCGCACGCTCCGGCGAGGATGCGCTCGCCGCGCTCGGCGAGAGCCACTTTGTCGCCATGCTCTGCGACGTGCGGATGCCCGGTCTGTCCGGCGTCGAGACCGTGCCACGCGCCCTCCGGATCGACCCGGATCTCGCGATCCTGATGCTCACGGGTGTGAACGACGCACCCACCGCCACCAGCAGCCTCTCGACTGGGGCCCTGGATTACCTGCTCAAACCCGTCGAGCTGCCCGATCTCCACCAGGCGATCGAACGGGCGATCCACCGCCGCGGCCTCGAGATCGACCGCCGGGCCATCGAACGGGTGATCCGCGAGGAGGTCGTGGCGCGGACCGAAGAGTTGGAAGCCGAGAAGCAGGCGCTCCACACGCAGGCGATCAATACGGTCGAAGCCCTGATCAATGCGATGGAAGCCAAGGATGTCTACCTCCGCGGCCATTCTCAGCGTGTTGCCGAGCTCTCGGCGTCGATCGCGGCGGAGCTGGGGCTGGACGTCGACACGATCGAGCATGTCCGCCTGGCCGCCCGGGTCCACGATGTCGGGAAGATCGGCATCCGCGAGGCCGTCCTCAACAAGCCCGGACCCCTCACGCCCGAGGAATACGACCACGTCAAGGAGCACGTCCGGATCGGCATGGCGATCCTCGAACCGCTGAAGCACCTCGGCCCCGCCCTCCCGTTCGTGCTCGATCACCACGAGCACTGGGACGGACGCGGCTACCCCAACGGGAAGGGCGCCAGCGACATCTCGATCGGGGGCCGCATCCTCGCCGCCGCCGATGCGTTTGACGCACTCACGTCGAAGCGGCCCTACCGCGAGCCGATCAGCCCGAAGCAGACTGTGGAATACCTCGCGACCCATGCCCCCGGACTCCTCGACCCCGACGTCCACAAGGCTCTGGCCAGCGTCATCCTCCGCCAGAAGTCCCTCGTTTTCTCGTTCCTCGACGACTGACCGAACGCGCTCGGTCACAAGGTGATGACGAGTGGTGAGAAACCGCTTTCCATCCCCCACTTTTGTTTTCGCCACCCACTATCTTCTTTGCGCTTGACGCGGGACGCCGATCAGTGTATTCGGTGTCTCGGCGGACAGCACGTGTAAGCTGCGCTCGCACAGCGTCGTCACGGCACTGGGGCGTCGTGGGGCACGAGCCGTGCAGCGCCGGCACGAGAGTACGGGCGAAACAAACTCTAATGGGAGGCGGTCATGCCGCGCGGTGATGAGCTGCGGGATGGGCTGCAGGAAGAGCTCAAGTTCTCCGAACGCGACGACGACAGCGATGACCTCGGCTATGGCGGCGGGGTCGGCGGCGGCGGCGGTGCGTCGTACGATGACGACGATGAGGAGGACGGCGGCTGGGCGATCACGAAGGACGACAGCGAGGACCTCTGGGACAGCGCCGAGGAAGGCGATGACGACGATGAGGAGGAAGGCGTCATCGTCGCCGAAGTCGTCGAGGAAGAGGAGGAGGAAGAGGCCGACCTGTTCGGCGGCGCCCCGCGCGGACGCCGTGGCCGGCCTGCAGGTTCGAAGACCGGTGGCGGCCTGGTACCGCGCGCGCCTGCGCCCACGAAACCGGTAGCAAAGCCTGCCGCCCACGACGCGCACAAAGCGGCCGCCAAACCCGCGGCCAAAGCGCCCGCCAAGCCGGCAGCAAAAAAGGCGGCCGCCAAACCCGCCGCCAAGACGCACCCGGCCAAGAAAGCCGCCAAGAAAGTGAGCGCGAAAAAGGCAGCCAAGAAAAGCAAAGCAGCCCCGAAGAAGGCGGCCCACAAGGCCAAAGCCAAGCCGAGCCACAAGGGCTCGAAAAAAGGACGGCGCTGAGTTCCATCCGCCAAGCTCCACCCGCCAGGTGGCACCCCCTCCCAGCCGCCGGCGCCCCGTAGCCCCAGTTGAACAGCCGGGATCGGCCCCCCTCCGGGCGATCCCGCGCGGACCGGCGCCTCGCCCGGAGAGAGCCGCGCATCCGACCCGCCCGTCGCATCAGGATCCAATCATCCCACACCCGCCGTATGTGTCGTGAAGGCGGCCCACGATTCGCTAGGCCGCGCCTCATCGGGTGGGTGGGTTTGTGTTGGTCCATAAGGTGAGGCCGGTCTAGCAATCTCCGTGGTTTGAGACAAACCGTAGGCCGGTCGCGACGGGCCCAGCAACCGCCGTCGCCCTCACGCGATCACCATTCGCCGAGGCCAACAGGGCCCGTTCGTTTGTGCCGTTTCCCCATTCCCGATTCCCCAATCCCCAGTCCCCAATCCCCAATCCCCATTCCCCATTCCCCAGTCCCCAATCCCCAGTCCCCATTCCCCATTCCCCAGTCCCCAATCCCCAATCCCCAATCCCCAGTCCCCAATCCCCAGTCCCCAATCCCCAGTCCCCATTCCCCATTCCCCATTCCCCTTCTTTTTCTCGCCGTTCCGCCACTATCGCGACGGCAAGCCTACACTGTTATAGTGGGGGATGTCCGAGTCGCCGGTCGGCCTCCTCCGCACCCACGCCAACAACGCCCCCTGGAACGCCCGCGGGCTCGCCTCGCACGCGACTGCCCTGGTCGACGCCGCCGGCATGCGGCCGACGAACGCGTCGGCTCGAGCCGCGCCGAGCGCCCGCGCCGTTCGCTTCTACGTGGCAAGCGGATTGCTCGACCGGCCCGAGGGTGCCGGCACCGCAGCGACCTACCACTACCGGCATCTGCTGCAGTTACTCGAGATCAAGATCCGCCAGCGCGAAGGCCAGACGCTCGACGTCATCAAGCGCGAGATGGCGTCCATCACCGGCGACGCCCTCGAACGCCGCATCGCGCAGGCCCTCGCGCCAGCGCTCGGCGCCGGCACTCTCGCGGCCGTCTCGCATGACAATGATGGCCCCGTCCGCTGGCGCCGCGTTCCCGTGACGGAAGGCATCGAATTGCACGTCCGCGACGACTCCCCGGCCGCCCGCGACGAATCCCTCACCGCCATGCGTGAAGCCGTCCGCGCCGCGCTCGCGCGCGGCGGGAGATAAGGGGCTGCCATGGCACCGAGACGCTTTGACGGCGCGAGAGTCGTGCTCACCGGCGTCGGCCGCGAAGGCCAGGTGGGAGAAGCGATCGCCTCGGCCTTTGCTGCCGAAGGAGCGTCGCTCATCCTCCTGGACCGCGACAAAGGCGCCGTCGAAGCCCGCGCCGCGGCCCTCGTAGCGAGTGGCGCGACCGCCACCGCCGTCGCGTGCGATCTCTCGGACGCAAGCCAGGTCGCGCAGGCTGCCGCGCGCATCGCAGCCGATTTGCCCGCGTCAGGCGGCCGGGCCGCGGGCAGGATCGACGCGCTCGTGCACATCGCCGGCGGCTTCGCCATGAGCGGCGCGATCGGAGAAAGCGATGCCGCGGTGCTCGATCGCATGCTCCGGTCGAACCTCATGACCGCGTACTTCGCGTCTCGTGCCTTCGTGCCGCTGGTGCGCGATGGCGGGAGCGTCGTGTACTTCACGTCCGCCAATGTCCTCCGGGGCGCGGCGAGCGCTCGCATGAGTGGTTACATCGCCGCGAAATCCGCCGTGGTAGGTCTCATGCGGTCGGTCGCGGACGAGGGCCGCGAGCGGCATCTCCGCGCGAACGCCGTCGCGCCCACTACGGTTCGCACCCGCGACAACATCCGCGACATGGGATCGGCCGTGCACTACGTTGAGCGCGAAGCCGTTGCCGACGCCGTCCTCTTTCTGTGTTCGAACGCGTCCCGGGCGATCACCGGGCAAGTCCTCCGGCTCTCCGGCTGATCGGCAACCCTTCCTCCCGCCGCGACCCCAGGCACCTCCAGCTCGACCGCTCGCTCGAGCTGCTGCCGCTCTTCCGGTTGAGCGATTCATCGGAGGATGGAGCGGTGTCGTTCTCGCCAGGCCCGCCGCACCCGCCGGGCGCCCGATGGCGCGTCCTGCCGGCTCCCGGAGACCGGCTTCCCGGCACCTTCGACCAGGATGTGTACGTGGAGCTCTTCCGCCGCTACCACGATGCCGGAGCTCCGTCGGACGGTACGATAGCGTTCACCTTGCACGCGTTCCTTCGGGCGATGGGACGGCGGGTCGATGGGAGGACCTATGAGCAGTTGCGCGGCGCGCTCACCCGCCTCGAACGCACGGTCCTGGAATCGGCGGGCTCGTATTTCGTCGCGGGCCAGACCTCGGCTCAGGGCACGGGCCAGGCCGCGTCCGCCGGATACCTGGATGAGCGCTTGACTCTGCTGACGGCGGTGTCGGTGGACCGGCGGCGGTCAGCCGAGCGGGACCAGTTGGCCCTCTTTCCGGTGCTCGCGACCGGGGAGCCCGGCGAGGCCCGGGTCACCCTCGCGCCGCTCCTCCGGGCAAACCTCGCGGCCGGACACGCGGTCACCCTTTCCGCCGCCCGCTACTTCGAGCTCCCCTCCCCGACCGCCCGGCGCCTGTACCGCCTGCTGGCCGCCGTCCGGTCCGGATCCGAAGCGGACTCCACCGGCCCGGCGGAGTGGGACGTTGCGCTAGAGGCCCTCGCGGAACAGCTTCCCCTGTCGCAACGCTATCCCTCGCACCTGCAGCGTGTGCTGGAACCGGCCCACTCATTGCTCAAAGCAGCCGGTGTTCTGCGCTCTGCAGCCGTACGGCAACAAAGGCGGGAGTGGGTCGTCCACTATGGACTGGCGTAAGCGCGTCACACCGCTCACCGACAACCGGCTACCAGGTCATGGCAACCAAACTCGACAAGACGATCAAGCGTGAATTGGACATGGACGGTCAGGCATACACCGTCGCCATCTCGCCTGCGGGCATCAAAATCACCCAGAAGGGCTACCGGAAAGGCCGCGAAATGACCTGGCGGAGTCTCTGGGCAGGCGGAGAAGAGGAAGGTTCGGCTTCCGGTGGGGGAACACCCTCATCGGCGCCGAGTATGTAGCTTATCGGTCCGAGTCGGTCGGCACGACGCGGGCGCGACAGGAGTTTGCGGCCCGGTCCGGCCCTCGCGGTTGGACCGGTCCCATTTCCGGCCCGCTGGTGGTGAGCACCCTACCCCCAGCGAAGCCCCTTTCACTCTGACATCCCCGCCGCATGCCACGAATTCATCGTCCCCGGCCCCGTACCATCGCGATCGCGACGCTGGCCCTCGTCCCGCTGCTCGCGGGCGGGTTCGCGATGCAGTCGCGCTCCGGTACCGATGGCGCCCGCGTCTTCGATCAGGTCCTGTCGCTGGTGAACGACCGCTTCGTCGACACTCTCGGCGCCACCGCGCTGTACGAGAAAGCCGCGCAGGGTCTCGTGCGTGAGCTCAACGACCCGTACAGCGAATTGCTCACGCCCAAACGCGATTCGGAGTTCTCGCGGAAGACCGGCGGCCGCTACGGCGGGATCGGCATGGCGATCGAGGACGTCGGCAGCAGCATCATCGTGAGCAAGGTGTTCCCCCACACGCCTGCCGAAGATGCGGGCGTGGTCGCGGGCGATCGCATCGTGCAGATCGAGACCGCCCCGACGACCGGGTGGACGCTGGCCCAGGTCTCCGATTCGCTCATCGGCACGCCGGGCACCAAGGTCTCGGTGCGCTTCTCGCGGTCCGGGGTCCCGGATCCGATCGCGCTTCACTTCACGCGCGCGATCATCCACGTGCCCGCGGTTCCGTTCTCGATCATGCTCGACGGCAAGATCGCGTACATCCCGCTCCAGCAGTTCAACGAGGATGCCTCCGAAGACATGGAAGCGTCGCTCGACCGGCTGGTTCGCACGGGCGGCGCCAAGGGCATCGTGCTCGACCTGCGCGATGATCCGGGCGGCATTCTCGACCAGGCGCTCAGTGTCAGCAACATGTTCCTGCGCGAGGGCCAGCAGTTGGTGAGTGTCCGCGGCCGCAATACGCCGCCGCAGATCTACACCGCGCGCGAACACGCGCTCATTCCCGACGTACCGCTCGTCGTTCTCGTGAATGGCGGAAGCGCCAGCGCATCCGAGATCGTCGCGGGCGCACTCCAGGATCACGACCGCGGGCTCATCGTCGGCACGACGTCGTTCGGCAAGGGGCTCGTGCAGTCGCTCTTCCCGCTCGACGGCGGCTACGCGCTCAAGATGACGACGGCGAAATGGTATACGCCGAGCGGCCGCTCGATCCAGAAGGAGCGGAAGCTCCTCGCGGACGGCGAGTTCATCGAAGTGCACCCGGATTCCCTCGAGACGGACTCCGCACGCAAGGCGCGCCCCGTATTCAAGTCCGACGCGGGCCGCATCGTGTACGGCGGCGGCGCGATCACGCCCGATGTGGTCGTCAAGCTCGATTCGCTGACCACGCAGCAGCAGGCGTTCAACAAGGTGATCGCCCCCAAACTGCAACTGGTGCTGCAGGAGCTCGCGAAGCTCGCGATCGACGTCAAGCCCTCGGTGAAGTCGCCGTCGTTCGCGGTGCAGCCGGCGTGGCGCGACGATTTCTACAACCGCCTCAAGAAAGCAGGCGTCGTGATCGACCGCCCGCAGTACGACTCACTCGGCGGATACGTGGACCGCGTGATCGCCAGCCGTGTCGCCGAAACGGTGTACGGCGATTCGGTGGAGAAGCGCCGGAACCTCGATGTCGATCTGCAGCTCAAGAAGGCAGTCGATCTCCTCGAGCACAGCCAGTCGCAGAAAGACCTGTTCGCCGAAGCGCAGCAGATGGCGGAAGCGATGCCCGCGACCCGGACGAAGTAGGGCGGAGATGGCGGACAGAAGCAGCGGGTAACAGCCGCAGGCAAAACGAGTCCGGCCCAGTCACGCCGGGACGGAATGAGGGCCAGCCGGGAATGTCCGGCTGGCCTATTTCGTTGTTCACGCAACCATCTTCGAGGCGGCGATCCCGAAGCCCGCTCGGTCCGGTGGCGCCTCAGTCTTCGCCGCCCACCTTCCCCGAAGGAGCTGCCAGACCGATACGCCATGGAGCGCCAGCGCCAGCGGCACAGCGAACACCGGGACGAGCGTCAACGGATAGACGGCCAGCATCGCCGACGTTGGCACGGTGTGAAAGATCTGCGTAGGGCCTGGGCTGGTCGTTATGCCCAGTGTCACCGCGACCACGAGGTCCAGAACCCCCAACGCATTCCAGAGTAGCGCTCGCCTCCGTCCTTGGGGGTAATCGGCAGCGCGTGCGACGCCAAACGCGGCGATCCCAATGAGGATGTCGCCCAATCCGGCCGGAAGGCCGAACAGCGGCGGCACATGTCCCAATGCCGTATGTGTGAGCAATAGGAGTCCCGCGACTCGCCAGCCCTGCAGGCGAATAATGCCCGATTGCCGCGATACCAGGCTGCGGAGCGACGGCGCCGCCCCGAGGCTGAGCGCCATCAGGAGGACCGAGACGAACAGGTTGATGCCGACGGGCGGCACGCGCTGTCCCGGCGAGCCAAGGAACGCTCCTGCGCGCGCGAGTGCGATTTCAAGGATGGCCCAGCCAGCCAACACGATGCCGCTCACCACCGCGACCCGCGCCTCCCGGGGCGAGCGGTGCGCTCGCCACAGGACGCTGATCACGGATGCGGTCCACCCAACGACGACGGCCAACGTGGCAACAGCAAGGAACGCGGACATGGCCCCTCCGTGTGCAGCGCCTGTTCCGCCGGAACGCATCGCCCATCGGTGCCCGGCGGCAGACGCGGTGATAGTTGTATATGCATCTAATCCGTGGCTGAGGCGTCCGCAAGCCCCTGGCCGGCGGCATCCTGCTGGTGCCACCGGAGGCGGCTTGACTTCGAGCACGCCATACATGCATATACAGCTTATCTATGCCGACTCACCGACCGTCGCCGGCGACGCTACCGGTGCTCCCCTGTGCCTGCGCCGAACTGCGCCGAGCCGCGCGGGCGGTGACGCGGCTGTACGACGCGGCGCTGCGGCCAAGTGGTCTTCGCGCGACGCAGTTCACGCTGTTGCAGGCCTTGACGCTGACCGGCAGCCCGTTGAGACAGGGAATGCTCGGCGAGATCTTGGCCCTCGACACCACGACCCTCAGTCGCACACTCCGCCCGCTGGAAGAGGCAAAATGGATTCGCAGCGTTGCGGGAGCGGATGGCCGGGAGCGCTATGTTGAGCTCACGCCGCTGGGTCGCCGTGTCCTCGAACGCGCGACGCCCGCGTGGAAAGCGGCGCAGCGCCGCCTGGAGGCGGCGATGGGGCCGCGGGAGTGGGCGGCACTCGGACGGCTGACCACGGCGGCGGCGACCGCCTCGCGGTCGTAGCCCCGCAGACCCATCGATGTGAGTGTTGACGCGCCGTCGTAGCGAATCCCGGCGCCACGGCCGGCCGCAGCCTTTGAGTACGTCAGCCGGCGGCCGGGTGATCGAGAAGCGACTCCACCATTAGCGACAACGTTCTCTCGCCAGCCGGATCGATGATCCCGAAACCGCGCGGGCTCTGTGCCCGTCCGTGACGGTGCTCGCCGAACGGTGTGTGGCGGCACCACCCGGAATGAGAGTCACGCTCCGACGGCCAGCAGAGGATCACCCTTGTTAATGGCCAACGATGAAACGATGAAGAGGACCGTGCCATCGGCTGGGCTGGCCGGCGTTTGTAGCGCGCGCCCCTCGCAGTCCTTCACGCAGCCGAGGTTCTGGCCGGCCTTTACGGTTTCATTGACCGCAACCGCCGGATACCAGAAGCCCGCATGGTCGCTGCGCAACCAAAGAAACCGGTCGAGCAGGGTGAACGGCACGGGGTCCGGAGCCCCGCCTGCAATCATCTTGAGGTGGCGCATGAGACGGTTGAGACCATTCACATGCCATCGGACATCCTCGCTCTCCCAAATTCCCTGTCCGCCGGACTCGGTCAGGATGGATGGAATGCCTGCGAGCGAGGCGGCACACACCGTCGACCCCGCCACGTCGCTGCCGACCAGAAAATGAATGCCAAATATCTTGGCCATTTCAAGCGACGCTTCAACGACACGGGCGTCGCCGGAGCGGGAGAAGATCGTAAATGGAACCAGCGCTTCGATCAAATCACCGCCATGCAAGTCCACATAATGTGTGGCCCGCGTGATGACGTTGCGGAACAGCCAATCTGCGATTTGGTCGGAGGCAGTGCCATCCGCGTCGCCCGGGAACACGCGATTCGGATTCTTGCCGTCGAGCGGGCAGACGTAGATGGAACGCGCGGTAAACGCGGGCATATCCACGACCGGCACCACAATCACGCGCCCGCAAAGGCTCGCCGGATCGAGAGAGCGTCCCAGTTCGAGCGCCGCAGCGATGCTGGCGTACTCCGCCGCGTGAACGCCGGCTGTCACCACGAGCGTCGGCCCTTCCCCGGCTCCATTGATGAGCCACATCGGCAGCCGGTAAGGCCCGCGCTGCACCACGAATTCGTTCTCACCGTAACGCTTTTCGCCATGTCCGGCTGAAAGCGTACCGACCGTTAGCACGTCCTTTGACATAGTCGTGTTCCTTACCTTGCTCCATCAGCGGCCAGTGGGCAGACTCGATGCGCTAAATTCTCTGCAGAATAACGACTTATGAGGTGCATCGGGGTAGAGTTGATCCACCGGCCTCACGCTTATCAGGCAGGCGCTCTGGCGGCCCGCCGGCGCTCCTGCTATCGCTCCTGCTAGCGCTCCTGTTAGCGCTCCTGCAGACGTCGGCGGCACCTTCTAGCTTTCCGGGAACCGCAGGTGAGTAGGCCCTGACGGCGTCTGCGCCACCCTCAGTCCCCGCCCCCATGGCCGGAATCGTTGTTCTCCTCGTCCTGATCGGGATCGTGCTGTCCGTCGGCAGGAGTGCCTTCCGCATCGTCGGCCAGGCCGAAGTGATGGTGATCGAACGGCTCGGCCGGTTCAATCGCGTGGCACGGTCCGGATTCAATTTCCTGATGCCGTTCATCGACCGCCCGCGAACGATCGATGTTCGCGTGTTCGACACGGACGTCAATGGCGTGAAGCGCGTGCGCGCGAGTGCGACGTCCCGGATCGATCTGCGCGAGCAGGTGCTCAATTTCCCGAGCCAGCCGGTGATCACCAAGGACAACGTGACCATCAACATTGATGCGGTTATCTACTACCGCGTCGCCGATCCGCAGAAGGCCACGTACGCCGTGCAGAATCTCCCCTTCGCCCTGGAAACACTGACGCGCACCACGCTCCGCAACATCGTCGGCGAAATGGAGCTCGATCAGACGCTCGGCTCCCGCGACACGATCAACAAGCGGATGCGGGATGTGATCGAGGTGGCGTCGATCGGCTGGGGCGTGGATGTCACGCGCGTCGAGTTGCAGGCGATCGAGCCGCCCCGCGACATTCAGCAGTCGATGGAGTTGCAGATGCGGGCCGAGCGCGAGCGCCGCGCCGCGGTCACGAACGCCGAAGCGGGGAAACGCGCCGCGATTCTCGAGGCGGAGGGCGTCCGCGAATCGGCGGTGCTGCGCGCGCAGGGGATGGCGGAAGCGCGCCTCGCGATGGCGCAGGCGGAAGCCGAGACGATAGCCCGCATCGCCAGCGCGATGCCGGGGACCGAGACGCTGCAGGCCGCGACGTATTTGCTCGCACTGCGGTACTTCGAAGCGCTCCCCGCAGTGGCGCAGGGACCCGCGACCACGATGTTCCTGCCCGCGGAAGCGACGGGAGTCCTCGCCGCACTCGGAAGTCTCCGCTCACTGCTCACCACGCCGCCCGGCACGCGCTCGGCCGGAGCACCCGGCCGCGGCAACCCCGGCGCCGCACAGGCGAGTGGCATCCCCAACGCCGGCTCCCCCTGGCCTCCGCCCCCCGGCCTGCTCGGCCCCGGACTGGGCTCCGGAACCACCGACGGCTCGGGCACCGCCAGCGGCAAACCACCCGGCACCAAATAACGACCGCCAGGGAGACGTTGGAATTGCGAAAACCGTCCGGCCCCATCACCCTGGACCGCGCCGAGCGTATCGCGCGTGGTCATGCCTGCGAGAACTGCGGGGAGTACAACTACAAGCGCCTCGTCGTCGAGCAGACGCCTCCCGCCAAACGCACGGAGCTCGGTGAGACCTGGCGCGTGACCAAGACCTGTGGCGTCTGCGGCCAGGAACACGAGATGGGAATCTCCGCACAGGGCGAAGTTGTCTATGTGACGTAGGCAGGCCAGTCGGCCGAGGGCACCGGGATCAATCCGGCCGAAATGAGGTCGCCGGGCAGCCGGCCGAAGTAGGCTCGCTCGGCAGCGGCCGAAGGCACGCGAATTCGTCCCTGGTAGGGGCCGGTCGCGACCGGCCCTCCCAGTCGCCCACGAGATGCCTGCGAAGGACGGCATTTGGCCCCCACACCGACGCCTCGGCATTCGTTGTCATTTTGCGGGGGCGGGTCGCGACCCGCCCCGGTAAACCGCCGGACTTACCCCCCTGCGGCGCCCGGAACGTTTTCCACAGGCGGCTGTATACAGATCCGCGAGCCGCGCCTGCCCGCAGCCCGGGCGGGCGCGGCCGTTCGCTCGGCGGACCGGCCGGGCGGGGGTACCCGCCAGGACCGGTTAGATTTCAGGCTCAACCGGTGCGCGGGATCATCTGGTCGCGCCCGGACGGATTCTTTGGAGGCATTCATGCGCAAACCACGTCCGAATACGTACAATCCTGCGCAAGCACTGCACCTGATCGCCAGCGATCGAAGCGGCTCGCCCCTGAGTTGCCCGTCCTGCTCCGGACCGATCGAACGCGATCCGACCCGCATGCCCCCGCCTCCGAAATCCCACGTGACGCTGAAGTGCACGCGATGCGGCCGGTTCGCCCGGTACATCGCCGGAGCCGCGTAGCGAATCGGATCGTACTTGGTGCGATCGCAGCGATCCCTGTCCCGCACCACCGTCTCGAACGCGCGTCCCATTCCGAGGGCGTGCCCATCCGTGAAAAAGCTGCGCTCGCGCGCACAATACTTGCTCTTTTACGCTCGAAGGGTCGCGGACATCCGTACATCCGTTTATAGGAAACGCGCGATCTGTTTATCGGCGAGTGGCTTCACAGTTAGCCCCGTTCGGGGAGAGGACGTCGGCAATGGAACGGCTCCAAGGCACCGTGAAGTGGTTCAACGACGCGAAGGGATACGGCTTCATCTCGCGAGAGGGCGGGCCGGATGTGTTCGTGCACTTCAGTTCCATTCAGGGAACAGGATTCAAGTCGCTTGCTGAAGGCGACCGCGTCGAGTTCGAGATCGTCCAGGGACAGAAAGGACCGCAAGCATCTGATGTCGTGAAGAGCGGCGCCCAATAACCCTGGGCGGCAACCGCTGTCCCGGGAAGACGAGCCGGCGAAGTCTTACGCGGCCTGCGCCTTCCTCGGTGGTTCGAGCGGCAACTCGATCTGCTCGCGCCCGGTCGCGTGAGGCCGCTGCACGTCACGCCCGTGCGTCTCACCGCGTACATCCCGCGCGTACGGATCGGCGGCCTTTACCACGTGCGACGGGCCGTGATCAGGCTCCGTATCACTGGAATCTTCCGCACCCGGCTCCCCCGCGTGCGTCTCCTGCCCGGGTGCGCCCAGTTGCAACGTCTGGTGATAGAAGCGCAGCGTCTGGATCGGCGCCCGGAGACTCGCCGCGCTCGCCCGGCTGATCGCGATCGCCTCCTCACGCACCTGCCGCGGAAGCGAGCGCGCGAGCGGATGCGCCAGCAACCGCTGGATCGCGTCCGTATCGTGGGCGATCAACGCCCCGCACAGGTCCTCGAGGTACGCCAGCATACGTCCTCTCTGCCTTGGGCTTAGATACACCTTGCAACTATTGGGCGAGCGCACGCAAGTGCAGGACCCACACGAGACAGTGACGTTACACCGCCATCCGCGGTAACTCCCTCTCTCGTCCGTCCTCTCTCAGGCCTGCGGCTGTCCTACACCACTACTACACCCCATTCGCGCCTATTCCCGCCGCGGGTTTGCCGAAGCGCTCGTAGCGGCGTTCGGGTAGTGGGCCTATGGAAGTAGGTCGAAGCGCACGGTCCGGCGGCGAGGCCGGCGCCGCTTAACGGCTTGGCGAAACAATTGCGCGGGCCGGCCCCGCCCCTCGCTCCGCCACTCGTCGGTCGGCTCCACCAGCGCCGCCCCGTGCAACGCCCGGCGGAAGCTCGCCTTATGCAACCGATGCCCGAGCAGGATCTCGTAGACGCGCTGGAGATCGCTCAGCGTGAACGCCGGCGGCAGTAACCGGAACGCCACCGGCGCGTAGTCCAGCCGCACCCGCAACCCCTCGGCCGCCGCACTCACGATCGCGCGCTGTCTGGGCGCCAGCGGCTGCAGCTCCGATACCGGAAACCACGCCGCGTCCTCGCCCGGCGACGAGAGCGTGCCCACCGGCACCGCCCCCACGAACCCCACCGAGAGATCCACCTCTCCGGGATGCCGCCGGCCGTCGGCAAATGCGCCGGCCTGCTCGAGCCACGCGGGCGTCGACGGCAGCGCACCCCGCGCCACCCGCACCGCCGTGCCCTCGAGCGTCCCGTCCGACGCCTGTGGCACTCCCCACGGCAACGTCCACCGCTCGATCGACCCCTCCGGCGCGCGCACGAGCAGGACGGCGAGATGCCGGTCGAGCGGGGTCACGAGCACGACGTCGACGGAATACCCCGCGCGCCGCGAAGCGGAAGTGGATCGATCTCGCACGCCTCGATTTAGTACCCAGTGGATACTAAAGTCAAGTGGCCCGTGCTACGCCGCCGGCGTCTCGCCCGAATCGGGGTCCGCACCATCCGCAGCCGCTGCGGCGTCGTCCGACCGCCGCGCCTGCCACCGCTGCAACGCACGCGCAACTTCCACGTTGTTGCCGGCGATCTCCGACAACTCCTCCACCGCGTGCTCGATGTCGGCCGCCTCGATCTCCGCCACCACCGGCGGCACATGCCCCACCCGCCGCCCCGGATCCGACCGCCGCTCCACCAGCACGTGCGCCTTCACACCGGAATCGCCCGTCGCGTCCGGCGACGATTCGATCGCCACGTAGCCGCCGCCGGGCAACGGCCGGCGATAGACCCGGTCGTCCTCGGTCACGCTACTCAACCCCCCGGCAGAACCCGCGCGCCGTCGTCACCATCCGGGATGCACCCGCGTGATGAATGAAAACTCCGGACTCTCCGCCGGCACGTACCACACGCCTTCCTGCGGCAGCACCCGGCGCACCGCGATCAACCGCTGGTCGAACCACGTCCGCCGCATCCGCTCCCCCGACAGCCGGTCGAGACGCACAGCATGGGCCGAGCTCGAAGCATGGATGATCGAGTCGCCCCCAATGTAGATGCCAATGTGTTGTGCGCCATGCCCGCCCCAGAAGAAGAGCAAATCACCGGGCTCGAGCGGGTCGCCGGGCGCCGGTGCCTCGCCCACGGCCGCCTGTTCGTGCGCCGTGCGCGGCATTGTAATACCATGCAGCGCAAAGACATACCGGACGAATCCCGAGCAGTCGAACGCCCGCGGGGTCGTCCCGCCCAGCCGGTAGGGCACCCCGATGAACCGGCGCGCGCTCGCCACGACATCCTTCCCGTCCACCGTGGCGTGCACGGCGACGAGCGTCCGGGATACCGTCGGCGCCGCAGGTCCGTCGCCTTGTGCCGGCCGGACCTGCGCGGATGCCGGAACTGCACTCACCAGCAAACCCCCGGCGAGCGCCAGCATCAACCCTGTGCGGTGCAAGATGGAATGCATCGGGAATGGACGACCGGCCGCGCCAAGCGCAACCCACCAATGGCAATCGCGCTCCCCCAGTCCCCAACCCCCCCTCCCCCAACCCCCACCCCCCCCCCCCCCCCCCCCCACCCCCCCCCCCACCCCCCCCCCCCCCCCCCCCCCCCCCCCCCCCCCACCCCCCCCCCCCCCCCCCCCCCCCCCCCCCCCCCCCCCCCCCCCCCCCCCCCCCCCCCCC
>JAJPIM010000031.1 GCA_021324775.1 Gemmatimonadota bacterium
CGGTTGACGAAGTTGTCGAAATCGCTCGGCGGCGCACCGAGGACGTTCATGATCTGGTTGATCGGGAGCGTGCTGAGCGCGGAGTCGACTTGCGTCTGGTTGACGCTGATCTCGGGCATCATGTTCCATTGCTTGTGGATGCGGATCATGTCCGAGCGCGTGTAGGTGGCAGGGAAGACGGGCCGAGCCGGGTTGCCGGCGGAGATGTCGTCGTACCACCCGACCCACCCGGCGAGATGCACTGCGCCGCCACGGTAGAAGTTCCCCATTTCGTTGTAGGGACCGACCTTGCCGATCCCGGCCCCAGACCCCATCGGCACAACCGCCGCCAGGCCCGGGATGTGTGCCGCGTTGAGCCGGTGTTGTTCCTCCGCGCTCGACGAACAGCCAATCGCCCCCACCTTGCCGTTGGACCACGGCTGCTTCGTGATCCAGTTGATGGTATCGAAGCCATCCTCCGCCGTCCGCACCAGGAACGTGTAGGTGCCCTCGGAGAAGAACCGGCCGCGCTCATACTCCCAGACGACCGCGTAGCCGTGCTTGAGGAAGCTGGCGACAAATGGCCCGAACAGGTCCCCCATATGGTGCGCTTCGATGAGATAGGGGATCCGGATCATCACGGTCGGCAGGTTTTGCCGCGGTTCCCCTTTTGGGAAGAGGATGAGATGGTACAGCCGGACGCTATCGCGCATGGGAACCATCACCATGTCTTCGATGTCCGCGTGGCTGTCGATGTACGCCTGGGCCTCGTCGGCCGCTGACACCTGGGCTGGCGCGCGAGCAGGCAAGGCAATCGATCCGGCGAGCACGCATCCGATCGCGCCGATCCGGAGAATCCGAGCGAGCCGCGATTCGCAGTGGGGCTGAAGCACGCGCATCCTCTGGGAGAATTGGTCGGGGGCGAACTTGCGACCGAGAGGGCGTTGAGTCAAGAATCGACACCACTGTCCCGCAAACCGGGACTGACGGCGCTGGCCGTCTCGGCGCGATTCCGGTCCACACCTGCGGCGGTATACGGACTCGTTACGGTCAGGTCCGACTCGGCCCGCTAGCTTTTCGGTTCGGTATCCGGACGACGAACACAGCGGGCGAGAGGGGGCACGCGATGAGATCGTGCACGGCGCGGGTTCGCGGCACCGGGCTGGTCGTGGGAATCGTTTGCGGGTTGGTTGCGACAGCGTTGCTCGCGGCGCGCGCTGAGGCGCAGACACCCCCGTCCCATTCGTTCAAGTCCCGGAACGTCTTCCTCATCGTGTCCGATGGACTCCGCTGGCAGGAGGTGTTCACCGGCGCCGATTCGCTTCTCATGAACGAGGAGCACGGCGGCATCTGGGAGAGCCCCGATACCCTCCGCCGCGCGTTCTGGAGAGCGACGCCGGCCGAGCGTCGCGCGGCGCTCTTTCCGTTTCTGTGGGGGACGGTGGCCAAGACTGGGCAGCTCATCGGAAATCAGAACGCGGGCAGCGTCGCCCATGTCGCCAACGGTCTGGCCTTCTCGTACCCGGGTTACAACGAGATGCTGACCGGGTCGCCCGACCCGCGCATCAACGCCAACGACTTCGGTCCCAATCCGAACGTGACCGTCTTCGAGTGGCTGAACGCGAAGCCTGATCTGCACGGCCAGGTGGCGGTGTACGGCACGTGGAGCACGTTCAAGGACATCTTCAACGAAGGGCGGAGCCACCTCCCGATGCTCGTAGGCTGGGACCCCCCGTATGGCCGCGGTTCGCTGACGCCGCGCCAGCGTCTGCTCAACGAACTCTACGCCTCGACGATTCGTTTCGACGACGAGACGAACTACGACGAATTCATGCAGATCCCGCTGCTCGAGCGCCTGCAAGGCACGCATCCGCGGGTCGTGTTCGTCGGCTACGGCGAAACCGACAACTGGGCGCACGCCGGACGCTACGACCTCGTGCTCCGCAGCGCTCACGCGTTCGACCAGTACGTGGAGCAGCTCTGGAACACCGTGCAGTCCGTGCCGAGCTACAAGGGGCGCACCACGTTCATCATCACGTGCGACCACGGGCGCGGCAGTGGCCTCGTGGACTGGAAGGAGCACGGCGTGGACCAGAAGGGGTCGGACAACATCTGGATCGCCGTTATCGGACCGGATACGCCGCCGATGGGTGAGCGCACCAACATCACCCCAGTGAGCCAGGCGCAGATCGCGGCCACGATGGCCGCGCTCCTGGGCAAGGATTACCCTCGCGAGGTTCCGTCGGCCGCGCCACCGATTGCCGAGGTCCTGCCGCCCTAGCCAGCGTAGTAGCTGCGGACGCCGGGCTGGAATCCCGGCCCGGATTATCCCCGAGGCGCCGCCTGGGCTGTACCTTTCTGCCTGGACACTCCCAGCGGCCGCTCACTGTCATGAATCCCGACTCGCGCGACCAACTGCAAGCCTCGCTCGGCGCGTCGTACGTCCTGGGGCGAGGGCTGGGCCGCGGGGGCATGGCGACGGTTTACCTCGCGCAGGATACCAAGCACCACCGCCCGGTCGCGCTCAAGGTGCTGCACCCGGAGCTTGCGGCGTCGCTGGGGCCGGAGCGCTTCCGGCGGGAGATCGAACTCGCAGCCCGGCTGCAGCACCCGCACATCCTCTCGGTCTACGATTCCGGCGAGGCGGCCAGTGGCCAGTTGTGGTTCACGATGCCGTATGTCGAAGGGGAGAGCCTGCGCGCGCGCCTCCAGCGGGAACACCAGTTGCCGATCGCCGACGCTGTGCGCATCGCGCATGAAGTGGCAGATGCGCTGGTCTATGCCCACGCGCATGGAGTGATTCATCGCGACGTCAAGCCGGAGAATATCCTGCTCTCGGGCGATCACGCGTTGCTGGCGGACTTCGGGCTCGCACGGCCTCTGATGGATGGGGCCAGCGGCCCGGGTGGCGTCACGCTGACCGGATCCGGACTCGCGTTGGGCACGGCAGGCTATATGAGTCCGGAACAGGCGAGTGGCGAGCGGACCGTTGATGCGCGGACGGATATCTACGCGCTCGGTGTCGTGCTCTACGAGATGCTGGCGGGAGAGCCACCCTTCACCGGGCCGTCGGCGCAGGCGATGATCGCCAAGATGATGCGCGGCGTGGTGCCGGCAGTGGAGGAACAACGTCCCTCGGTGTCGCCGGCTCTCGCGTCGGTTGTGCGGACTGCGCTCGCTCCCGCGCCGGCCGACCGGTACGCGACTGCTGCCGCTTTTCGTAAAGCCCTTGACGTGGCGGAACTCGCGAGCGCTGCCGCGCCGACGGCCACCGGACCTGCGACCCGATCGAGGCCTCGCGTCCCTGTCGGTCTGGCCCTGCTCGGACTGGGGATCTGCATCGGTGCTGGATTCCTATTCGCGTGGCGCTCCAGCTGGCGGGGATCCGTCACTGGCCGCGCAGTTCGCGTCGCCGTGCTGCCGTTCGACAACCTCGGCGATTCCGCGGATGCCTATTTCGCCGACGGGATCACGGACGCTTTGCGGGGCAAGCTGGCCGCGCTGCCCGGGATAGAGGTGATCGGAGCCACCAGTTCGGCGCATTACCACCACAGCTCCAAGAGTGCGCAGGAGATCGGACATGAGCTAGGTGCCCGCTATCTGCTTATCGGCAAGGTGCGGTGGGCCAAGGTGCCGGGTCACGAGAGCCGAGTGGAGGTGAGTCCCGAGCTGGTGGACGCGCAGTCGTCGGCGACGCGTTGGGGGGCGCCATTCGATGCCGCGCTCACGGACGTGTTCCGGGTGCAGGCGGATGTCGCGAGCCAGGTGGCGCAGGCACTCGGCCTCGCGCTGAGCACGGGAGCCCACGATTCGTTGCGCGCGCGCCCCACGCAGAACGAGGCCGCCTACAACGCGTACCTGCAGGGAACATCGGCGATGCGCGGCGATGTGGACGAAGCGCTTCCGGGCGCGGTTTCGCCGACGCGGCAACATGCAATCGTCGCGCTTAACCAGGCCACGAGGCTCGATTCGGCGTTTGCCGATGCGTGGGCGGCATTGGCCGTTGCGGAGTCCCTGCAGTACGCCGAAGGGGCAGGTTTCAGCCAGCCTGACTCGGCGCTCGGCGTGTCCGCTAAAGCGGACGCCGACCGCGCGATTGCCCTGGCACCACGCTCGGCTGACGCGCACCGCGCCGAGTCCGCCTATCACCGCTACGTTCTCAACGATTTCGCCGGAGCGATGACGGAAGATTCGCTTGCGCTTCGGGTCAGGCCCAACGATGTCGAGACCCTGAGCGACCTGGGCGCATCATACGCTGGCCTGGGTCACGCCGACGCGGCGGTCCCGCTGCTACAGCGCGCGCAGATGCTCGATCCACGCTCTACCCACGCCGCTCATGAGCTCTCCTTCACGCTTCGGCTGGCCGGCCGTGCCGACGATGCGGCAGCAGCGGCCGAACGCGGACTCGCGATAGACCCCATCAACCTTGGCCTGCTGAACGACCTCGGGTCGGCTTGGCAAATTGTGGGTGACACAGCGCGCTCCCGCGCCGCCCTGATGCGCGTCCGCGCGATCGATCCCACCAACGTCGCGGTGATTCTGCGTTTGGTGGTTTCGCATCTCAACGTGGGAGACCTGGATGGTGCACGCAACGTGGCGAACGCCACGTACCCGGAGATACTGCCCGACGTACAGACCGTACAACTGTCCGAATTTGATGTGCCCTGGGTACTCGATGACGCCAGGCAGCGGCGTCTATTCAATATCCCAGTGGCGATATTCGCACCTGACCAGAAGCCGGCGTCTTTCCGCGATCGATTCCTTGCGCTCGCACACACCGCGTGGCTCCGAGGCAACACTCGAGGAGCGCGCGCGTACGGCGACAGCGCCATCGGCCCGGCGAGCGCCGTTCTCCGGGCCAACCCCGGCAATGCGGACGCGCACGAATTGCTCGCGGTCGCCGAAGCGTATGCCGGCGCCCGGCAAACGGCGTTGCGGGACGCGCATGCGGGAACAGCTTTGGCACCGCTGCGACCCGGCCTGGATGCGGCTGCCTACGACCAAGTCCAACTGGCCCGGGTCTTCACGATCCTTGGCGACGCGGATAGCGCTGCCGCGGCGCTCGAGCCGGTGCCGGCAGCAGCCCCCTTGTTCTGGTCACGGGCGTGGCTACGCATCGACCCAACCTGGGCACCGCTCCGAACCAACTCCCGGTTCCAGCGGCTCATCGCGGATTCGGCGAGCGCCAAGCGGCCGGTGGCGTGAGGGAGCAAGCCATCTAAGGGCCTCGCCCACGTTCCAGAGCACATCAGACATACGACCCGCCATGCCTCGCCCTTGCCTTGAAGTGCACTTCAAGATGTACCGTCGAGAAACTTACGGCTCGGACACCTTGCAAGACGTGGAGGCTGGTGATGAAATCGCTCCACATTCTCTTGGCGTTTCCGCTCCTACTGGTGAGCCGCGGTGCGACGCGCGCACAGGACGCCATACTGGTGGGGACGACGGCGCCCGCACCGCCCGAGCACCGCGCGGCACCGATTCGTACAGTGAGCCAAGCGCTCGACTTCTGGAGGACCATCGCTGAACGCGAGGTAATCGCCGCTGGCGATGCAATGCCGGAGGACAGGTATTCCTTGGCGCCAGCCGCTGGCGGGTTTACCGGCGTCCGCCGCTTCGGCCATCAACTCAAGCAATTGCGAGTAGGCCAGGGGCCGGCTCCCTCCAGCGACGAATCCAATAGGGTGTGCCCAGGGAACCCACTGTCCGGACGTGGTCACGCGGCCGGCGGCCAGCGTTAACCGCGATCAGAATGCCGCGGCACCCGTAATGGAGAGGGGAATCGCATACGAGCCGCCCGGCTGTTTGACGCCGGTCGTCACGATGGCCCCGCCGCGCCGAGCAAAGACGACGTGCCCGGCTACGCGGATGGACACCACGGGTAACTGCAGCGCGGGCGGCAACGACACGTCGTAGTCGAGATTCGGCGCCGCACGATTGTCGATGGCGATCGTGTCCTGCGACACGAGGTACGTCGCGCCATCACCGCTGGCCAGGACGGATACCCGTGGGCCCCGTTCATCAACCTTGGCAGCGGTAGTCAGCTGGATCACGCCGTCCCTTTGCGGCTGGCGAATCGTCACGACCACGGGCCCTCGCGCGATGATCGCAACCCCCCGGGGCGTTGTCGCCGTGCGGGGCACAGTCCTCGGTGGTGCGGGCCCGGCCGCGACCGAGGCGTCAGTGCGATCATGCAGCGAGATCCAGGCTGTAATCAGATGCCGCACCGGCGATCGCGGCACGCCCGCCACGGCCGCCGCCGCCGTGGCAAACAGAAGAATGGCGACCCACCGGACCGCGGGTTTCCGTACGACGTGCGCGGCCACGGCTGCTGCCCACTGATTGGGCGCGTTGCGCACGCGGATCAATCCCTTCATGAATTGCGGCGTGCGGCGCGGCATGATGTCCGGCGCGGCCGCGCGCTCCGCGATGGCGGAGAATTCCAGGACCGGGAGCGGATGATCGAGTGCCGAGAGCAGCTCGGCGACCTCGCGATCGGCGGTGCGCGCGTCCTGGATTGCGTGGCTGCACTCCGCGCAGGACGCCGCGTGCGCAAGCGCCGCTGTGCCGGCTGCGCCTCCGCCTGCAGGGTCGAGCACCGCTCCCAGTGCCGCATCACTCAGATGCATGGTGCCCTCGACGCTGTGCGGCCCTGGCATCCTGATCGACGGCATCGGGCAGCGACCTGCGAAATGCGCGCGTAGCCCGGATGAGCATCGTGCCGACACTGCGCTCTGACACGCCGACCGCACGCGCGAGGTCGCGGTAGCTGTACCCTTCATGGCGCAGGACCACGAGTTGCCGGTCGCGGTGAGACAGCGCGTTGAGCGCGGCCCGGACACGCGCCCGGGCTTCACCCGCCAGGACGGCGGCGTCCGTGTCGGCCGAATCGGTCGCGAGGGCCGGGTCCGCGACCCACTGTGCGATCAGCTCGCCGCGCCGGCGGCGGACCCGCCGATCATCGCGAAACAGATTCGTGGCGACCGTCGTGAGCCACGCGTGCGAGTCGTCCGGCATTGTACCGCGGCGATACAGGCGCACGAACGTCTCCTGGGCGAGATCCATAGCCAGGTCGGGGTCACCCGTCAGTCGGTCCAGGTACCGAAACAAGGACTTATACCGGGCGTGAAAGAGCGCCGCGACGGCATCAACGAAGCCGGCCTCGTCCGGGGGTCCCTCCATCAGGCCGTCGCGTACACATGCATTGAGCGCGCGACGAGCGGCGTTGTGACATCGCCATCGCGCCACGGACACGAGCTGCCCGGCGATTCGCTGCCGGCGCGGCGGACCGTCATGCCCAGTGGCGACGGGCGCCCGCTAGAACGTCCAGGTCACGCCAGCGAGTAGCGAGCGTGGCAACAGGACGATGGCGCGAGGCGGCGCACCGAGTGACCCCGGGAAGATCGTCGCGACATTGTCGTGGTTGAACACGTTCGCGAGTGTCAGAAATGTCGAAAGACGACCGCTGGCTGGCCCGGCGCGCCATTCGCGGCGTAACTGGATGTCGGCGCGGACATAGGCGGGCAGGGAGGCCATGGACGCTGTGGTGGAGGAGAGGTCTCGATCTCCAGGCCCCGCTACGGCCGCGCCACCGTCGTCGGTGTCCCGCCCTCCGGCCGTCCCGCCATTATCGTCGGCGTCGTGACCGTCGGGCAAGCCGTCCAGCAAACCGGGAGGCCGCCCGGCGGCGAGCCAGGTCGCGACGCGGAGTTGCGTGACGCGGTCGAGGTGCACTGCGGCGGCCGCGGACAGGGTCTGGCCGATCTCGGCCGCCGGATGATAGCGCATGGCCTCGAAGGTCTCGATGGTGGTGCCGACGCCATACGCGGTTTGCCACATGATGCGTCCGGCGGCGCCATCCAGTTCCAGCGCGCCCCCGGTGACACGGGCCGATCCGCGGTCAAAACCGTAGACTGCGAAGGCGTCCGCGCGCGCCGGACCGACGATGGCCAGCCCCGACATCCGGCGCGCGTAGCCGTCCACCGTGAGACGCGCCACGGCGCCGAGCTGCGCGCCGACACCGACCGTGGCTGCATCGCTCTGTGCGATCGGGATTCCGCTCATTCCCGCCGCAGCCGGCAGATCGAGACCGATCTGGGCGCCATACGGCGAATCCGGATCCCGGAGTGATTGGATGAACTGATGCGTGCGTGCCAGCCCAGCCGAAGCCGTGATGCCCGTGGCGATGCGCAGTATCCCGCCAAGGCGCGGCTCGATCCTCGGTGTGGTGCCGGTCATCGCTGCGGCCCGGAGTCCGGTCGTGATCTGCCACGGGCCATCCAACGGGCCCCAGGCCTGATCGGCGTAGGCGCCCGCGAGAATCGGTTCACCCCGCAAGTTCAGCATTCGGCGGCCGGGATCGTCGTCGCTGAGCGCCGGGGTGGCCGATCCGGGCGCCGATCCGGCGGCATCCGGGGCAACGGCCGTCACCCGGTATTGTAAGGCCAACGCGTCCACCACCGCGCCGAGCGTCATGTTCCTGATCGCAAGTTGGGTCGACCCCTCGACCTGGTGTACGCCACTCGCCAGCGTGGGCGCCGACAGATCCAACTGACCGGGCACTGTCGCCGAGAATGTCGCGTTGGAGACCCGCGAAGTGAGGCGTGCGCCGTCGCCGAGCAACTGGGTCCAGATCATGCCCACGGTTTGCGTCTGCCAGGGCGTCCGCATGCGAGCCTCGATCGGCCCGTCGTGCACCAGCTCATCGTTGGGAGCGACTCGGTCGCTGCTGCCAATAGCCTCGACGCGGACCGAGGTTGGGCCCGACGCCAGCGACGCTGTGGCGATGCCATCGGCCCACTGGTCGCGGAATCCGGCCGCATTCGGCTGCAGCGTCGATACGCCCCGGTCGCTCACCCGGCCGGCGACGAGAACCGCGCCCAACGCATCGCCGATCGCGAGGGGACCAGTCCACATGGCGCGTGCGGCGGCGGGGCCGATCGCGGCACTCCCGGCCGAGCCCGCGACCGCCGAGTCGGGTGTGTCAATATCAACGACTGCCGCGAGCCGGTCGCCGAATTCGGCCGGCATCGATCCGTCGTGGAGAGTGACGCTGGTGACGGCATCCGGTGTGATCGCGGCAAGAGCACCGCTCGCGTGCACGGGATTCCACACCGGCAACCCGTCGATCCGGACGAGCACCTGGCCCGCAGTGCCGCCACGATCCATCAGGGCGGTCGGCCACTCGGGGCGCATCGCGACGTTCGGATCGCCATCGAGCACGCGAAACACGTCAGGCTCACCAGTGGACGCTGGGGCGTCAGCGAGCGATCCCTGCCAGCGCCATGAGTCGGGACCTTGGACGCCCTCGCCGATAGCCCGAGCGTGCATCGACGCAAGACCGGGAACGCGGACCGAATCCAGAACCACGAGTTTCGGGGCCAGGGTCACGTCCAGGCGCACGATCCCGAGCGCCGCAACGGTGACCTGCACCGTCAACGTGTCAAAGCCGGGGTGGCTGACGCGCATCGTTACGGTGCCCGGCGCGATGTGATCGAGGGTGTACTGGCCCGCTATGTCCGACCACACCGCGCACGCCTGTGGGCCTTCGGGCCGGCCAGAGACCTCGTCCAGTGCTATCCCCGCACCGGCGACGGGAAGACCCGAGGTGCCGCTGCGCACAGTGCCGAGGATTGCACCCGCTATCGCGCTGTCGCGGCCGCACGGGTCGCGTACGTCCTGAGACGGCAACGCGCGAACGGGCGACGCCGCGCCATCAACCGCTGCGGCGAGGATTCCCGCCGCGGTCGTCGTGGCCAGCACCCATCGTGTCACAATCCGGCGGCTCCGCACGTTCTATCGCAGTTCAGTGCTGATGGGGGCTCGTACGGGCCCTGTCCCTCTCACGACGGGCCACGATACAAGATGATCCACGTTGCGCTCATCGCCTCGTTGGTCGCCGGAGGTCTCCGGACCTCCGCTGCTCGTCCCGATTTGGCCCCAGGTAACGTATCCACCTCCTCCAACCCCGACACGCTGGTCACGAATTCAGCCGGGACGGCGACAATTCACGGAGCGCCGGCATCTGCCGAGACCGGCGCGCCCGCCACCGCCGCTCCTCCTGGGGTCGATACGCCTCGGGTCGCAGCGCCTGGCGACGTCGTCGGGCCTCGCGCCATCCCCATGGGGTTTACCCACGCGGTTATGGACCTGGGGGGTGACGGCAGTGGGCCGGCCGACACGACTCCCCGCCGGGTCACGCGTCCGCGCGCGATTGAGTATAGCGACTGGTATTATCGCCGCCTCACGATGCACCGCATCGGGAGCTACGTCGAGTTCCCGCTGTTCGCCGCCGAGTACATCTTGGGCGAACGCCTGCTGCACGATCAGCAGCAATTGGGGTTCGTTCCGGCAGGCCAGCACTCCGACTCAGCCCGGGTTCCGTCGGGCCTCCTCACCGCCCACACGTTGGTAGCTGGCGGGTTAGCCGTTCTATTTGGGTTCAATACAATCACGGGTGGTTGGAACCTGTGGCAGTCGCGCAAGGAGCCCGTTGGCCGGACGCGGCGGATCGTGCACACGGCGTTGATGTTGGCGGCTGACGCGGGATTTGCCGCCACCGGCGCCGCGGGCGGGGGAGCAAAGCACAGTCTGTCCAATGCGGACACGCATCGGGGGCTCGCCGAGGCGTCTATGGGGGTAGCAGGCGCCGGCACGATCATGATGTGGGTCTGGAATCACTGACGCCGTGCACGGCATCATCCACACGGTCGCGCAGATCCTCAGCCCGTGGCAGTCGATCTACAGCAACTCCAAGGCGGTGTCGAGCGGCATCACATTTGTCCATCTCGCGGGACTCCTCTTCGCGGGCGGATTCGCCGTTGCGGCGGATCGTGCGACGCTCCGCGCGGGACGCTCGACGCCGGAGCGCCGGCTTGACGCGCTGAACGAGCTCGACGCGGTACACCGCCCCGTCCTGGCGGGCCTCGGCGTCATTTTCGCGAGCGGCGTTCTGCAGTTCAGCGCGGATGTCGAAACGTTTGCGACGTCGCCGGTGTACTGGACAAAGATGTCGCTGGTGGCGCTGCTGCTGGCGAACGGGTACGTCCTGAAGCGGACCGAGACAACCCTGCGCGCCCGTGGCGGAGGGCAACCGCACGATCCGTTGTGGAATCGGCTGCGGACCAGTTCCATCGCGAGCGCCATCTTGTGGGCCGCCATCGTGTTGGCGGGGACGATCCTCAACAGCATCAGCTAGCAACAGTTATCCATCGGCTCCCGGGATCGGGCGTCGTGCACGCTTCTGCCAGCACTTGCACACAGAACCCAGGTATACGGAATGCGTTCATCGGAGAGGGCTGTTTCAGAGAGCGGCGCGTCACGGGCCAACACCCGTGATTGCGCGAATTGTACGCTGCATGATCGCCGGGGGTTCCTGCGCGATGCCCTGGTGACGGCTGCGGCCGCCCTCGCAGCCGCCGGTGTGCAGCCACCTGTCGCCTCGGCACTCCCTGTCCGCTGGGTCTCGGCGCTGGTGCGGGCGGGCACCGGGCAGTCGTACCCGCTGCCCTCGACCGACGGCGTGCAGATCGATCGTGACAACCAGGTGATTCTCGTACGGTGGCAGAACGCCGTCTACGCGTTCAACCTGTCCTGCCCCCATCAGAACACCGCGCTGCGCTGGGATGACGCGGATGCGCGATTCCAGTGTCCAAAACACCACTCGAAGTATCAGCCCGACGGCACCTTCATCTCGGGACGAGCGACGCGCAACATGGATCGCTTGTCAATCCAGCGCGACGCCGGCACTGTCGTCGTGGATCTCGATACCATGCATAAGAGCAACGAAGACCAGGCCGGCTGGACGGCGGCAGTAGTACACCTCTAGCCGCGGCAAAGACCGCCAGTCGTCAGGAGAGCGGCGCGCACATTCGGGGCAGCGCGGACCATACCCCGCGTACACGACCAATCCGCGGTCAGCGGACCAACCCCCCGTCGATCAACAGGTTCTGGCCCGTGATGTACGACGCGCCATCCGACAGGAGAAACGCGGCGGCGGACGCGACCTCCCCGACACGCGCCGGGCGGCCAGCGGGGATCGCCGCAACGGTCGCCGCATCGACCGCGTGGCTGTCTACGAACCCCGGTAGTAGCGCATTCACGCGGATGTGGGGGGCGAGGCGTTCCGCCATGAGACGCGTCCAGGCCGAGAGGGCTGCCCGAAACACGCTCGACACGGGGCGCGTGGCGTCCGGCCGGACCGCCGCGTAGCTCGAGATCGTCACGATCGCGCCGCCGCCCTGGCGCTCCATCACTGGAACCGCGAGGCGTGCCAGACGGAAGACGCTCTCCAGAATCAGATGGTAGCCGTCCTCCCACTGCGCGTCGCTCAGCGCGAGCGGGTCACCCTTGGCCGGGTGGCCGGTGTTGTTCACGACGGCATCGATGCGGCCCCATCGCGTGACCGCGCGCTCGGCCAATTGCTCCAGTGCCGCCGCGTCCGTGATCGAGCCGCGCACGCCGATACCACCAAGCTCGGTCGCCAGCGACTCGGCGCCGGCCGATCGCGCCAGCACCGCGACGGACCAGCCCCGCGACGCGAGATGGCGCGCGACGCCGGCGCCGATCCCCTGACTGGCGGCCGTTACCAGAACCACGCGAGTAGCCGGGGTGTCCGCGGGGATCGCGCTCACGATCGGCCCTCGAGTAACAGCCGTGCGGTCTCGGTCGTGAGAAGCATGACCCGCTCGCCGAGGGGTGAGAGTACGAATCCATGCCGCTCATAGAATCGGACCGCATCGGCATCAATAGCGTGCGCGACAATACCGCGAACACCCGCAATCTCCGCGGCGGCCAGACAACGGCGAATCGCATCGGCCACGAGCGCAGTACCGAGGCCCACGCCCCGAAATGCATGATCGACGGCCAAACGGCCAATGAGCAAAACGGGCACCGGATCAGGCATCCCCCGCCGCAGTTTGGCGCTCGGCAGCGCGATTCGCTGCTCGACGGCCGTCGAAATCGCGTAGTACCCAACGACACGGGTTGGCGCATTGATATCGCAGACGACGTATGTTCGCGCTGAAAGACCTTCACTGGCCAGGGCCCGCTTTCGAAGCCATTCGTCGAGCGACGGATGGGACTTCGTCGAGAACGTGGAGAGATCGTGCTCAACGCTCAATCGTTCCGGGGGTCGCACACCGGCGGCCCCTCTGGCAGGCTCCCGCACCTCGCGCGGCCGCCGGGGGACCACTAGCCCCCCGCCATCATCGCTCCCACGGCGGCGTCCGCCTCAGCCGCACGCGCACCTCGTTCGCCGGCTTGGCGGGATGATCGAGCATCGCCAGGAACTGGACATGGGCTCGAGCGTCGAGAAAGAACGTGCGCTGGTCGAGGATGGTCTCCTCAGCCTGGCGACGGGCGCTGTCGAGCATGAATTCCGACAGCTTCTGGCCGCGCAGGGTGGCGGCGCGGTTGAGGACCGCTTTCATCTCGGCCGATGCCCGAATCTGGATCACGTCATCCTTTCGGGCCGCGGCGCCAGGACGCCGAGGTGCCACTCGCACCGAGTGCACGATTGCCGTGGTCCGCGCCATGCGTGCAAGCTAGGCATCTGTACTGACAATGTCAATACACCTGGATCTACTCGCTCCGGGGTCGATCCAATACGTCACAGCCGCGCGCTTAACGTCACCGTGATACGACGCGCGTAGCCCGGGGTGTAGAACGGCTCGACGATCGGGTTCGCGGGCGGGCTGTTCTGGAGGTAGGGGCCGAGGATGTTCTGGGCTTCGATTCCGAACGTGTAGTACGGGCGGTTGAAGAGGTTCTCGATAGCCAGTTCCACACCGAACTGGTGGTAGTCGGCGCGCGCCGTGAGCCCCGCGACGGTATAGCCGGGCACCTCTTTTCGCTGGTTGGATTCGTCACCACGCAGAAACTGGCCCTGATAGCCGCGGATGTCGAACTCACCATCCAGGATCAGCGCACCGAAGAGATGTGTGACCCCGGCGCCGATCCGCCCGCGATGGAGTGGAGACAGCGGGAACAGGTCGCCCGGCCTGGTCGCCTTGGGACTGCTATCGGCGGTCGCGATGATGACCGCACTCTGATACGTGGCCGCGACGTAGCTGTAGGACCCGGCCAACCGGAAACCTTCGGGCAGTCCGATCTTTCCCGACGCCTCGATCCCCGCCCGCCGCGTGCGGGGGGCGTTGAGGAAATACTCCTGTGTGAGATTGGGCGACGCGAAGACGATGTCGTTGTAGACATCCGTCCAGAAGGCATCGACATCCAGTGAGGTCCGCGCCGTCAGGTCCACGTCGAAACCACCTTCGTAGTCCCTCGTGGTCACGGGTTCGAGACGCGGATCGTTGCCCAGCGAAAAGGGCAGGGAGCACGGCGCCGTTGGACTAGCGCATGCAAGCTCCAGTGGCGCAGGCGCGCGGAATCCGCTCTTGTACGCGGCAAACGCCTTGAAATCATCCGTGAATCGATAGGTGAGTCCTAGCTCGGGGGAGACACGATTGTACGTGCTGGTGCCGTCGTTGCCGGCGTCCAGGCTATCGCGAAACGGTACGCGGACGTAGTCGGCGCGCAGGCCTCCGGTGACGTTCATCTCCGGTGTCACTGAGACCACGGCCTGTGCAAACGCACCGGCATTGTCCTGGTGAATCGTGGCATCCGTGGTGATCGAGTCAGGGCGTCCGCCGCCGGTGCTCACGAGGCGGATGTGGGAGGACTCGCGCGAGTACTCCACGCCCATCGTCCATCCGACGGGGACGCTGCCGATGGCGAGCGGCCGCGTCCATTCCAGCGTGGTTCCACCCGACAGGTTGAATGTGAAGCCGTCGGTGTTGGGCGGCGGGACGTTTGCGTTGAACTGCTGGACGTTGTTTCGGCGGCCGAAGATCGTGCCGCGAAGGATGCCGCCCGCGAGCGGCTCGTTGCCCCGTAGCGCGAGGTCAACCGCTTCAGGCAGGAAGAAATCGCCGGGCGTGTAGTTGATGGTGGGGCTGATGGCGATGTAGCTCGCCGGCAGAGACCCCGCGGCAGAGATCCTGTCGTGCCCGTACTGGATGTCGAGCGCCACGTCGCCGCTGTCGTGCGTGGGTCCCCACTGGTGGCCGATCGTCGCGAAGAGGTTGCGGGTGTTGGAGCTGGTGGCCTGGCGCCATCCGACTTCGTTCTCGCCGGTAAACGCGAAGAACCCGTCCACTCCGCCGAGCTTTCCGCCCGCCGTCGTGGTCAAGGTCTGTTCCCCAAACGAGCCGCCGCCGACTTCGAGCGTCGCTTCCGGCTGGTCACCGCCGCGGCGTGTCGTCAGCAGCAGCGTCCCGCCGAGGGAGTTCCGTCCGAACAGGACGTCGGGACCACGGACGAGGCTCGCCTGCTCGAACGCCGCGGAGGGCAGCAGGTCGAAGTTCACCTCCTGTGCATCAGGTTCGTTGGCCCGTACGCCATTCAGGAAGACGCTCACACCCTGGGGGTTGCCGACGACCGGCGATACGTTGAACCCGCGAACCTCGATTTCGGGCTGCAAGCGTGCGCCCTGGTCGTCGAACAAGGTGATGCCGGGGAGCGACAGTAGTGCGTTGTGCAACGTCTCGGGGCCGGGGATCGATTGCTTGATGTCCAACTGCTCGACCTGCGCCGGTGTGGCTTCGGACGCCGCGGAGAGCCGCGTGCTATTCACCACCACCGGCGCGAGTTGATGCGTCGCGCGGCGCAGCGAATCGGCCCGCGCACTGTCCGCGACGACAGCGGAATCCCGGCGGGGTGCTGGCTGCTGCGCCGCGAGAGACGCAGTGCTCAGAAGCGAACAGGCACCGGCGGCGCTCGCCAGCCGGCGCACCGAGGAGCCGTTCACCTCCCAGGCCGCCCGGCGCGTCGGATCTCGCCGTATGGGGATTCGCGAAGCTGGCCCGCGCTCAAATGGGATTCAGGTCCCCGGCCGTTGCGGAGTTCATCGGGTTGAGCGGGATGGTCAGCCATCGGTCATCTCGATTGGGGTTTGTACACCGCAGCGCAGCGGCAATCAAGATCGCTAGATTCGGGCAGTGGATGTGCCCCGATGACCATGCAAATCAAGCATCTCGAGTATCTCGTGGCGCTGTCGCGAGAGAAGCATTTTGCGCGCGCGGCGGCTGCTTGTCACGTTACGCAGCCCACTCTGTCGGCCGGGATCAAGCAGCTCGAGGAGAGCCTGGGCGTCCTCATCGTCGAGCGGGGACAGCGTTTTCGCGGGTTCACGGCGCAGGGCGAACGCGTTCTGGGCTGGGCCCGCCGAATCCTGGGCGACGTCGACGCGCTTCAGCGTGTCGTCAGTGACGCGGACGGCGAACTCGTCGGGCGCCTCCGGCTGGGCGTGATCCCGTCGGCGCTCGCGACGGTTGCACAACTCACCGGGCCGTTCACCACGATGAACCCGAAGACCTCGGTGACCGTGCTTTCCCAGACATCGATCGACATCCAGCGTGGACTCGACGATTTCACCCTGGACGCAGGAATCACCTATCTCGATAACGAGCCGCTGATGCATGTGCGGCCCGTACCACTCTATCGAGAGCACTACCGGCTCGTCACACCGGTATCCGGACCGGCGGGATCACTGTCGCAGATCCCGTGGCGCGACGCGGCGGACCTCCCGCTCTGTCTGCTGACGCCCGACATGCAGAACCGCCGGATCATCGACGGGCATTTCCGTGCGGCCGGCGCGGTGGTGAGACCGCGCATTGAGACGAACTCCCTGATCACGATCTGGACCCACCTCCGGCGTGGCGGCTATTCGAGCGTGCTGCCCGAGGCCATGCTCGGTGTCGTGGGCAGCGCCGACGGGCTTGTTACAATCCCGCTCGTGGAGCCTGACGCCTCACAGAGTGTGGGACTGATCGTGCCTGACCGTGATCCGCCGACTCCACTGGCCGCTGCATTTCTCGCGGTCGCGGAGACGGTGCCCGTCGTCGTGGGAAGATCTGAGCGACGGGCGTCGTAGGGGCCATCCCGGGGCATCCTGGCGGGTCCGGGTCGCCGCCTCGCTCGAATGGGTGTGTAACGGTGATTGGCGCACCCTATCCGTGATCGGCCCGGCCTATCGGTGAATTGGCTCCATCCTATTTGAGCCGGCGGCGCGTGCGTGCATCTTGAGACAGGGGCGACATTTGGCCCTGGCCATGCTGCGGACTCTCCGGAGAGCAGGCCGAGTGTGGGTTGCCCATCACACTGATGAGTGGCATCGACCATGGCTCCACAGCGCTACATCCGGTTGACTACCCCTCTCGTCCGAGACAACGGGTCGCTGCGTACCGCGACCTGGGAGGAGGCACTCGACCGCGCGGCGAACGGATTTCGCCGCGTGATCGACCGCCACGGTGGCGACGCGCTGGGCATCTTCTCGTGCTCGAAGGCGAGCAACGAGATGAACTTCCTGGCGCAGAAGCTCGCGCGCATCGCGTTCGGCACCCACAACGTCGATAGTTGCAATCGAACGTGACACGCTCCTAGCGTCGCCGGTCTGGCGGCGGTCTTTGGAGCGGGCGGGGGCACGAGCTCGTACCGCGAAATGGAGGAGACGGATGTCGTCTTCCTCTGGGGCGCGAACGCGCGCGAGAACCATCCGATCATGTTCCACCACGTGTTGAAGGGCGTGCACGCTGGTGCGCGCCTGTACGTCGTCGATCCGCGCCGGACAACGTCCGCCCAATGGGCGGATCGCTGGCTGGGCCTCAGCGTGGGCACCGACATCGCGCTGGCCAACGCCATGGCGCGCGTGATCATCCACGCGGGCCTCGAGAACGCGACGTTCATCCAGAATGCGACCGAGCACTTCGAGGCGTATCGCCAGCTCGTCGAGCCCTATACGCTGGAATTCGCGGAGCAGGTGACCGGCGTGCCAGCGTCGGTGATTCGCGAGGTGGCCCTCGACTTCGCGAAGGCCGATCGGGCGATGATCTGCTGGACGCTGGGCATCACCGAGCACCACAACGCCGTCGACAACGTCTGCGCGCTGATCAACCTCGTCCTGCTGACCGGCCATGTCGGGCGCTACGGATCCGGTGTCAATCCGCTGCGGGGGCAGAACAACGTGCAGGGCGGGGGCGACATGGGGGCGATCCCCAATCGCCTCGTCGGATTCCAGGACATCCTGGATCCCGCCGTGCGGGAGCGGTTCGACAAGGCGTGGGGCATCACGATGGCGCCCCGTGTCGGTATGACCATTACGGACATGTTCGAAGCGATGCACGCCGGGCATTTCCACGGGTTGTACGTCATCGGCGAGAACCCGGCGCAATCCGAGGCGAATCAGGAGCACACGATGGCGGCGCTGTCCTCGCTCGACCACATCGTCGTGCAGGACATCTTCCTGACCCGAACGGCAGAGTGCGCCGACGTGGTGCTACCTGCCTCGTCGAGCTGGTGCGAGGCGGAAGGCACGGTCACCAACAGCGAGCGCCGCGTGCAGCGGGTTCGCAAGGCGCTGGAACCGCCGGGCGACGCACGCGACGACATGTGGATCATCACGGAGATCGGCAAACGGCTGGGCCACGATCTCGGGCCGCCGGACGCCGAAACGGTGTGGAATGAAATCCGGTCGCTGGCGCCCAAGATGTTCGGGGGGATGTCGTACGCCCGCCTCGAGGCCAACAATGGCCTCCAGTGGCCATGCCCCACGGAGTCGGATCCCGGATCGCAGTTCCTCCACGCTCGTCTCTGGGCGAAGCCACGAGTCGGTCCGGCCGCGCCGTTCTCGCTGGTCAATCACGAAGGCCCCGTCGAAATGCCGGACGCCGGCTATCCGTTCCAGCTCACCACGGGACGCCGGCTGGAATCCTACAATACCGGCGTACAGAGCGGGGGCTACACCTCGCCGCTCCGGCGGCCGGAGAGCCTCGACATGTCCCCCGAGGATGCGGCGACGCTCGGGGTCGCGGATGGCGACGCCATGCGGATCACGTCCCGCCGTGGCAGCATCGTGGCCCCGGTCCGGATCGACACGTCGCTGCGTGCGGGCCTGGTGTTCATGACGCTGCATTTCCAGGATCAAGTCCGAGTGAACGTGCTGACGACGGACGTATGGGATGCAAAATCCGGCACGTCCGAGTTCAAGGCGTGCGCCGTCCGTCTCGAGCCGGCCATGGCGGGCGAGGCGGCCGCCGAGGAGAATGCACGTGAACTCGTACCCGGAGACTGATGCCGCACCGAGGTGAGGGATGGACCTCCGACTGACACTCGCCGAAGCGACCGGCGACGAGCGCGCCGCGGTGGACGCGTGCCTGGGTCCCCCCGCATCACAATGGGATGGCGGCGATCGCGATGCCGCGGTGGCAAGCCGCTCCGCGTCGGGCGGCCGGGAGCTGGGTCGCGCCAGACGGAATCTGCTGCTGCCGGCGCTACAGGCGGTACAGCGCCGGTTCGGCTGGATCACCGAGGGCGCGCTCATCTACGTGTGCGAGCGTCTCGACGTGCCCCCGGCGGAAGCGTACGGTGTCGCCACTTTCTACGCGCTGCTCGCGACCACGCCCCGGCCACGCCGCATACTGCACGTCTGCGATGACATCGCTTGCCAGTGCCGCGGCGCGACGGAGATGATCGCCGAGCTTGAACGCGCGGCGGGGCCGCCGCTCTCGCACGGACCGCATGCCGATCACGTCATCGTCGACCCGGACGGCGCCGCCTGGATCCGGAGCCCGTGCCTCGGACTCTGCGATCAGGCGCCGGCCGCGATGCTGCAGGTGGCGGGCGAACATCCGGCCGACACGCTCTTTGGGGCGACGACCGCGCCAGAGCTCAACGCGGTGCTGCACGGGGACGATCGCATTCAGAAGCGCCCACACCCGCGCGTCCCGCAAGCGGGGGCGCCGGAACTCCGCCTGCTCGCCCGCGCCAGTGTCATCGATCCCGCGAGCCTCGACGCCTACCGCAGCACGCACGGCTATGCGGGACTCCGTCGCGCCTTCGAGCTGGGACCGGCGGGCGTGATCCGTGAGGTGCTCGACGCCAAGCTGCTGGGACGGGGCGGCGCCGCGTTTCCGACCGGCAAGAAATGGGAAGCCGTGGCGCGCCAGCCGGTACGCCCGCACTATCTGATCTGCAACGCCGACGAGTCCGAGCCGGGCACGTTCAAGGACCGGGCGCTGATGGAAGGCGACCCGTTCGCGCTCGTCGAGGCGATGACGATCGCCGCGTACGCAACCGGCGCCGAGCTTGGCTACATCTACATCCGCGGAGAGTATCCGCTCGCGATCGAGCGCCTGGAACACGCCATCGCTCAGGCGCGTGCGCGCGGCTTGCTTGGCGACAGTGTGATGGGACACGACATGCGTTTCGAACTCGAGGTGCGGCGCGGTGGGGGGGCATATATCTGCGGCGAAGAGACCGCGCTCTTCAATTCCATTGAAGGATTCCGGGGCGAACCACGCAACAAGCCGCCCTTTCCGGTCGACGCGGGACTGTTCGCCAAGCCCACCGTCGTCAACAACGTCGAGACGCTGTACAATGTCCCGTGGATCGTGCGCGAAGGCGGCGCCGCGTTCGCCGCGATCGGAACGGCGCAATCCGCCGGCACGAAGCTGTTCTGCCTCTGTGGGTGCGTCGGGCGTCCGGGTGTCTACGAGGTCCCGTTCGGCACCACGCTGCGCGAGATGCTCACCCTCGCGGGTGGTGTGCCGGGTGGCCGTCCGCTGCGGGCCGTGCTGGTGGGCGGCGCGGCAGGCGTGTTCGTGCGCCCTGACGAACTGGATATGCCGTTAACGTTCGAGGGGACGCGGGCGGCGCAGGCCACGCTCGGCTCGGGTGTGATCATGGCTGTCGACGATACCGTCGGCCTCGAGCCCATGCTGCTGCGGATCGCGGCGTTCTTCCGCGACGAGTCGTGCGGGCAATGCGTGCCGTGCCGGGTGGGCACCGTGCGCCAGGAGGAAGCGTTGCACCGGATCACCCGCGGCCGGATGCGAGGTTCCATACGCGATGAGTTGGCGCTGCTCGGTGAGATCGGGCTCGGTATGAAGGATGCGTCCATCTGTGGACTGGGCCAGACCGCCTACAGCGCCATCGAATCCGCGATCCAGCGTCTTCGCCTCTTCGAGACGGCGGCTGCCCCCGGTGGAGCAGCGACGCCATGACGGCACCGGGCGCACTCGTTCAAATTTCCCCGCCCCGGCGATCGGTCGAGCTCACGATCGACGGCGACACGGTCGCCGCGCCGGAAGGCACGACGATTCTGGACGCGTGCCGGCAGCGCGGGCAGGACATTCCGACGCTGTGCTACCTGGAGACGCTGCATCCGGTCAACGCCTGCCGGGTGTGCGTCGTCGAGGTGGAGAACTCGCGTGTGCTCGTGCCGTCGTGCTCACGCAGGATCGAACCCGGCATGGTCGTGCACACCGACTCCCCCCGGGTGCGTCACAGCCGAAAGATGGTGCTCGAGTTCCTGGCATCGTCGGTCGATTTGTCGACTACACCGCACGCGGCCGAATGGATCGCCAGCTATGAGTGCCATCCCGAACGGTACGGACCCCCGGCACCGCCAGCGGCCGCCGGGATCCGGGATGCCGCCCACGCCGGACACCATGAGCCGCCCGATCCCGCGTTCGCGGCCACCGTCCACCAGCCGATCAAGGCCGACAACGAGTTGTACGTCCGCGACTACGGGAAGTGCATCCTGTGCTACAAGTGTGTCGAGGCGTGCGGCATCGACTATCAGAATACCTATGCGATCGCGGTGGCGGGCCGTGGATTCGATGCGCGCATCTCGACCGAGTTTTCGGTGCCGCTACCCGGGTCCGCGTGCGTGTATTGCGGGAACTGCATCGCCGTGTGTCCGACGGGCGCGCTCATGTTCAGTTCGGAGCACGACCGCCGTGCCGCCGGCACGTGGGACGAGAGCCGCCAGTCCGTGGTCGATACGATCTGCCCCTATTGTGGCGTCGGATGCACGCTGTCGCTGCACGTCCAGAACAACGAGATCGTGAAGGTCACGTCGCCATTTGACGTGTCGATCACGCACGGCAACCTGTGTATCAAGGGACGGTTCGGGTGGCAATACGTGCAGGAGCGTCCCGGCAACGGCAAACGGACGAACGGCGTGCCGCGCCGGCCCCGAGACATCGAAGCGGCCAGCAACGCGGCAGGGAAGTCCCGCCGGAAGGGCCATGACATCTCGCAACGCGATGGACCCCAGCACGACGGGCCCCCGCACGCCGGGACGCCGGGCGACGGAGACGGGAAGGGCAGCGGGCACCCGTGAGTGGGCACCGGTGAGTGACCTCCCGCTCCCACCGCCGCTGACGCCGGGTCATCCCCTCTTCGGACTCGGCTACAGCAACACCCATCGGGAATATCCGTTCGTCCGGCTGGCCGGCGACGCGGCCACGACGTCGTCCGCCGAAGTCGCCGAGGAAGTGCCGGTGGCATTCGTGTACAATGGGCGGCCACACGTGGTGATGATGGCCACGCCGGCGGATTTCGAGGACTTCGGCGCCGGGTTCTCGCTGTCGGAAGAGATCGTGGCGTCGCTGTCCGAGCTGGAACGGATCGAAGTCGTGCCCTACAGCCAGGGCGTCGAGCTCCAGTTGCAGATCCCCGCGGAGCGAGCCGCTGCGGTCGCGGGGCGTGACCGCCAGCTCGCCGGCCGCACGGGCTGCGGTCTCTGCGGCGTGCAGACCATCACGGATGCGCTGCGTCCGACGCGCACGGTCACCCACCACTGGGCGCTCAAGCCGAGCGGGTTGTGGCGAGCCGAGTCGCTGCTGGCCGCCCGCCAGGAGCTCAACCGGACCACCAAGGCCGTGCACGCGGCCGCGTGGGCGACCCCGGACGGCGAACTGCTCGTCGTGCGAGAGGATGTCGGCCGGCACAATGCTCTCGATAAGGTGATCGGCGCGCTCGCTCGCGATGGCCGAGACCCATCGTCGGGGTTCGTGGTCATGACCAGCCGGGCGAGCTACGAGCTGGTACAGAAGGCTGCGGCTGCCGGGATTCCGCTACTGGCGGCGGTGTCCCGTCCCACCGGCCTGGCGGTCCGGCTGGCCGAGGCCGCCGGCATGACCCTGGTCGCGCTGCTGCGTGGCGAGAGCGGCAACGTCTTCACGCACGCCGAGCGAATCGACGACGGCTAGGCCCGCGTGGCGCGCTGCTGGACCCTCAGCGGCGCCGGAGGGGCTGCCGGGCGGCGGCCATCTCGAGCGGGTCGCCGGACGGGCGGAGCGTGTGGTACCAGAGCGTCACCCGTGCTCTGAGCACATCGGCATCGCGGTAGCGCTCGGGGACCCCGCACGCGTAGCGGGTCGCATCGCCGCTGACCTCCAGGATGATCACGGGGTCGGCGGCCGGCGGCGCGTCGTCCCCTGCCGCCCTTGCGTCGCGAGGGAAGAGGGGAACGGTATCGGTGGCGGGCCCCATGGACAGCGTGAACTGGCGGCCTTTGTGCTGGAACGCAATCGGAAATATCACGACACTCCTGGTGCGGAACGCATTGAGGTGGTCGGTCGGACCCGGCCCGCGAGCACGGTTGCTGGCGCGTGCGCGCGATAGGTGACGCCCACGGACACCGCGGGCAACCGCGGTCCGCGGCCCGTCCGCATTGTGTGGCACCCGGCGTACCCAACGCTGTCGTGATTACCTCGGCGAGTGATCCGCCGTCCAGAGAGATCGGGAGCGCGCCACCGCGGCGGCGGCTCCCGGAAGACAGTCCGCGCCGAGTCCAGAACGCCGGGCCGATTACGGAGAGGTGAGTGTGCAGCAGGTGAAAGGGACGGTGCTCAAGTCACGGTTGCTGTTTCTCGAGGATCATTTCGGCAAGGAAGGCGTGTCGAAAGTGCTCGACAGCCTCTCGGCCGAGGATCGGAAGGCCTTCCGCCTGATTCTGCCGGTCGTGTGGTATCCGTTCGCGCTCGGGGAGCGCCTGGACGACGCGATCGTGCGTGTGCTAGCCGGGGGCGACACAACCTTCTTCGAGCGGCTGGGTGAGGCGTCGGCCGAGCGCAACCTCGGCACCGTGCACCGCGGGTTTCTCCGGCCGGGCCATCCCCACGAGTTCCTGGAGAAGACGCCGTCGATCTATCGCACGTACTACGAAGTCGGGCGCCGCGAGTACGCCAGGACGGGGCCCACATCCGGCGTATTCACGACGTACGATGCCGAGGTGTTCAGTGCACCGGACTGTCTCACGATCGTCGGGTGGCACCGCAAAGCGCTGGAGATGTGCGGCGCGTCGGGCGTGCGGGTTCGCGAAACCGAGTGCCGGGCAAAGGGCGGCAAAGTCTGCCGCTACGAGATCTCCTGGTCCTGACCCGCGCGCGCGCCCAACGCGCGCTCACGCCGCGGGGGCGACCTGGTCGCGGATCAACTGCCGCATGGCGTTGAGCGACCGCCAGTAGACGTCCTCCATCAGCCAGTGCGCGAACTCGCCGTTCCGCCCGACGCTGTAGAGTCCCTCGACGCCGGTTGAACGGGCCAGCGCCTGCCGGTCCTGTTCGTACTCGTTGAGGAAGATCGGGTACGCGACCGGCGACCGGACGACCCGGCACCCGAGGTAGCGGCGGCGGGCGTTCGGAATCCAATCGAGGTACTGGAGGCAGCGCTCGCCGAGTTCCTCATCGCTGGCCGTCCAGATGGCATCACCGACCTCGCATCCGAGGTCCGCCGTGATGAGCGTGTGTCCCTTTGGCGCGAGCCACGGCATCGAGAGCGGCGTTTCGGTGAGCCGGAAGAACGGCGCGCCGCCGTCGGGCGTCCACAGCATGGTGTCCGGCAGGTGGCCGCGTCCGGTGAACCGGAGATTGGCGAACACCATCGGGCGGTAGCGAAAGCGTGCCAGCGGGCGGAGCGCGTCGGTCCCGGTGACCATGCGGGAGAGGATGTGGACCGGTGCGGTGCTGACGACGGCGGCGGCCGGCTGTTCGCGGCCATTCGCGCGCACGGCGGCGACGCGCCCCTGTTCGACGATGATGCGGTCCACGGGCGTTTCGAGATCGATGCACGATTCCAGCTCGTTCGCGAGGCGCCTGCAGAGCAGCGAGACCCCGCCGACGGGATACACGTGCCAGACATGGCGTGTCTCGGGCAGCTCGTGGCAATACCCGATCGCCACCGCACGCTGGCGGAGGCGCGAGTTGATCTTGAGCAGCACCGTGTGTCCGATGCTGTTGTTGAGCACTGTGGCGACCGACGGTGCGAGGTCGGTCGCACGCGCGCCCGACCAGGACTCGAGCAGCGGAATCGCGACCTCGTCGGCGAGTGCCGCGCCGTAGCGACTGCGGAACACGTCGGCCGCCGATTGCGGCGGAGTGGCGCCCCATTGGCCTGCCCGTGCACTGATTCCGCTCAGGAGGAACCGCGCCGACCGCATCAGCCCGAACGGGTAGCCGTAGGTGCGGCCGCCGAGCCGGACCATCTCGCCGTAGTGTGCGACCGGGAGGCAGTCGGCGCTGACGCCGATCGCGGCCGCGAGCCGGTTCGTGATGAAGTGCGCGCCGAAGTCGTAGCTGAACCCTTGGGCATCCACGTGCGTGGACGCGAGGCCAGCGACCTGCTTGCCGGCTTCGCACACCCGCACGGGGATCCCTCGCCGCCGGAGAAAAGCGGCGGCGGTGAGACCGGCAAGGCCGGCACCGACCACGATTACGGGGGGAGTGGTCTTGCTCGGCTCAGCCATCTGTCAGGAGGCAGGGTGTGGGTGAGGGGCGTGCGGACGCGAGCGAATATTCGGCGGCGAGGAGCGGACCGCTCCGGCGGCGACCGCCGCGAGGCCGCGGCTGCGCTCATGCCGGGTTCAGGCGAGGGGCGACCGGTGGCCGCCGACGCCACTGCGGCGGAGTCGTTCGCTGCCGCGGCCGTTGCTGGCCGGCGCAGCACCGCGCGGAGCAGTGCGCCTGCGCCGGCGATCTGATGCGCGGAATCGACCAGCGTGAAGAATGCGAGCGCGACCGGGGAGCGGAGGCTGAAGCGTTCGACGAGCCAGGCCGGCGCTCCCCAATCCACGAGCGCGTTGCGGACCGAGTACACCCAGTTGACCGGGCTCATGACCGTCTCGATCGAGTCGACGTCGAGCTCCGTGTTTGCGGCCAGGCGTTCGAGCGTTCTGCGATTGAAGAGGTTGAAGTGCCGCGGGAAGTGGTATCCGCCCCAGTGGCGTGCGCCGAAGACGGCGAAATCCAGCGTGGCGGTATTGTCGGTGACGATGACGACGCGGCCACCGGGTTTGAGGAGCCGCCGCACGGCGCGGAGGACGCCGGCCGGATCGTCGACGTGCTCGATGGTGGCGATCAGCAGGATGAGGTCATACGTGGCTGCGGGCAGCGCGAGTTGTTCGATGGTACCGTGATGCACCACGAGACCAGCGCGGCGCGCGGCGTCGACGGCCCGGTCGCTCGCATCGATGCCTTCGAGCTTCCAGCCGGGGCGTCCGAAGTCGCGCAGGAGCCGCAGGTGGAATCCATCGCCACAGCCGACATCGAGAATCCGCGCGGTGTCGCCGAGGCCGCGGCACCATTGCAGCGCGCGACGTGCTTCGAGCGAGCGGCGGACGCGGTAGACGAGACCGAAGCGCTCCGGAGAAAAATCGAACGCGTGGTAGTTCGGCGGATAGATGCGCGGCAATTCGGTGGCGGCCGGCCGGGGGTCGAGATACACGAGTCCGCATTCGCGGCAGCGCATCGCGATGAACGTGTCCGGGCTCGTCCGGTATTCGAAGTCCTCGCCGATGCCCGCGGGGACGCAGTCTTCCGCGCCGCAGACGCAGCACGCGACATGTTTGAGCATGAGGCCGGCGCTGCGCCCGGTGGGGAGCGCGTCGTGCCGTGCGTCGTGCGGATCGAGGAGTGGTGGAGCGTGGGAGGAAACCGGCGACGCGGCGGCCCCGGACGCATCCGTCCGCGAGACTCGGTGTTCGAAACGTTCCGGGTGCACAGCCATGGGGGCCCGCCGGCAGTGTCGCGTCGGAAGTATCCTTTGCAACTCGTGCGCCAGAGCCTGCAGGATCCGGCGCAGCTGCGAAGGGATGCCGGATGACCGGTGAGTATCATCCTGGTATTCGCCGCATACCAAGCGTGTCGTGCGTGCAGAGCGCGGTCAAGACGCAGCCGGAAGTTATGACGGACGGACGTGCGCGGCGTGCATCTCGCCGCGGTGCATGCCGTCGCAGGCGGCTTGCGATATCGCGGCCGAACGGGTGTATTTACGCGGTCAGGAGCACGACAACAGTGCTACTGGAGCGGACATTTTGGCCGCATCCCGAATCCGCCGCCGTACCATTTCTTCACACCGCATCAATGCCCGCAACTGGCGCCGCTGCTCGTCCCGCACCCGCACCGATCGAGGAAAGTTTCTCGGACTGGATCCAGACCCGCTATCGGGAGGTGCTGATCGCGGCCGCCGTGGTGATCCTGGCTGGCGGGGGCGTCTTGCTGTACCGCTCGGCAGTCGCGACGCAGGCGGGGCAGGCTGAGGCGGCCCTCGCGGGGCCCGAGCAATCGTTGGCGGCGGGGAACCTCCCCCTGGCGCAAGCCGATCTCAAGAAGGTCGTCTCGCGGTTCAGCGGAACGGCGGCGGCGGCTCAGGCTGGGCTCCTGCTGGCCTCGACGTACTACAACGAGCGGCAATACGCCGAGGGCCTGGCGGTCTTGAACCAGACCAAGACGACGGGAGCCGCCAAGTCGTTCGCGCCGGCAGTCGAGGCGATGATCGCGGACGGGTACGGGCTGCAGGGCAAGTATGCCCAGGCAGCGGCCCATTACGTCGCGGCGGCGGGTCATTCGCCGTATCCGAGCGAGCAGGCCCGATACCGCGCGAGCGCGGCACGGGCCGACGCGAAGGCCGGCGATACGGCGGCGGCCGTGGCGATCTGGACCGAATTGGCGGCTGACCCGAAGGACGGCCAGTCCCAGGAAGCTCAGCTGCGGCTGGGCGAGCTGACGGCGAAGCCGGCCAAGTAGCCAAACAGGTAAGGAGACAAGAGAAAGGAGACCCAGGCGGTCTCCTTTGTTGTTTCTGTCATCTCTGGTGGCGGGCGGCGTCGACGGCATCCGAGGCTGCCGGGACACCTCACGGGTTACGTGAGGCGAGCTGCACGGCGCGTCTGACGCGTCGCCGTCGCCATGGTGGGCCGATGCTGTCGTCCTGGCATACTACGTATAATGGATATTATGTAAACCACATCACCCGCGGTGGTGTGGAGAACTGGCGGCCGTCAGCCGCTGTCAGCCGTGGGTCGCTGCATCCGCGGAGCCCGCCCACCCCGTCTCCGCGTCTGGCTCTGGGGCGAACTCCGTCGCGTACGGGTCGCGTTTGGCGGAGCGGATGAAGGCGTCGAGGGTGCGGTGCGTGATGCGAAGGCGGCGTGCGAGGGCGACCTCGATGGAGTCCGAGCGGCGGAGCCCGCTGAGCGTCGTGAGGAGCTGATCGAGGGTAAAGCGCTGGGCGCGGGCGGCGAACGCGGCCAGCGTCTCGGGCCACATGGCGTAGCCGATGACGCGGGACGGCGGCATGGACGCCGCGGCGCCCGGCAGGACGGCCATGGCGAGGCGCTCGAGCGGGTTCGTGCCATCGCGGTGCGGCGGGTACGGGGGTGTAGTCCAATCGATGGGAGCGGGCTGCCTCCAGTTGGCGAGTCCCGCGCCGGCGAGGACGGCGGCGTAGGCGGCGGGCCGTTTGGCGGCCGGCACGGCGGGGGCGGCATCGATGAGGTGGTCCAGGACCAGGATCGGGACGCCGAGCCTGGTGGCGAGCAGCGCGCGGAGGCGGGTGTAGCGGCGGTGGCGGCGGAAGAGGTTGGCGACCTGGGAGTCATCGACCCCTGCCCCTTTGGCCCAGGCGACGAGCGGCTCGGGATAGAGGACGAGCTGGACGATCTCGCTGGCGGAGAGTGCGCTCAGGTGGCGCCGGACGTTGTCGGTGGCGGCGCGGACGATGGGGTCGTCGTCGCGGCGGTCGGGTCTCGCCGGGGCGGCGTCGCGCGCACTGGCGCCGGCCAGCGGTGGCTGCCCGGAGAGCGGCAGCCCGGAGAGCGGCTGCCTGGCGGGTGGCGGCGTGGCGGGCGGCGGCGTGGCGGGTGGCTCGCTGGCCGCGGTCGCGGGCTGGAGGCCGAGGTCGGGCGGGATGGGCGGAGGCGGATCCATCGGGGTCTCGCGGGCGACGGGAGCCGAGGGGGGGAAGGTACTCACGCGGCACGCGAGGGGCAACCGGATAAGCGATTGTGGGATGGCTGGTTGGCGTGTGGGGGTGCGGCGGGGTGCCGGCCCTGCGGTCAGTTACCGTGGCAGAGGAAACTTTCCACATCCCGTGAAGCTTTCCGCACCACCCCAAGCCCCTGGCTCCCCCCCACCGGAAATCGCCGGGGCCCGCCCCCGCCGCCCACGCCTCCCTACTCCCCTACAGCACTTCCCTATTATGGATCAGTTCGGCATATCCGCCCGCGCGACGCGGCGCGGGCCCGCCAGCACGCAGCCGGTTGCGTAGCCAGTTGCGGTGCCCGTTGCGTAGCCGGCCGCTCAGCCGCCAGCCGCCGTCGGCGGCGCGCTCCCATCGCCCGGCACCCGGAGATGCCGCGGACCCGGCGCCATCACGCTCGCCAGGTCGTCCGCCAGCAGCCGCCCCACCAGCTCTTCCACCCCCGCCCCGTGGTCCCCCACGGTGACCAGGTCGGCCTCGCGCTTGAGCGACGGCAAGGCGTTCGCCACCGCCACCGCACACCCGCACGCCGCCAGGAACGCGTGGTCATTCTCCGCGTCCCCCACCCCCACCACCGCCCGCGCTGGAATACCGAACTCGGCAATAGCGGCCAGCAACCCGCTCGCCTTGTTCACGCCCGACGGCAGTGCCATCACCGATCCCTTGTTGAAGATCAGGTGCCACTCGAGGCGTGATTTCCGGATCGCATCCAGTACCACCGGTGCGTTGACCTCCTTGGTCGCCACGATCACCTTGCCCACCGACAACGGCACCACCTGCTGCCGCCGCAGCGCCTGGACGAATCGTTCGGGCGGCCCCACCGCCAACGGCCGCTCCCGGCCCGAGGCAGGGTCCACCAGCAGCGCTCCGTTCTCCGCCACGATCAGGTCGAACAGATCCAGTCGCGGGCACACCTCCCGCAACTGGCCCATCTCGCGGCCCGTCACGAGCAGCACCCGGCGTCCCGACGCCCGGCACCGCTCCAGCGCCGCCGCAGTGGTGCCAGCCAGCCGCCCACGGTTAGCCAATGTCCCATCGTAGTCGCACGCCAGGGCCAGATATCGCATGCGCGTTATCGGCCGGCCCGGGCGGCGCTCGGCCACCACGAAATCGAGTGCAGCAGCCAAGGCACTAGGCGTCGATCAGCTCGCCGCGGAACACGAGGCGCGCCTCCCCGCGGAGCGCCGCACTCCACGCCTCGCCGGACCGGTTCACCGTGACGTCGAGCGGGAGGCCGGACCGCGTCCAGAGCCGCACCGGCGATCCCGCCGCGAGCCCCCACGCGCACAGCAGTGTGCTCGCCGCCACCGACCCGGTCCCGCAGGCGAGGGTCTCCCCCTCCACCCCGCGCTCGTAGGTCCGCATCACCCAGTCCCCGGTACCGGCGCCGTTCCCGGGCGCCGGTGCCACGAAGTTGACATTCGCCCCTCCCGCGCCCGTCGCCGCATGAGAGCGCAACGCCCGGCCACGGCCCGCCACGTCCACGTCGCCAACACCGTCGACGAGCACCACCAGGTGCGGGACGCCCGCCATCGCGTAGCCGATGCGCCGCTCGCCGGCGGCACGCTCGATCGCCGGATCGGTCTCCACACGGGTGACGGCGCCGAGGTCGAACTCCGGCAACCCGCCCGCCATGCGGGCGGTCATGATGCCGGCGTCAGTCGCGATGCGGAGTCCGGCGCCCGCGTGGAGCCCCAGCTCGGCCGCCAGCCGCACGGTGCACAGGGTCGCATTGCCGCAGAGTTCCCCGAGCGATCCATCGGCGTTGAAGTAACGGATGGCGATGTCGGCGCCGGCTGGGGCCGGACCGACGAAGACGATCCCGTCCGCGCCCACTCCCGTGCCTCGGGCGCAGACCTCCCGGATCCGCCCGGGCGTGGCCAGGTCTCCGGCCTCACCACGCCGGGCATCGACGAACACGAAGTCGTTGCCCGAGCCGCTCATCTTGTAGAACTGGCGCATCCTGAAAGTTACTCGGGGAGGGTCCCGCCGAGCTCGCTCCACACTCTGTGGACCGGACACAACGGTCTGGCCACCCACCCCGCGCCGCGGCGCCGTTCTGGCCGCTCCCTAGACGCGCCCCGTCATCGACCACCACCGCAGGCGCCAGACCATCCAGACGGCCTCCCGGACGATGCGGCGCGACATCTTGCTCACGCCTTCGCTGCGGTCCACGAACGTGATCGGGATCTGCGCGATCCGGAAACCGCGCTTCCAGATCCGGAAGCTCATCTCGATCTGAAAGGCGTAGCCGTTCGATCGCACCGCCCCGAGGTCGATCGCCTCCAGCACCGCGCGGCGATAGCATTTGAATCCGCCGGTCGCATCGTCCAGCGGCAGCCCGGTCACCCGGCGCGCATAGATGTTGGCGGCGTAACTCAGGATGAGTCGTGACATTGGCCAGTTCACCACCGTCACCCGGCCGCGGTTGTACCGCGACCCGACGACGAGATCGGCGTGCTGGATCGCCGTGAGAAACTCACTCAGGTGCGCCGGGTCGTGCGAGAAGTCGGCGTCCATCTCGAACATGTAGGCGTAGTCGCGCTCGAGCGCCCACCGGAATCCGGCGACGTACGCGGTACCCAATCCCATCTTCCCTGGGCGGCGCAGGATGTGGATTCGCGGGTCGCGCGACGCCATCCCCTCCACGATCCCCCCTGTTCCATCCGGCGAATTGTCGTCGACGATCAGCACGTCGAGACGAGGGTCCTGGTGGAGGACGGCGGTGATCAGCCGCTCGATATTTGCGCGCTCGTTGTATGTGGGAACGATGACAAGGGCACGTTCAGCCATGTCGTCGCCGCTCGCTGGCCAGGGCAACGGCCCACCACCCGAATGCGCCGATCATCGCGACGAGCGTGAGCGTCGCGCTCCACCGGAACACCGTATTGTGGAACTCGAGATCGACGGTGGTCGCACCGGCGGGAAGCGGCACGCCGATCAGCGTATAGTCTGCCCGCCCGACGGGCGCCGGTTTACCGTCCACGGTCGCCCGCCATCCCGCATAGTAGTTCTCCGACACGATCAGCGAGGCGCCGTCCGGCGCGGGACGATCGAGGCGGAATGTCATGTGCCCGGGGTCGTACCGGGTCGCAGTCACGCCGATGCCGAGCGGGGCGGGCGTCTGATCCACCTGCTTCCCGGTCACCGGGGCGGTCGTATCGTAGATCGCCGCGACCAGTGGATCAAACCGGGCGTCGGTCACGGTCGCGAGTGCACGATCATCGCCGACTTTCACCGACACCGGGGTCACCCAAGCCGGTGGATTGTCGCCCGGCAACCGGTACAGATAGATGGTCGTGCCGGCTGCGTCGCGTACCGGCCCCGCCACGAGACTTGCCCCCGGGAGCGGCAGCGTCGCCAGGTTGGTCAGGAGAAACCGGATGTTCAGGAGACGCCAGATCTGGGCGCTGAAGATCGGCCGGAATCCGTCCGCCTTGCCTGCGAGAACGTCGTATCGCTTGATCTCGTTGCTGTGATATCCGATGGCCTGGCGAATGTCATGGATCATCAGCGCGTCGCCCTCGAGCTCGGGATCGCGCTGCGCGACATCCGGCCCGAGCGGCGCGGCCAGCACGCGCCCCGGTTCTTTCTGTGCGCGCAGGGAGTCGATCGCGGCATCGGACGCGTAGGTGACCGACGCGGGCGGCGAGAAATGCCAATACAGCCGCTCCACGCTCCAGAGATCGGCCGCGACCAGGACGCCGAGGAGAGCGGCGGTGACGGTCGCGGTGATGCGCCCGCGCCGGTAGAGCAGGATCGCCGAGCACACGAGGACCACGAACACGAGACACCGGATCGCGCCGGCGGCGACGGCCGGCTGGTTCTCCGCGACCCGGTCGGCCATCTCCGGCACCGCGATCCCGGCCGACAGGGTCGTGAGCGCCCCGCTGACCGCCAGGAGTGCGATCCCCAGCGCCACGATCATCCATGTCACCAGGTAGCCCGTGGGCACGGTCCGGCGGAGCACGTTCTCTACTCCTTCGGCCGCCAGCACCGCTACCGAGAACGCACTCAGGAAGAACATCATCGACGGCGCCCGGAAAAACTTCGTGCCCGGCACGAGCGCGTACACAATGTGGTAGAGGGGCGTCGATCCGCCGAGCGACCAGAGGGTCGCGGCGATCGCGATGATGAGCCAGTAGCGGATGTGACGGCGGCGCTCGGGGGCCGCACCGAAGAACGCGCACCCCATGAGGATCAGCACCACCGCGCCCAGATACTCGCTGTGGAAGTGGATGAGGTTGCGGCCCCAGTAGGCGTCGAGAATCCCCGAGAACTGCGGGAGGTACGTATTCATCAACTCTTCCAGCGGCATCGAGAACTGGATCGCGAACTCGTAGCCGCCCTGGCCGCCGCCGGCGCGCGGCGACGACGAGATGTATTTGATCAGCGACGCGAACTGGATCGCGCCCATCGACATGCCGATGAGCGCGGCGCCGAGCGCCAGTCCCATCCGGCGGAGCGCCACGGGCCGCGGCGGCGTGAGTCCCGGCCCGCTCCACAGCCCGAGGTACAAACCGAAGGCGCCGCCGCCGAGCAGCAGGTACTGGAAGATCTGCGGGTGGGGCGTGAGCAGGGCGAAGCCGACGGCCAGCGCGATCGCGGGCCACGCCCACCGGCGGCCATCCCGGATGCCGCGCAGGAGCAGCATCAGGACCAGCGGGAAAATCGCGCTCACGTACAGCTGGCCGTCGTGGCCGGGCGAGACGTAGGACGCGATCGGGCCGGACATGAGATAGGCGAGTCCGCCGATCAGCGCCGCCGGGAACCGGAGGCCGGTACTGCGCAGGAAGAAGTACGCCAGCCACCCGGCGAGGAACAGGTGGACGATGAACAGCCATGTCACCGCCACGTCCGGGCGCATGAGAAAGCGGAACAGCACGCTCGGCGGGTAGAAAATGTCGCCGTTCATCGAGCCGATATACGGCATCCCGCCGAACAGATATGGGTTCCACTGCGCGAAGTGTCCCGTCCGCGCGAGCACCTCGTGCCCGAAGTTGCGGACCGCATAGCCGCCGATGTACTGGTCGCTCGTCGGCGAGACGAGAAATCCCCCGGTGAGCGCCGGAAACGCGAAGACCATCGTGGCCGCGGCGTAGACGAGCGCCGCCCAAGCGGCGCCGAATCGCGGGCCCGACGCGGTCGCCGGCGGACGAGAAGGTGTCATGGCGGACGAAAGGTGCGCGTTGCGGTCTGCGCGCGCTAGCTACTAGGTTCCGCGCGCATGCACGGCCCGGCACTCCGCGAGTTCTACGACCGCGAGTATCACTTCGGTGAGGACGTCGACCGGCCAAATCCCGAGCGCCTCTGGCGCGCCGTGCGCGAGCTCGAGCCGCTGGCCGGCACCACGCTGCTCGACCTCGGGTGCGGCGTCGGCTGGGCCACCCGCCTCGCCGCGGCGCGCGGGCGGGTGCGTGACGCCGTGGGTCTCGATTTCTCGCGCACGGCGTTGCACGCCGCAGCCACCACGGGCCCGGCGAACGGGACCGCCGGTGCGCCGGACGGCGCGCCGGCGCGGATCACGTGGGTGTGCGGGGACGGCACTGCGCTCCCCTTCTCTGCTGGCACTTTCGATCGTGCGTTCTCGTTCGGATCGATGGAACATTTTCCCGATGTCGCCGCGGGATTCCGCGAGCTGGCCCGCGTGCTTCGCCCTGGCGCGATCGCGGTGACCGTCGTTCCCAATTTCTACGTCCGGACAGCCCAACCTGTTGAGCACCGCGACACCGAGAGCGGGTGGCGGCGGCTGATCACGGGCGCCGGACTCGAGGTCGTCCGCGTGCGCGCGGATCCGGGCCCGGCCATCTTCAAGAATCGGCGGCCGCTTCGGATCATGCTGCGCGTTGGGCTCCGGCTGCTCGGGCTCGTCCCGGCGTTCCGCTACCAATTCATCTTCGTGATGCGGAAGCCCTGAGACGCCGGGCGACCGCGTCGATGCTGACGACGGTCGCGGCGCCGATGATCTCGAGCGAGACGAGCCATATCCGCGACGCGATGGCCAGCACCGCCGCACGCTCCGGACCGATCGCCGACTTCAGCGTGACGACGAGTGCGCCCTCGCGGACGACCAGCCCGCCGGGGGCGAAGACGGCGATGAGCCCCAGCAGGTAGCTCCCGACGTACGACGTCGCGGCCAGCCAGAGGTGCGGTGCGTCGTCGCCGAACAGCGAGACGGCGAACAGCCAAAACGCCAAGCCATATCCCGCCCAGCCCAGCGCCGACCGCACGACGTACAGCGCGAAGGCGCGCTGGGGCGGCGCCGGGAGTGGGACTGGCCGCTTCGTGATGCGCTCGGCCCAGCGGCGCGCCGCCGGGAGCATCCTCGGGAGCGCGACGATGAGCGCCGCCGTGAGCAGGACCCCGAGTACGAGCTGGGACGCGGTGTCGAGCTGCCCGGTCCACGCCCCGAGGAAGTGCGGCGCGCCGCTCAGGATCAGCACGAAGCCGGTGGCGAGCAGCACCAGTTGCTGGAGCAACACCGCCACGGTGGCCGCGACGGGAGACGCACCGGCGTCCGTACTCATGGCGGCGAGCCCCGCGAACTGCCAGACACCGCCCGGCGCGTATCGCGCGAGGTTGGTCACGAAGAAGATGCGGACCGCGCGGAACCACGAGAGTCGCGTCGGCGAGTGACGGAGCGCCGCGTCCCACCACGGCAAGCTGGATGACCAGAGCTGCACGAGTTGCGAATACGACGCCATCCAAACCGCCGAGGCGAGGAGCAGGATCGGCCAATGCACGTGCGGACGGACCGCGCGGAGCGCCGGGGACGTCGACCGCACGAGACCGATGAGGACGACGAGCCCTGCCAGGATGGCGACAACCTGCACGAGGGGCAGCAGGCGACGCCACCACGAGGGCGCCGCCGGGCTGCGGCGGGCCGATTCGCCGGAGAGCATCGCCTGATCGGCCGGGTCATCGGGAGCGCCCATCACGCCGGGCTCACGCGGGGCTCATCACGCGGGGCCTCATCACGCGGGGCCTCATCACGCGGGGCCTCATCACGCGGGCTCATCACGCGGGGCTCATCACGGGCGGCTGATCACGTGGGGGGCATCACCGGCCGCTGATCACCGAGGCTCATGGGGCGCATGCCGGGAGAGTATACGCGCGTTGCCCCGTGCGCGCTCGCCGGGCATCATTGCCGGGTGCGCATCCTCATCGTATCGACCGCGTTCCCCAGATATCAGGACGATCCGACGGCCAAATGGCTCGTCGAGACGATCCGACGGCTGGCCTCCGAGGGATATGAGTTCGAGGTGCTGACGTCCGCGTACCGAGGAGGAGGCAACACCGAATACGCGGGAATTCCGGTGCACCGGTTCCGCTACTTCTTCGCGCGCTGGGAGAACCTGACCCACGAGGAATCGGCGCCCGACCGGATGCAGCGGTCCCTGTTGTACAAGGGGATGGCGTTCAGTTACGTCGTATTCGGCACCATCGCGGCCTGGCGGCTCGGCCGCCGCGGGCGCTTCGACATCGTGCATGTCCACTGGCCGGTCCCGCACGCGATCTTCGGGTGGGCGGCGCGCGCCGGCAGCGCCTCACCGCTCAAGATCATCGCACACTTTTACTCCGTGGAGCTTCGCTGGGTCCGGCACTCCCTGCGGCCACTCCGCGGCTTTCTCCGCCGCGCGATCACGTCCGCGGATCGTGTCGTCGCGATATCCAACAGCACCGCCGCCGAGGTGCGTTCGGTGGCGCCCGTGCCGGTCGAGGTGATCCCGTATGCCGTCGACCTCCCCGTGCCGCCGCTCACGGCGCTGCCCCGCACGCAAGCGCCCGCATATTCGATCCTGTTCGTCGGACGCCTCGCGGAGCGTAAAGGCGTCCGCTATCTGATTGATGCCGTCGCGGATCTGCCTGCCGCGCTGCAGCCGCACCTCACCGTCATCGGCGACGGTCCGGAGCGCGGCGCGCTCGAAGCACAGTCGCGGGCGCGCGGTGCCGGCGACCGAGTGACGTTTCGGGGATGGGTGCCGCCCGAGGCGCTCGACGCCGCGTACACGGCGGCGTCGGTGTTCGTGCTGCCCGCCGTCGTCGATGCCCGTGGCGACACCGAGGGACTCGGCATGGTCCTCCTCGAGGCGATGGCCTATCGCGTGCCCGTGATCTCGACACCACTGGGTGGCGTGACGGACATCGTCCGGCATGACAGCACCGGGCTCCTCGTGCCGCCGAACGATGCATCGGCGCTCGCTGCGGCCATCATGCTGCTGGCGACCAACCCGGCGATCGCGGACCGTCTGGGTACCGCCGGGCGCGACTACGCGCTCAGTCACTTCAGTTGGGCCGCGGTCCTGGGACAGTGGCGCGCCCTGTACGCGGGAGTGCTGGAGCGCCAGCGGTAGCCTGCGAGAGCGCATCACGCCTGACAGCATTCTGACATTCCGCTGACATCGCGCGGCGGTACGCGGCACGACACGCGCCGCACAAACCATCGACCCGGTGCGAGTGTCGAATGGAACCGATGACGAGTTCCAGTGGCCCCGCCGATGATGTTGCCCCACGGCTGCAGCGCGCGATCGAGGCCCGGTACGTCCTGATCAGCCGCCTGCAGGGCGGTGCGATGTCGGCGGTGTTCCTCGCGCGCGATGCGTCGCTCGGCCGGCGCGTCGTGATCAAGGTGCTGCCAGGCGGCGTGGCCAGTGCGGATGCCATCGACCGGTTCAGGCGCGAGATCGCGACCGTTGCAGCGCTGTCTCATCCACAGATCGTGCCGATCCTGGCTGCCGGCGACGTCGAAGGACTGCCCTACTTCGTCATGCCGTATGTCGAGGGGGAATCGCTCTCGCGCCGGCTGGCGCGGGGTCCGCTCTCCGTGCGGCAAACGGTGAGCATCCTCGTGGACGTCGCGCGGGCGTTGGCGTTCGCGCACGAGCGGGGCGTGATCCATCGTGACATCAAGCCGGGCAACATCCTCCTCACCGCCGACTCCGCCGTCGTCACGGATTTCGGCATCGCCAAAGCTCGCGTGGCAGCCCGGCCGCGCGGCAGCCGCGCGGTCTGGCACCTCGCGAGCGACGGCTCGAATCTCACGGACCAGGGCACCTCGCTCGGCACACCGGCCTACATGGCGCCTGAGCAAATCGCGGGCGACGATGAGATCGACAACCGTGCCGATCTGTATTCGTTCGGCGTCACCGCGTATGAGATGCTGGCCGGATCGCCGCCGTTTGCGGCCGCCACGCGCCGGCAGCTGCTGAGCGCGCATCTCGTCGAGCTGCCGACGCCGATTGCGAGGCGCCGGCAGGATGTGCCGCGCGGCCTCGCAGACGTCATCATGCAGTGCCTTGCCAAGGATCCGGAAGCGCGCCCGCGAACGGCGATGGAGATCGTCCGCACGTTGCAGGATCCCATCGCCCTCGCCACGCGCAGCGGTCAAGCCGCCGAGGCACGACGGGGAGGGGATGCCACTCGTGCGGCCCGAGCGCTCGATCGGTTCCGCGCATTCCTCGGAGATCTCAGAGTCGGAGCCCGAAGCTTGCTCCGGGTGCCCTCGATCACCGTATCCGCTCTGGTCTGTCTCGCGCTCGGCTCAGGCGCCACGCTGTCGGTCTTCACGGCGATCGATCGGGCGTTGATCCAGCCGCTCCCGTTCTCACATGCGGGCGAGCTGGTGACCGTGTACCGCACCACGCCGCATTTCGACGGCGGGCCATTCTCTCCACCGAACTTCGCCGACCTTGCCCGGACCGATCGTAGCCTCGACAGCCTCGCGGCAATCGCGACCACGGCCGGGCACGTGTTGATCGGCGACGACGCCAGCGCAGTCAATGTCGTGCGCGCCAGCGGCGCGCTGTTCGCGGACCTTGGCGTCGCAGCATTGCACGGCCGGTTGCTCGGCAGCAATGATGGCCGCGCCGAGGCGCCCCCGGTCGCCGTTGTCAGCGAGGAATACTGGCAATCGCAGTTCGGGGCTGACCTGGCGGCGATCGGTCGCACCATCCAGCTTGACGGCGTACCGACCACCGTAGTGGGCGTCCTGCCCAGCCAGTTCCGGGTGCCGTATGGACCCGCGGAGATCGAGGGCGACATCTGGATTCCCCTCCGATTCACCGACAAGGAGGCAAGCGCTAGTTCCCGCCGGACGAACTTCCTGGCCGTGCTCGGCAGGCTGGCCCCGGGGGCGACCGTCCGCCGAGCGGAGAGCGAACTGGTCGGATTGATGGCGGGCCTTGCAAAGACATACCCAGGCCTCGAGGGGGAGTCGGCGCGTGTCGTGCCTCTGGAGAGCGACAGCGCCGCGTCGGTGCGGCCATCGCTCCTGTTGTTGCTGGGAGCCGTGTGCATGGTGCTGCTGATCGCGACGGCCAATGTCGTCTGTCTGCTGTTGGCCAGGGGCGTGCAGCGGGAACGCGAGACCGCCATCCGCGCAGCCATGGGCGGGTCGCGATGGGCTGTGGTGCGGCCTGTCATCGCCGAGAGCACCTTACTCGCGACGGTAGGCGTCACGGCCGGCTGGGGAGTCGCGTGGCTCACCATCCGGATCATCGGCGCGCGGGTCATCGACGACATACCGCAACTCGCCCATCTGTCGCTCGGCACTCGCATCATCCCGGTCGCGTTCGCGCTGGCGATCGTCGTGACGCTGCTGGCCGGTGCCCTCCCCGCATGGCGCAATGCCGGGATCGAGCCACAAGCCGCGTTACGAGGCGGGACGGGTGGAGGGACTGGCCGTGACCGCAATCGGATCCTGTCGGCACTCGTCGTCGCGGAGGTCGCGCTTTCGCTCATGCTCCTGGTGGGCGCCGGGCTTATGCTCAAAGGTTTCGTCCGGCTCACGGAGCAGGACTCAGGGTTCGACCGTCGTCCGGTGTTGACCGTGGAGGCCGCCGTGTCACCGGTGCGCTACCGCGACAGTTCCGCTGTCCGTGCGTTTCTCGAGCCCGCGCTCTCGGCAATCGGCCGACTCCCCGGAGTGGAGGCGGTTGGGGCGATTTCAGTGATGCCAATCCGCAACTGGGGCTACAACTCGAACATCCGCTACGAGGGCCAGCCCGCCGAACGGATCACGCAGCGGCCCCTTGTCGAGCAGCGCGTTTTGACCCCGGGTCTGTTTCAGGTCACCCGGCAGCATCTGATCGCCGGCCGGTTCCTTCGGGACGACGACGCAGCACCGGGAATCCCCGTCGTGGTCGTCGTGAACGACCTGCTCGCCAAGCGAGATTTCCCCGGACAAGATCCGGTCGGCAAACGCTTCTACCTGACGGATACCTCGTTCGCCACGATCGTAGGCGTCGTGAGCGCCATCAGCAACAACGGTCCGACTGGCGAGGCGCGGCCGGAGGTGGATTACCCATACTTTCGCGCCGGCGACGGGGCGGCGACGCGGTTCAACATCATGGTTCGAGTGCGGAACGGCGACCCTTCCCTCCTCACGGCGGCGGTCAGGACGGCGATCCGCTCGATCGACAACCAGGCAGCATTGACGCGGATCATGCCGATGCCGGATGTGCTGAACGACAGTGTGCGGCGCCCACGGCTGATGCTGTCGCTCATTGGGGTCTTTGCCGGAGTCGCGGTCGTGCTCGCGATTGCCGGGCTGTACGGTGTGCTGAGCTATGCCGTCGCCCAGCGAACTCGCGAGCTTGGCATCCGGTCCGCGCTGGGTTGCACACCGGCGCAGACTGTGGGTCTGGTGGCGCGCCGCGGAATGATCCTCGCGGTCGTCGGCGTCGCCTGCGGGCTTGCCGGGGGGGCAGCCATCACCCGGCTTCTGGGGTCGATCCTGTACGGCGTCAGCCCACTCGATGGCGAGACGTGGTTCGTCGTCACCATCGCCCTGCTTGCCGCCGCGATCGTGGCCACGCTGATTCCATCGATCCGCGCGACGCAGATCGACCCATTGCAGGCGATCCGGGCCGAGTAGGCCTACGTGGGGCCGGTCGCCGCGAGCCGCTCGCGAGGCCGGCCATCGGCGTCCTCGACAATCACCTCGAAGGCACGAGGCGACGGACCGGCCAGCGTCACATTGCCATCCGCACTCACAGCCGTGGCGCGCACCGCCCGGCGGAGGGATCGCCATTCCGTAATGCGCTGCAACGGAGCCATGTACGGATGCTCGGCCGCCAGCGCCGCGACTAGCCGCTCGAACGCGGCGGGCGCACCCGGAAAACCCAGAGCCGCCGTAAGGTTGGGATGCCAGAGTCCGACCCACAAACCCTCGGCCCGGCGGCATACGTCGGCGAGTGCCATGGCGTCGGCAATCCATTGGCCGGGATCTTCGATCCCCTGGTACTTGCTCTGCGCGCGATCCATCCACACGAGCGGTACCTCGTCGAGCGGCAACGTTCGCTGCCCAGCGGCGTCCCACGCCGGGACGACATCGACCACACCCAGCCGAAACGCGTTCCGGTCAGGGAACCCATAGGTCGCGTCATAGCTGAATCCCGCACCGGCCATCCACCGCTGGGTCACTCCCGGCCGCATGCGCAAATAATGCTGGCGGACGCCCACCGCGTCCGCGGCGGACAGCGCGCGTAGGCGTACGCGCTGTTCGCCGAACACGCCCGCCGCATCGCCGGTCGCGAAGCTGCCGTGCAGTCCGAGCTCGTGCCCGCGCGCGACGACGGCGCGCATGATCCGCCGAGCGGCGGGCGATTCCGGCCGATAGGTCAGGTCTCCGGCGCGAAAAGTGGCAGCGGTCGGCGTGCCACAGAGCATGAACCACGTGGATGTCACGCCGTACCGTTGCTCCGCATCGAGCACTGCCCGGACGCCGGCCCAGACTGGATCGCCACCCGTCTGGCCCGCGGCCGCGGCCAGGACGCCGGCCGCCAGGCGCCCCTGCCCTTTACTCACCAGTTCCACCAGGCGGAGCGCCGTGAACGCAGGCCACGCCGCCACGACGTCGACGTCGTGCGTGAGCGCCGCGCACCACCGGTGCCCGTCCGGCCATGGGGCGAGCACGCGCACCGGCCGCGACCCGGCAGCCTGCGCGACGGCCTCGCGGAGGCGCGCGCTTGCGGTCGAGACAACCGGCTCGCGCTCGACGCCGGCGGCGACCAGCGGGTTGGCGGCCGATGGAGTCCTGCCGTAGCGATCGCGCGCCGGCGATGCCTGCTCGATCGCCGCACCGGCGATGTCAGCTACGCCGCGAAGCAGCGCTCGCGGCACCGTGACCGCCCCATCGGCGACTGCGATGACCTCCGCGAGACTCGCCACCGCCTGCACGGACGGAGTGCCATCCACCGGCGTCGCGAGCGTGCCAGTGTAGAGCGTCACCACCGATGAGCTGGAGGGCGCCGGCGCGCCGGTGTCGTCCAGTACGACGAGGCGCGATAGATCGACGAGCACACCCAGCCCGTACTCTTCAGCGGGGCTGAGCGCGAGCGCCGCTGGCGCGATGCGAATCACGAGACGCCGCCGGTGGCGCGGCGCCGCATCGCCGGATCGCATGGCCGGCAGATTGGCCATCCCGCAGCGTCCGAAGCGGATGCCGGGCGCTTGACGGCAGCCACGCGCCCGCGCCACCTTCCGGCCCGTGGCCCGGACGCTGCTCCCCAAGTCGCGCATTCCCATCGGCCACCTGCTGTGCTTCGGGTGGCTTCCGAGCCCGGTGAAGGTCTGGGCATACCGGGCGCTACTCGGCTACCGCATCGGGCGACGCGTGCGCATAGCCTTTGGCGGCGTGATCATCGGGACCGACGTCGAGTTGGGAGACCACGTAGAGATCGGGTTGCTCACCGTCGTGCAAGGGCGGCGGATACGCATCGGCCGTCATTCGAGTATCGGCACGATGTCGTACGTGTCCTGTGAGCAGATCGAGATCGGCGAAGACGCGCGCATCCGCGAGCAGGTGTTCGTCGGCGGCCCGCAGCTTCCCGAATCCCGGTTCTCACTCGGCGATCGAACGATAGTGCTGCAGATGGCCAACATCAATCCGACGAAGCCCGTCGTGATCGGCGATGATACCGGGATCGGCGGCCACTGCCTCATCTTTAC
>JAJPIM010000021.1 GCA_021324775.1 Gemmatimonadota bacterium
CCGAATACCAGCGAGACGTCAAGGAGACGTACTCGACCGACATGGCGGATATGGACATGGATATGGACGACATGCACGACATGCCGGACATGCACGGTACGTCCTCGCCCGCTGCTGCCGGCGCGCGTGCGGGGAGGCCCTCCGACAGCAGTCTCACTCGACGAACAGCCCAGACACCGTGAAATCAAGCGCCCAGCACGCACCCGCTCAGGCATATCCGCGGACCGGGCCGAGTGAAGAGCCGGTGGCCGCAGCCGTGACCGAGCCGTCCGACGTCTTTGCCAAGGCGCATCAGTTCACGCGCCTTCGCGAAGTGCAGGCCATGGGGCTCTATCCCTATTTCGTACCTGTGCAGGCCTCGGGCTCGACCGAGATCATCATCAACGGCAAGCGCGGTGTGATGGTTGGGTCGAACAATTATCTGGGCTTCAGCCACGACCCGCGAGTGGTGGCGGCCGCGCAGGAGGCGATCGCGACGTACGGGACGGCGTGCACGGGGAGCCGCTTCCTGAACGGCAACACGGAGCTGCACGAGCGCATCGAGGACCGGCTCGCGAAACTGACCGGCAAAGAGGCGGCGCTCGTGTTTTCCACGGGGTTCCAGACCAACCTGGGCGTCATTTCCGCGCTCGTGGGCCGCGACGACACCGTCTACATCGACAAGCTGGATCATGCGAGCGTCGTCGATGGTTGCCGCCTCGCGGCGGGCGACACGGTGCGGTTCCGGCATGGTGATCTCGACGACCTCGAAGCCAAGCTTCGCCAGTCGAATGGCGGCGGGAAGCTGATCGTCGTCGATGGCGTGTTCAGCATGGAAGGCGACATCGTCGATCTGCCGCGACTGGCGGAGCTTCGGGCACGCTACGATGCGCGGCTCGCCGTCGACGATGCGCACGCGATCGGGGTGCTGGGCAAGACCGGCGCGGGGACGGCCGAGCATTTCGGACTCACCGACCAGGTGGACCTGATCATCGGGACGTTCAGCAAGTCGTTCGCGTCGATCGGCGGGTTCGTCGCGGCGGACCAGGTCGTGATCGACTATCTCAAGCACCACGCGCGAAGCCTGATTTTCAGCGCCTCGATGCCACCGTCCGCTTGCGCGGCCGTCCTGGCGAGTATCGAGATCCTCGAGAAGGAGCCCGAACGACGGCTCAACCTGTGGGCCAATGCGGACCGGATGAAGGTGGGGCTCAAAGGCCTGGGGTTCGATATCGGTGGGAGCGAAACGCCGATCGTGCCCGTCGTCATCGGTGACGACCTGCTGACGTTCGAGTTCTGGCGCCAACTCTACGACAACGGGGTTTTCGCCAATGCTGTCGTGGCGCCGGCGGTCCCGCCGCACGCCTCGCGCATTCGCACGTCGTACTCGGCCACGCACACGCCCGACCAGCTCGACTTCGTCCTCGAGGTGTTCGCCCGCGTGGGTAAGGGGCTCGGGGTCATCTGACGATGGCTGTGTCCACCGCCAGGTTCGGCATGAGACGGCACGGCGGACGGAGGCACGGCTGATCGACGTCAAGCCGGTGCGGGGGCGAGCGGACCTTCGCGCATTCATCGAACTGCCGTACCGATTGTATCGCGACGACCCGCTGTGGATTCCGCCGTTGCGTCGCGACGTGGCGCACATGCTGGACAAGCACCATCCGTTTCACCAGCATGCCGAGGTCGAGCTGTTTCTGGCCCGAAACGATGCGGGTCAGGTCGTTGGGCGGATCGCCGCGGTCAAGAACGACGCGCATCTCGCGCAGCACCACGACGGGGCCGGATTCTTCGGGTTCTTCGAGAGCGAGCGCCAGCCTGAGGTCGCGGCGGCGTTGTTTTCCACGGTCTCCGCGTGGCTGGCCGCACGGGGACTCGGTGTCATGCGGGGACCCGCCAGCTTCTCCGTCAACGAGGAGTGCGGCTTGCTGGTCAAGGGCTTCGATTCGTCGCCCGTCGTCATGATGCCGTATAACCCGCCATGGTACGCCGATCTGATCGAGGGATACGGCTTCAAGAAATCCAAAGATCTGATCGCGTACCACCACGAGGCCAACGGCGTGCCGGATCGGTTGGAGCGGGTCGCCGGCCGGCTGGCGGAGCGGCACCAGATCAAGATCCGTCCGCTGGATCTCAAGCAATTCAAGGCGGAAGTCGCGCGCGTCCGGATGCTCTACAACGCGGCATGGGACGCGAACTGGGGCAACATCCCCATGACCGACGCCGAGTTCGACGATCTGGCCAAGCAACTCAAGCCGGTCGTGGTCCCGGAGCTGGTGCTGTTCGCGGAAGTCCGCGGCGAGCTCGCGGGCTTCGCGCTGGCGCTTCCCGATCTCAACGTCGCGCTTCGGCACATGAACGGCCGCCTCTTTCCCCTCGGCTGGGCGTACGGCCTGTGGTACGGGCGAAAGATCGACGCCGCGCGGATCCTCACTCTGGGAGTTCTGCCCAAGTACCGGTTGACCGGGGCGGCGGAATTGCTCTACATGGCGCTTTACAAGAACGCGACGGCGCGCGGCATGACGCATGGCGAAGCGTCGTGGATTCTCGAGGACAACCTCCTCATGCGCCAGGCGATCGAGAACTTCGGCGGCGATCCGTACAAGACGTACCGACTTTACGACAAGCCGATCCAGGCACCCGCTGCGGGCTGACCCGAAATCCCGATGACTGGTTCTGGCGCCGGCTTCGCGCTCGTCACGGGCGCCAGCGGGTTCGTCGGCGGACACCTGGTCGAAGCGCTGGTCGCGGGCGGGTATCGGGTGCGCTGCCTCGTGCGCCCGCAGAGCGATCGCCGTTGGCTCGACAGCCTCGGGGTCAGCTATGCGGCCGGCACGGTGGAAGATGCCGGTGCGCTGCGGCGCGCGGTCGACGGGGTGGACGTCGTGTTCCACCTCGCGGCCCTCACGACGACGGCCCGCGCATCCGAATACGACAGGATCAACTACGGCGGCGTCGTGCGCCTCGTGGATGCCATGGCCGCGCGTCCCGTCAGGCTGGTCTTCTGCTCGAGCCTCGCCGCGGGAGGGCCAGCCCGAGCGGGCCGTCCGCTGACGGAGGCGGATCCGCCGGCTCCGATCGGCCCGTATGGCGAGTCGAAGCTTCGGGGTGAGCAGGTGGTGCTCAGTGGCGGCGTGCCTGCGGTCGTCGTGCGGCCATCGGCCGTGTACGGGCCGCGCGAGCGCGACATCCTGGCCGCATTCCGCCTCGCGGCGCGCGGCCTCGCGATCCGGACCGGGCCGCGGGGGCAGCAACTCGCCATGGTACACGTGGCGGACGTCGTGCGGGGACTGATCGCGTCCGCGCGGAGCGTGACCGCCGGTGGCGTCTACTACATCAACGGCGGCAACCATCCCTGGGACGACATCGTGACGGCGATGGGGCTCGCAGTCGGACGCCGCTCCCTCGTGGTTCCACTACCGGGGGTAGTGGTGCGTGGCGTGTCGTATGTCGCGCGCGAGTTTGCCCGCGTTACGAGCACCAAGGCGCTTCTCACGCCGGAGCGCGCTCGCGACATGTTGCAACCGGCGTGGATGTGCGACGATTCGCGCGCGCGCCGCGAGCTGGGCTATGCCCCGCAGATCGGCCTCACGGACGGGATGCGCTCGACGGCCGAGTGGTATCGCTCGGCGGGGTGGCTCTAGACTCAGCTCGTTTTGGGGGCGGTGTGCGCGCCGCGACGGCCGGAGACCCAGGTCAGTGTGAGGCCGATCCCGATCCACGTGAGTTCGCGCAGGCGGCTCATGACCGACGCGTACACGCCGAGCGCCGGTGGGAGGCCGACCAATCCGAAGATGAGATAGAGTCCGCCTTCCTTCGATCCCAGCTCGAACGGGATGAACACCGTGAGGTTCGTCGCGAGCTGCGAGAAGGCGCCGATCACGAACGCGGTGGCGTAGCCGATATGGAGGCCCATCGCGCGCGCGATGAACAGGAACTCGAACATCGCGATCATACGGCCCACTACCTCGGCGAGAATGGCGATCGTCAGCCGGCGGCGCTCCCCCTCGGTGAGCTCCGCCATCTGGTCATCGATGTGCTGCAAGGTGGGCCGCGCGGACTCGAAGCGAGCCGAATAGCGCCGGAGGATCGGGATTCGTGGCACCAGGTTGAGCGCCCGCTCGAGGAATCCGCGCCGGAAGAGCGACAAGAGGAGTGCGGCAACACCGAGCAGCCCGATCGCGGTCACGGTCAGCACGATGTCGGTCGCCGTCGTGCGGGGGATCAGCACCCACGCCACCGGCATGGCGATGACCCAGAACAGCACCTGGCCGAGCGTATGGACCACGCGGAAGCTCACGACCGACGCGGCCGCGCGGCTGGTACCGACCCAGTCCTTCGCGGCCGCGACGCGGAACGGCTCTCCACCGAGCGCAACGAACGGGGTCACGTAGTTGATCGCGAAGCTGGAGACGCTGATGGCGTACGCGCGCCAGAACGGGATCATCTTGGAGGTGGTGTTCTTCGCGGTCAGGTGGGCCCCTGCGCGGAGGAGTGTCTCCCAGGCAACGGTGTTGCTGACATACACGAGGCCCCAGACGGCGACGATGGGGCCGAGCACCCACGCCGTGCTGCGGAGATTCCTGAGCAGTCCGTCGACGCCGGCCCGATAGAGCAGGCCCGCGAACACGACGGCTCCGAAGAGGAACACGACCAGCCGAACGCGCTTGCTCACCCGTTCCTCAACCGATCGCGACGCGCGAGCCGGTGCGCGCCGAGGTGTAGGCCGCTTCCAGGACGCAGGCCACCCGCGTGATATCGTCGAGCGCTGCCGGGTCGGTGCCACGGTCCATCGCGTCCGCAAATGCGGAGAAGAGCGCGGCGAACCAGCCGGCGTAAGACCGCTTGTCGAGTTGCACCGAGAAGTCGTGCGATTCCGGAGCCTGTCCGTTTCGCTCCAGGCGCAGGATGCCGCCCTGCCAGTCGATCGTGCCGCGATCGCCGATGAATCGCACGCGATTCTCGCGATGAGATGCGGACCACGTCAGCAGCAGAGTCGCGAGGCGGCCGGGAAACTCCACCGCCACCTGTGCGGTGTCTTCGACGCCGTAGTCGAAGTGCCGAAGGCGGCCAGTCCACGCGCGGACACCTGTCGCCTGCTCTCCCGCGGCATCCAGCAGCGAGTAGAGCAGATGCGTCCCGTGATCGAGCAGGATCCCGCCGGCGCTCTCGGCCGCGACGGTCCTCCACGGTTGCGCGCGCGGGTCGCTCCCCGCATCGGCAGCGGGCCGATAGACCGAGAGCTCGGCCAGGTGCCAGCGGCCGATCGCCCCGCCGCGAATCCATTCCAGCATCTGGCGCCAGGCCGGGTTATACCGGTACTGGTGGCAGGGCACCACGACACGGCGTGCGTTGCGTGCGGCGAGGGCGAGCTGCGCGGCCTCGTCCCGCGAGAGGGCGACGGGTTTCTCGCAGACCACGTGATAGCCGCGGGCGAGGGCCCAAAGCGTGGTCTCCAGGTGCGTGGCGGTCGGGGTGCAGACGTCGACGAAGTCCAACGTCCCCATCGTCTCGAGCGCGGCGCGATCGGGCACCACGGGGATGTCGGCACCGGCCGATGCACCGGGAGCGGGATCCACGGCGGCGACGATGCCGAGGCGGGCGCGCAGTGCCGGGTCATGTCTGAAGCCCGGCAGGTGGGCGTTCCGTGCGATCCCGCCAAATCCGATCAGCGCGCCGCGATAGGGGTGTGATCCGGCCGGGACGCTGCCCGTCCGCCCATCAGTTTCCGCCAATGGGAACCGCTGGCGGTGTCGGTGGGTTGGGTGGAGTTGGTGGCACCGTGGCCATATCGCCCCGGAGGATCGCTCCGGCGCGGCGTTCCTGCTCGCCGACGATCGCCGCCATGATCACGTTCATCGGGAGGACCGTGACCCACAGGAGTCCAGCGGGCCATCCCGCGACGGCGGTAACGCCCAGCACGATGAACCGGACGTTCTGGCCGAGCCAGGGACACCAGGACAGCAGGGGCAAGATCCGCTCGCGATAGGCGGCGGCGCCTCCGGGCGCGACACGATGGTCGCGGGTCGCCCGCACCAGCGCGACCGTTTGCGGGAAGAGCCGGGCCTGAAGTCTCGCGTAGCTCCGGTAGATGTTCGTCGTGAGCCGCTGAAACCACGAGATGTTCGCTGGCACCTCGACCTCGTCGACATCGAGCTCGCTGCCTTTGCCCGTGCCCAGCGCAAGGAAGGCATGACGAACGAAGTCGATCGTGGCACTCTGGCTGGTGTGGCTGAACGACGCGATGACCGCGAGCAGGATGGCGGTCGTCCACGACCAGCCGCTGTAGAGCACCAGCCGGACGACGAGATGGACGCCGAGGTTCAGGAATCGGAGCCCATCCGATGATCCGTCGAGCGCGCGGCCCAAGCGGGTGGACGTGCCCCGCCGGCGCGCGAGTTGTCCGTCCGCGCTATCGAACAGGTCGGAGACAATGAACAGCGCGAAACCAGCGGCATTGATCCACGGGCTCGTGTACACGAACAGGTGGCCTGCGACGAGTCCAATCACGACACTGATGAGGGTCACCTGGTCGGGGGTGATCCGCGTCGGGTAGAGGATGCCCGTGATGCGTGCGCCGATCGGGCGGAAGAACCGCAGATCCAGCCATTCCTCGACCTCGTCGCCCTTGGTCGCGAGCGGGTCCGTCTGGGGCGGGCCGGGTGGCCTCGCGGCTGCATCGTGGGCAGCCGCCAGCGGATCGGGCCGGCCGCCCAGCGCCTGATCCACCGTCTCCCAACTCACGCCCCGACGCGCTCCGCGGCTTCTCCGAGCACGCCCTTCATGATGGCAAGCGCCTCGAGTGCCTCCTCTTCCCGAATCACGAGCGGCGGATTGATGCGAACCTCAGGATTGTAGATCATCGCCAGGACTCCTCGCGAGAGGAGGGTATCGAAGATCCAGCGTGCCTGATCCTTGCCGATCAGTTTATTCGTGCCGGGGACCACCAGATCCATGCCGATCATGAGACCGCGGCCGCGCACCTCTCCGACGATCGGGATCTCGCGTTGCCAGGTCTTCATCTCGGCCAGCATCCGCGCGCCAACGACGCGGCTGTTCTCGACCAGTCCTTCCTCGATGATCGTCTCGATCGACGCGCGTGCGGCGGCCGCGGCGAGAGGATTGCCGCCGTAGCTCGATGAACTGCCGCTGGGATTGGCCCACGGCTTGGCGGCTGCCACCTGCTCGCGCGCGATGACGCCGGTCATCGGGAAGCCGGCGCCGAAGCCCTTGCCGATCGTCATGATGTCCGGCAGGACGCCGTCATGCTCGATCGCGAACATCTTGCCCGTGCGGCCGAACCCCGTGAGCATCTCGTCGGCGATGAGTACGGCGCCGATCTTGTCGGCGAGCTCGCGTAGCACGCGGAGATAGCCTGGAGGCGGGATGACGTTGCCGGCCGTTCCCTGGATCGGCTCGACGATGATCGCCGCCACGTCGTTCGTCGTCTCGACCTCGATCTTCTTGCGCAGGAACTCGACACAGTGCCAGGAGCACGAGGGGAACGTCTTGTCGAACGCGCAGCGTTCACACGAGGCGTACGGCGTGCTATAGGTGCCCGGCATCAGGGGGCCGAGGTGATGCTTGAAGCTCGAGCCGAGAAGCGGAAGGACACCGCTCGTCTTGCCGTGGAAGCCGCCCCAGAACCCGATGAACTCGGTCTTGCCGGTATACGACTTGGCGAGGCGGAAGGCCGACTCCACCGCTTCCGCGCCGCTGCTGTAGAGCTGCGTGCGGTTGAGATCACCCGGGGTGATGTCCGCGATCAGTTTGACGAGCGCGGCCCGGTGTTCGGACGTGAAGCTGCCGACATGCACGCGGGCGACCTGGCGCTGGACCGCGGCGACGTACTTCGGGTGCGCGTAGCCAAGGGCGGCGACACCCACACCGGCGAGGAGATCTATGTACCGGCGCCCGTCGAGATCGTAGAGCATGACGCCTTCGCCGCGATCGATGCAGAGGCGGCTGAAGAGGGCGACGCTCTGGGTGCCAGGGGCGAGGAATTCGGCTTCGGCGTTGAAGGCGGCGAGCGAGCGGGGACCCGGGCCGGCGCGGTCGGCTGGAGTGGCGGGGCGGGGCTCGGCGAGCGCCGTCAAAGGCTGCGTCACGTCGGAGATCTCGGTGAGGTGCGAGTGGTGTAGTAGTCGTGTGCATACGCCGCAATGTGCTCCGCGGCGTCGTCCCGGAATGGGGCGAAGCTTGGCCAGTCGTTCAGGTCGATCAGCGTCGGCTGGTCCGGCGCAGGCAGTGCCACGTCCCCGCCGAACACGTCGAGTCGCAACTCGGCCGCCGCTGCGAAGGCGAGGGCGCGCAAGCGCGCCTCATCGACTTCCGGCACCGGGCCCGATGGCCCCGCCTCCGCACCGTAATACCTGAAAAACCGGCCGTCTGCGATCCCGTAGAACTTAAGCACCGGGCCCGGGACGTGCTCCTGCAAAGCGACCCTGGAGATGCCACGGGCGCCAAAGGCATCGATCGCGGCCCGAAGGCCGTCGCGCTCGACCGTCACGACATCCTCGGAGCGCTCGGCGTGGACGTCACCGCGCTTGACCCAGACCCGGCGTCCGTCGATGCCGAATCCGTCCAGGGCGGCGCGACCGGTAGTCGAGATCACGGCAGTCCGGGGGAAGGCCACCGGCCGGCCGGCGAGAATGGTGACGAGGCGGTGCCGGTGGCAACTCAATACGCTCGAAGGCCGATTGATGATCGGAACGGCCGAGTTCTCGAGGGGGAGCAGTTTTTCCGAGGCGTCGGGACCCTGGCACATGTTGAGCACCAGGTCCGAGTCCGGCAGCGTGGTCGCGAGCACGTCGCTCTCCGACGCTCGCGCGACTTCCCAGCCCCGCGCGACAAGGCGGGCCACCGCCGCGTCGAGGATGGCGGTATCGTTGGCGCGATGCTGATTCGGTGAGTACGAAGGCTGCCGGTAGAGCGCCATGACGCGTGGCGCATCGCCGGTCACAGGCGCACTCCGGGCCTGGCCAGCATGGACTCCGGCGGACAGCTCATTCGTTCTCCGTACCAAGCCAGGCGTTTGCGATGTCGAGATCGTGGCGGCGGTCCACGTCGACGATGCGTGGAACCTCAACCGTGGCTACACGATAGCCGTCAGCAACCATCTGAGCCAGGAACCCGCGCATCCGGGAAGCCCCCTGGCGCCGGGCGGTCGCGGCCTCGGTGCGGGCCCGTGGACTGAAGGCGTACACACCGCCGGTGACACACGGGGGGTCGCTGCGGGTCTCGCCTATGGCACGGGCGACGCCCGCGGCGTCCCGGTGGACCCACAGGGGGCGCTCGTCATCGACATAGGGCGTCACCGCCAGCACCGCGTCCGCCCCGTCCGAGATCGCCTGAACCGCCCCATCGAATACTGCCCGCCAATCCCGGGCTCGCATCACCGTGTCGACCATGGTGCAAAAGACATCTCCTCGGGGCACGGCGGCAAGTCCATCCACGAGTGTGTGGAGGGACGAGGGCGTGTGGCAGGTCACGACGCGGACCGCCGGAGGAGCACGGCCCGTGCCGTCCAGCACCTCGTCGAACGACGGGACAACCACGGACTCGGCGTCGCGGAGCATGCACGTGATACTCTCGCAGCCGAGGGCGCCGAGCATGCCGACGAGGCGAACGAGCTGCGGCTGGCCGCCGACCGCGACCGTCGCCTTCGGGCCGCCGATGCCATCGGCCGCGAGACGTGTCCCCTCACCGCCGGCGAGGATCAGGCCGTGCATGCCGACGGATCGCGGGGCGGAAGGGTGGCAGGGGCCAGCACGCCGGGTAACTCCGTCAGCGATGCGATGCGCGCCGTCGGCACGCATCCAGGCGGCAGTGGCCGCTGAGCCGGCGTGATCCAGACGGTTTGCATGCCAAGCTTGGCGCCTGGCCGGATATCGGCTTCGAAGTTGTCACCCACCATCCATGTTGCCTGTGGAGGAAGGCCCAGCGCCTCGATCGTATGCGTGAACGGGCGCGCGTCCGGTTTGGCGAATCCGAGGACCGCGGAATCGGTGACGATCTCGAACAGATCGCGTATGCCAAGCTCCGTCAAGCAAATACCGAGATTGCCGGTAAAGTTCGAGATGATGCCGAGGCGGAAGCGGGGCTGGAGCGCTTCGAGCAGGGGGCGGTTGCGCGCGACTATTTGAATGGCTTGTTCGTGCACCCGGTTGGCCATCGCGCCCGGATCAATGGCGGCGCCGTCGGGCAACAGCGTCCGCAGAAGGCCGGCCTGAGTTTCCAGCATTACGCGGAATCCCAGGCCGCGGATTCCGGGGACCGTCTCGAGGGCTCGGTCCGACGCCCGAAACAGGGCCTCGAAGGCGTCGGCGCCAAGTTGGCCGCCGCCGGCCGCGTACGCCTCGTGAAACCGGACACTCCACCGTAGCCCGTCCGCGTCCAGCGTGCCGCCAAAATCAAACAGCACCGCACCGCGATCATTGGGCGCGGGGCCGCCATTCGTCGCGATCAGGGCCACTCCGGGGCGTCCATCACCGTACTGTATCGTGACCCGTACATCGGGGCAAGCGCGAAGCGCTATCCGCGGGCGCGTGGCGGGGGGCCGGATTGCGGCCGTTCTCGAACGGCCGCCGCTGCCCTCGTCAGCCGGCCTGCGTGTGCCAGTGCGAGGTCTCCGGCGGACGACAAACGTTAAACGACGATCGGTTCCGGCTCGACGCTCGCCAGCGGGCCCAAGGCGCGGATGGTAGGCCAGTACCAGGCGACCGCCACGACCACGATGATCGTGCCGATCGCGCCCGAAACGACGGAGAACACGGGGCCGAATGCGCCCGCGACCGCGCCTGATTCGAAGCCACCGAGGAGGTTCGACGTCCCGATGAACAGGCCGGTGATCGAGCCGACGCGGCCGCGCATCTCGTCCGGCGTGACGAGTGGAGCGATCGTGTTGCGGATCACGACGCTCACCATGTCGAGCCCTCCGATGATGACGAGCATGGCCATCGACAGCGCGAACGACTGGGACACGCCGAAGATCAGCGTCCCCGCCCCGAACCCGAAGACCGCCCACAGCAGGGTGCGGCCCGCGCGCCGCATGGGCGGGAAGCTCGCCAACACCACCGCGGTCAGGACTGCGCCGAGGGATTGCGCGGCGTCGAGCCATCCAAGGCCAGCGGGACCGACGTGCAGGATGTCCTTGGCGTAGATCGGGAGGAGGGTCGTCGCTCCGCCCAGCAGCACGGCGAAGAGATCGAGCGTGATGATCGGGAGGAGGAGCTTGCTGCGGGCCACGAACCGGACACCGGCGACGAGTGCCGGCACGGTCATCTCGCCGCCGAGGCGCTCCGCCGAGTGGTGGCGCATCGCAGCGGCAAGAAGCAGGAACGCCGACGTGCCGATGGCGGCGCACACATAAACAGCGACGGCCCCGCCGCGGGCCGCGATCAATGCGCCACCCACCGCCGGGCCCACCACGGACGCCAGCTGCCAGCCCCCGCTGTTCCACGTGACGGCGTTCGCCAGGACATCGGCAGGTACGAGCCAGGGGAGGAGGGCGTTGCGGGCCGGGGTGTGAAACGCTCGAGCTACGCCGGTGAGCAGCACACAGCCGTACAGCGCGGCGAGGGGCCCCCGCGTCTGTGACACGATCGCCAGCCCAATGGAGCTCGCAGTAAAGATGGCCAGCGAAACCATGAGGACTCGCCGGCGGTCATGCGTGTCGATGATGTGTCCGGCGGGCAGGGCAAGCGCCAGGAGCGGTATCAATGCAACCAGGCCGACGAACCCCAGCGCGTATGCTGAATGTGTGCGATCGTACAGCTCCCATCCGATCGCCGTGCCCTGCATCTGGAGGCCGATGTTCGACACGACCACGCCCGCGAACAGCAATCGAAAATCGCGGTAGCTGAGGGCGGCGGAGGCGAGCACGCGGTCAATCTAGCCGATAGCTTTTCACACCACATGCACGAAACGCGGACACGTCCCGCGATGGTCGCCGATGGCTGACATCCTCTGGGAACTCAGCGCGGCCGAGAAGCGTCGCACCCGCATGGCGGCGTTCATCGACGCGCAGCGTGCCGCCGGCGAGACCGGACTTGTGGCGCCCGACGCGCCGGACGCGTTCGCCTGCCTGCACCGCTGGTCCGTCACGCGCCCCGATCGGTTCTGGGCCGCTGTGTGGCGGTACTGCGGCGTGATCGCCGACGAGCGGAGCGGCGCTCCACCGTGGGACGATGTCCTCGTGGGCGGCGAGCGTATGGCGCCGCCGGATTCGATGCTCGGACCGCGGTGGTTCACCGGCGCGCGGCTCAACTTCGCGGAGAACCTTCTCGCGGGCGAAGGCGCATCGCTGGCGCTGGTCGCGTGGGACGAACGGGGGCCTGCGGGGCGTCTCACGTTCGGCGAGCTTCGCCAGGCGGTGGCATCGTGCGCCAGTGCACTGCGTGCCGCGGGGGTGGCCCCCGGCGACAGAGTCGCGGGATTCCTGCCCAACATACCGGAGACGGTCATCGCGATGCTGGCGGCGACGAGCATTGGTGCAGTGTGGTCGAGCTGCTCGCCCGATTTTGGGGCCGCCGCGGTGCTTGACCGCTTCGGGCAGATCGTCCCTCGGGTGCTGATCTGCGCGGACGGGTATCACTACGCCGGAAAGCGGATCCCGCTCGGCGATCGCAACGCGGAGGTCGCCGCCGCGCTGCCCTCGGTCGAGCGGTGCGTGATCGTGCCGAACCTCGACAGAGATGCGCGTCCCGAGCGGCTCGCGGAACGCTTTCCGCACGCCATCGCTTGGCGTGATTTCCTGGCGGGCCACGAGCACGCGGCCGCGGTATACGAACGCCTCCCGTTCGGGCAGCCGGCGTTCATCGTGTACTCGTCGGGCACCACCGGCGCGCCGAAGTGCATCGTGCACAGCGCGGGCGGCACGCTGCTGCAACTGCTCAAAGAGCACGTACTGCACGTCGATATCCGGCGAGAGGACCGGGTATTCTACTACACGACGTGCGGCTGGATGATGTGGAACTGGCTCGTCAACGCGCTGGCGGTGGGTGCCGCGGCGGTGCTGTACGACGGTGCCGCGTTCCCTCCCGCGCGGCCCGCCATCCTGTGGGATATGGCGGCGGATGAAGGCGTGACCGTGTTCGGCACGAGCGCGAAATATCTGGCGCTTGCCGAGAAGCACGGCTTGCGCCCCGCCACGACGCACGACGTGCGCGGGGTGCGCACGATATTGTCGACCGGGAGCCCGCTCGCCGCGCACAGCTTCGACTACGTGCGTCGCGAGGCCGGACCGCACATCCAGCTCTCGAGCATCAGCGGCGGCACCGACATCGTGTCGTGCTTCGTCCTCGGCAACCCCCTGACGCCGGTGCGGCGCGGTGAGATTCAGGGACGAGGACTCGGGATGGCGGTCGAGGTGTTCGATGGCGCGGGGCGAGCAATCACCGGTGTGGCGGGCGAGTTAGTGTGCACGAAGCCATTTCCCTCGATGCCGGCCAGGTTCTGGAACGACCCTGGCGCGGAGAAATACCGGGCGGCGTACTTCGCGCGGTATCCGAACGTGTGGCGGCATGGCGACTGGGCGCTGCTCACCGGCGACGGCGGCGTCGTCATCTACGGACGCAGCGACACCACGCTCAATCCGGGCGGCGTCCGCATCGGTACGGCGGAGATCTACCGTCAGGTCGAGCAGCTTCCGGAGATCGTCGAAAGCGTGGCGGTGGGTGCGGAAGTCCGGGCCTCGGACGGAGGACATGACACGGAAGTCGTGCTGTTTGTGCGGCTCGCTCCCGGCGTGACTTTGGACGACGCCCTTTGCGCGCGGCTCCGCGACGTCATCCGCCGGAACACGAGCCCCCACCACGTGCCCCGGCGCATCCATGCTGTGGCGGACATCCCTCGGACCGTCAGCGGCAAGATCGCGGAGCTGGCGGTTCGCGAGGCCATCCACGGGCGCCCGGCGGACAATGCCGGTGCCCTGGCCAATCCCGGGGCGCTGGCCGAGTATCAGGAATTCGGCAAGTCGCTAGATTCATAGAGGATGGCCACTCCGGTGATCGACCGCGGACAGGGGGCCGGCGCGAGCGCCGGGCCGGGACTGACGACGACCCAATCGCCGTTCATTGAGGCGGCTCAGCGGGCTGGACAACTGTACATCGAGCAGCCGTACGAGCTCTACAGTGCGTCGAACCATGATGCCTGGCAGCATCTGTTCTCGCGCATGACGGGACGGTGGCAGGCGTATGCCAACGACCGGTTCCTGCAGGGAATCGACTCACTCTGTCTGCCGGCGGACCGGGTGCCACGGCTGGACGACGTGAACCGGTTCCTGGCGCCTCGTACAGGATTTCGGGCAAAGGGCGTGAGCGGGTACGTGCCGGCGTTCGTGTTCTTCGACTGCCTGCGCAATCGCGAGTTCCCGACGACGATCACGATTCGCGATGGTGTGTCGCTCGACTATCTGCCCGAGCCGGACATCTTCCACGACATCGCGGGCCATGTGCCGATGCACACCGACCGTGCGTTCGCCGATACGCTGGTCCGGTTCGGCGACTGTGCGCATACGGCGGCGTCGCTCGTTGCGGGGATTCGCGACCAGGACGAAAAGATGCGGCGGATCACGAGCGTCTTCCGGGCGATGGCGCGGTTCTTCTGGTTCAGCATCGAATTCGGACTCATGAAGGGGACGGATGGACGCGGGTACAAGGTGTATGGCAGCGGGCTCCTGAGCTCTCATGGCGAGATCGCGCACGCGGTCGATTCGCCGTCCGTGCAGCGGTACCCATTCCAGCTCGAGTGGGTCGTCAACCAGAGCTTCGAGATCGACCGTCATCAGCCATTGCTGTTCTCGGTCCAATCGTTCGAGCATCTGTTTGAACTGGTCGGCGAACTCGAAGCGTGGATGCGTGCTGGAAAGCTGGACAACGTGGCGCCGGGCGAGCCGGCGATGAGCGAGGCCGATGTGAAGAGTTTCCTCGATGCCTCGGTGGCCGCGGCATAGGGAGCAGGTGCCGAACGGAATCGGGCGCGCGACGAACCGTTCTTGACGGAGGAGACAGATGGCGACGCAAACAGTGCCGGTAGCTCCGCCAGTGGCGGACGCGTTTCCGATCAATGGCACCGACCACATCGAGTTCTACGTCGGGAACGCGAAGCAGTCGAGCATCTATTACCGGACCGCGTTCGGATTCCGAGTGGTAGCCTATCGGGGTCCTGAGACCGGCACGCGAGACCGCGCGAGCTACGTGCTCGAGCAGGGCAACGTCCGCCTGGTGTTGACGACGCCGCTCCGGTCCACGGGTCCGGTCGCGGCACATCTCGCCAAGCACGGCGATGGCGTCCGGGATCTCGCGTTGTGGGTCGATGATGCCCGGCGGGCCTTCGAGCTGGCGGTGGCACGTGGGGCCCAGGCCGTCCAGGAGCCCGCGGTGCTGCACGACGACATGGGCGAGGTCGTGGTTGCCGCGATTCAGACCTACGGCGACACGATCCACTCGCTCGTCGAGCGTCGCAACTATCGCGGGCCGTTCATGCCGGGGTTCGTGCCGGCCGAATCGCGTGGGGGCACGCCGGCGGTAGGGCTCAAATACGTCGATCACTGCGTCGGTAACGTCGAGCTGGGCGCCATGAATCGCTGGGTGAGCTTCTACGAGCGGGTCATGGGTTTCTACAACCTGATCTCGTTCGACGACAAGGACATCTCCACCGAGTATTCGGCGCTGATGTCCAAAGTCGTCGCCAATGGCAACGGGCGCATCAAGTTCCCGCTCAACGAGCCGGCGCAGGGCAAGCGGAAATCGCAGATCGACGAATACCTCGAGTTCTACGGGGGACCCGGCGTCCAGCATATCGCGATCGCGACCGACGATATCGTGCGCACCGTGACGGCGCTTCGCGACCACGGCGTCGAGTTCCTGCGTGTGCCGGTGACCTACTACGACAGCGTGACCGCGCGTGTCGGCAAGATCGATGAGGATATCGCGCCCCTCCGGGAGCTCGGCATCCTGGTCGATCGCGACGACGAAGGGTACCTGCTGCAGATCTTCACCAAGCCGGTCCAGGACCGGCCGACGCTGTTCTTCGAGATCATCCAGCGGAAGGGCGCGAAGAGTTTCGGGGCGGGCAATTTCAAGGCCCTGTTCGAGGCCATCGAGCGCGAGCAGGCACTGAGGGGAAACCTGTAGCAACCGTGGTGAGTGATTGGTGGCCCGCGCGCGGGTGCCGGCTCCGGCGGTCGCGTCCCGGACTCCGGCGATTTGCCTCCAGCGATCCACTGACCGCGAACCACCAACTGCCAACCATCCATTCTCATGCCGATATATCACACGCTGGGCGAGATCCCGCGTAAGCGGCACACCGTCTTTCGCAAGCCGGATGGCGGTCTGTATGCCGAGGAACTGATGGGGCACGAGGGTTTCACGGGAACATCCTCGCTCCTGTACCACCTGCATCCGCCGACGACCGTGAAATCGGCGCGCCGGATCCGCGATCTGGCGTATCAGGCCGACGACGACGCCACCCTGCGGCACCGGCATTTCCTGACTGGGCGCGTGCGTCCCGGCGGGAGTCCGACGCTCGGCCGGGTGCCGCTCCTGTTCAACGCCGACGTCGCCATGCTCTACGTCGCGCCGGATGAGCAGGACGCGCATTTCTACAAGAACGCGCAGGCCGACGAGATCGTGTACGTCAGCAAGGGCTCGGGGGTACTGGAGTCGGCGTTCGGCGACCTCCCATACAAGGAGGGCGACTACCTGATCATCCATCGCGGCATCACGCATCGCTTCCGGCTCGCGCTGGCGGACGGACCGTCGCAGTTTCTCATCATCGAGAGCCGCGGCCACGTCCGGTGGCCGAAGCGGTATCGGAACGACTTCGGCCAGCTCATCGAGGGTGCCCCCTACTCGGAGCGGGACATCCGCCGCCCGGCGGCGCTCCGCCCGGTCGACCAGATGGGGGATTTCCGGATCCTGGCCAAACAGTATGACGGATTGAGCGAGATCGTCCTCGACCATCATCCGTTCGACGTCGTGGGCTGGGACGGGTATTTCTACCCGTGGGCGTTCAACATCCACGACTTCGAACCGATCGTCGGGCGCGTTCACCAGCCACCGCCGGTTCATCAGACATTTCAGGGCGACGGGTTCGTCGTGTGCTCGTTCTGCCCGCGGCCGTTCGATTTCGACGCCAACGCGCTGCCCGCGCCGTACAATCACAGCAACGTGGACTCCGACGAGGTGCTGTTCTACGCGTCGAGCGAGTTCATGAGCCGGAAGGGCATCGAATACGGCAGCGTCACCCACCATCCGGACGGCATCCCCCACGGGCCGCATCCGGGGCGCGCCGAGGCGAGCATTGGCGCCAAGTTCACCAACGAACTGGCGGTCATGATGGATTCCTTTCGCCCGCTGAAAGTGGCGAAGGCAGCGCTGGCGATCGAAGATCCGCTCTACCACAAGTCGTGGGTTGACGCCCAGCACGCGCAATTCAACCCACCGACATCGTGAGGGTGGATCGGATCGCGAGCGTAGCGCTCGCGGCTGGCGCGCTCCTGTGGGGCGCCGCCAGGCTACGGGCGCAGGCCAGTGACATCCCGCGGCTCCGGATCGAGCGGTACGTGCTGCCGAACGGGCTCGAGGTCGTGCTGCACGAGGATCACACGGTCCAGATGGTGGCGGTCAGCACCTACTACCATGTCGGGTCGGCCGACGAGCAGCGCGGACGCACCGGATTCGCGCACCTGTTCGAGCACATCATGTTCATGGGCTCGGAGCACGTGCCGGTCGGGAAGTTCGACCAGTGGCTCGAGGCCGCGGGTGCCAACAACAATGGGTACACGACCAACGACCGTACGACCTACTACGAGTGGATGCCATCGAACGCCCTGCCGCTGGCGCTCTGGCTCGACGCGGATCGCATGGGCTGGCTCCTTCCGACGATGGATCTGCCGAAAGTCGATCTTCAGCGCGACGTCGTGAAGAACGAGCGCCGCGAGAGCTACGACAACCAGCCGTACGGCCGCGCCGGCGAGACGATTCTCGCCGCGCTGTACCCGCCGGACCACCCGTATTCCTGGCCCGTGATCGGCTCGATGACCGACCTGAGTGCCGCGACGCTCGACGATGTGCGCGGATTCTTCCGGACGTACTACGCGCCGAACAACGCGACGCTGGTCCTGGCCGGTGATTTTCGCGCGGACTCCGCGAAGCACTGGATCGCGCGGTACTTCGGCGACATTCCGCGGGGGCCCGCGATTCCGGCGCGTCCGCGTGTGCCGGCGTTCACGGTGCCCCGCGACACGTTCATGGTGCAGGAAGATCACGTACAGCTTCCGCGCGTGTTCTACGCGTGGCATTCGGTGAAGGCGTTCCACCCCGACGATGCGGCGCTCAACCTGCTGGCGTACGTTCTCGCCGGCGACAAGGCATCGCGCCTCTATCAGAGTCTGGTTTACGACCGCCAGGCCGCCCAGGATGTCGATGCGAGCCAGGACGGGAACCGGCTGGATGGCCAATTCAGCATCGACGTGACGCCCAAGCCCGATGTCTCGCCCGCGAGAGTCGATACGCTGGTCCGCGAGGCGATCCGGCGGGTGACCGACAGCGGGGTGACGGCCCTCGAGCTGCAGCGGGCCAAAAACGTGCACCATGCGAGAATGCTGGACCGGCTCGCGAGTGTGACCGAGCAGGCCGATCTGCTCAATTATTACGACTGGTTCGCGGGCACTCCGGACTACATCCAGCAGGATGCGGTCCGCTTCGATCACCTCGCGGCGGCCGATCTACAGCGTGTCGCCCGCTCGTACCTCGGGGCGCACAAGGTGGTGCTCACGGTCGTGCCGATGGGACATCCGGAACTCGAAGTCACGGGACCGCCGATCCAATGAGGCGCATCCCTGTGAGCGCATGCCTGTGAGGCGCATGCCTGTGAGGCGCATGCCTGGATGGCCGCGCTCGTGGCGCGGCGCGGGTGTGGATGCCGCGATGTCGATCATGGTGATGGCCGCGGGGTGCACCCACGCTCCTGCAACGACCGAAGTCCCGGCCGCCGCGTTCGATCGCACCCGGCCGCCGGAGCTGGGACCGCCCCCGGCGGTGGTGATGCCCGCGGTCGCGAGACGGGAACTGCCGAACGGCCTGCAGATCGTGATGGTGGAGCGGCACAATCTCCCCCTCGCCGATTTCGTGTTGCTGGTCCGCACCGGGACGGAGGCCGATCCTTCCGGAAAGCCCGGGGTGTCGAGTCTCGTCGCGGACCTGCTCTCACGCGGCACCGCCACGCGGTCCGCCACGGCGATCGCGGAGCAGAAGGCCCTCCTCGGCGTATCGCTCGGGGCCGCGAGCACGTGTGACCGGACGACCGTCTCGCTGCATACGCCGATCGTGCAACTCGACAGCGCGTTGGCGTTGTTCGCGGACGTTGCGCTCCATCCGGCGTTCGCGCCGGCGGAGGTCGACCGGGCGAAGAGAGAGCGCGTGACCCGCCTCATCGAGTTGGGGGACCGCGGGCCGTTCGTGGCGTCACGGGCGTTCGATGCGATTCTCTACGGCCCGAACCAGCCGTATGGGAGGCAGGGGCTGGGAACCGAATCATCGATCCCGTCCGTCACCCGCCAGGATCTCCGCGCTTCGTACGCCGCCGCATTTCAGCCACGGAATGCCGTACTGATCGTGACCGGTGACGTCAAGCCCGACGATGTCGAGCGGCGCGCTCGGGCGTTGTTCGGCGGATGGGTGCCTGAGGGACCCGCTGCGGCGCGAGCCGGCGCTCCGCCAGCCGCCGCGGTCGCCGTCGTGTCCCAGCCGACAACGATCTACGTCATCAACAAACCGGACGCCGCCCAGTCCTCCATTCGTATCGGCAGTATCGGAGTCGCGCGGCCGACCCCCGATTATTTCCCGCTGCTCGTGCTCAACACGGCGCTCGGCGGCGCGTTCACCAGCCGGCTCAATCAGAATCTGCGCGAAACGCACGGTTACACGTACGGCGCGGAGTCCGAGTTCGACATGCGGCGCGAGGCGGGCCCGTTCATGGCTCTTGCGGAAGTCGTCTCCGCGAAGACTGATTCCTCGCTCCTCGAGTTCATGCGCGAACTGCGCGCGATCCACGACACGATACCGGCCGCCGAGTTGAGCAAGACCAAGCGCTATCTGGAACTGCAACTGCCGGGGGATTTTGAAACGACCAGCGACATCGCGTCCGATCTCATTCCCCTCGTGCTCTACGGACTTCCCGACGATTTCTATACCACGTATCAGCTTCGGGTGGGCGCCGTGACGCAGGCCGATGTGCAGCGCGTCGCGCAGCGCTATATCGACATTGGGAAACTCACGATCGTCGTGGTAGGCGACCGCCGGTCCATCGAGGGACCTCTCCGCGCGACCGGCGTTGGTCCGGTCGACCTGCGCGGCTCCAACGGTGAAACCATCCAGCAGTGACTCGTGCGCACGCGGCAGCGGGTCTCGGCGACACAGGAGAGTGACATGCGTGAGCGCAGCGGAAACCGAGACGTGACAGGCGTCGTCCAGCCGCGTGCGCCGCGGGCCGGGGGACAGCGCCGTACAGCATGGCGGTTCGCACACGTCGGCGTCTGGTGCGCCATCGGGGCGACGAGCGCGTTCGCGCAGAGTGGCGTGCCCGTACACTCGGGCGGGCGCCCGATCACCTTCGAGGATTTCTCCGCGATGGGGGCGGTGTCGGACCCGCAGGTCTCACCCGACGGACAGCGAGTCCTGTATGCCGTCCGGACGACCGATCTGGCCGGCAACGCCCGCACGACTGTGACCTACATTCTCCCGGTGGCGGGCGGGACGCCGAAGCAATTCCCCGACGACACGACGCGGGCGAGTGAAGCGCGGTGGGCGCCGGGGGGACGGATGGTCGCGTACGTCTCTCACGGCCAACTGTGGGTCGCCGCTCCCGACGGGTCAGGCCGCCGGCAACTGACCACTTTGAACGGCGGAGCGGGAGGACCTGTGTGGTCACCGGACGGGTCCCGGATCGCGTTCACATCCGCCGCATATCCCAACTGCAGTGACGACGCGTGCAACGCGGCCCGCGCGAAGGCTGACGAGCTCAATCCCGTCAAGGCGCACGTCGCCGACCATCTGATGTACCGGCATTGGAACCGGTGGGACTCCGGGACGCGATCACACCTGTTCGTGATCGCCGCAAGCGGCGGCGCGCCGGTAGACCTCATGCCGGGGGCGTCGTACGATGTCCCGCCGCCTCCGTTCGCGGGGAGCGAGGCGTATGCGTGGGCGCCCGCCGGCGATGAGATCGCGTATACGGCCAAGGATCAGGGAGCGGCCGACGCCTGGACTACCGATCTCAATCTCTACACCGTGCCGGCGGCGGGCGGCCCGACTGTGGTCATCACCGCGTCCAACCGGGGAGCCGACCAGAACCCGGTGTATTCGCCGGACGGCCGGTACATCGCGTACGCATCGCAGGCACGGCCCGGGGACGAATCCGATCGGTGGCGCCTGATGTTCTACGACCGGCGGACCCGTGAGTCCAGGGAACTGCTGCCGAACTGGGACCGCAACGCCGACGGTTATCTGTTCACGGCCGACGGGCGCGGCATGATCCTGTCCACCACGGATGCGTCGCGCGAAAAGTTCTATCACGTCGCGATCGCGAACGGCGCCGCGGTGGGACAGCCGGTGCTGCTGGCCGGCGCTCACAACAACGGCTCGCCATCGTTGTCCGGCCCGTCCCACGTGGCGCCCGCGAAAAATCCGGGCGCGGCGGTGATGGTGTGGATGCGCGATGCTGCCGAGACCCCACCGGAAGTGTACGCCGCCAGAGTGGTGGGAGCGTCGGTCTCCAACGTCCGGCAGCTCACGCACGTCAACGACGCGCTACTGGCGCAGCTCCGCCTGAATCCGGCCGAGGACTACTGGTTCCACGGCGCGGGCGGCGACAGCGTCCAGGGATTCATCATCAAGCCGCCGCAATGGGAACCCGGCAAGCGCTATCCCGCGGTGTTGTTGGTCCACGGCGGCCCCGAGGGTGCGTGGCTCGACAACTGGCACTCCCGGTGGAACTACCAACTCTTCGCGGCGCCCGGATTCGCGGTGATCGCCATCAACCCTCGCGGATCGACGGGCTATGGCCAGAAGTTCGTGGATGGCGTCCCGAAGGATTGGGGAGGCAAGGCCTACACCGATCTGATGGATGGCGTGGACGCGGCGCTCGTTCGGGCACCGTGGATCGATCCCGCACGCGTCGGAGCGGCGGGCGGCTCCTACGGTGGGTACATGGTGAATTGGATTGCCGGCCACACGGACCGGTTCAAGGCTCTGGTCAGCCACGCGGGCCCGTTCAATCTCGAAAACATGTACGGCGCGACCGAGGAGTTGTGGTTCCCGGAGTGGGAATACGGCGGCCCATTCTGGGATTCAACCGCAATGGCCACGCAGTACCGGCGATTCTCGCCTCACTTGTTCGCCAGCCATTTCGTGACGCCGACGCTGGTGATCAACGGCGAGCTGGATTATCGGGTACCCTATACGGAAGGTGTCTCGATGTTCACCGCACTGCAGCGGCAGGGTGTGCCCAGCAAGCTCGTCGTCTTTCCTGACGAAGGGCACTGGGTCGGAAAGCCCCAGAACCAGAGGCTGTGGTGGAGCGAAGTGCAGGCCTGGTTGGAGAAGTATCTGCTGACGGCGGATGCCAAGGCGGAGCGATAGCGGTCCACCGGCGACTGCCGCGGCGAACCTAGGGCTGAGGGCCCCGCGATACCGGACCGGCGTCACCCGCGGCGACCGGTACGACCCCATCGGCGCCGCCGGTGTGCAGAGTGCTCGTGGGTAGGACAGTGGTGGGCACTTCGGTGACGCCGCCGGAGATGATGAAAGCCAGCACATCGGAGCTGACCGAGTGCAACTGCGTCACCTGGCTCGTGGGATACAGGAGCAGGCGCCCCGAGAGACTATATGAGAACGGCACGTAGACGGTCACGTAGTCGGCGAGACCGAGCCGCGCGAGGGAATCCTGCGTGATGAAGCCGAGCGCCTTGGTGGTCCCGCTGCCATCGGCCGGAATCATGACGGGTGCGTCGAAGCGCCGGTGCTCGCCGACGAACGCATTGAGGAGGTCCTTGGTCGCCGAATAGAGGAGTCGTACGAACGGGAGCCGCTCGACGGCGCGGTCGATCGTCGAGAGGGCGCTCGCGGCGAGCAGGGTCGACCCGAGGAACCCGATGAGGGTGAACAGCGCGATCGTCACGATAAAGCCCAGACCCGGAATCGGGAGGCCCATCCAGCCGTCGATCGCCGTGAAGATGCGGACGCACACGTAGATCGTGACCGCGAGAGGGGCGCCGAACGCCAGACCGCGGAGAAAGTACGAAGCAAGCCGCCGCATGGGAGTTAACTTATACGCCGATCAGGACCGTGAGGACACGTTCGATGCAACAGCCGAGGCGGGCGCACCCGAAGTGGGCGCACCGGCGCCGATCCGTGTTGTCGCTGGCCGTTTTGACGGCCGTCCTCGCGTGCGCGACCGGCAACGGGTCGGCGATTCCGCGAGGCTCGCCGCGGCTTGCGCCGGGGTCGACCCCGGAGCCGCTGCGGTACGAAGTCGTGGTGCCAGGCCGGCGGCCAGTGGTCCGAAGCCGCGTCGCGCGACTTCTCACGGACTCCATGTTTCATGTGACGAGCGCCGATCTGGGGGCGGTCACCGCCTACAGCCTGGCCAGGCTGACCAAGATCCGGGTCGAAGTCGTGCCGGCCGGCAAGGATTCCATGCGGGTCGCTCTCACAGGGGAGACCTACATCGGCGACACGACCCGGCGTGACAGCATTTCCGGATTGCCGGAGCGATGGCGCCTGATCACCGCGAGCGATCCGACGGCACTCGAGCTCCGTGGGCTGGCCCGGGCCCTCCGGCTGTCGCGCGGCGAGCGCCAGGCCCCGGGATCGTCCGACACCGCGGGGCGTACCGCTGGTCCTGCCGCAGCCGGTACCCCAAGTCCTGGAGGCGCAACCGATTCGGGAGTCGCCGCAGTCCTGGCGACGACTCCCGTCGGGCGGTCCGTCGATGTCTGCCGCGACGTTCAGGTGCCACCTGGTTGGCTCGTTCTGTTCTGGTACCGGGACCCGGCGCGATGCGCCGGTCTCGCCGACCAGGAGTACGTGGGTGAGCCGAACCTGATGCGAATCGAGCGAGAGTGGTAGCGCGCTGCTGACGGCAGTCCGCCAGGATGGCGCCGGCCGATCGCCCAGAAACCTCGGCCGCGGCGCGCTTCGGCGCATGTCCGGCAGGCCTGCAGAGGGGCTCGGGACGGTGACAGGGCCGGGTGCGCCTCGTCATTCAATGTGCCTTCTTCTTCACCGCCGCAGCCCTCCGCTGAACCGGGTAGTCCGCCGGCAGCGGGTGTGCGCCGGAACGGCGCCCGGCGGTCGGGGGCCCGCGATCGCGAGCTCACCACCCTGGAAGGACTCGAGTTCCTCGACATCAATAGCGGGGCCGAGCGGCGCGGCGCGCGGGTGCGCACGAAGATCATTCTGTACGTCATCACGTCGCTACTTCCCGTTTTCTTCGTCCTGAGCGCGATTTACCTGCCGCGGAAGTTCTGGGCGGTACAGCTCATGGAGGCGAGGGAAAGCGCCAGCACGGTGGCCGCGATTCTGGTTCGCCACCCGACACCCGGCGAAGTCGATGACGCGTTCGCGGCGTCCCTGGGGCAACTTCTGTACTTGGGCGTGCTCGACTCGGCGGGCCATGTGGTGAGCCAGCGTTCGGAGCATGACCGGGTGGTGCCACCCCCCGAGGTGCGTGGCGCGCCGTCATTGGCGGGATTGCGGCGAGGTACGGAGCGGGTGCTGTGGGTGGTGCGCCCCACGCGCGACAACCGGCGAGTAGTGCTCGGATGGTCGCTCGACCGCGCCAGCGCCGCCTGGTACGAGACGCGGGCCGTCTTCGGCGTGGCGACATTCGCGGCCGTGGTGGTCGCCTCGATCATCGCGTACATCCTCTCGCGCTCCGTGACCCGGCCGCTCGAATCGGTCACCGTGTCGCTGGATCAACTCATGCGACAGTCGCGGTGGGATCTGCGCACGCGCGTGGCGGTCCGGACCCGCGATGAAATCGGCGACCTGGCGGTGAGCGTGAACCGGTTCATCGCCGAGCTGGCCCATCTGGTGGCGTCATCGCGGGCAGCGGCGGAGCAGGTGGTGCGCCGCACAGACGAGTTGAGTGCCTCCACCGAGCAGATGAGCGCATCGGGCGAGCAACTGACGACGACCGTGGAGCACGTCGCCGCGGATGCGGCCGCGCAGGCGCTCGCGGCGGCGAAGACGCGAGAGGAGGCGATCGCCGCCGGCGGCGCGGCGGAGGCCATGCTGGCGCACGTCGGCGAGGCGGACTCGATCACCGAAGACACGCTGCGGGCCGCTCAAGCCGGCCTGGCCGGCGTGGCGGACGCGGACACCGCGATCGAACGGATCGTGCAAGCGGCGTCCGAGGCGCGGGGCAGCTTCGCCGAGGTGGAGCAGCGGCTGCGGTCGATCGCGGGCGCGACCGCGGGGATCGCGGGCATCGCGCAGACCACGAATCTGATCGCGCTGAACGCCGCGATCGAGGCCGCGCGAGCGGGGGAGAACGGCCGTGGCTTCGCGGTGGTCGCCGAGGAAGTCCGCAAGCTGGCGCGCGGCTCGGCGCGCCTCGTGGAACAGATCCGGAACGAGATACTCAGCATCCAGCAAGGGACGCGCGCCACGGCCGCGGATCTGGCGCGTGCGAACGAAGAAGTGCTGGCCGGGCGCCAGGTCATCGGCGCGACGGCGACCGCGATCCGGCAGTCCGCGGCCCGCGTCGAGGAAGCTGCGGGCATCGTACGGGGCGTCGCGGGACTCGCGACGGCGCAGCGGGAGGCGGTGCGCCGGATCGAGAGCCAGGCGGCCCATGTTGCCGCGCTCTCCGGCAACCAGGCGTCGGCGGCCGCACAGATGGCGGCATCGACTGCCGCACAGGCCGGCGTCATCGCCAATACGGCGTCGGATCTCAGCGCACTGCAAGCGGTCGTCTCGAAACTGCTGGCCTCAGTCGACCGGTTCCAGGTATAGGGCTGGTGCAGGGCTGGTACGGCGCGTTCTGTCGCGACGTTGGCGCAGGTGCTGTAACGACCGTCGTGACACCTGTCGGCCACGCCGCTCGCCAAATGGGTTTCCACTAGCTCGGGCGGCGTCGCTCCCGGTAACTTCCCAACGTGAGCGCCGCGATACTGACGCAAGGGCTACGCAAGGTTTACCCGGCGCCGAGCTCGCGCGGGCGGCGTGACGGGTTCCAGGCCGGCCGTGGACCGGGCGGTGCATCGGGACCCCCGTTCCGCCCGCCTCCGGCGCCCAGCGCGAGCGGGGACCGCGATAGCACCGGCATCGTCGCGTTGGCCGGACTGGACCTCGAGATCCGCGACGGCGAGTTCTTCGGACTCCTCGGGCCGAACGGAGCGGGGAAGACCACGACGATCGGCATTCTCACGACGCGGGTCCGCGCGACCGTTGGGCGAGGCCTCGTCGCGGGGGCGGATGTCGGCACCGACAGTGTCGCCGTGCGCCAGCGGATCGGCGTCGTGCCGCAGCGGCCGAACCCCGATCGCGGCCTGTCGGTGCTCGACAATCTCGTGTTTCACGCCGCGTACTTCGGGATTCCGCGGAGCCGTGCCGTGGCGCAGGCACACGCTCTGCTCGAGCAGTTCGAGATCGGCCAGCGTGCCGAGTCGAAGGTCGACGAGCTCTCCGGAGGCCAGCAGCAGCGGCTGATGATCGCGCGCGCGCTGATCCACGAGCCACGGGTGATCTTCCTGGACGAGCCGACGGTCGGACTGGATCCTCAGGCACGGCGCTCCCTTTGGGACATCCTGCGCGATCTCCATGCCCAGGGGCGCACGATCGTGATGACCACGCACTACATGGAGGAGGCGGACCGTCTCTGCGAGCGGGTGGCGATCGTCGACGAGGGGCGGCTGCTGGCGATCGACACTCCCGCGGCACTTCGGGCGCGCGCGCCGGGCGGCACGCTCGTGGAACTGACGCTCGATGGCGATGCGGCGCCGTCCGCGGCGCTCGTGCAGACGCTGGCGCACGTGACCGGTGTGTCGGCTCGCGACGGTGTGCTGCGCGTCTACAGCGACCGGGGCGGGCAGATCATCCCCGCGCTGATCGACACGGTGCAGAGCAGCGGCCGGACGGTCAACAACATCAATCTGGCCGCGCCGAGCCTGGAGACGCTTTTCCTGTCGCTGACCGGCAAGAGGCTCGACTAGTGGCCGGGACCGTCCGGGCCTCGACCGTCTTCATCGCGCTGCTCCGGCGGGATGTCCGTGTCGCCCAGCGAGAGCTGCCCTATTTCCTCCTGCGCACGGTGATGCAACCGATCATGTTCATCGTCGTCTTCGGGTACCTGCTGCCGAAGATGGGCTTTGTGCAGGGTTCGTATTCGGCCGCGCTCGTGCCCGGGATACTCGCGCTGAGTCTTGCGCTGGCCGCCGTTCAGTCGGTCACGCTGCCGATGGTTCAGGATTTCGGATGGTCCCGGGAGATCGAGGACCGTCTGCTGGCGCCGATCCCGATTCCCCTGATCGCCGCCGAGAAGATCGTGATGGGCGTGCTCCAGGGGGTGATCGCGGCCGTCGTGGTGCTGCCGGTCGCTCGTGCGATCATGGGACCGATCCCCGGGCTGACGCTGGCGCACGCGGGCGCCCTTGTGCTGGTGACGGTGGTGGGCGCCAGTACATTTTCGGCGCTCGGCCTCCTGATCGGATCGGTCATCCGCCCCGAGCAGATCGGACTCATGTTCAGTATCATCATCGCCCCGATGATTTTCTTCGGGTGCGCCTATTATCCGTGGCGTGGTCTCGATGTGGTGCCGGCGGTACAGTATGCGGTGCTGATCAACCCGCTAGTGTACGTGGCGGAGGGGATGCGCGGCGCACTGACACCCGCGCTGCCGCACATGAGTCTCGCGGTGGTGACGGGAGCACAACTGGTGATCATGACGGTGTTCTGTACGCTCGGCTTGCGGAGCTTCATGCGCCGCGCAGTGGGGTGAGAGACGTGACGACAGCCAGCGGACCAGCGAGCGACACGCAGGCCGGCGAGGAGCGGGCGGCAGATCCGGCCGGTGCACGGGCCGCGGAAGCCGGTGATGCCCGGCGATCCCGCCGGGGTGGTGGAGGGGGCGGCAGCCGGGCGCGGGAGCGTGCGGCCGAAACCGCGCGCGCGCCGTGGACGTGCGACGATGCCCGCGGTGTATACAACATCGACGGGTGGGGCGCCGGCTTCTTCGACATCAACGATCAGGGACACGTCGTCGTGCGTCCGGATGCCGACCATCCCGAGCGCCAGGTGGATCTATTCGACGTGGCGCGCGATCTGGAGGAACAGGGCGTCGCGCTTCCGGTGCTGCTGCGCTTTTCGGACATCCTCCGGGCGCGGCTGACCGCGATCAGCACCCGGTTCGCGGAGGCGATCCAGGAGTTCGGGTACACGGGCGGCTACACGACCGTATACCCGATCAAAGTCAACCAGCAGCGCCACGTGGTCGAGGAGATCGTGCGGTCGGGGCAATCCCACGGTGTCGGTCTCGAATGCGGTTCCAAGCCCGAGCTGCAGGCGGTGCTGGCGCTCTCGGACTCGACGGACCACATGATCGTGTGCAACGGCTACAAGGACGAGGAGTTCATGCGGCTGGCGCTCATGGGCCAGCGGCTGGGCCACAAGGTCTTCATCGTCATCGAGCAACTGAGCGAGATCGATGTGCTGCTGCAGGCCGCGGACGATCTCGGCATCGTGCCGATGGCCGGGGTCCGCATCAAGCTGCGGTCCGCCGGCTACGGGCGATGGGCGCAAAGCGGTGGCGAACGTTCGAAGTTCGGACTCACCGCCGCGCAGCTCGTGGAAGCGATCGAGTATCTGCGGAGCCGCGGGCGGCTCGACATCCTCAAGCTGATCCACTTCCATCTCGGGAGCCAGATCACCGACATCCGCTACATCAAGTCGGGTCTTCAGGAGATCGGCCGGTTCTACGCGGAACTGCGCGGGATGGGTGTCGACATCACGCACGTGGACGTGGGGGGCGGTCTGGGTGTGGATTACGACGGCACATCGTCGACGTCCGAGGCGAGCGTGAACTACACCCTGCAGGAGTACGCGAACGACGTGATCTACGTGCTCGGCGAGTCGTGCCGCGAGGGCGAGCTGCCCATGCCGCACGTGATCAGCGAATCGGGGCGCGCGCTGACCGCGCACCACGCGCTGCTGCTGCTCAAGGTCATCGATGTGGAGTCCCAGGCCGAGCCGGCGATGCCGGCGCTCGGGCCAGAGGATCATCCTCTCCTGCACGACATGGTGGCCGACTGCCGCGAGTTGAGCTCACCGGCGGTACGCGCACGCCGCGTCGTGGAGGCGTACCACGATGCGACCTTCTACAAGGAGCACGCGCAGGAGCTGTTCAGCAGCGGTGTCCTCACGCTGAGCGGCCGGGCAGCCGCGGAGCAACTCTACTACTCGATCCTCAACGCGGTCGCGCGGGTGACGGATCGCGATCCGGAGCGGTACGAGGAGATCCGCGCCGACGTCGAGGCGACGCTCGTCGACCGGTACTTCTGCAACTTCTCCCTCTTTCAATCCCTCCCGGACAGTTGGGCGATCAATCACCTGTTCCCGATCATGCCGATCCACCGGCTCGGTGAGGAACCGACGCGCCGGGGCACCCTGCAGGACATCACCTGCGATTCAGATGGCAAGATCGACCAATTCGCGGGCCGCGGTCGCGGTCCGGCGTCGAGTCTCCGCCTCCACCCGTACCACCATGGTGAGGACTACATCCTCGGCATCTTCCTGACGGGTGCGTACCAGGAGATTCTGGGCGACCTGCACAATCTCTTCGGAGACACGAACGCCGTGCATATGCGGCTCACCGCCGACGGCTACGACGTGACGGACATCATGCACGGCGATACCGTCACGCAGGTGCTCCAGTACGTGCACTTCGAGCCGAGCGCGCTCCTCACGGCGTTCCGGCGAAAAGTCGCGGCGGCCGCGGCGCTGACCCGGCAAGAGGGGAACATGTTCATCGCCGAGTACGTCGCGGGTCTCGAGGGCTACACCTACCTGGAGGGCGAAGCCGCCCAGTAACGGGCGGCCGCCCAGGGGCGCGTTATCCCTTCGCCTTGTCGAAACGTTTGGAGACTTCCGCCCAATTCACGACGTTCCAGAACGCGGCGATGTATTCCGGGCGCCGGTTCTGGTACTTGAGGTAGTAGGCGTGCTCCCAGACGTCGAGGCCGAGCAGCACGTGTGAAGGGCGCGTGCCCTCCATCACCGGGTTGTCCTGATTCGGCGTGGACGTAATCGCCAGCTTCCCGTCCTTGTGCAGCAACCACGCCCAGCCTGAGCCGAATCGGCCCGTCGCGGCGGCGGTGAATTGCTCCTTGAACTTGGCATAGTCGCCGAACGACTTCTTCACGGCATCGCCGAGTGCGCCCGAGGGCTCGCCGCCCTTCTTGGCGGGGTCGAGCCAGAGCCAGAAGAGAGAATGGTTCCAGTGGCCGCCGGCGTTGTTGCGGACGGCGGTCCGGACTGCTTCGGGCACAGTCGCCACCCCGGCGACGAGGTCGTCGAGGGATTTCTTGGCGAGTTCGGGCGCCCTCTCGATCGCCGCGTTGAGGTTGTTGACGTAGGTCCCGTGATGCTTGTCGTGATGGATCTGCATCGTCTGGGCGTCGATGTGCGGCTCCAGCGCGTTGAACGCGTACGGGAGCGGCGGGAGCGTGAAGGTCGGGGGAGCGGCAGCGGTGGTCGTCATGGCTGAGAGTGGTTCGGGTGGGGTTACGGCGATGCGGGAGGGAGATCAGCGATGGCGGCGAGGACGCGACGCTCGCGCCACCAGCCGATGATGCCGGGAAGAATCGATACAAAGATCACGCCAGCGATCACCATCTCGATGTGCTTGGCGACCCCGGGGACGTAGTGGCCGAGGTAGTAGCCGAGGAACACCATACTCCAGATCCAGGCGGTGCCCCCGGCGACGCTGAACGTCAGGAACGTGCGATAGTCCATCCGGGCGACTCCCGCAACGAGCGGCGCGAACGTCCGGATGATGGGCATGAAGCGCGCGAGGACGATCGTCTTGGCGCCATAGCGCTCGTAGAACGCGTGGGCGCGCTCGACGTGGCGGCGCCGGAAAAAGAGCGACTCATCGCGCCGGAAGACGCGGGGCCCGCTGATCCGGCCGATCCAATAATTGGTATTGTCGCCGGCCACAGCCGCCACGTTGAGAAGCATCGCGAGGCCGTAGACGTTGAGCGGCAGGCCCTGGGACGCGAGAAGGCCGGCCGTCACGAGCACCGAGTCGCCGGGCAGGAAGAAGCCGAAGAAGAGGCCGGTTTCGACGAAGATGATGAGTGCCAGGCCGCCATACCCTGCCCACTGGACGAGACCGGCGAGGTCGTGCGATTGCAGCAGATGCAGCAGGTGCTGGATGACTCCCATTCCCGGGGAAGCTAGCAGGGCTACGGGACGTAGGGTTAGGGCTGGAGGCTCTGGCGCGGCCGGGTATGACACACGGGCCGTCGTACTCCATCGACGGCAGGCCTTTTCTTCGGGCTTGGATTGGCGCCGTTGCCCGAAAAGGGTGACCTATGGTTCTCGAACGGCGCCTGCAGCCCTCGACGACAGGCGGTGGGTGGCATCGACGTGCTGCTGCGCTTCAATGCGGGCCCGCGATTGGTTACTCATCCGCGGTCTCGTTTCCGGAGAATCGTGGCGGTTCTCGATCGTGTCATTGTCGTGCTGCTCGAACCCCAAAACCCGGTCAACATCGCCGGGACCGTCCGGGCGATGCGAAACATGGGACTCTCATCGCTCCGGCTGGTTCGCGCGGCGGCGTACGCGCCGGAGCAGATCGAGACGATCGCGCACGATACGACGGACCTCGTCGCCGCGATCCGGCATTTCGACGATCTGGACGCGGCCCTCGCGGACTGCACCGATGTGATCGCGTTCACGGCGCGGCGCCGGGCGGCCAAGCGCACGGTCCTGACGCCCCGGGAATCGGCGGCGCGGCTGCTCTCGGGGGACGAGCGGGCGCCAGTGGCGATCCTGTTCGGCCGGGAGGACGCCGGGCTCCCGAACGAGGCGCTCGATCGGGCGCTCGGGCTGTGCACGATCCCGACGACGACTCACGGGTCGCTCAACCTGGCTCAGGCAGTGATGGTCGCGGCGTACGAGCTGCACCTCGCGGCTGGCGACGCGACACGCCCAGTGGCGCCGCCCAAGCACGACGCGCCTCCGGCGACGGCGATGCAATTCGGACAACTCTTCGAGGATGTGGAGCGGGCGCTGGCGGCGATCGATTTCTTCAAGACCCGATATCCCGAGCACGTGATGCGGACGGCGAAATCGCTGGCCTATCGTGCCGCGCCGACCGCGCGCGAGATCGAACTCGTTCGCGCCATGGCGATCGAGGTCTTGCGAACGCTGGAGCGTGCGCGCATCATTTCGCGCAACAGATGACCTTGTGAAAAAGTTCACAAGGCGATTGGTTCACCCGTGAGCCTACACGACGGATCGATTTGATGCCGGGACGGAGGACGTGGGCGGCGATACCGATGTTTATCGCCGTAGCTGGTGTGGTCGCCGCGCTGGCGGCATACCAGGGCGCTTCGTCCCAGCAAGTCGCGAAAGTGGCGCCGGACACGGTGATCACGCACGACCCCGGCCCCGGTCCCTGGGGATATCACGGCGCGTCGTCGGAGCAGGGCTCCAGTCCAGTGCAGCCGATCAAGTTCCCCCACCCGAAGCACGTCAAGGGTCTGGGGATGAACTGCGTCTATTGCCACTATACGGCGAACAAGTCGATGGATCCGGGGCTGCCGGCGATGAGCACCTGCATGGGATGCCATCTGTCGACGTATTCCCTCGCCAAGAAGCCCGAGATCGTCAAGCTGACCGCGTACTGGAACAAGCAGCAGCCGATTCCCTGGGTACGCATTCATAAGCTGCCGGAGTACGTCCATTTCCCGCACATGCGGCACGTGAACGCCGGCGTGACCTGCCAGACGTGCCACGGGCAGATCCAGGAGATGTACCAGGTCTATCAGTACGCGTCGCTCAACATGGGCTGGTGTCTCAACTGCCATGTGAACGGATACAGCCCGGCCGAGGGGGACGCAGCCGCTGGGTCGGCGCGCGACTATGGGCCAAAGGGCGCGAGTTCGCAGCCGAATACGGGTACGATACCCGTTGCCGCGAAGGACGCTGGCGCACCGCCTGCGCTGGGCGCGGCCGTCCGGTTCAACATTGGACCGCCACTGAGCGACGCACGCCACCGGGCGCGCTACGATTGCAGCACATGCCACTACTAGCCGCTCGGGGAGTCGCCCGGGCGTACGCCTGCGGCGCGAGCGCCGCGCGACCGGGCGTGCGCCACCGGGGCATATGCCAGCAGGCATGCGCCAGTAGGCACGCGCCAGTAGGCACGCGCCAGTGATGTCCGTATCCCCCAATCCAGGCAGAGACCGTGAGCGCCACCGCTGAGCCGGACGCCGCACCGGCGGCGAGTGGCGTCAAGCGCCGCGATTTCCTCAAGATCCTGGGGGCGGGAAGCGCCGTCACGGCGAGCGTGGGGTGCAGCACCAAGGGTGTCGGGCACCTCATCCCGTACCTCGTGTCGCCGGACCAGACGGTGCCGGGCGTTTCGAACTATTACGCGAGCACGTGCCGGGAGTGTGCCGCCTCGTGCGGGCTGCTCGTGGAGACGCGCGACGGGCGGGTCATCAAGCTCGAGGGAAATCCTGCCCACCCGCTGAATCGGGGGGCGCTGTGCGCGCGGGGGCAGGCGGCGCCGCAGGGGTTGTACAACCCGGACCGGTACCGCGAGCCAATGGTGCGGAAGGACGGGAAGCTCGTGCCCACGACGTGGGACGATGCGCTCCACCTGCTCGCGCAGAAGCTCGGCGAGGTCCGCAGCCGTAACCAGGCCGGGAACGCCGCGTTCGTGAACCTGCACGAGTCGGGCACCTTCCCCGGATTTCTCGACGAGTGGCTCGCCGCGTACGGGATGCCCGCGCATCTGTCGTACGATCCCGACCTGCCATCCGCCGTCCTCGCCGCGAACCGCGAGAGCTACGGGGTCAGTTGGCCGGGTCTCGACTTCTCGGCCGCTCGCGTCATCGTTTCGTTCGGCGCGGACTTCCTCGACGGCTGGGGCGCGAGCGTGCCGCAGCAGCTCGGCTGGGCGGACGCGAGAGCGAAGCTCGCCGATGCGCCACGGATGATCTACATCGGCGCCCGGCGCTCGCTGACTGGTCTCAACGCCGACGAGTGGATTCCCGCCAGGCCCGGTTCCGACGTCGTCATTGCCAACGCGTTGTTGGGTACTCTCGGACATGCAACCGGCGTCACGATGGCCCAGGCTGCGACCGCGAGCGGCGTGGATGCGGCGGTGCTGGAGCGGCTGGCGTCGGCGCTCGCGCAATCGAAGCCCAGTCTCGTGCTCGCGGGCGGGAGTGGCGTCGATGCACTGGATCTCGCGCACGCGGTGAATGCGATCAACCAGGTGGCGGGCAACGTCGGCCAGACCGTCAAGCCGGCGGAAGCGATCACCGCGTTCGAGCACGCCGCGACGTATGCGGATGTGCGCGACCTGGCGGACCGGATGCGAAAGGGTGCGGTGCCACTGCTCATGGTGCGTGGGGCGAATCCGGCGTTTTCCACGCCGCCCGCGCTCGGCTTCGCAGCCGCGATGGAGAAGGTGCCCTTCAAGGTCAGCTTCTCGAGCTATCCGGACGAGACGGCGGAGCTCTGCGATCTCGTGCTACCCGACCATCACGCGCTCGAGAGCTGGGGCGAGGCCGCCCCAGTCGCGGGGACGATCTCGCTGCAGCAGCCGGGGATGGATCCGGTGTTCGCGAGCCGCCAGACGGCGGACGTGCTGGTGTCGCTGGCGAAGGGCGACCCGGCGCTCGCCGCGAAGTATCCGTGGCCTGATTACCGGACGTGGTTGATCAGCCGGTTCCCGGGTGCGGCGACCGGGTTCACCAACGCGCTCACCACGGGCGTCGCGGAGAGCGGAGAGCCGGCGGCTCCGGCGAAGCCTGCGCCAGCCAAAGCGGCCGCCACCGAGAGGCAGCCCGCGAAGGCCGCGCCATTCAAGGCTGCGCCGCCGGTGCCCGGCGCGGGACTCGATCAGAGTCACGGCGACTTCTACCTGGTGATCTATCCGTCGCCGGCGCTCGGTGACGGCCGGGGGGCGAACAAACCCTGGCTCCAGGAGCTGCCGGACCCTGTCACCAAGATCGTCTGGCAAACCGTCATCGAGATTCATCCCGAGACGGCGCGGAAGCTCGGCGTGGAGGCCGGGGATCACCTGAAAGTCGAGACTGACACCGGCTTGATCGAGGCGCCGGCGTTCGTGTACCTGGGGATCCGTGCGGACGCCGTGGCGATATCACTGGGCCGCGGCCACACGGCGTACGGGCGATATGCGCGCAATCAGGGACTGAGCCCGCTGGGTCTCATCCCGACGGCTGAAGACCACGCGGGGGCGTTGGCGCTGACCTGCTCCAAGGCCCGGGTGAGCAAGGCGGCGGACCATACGCTGCTCGTTTCCACCGAAGGATCGGCGCGGCAGCATGGCCGCGGGATCGCACGGGCGATCACCGTGACCGAGCTGGCGTCCGCTCCGCCGCCGGAGACGAATCCCGTGGCGGGGGCCGCCGCGCCCGCGGGCGGTGGCACCGCGGAGCCGGCGGAAGAGGAGATGCCGGGCGACGCGTCTCACGCGTTCCTGCCGGGCCTCCGGTCTCCGGTCGCCAACGACGCGCAGGGCAATTATGGCGACCCCGATTCCAAGTCGCTCGGCATGTACGCCGCCGACCACTGGAGTGGCATGGCGAAGCGGCGGTGGGCCATGACCGTCGATCTGGCTCGGTGTACCGGGTGCTCGGCGTGCGTGACGGCGTGTTACGCCGAGAACAATATCCCGACCGTGGGTGCGCCCTGGCAGGGGGCGCAGGTGCTGCCCGACCATACGGGCTTCGGCGCCAACATCCTGCGCGGCCGCGAGATGGCGTGGATCCGCCTGGAGCGGTATTTCGAGGGTGCGAACCACGAAGACGGGCGCTTCGATCCGGATTTCGAGACGCGGTTCATTCCGATGCTGTGCCAGCAGTGCGGGAACGCACCGTGCGAGCCCGTGTGTCCGGTGTACGCCACCTACCATTCGCCCGACGGACTGAACGTGCAGGTCTACAACCGCTGCGTCGGGACGCGGTACTGCTCGAACAACTGCCCGTACAAAGTGCGGTACTTCAACTGGTTCGGGTACGGAGAGAGCGACCGGATCCAGTATGCGTTCCCGGAGCCGTTGAACTGGCAGCTCAACCCGGACGTGACCGTGCGGGGCAAGGGTGTCATGGAGAAGTGCACCTTCTGCCTGCAGCGGATTCGTGAGGCCGAGCATCGGGCGCGGCTCGAGCATCGCGAACTGGAGCCCGATGAGTTTACGGTCGCGTGTGCGCAGGCGTGTCCTTCGCGGGCGATCACATTTGGCGACGCGGCGGATGAACGCTGGTCGATGACCAAGATGCTCGAGGATCGCCGGGCGTACCACGTGTTCGAAGAACTCAACACGTTTACCGCGGTGGTGTATCTGAAGCGAATCACTCATCCGGCGCCGGCGGCGCCGGCGACGACATAGCGAGGCGGCGCATGGCCACGAGCGCACCTCCGTATCCCGTCGCGGGCGGCGACGGCATGCCGCATCCCAACGTCGCGTCCGCGGGCCGGCGGCTGCCCGCCGTGAAGGATTACGAGCAGGTGACCCGTGAGATCATGGGCACCCTCCATCCGACGCTGGCATGGTTCATCGGATTGGGGATCGCGATCGCGTTCTTGCTGCTGGGCGTGGCGTCGTGGATGTATCAGATCCACGAGGGCCTGGGGGTCGCCGGGTACCATCCGCCGGTGATGTGGGCGGTCTACATCGTGAGCTTTGTCTTCTGGGTCGGTATCGGGCACGCGGGCACCCTGATCTCGGCCATTCTCTATCTGTTCCGCGCGGGCTTCCGGACGACCATCTACCGGACCGCGGAAGTCATGACCGTCTTCGCCGTGATGACGGCGGGGCTGTTCCCCGTGCTGCATCTCGGGCGGCCGTGGAAGTTCTTCTGGTTGATTCCGTATCCGCACTGGCGGTGGATCTGGCCGCAGTTCAAGAGTCCGCTGGTGTGGGACGTGTTCGCCGTGCTCACCTATCTGACCATCTCGGCGACGTTCCTCTACGTGGGGCTGCTGCCGGACATCGCGGTCCTGCGCGACCACGACCGGAACCCCATCCGGAAGAAGATCTTCGGGGCGTTGTCGCTCGGGTGGCGGAACAGCGATCGCGAGTGGCGCCATTTCGCTCGCGCGTACCTGTTCCTGGCCGCGCTGGCGACGCCGCTGGTGCTGTCGGTGCACTCAGTCGTGTCCTTCGACTTCGCGATGGCCAACACGCCGGGGTGGCACGCGACGATCTTCCCGCCGTACTTCGTGGCCGGGGCGATCTTCTCGGGTATGGGGATGGTGTTCACCATCATCATCCCGCTCCGCAAGTGGTTCGGGCTCAAGCGCTATGTGACGCTGAACGACCTGGACGCCGGCGCGAAACTCTGCCTGTTCACGTCGATGGTCGTCGGGCTCGCGTACCTCTCGGAGTTCTACGTCGGCTGGTATTCGGGGAGCGCGATCGAGAAAGAGTACTGGTGGAATCGCGTGTTCGGGCAGTGGTGGTGGGCGGCGTGGATCATGCTGATCTGCAATGGCGTGCTGCCGCTGTCGCTCTTCTGGCAGAATCTCCGGCGCAACACGACCTGGCTGTTCATCCTGTCGCTGTTCATCAACCTGGGGATGTGGTTCGAGCGGTTCGTCATTATCGTGCCGTCCCTGTCGCACGAGTTCGAGCCGTGGCAGTGGGCCGGGTACCAGGCGACCTGGGTGGACATCGCCATTCTGAGCGGCAGCTTCGGATGGTTCTTCATGTGGTTCCTGCTGTTCGTCAAGCAGCTTCCGATCATGGCGATCTCCGAGATCAAGGAGATCGTGCCGCCGAAGCGGCGTCCGCCGCAGACGCGCTCGCCGGTCGCCGCACGTCCCGCGCTGGGGACCGCAGGCGGGGGTGACGACTAGTGCGCGGCGTGCTGGGGACCTTCCGCGAAGTCGACGCGACGATCGAGGCGATCCGGGCGCTCAAGCGGCAGCCCTCGTCGTCCGTGACGGTGTACACTCCGGCTCCCGACCATGCGATCGCCGACGCGATCGATGCGCCGGTGAGCGTCGTACGGCGGTTCGCGCTGATCGGCGGCCTCTGTGGCATGACGTTCGGGTACTGGATCCCGATCTACATCTCGAAGTGGTGGCCACTGGTGGTGGGAGGGAAGGCGGTGCCGTCGTGGATCCCGTATACCATCATCAGTTTTGAACTCATGGTGCTGATCGGAGGCCTGTCGACGGTGTTCGGGTTGTTCATCGTCGCGCGGCTGCCCGACCTTCGGCTGACCGTCGGCTATGATGCCCGATTCAGCGACGGCGACTACGGGGTGTGGGTCGAGTGTTTGCCGGAGCAGGCGAAAGCGGTGTCGGACACGCTGCGCCGCAGTGGCGCGGTGGAGGTGCGGAATGCGCCGTAGTCTGCCGCTTGCTGTGGGTTGTGCTGTCACCCATAACGTACGCCGCGTCGCTGGCGCGATCGTCCTCGCAGGCGCGATGGTCGCGGCCCAGGGGTGTTCGTGGTTCACGGCCTTCGTGGAGCAGCCCAAGATCGACCCGTGGGAAGTCGTGTCGTTCCCGGGGAAGACGCTGTTGCCTTCGCGCGGCAATCCGCAATACTCCGTACCGATCACCGGCACCTTCGTGTCGGGCCTGCAGGTTTCGTACGCCCCGTTGCCGGGTGTCGTGGATTCGATGTCGGCGATCCAGAATCCGACCCCGCCGAACGAGGCGTCGCTGGTGAACGGACGGAAGCTGTTCCAGATCAACTGCTCGCCGTGTCACGGCGTCGCCGGCCTCGGGGATGGTGCAGCCACCAAGTTTGGTGTGACCGGGATCAACCTGACGGCGGATCACGCGAAGGGGCTGACGGATGGCTATATCTGGGGCATGATCCGCAACGGCCGCGGTGCGATGCCTACATACAATCGCATCGAGGAGATGGACCGCTGGGACGTCGTCAACTACATCCGCGGGTTGCAGGGCAAGCTGCCGCAGCCGGTGCCGACGGGTCCGGTGGGCTATCCGGGCCAGACGGGTGATGCGCTGCCGGGTGCCACGATGACCGCGCCGACGCGGCCCGTGCCGTACTACCGGGGGCCGGGGTCACTGGACTCGATCCATGCCATCCGGGCGCAGGTGCCGGGGGTGGGGGGAGCGCAGTGAGCGCGCACGAGAACAATGAGCCGGTGTCGCGGGAGGATCTGGCGGCGCTGGCCGCGCGCCCGGTGCCTCCGGGGGCACGGAAGGCTGCGACCGGCGCGACGATCATTGGGCTGGTGGTGTTCATCGCGTATCTGTTCATCGATCCCGACCGGGCGTGGCGCGCGTTCCACTTCAACTGGTGGTTCTTCGCGTTCATCTCGTGGGCGGGCGTGACAGTGGCCGCGGTGCAACGGATCGTGACGGCCCGCTGGTCGCGCGAGGTGGTGCGGTTCCTCGAGGGCTACGTGGCGTTCCTGCCCCTCGCGTTCGTGGACCTGGTCCTGATCATGACAGTGGGCCGGTCGCACATTTTCCCGTGGACGCACCTGGCGCCGCCCGGGCCGGAGAAGCGGTTGTTCCTGGCGCCGGCGTTCCTGATTCCTCGCGACCTCATCATGTTCGCGATCGTGACCGGGCTGGCGCTGTGGTTCATCTACCTGTCTGTCCGGCTCGATGTCGGGGTCGTGGCGGAGGCCGGCGCGAATTGGGCGAAGGGCATCCGCGCGCGGATGCGCGAGGGATTCGGCGATGAACGGCGCGAGCTGCATACGACCCATTCGCGGCAGGGCGTGATCGCGGTGTTCATGGTGCTGGCGTTCGGCTATTTCGGCGAGGTCATGTCCTTCGACCTGTCGATGACGCTGGACATGCACTTTCAGAGCACGCTGTACGGGTGGTGGTCGTTTATGACGGCGTGGCTGGGATCCCTGGGTTCGTTTGCACTGCTCACCATGTGGTGGCGGAAGACGCTTCGCGCGGAGTCGCTGATCGTCGAGCGGCACTTCCACGACATCGGGAAGTTCTGTTTCGCGTTCACGGCGTTCTGGGGTTATCTCACGTTCGGGCAATACCTCGTGATGTGGTACGGCAACATGGGCGAGGAAACCCACTGGTTCCGCCTGCGTCTGATTCACCCGTGGCAGCCCATCACGACGGCGGCTGTCGTGCTGATCTTCCTGTTCCCGTTCTTCGGGTTGCTTGGCCGGGCCGCCAAGGTGTATCTGCCGGCGCTCACGTTCTTCACGGCGAGCAGTGTCATCGGGATCTGGCTCCAGCGGTACAGCGAGATCTACCCGGCGCTGTACGGCCGGGTGGACCATGCGCCGCTCGGCGTGCCGGAGCTGGGTGTGATGCTTCTTTACCTGGGCACCTGGGGCCTCTGCTACTTCGCCTTCATGGACGCGTTCCCGAAGATGCGAATCGTGCTCCAGACCTCGCCCTACCGTGATGAGATCCAGGTACCGGTGGATCCGCGGACCATGGAGCCGTTGCCCGCGACCGAATAGCTTACACGGGCGCGTATGCGTGGGCGATCGGCCGGTTCGATCGTCCAACCGTCGCGGGCCGGTAGCTCAGTTGGGAGAGCGCCTGGTTTGCAACCAGGAGGTCGTCGGTTCGATCCCGATCCGGTCCATGTCGTAGGCCGATGCCCCGCCATCGCTTTGATGGGTGGGGCATTGTCGTATCGCCGACTCTGAACGTCAGGTGGTCGTTTCGCGAACCGCGTCTCGGTGACAGCACGCCAACTCCTGGTTACCGGATGGCTTCAGTGCGAAACCGCAGGACGACTCGCGCGAGCGGTACCCCATCCTCGCTCCGGAACCCATTTGCGAACCGGGCGTCCAACGCGACCGCGTACGAACGTCCTGGCTCGAGGCGCACGGGGAGCGTGAAGACGGTTCGGCCCTCGTCGAATGTGCCCTTACCGGTGGTCTCGGGAAAACCTGCACCGGAGTCCTCCTGAAGGGGAGTGACCAACATCCCGTCAGCCATTGGCCGGTCGAACCAGATCCTGATCCGCCTCAGTGAAGCGTCGATTCCTGTCGCGCCATTGGCCGGTGACATGCTGACGACGCGCGGGCGTGCCGAGTCGTACTGCGCGGCCAGTGCTGGTAAACGCGCCGGCAGCGACGCGAAGTAGCCGGCGGTTCGAGGGAGAAAGGTCTCGAAGTCGGGGTACTGGCCACGGGCGGTCTCGTATTGGCCAAGCAGGTCAGACAGATCGCGAATCCACAGGAATCCGCGCGCTTTCTCGTCAGCGATCTCCGCGTCCGCAGCCTCACGCCCTTCATGGGAGAGCCGATAGCGCACGACCGTCGCTCGGACTAACGACTCGTCGATCACCGTCGGCCACGTGTCATACGCCTGATCCTTCATCTGCTGCTCCTCTGCCGCAAAGATTTGCGGTCCGGCGCCTTCGAACTGATCGAGATGTCGCGCGATGATCGGGTTGATGAATGAGTGACTGAACTCGTGAACGACGTTGGGCATCTCCCGCTCGTCGAAGCGCGGCAACCCATCGCGGTCAGTCAGATACACGCCGACGATAGCGTAGAACTCCTGACCGTCGCCGGGCGTGCGGATTCTCGGGCCGTAGTTTGCGCCGCCGTTGAGGAGCGCCGGCACGAGGATGAACGGTCTGACCGGGGCGTGACCGAAGAAGCGACCGAACCATGCGGGATCGCCGGACGAATCCACGAGTTGCCGAAGCCGATCTGCCGCCGTGGCGTACAGCCGCTCGTGGGAGTGGAGGAATCGGTCCGTTTGGGCATCGCGCACGAACGCGCGAAGATCGCTGAGGAACGCCCGCGCGCCGGCTGGAGGCCAGGCCCATTCCGGTTCCTGATTCGGCGCATCGACGGGTACGATCTCGCCAAGATCGTGCGCATTGGTCAAGTGCACCGCGAATTCCATGGGATCGCTGAAACCAATACCCGCCGAGTCCCCGAGTCCCCGAGCACGGCGCACGACCGGATGGTCGCGAAAGGGCCTGAACCACTTGTCAACATCCTTCTCGTACGACGGCACCCGGCCCTGATTGTACTCGCTGGCTCCTGCTAGGTGGAATACGATCGACAGAAGCTCGATCCGCGAGTCCGGGCGAACCTGGATAGACTGGCCGCGGGCTCGCGGCGGCGAGACGGCCCACGCCAGAAACAGCAGGCAGTGAACAATGAGGTACGGCGATCGTGTCCAGGCTGGAGCCGTCCTACCTGCCGTTCCGCTGCGGCGAGGCATTGTCAACTGGTCTGAGCGACGAGGCGCTCGAATCGCGGGTCGCCATGCGGAGCACTCCGTGTCGGGCCGATCCGCGCCCACGCCGGCGAGATGAAATAGGTTTGGGCGACCAGGGAGTCGCCCGCGATGTCACCCATTCCCAAGAAGCTCATTCGCGGCCCTCCGTGGCGATCACGTAGGCACAATATTGAGTCCCCGCTCCGCCTCGGCGCGAGCTTTCGGGTAGCGCCGGAGGTGGAGGAGCCGGCTGAGGCGGTCCGCCTAACGGGCGTCGGATCCGGGCCAGCGTTCGCCGACGGGGGTCTCGAGATGCCGGGCGAGAAAGGCGGGTACGAGGCGCACCACCTCGGCCGGGTCGGTATCGTGGCCGGCCATCCGCGCGAGGTAGACGGTCCGATCGTCTTTGGCCGAAAGGCGATGCAACGCAGAGTCGAGCATGACCGCGTTGCGGGAAAGGACGCCAGGGTCCTCGGCGCCGAAGAAGGCGAGCAGCGGTGGCAGTCGGCCGGCATAGTACACGGGCGACATCGCGATCATCTTCTGGCGAGCGTCGGCCAACGTGCGTTCGCCGCGGGCGACCGGTGCCAGCACCCATTCGATGAACTGGCCTGGGGACCCGGCAAAGACGCCGGCGTGGGACCGCAGCGCGACGCGGAGCAGAGTCACCTTCGGCCAGTTGTTCGACCACATGGCGTCGAACCAATCGGCAGCTGGCGAGACCGCGACCACGCAGCGGATGCGCGGCTCGCGTTCCGCCATCAGCAGCGCCACGGCGCCTCCGCGGCTCCGTCCGAAGATGCACGAGCGCGACGGATCGACGCGCGAGTCGAGTGATGCGGCTGCCGCGAGAAACGATAGTGCGTCGTCCGCTCCGCCGTCCCATCCGTCGGTCCGATCGCCATCGGCCGTGAAGTCCTGCCCAGCAAAATGAATGATTTCGCCGCGGTACGCGGGGACGACAAAGATGTAGTTGCGAGCGCCGGTTCCGAGCACACGTAACGAGGGTGGGCCGTGGTCGAGTTGAAGCGGGCTGTACCTCGCGTTGGTGCCTTTAAGGTCGACGATTGTCGCGCAACAGGCCGGCAGGGGCGAGACTGGCGCCACCACGGCACCGACATGGGTGTGTCCGCCGGACTCGTGCGCGACCATGGTGACGGTGAAGGAGTCGCCGTGGATGACCAGTCCACCCCGATAGATGACTTTGACGTCGCGGGCCGAGTGGTCACGGGCGGCGATTGTCGCCCAGGCTGCGGCGATTTCACTGCTCGTCGGTGCGGCGAGCACTGACTCGGGCGGGAAGGGGAGTCGCCAGCCGGTGTCGGGCATGGCGATGGCGCCGTCGAGCCACGTCAGGATCCGCGCAATGCCGGTGTCGGTTGGCGCGAAGGTGCGCGCGCGATGCGCCGCGATCCGGGCTGCGGCGGTGTCGCCGGTCTCGGCCAACGCTTCCGCCTCTTGGCGCGCCAACCTGACATCCGCCGGCCATCGGACGACGAGCTGACGGAGGACGCTGGCGACGATGTAGTGGCGCGACGGAAAATTGGAAAACACATCGTCAGTCACCTGCGCAGCCTTCTCGGGCGTCGCGCCGGCGCCCGTCAGGAGCTTGGCCGCCGCCCGCCCGTCGGCGTCGAAGAGCAGGTGCTCGACCGGCAGTGACGCCGCATTTCGGGACTCGCGTGAAAAAGACGCGGCAATCGGCAAGCCGGTCGTGCGTACGCCGGTGATCCGGTCGTGATCGCGAACGACGACGATCGTACGCGCCGGGCGGTCGTAGACCGCGAACGAATCGGGTCCGACCCTGAGCGCATATTCGATCGAGCTCCAGAGGACCGGTGACACGGCGACCGTGTCGCCGCACGTGGCGAGATACAGGATGTCGTCGCCAGCGCGATATCGCCCCGTGATTCCGTTCGAACCCGTGCGTGCGCGCGTCCGGACGTCGGTTTGACTGCAGTCGCCCTGTGCGCGAAGGGTGACGAGTGGGGCGAGTAGCGCGACCGCGACGACATGGACCAGCATGCTCGAACCGTAGACGGGCATGCGCGAAGCATACCCACGCCCACTAACCAACTCCAGACGGCCGCCCACGAGGCATCAGCGTTCGTGCTACCGCAACGCCTGTCCGCGCATGTAACCGTCGCTCGAATGTCCGGATTTGTCGTACAGGCGGACGTGGACATAGGCGCCTTGGGTGCTCAACACTGCGACGTCCGTCGTGCTCTGGCCACCAAAGATCATCGAGCACGATAGCGACTCCTGCGTCGGGTCCTGGCCTGCCGTGTAGAACTCCTGCACGTCGGCGAGGGTGGTGCAGATCGCTTCCGTCTGCGTTCCCCTGAGGTGCGCGTGCCGCGCGCTTCTGGCGAACGAATCGGGAGGTGCGGCGGGATTGGCCGGCGGCGCGGAATCGTGCGGCGCGGAATCGTGCGGCGCGACAGGGCGCGTCTGCGCCGTCTCCCGTTCCGATTTGTGGCCGCACGCGAGGATTCCCGGCAACAGAGCGAGAGCAGCCACGACGAGACGACACGCCCGCCGGTGGCGCCGCTTCACGACGTGAACGGTGAGTGGCAGCAAAGGATCATCTCGCTCATCACGGTCTCCGTGTTGTGGCATAGCGGCGATGCCGTAATGTCGGTCTCCGGAATGGGGATCGCCACGACGAACTCCACGACCTGTCCATCTCGTGATCTCAGAATATGGCACACAAAGCCATTTTGGTTGCGGAATACGCGTGGCGCCGGCATTCTTTGCGCGCCCGTTCGCACGCGCGCCGGGACCGAGTTGCCCTCCACACTCCTGCCGCTACGAGGAGAACGCCGCATGACCGATGCATCCCAGACTCCAGAGCCGGAGCTGAGCGCCGAAGAGCGCGACCTCGGCATGGACCGCGACATCACGCGCCGCGACTTCCTCAACACCGTCGCGCTCGGGACCGGGGCCGCACTGCTCGGCGCGACGGCTCCGGGGCTCGTGCCCAAAGCGGCAGCGCAGGTGCCGGCGGATCCGGCGCCGCCGTGGCATCCGTTCACGGGCTACTCGGGCATCGGCGACTATGCGCGCTCGAACGGCAACACGTGGGACGTGGTGTCGGCCGGGCACGGCATCCG
>JAJPIM010000046.1 GCA_021324775.1 Gemmatimonadota bacterium
CTCGGAGAAGAACCGGCCGCGCTCATACTCCCAGACGACCGCGTAGCCGTGCTTGAGGAAGCTGGCGACAAATGGCCCGAACAGGTCGTCCATGTGGTGCGGGTCGATGAGATAGGGGATCCGGATCAACACAGTCGGCAGGTTCTGCCGCTGTTCTCCCTTTGGGAACAGGATGAGATGGTACAGCCGGACGCTGTCGCGCATGGGGACCATCACCATGTCTTCGATGTCCGCGTGGCTGTCGATGTACGCCTGCGCCTCGTCGACAGCGGGCACCTGGCCCGGCGCGCGAGCAGGCAAGGCAATCGATCCGGCGAGCACGCATCCGACCGTGCCGACCCGGAGAAACTGTGCGACTTGCGATTTGCAGGCGTGCTGAAACACGGCATCCTCAGAGGGTTTTGTCGGTGGCGAACTTGCGACCGACCGAGTGTCCGTGTCAAGAATCGACACTACTGTACTGTTTTCTGGGACCGCGACGCCGGCACCCGGGAAGTTCGCGCCGTGCTGGTATCCGCGCGGGCGGCGCGTCAGTCGCAGGCTGTGGACCTGAACCTGCCACCGCGGGGCATCTCTGCCCGATCGGAATGGGAAGCCGGCCGAGAACGCCTTCATCGAGCTCTTCAACGGAAGGCTGAGGGCGATCGTCGCCCCGAATAACGGGTAGAAAGTCAGGAGAAGAGCATACGGGCATGACTAGTGCCTACGACGTCTCCCGCGCTGCGAGCGCCTCACTTAGGATTGTGACGAAGGATTGTACAGCTGGTGCGAAGTCGCGTCGCACGGTCGAGCGCGCCGGCCACCCACCTCGGAGTCCGTCGCATGAGTGCCTACGTTCTGATCGTCAACGGGCATCGGCAAACGGTCGATGCGTCGGCCGATACGCCCCTCCTTTGGGTGGTCCGCGACAATCTCAATCTCACCGGCACGAAATTCGGGTGCGGGATGGGGTTGTGCGGCGCGTGCACGGTGCATCTCGACGGGACTCCGGTTCGATCGTGCAGCACCACGATCGCGGAGGCCGCGGGCAAGCGGATCACGACGATCGAGGGCCTTGCCACCGATGCCGGGCGCCGGTTGCAGGACGCCTGGATCGCCGAAGAAGTCCCGCAATGCGGATACTGCCAGTCCGGCCAGCTCATGTCGGCCGCGGCGCTCCTGACCAAGAATCCGAAGCCAACCGATGCCGACATCGATCAGGCGATGTCGGGCAACATTTGCCGCTGCGGCACGTACCAGCGCATCCGTCACGCGATCCATCGCGCCGCGGGGACGGAGGTGACCGATGCGCGCTGACGCTCGTGTTTCCCGCCGCGATTTCCTGAAGACCGGGACGACGCTCGGCGCCGGTCTCACGATCGCGTTCTATGTCCCGCCTCGGTTGATGCAGCGGTTCGGACAGGCGAGCCAGGACCCCGCGGACTTTGTCCCCAATGGCTGGGTCCACATCGGCACGAATGGCGTCGTAACTGTCACCGTCGACAAATCCGAGATGGGCCAGGGCGTGACGACCGCCTATCTGATGCTGATCGCGGAGGAGCTCGAGGTCGATCCGACGACGGTGCACGTCGGGCCTACACCGGAGAACCCAGCCGCGTGGACGCGCCGCATGGGCACCGGTGGCAGCAGCAGCGTACGGACGTCGTACGACACCCTCCGCAAAGCCGGGGCAGCCGCGCGAGAGATGCTGGTCGCTGCCGCGGCCCAGCAGTGGGGAATCAGCCCCGATGCCTGCCGAGCCGAGCGCGGCATGGTGATCGAGACCGCCGGGAAACGGAGGCTCGGGTACGGTCGCCTCGTGACGCGTGCCGCCACACTCCCGGTCCCTGCCGACCCGAGGCTCAAGGATCCGAAGGATTTCCGGGTGCTTGGCACGCGGGTACCGCGCTTCGACACGCGCCTCAAGGTGAACGGCACTGCGCAGTTCGGGATCGACGTCCGCATCCCGGGGATGCTCTATGCGTCGATCGAACGTTCGCCCGCCTACGGTGGCAAGGCGACGCACGTCGATGATACGGGCGCCAAGGCCGCACCCGGTGTCCGGCACGTGGCACTGCTCGAGTGGTCGCCGGAGGACACCAAAGCGGCGCGGATGGAGACGAGTGTCGCCGTCGTCGCCGACCGCTACTGGCAGGCCCTGACGGCGCGGCGCGCGCTCAAGGTCGATTGGGCCGATACTCCGGCGTCGCCGCTCGACTCTCCCGCCATCACGGCGAGATTCGCGGAGCTGGCGCAGCAGCCCGGTGTTCGCGCACGGACCGAAGGCGACGCGGCCGGTTCGATCGCGACTGTAGCCAAGCGAGTCGAAGCGGTCTACGAGGTGCCGTATCTCGCGCATGCGCCGATGGAGCCGATGAATTGTACGGCGTCCGTCCGCGCCGACGGGTGCGACGTGTGGGTACCGACCCAGGGCCAGACGTCGACCCAGCGCGTCGCCGCCCAGATCGCCGGCCTGCCACTCGACAAGGTACGGGTCCACACCACTTACCTGGGCGGCGGCTTCGGACGGCGCAGTGAAACGGACTTCGTCGCCGAAGCCGTGCGTCTCTCCAAGGAGGTGGGTGCGCCAGTTCAGGTGATCTGGACACGTGAGGATGACATCCGGCACGATTTCTATCGCCCCGCGACCTACAACCGGTTCGCCGGTGGCCTCGACGCGACCGGCAATCCCGTCGTGTGGACGCACCACATCGTAGGAGCATCGATCGCGCTGTCGAAGCATCAGACACTCGAAAACGGGATCGACGGGTCGCTGGTCGAGGGTGCCGCCAATATCCCGTACGCGATTCCCAACATCCTCGTAGAGCAGACTGTGGTCGACCTGCCGGTGCCGTGTGGCTACTGGCGCTCGGTCGGCAGTTCCCACAACGCCTATGTGACCGAGAGTTTCTTCGATGAGCTGGCACACGCCGGGGGCAAGGACCCCTACGAGCTCCGGCGCGCGTTGCTCCGCGACCAGCCGCGCCACCTCGCGGTGCTCGATCTCGCCGCCGACCGCGCCGGCTGGGGCAAGCCGCTCCCCGAGGGCCGCCACCGCGGAATCGCGGTCGCGGAAGCGTTCGGCTCGTACGTGGCCGAAGTCGCGGAGATCACGCTGGCTGCTGACGGGACGTGCCGCGTCCATCGCGTGGTGTGTGCCCTGGACTGCGGGCCGACTGTCAACCCGGACACGATCGAGGCGCAGATGCAGGGCGGCATCGTGTACGGACTCAGCGCGGCACTCTATGGCGAGATCACGATCGACGGTGGCCGGGCGCGGCAGGGCAATTTCAATGACTACCCGGTCGTGCGCATGAACGAGATGCCGCGCATCGAGGTCTACATCATCCCCAGCACGCAGAAGCAGGGCGGTATCGGGGAGCCCGGTGTTCCCCCAATCGCGCCGGCGATCGCGAATGCCATCCTGTCCGCCACCGGCTCGGCGGTCCGCCGGCTACCGATCGTGCAAAATGGGAAGTCGCGGATTGCGATGAGGTAAGGTGCTCCGCGGCGGACGGACAGTCGTACGGCTCGCCGTTGGCGTGGTGCTCGCCTGCCATCGGTAGGCCGAAAGTTGGGGCAGGGCCTCGTCCTGGCGGAGCGGTAGCCGATCAGCGCCTCGCCGGCATGCGCTGGTCCCACACCGTCGCGAGCAGGACAATCCCGGTCCAGGTAGCGAGCCACCACCCGGACACTCCGCCCGTAAACCGCATGCCCAACATCAGGGCGACAGCGCCGGTGACAGCGAGTATCAGTGGCCCGTTGTGCCGGTGGCGGCGGCGCGTGCGGATGAATCCACGCACTACGAACGCCGCCGATAACACATCCAGCGGGATGAGCAGCCAGTCGGTCCGCAGCAAGCCGATGCCAGCGGCCGAGAGCGTCGCCACGACGACTGGAGAGCTTGCGCAGGCGACGGTGCAGGCTATGACGCCGGCGAGTGACGTGAGACGGCCGGCCATGATCCTCCACGCCGGCGCGCGGAACGCGACGTCATCGGCCTCGGGCATCGATGCCTCTGTCGCGCGCCAGCTCCCCGTACATCGCTTTGAGTGGCGCCACGTACGCGCCGCTCGCCCGCAAGCGGACCGTCACCCGCTCGTGGCTTGGCACGAAGAGCACTTCGTAGGTGAAATGCGGGCAGCACTGTCGCTCGGCGAGCACAAAATCGAGTAGCGCGCGCACGGTCTCATCGGCGTCCGGGAACTCCAGGAGCACGCCGTCCAAGTGTTCCTCCCACCCGGTGGCGCGGGCGAGAAGGTACCCCACGCTGACGCGACGGCCCTCGCGGTCGAGCGGCGGCAGGGTGCAGACGAGCGCCAGGGCGGCTTCGACGTCGTCGTTGGACGGATCGGCCGGAGTGTCGCGTGGGGGAGTCATGGGTGTCTGTGCCGAATGGGTGGCAGTGGCTGTCTCGCGATGCGCGCGCTCCCGCCTGTCGGGTGGCGTGCAGGACGACTCCATGCTACTTCTTCAAGCACACTTCAAGTCAAGGGGAGACCGTGGCCGACCGCACATCCGCCCTCGGCGGGCTCACCATCGGGGCCGTTGCCCGGCAGGCGAAGGTCCGAACTTCGACGCTGCGTTTCTACGAGAGTGTGGGACTTCTCGCGGCGCCGCGCCGGGTCTCCGGGCGTCGCGTCTATGACGCCGATGTGCTCGACGTCCTCCGGCTGGTCCACTTGGCCAAGGGAGCCGGATTCACGGTAGCCGAGATCCGCCGCCTCATGCACGGATTCGATCGCGCGACCCCTGCCTCCGCACGATGGCAGGCGATGGCAGCCCGGAAGCTTCGCGACGTCACCATGTTGATCGAACGCGCGCGCGGCATGCAGAAGGTGCTCGAAGCCCTGTTGACCTGTGAGTGCGTCGAGCTCGCGGACTGCGCCAGGCCTCCCCGGCCAGCCACGGCGCGCCGGAGAAACGGGTCGAATCGATAGTGCCGCCGCCGCGAGATCGGGTGGCGATCGGGCGGCTCTGGGCGGCCGTCCCCGACGCGTCTCCTCGACGCGCAGGAGGAACCGGCCATCCACAGCCGCCACGTTCCCGATCGTCGCGAACGAGCCCTTGCCGGACCTACACCCCGAACTGACGCAGATGGTGGTCCGTGTGTTTGTACATCAGCCTGGCCCACTCGTCCGGCGTCAGCCGCCCAAAAAAGGTATGCGGATGCCTGGTACATCCCGCCGGCCCCGCCGAAGTAAACCGGTCGATCAGGCCAGTCAACCGTGTTCGTTCCGTTTCCAGATCCCGGTCGCCCTGGACGACAAGATGAGGCGACGTCGGAGAATTCCGGCGCATCGGGTCCTCGTTCCCAAGCGCCAGCCGTCTCAACGTCGGTCCAATGATCCGCCCTACGAACATCGGCGGCGGATTGCTGTCCCCGACCGCCATCTCCATCGCGAGGGAGCAGTGCGCCAGCATCTGCGCCGGGTACATCGTGCCCCACACACGCGCGGTATCCGGCGTCAACTGCGCAATCCGCGTCTTCACGCCCTCCGCCGTCGCCGCGTCAAAGAGATTCTTCACATGGAGTCTCCTCAGTTAGCCCCGCAAAGACGTGCTTAGGGACCAAACGTATCGACGAGCGTCGTCGCCGGCACTCGGTCGCGATAACCGCCTCGATGTCATTCCCCCTTCGCCGTCACCGCGTCCGTCACGGCGTACCGGGCCACCATCCCAGCGAGGAGATGCGGCCCCACATGGCAGTGAAACAGCCACGTGCCGGGGTTATCTGGCACCATGTCCGCCACCACCATCCCCATCGTCGTCAGGCTCACCACGTCCGTCCGCATGTTCTGGACGACCACCGTGTTGCCGTGCCAGTGCGGTGCGTGGACCTGGAAGTTGGCGTCGGCCAGCAGGTACCAGCGAACCCGCTCTCCCTTGCGCATGGTGAAGACTGGGCCGTTGCCATACGTAAACCCGTTGATTGTCTCCTTCAGGTTGCTGGCGTTAAACGGGTAGAAGAAGGCACCCGGCGGGTCCTTCTTCACGATCTCCGGCCGCCCCGCGTACTTCTTGATGTTCTCGTCGAGGTACTGACTGGCGTTCTCGTCCATCTCGAGAAAGCCGGCGACGAACTCCCGGTCCACATCCTTCGGCCGTCCGTCAGGACCGCTCGTACCGCGCGCCGTCACGATGATCGGCCCCACCAGACCCGAGTTCAGGTCGGCATCCTCCGCGACATGCGAGTGATACATCCACACTATGGAGCTTGCATCGTGGCTGGCTGGCCCGGCACGCTCCGGCACCGGCCACACGTATGTGTGGGTGCCGCCCGGCGCCACCTGGTCGCCCCGCTCGGTTGGTGAGGTGCCATCCGCGTACTGCGCACCTTCCGATGATTTCGTGTAGAAGACGCCGTGCGGATGCATGCTGTACGGGTACTGGCCATTGTTGCGAAAGACGACACGGATCGTGTCACCAACCTCGGCACGCAACACAGGGCCCAGGATGCCGAGATGCTCCCACTCGGCCGGCCGCGGCTTGAGCGTGGTAAAACTCGCGTCTGTGTACTCGCGATACACGGCTTTGATGGACACGTGGCCGATTCGGTCCGGCCCGCCGGCCATGTTGATGTTCTCCAAGGGGCCGAACGGCTTGCCGGTAATCTGATTCATCCCACTCGGCGCGTAATCCCAGGCCACCTCGTCGACGGCGACGAAATAGGTGTGCGTTCGCGGGCGCGGCCCGGCACGACCCTGGACAAACCCGGTGCCTAGCCCGAGCGCGACGAGTGCGGCGGCCAGGCCCATGAGATACTTCGTGGTGCGCGGCATGTTTCCTCCCCCGCGCCAGGACCGCGGCGGGCGCGGACGCAGTGGATGAGCCGTCCCTCGAGAGCGCCGGGAAGCGCAGTCGGTTTGGACCGACGGGCGGGCATGTGCGACGCGCACTATTCTGGGAGTGCCCGAAGCGAAACCGCAAGAGCAGCCTGAACGAGCGGTCCAACCACGCGGTCACCGACGTCGCGGGGGCCGTGGACAAGAGCTCGGTGGACCGTCCACGAGGACAAACCCTCGTGCCGCCCAGACTGTCCCACGGTGGATGATCATTCGAGAGCTCCGATACGCCGTGAGCGGACTGCTCCGGCGTCCGGCTTTTGCTGCGACGGCGGTATCGAGCATCGGCGTCGGCATAGGCACGGCCACGACCGTCCTGAGCGTGCTCATAGCGTTGCTCGTGCGGCCGCTGCCCTACTCGGATCCGCGGCAACTCGTCGCGGTATGGCCGGGGCAGTCCTTCGCCGGCCGCGAGGTCGAAGCCCTGCAGCGTCAGGCGACCAGTTACACGGCGATCTCGACCCTGAGCCCTGGATGGCTCATGGCACTTACACACGTTGCGTCGCCGCGGCAACTCGACGCCGCCCGCGTCTCCGGCGATCTCTTCGGCCTACTCGGCGTCCGTCCACTGCTCGGCCGAGCTTTCCGCGCGGAGGCGGAGGCGGTCGGCCGGGACCATGTCGCGGTGTTGAGTTACGACCTCTGGCAATCGGCGTTCGCCAGTGACCCATCGATCGTCGGGCGATCCATCGTCCTGGATGGCGACCCGTTTGTCGTCGTAGCCGTGATGCCGCGCACCTTCCGCGCGTTCACGTTCAATTCGGATCTGTGGGTGCCCTTGACCGCAGACCGCACCGCGATGTGGTGGACGGGGGCCACGACCCTGGTCTACGGCAGGCTCCGCCCCGGGGCGACCGTGCCAGGCGCGTCTGCCGAACTCGCGACGATTGCACCCCGGATCCAGCGGGAGTTTCAACTCGCGCCGGACTGGACGTCCGGAGCGCGGGTAGCCGGCCTGGAGGACAGCATGGTGGGGGCCATTCGGCCCACCGTGCTGCTGCTGGCGGGAGCCGTGGCGACGCTGCTGGCGCTCGCGGCCGCCAACGTGACGACGCTGCTCCTCCTCCGCGCCGCGGAGCGGCGGACCGAGATGGCGGTGCGCGTTGCGCTCGGGGCGACGCCGGGACGCATCACCACGCTGGTGTTATCGGAGAGCCTCGCGATCGGTGTTGCCGGCGGCCTCGCGGGCATCGGCCTCTCGGTGCTGGGTGTCGGGCTGCTCGTGAGGATCCTGCCGCCGACGCTCCCACGCCTGCAAGAGATTACGCTCGACGGCCGGGTCCTCGCCGCATCCGCCGCCCTGACACTCGTCGTCACGGCCGTCGTCGCGCTGGTGCCGGCGTGGCAGGCGAAGGACGCCGGAGCAGCGGGCCGGCTCCGGCAGTCGCACACGGTCGCGGCGACTGGCCAACGCGCACGCGGTTTACTCGTGTCACTCGAGATGGCGCTTGCGCTCGTGCTCGTCATCGGCGCCACGCTGATGGGTCGCACCGTCGTGGCGCTGTCCCGAGTTGATCTCGGACTCCGCAGCGATCATCTCCTCACGATGACCCTTCAACCGTCGAACGACACCACGGACGACCAGCTCCGCGCATATTGGCGCGCCGTGCTGGCACGAGTGGAAGCCGTTCCCGGGGTCCAGTCCGCGGCGACGATTCTGCACCTTCCGGCGAGCGGGCGCAGTTGGAATGCGGCGATCACGATCGAAGGGCGACCCCTTGCGCCCGGTGCCTCGCCTCCGCAAGCCCACTGGCAGGTGGTGTCGGCGGGATATTTCCGCACTGCGGGCGTGCGGCTGATCCGCGGACGCTCATTCGACGATCGGGATGCCCCAGCCGCCCCGCGGGTCATTGCGGTCAACTCGGCGTTTGCCAATCGCATCATGCCCGGGATAGACCCGATTGGCCTGCGCGTCACCGCGGGCAACGCGACCCAAGGCGAGATGGCGACGATCGTCGCCGTCGTCGCCAGCGTGCGCCACGACAGCTTGTCCGCGCCACCGGGACCGGAAGTCTACGTGCCGTTCACCCAGCGGACGGTCGGTGCCAACTCCTTGATCGTCCGCACCGGCGTGCCACCGCTTTCGGTGGCATCTGCAATCCGCAACCAGATCTGGGCGGTGGACCGAGACGTGCCTGTTTCCGGCGTGCTCACGATGGACGATCGCCTCGCGGCATCCATCGCCCGCCAGCGGATGGTGCTCACACTGCTCGCGCTGTTCGCCGGGATCGGGCTGCTGTTGGGTGCCGTGGGTGTCTACGGTGTCGTCGCGTTCGGCGCAGCGCAGCGTGTGAAGGAGATCGGGATCCGCATGGCACTCGGCGCCGACGCCGTCGCGATCCGGCGACTGGTCGTCGGCCACGGGCTCCGATACGCCGCGCTGGGAGGGGGAGTGGGGCTGTTGCTGGCCCTCGTGTCATCCCGGGTGATGAGGCAGCTCGTCTATGGAGTGCCGACCACGGATTGGGTGTCCTTCCTCATCGCGCCGGCGGCACTGATCGCGGTCGTGACGGCGGCGAGTTGGATCCCTGCGCGGCGCGCGGCGGCGACGGAACCGACGACGGCACTTGGCGAGTGATGCCGCCGAGCCGACCCCGCATTGATGCGTGGGAGACAGCGGCATTCCGGCGGCGGATTCCGCCCGCTATTTGGAAGCGACAAACCGCAGCGGGACGACCACCTGCAATGGGAAACTCGCCTCCCAGGCCTCCAACTTCGCGACGGTGGGGCTCGCCACCTGATATTCGACGTCGTACGTCTCGCCGACCGTTAGCCACATGTCGGCCGCCGATTGCTTCAGTTGTGCGGGCGGCAGGTCCGCGCCGTCCTTCGCGATGATGGTCCACTGTACCGGCGCGTCGTTGGTGGTGAGACGCACACGCATATCCACGATATTGGACGTGATATTGATCAACCGCAGGCGATAGCGCGTCCCAGCGTGCAGCGTGACCGGATGCGGCGCGGGATGCCCGTTGGCAAGCAACACAAAGCCGAACGGGGCGTAGATCCCCGAACCGAAGACGAATGTCCGGTCATGCTGTGGATCATACTTCTGCCCCGGCTCGAGCACGATGAGGGGGCCATACACCGCGTTGCGGATCTGCAACGGGTCGTGCCAGTGCGTGTGATAGATGAAAGTCCCGGCGCGCGGGGGAGTCATTCGCACCATGAAGGATCCCCCCGGAGGGACCGCCGGCGAAGGATGCTGGTCCGTGCCGGTCCAGCCCACAACGCCGTCGTAGTAGCTCTCGATTTCGATTCCGTGCCAGTGAATCGATGTCGGGGTTTTCGTCTGGTTCTGGACCTCGATCTCTGCCAGTTCGCCCCGCGTCAGCACGATTGGCGGTCCCAATAAACTTGGCGGCGGATGGGTCTCCGGCGCGGGCGTTGGGGTGGTGAGGTCATTCACCTGCAGCTTGTAGAGCGGAATCCTGTCGGGATTGTCGGAGATCACCAGTTGCAATCGATGGATGGCACTCGGAGCGGGCGGCGCCGGCGGAGCATTGGCAGCCGGGAGCACCGTGATCCCAATCACCAGCCCGCCCATCATGGCGCCGAGGTCGTGACCCGGTGAATAGCTGGCCGGCACCATGGCTTGCGGATGGAGCGCGATCGGCGGCGACATGTGCGCCACCATGTGGCAGTGAAACAGCCAGTTACCCGCCCGATCTGGTGTCCACGTCAGGTCGAATACGTGCCCCTCCTGGATGAATTCGGTGACCTCTTTGCGGCGCTGATCGCTGGCGTAGCGCTCATAGTGCTCGCCGTCACCCTCGGCATCGACGTTGAAATAGAACCCATGAAGATGCATGGCATGTTCTGACGACGTGGGATTGATCACGCGCCAATGGATTGTTTCACCTGTCCGGTAGGTGACGTGCTCGTCATACGGCCACGCTTTGCCGTTTATAGAGGGAATCTCACTGTCAATGCTGCCTTTCGACCAGAGACCGAGAACGAAGATTCGATCGTCGGGCTTCGCTCCAGACGAATCGACAATGAACGCCCCTGAGAGCATGGTCCCTGCTTCATCGCGCGTATCGAGGGAGTGGCCGGAAATGGCCGCCCAGTACAGGTACGTACCGGGTTCGCCCGCCGTGAATTCCACGTCGCGCGATTCGCCGGGTCCGACGCTGAGTGCGTCGGCCGAATCGCCCGGATGCTGATGCAGACCGTACACCTTCGCCGCGACGGACAGCGTGTTTCGGACGTGAGCGCGGATCTGCGTCCCTTCCGGCACCCGGATCAACGGGCCGGGGGTCTGGAGCGGTCGCCCTTCCTCCGCGAAAGCATACACATCACGATGGCCGCCGCTGTCGGCCTCCGGATACCAAATGCCTTCGCGCATCTCGAGACGCAACTTCAGGACGCCGGCCTTCAGGTGGCCGCCAGGTGTCCGGTTGTCGTTGGCCATGATCTTCGGCAGCGGCGATAGATGCGATGGCCCCGCAAGCGCGGCAGGAAGGGAGCAGATACAGAGCGCCAATCCAAACGTGGCCCGATTCCGCATATCTCCTCCTGCTACGAGACCTTTGGCCGGCTGCCGCCCATAAGATCTGGCACCTGGGACCACTCTTCGATAGATCGTAGAGCGAGTGAGAAAGCCGACACAGGAAGGACCGGCACCTGCCTGACGTTGGCCCAGGTCAACGCCGGGGCTCTGTATACGTGCGTGTAAGACAGAGGGGACACCGGTGAATGCCGGTGTCCCCTCGTATCCTGCTTCGCCTTGAGACTCCTGAGCCTTATTCGCCGCTCGTATTCCCCGTGGCAGGGGCCGAGAGGACTGGGAGCACGATCGACGACGGGTACTGGGCCCCGTGGTGGATCACGTTGTGCGCCACGAGTGGGTCCTTCTCATCGTAGTTGTTTCCGCCGGTGTTCAGGTTCCGGTCGAAGTGCGGGAAGTTGCTGCTTGACACCTCAATGCGAATCCGGTGGCCGGCCGCGAAGGCGTTCCCCGTGGTCAACGGGCTCAGCTCCACCTTGTAGACCTGGCCGGGCGTCATGAACACCGGGTGATCCCAACCGTCGCGCCAGCGCACACGCTCGATGGTGTCATCCAGGTTGTACGCCTTTCCGTCCGGATAGACGTCGATCAGTTTGACCGTCAAGTCCGTGTCCTTGCGGTCCGAGGACAGGTACAGGGTCACCTTGACCGGGCCCATGACCTCTACCGCGTGCGTCAGCGGTGGCGTGGTATACACCAGCACATCGGCCCGCATCTCGACCCCCGACTGATCGACCGCGCCGGCCGGCTCACTCGGGTTGAGAACGGAACGCGAGTAGCAGCACCAGGTCCCGCCAGCAAGCGTGGGTACCGGCGTCAGCGGGTCGTAGGTGAAGCGATCCGACGCCGCCTTGGCCGGCTTCGCAGCCGTCAGGCGGCCATCACCGAATCGCGTGTTCGCTCCACCGTCGCTGTCGAGATAGTACGCCACGTCGTGGGCCTCCTTCACCGGCCAACTGTCGTACGTGCGCCACTGGTTCGCGCCCATCATGTACGCGCGCACCCGCGGCTGGCTGAGGACCGAGTTGTCGACGCCCTTCACGAAATGATCGAACC
>JAJPIM010000038.1 GCA_021324775.1 Gemmatimonadota bacterium
CTCGACTACGGGTACGGGTTCGACAAGGTCAATGCCGCCGGAAAGCCAGACCCTGGGTGGGAGCTGCACTTCAAGCTCGGCCAGATATTCTGACGGAGTGCCCGGGCCGCTGCCCGGGCCGGTGCGCGCGTACGCCGCACTTTCCTATTGATGATCACACACGTGGAGTCGAAATGCGGATAAGCAGTCGTACGATGCGGGCGGGATTCACAATCGCGTCACTCGGGATCGGGTGCGCGACTATAGGGGTTGCCCAGGCCGGGGCGCAGACGAGCAGCGCGACGGCGGGCAAACTCGCGTACATCCGTTCGCAGGACATCTTCGCCCAGGCGCCGGGACGGACCGACGCCGAATCCCAGTTCAACGCCTTCGTCCAGACGGCGCGTGCCGAGGAAAAGACGATGGGCGACTCGATCAACGCGATGCTGAGTGACTACGGCAAGGCGGAGGCGACGTTGGCTGCCGATGCGAAGGCGAGCCGCCAGCAGGCGATTCGCGACAAGCAGGCGCAATTCCAGCAGCGGCAGCAACAGCTCGAGCAGCAGGTACAGCAGAAGCAGAGTGAGCTCGTTGGCCCCATCCTCGAGCGGATCAACAAGATCATCAATGATCTGCGCGCGGAAAACGGATACGCGATGGTGTTCGACGCGCAGGCCAGTGGCGGATCGGTCGTGGCGGCCGACAAGAACCTCGACATCACCGACCAGGTGACCGCTCGCCTCCGGACGATGGCGCCTGGTGCGCCAGTCTCGTCGACCAAGCCGGCGGCGAAACCGACGGTAGGACCCACGGCGGGCCCGTCGGGCGTGGGCCATCCGAAGTCGCCATCGCAGTGAGATCGGCGGATCACGCACGACCCGTTGGGGGACCGTCGGGCGATTCTGACCGCGGCTGAAGTCGCGACCCTCACGCACGGCCGGGTGGTGGGTGATCCCACCACCCCGGTCCACGCCGTTGCACCCCTCGACCGTGCAGGCCCTGGCGATCTGAGTTACTTCTCCGGGGCGAAATACGCCGCACGGTTTGCCGCATCGCGGGCGGGGGTTACGCTCGTGTCGCCCGACTTGGCCGAACATCCCGGACCGCCTGTCCGGATCGTCGTGGAACGGCCGGCGGACGCGATGCTCCTGGTCCTGCCGAAGCTCTACCGGCCGCCAGAGCGGGTGCCCGCCATCCATCCCACCGCGCGTATCGGCCGCGGGGTGCAACTGCCTCCCGACGCCACGATCGATGCCTATGCGGTGATCGGCGACGGCGCGCAAATCGGCGCCCACGTGTGGATCGGTTCGCACTGTGTGATCGGTCCCGGCGCCGTCCTCGGCGACGACGTGCAACTGCACCCCGGCGTGACCGTGTGTAGCGGCACGCAACTCGGGCATCGGGTCGCGGTGCACTCGGGTGCGCGGCTGGGCAACGACGGATTCGGTTACGTCTTCCGCGACGGCCGTCACACGAGGATCCCGCACGTTGGGCGCTGTCTGATCGGCGACGACGTCGAGATCGGCGCCAACACGACGATCGACCGCGGGAGCGTCGACGATACCGTCGTGGGAGCCGGGACCAAGATCGACAACCTGGTGCACATCGCGCACAACGTGCAGATCGGCCGCCTCTGTCTGGTGATGGCGCAGGTAGGCATCGCCGGATCCGTCCGGGTAGAAGACGGGGCGATCCTCGCGGGGCAGGTCGGCGTGTCCGGTCACGTCGTGATCGGCGCTCGGGCCACGCTTGCGGGGCAGGCGGGGGTATTCGGGAACGTGCCGGCGGGCGAGACCTGGTCCGGCTACCCGGCCCGCCCGCACCGGGAGGCAACCCGCGCGCATGCCGCGATGTTCAAGCTGCCGCAGATCATTCGCTCGCTCGAGCGGCTGGCCGAAGCGGAGCAGCGTGCCCGGTCGGAGAAAGCAGCGTCCGCCCCGGATCGCCAGCCGACACAGACCGGGACGCCGTGATGGTCGCCATCAACGGTCCGCGACGCCAGACAATCGCGCGCCCCATCACACTCGAGGGCATTGGTCTCCACCTCGGCGTTCACTGCCGCATCACCTTCCGTCCCGCGCCCGAGGGGACAGGGGTCGTGTTCCGGCGCGTCGATCTGCCGGGTGCGCCGGAAGTCGAGGCGCGGGTGCAGAACGCGGCACTCAGCGAGCGCCGCACGCAATTGGTCGGGGCATCGCCCGGCGCGGACCTGCACACCGTGGAGCACGTGCTCGCGGCCGTCGTGGCCACCGACATGGACGATCTCATCATCGACGTGGACGGGCCTGAGCCCCCGGTGCTGGACGGCAGTGCCGGGCCGTTCTTCGAGGCCCTGGTGAGTGCCGGGGTAGCGCATGGGAGCCGGCCGGCCGAGTATTTGGAGCTGTCGGAATCCGTTCGTGTGATCGACGGGGCGTCGGTGTACGAGGCCCACCCGGCATCCGACCTCAGGCTGGAGGTCACGATCGACTTTCCCCATCCGCTGATCGGCCGCCAGCACGGGTGTTACGTCGTCGATCGTGCAGCCTTTGGGCGGGAGTTGGCGGGCGCCCGGACATTCGGATTCACTCACGAGGTGGAGGAGCTTCGCGCCAAGGGGCTGATCCAGGGCGCCTCGACGACGAATGCGGTGGTGCTCGGCGAATCGGGGCTGATCGACGCGACGTTGCGCTGGCCCGACGAGTTCGTTCGCCACAAGGCGATGGACTGCGTCGGCGACCTCGCGCTGGCCGGGTGCCGTGTGCGGGCGCATGTGACCGCGGTGCGCCCAAGTCATCGCGGGACCATCACCCTGGTCCGGGAGATGATGCGGGCGGCGCACGGAGCGGCGGGGGCGACGCCACACGACGCTGGCGGCGTGATGGGGGCGGACGAGGATGCAGGTGGCCGGGCAGCCGCCACGGTCGAACGGACCGACGGACGACAGGAGCGACGCATGGTGGAAGCGACAACAAAAGAATCGAAGCAGGTGATCCTGGTCGACGAGCTCATGAAAGTGATCCCACACCGGTATCCATTCCTGTTCGTGGACCGGATCCTCGAGGTCGAGGAAGGGAAGCGGATCGTGGGCATCAAGAACGTCACGATCAATGAGCCGTACTTCGAGGGTCATTTCCCCGGGCACCCGATCATGCCGGGCGTGTTGATCATCGAAGCGATGGCGCAGGTCGGCGGCGTCCTGCTCATGGGCGGCCTGACCGAGGCCGAGAACAAAGTCGTGTACTTCATGTCGCTCGACAATGTGAAGTTCCGCCGCCCGGTGCGGCCCGGTGACCAGATTCGGCTCGAACTCGAGATCGCGCAGATCCGGGGACGCGTGTGCAAGATGCGCGGTGTCGCCAAAGTCGACGGCGATGTCGTCGCCGAGGCGGACATGGCTGCGATGGTGCGCGACCGGTGACCGCTACCATGACCACGGTCGTCCACCCGACCGCGCTGATCAGCCCCGACGCGCAAGTCGGTGACGGCGTGCGGATCGGAGCCTACGCGATCGTCGGCGAGCAGTGCGTGATCGGCGACGGGTGCGTGCTGGCGCCACGCGCCACGCTCGAGCGCAACGTGACCCTGGGCCGGTCGGTGGCCGTCGGGATCGGATCGATCCTTGGCGGCGACCCCCAGGACCTCAAGTTCGACGGTGAAGAGACCGACGTCGAGATCGGCGAGGGAACCGTGATCCGCGAGTACGCAACCATCAATCGTGGGACGGCGCAGTCGCGGCGCACCACCGTCGGACGGCACTGCCTGATCATGTCGTACGTGCATCTCGCCCACGATTGCCACGTCGGTGACCACGTCATCATCGGCAACGGCTCCCAATTCGCCGGGCACGTCACGATCCAGGACCGTGCGACGATCTCCGGACTCGTGGCCGCCCATCAATTCACCCGGATCGGCCGCTACAGCTTCGTGGGCGGGCTGTCACGAGTCGCGCGCGACGTGCCGCCGTTCGTCCGCGCTGCGGGGAACCCGATCAAGCTCTACGGCCTCAACAGCGTCGGACTGCAGCGCAACGGCTTCCCCGCCGATACCGTGCGCGAGTTGAAGCGCGCATACCGGCTGCTCTTCCGGTCGGAGCTCAACGTGTCGCAGGCGCTCGAGACCGCGGGCGCGGAATCCGAGCCGATCGCCGAAGTGCAGGAGCTGATCGAGTTCGTGAAAGCGAGTCCGCGAGGCGTCAGCTTTTGAGCAGCAACGGGCGCGCCGTCCGCGCACCGCGTCTCGGTGTCATCGGCGCGGGCGCACTCGGCTACCACCACATTCGGCTGCTTCGCGACCTGGGCGGCATCCAGTTCGCCGGGTTCTACGAGGAGCGACCCGATCGCGCGGCCACAGTGGCCGCGGAGCTGTCGGTGCGCGCCTTCGCGTCGCTGGACGAGATCCTCGGCGCAACCGACGCGCTTACCATCGTGGTCCCCACGCCATCGCACTACGAAGTCGCGCGGGCCGCGCTCGAGCGCGGGCTGCACCTGCTGATCGAGAAGCCCCTTGCCGCGAGCGTCGACGAGGCGGATGCACTGCTCGCGCTGGCGGCGGCGCACGACGCCGTGCTGCAGACGGGGCATGTCGAGCGATTCAATCGCGCCGTTCGGGCCGCGCTCCCGCTCGTCCGCGGACCACGGTTCATCGAGAGCGACCGCCTCGCGCCATTCACGCCACGGGGAGCGGACGTCGCCGTCGTGCTGGACCTCATGATCCACGACATCGATCTTGTGCGCACCCTGATGCCCGACCGCGTCGCCGATGTCGCGGCCGTCGGCGTGCCGTTGCTCACCTCATCCGTCGACATCGCCAACGCGCGCCTCACGTTCGCGAGCGGAGCCGTCGCCAATATCACGGCGAGCCGGGTGTCCAAGGAGCGGCTGCGCAAGATCCGGATCTTCCAGCCCAGCGGGTATCTGTCGCTCGATCTGGCCGCGGGCACGGGCGAGTTCTACCGGTTGCGGCGCGAAGTCGATCTTGGTGCGCTCGCCCGCGAAGGGCGGCCCATCGAGATCGACGCCTTCGTCGAGCGGGTGCCGCTCGATGCACCGGAAGGGGAGCCGCTCAAGCTGGAGCTGGAGAGTTTCGTGGCGGCCGTTCGGGGCGAGCAGCCGGTGACCGTCACCGGCGAAGATGGCCGCGATGCGCTGGCCATCGCGCTCCGCATCGTCGGAGAGATCGAACGGCAGTTGCTGGTGGCCACCGCGTAGGCCATCACGGGCCGCAGCGCGCGGGCAGCCCGGCGTTCCCACCTCAACCGCCCAGTCCGGACTCGTGACCGAAGTCCTGTTGTCGGCCGGGGAAGCATCGGGCGATCTCCACGCCGCGGGGGTGGCCGCGGAGCTCCGCGTCTTGCGTCCCGGCCTGCACCTGGCAGGCATTGGGGGCTCGCGTATGCGGGCTGCGGGCGTCGAGCTGCTCGAGGACATCGAATCCTCGGCCGTCATGGGCTTCGTCGAAGTCGTGCGCCACATTCCGCGGCATTACGCGCTGTTCCGGCAGTTCCGCGAGCGCCTGCGGAGCGGATCGGTGGGATTGCTCATCTGCGTCGACTACCCGGGATTCAACATGAAGCTCGCCGCGGCGGCTCGTGCCGCCGGCGTGCCGGTGCTGTACTACATCACCCCTCAGGTGTGGGCGTGGGGCGCGAACCGGCTGAACGAGCTGGCGCGAACGATCACCAAGGCGGCGGTGATCCTGCCGTTCGAAGAACCGTTGCTGCTCGAACACCACATTGACGCGACATTCGTGGGGCATCCATTGCTCGATCGCGCGGTGGCGATGCCGGATCGCGAGACGGCACGGACCACGCTGAAGCTGCGGCCCGGGGACCCGGTGCTGGCGCTGTTTCCAGGGAGCCGGTCGCAGGAGATCGGGCGGCATCTCGACGCGTTCGTCGCGGCGGGGCGCGAGACTGCGCGCCGTGTGCCCGGGCTGCAGGTGATCGTGAGCGCGGCTCCCGGAATCAAGCTCGATCCGGCGCGATGTCCGTATCCGGTCGTGCCGTCGGCGTCGTTCGTGGTGCTGCGCGCAGCGGATGCGGCGCTGTGCAAGAGCGGGACGACCACACTCGAGGCCGCTGTTGCGGGATGTCCGCTGGCCGTCGCGTACCGTACCAGCCCGTGGACCTACGCGATCGCACGGCGGCTCGTCCGCATCCCGCGGATCGGACTCGTGAACGTCGTCGCGGGCCGGCAAGTCGCGCCGGAGTTCGTGCAGAACGCGCTGGTGCCCGGCGCCGTCGCCGATGCGTTGGTTCCGCTGCTCGATCACGGCAGTCCGGCGCGGGCCGCTGCGATCGAGGGGCTGGCCGCCGTCCGTGCGAAGCTGGGCACACCCGGCGCGACGCGGCGCGTCGCGGAAATGGCAATTCAGTTACTCGGCGGGCGTGGGGCGGCGGCGTGAACGAGGCGCCGCCGGATGATGGCGATGGCACGTCGCCGGGGATGGGGGAGGGCAGCAGTCCGGTCCCTCCGGCCGGGCGTCTCGACTGGCGATCGCGCGTCGCGGTCGCGACAGGTACGGCGGTCATCCGAGGCCTCGCGGCAACGTGGCGGTTCCGGCAACTCAATTACGAGCCGGTCGGCGCGTTTCGCGCGCAGCGGCGCGCCGCGATCTACGCGTTCTGGCACGCGCAGATGCTGCCCTTTCTGGCCCTGCATCGCAATGCGAACGCGGCGGTGCTGGTCAGCGTGCACCGCGATGGCGAGCGGATCACACATGCGGCGGCGCGATTCGGCTTTCGTGCGATCCGAGGTTCGACATCGCGCGGCGCCGCGGGCGCGCTCCGTGGGCTCGTGCGCGCATTGCAGGACGGACTGGAGGTCGTCGTCACGCCGGATGGGCCGCGCGGCCCCGCGGAGCAGTTTGCGGCGGGCACGCTGATCGCGGCGCAGCAGGCGGGTGTGCCGGTGGTCTTGATGGCTGCCGCGGCGCGCCGGGCGTGGCGGCTCGGGAGCTGGGACCGGTTCATGATCCCGAAGCCGTGGACCCGGATCAGCGTGGCCTATAGCGAACCGATGCTGGTGACCGGCTCGTCGCCGCGCGAGGCGGCCGCCGCCGCCGCCGATTTTCAGGCCCGGCTCATCGCGCTGAATCAGGTGGCCGCGACGGACGTGGCGCGTGGGTAGCCAATCGGCACCGTCCGCGCGGCGCGGCGCGATCGACCGGATCTGGTTCAGCCAGTCGCCCCGGGCCCGCGCCGTACGGGCGGTGCTCGCACCACTGTCTGCGGCCTATGGCGGGATCGCCGCGGTGCGGCGCGGCCTGTACGACCGCCGATTGCTCCCGACATTCGAGCCGGCGATCCCGGCGATCAGCGTCGGGAACCTCACGGTCGGCGGCACCGGGAAGACGCCGATCGCAGCATGGTTGGCGGCCACACTCGCGGACCGTGGCCAGCACCCCGGCCTCGTGCTTCGCGGATACGGCGACGGCGACGAGGCCGCGGTGCATCGCATTCTCAACCCGACGGTACCGATTACCACCGACTCTGACCGCGTCGCCGGCATCGCGGCGGCGGCCGTCGAGGGGTGTGACGTCGCGGTACTCGACGACGCATTTCAGCACCGGCGAGTCCGGCGGGCCATCGATCTCGTGCTGGTGAGCGCGGATTCGTGGCCGCCCTTCCGATGGCTGTTGCCGGCGGGACCATGGCGCGAGCCGCTTCACGCACTGCGCCGCGCATCGTTGGTCGTGATCACGCGCAAGACGGCGCCTGCGGCCACCGTCGAAGCCGTGCGGGCGGCCGTGTCCGCTGCGGCACCCGGCGCCGATTTCGCCGTCGCGTCTCTCGCGCCAGACGCGCTGCGCACCCTCGGCGGCGACGAGCGCCCGCTCACATCGCTCCGTGGATCGCACGTTCGCGCGGTCGCGGGGATCGGATGGCCGCCCGCGTTCTTCGAACAGTTGGCCGCGGCGGGGGCCGAGGTCGATGCCCTGCCGTTCCCCGATCATCACCGGTATTCGGTCGCGGATGTGGCCGGAATTCGCCGTTACGCGGTCCCCGGCGCGACGACCGTCTGCACACTGAAGGACGCCGTCAAGCTCGCGGCCCTGTGGCCTCGCGAAGCCGAGCCACTATGGTATGTTTCCCAGCGGGTCGAATTCGATTTCGGGGTCGAAGCAGTGCTGGCCGCCCTCGATGCGATACGCCGGATCCGGCCCGTGTCCAGCCGATCGTCCGCCTCCACCATCGACTCATAGCCGGCACGCCGCCTTGGCGTCGCAGCCGGCGCAGCCCCTGACCATGGCTACCGACCTCCGACTGCCAACGCACAAGATTGTCCACCCAGACAAAGACCGGTTTCTGAACGAGGAAAATCCGTTCGAAGCCATGATGTCGCGTTTCGACCGGGCGGCGGAGCTGCTCGACCTCGAGCCCGGGATCTACCAGGTCCTGCGCAATGCCGAGAAGCAACTCATCGTCTCGATTCCCGTCCAGCTCGACAATGGGAATGTCGAGGTCTACACCGGCTATCGCGTGCTGTACAACACCTCTCGCGGCCCCGCGAAAGGTGGCATCCGGTTCGACCTGCAGGTCACCCTCGAAGAAGTGAAGGCGCTGGCAGCCTGGATGACCTGGAAGTGCGCGGTCGTGAACATCCCGTTCGGGGGCTCGAAAGGCGGCGTCGTATGCGACCCGCTCAAGATGAGCGTTGGCGAGCTCGAACGGCTGACGCGGCGCTACACCGCCGGCATCATCTCGGTGCTGGGTCCCGACTCCGACGTCCCCGCGCCAGACGTCAACACGAACGAGCGCGTCATGGCGTGGGTCATGGACACCTACTCCATGCGCGTGGGCCACACCGTGACGGCCGTCGTGACCGGCAAGCCAGTCGAGATGGGCGGATCGCTCGGCCGCCGAGAGGCGACCGGCCGCGGGTGCATGCTCGTGACCAAGGAGGCGCTGGAGCACCTGGGCATGCCGGTGCGCGGGACGACCGTCTCGATCCAGGGATTCGGCAACGTCGGATCGGTCGCGGCCGAGATGCTGGAGCGCGAAGGATGCAAGATCACCGCGATCGGCGACCGGTCCGGATGCATCTACAATCCGGGCGGCATCGACGTCGTCGACGCCATCAAGTACGTCAGGAAGCACAAGACCCTCGAGGGTTACAACAACGGCGATCCGATCAGCGGCGACGAGCTGCTCACGCTGGACGTCGATGTACTCCTCCCCGCGGCGCTCGAGAACGTGATCACCAGCAAGAACGCGTCGAAGGTGCGGGCCAAGGTGATCGTCGAAGGCGCCAACGGGCCGACCACGGCCGGCGCGGACGCGATCCTCGATGAGAAGGGCATTTTCGTCGTCCCGGATATTCTCGCGAACGCGGGCGGCGTGACCGTCTCGTACTTCGAGTGGGTGCAGGACCGCGGCGGCTACTTCTGGTCCGAGGAAACGGTCAACGACCGGCTCCGTGACATAATGACACGCAGCTTCCGCGACGTCCTGAGCCTGTCGCGGCAGCACAAGGTGAACATGCGAACCGCGGCCTACATGCTGGCGATCAGCCGCGTCTCGACGGTGCACAAGCTGCGCGGCATTTACGCGTAGTCGCCCGCCCGTGCGCGGACGGCGCGGGCGGCGAGCGATGGCGTCAGATAATGCGTGGCGCGTGCGTCGGGCGAGGGTGGATGAGGCATGCCTGGGCCAGGCATGCGGCTGGTGATCGCGGCTGTGGGCCGGCCTCGCGATCCCGCCCTGGCGGCGGCCATCACGGCCTATCAGGAGCGCGCGTCACGCTACTGGCCGCTGGACGTGATCGAGGTCCGTGATGAGCCGGCGCGGGGTGCACGGCCCGCCGCGAGCCGCGATCGCGAAGGGGTCCGGCTGCTCGAGCGGCTCGCCGGCATGCGGTTCGTGGTGTGTGAGCGCGATGGACAACGCCGGACTTCGGAGGAGTTTGCCGGATGGCTTCAGGACATCCGGGAGAGCGGCCGGGATGTGGCATTCGTGATCGGCGGCGCGTTCGGCCTCGCGGAATCCGTGACGAGCGCGGCGTGGCGCCATATGTCGCTCGCACCATGGACGCTGCCACACGAGATCGCGCGTCTCGTGCTCGCCGAGCAACTCTATCGCGCCGGGACGATCGTGCGGGGAGAGCCGTACCACAAATGACATGTAGACGGTGAACGGGCGATGTCCGGCGGACGGATGGCAGCACTTGTGGAGCGGGGCGTGACCGCGCCCATCGTCGTGCGCACCCAACCGCTTGGCGGGGGCGCGCTCACCACGGCCGCGCTGGACGGCTCGGTCCCCAGTCACTGGTACGCACAACGGCCCGGCGATCCGCGCGCGTGGGCCGCCCGCATCGAAGAGGTCCGGCGCCAGGCGCCCGCGGATTGGCTCGGCGCGCTGTGGCCGGCGATCGCGGCGGACGGCCCGGCCGCAGAGCGGCTCCGGAACGCAGCGGCCCGCGGCGTCGTGGTGACGACCGGTCAGCAGCCCGGCCTGTTCGGCGGCCCGATGTACGCGTGGTCCAAAGCGATCGGCGTGCTGGCGCTGGCCGACGCGATCGAGAAAGCGACGGACATTCCGGTGGCGCCTCTGTTCTGGGCTGCGACCGATGACACGGATTTCGCCGAGGCGAGTACCACGTGGGTGGCCGCGCGCGGCGGCGCCGTGGCGTTGAGTGCGGTCCCCGCGGCGGAGCCGGGCACTGTGCTCGCCGGGGCGCGGCTTGGCGATCTGTCATCGGAATTCGAACGCCTCGCCGCCGCGGCGGGATCCGCGCCGTACACCGAAGCGCTGGATGCCGTTCGCGCGGCGTATGCGGTCCACGAGTCGCGGCGCTCGCCGGTTACTGCCGGCCACGCGTACGTGGCATTGTTGCGTCGGATTCTGGCGCCGCTGGGAGTGGCCGTGATCGACGCGTCGCACGCCGCCGTGCGGACGAGTGCGATGCCGGTGCTCGTGCGCGCGCTCGAACGCGCGGACGTCGTGGCCACGGCGTTGACGGAACGGAGCCGCGAGATCTCCGCGCACGGCTACACCCCGCAGGTGAGCGACGTCGCGGGACTGTCCCTCGTGTTCGAATGGTCGGGGCTCGGCGACCAGGCCCCGGACGGCACGGGTGGCGCCGCGTCCGATGGCGAGCCGCCGGCCGGCGCGCGCAAGACGCGGATCCCGCTCAAACGCGCGGCCGACGCGGCGACACGCGCGCCGGGGGCGACGCTGAGCGGCAACGTGCTGCTTCGGCCCGTCGTCGAGCGGAGCATCCTGCCGACCATCGCCTATCTGGGTGGTCCCGGCGAGATCGCCTACTTTGCCCAGACGAGCGCTGTTGCCGGCGCCCTCGGCCTACCCGCACCGCTGGCGGTGCCGCGCTGGTCATGCAGCCTGCTCGAGCCGGCGATCGCGGCGCTGATGGAGCGCCACGGCATCACCGAGCACGCACTGCGGGACGCACACGGCCCTGAGGGACGCCTCGCGCGCGCGGCGCTGCCCGCCGCGATCCGCGATGCGCTCGCCGCGCTTCGTGCGGCGGTGGACATCGGCATCGATGATGTGGCGGCCGCGGATCCGGCGGGTCTCGTGTCCGGCGCCGCGATCGAGGGCGCGCGCGTGCACCTCCGCCATCGGGTCGCCCACCTGGAGCGTCGCTATCTCGCTGCGGCGAAACACGCCGCGGCTGCGGTGATGACCGATGTCGCGACGGTGCGCGGGGCGCTGCGTCCGAACGGCATGCCCCAGGAACGCGTGCTGAACTTCATCCCGTTTCTGGCGCGGGGCGGACCGGCACTGGTCGAGTCCATGCGTGTCGAGGCGGCGCGCCACGCGATCGCGTTGGTGGGAGGCGGGTCATCGGCGATCCGATAGCACCCACCACGGGCGGCGCGGCAGCACCGGATGCTGCCCGCGACAACCGGGGCGGGGGAGGCCGCGCCGCGTCGCTCGTGGCCGCCGGCATCCTGCTCAGCCGCGTAGCGGGCTTGGTGCGCGAGCGCGTGCTGGCCCACTACTTCGGGAGCGCGGAAGCCGCCGACGCGGTGCGCGCCGCGTTCCGGATACCCAACCTGCTGCAGAATCTCTTCGGCGAAGGCGCGCTGTCGGCGTCCTTCATCCCCGTCTACGCGCGGCTGCTCGCGCGAGGTGACCGGGAGGAGGCGCGCCGTGTCGCGGGAGCCGTCGCGTCCCTGCTGGCGATGGGCGTGTCGGTGCTGGTGCTGGCCGGCGTGCTCGCGACCCCGCTGATCATCGATCTGATCGCGCCGGGATTCTCCGGAGACCGGCGCGCCCTCACCATCGTGCTCGTCCGGATTTTCTTCCCGGGCGCGGGCATGCTCGTGCTGTCGGCGTGGTGCCTCGGTGTGCTCAACAGCCATGGCCGGTTCCTGCTGTCGTATTCGGCGCCCGTCGCCTGGAACGCGGTGCTCATCGGGACCCTGATCGCGTTCGGCGGACACCAGAGCGTCGACCAGCTGGCCGTGACGTACGCATGGGGGTCGGTGGTGGCCAGCACCGTCATGTTTGCGGTGCAGCTTCCGGCGGTGCTCCGGCTCACGCATCGCGTGCCGCTCTCTCCGCGAACCGGATCTCCCGAGGTCCGCACCGTCGCGCGCAACTTCGGGCCGGTATTCGTGACACGGGGTGTGGTGCAACTCAGCGCCTACGTCGATCAGTTTCTCGCGAGTTGGTTGCCGGTTGGCTCGGTTGCGCTGCTCGGCTATGCGCAGAATCTCTCGCTGCTGCCTGTGAGCCTGTTCGGCATGGCCATCTCCGCTGCCGAGCTGCCCGCCATGTCGGGGATGATCGGGGAAGCGGACGACGCCGCGTCCACGCTGCGCGCGCGGCTCAACGATGGACTCCGGCGGATCGCTTTTTTCATCGTGCCGTCGGCCATGGCATTCCTCGCGCTGGGCAACGTGATTGCCGCGGCCATCTATCGCACGGGGCGGTTCACGGCAACCGATGCACTCTGGGTCTGGGCGATCCTCGCCGGGTCCGCGGTCGGCATGCTGGCCTCGACACTGGGCCGGTTGTACTCGTCGGCGTACTACGCTCTGCGAGACACGAGGACCCCGCTGCGGTTCGCGGTGCTGCGTGTCGCGCTCACCACCGGACTCGGCTATCTGAGCGCGCTGCCGCTCCCGCGCCTTCTCGGAGTCGATCCGCGCTGGGGGATGGCGGGGTTGACCGCATCAGCCGGTATGGCGGGGTGGGTGGAGTTCACGCTGCTTCGCCGGTCGCTCGCGGCCCGGGTCGGATCGACAGGCGTCCCGGCGCGGCTCGTAGCGTCACTCTGGGGCGCGGCGGTGGTCGCGGCCGCGGCCGCATACGGGGCTGAGCGTGTTCTGGCGATCGGCCACCCGATCCTGCGCGCGGCGCTCGTCTTGCCCCTCTACGGCCTCCTGTATCTCGCGCTGACCGCAGCCCTGAGAGTGCCGGAGCTCGGGGCGCTGGTGCAGGCGGTCCGGCGCTGGACCCGGCGCTGACCGCGGCCAGCCCCGCACGGACGCCGTTCGCGACCGGCGCCACCCCGCCCGGCGCGGTATAATTCTATATCATGCTTGCAGTTCCGGCCGCGGCGGCAGCCAAGATTCCCCACCTCCCGGAGTCCCCTGGCGTCTACCTGTGGAAGGACGCCGAGGGACGGGTGTTGTACGTCGGCAAGGCCAAGCGGCTGCGATCGCGGGTCCGCAGCTATTTCGCCGGCGACGGCCCCATTGGGGTGAAGACGGAGTTCATGCTCCGCCAGGTGGCCGACGTCGATACGATCGTGGTACCGACGGAGGCGCATGCTCTGATCCTCGAGGCCAATCTCATCAAGGAGTACCGTCCGCGGTTCAACATCGCGCTCCGCGACGACAAGTCGTACCCGTATATCAAAGTCACCACGCAGGAGCCATTTCCGCGGGTGTTCGTCACGCGGCGGCTCCAGAACGACGGCGCGCGGTATTTCGGTCCGTACACCGATGTGGGCGCGATGCGTCGTGCGCTCAATGTCGTGAAGCAGCTCTTCACCGTGCGCTCGTGCCGCTACGACATGCCGGCGGAGATGCCGGAGCGGCCGTGCCTCGACTATTACATCAAGCGGTGCAAGGCGCCGTGCATCCTCGCGCAGAGCCAGGCCGACTACGCCGCGATGATCGGCGAAGTGATCGAGATGCTCGAGGGCCGGACCGGCGACGTCACCGCGCAAGTGCGGGCTCGGATGGATGCGGCCGCGGAGCGGCTCGACTTCGAGCGGGCGGCGGAGCTGCGCGACGCACTGATCAAACTCGAGGAACTCGAGGAGCCGACGATCGTGCTGGAGGTGGAGGGCGGCGACCGCGACGTCGTCGGGTACGCGCGGGACGGCGACGACGCGTGCGTCGCGATCCTTCGTATCCGCGGCGGCAAGATGCTCGCGCGGGACCACCGCCTGCTCGAGAACGTCGCGGAGGAACCGGATGCCACCGTCCTCTCGGCCTGTCTGGCCCGGACGTATGTAGGAGCCGCCGAGCGAGCGGGCGAGTTGCTCGTCCCATTCGACTTCGAGGACCGGGAGGCGTTGCAGGAGTCGATCCCCGGGACGCGAGTGCTCGTACCATCGCGAGGACCGAAGCGCGACCTGATCGAACTCGCCCAGCAGAATGCCCGGCACCTGCTGGAAGAGTTTCGGCTGGCCGCGTCGGAGACCGACGAGCGGGCCGCCGATCCCGTGTATGAATTGCAGCGGGAACTGGGGCTGCAGCGTGTCCCGCGGGCGTTCGTGTGCTTCGACATCTCGCACGCCCAGGGCACCGACACCGTCGCCTCGGCGGTGTGGTTCGAGAACGGCCGCCCGAAGCGAGCCGAATACCGGAAGTTCAAGATCGCGACCGTGGAGGGCATCGACGATTTCGCGTCGATGGGCGAAGTCGTCACGCGCTTCTTCCGCCGCCGGGTCGACGAATCCAAGCCATTGCCGGATCTGGTCGTCGTCGATGGCGGCAAAGGGCAGCTCGGTGCGGCGCGTGATGCGCTCGAGGCACTGGGGTTGGCGACGGTGCCACTCATCAGCCTCGCGAAGCGGGACGAGGAGATCTTCGTCGTGGGCCGGCCGGACCCGGTGCGGCTCTCGCGCCGGTCGCCTGCACTCCGGCTGCTGCAACAGGCGCGCGACGAGGCCCACCGGTTCGCGGTGACTTTCCAGCGAAAGCGGAGGGCCGTGCGCACCGTGACGTCGGAGCTGCTCCGGATTCCCGGTATCGGGCCGATCAAGCGCCGCCAGTTGCTCGCGGCCTTCGGGAGCATCCAGGGCGTGCGAGACGCTTCACCGGAGCAGATCATCGCGCTCCCCGGATGGTCGCAGGCATCTGCCGAGCGCCTTCTGGCGGCACTGCAGGCCACTTCGCCCACGGCGGGATCATGACCATCGGCATCCTGGATCCGTTCAGCGGAATCGCGGGCGACATGACGCTCGGTGCGCTGATCGACTGTGGTCTCGACCCAGCGTGGCTCCACGCGTTGCCGGCCCGGTTGGGGCTCGACGGCGTCGCCGTCGAGATCCGCGATGTGATTCGCGGCGACCTGGCCTGCAAGAAAGTCGATTTCGAGATTCCGCCGCAGCCTCACGGACGGCACCTGAGCGAGATCCGCTCGATCGTCGCGCGCAGTGACGCACCGCCCGCGGTCCGCAACCGCGCTGATGCGGCATTCATGGCGATCGCGATGGTCGAGGGCGAGATGCACGGGGTACGGCCCGAGGCGGTCCATCTGCACGAGGTGGGCGCCGTCGATGCAATTCTCGACGTCGTGGGGTCGATCTGGGGCTTCGCGCTCCTTGGCGTGGACACGGTGTATTGCGGGCCGATCGCCCTCGGCGACGGGACCGTCGAATCGGCCCACGGGACGCTCCCGGTGCCCGCGCCGGCGACGCTCAAGCTCCTCGAAGGGCAGGTGGTGCAACCGGGCCCCGCTGGCTCGGGCGAGCTGGTGACGCCGACGGGCGCAGCGCTGGTCCGGGTGTTGTCGTCCGGGCCGCCGCCCTCCGGCTACATACTGCGGCGGAGCGGAATGGGTGCCGGTACGAAGTCGTTTCGCGGGCGCGCAAACGCCCTCCGTCTCATCATAGCGGACCCGGTCGGTCCCCATGCGGGCGCAGGTCCCGACGGCCCGGACACCCATGAGACCATCGTCTCGCTCGCGGCCGACATCGACGACATGCTCCCGGAGTACGTCGCCGCGGCCGCGGATGCCTTGCGGCACTCCGGGGCGCTGGACGTGGTGCTCCTCGCGACCACCATGAAGAAGGGGCGGCTCGGCACCCGGATCGAGGTATTGGCCCGGCCAGCCGATGCCGCGCGCCTCGAAGAGCTCCTGCTGGCCGCGACGACGACGATCGGCGTCCGGAGACAGTTTCTGGAGCGGCGGGTGCTTCCGAGGCGCCTTCGCTCGGTCGTGGTGCTCGGGCACCGCATCGCGGTAAAAGAGACCACGCTCCCAAATGGCGAGACACGTGCCAAACCCGAATTCGACGACGTTTTGCGGGCCGCTCAGGCGACAGGCCGATCGGCTGGCGATATATTTGCGCTCACGGCCGAGGCGGTTCAGGCGAGGCGCTTCGAGCCGGACGCGGTGCCGGCCGGGCGTAATACCCCTCCAGGCGGGGGGCAGGAACACGCGCGCCAAAGCCGGCCTGAAGGCCCCGACGTCCATTCGCACCACGATCACGACCACTTGCAGGACCACTCGCACGACCGCAATCAGGATCACGAGCACGACCCACGAACCGGCCACGATCACCAACACGATCGCCCACACGGCCACTCATGATCACCCGAACCCGTCAGGAGTCAGGCATGACCGCTTCCGGCTTATCCCGCTTCCGCATGGCCTTCATCGTGCTGTGCGCCAGCACGAGTGTGGTCGCCGCTCCGGTCGCCTCGGCACAGAAGAAAGGGGACAAGAACTCGGGTCCCGTGTGCGCGGTCGACAATGACAACGGCGCCGAGGCCCTGAGCGGACGACTGTTTCTTGCGCGGGCGACCGACCCGAAGACGTCAGTCGAGGACCGCAGCAAGACGTTGCGGCAGGCCGTCGGCACCCTGGGCGGCAACTACGATCGCAACAAGGACATTGGGCGCGACTACCTGCTCGGCGAGGCGCTCGTCCTGTTCGCGGCGGAGCCGGCGACACCCCTGGTTGGCCCGCGCAGCACCTACGGGTTCAAGGACAACCCCGCGGGCACGATCGACGTGCTGGCGACCGCGGACACCATTCTGACGCTCCTCGAAACGACGCATCCCGAGTGCGCATCACAGGCATCGGCGGTGCGGCAGCAGGCGTATGTCCCGCTGGTGAACGCCTCGATTGGCGCGCTGAACGCCGGTCTCATGGACTCGGCCAACGCGACCGCGCAGCGCGCGTTGTTGATCTACAAGAAGAGTCCCTACGTCTACAACGTGCTGGCGGGCGTGGCGGTCAAGAAGGCGGACTACGCAACCGCACAGCAGGACTATCGCCAGGTCATCGCGGTGGCTGGGAACGACACGCTGTACAAGAAGCTGAAAGTCGGCGCCATGTACAATCTCGCGGTGGTGACGACGTCGCTCGCCGACGCGGACACGGGTTCGAGCAAGAAGGCCAAGTCGGACAGTGCCGTGCAGTTGTGGAAGGACTATGTCGCGGCGAACCCCGGCGATCCGAACGGCCAGGCCGGACTGACCAATGCCCTGCAGTCGTCGGGTGATACGGCGGCAGCGGGCCAGTTGTACACTGACATGCTCGCGAACCCGCAGAAGTATACGGACATCCAGATGTTCCAGAGTGCGGTTGCGGCCGCGAGAGCCAATCGCCAGAGTGATGCGCTGAAGCTGTTCGAGGCGGGGCTGGTGAAGAACCCGTTCTACAACCAGGCCCTCGTGTACGTGAGCAACGAGTACTTCAACGCCGGCCAGCTCGACAAGCTGTTCCCGGCAGTCCGGCGCCTCGTGGATGTGGACCCTGCGGACAGCGACAACTACCGGCTGCTGGCGGGTGCCTATCAGATTCGCGCCAAGGCCGAGGCAGGTGCCGCGCAGAAGGCGGATCGTGATTCGCTCGTCGCGGCGCTCACCAAGTGGAAGCACCCGACATCGCAGGTCTCTGTCTCGCGCGTCCTGCACGACGGCGACAAGATGCAGATCTCGGGCAAGATCCAGAACCTGACGACGGCATCGAAGACCTACAACATCAAATTCCAGTTCCTCGACGTGACCGGCAAGGTGCTGGGGTCGCAGGATGTCCCGCCCCTGACCGTAGCCGGGGGCGCGTCGCAGCCGTTCGACGTTTCGGCGACGGTGCCGGGAGTGATTGCGTACAAGTACCTGCCGGTCGAGTAGGCCGGCGACGACGGGAGCCGGCGGTATGGTGGCCTCAGTCCGGGTTGCGCGAGTCGAGCGTGGCGGCATCGCCGCCGCGCTCGGCATGGAGCGTGGCACCGAGCTGTTGTCCATCAACGGCCGCCGGATCGCGGATTTTCTCGACTGGGAGTTCCTGAGCGCCGACGAGGATCTCGTCATCGAGGCGCGCCAGCCCGATGGCGAGCACGTCGTCTATGAAGTGGAGCGCGGGGAAGGCGACTCCATGGGCGTGGAGCTCGAACCGCCGACCGTCCGCCAATGCGCGAACCGCTGCGAGTTCTGCTTCATCGAGGGACTTCCGCCGGGTCTCCGCGCGCCGTTGTATCTGCGCGACGATGATTACCGGCTGTCGTTCGCGTACGGCAATTTCGCCACGCTTTCCAACGTGCGCGAACGGGACGTGCGCCGGATCCTGGAGTATCGTCTCTCGCCGCTTTACGTCTCGGTGCATGCGACACCGCACGATGTGCGGCGTGTGCTGCTCAACAATCCCAAGGTACCGGATGTGATCGGCCAACTGACGACGCTGGCCGCGGGTGGTATCCAGTTCCACTGCCAGATGGTGATCGTGCCGGGCATCAACGACGGCGTCGTTCTCGAGCAATCGTTGTCCGACTTGTGGGCGCTCGGCGACGCCGTTCTCACCGCGGCGATCGTTCCCGTGGGGCTCACGCAGTTCTCGCATCTCTACACGGGGCGGGCGATGGATCGGGAGGCGGCGCGCGGACTCTTGTCGGTCACGAGCCGTTGGGCCGCCCGTGCGCAGGCCGAGCGAAACCAGCCGTGGGTCTTCGGATCGGACGAGCTCTATCTGCTGGCCGATGTCCCGCTCCCCGATGCACCGTATTACGGCGAGTTTGCGCAGATCGAGAACGGCGTCGGGTCGGTGACGATGCTGCGGCAGCGAGTTGGCGAAGGCCTGCCGGCGCTGGCGCGCCACGACGGGCGGCGCATCGGCGTGGTGACGGGCACGGCGATGGCGCCGCTCATGCCGCCGTTGCTCGACGCACTGCGCGACGCCACCGGGGCGACGTTCGATCTGCTTCCCGTCGTCAATTCGCTGTTCGGCCCGACCACGACGACCGCGGGACTTCTCACGAGCGCCGACATCCGAAACGCGCTGGCCGGCCGCGTCGATCTCGACCTCGCGATGGTGCCGGCCGAGTGCATCAACGAGCGTGGACAGTTCCTCGATGACCGCCTCTTCGACGACGTGCGTGACGAGCTGCCGATGACGGTCCTGCCGTCCTATGACTTCATCGACGTCCTCCGGGAGCCGGTCCGGTGAAGATCCCCACCGTCGCGATCGTGGGCCGCCCGAATGTGGGGAAGTCCGCGCTCTTCAACCGGCTGATCGGTGGCCGCGGCCAGACTACGACGGCGATCGTGAGCGATGAGCCGGGCACCACGAGAGACCGGCATTTCACGCGCGCCGAATGGTCGGGTCACGCGTTTTGGCTGGTCGACACGGGCGGGCTCACGGAGGACTCGCAACTGCCGATGGACCGCGAGATCCGGCGCCAGGTGCTCGAGGCGATTGGCGAAGCCGACCTGTTGCTGTTCGTCGTGGATGCACAGACCGGCCTGCATCCGAGCGACGCCCGGATTCTGGAAATCCTGCGGGACTCCCGGAAGCCCTGGCTCCTGGTCGCGAACAAAGTCGATGATCCATCCTCGACGGATCACTTCGAGTTCTACGAGCTGGGGGCGGGCGACCCGTGGCCGGTGTCCGCGACCAACGGCAAGAGCTCCGGCGATCTCCTGGATGCGATCATCGCCCACCTGCCGCATGCACCGGCCGAAGAATCGCAAGCCCTCCGCGTCGCGGTCGTCGGCCGCCCCAACGTCGGCAAGTCGTCGTTCGTAAACCGTCTGCTGGGCGACGACCGGCTCGTGGTGTCCGATCTCGCCGGCACGACCCGTGACGCGATCGATACGCCGCTCACCTATCATGGCCGAGAGCTGATCTTCGTGGATACCGCTGGGCTCAGGCGCCAGTCGAAGATCAGCGATGGAATCGAGTTCTACGCCGCCCTGCGGTCCCGCCAGGCCATCGAACGCGCGGACGTCTGCATATTGGTCGTGGATGCCGTGACGGGTCTCGAGGGACAAGATCTCAAGATCGCGGCCCTGGCCTGGGAGTCCGGCCGGGGACTGATCGTGGCGGTGAACAAATGGGATCTCAAGGACAAGGACGACAAGACGGCGGCGAAGTTCGAGAAGGCGTGCGTGGAAAAGGCCCCGTTCCTCGCCTTCGTGCCCTTCGTGTTCACGTCGGCGCTCACCGGGCAGCGAGTGACGCGGGTTCTGGACATCATCACGGAAGTCGCCGCCGAGCGGCAGAAGCGGATTCCGACGTCGCAGGTGAACGCGACCCTGGAGGAATTGCTGGCCCGGCGCCAGCCGCCACAGGCGGCGGGACTCGATGTCCGCCTCAATTACGCCACGCAGGTCGAAGTCGCACCACCGACGATCGCCGTCTTCGGGAATCATCCCGATCTGGTGCAGGAACACTACGTTCGGTATCTGCATAACGGATTTCGCGCCGCGTGGGGATGGACCGGCAACCCCCTGCGAGTCGTCATGCGCCGTAAGAGCGGGAAGGCCGCAGCCTAAATGAATCCATACGTGGCGGTGCTGATCGCGTACCTCTCCGGGTCGCTCCCATTCGCGTATCTGGCGGGCCGCGCGTTCGGCGGAGTCGATCTCCGCCGACAGGGCTCCGGCAATCTCGGAGCGACCAACGTCTTCCGGGTGCTGGGCCTCCCGGCCGCGTTCGTGGTGTTTCTGCTCGACGCCGCAAAGGGTGCGCTGCCGGTGTTGCTGCTGCCCGCGCATGGTCCCAACAGCGAATGGTGGTCGATCGCGTACGGGGTCGCGGCGATCCTCGGTCATGTGCGTCCCGTGTTCTTCCTGTGGCGGCGGGGTGGAAAGGGTGTCGCGACCGCGGCTGGCGTGTTCTTCGCGCTGACGCTCCTGCCGACCGCGATCGCCACGCTCATTTGGGTCGGGGTGTTCGTCGCGACCCGGTACGTGTCCGTCGCGTCGCTCTCGGCAGCGACCGCGCTGCCCGTGACCGTGCTCATCTTCCGCGGCCCCCACGCCGTGTTCTGGATGTCGCTCGTGACGGCCGCCTTCGTCTGGTGGACGCATCGCGGCAACATCGAGCGGCTCCGGCACGGCGAGGAGCCCAAGACCTGGGGTAAGCCGGGCCGCGGGCGGGGAGCGCCCGACAGCATCCAGATCGCCGGAGCGCCAGGCGTTCGATGACCTCGGTCGCCGTCGTCGGGGCAGGAGCCTGGGGGACGGCGCTGGCGGATCTACTCGCCCGGAACGGGCACCCCGTGCGGCTGTGGGCGCGGGAGACGGACGTCGCCGAGTCGATCACGAGCCGCCACGAGAACAGGCGATTCCTGGCGGGAGTCGCGCTGTCGTCGGCGCTTGCGGCATCGACCGCGCTGGCCGACGTCGTGCGAGGCGCCGAGCTCGTGATGTTCGCGACGCCGTCCGAGCATCTGCGATCCGTGGCCACGCTCTCCCTGCCGGTCATCGGACCCGGGGCGACGCTGGCCGTCGCGACGAAGGGCATCGAGCCGGGCAGCCTGGAAGTGATGACCCAGGTCGTGCGCGGTGCGACGCGCGGCAGCTATCCTGTCGTGGCACTCTCGGGTCCGAGTTTCGCGTCGGAGGTGGCGGCGCGGCAGCCGACGGCCGTCGTGGCAGCGTCCACCGTGCCCAAAGCCGCGCAGCTCGTGCAGCGAGTGCTGGCATCGCACGAGTTTCGCGTGTACACGCACCCGGACGTGCTGGGAGTCGAGCTCGGAGGTGCGCTCAAGAACGTCATGGCCGTCGCCACCGGTGTCTCGGATGGCCTGGGACTCGGCGCCAACTCGCGGGCGGCGCTGGTCACGCGCGGTCTTGCGGAGATGACGCGGCTCGGGGTCGCGCTCGGGGCGCGTGCGTCCACCTTCGCTGGGCTCGCCGGGCTCGGTGATCTGGTGCTGACCTGTACCGGGGCGCTGAGCCGCAATCGCGCCGTGGGTGAAGCCATTGGCCGCGGCCAGACGCTGTCAGAGGTCCTCGCGGGGCGGGAGACAGTCGCCGAGGGCGTGGTGACGGCGCGAAGCGCGCTGGCGCTCGCGGGGCGGGCAGGCGTCGAGATGCCGATCGTGCGGGCCGTGAACCGGGTGCTGTTCGAGGGGCGCCCTGCACGAACGGCGATCGGCGACCTGATGGAGCGTGAGCTCCGTGCGGAGTCCGATTGAGCGGCGCCGGCCGCCGGGCCCGGCGTACGCGCGGCGGTCCGGCGGTGCCCGCGCGGGCGGGAGGTGCGATGCGTGGAGGCACGATGCGTGATGAACCGGTACGCCAGTTTTTCTCGATCGGCGACGTGTGTACGCTGACCGAACTCAAACCGCACGTCCTCCGCTATTGGGAGACCCAGTTCAAGTTCCTGAGCCCCGCCAAGAACCGGTCCGGCAACCGCGTGTACCAGCGGCGCGAAGTCGAGCTGATTCTGCTCGTGAAGCACCTGCTGTACACCGAGAAGTACACGATCGAAGGCGCGCGCCGGAAAGTCGACGAGCACCGCAAGGCCGGCGCCATCCGCGGCGTGTCGCGAGCCGCCCTGGATCACGAAACGCTCGAGTCGATGGAGCGTGAGCTGGCGACGCTCGTACACACGCTGGCCGGCCCCGGCGCCAAACCCGACCCCGGAGCCCGCTGACGTGCAACTGGTGGCGTGCGTGATCCCGGCCTACGACGCGGCACGCACGCTGGGCTCCGTGATTCGCGGCCTTCGTGCCGCCGTGCCGCACGTGCTGACTGTCGTCGTGAACGACGGATCGCGTGATGACACGGACGCGGCGGCCGATCGGTGGGCGGATTGTCCGGTGCATTTCTCGCGAAACCGGGGCAAGGGCGCGGCGCTGCGGGCCGGGTTCGCGGCTGCGCTGCGCGCCGGCGCCACGCAGATCCTCACCATCGACGCGGACGGCCAGCATGACCCGGCGTGCGCGCCACGCCTCCTCGCCGCCCTGGCTCGCGCGGACGTCGTCATCGGTGCGCGCGAGCGGCGCGGGTCGGCGATGCCGATTCACCGGCGCGTCAGCAATGCCGTATCGGCCGCGGCCGTCAGCGCATGTGCGGGGCTGCGGCTGGCGGACAGCCAGTCCGGCTATCGGGCCCTCCAGGCCGGCGTACTGGCGCGCGTAGCGCCCGCCGGCGACCGGTACGAATACGAGACGGACTTTCTGATTCAGGCCGCGCGCGAGGGCTTTCGGATCGCCTGCGTCCCCGTGCCGACCATCTACGGCGCGCCGAGTCATTTCCGGGAGCTGCGCGACGCCGCGCGCGTTGTCCGGACGATCTGCCGGCGGCTGCCGTTCGCCATGCTGGCGGCTGCGAGCGCGCCAGCCAAGTGAGCGTCCCTGGCACCGCCCGGCGGCTGCGATTCCTCTGCACCAACGACGATGGCGTGATGGCCCACGGCCTCGACTGCCTCGTGCGCGCCGCCGAGCCCCTGGGCGACGTGTGTGTCGTGGCGCCGGACCGGGAGCAGAGCGCGGCCAGCCACGCACTCACGATGCACCATCCGCTCCGGGCGAAGCGGCGTGCGGACGGGCGCACCCAGGTCGATGGCACGCCGACCGATTGCGTGATGCTGGCAGTGCAGGCGCTGATGCCGGAGCGCCCAGACTTCGTGTTCAGCGGCATCAATCACGGCCACAACATGGGCGAAGACGTCCTCTACTCGGGGACGGTTGCGGCGGCCATGGAGGGAATCGCCCTGGGCATTCCATCGATCGCGCTGTCGTTCGCGAGCCGCGAGCATGGGACCGACATGCATCTCGTGGACGAGCAAGTGAGCGCGATCACGGACCTGCTCAGACATTTCGTGTCACTGCGCGACGTCCCGGCCAACACCGTCTTCAACATCAATCTGCCGGCGGTCCCGGGTTCGGCGATCAGGGGTGTGCGGCTCACGCGTCTTGGCCGCCGGGTCTTTTCCGATTCGCTCAAGCGGATGCGCGATCCGTGGGACAAGGAGATCTACTGGATCGGCGGCGGCACGATCGCCTGGTCGGGCGGGCCGGATTGCGACTTCCGGGCGGTCGAGGAGGGCTACATCTCGGTGACCCCGCTGCATCTCGACCTGACGCACTTCGACATGCTGGCAACGGCGGGGAGTTGGTGGCGGAAAGCCTAGGCGGCGCCGGTCCGCCGGGCGGCGGGCCGGCGGAGCCCGAGCTGCGAGGGCCGCGGAGGCGGCTCCTCGACACGCTGCGCGAGCGGGGGATCACCGACCTCTCGGTGCTGCGAGCGGTCGATCTGACGCCGCGCCACCTGTTCGTGCCGCAGGCGATCCAGCACCGGGCCTACGAAGATGCCGCGCTGCCGATTGGCAGCGGCCAGACGATCTCGCAGCCGTCGGTCCATGCGCGCTATCTCGCCGAGCTGCGGCTGACGGGGCACGAGCGTGCGCTGGAGATCGGCACCGGATCCGGGTACCAGACCGTGCTGCTCTCGCATCTCGTCGAGCAGGTCTTTTCTATCGAGCGCGTGCGCGAGCTCCTCGACCGTGCGCGGGACGTGATCCGGCGCGTCGACGCCCGCAACATCTCGCTGCTCCTTGGCGACGGCACGTTTGGATGGCGGGAGTATGCACCGTACGACGCGATCCTGGTCAGCGCCGCGGCCCAGGACGTGCCGCGTCCACTCTTCGAGCAGCTCGCCGAAGGCGGCCGGATTCTCATTCCGCTGGGCGGGCGTGAGGACCAGATGCTCACCGTGGCCACCCGGCGCGGCGACACGCTGGTACGGCGTGACATCACCCCCGTACGGTTCGTCCCGCTGGTAGGCGCTTACGGCTGGTCCGAATAGCGGGACGGATTCGCGTCTCTCCCAGTACACCGCCGGCCCGCGCCATCGACTGGCGATTGCCTACCTACCGAACCGTCGCGGGCGCGGGAGACTGATGCCGGACACCAAGGACGAGGGCAGGGACGGGTACCCGCAGCATCCCGCTCCGGCAAAAACGCCTCCTTTCCGCGGGCCCGCACCACCGGCGCCGGCGCGTCCGCCGCTTCGCGCCTCTGGGCCGGTGAGTGGCCGCGTGACCATTCCCCCGTTCATGCCGCCAATCCAGCAGGGCGGGCCGCGCCCTGGAGCGTCCCTGCAGCCCGGACCTCTGGTGCGGCCGTATGTCGCGCCACCGGTATCGCCCCGGCGCACTGCGACCCCCGTCATGCAGGCCGCGATCGACGACGCCGCTCTGATGGCGTCGGTGACTGCCAAGCATACGACGCGCGCCATCCCGGACGAGGGAGAGCACTACTTCGCGCCGGTCAACTCGCCGCTGTCGTCGCCCGTCGGCCCCGAGGGCTTCAGCGACGATCCGGCCTCCATTACGGTCGAGCTGCGGAGAGCGCCGCGGGCGTACGCGGCACCTGTGCCACCGGGGCCTCAACCGGAGCTTGAACGTATCGCTGACCCCGCCGACGAGGCGATCCCGTCGATCGACGCGTACGTGATGCCCGCGGAGTCCGGCGCAGCGGACGAAACGCCGAACGCCGAATCCATCACGGAGAATGTGGTCGCCGCTGGCATGAACGAGAGCGATTTACCCCCGGCGCCCTACTTCTCGATCGATCCGCCGGCGTATCTCGCGGCGGCGATGCCGCCGATGCCACGCCAGGAGAACGCCGACGCACCCGAAGAGGACGCCACGCCGTCGCCGCAGGAGATCGAGCGCGAGCGGCAGGCGCTGGTGGACGTGATCGTCAGCGCCGTCGCGAACGCCGCCGAGGATGAAGACGCAGCGCGCGACCGGAAGATCGATCGCGAGGCCGTCCGCCTCTTTGCGGCCGACCCGCCCGCGGATGGCGAGGATCCGAGCACGCCCGCGCCGCCGTCACCGTTCGACGACGATCCGGACATCAGCCACAACATGATGTCAGGCCGTATAAATGATTTTGCCGATACACCTTACACGGCGCAACGCCCGACGCCGATAGAGCCGTGGTCACCGCCCGGATTCAGCCGGCCCTGGGGCGCTACGCCCGGCCCGATCCGGTCGGTGACGCCCCCACTTGGCGTCCCCGTCGCACCGCCGCCGGTGTCCGAGTACCCGCCGGTCCCGCCATTCGGCAATCCCGGCAATCCGCGGAGTCCGACGCCGACGCACTTCGCGGCGATCGTTCCGCCCCGCCCGATCACCCCGTTGGGGACCTCGCCGGTGCCGCCGCGAAACGTGAGCCGGCCGACGCCCGTGCGGTCTCCGACCCCCGTGTTCGTACCGATATCGACGCCACGATCAGTGCCCGCCGTGCCGGACCTGGCGGGAGCACGCGCAGTCGCAGGCGCGCTCGAGACCGTCGCGGCGAAGATCCGGGCGGGGCATCTCGTGGTGAGCGGCGAGATACCCGAGGGCCTCGATGAGGAAGCGGCGTACGCTGGCTATCTCGCCGCTGCGCTCGCAGCACTCCTGGGGGTACGGCACTAAGTTTGGCGGCGTGGCGCCCCTCCACTTGCGAGTCACCGGCCGAGTTCAGGGCGTAGGATTCCGCTGGTACATCCGGGCGGAGGCGGAGCGGCTCGGCCTTGCGGGCTGGGTCAGAAACCGGCCCGACGGGAGCGTTGAGGTGGCAGCCGACGGCCCGCAGGACGCTCGAGAGGCGCTCCTCGCGGCCGTGAGGCGCGGACCGCCGAGTGCCGTGGTGGCGGCCGTCGAGCCGCTTGGGACCGGCCCGGGCGATCCGCCGGCCACGACACCATTTCGTGTGCTACCCCGATCGTGAACCGCTTCGCCGGATCCATCGCACACATCCACTGGCCATGATGACGACCTCCATGCGTGAACCGTCCGGCGCGGGCGACAAGCCGGCTTCCACCTCGTCCGCTTCGCTGACCGCCGCGGTGCGGAGGGCGATCCGCGACGTGCCCGATTTTCCGACGCCCGGCATCGTATTCAAGGATGTGGCGCCGCTGTTGGCCGACGCGCGGCTGTTTGCGCAGTCCACCGACGCACTCGCCGCACCCTTCGCCGGTGAAGGCATCACGCACGTCGTCGCGGTCGAGGCGCGCGGATTCATCTTCGGCGCCCCCGTGGCGCAGCGACTGGGAGCGGGATTCGTCCCGGTGCGCAAAGCCGGCAAGCTGCCGTGGAGAACAGAGCGGATCGAGTACGCGCTGGAATACGCGAGCGGCGTCCTCGAGATTCACCGCGACGCCTGCGGGCCGGGCGCGCGCGTCCTGATAGTCGATGATGTCCTCGCGACCGGAGGGACCGCGGCCGCGACGGCGGCGCTGGCTGAGCGGCTTGGCGCTCGTGTGGCGGGCATCGCAGTGCTGATCGAACTGGCGTTTCTGCACGGCCGAGACGCGCTCGGCGGCCGCCGTGTGGAGGCACTCGTCGCGTATTGACCGCGCGTTGCGATGGTCCGGGCCTGTGCCGATGCCGATTTCCGATCTACACGGGGACGAGTTGGCCGGGCGACGACAGCCGCCCAGCCGCGTTCCTCTCAGACCTCACCGGCGGCATCGGCCAGGTCTAGGGCCCCGCTGATCGCAACAGCACTGTCGCGGTGACGGTGTCCCACGACATCGTGAGCGCGCTGCCGGGTGCGCGCGGCACCACGGCGATGGTGAATCGCTCGGCCGGCCGCGCCGACGACGAAGACGTCATCGGGACCCGCACCAGATCGGCCGACGGATCGTACTCGGTGCCCCATTCGCCGGTCTTGCGACTCACGATGAGCGTCCATCCGGTGGGCGCCGGGATCGTGAAGATCGTATATGACCCGGCGGGCACGACAGTGCCGGCGATCCTGAGATCCTTGCTGGTCACGAGCGACGTCGCCCAGTTGGCGCCGGTGCGCCACACGGTGTTCCAGGGCACGATGTTGCCGAAGATCTCGCGGCCGCGTTTCGAGGGCCGGCTGTAGTCGATGGTCAGGGTCGCGCCGCCCACGGTCGCGCGCACGGTGTCTCGGGTCGAGAGCATGCCGAGCGCCTTTCCATGGGCGTCGCGGTCCATGAAGTCATTGGCCCAGCGATCGAGATCGGGCCACGGAATACGGGTGACGGTTGCCTGCAGCGTGCCGCCGGGATCGGTCATGGCGAGCACGCGACCCTTGGCATCGACGGTCGCGCGAATCGTGTCCGTCGGCGTCGTGATCCTGACCGTATCGTCTCGTGGGCCAACCATGATCGACCCGGTGTCGACTTGATCGGGCACATACACCCAGGCGAACGGCATAGCGTGTCCGTGCGCTGCAAGCGCGCGCGTGACCAGGATCTGATGCAGGCCGAATCCCGGCTGGAGCAGCGGCACGGTGGTGCGCGGGGCCGCGTAGGACATCGCGTGCGAGCTGTCCTTGCGCTGGACGATCACGTGCGCGGAATCCGACGCAAAGTCCGCGGTCACCCGCACGTCGACCGGGCTGCTCGTGAGTCCCGTCCGGTAGTGCGCCACGGAGTACCCAGTGACGACACGATCGGGCGCCGGGGTCGTGCGGGCCGTGTAGATGAACCGCGACGTGTGCGGCGCGCGAGTGACGAAATCTCCCGTAATCGAATCGGCGTACGTCACGACGCGCTCGACCGCCAGAGTGTCGGCGCCGAGGCGGATGAGAAAACCGGAGCTGTCCAGGGGTGTCGCGGACTGGGCGCGGGCCGTCGCGGGAATGGCCGCGAGCGTGGCGGCAGCGATCGCAGCGACCAGCGCGATGCCGGGCCGTCGCAACGGCGCACGAAGGTGAAGCGGCTGGGTTTTGGCGGCAACAGCGCTCATGTGAACCGTGCGGCAGAAGGCGAGAGACGCGGCCGGCAGCCGGTAGTGCTCACGCTGGCCAGCAGCAAGAATATGGCACGTTCGGGCTAAACCGGCCGATTCGGCCGTGCAGGCCCGCGGTGCACCCTGATCCGATACTGCGTCCGCGCGGTGTCCGGCCGTCATTACGACCGGCTTCCGGCCGGTTCAGGACCCGCTGCGACTCGCCGGACGGACGGGCAGCGTCCCGACCGTTGTGTCCCACGTGAACGTCATGACCCCGGCCGCTGGTCCGGCCGGCGCAATACCGATCGTGAATTGCTCCACCGGGCGCGGCGCGCTCGACACCCGCATCGGGATGCGCGCGAAGTCCGCGGCCGAATCGTACTCGGTGCCCCATTCGCCGGTCCGCTTGCTCACGATGAGCTTCCACCCCGTGCGGCTGGGCAGGGAGAACAGCGTGTAGCTGCCGGCGGGTATCCGTGTGCCGCCGAGCACGATGTCCTTGTCCGTGACGAACCCCGTGGCCGCGTTCGCACCGGTGCGCCAGACGTGATCCCAGAGCACGACGCCGCCGAACACATCGCGGCCGCGCTTCATGGGCCGGCCATAGTCCACCGTCAGCGTGGCATCGCCGATAGTCGCGCGCGCCGTGCCGCGCGGAGAGAGGTTGCCGAGCGATGCGCCGTTGGCATCCCGGGCGACGAAGCCGGTGGTCCAGCGCGCCAGGTCCGGCCACGGGATGCGAGTGACAATCGCCTGCATCGTTCCGCCCACATCGGTGAGCGATTGGATGCGCCCGTATCCGTCGACCACTGCCCGGACCGGGTCGTCCTTGGTGTCGATCCGGACCGTATCATCGCGCGCATCCGCTTCGGCTGATCCCTTCATCAGGAGACCGGGGAGATAGACCGCGCTGTAGCCCACGCGATTCCCGCGGGCAGCCAGTGCCCGGTCGACGACGGATTGGAGGATGCCGTACGATGGCTCGTTCATTGGGACCGCGCTGGCCGGCACCGCGACGGTAGAGCTCTGCGATTTGTCGCCGCGATAGACGGTCATGTGCGCCGTGTCGTTCCTGAAGTCGACGTGCATGCTCGCGCTGACTGTTCCGTCCGCTGTCGGCGCACGGTAGAAGGCGATCGTATACCCCACGATCTCGTGGGCGGGCGTGAGACGCGCCGCATAGGTGAAGCGCTCGGTCTTGGGATACCGGTCGACGACCTCGCCGATGATCGAGTCGCGCGTCGCTATCACGCGCTCGATGGCGATGGTGTCCTGGCCCAGCCGTGTGACGTACGCTGCGCTGTCTCGTGGGCCGCGCTGCCCGTGCGCCGCCGCCGCGGCCACGAGCAGGAGCGCTGCCGCGAGAACGAGCGCGGCGGCGATCGGCGCGAGGGCGGGGACAGGTCTCCTGAGCGCATGGACCCGGGTCGCCGCGCGGCCGAGAGGGCGACGTCGCGATTGGTGTGAAGACAGTAGCATGGCCGGAGGGACAGAGAGCCGGAGGCGACGGGCGGGACCGGAATGAGATACCGTCCGTGAATGTGGCACGAATACTCGCGAGAGGGTTGCCGTGGCGTTGCGGGACGGATGAGGCGGACGACATTCCGGACGGCGGCCATCGCCAACTAGCTTTCGGGCGCCGGGGCAAGGGTCAGGCCCCGCGTGCGCGACCTTGGTGATTGCCTCCATCGGAGAGCCCCGTGACGCGTTTTCGCCCAGTCTATTGCGGGTTGTGGAGTGTCGTAGCGCTGGTGGTGGCGTTGGCGTGTGGTGCCCTGGAGGCCGTGTCCGCGCAGGACGCGCATTTCTTCTATCCGCCGCCAACGCCGGGCAACATGACGATCACCAAGGATATTGCGTTCGCGTCCGGCGATACCGGGAAGCTGCGAATGGACGTGTACCGGCCGGCCGGGGAGGCATTACCGGCTCTCATCTTCTTCAATGGGACGGGGCTGCCGCGCAGCGCAGAGGTGTATGCCGGGTGGGGGCGGATTGCGGCGTACAGGGGGTTGGTCGCGATCATCCCGGATTTGCGGCCGGACAGTGCGGTGCAGGACTTCCAGAAGCTGGTGGCGTATCTGACGGCGCACGCGGCCGACTACAAGATCGATCGGGCGGCAATGGCGCTCTATGCGGCGTCGGCGAACGTCTCGACGGCGTTTCCGATCGTCGAGGATCCGCATCAGACCGCGATCGCCGCCGCGGTGATGTACTACGGGACGGCGGCGATCACACAATTCCGCCGGGATCTCCCGATGTTATATGTGCGCGCGGGGCTGGATCGCCCATCGGTCAACGGAGCGGGTCCCGGGTCGATCGTGGCACTGGCGGCGCTGGCGGTGTCGCAGAACGCGCCTCTGACGTTGGTGAACGATGCGGGCGGCCATCATGCGTTCGAGGTCACGGACGATGATGGGGCGACGCGGCAGGTGATCGACGAGACGATCCAGTGGGTGAAGGGGGCGGTATCGCATCCGTATCTGGACGCGGTGCGTCATGGGGCGCCGGAGGCCGAGGTGGCGGCGCAGGTGGCGTCGGGTGATGCCAAGGCGGCGGTGCCCGGGTATGCGAAACTCGTCAACGATCATCCGGACGATGCGCGGCTGCGTCTCTCCTACGCGGAAGCATTGCTGGGCGACAAGCAGTACGAGGCAGCGTGCGCGCAGTTCGAGCGGTTGAAGGGGAAGGGGTTGGGTCCGCGCGACGTGGGGTTGCCGGCGGCGCGGGCGTGCATGCAGAACGGGGACGCGGAGCTGGCACTGGCGTGGTTGCGGACGATCCCGCGGCAATTCCTGCCGGCTGACCTGCAGCAGGACCCGATGTTCGAGAGCCTGAGGATGCGGGCCGAGTTCCGGGCGCTGTTCCAGCAGTAGGGGACGAGCGGCGAAACTCCGGACTGGGTGGCGTCGTAGGCCAGGAAAATCTAGATCGCGGCGAACGCAGCGTCGGCGAGAACGGCGATCGCGACCGCCGTCAGGACGCCCTCCAATTCCGATGTAGCGCCACGTGAGACGCGCTCGCCGTGCGTGCGGGCCGTAAGTCGTACCTCGCACGCCTCCTCGCCTAGCGGTGAGAGTGCGACCGACAGTTCGCGCGTGCCCGATCCGGATCCAAGGTACGTCCAGAACGAACCCGGGCCGGTGAGACCCGTGCTGGCTGGGAGCGCGAGGCGAAGTATCCCGCCCGCCAGTGGATGTCCCCCGACCGTGTCGATGAACTCGACCGCATACGGCCGCTTTCGGAGCAGACGTCCGAGCACGGCTAGTGTGCGCTCCGCGGATGCGGGGAATCGCCGCGTGGCGGTGGCGATCATCGCACACCCGCCAGCGCGCCCGCGCCGCTCAATTCCGCCAACTCGGACACGAGGCCAAGCCCCTCGGCTACGCGCCGCCCGTAGTCCGCATCGGCCTGCACGAAGTGACCGAGTTGCCGACGCTGTACCTCGTGCCGGGCCTGACCGAGTGATATGGCGATGCGCTTCGTGAGGCGGGCGCGTTCTCCTTCATCGAGGAGCCGATACAGATCGCCCGCTTGCGTAAAGTCGTCATAGCCCACGGTCGAGTCGTATCGGTCGGCGATGGCGGCGCCCAATTGCCACGCTGGATCGGCGAACGCCGGGTCGGGCGCCGGCGTGCCGGCGACGCTGTTCGGCCAGTAGTTGGGTCGTGCGCCATAGTGGCCGTTCGTTAGCGCGCCATCGCGGATGAAGTTCGCGGCCGGGGACACCGGTGCGTTGACCGGCACCTGGTGGTGGTTGACGCCGAGCCGGTGCAGGTGCGCGTCCGCGTAGCTCACGAGGCGCGCCTGGAGCATCCGGTCGGGGCTCGGCCCGATGCCGGGCACGAACGCGCTCGGCTTGAACGCGGCCTGCTCGACTTCCGCGAAGTAGTTCTCCGGATTCCGATCGAGCTTGAGCACGCCGATGTCGATCAGCGGGAAGTCCCGGTGCGGCCAGACTTTGGTCAGGTCGAACGGATTCCAGCGGAAGCTCTCGGCCGCCTCTTCGGTCATGACCTGAATGCAGACGCGCCAGCGCGGAAACTCCCCGCGCGCGATGGCATCGAACAGGTCGCGCTGGTGACTTTCGCGATCCTGGCCGATGAGATCCGCGGCGACCTCGTCGCGCAAGTTCGCGATGCCTTGGAGCGACCGGAAGTGGAACTTGCACCACACGCGTTTGCCCTGGCCGTCCACGAGCGAGTACGTGTGGCTGCCAAACCCGTGCATGTGCCGGTAGGTCGCGGGAATGCCGCGATCCGAGAAGAGGATGGTGACCTGATGCAGCGATTCGGGACAGAGCGACCAGAAGTCCCACTGCATGTCCATGTCCCGCATGTTCGTCTGCGGGTGGCGCTTCTGCGTGTGGATGAACATCTGGAACTTGTACGGATCGCGGACGAAGAAGACCGGCGTGTTGTTGCCCACCAGGTCCCAGTTGCCTTGCTCCGTGTAGAACTTGAGCGCGAACCCACGCACGTCGCGCTCCGCGTCGGCCGCGCCCCGCTCGCCAGCGACCGTCGAGAAGCGGAGAAAGACGCCGGTGGTCTTGCCGACGCGCTCGAAGAGCTTGGCGTGGGTGTATCGCGTGACGTCGTGCGTAACGGTAAACGTGCCGTACGCGCCCGACCCCTTGGCGTGCACGGGCCGTTCGGGGATCCGCTCGCGATTGAAGTGCTGCATCTGCTCGATGAGCTGGACGTCCTGCAGCAGGGCCGGCCCGCGGGGGCCCGCGGTCAGTGCCTGCAGCACGCCGATCGGAGCGCCGTTAGCAGTCGTCAGAACAGGTGGTTTCTTCATGTGGCAGAGAATAGGGAGGTGTCGTATAGTTAGCCAAGATGGATTACCTCCACGTCACATAGACGTATCCTATGGAACTGCATCAGCTCCGATACTTTGTAGCCACGGCCGAGTGCGGCAATGTGAGCCGCGCGGCCGAGCGGTGTTTCATCGCGCAGCCGTCGTTGAGCCAGCAGCTCAAGAAGCTCGAGCAGCATCTGGGTACGATGCTTTTCGACCGGCTTGGCCGCGGTGTGGCGCTCACCGACGCCGGCCGGGCGCTCCTCCCCCGGGCGCGACGGATCCTGGCGGAGGTTCGGGAGACCGAAGCCAATCTGCGGCGTGAGGCGGAGGACGGCCCTGGCACGCTCGTCGTCGGCGCGATCCCCACGATCGCGCCCTACGTGCTTCCGCCCGCGCTGCGTGCCCTTCGGCGTGCGTATCCCGACTGTCCTGTGTCGGTCCGCGAGGATCTGAGCGAGGCGTTGGTCGAGGCCCTGGAGAACAACGAAATCGACTGCGCCCTGCTCAGCACGCCGTTGGACGATGACTTGCTGGATGTCGAGGTGATCGGCGAGGAGGAGTTGCTCGTCGCGCTGCCAACCGGGCACCCGGCGGCCGGCCGGCCGGAAATGCGTGTATCAGAGCTGCGCGGCGAACCGACGGTCGCACTCGAGGACATGCATTGCCTGGCCCGTCAGGTCCAGCATTTCTGCTCGACTCGGCACATCGCAAGCCGAGTCGTTTGTCGCACGACACAATTATCGACCATCACCGAGCTCGTGGCGCTCGGCCTGGGGCTCTCCCTCGTTCCGGAGATGGCGGCCGCCACGGACCGATCCGGGCGGTGCCGGTATCTCCGGCTTCGGCCCGGCAAACCGGTCCGCCAGATCGCTGTCGCGTGGCGGGCCGGCCGGAGCCGTCCCGTCGCGGCCACTCGGTTCATCGAAGCGGTCGCCACGAGGTTTCGGTCGGGTGGTCACTCATTCGTGCGACCGCACTAGCCGTCGCGGCCAGACGCCCCCCCGCTAGGAACGGGGCTTCGCCGTCGGCGGGAGCAAGTTGTTCAGCCGGAGATAGATCGCAAACTGGCTGTAGTGGTCGGACCAGTCATCGACCCGTTCCATCATCATGCCGGCCCGCGTCCACTGCTGCCCAAAGGCCGAGACCGGGCCGGCGAGATTGGAATCATCGAGATGGGCGACCGATTGCTCGCAGAACGCGAAGCTCTCGCGCAGCCGCGCGACGAGCTTGGTCTTGTCGTCCGTCGGTGTGAGCTTAGCCCGGTCCGGGGCTTTCGCGCCCCCGATCGGAGGACACGCCTCGTCGTTGTCCTGCGCGACGTGCAGCACGATCTCCCCAAAGGTCATCTGCGCAGGAGTGGGCTTATAGCCGTACTTGTCCGCCGGCATTTCTTCGGCCGCCGCCACCAGGTTCTTCTCCATGCGCGTCGCGTTATGACGGAAGGCGTCGGCGGCCGGCGCCGAAGACTGGGCGGTACCGAGGGCTGGTAGAGCTGTCAGGGCAAGGAGAACGACGCTGCTGGCGATGCGCATGGGAGTGCTCGCGTTGTTAGGAGGGTGGCGCGTTCTAAGGCGCGTGGGGCACCATCTGGACCGGTCCGCGAATAATCTAGCCGATAACTGAAAAGCCACCACGACCCCGCTCGCTGACTCGTCGTCGCTCAGTATCCCAGCGTCACGCGCACGAGGAAGTACCGCGGCTGGGGCGTGATCCCGAAAGTACTCACGGGATCGCCGGCCGCGGTGTTGATCTCGGGGTCGACCCCGGTGTACCGGGTCCAGAGCCAGAGATTACGCGCCAGCAGCGAGAATGTCGCTGTCCCCGTGTGGAGCGCATGCGCGAGCGCCGGGGTCGCGACATACGATAGCGATAGCTCGCGCAGGCGGATGAACGAGGCATCCTGTGCGGGCCCGAAGTACGTGGGGCCGTCGGCCGACGTCGCACTCAGACCGACCGCCACTGCCTGCGCCTGTTGCGCGAGCGGCGCACGAGCATCGTTCGCGCCCCGCGTGCTGCCCACGAGTAGTTGCATCGCGAGATCGTCGTCGATCAGCCGATTGCCGCCTGAGTAGCCGACGAGCGCACCGACTCGCAGACGATCCCCGAAAAAGCCGAGCGTTGAGTGCAGGGCGACCGTCCGGGTGGGTATCGAGGTACCCTGATCGGACAGCGGTCCGAGGGTCATCTCACTCGGCTCAATGATGCCGTCACCGTTGGCATCGCGGTAGCCGATCGATGGCTCCCAGATGTCGTACAGCGAATGCCCGGCCGCGTCGTAGTAGGGACCCACACCGGTGGTACTCAGCGCCAAGATCGAGACCGGAAGGTCGGCCGCGACCAAGCGGTTCTGATTCGTCCAGGCGTTGACATCAAGATTCCAGGTGAGTGCGGCGGTGTGAACGATGGCGAAGCCCACCGCTGCCTCGATGCCGCGATTCTGGATGACGCCCGAGTTCGCCTCACCTCCGTCAGGGCTCGGCAGAATGGCGCCGGTCGTTGTCTTGTCGTAAACAGTCAAACTGAGCGTAATACGAGTGTGATCCGATGATGCATCCAGCCCCGCCTCGTACTCACGGACGCGCTCTGGATGCAGCAGAGGAGGCTCGCTCACAGCAAGAGAGCAGCCGCTGGTCCCGCACAGGGTGCGGAAGAAAACCTGCCGCGGCGAAATGGGAAGATCACCTGCCTCGCCAAGCGCAGCACGAAGCCGGAGGTCGTCTTCGCCACGACGGAACGCGGACCAGGACACGGCCACACGCGGATACGCGGCAGTGATGGGCGGTGCGCCTAGCCACTTGGTCCCATCGAGTCGGAGCGCGCCTGTCACGAACAGGCGGTCCCGGAGACTCAGCGATTCCTCGAGAAAAGCCCCATGCTGCTGTATATCGAGGGCGCCTACCGACGGCGATTCTACGATGCCGGTGTTCGTGCCGTCCGTGAGCCCTTGCTCCTCGACCGATGAGTTCACATAAGCTGCTTCACGGTACTGGAGTCCGAGCGCCGTGACGGCCGACACCCCACGCCAGGGGTCAGCGGTCGCCGAGATCACCGCATCGGCCGAGTAGTTGTGGGTGGAGTAATGATCGGTGCCCAGGTAACCGGGGAGCTGCGTATCGGGGTCGTCGATGGCGTAGATGTGTCCGTCGCTCACTGTGTTGCTGTGGTCGACACCGCCACTCAGCCGCCCGTCGAGCCACCGCAGCGGGTGCCACATCCAGTTCGCCCCGGTGATGTAGCGCTCGATATGATCGGTCGATTCCAGCCCGAAGAGGTACCGTGGGCGCGCGAAAACGTCATTCCAGCCGGCCGCGGGCGATTGGGTCGAGGAGCCGAGCGCCAGGCTGAGTGCCATCGCGGACTCGCTTGCCGCGCTGTGATCGCCATTGATCGCGTTCGCGAAGAGCGAGACGGTCCCGAACCGGCTGAGATCGATCGACGCCGTCGCGCGGAGATTCGTGCGATCAAGCCGGTTGGGCCGGAGTTCTCCATTGAGCGGCGGAAAACCATCCTGCGCCGAGTAGAGCTGTGCGTCGGCGGGCGGCATCTCCAGTATGCCTGTCTCGCTCTGGCGCTGTCCGGAAACGAAGTAGCGCAACGGGCCGATGCCTCCGTGCACCTGGAGCCCAAAACGATCGCGCCCACCACCGGCGAACGGCGTCGTCATCGCGGTGGACAGCGGAGAGAAGTGCGTGATGCTGTCAACGACGCACGACCCGGAGACTTGATCGAGTGGCGTGCAATGGACAATCGATGGCGTGGCGCCCGTCGTGTGGCCCCAGGCAAAGTAGCTATTGGGCTCTCCGCCATGCGTGACTGCCAACTGGCCCGCCTCGGCGTCTGTTGACCATTCGGGTTGCGTGCCGACCGGCGGCTTGGTCGTCACGAGGATCACGCCATTCACGGCGTCGATCCCGTACTCCGTTGTCGCCGCCGGTCCCCTCAGAACATCGACGCGCTCGATCTCATCCGGATCGAGGTCTTCGAGGCGGCCCTGGCGCGGGGCGGCAAACGCAAGCGGACTGTCGGTGGCAGTCTCGGCCCGATTCAAACCGCCAGGATCAGCATCGACGCGAACGCCGTCGAGATAGACCACCGGATCGCTACCGTTCGCGCTTGCGACGCCGCGGATGACGATCCGCGCACCGCTCCCACTCTGGCCGCCGACGCTCTGGACATCAACACCCGGCACTCGATCGGCCAACACGTCGGTGAACTGGAGGATCGGCGCGGTCGGCACGATCGTGTCGGCCCGCACGGTCCCGATGGTTGCTCCTTGCTCCATCCGGGGACGCGGGCCGGCCGTGGCAGGCACTGAGTCTCGGCTGGCGACGCCGCCCGGGGCGACAGATGTCGTTTGCCCGCGGGCCGTCGTCACGCTGAGCCCAAACGCCGCCAACACGATGGCAACGCCAATCGGTGATTTCGACGCTGCCACCGGCACCTCGCTGCGAGACTCCGACCGCCCGTTGCAGCCTCATCCGGCGGCCCTCAGAGGTAGCGACGGGAATCGCTGCGGTCAAACGTGTGAAGATCGGCCCGACCGTCGCATCGCCGGTGATGTTACGTGGCGTATGGCGGGGTTACATCTCGAGCCTGGACATTACTCAGGAATCATCCCGATTGTTCGTAGCCACAGCTCGACCAACCGAGTCCCTGTGGGTGGGCCCGACTTCCGCGGATTCTCACGCCCCGAGGAGGATGACCACAGTGACGCCGGCTCCGCTCCGCGCTTGCATCCTGTTCGCGTTGCTCTTGCGGAGCGTCGGGGCGACGCGCGGACTCGCGGCTCAGCAGCCCACGCCGAAGCCCGATATCGCGTACGTCGAGATCGCGGGCACTCCGCTCGGCGGATCGAGCGGAGACGGCGGCTTGTCAGCTGGTAGTATAGTGGGGTATACTTCACGCCATGTCTCATATCGTCCAGAACAAGACCAAGCTCGCCCAACGCGTGGGCCGGATCCGGGGCCAGGTGGACGCCGTCGCGCGCGCCTTGGAAGACGGGGCCGAGTGCGGAGAGGTGCTGCGTCTCATCGCCAGCGCGCGCGGGGCGATGAACGGCCTCATGGCCGAGGTGCTGGAGGACCACATCCGCCACCACGCGTTCCGCGGCGCCCGTTCGGGTTCGGTCGACGCCCAGGCGGCGAACGAAGTCATTGACGTTATTCGCTCCTACCTGAAATAGGCCGGCCCCCGTCCCGCGCCGCCACTTCTGCCGTCGACCGATGCCTGCGAGGCTGCCATGACGCCGAAGCCCGAAACGCTCGAGGAGGCCGCCGGCGAGCGCCTCACGCCACCCGCCCGCGCCGCCAGCACTCCCGGCTACGCTCAGCACGGCCGCGATCTGCGCGACCGCGATCTGCACGACACCGAGCATGGGGCCGAGCAGCACGAGCACGGAGAGTCCATTGAGGGGCGGGAGATCGCCCGCGTCGTGTTCGTGGCGATCACCGCCGCGGCAGTCTGGTTTCACATCTGGGAGCCGTTCGCGAGGGTGAGCGTCATCGGACTGCTCGGCATCGCGGTGGGAGGCTATCCGATCTTCAAGGAAGCGTGGGAGAACATCCGCGAGCGCCGGATGACGATGGAGCTGTCGATGACGATCGCGCTCGTCGCGGCTCTGCTGATCGGGCAATTCTTCACGGCGCTGGTCATCATCGCGTTCGTGCTCGTCGCCGAGATTCTGGAGGGATTGACTGTCGGCCGCGGGCGGAAAGCGATCCGTAATCTCCTGGACTACCTGCCTCAGACTGCGGTCGTGCGCCGCACCGGCGGCGCGAGCGAGATCGAGGCGAGCGAGCTCACGGTGGGCGATATCGTGCTCGTTGCACCCGGGGCCCGGATCGCGGTCGACGGGCGGGTGCTCGCCGGGCACTCGTACGTCGATCAATCCACGATCACAGGTGAGTCCGTGCCGGTAGAGAAGACGATTGGCGCGCCGGTGTTCGCCGGGACGATGAACCAGACCGGGGCTCTCGATGTCGCTGCCGAACGGCTCGGACGCGACACGAGCTTCGGCAAGATCGTCGAGGTCGTCGAGCGAGCCGAACGCTCGCGCGCACCGGTGCAGAAGACGGCCGATCGCTATGCGGGCTACCTGGTATACTTTGCGCTGGGCTGTGCCGCTTTGACGTTCGCCATCACCCGCAACGCGACGTCGACGATCTCGGTGATCATCGTGGCCGGTGCGTGCGGCATCGCCGCCGGTACTCCCCTCGCAGTGCTTGGAGCCATCGGCCGGTCGGCGCGTGCCGGGGCGATCATCAAGGGCGGCCGCTATCTGGAAGCGCTGTGGGCGATCGACACCGTCGCTTTCGACAAGACCGGCACCGTGACGATGGGTGTGCCGGAGGTCCGCGCCATTCGCCCAGTCGCCGGCACGGAGCGCGAGTTGCTCGAGGCGGCCGCTGTGGCCGGACGCCGGTCGGAGCACCCGCTGGGGCGCGCCATCGTTGCCCGCGCGAACGCCGCGGGCGTCGCCGCCGCAGAGCCGGCAACGTTCGACTATACGCCCGGTCGCGGCGTCTTGGCGACGACGGGTCGCGGGGAGCGAATCCTCGCCGGCACCCCGACGTATCTCGCCGAGCGCGGCGTCATCGGGACACCCACTGTCGGCGCCAACGGCACAGGGGAGGGTGGTCCCCTCTCATCCGTGCTCGTCGCGCGGGATGGGCGATTCCTCGGCACGATCGACGTCGCGGACGCCGTGCGACCCGAGGCCGCCGCCGCGGTGCGTGCGTTGCGCAACATGGGGCTCCGGACCGTACTCCTCACGGGCGACGCTCGCCCGGTCGCTGACGCAGTGGCTCGGGAGTTGAGAGTCGATGACGTGGGCGCCGAACTGCTGCCTGCCGAGAAAGCGGCAAGGGTTCGCGCCCTCGCGGAGAGCGGACGGAGGATCGCGATGGTCGGCGATGGCGTCAACGATGCGCCGGCACTGGTCGAGGCCAGCGTCGGGGTGGCGATGGGGTCGGGGACCGATGTGGCGCAGGAAAGCGCCGACATCGTTCTGCTGGGCAGCGACCTCCGGGCGTTCGCCGAGACCGTTCGGATTGCGCGGCGGTGCCGTGCCATCATTCGCTTCAATTTCATCGGTACGCTGTCCGTCGACGCGCTCGGCGTCGGACTCGCGGCATTCGGCTATCTGAACCCGCTCATGGCGGCGTTCATCCACGTCGCCTCGGAGCTCACCTTCATCCTGAACTCGGCGCGGCTACTGCCCGCGGTGTCGCGGGCGCCGTCGGCTCCGTCGCGCCCGGTCGCGGCTGCCACCGCTGCGGTGTGATGCTGTGCCGGCATACGCACCGCGCGCGGACTCTTGCCCGTCCAAACCATTCGGTGAGTTGCGGCCCCGCAGCCGCCGTGGACCCCCGCAGGTCGCTAGTGTCCCGGAGCCTCGGTCGTCGCGACCGCCGTCGGCCACCCGCCACCGAGCGATTGATAGAGGTCCACGACGCCGGCCAGTGCCTGGAACTCGACGGCCACCAGCGTTTGCTCCGCAGCGAACAAGCTCCGTTGGGCGGTCAATACGTCCAAGTACGGAGCGTAGCCGGCCTCGTACTTGTCCCGCGACAGCCGATAGGCGATACGGAGCGCTTGCACCTCCGCCTGCAACGCGACGGTTTGCTGACGATCGTTGCGCACTTCCGAGAGATAGTTATTGACATCGTGAAAGGCGGCGAGCACAGCCTGCTCATAGGTGTTCCGCGCCTCGACCGCACGCGCCTCTGCGGCGTGCTGCGCGTCCGCGAGCGCGCCAAAATCGAAGACCGGAATCGACACGCCTGCGTAGACCTGGTAAATCTGGTTGCCTGGTGCGGTGAATGGACCCGGCGGGATGTAGCGGCTGGTTGAGAAGTTGTCGTAGCCCCAGTACCCGTTGATCGTAAACGTGGGTAACCGTGCGTCGATCGCCGCCCCGACGCCGGCCGTCGCTGCTCGGAGCTGCGCCTCGGCCTGTCGGACATCGGGCCGGCGTTCGAGCAGCTGCGACGGAATACCGACGGGCACATCGACGGCGTTTAAGACGTCGTTGAGTGAGCGCCCGCGCGGAATCGACGCCGGGGAGCGGCCCAGGAGCACGCTGAGCTCGTTCTCTGTCTGTTCCACCTGCTTCTCGTATGATGCGACCGACGAAGCGGCGTCGCCGACGTCACCTTCGAATTGCCGCAGGTCGAGCTCCGCGATCGTGCCGCGATTGAATTTCTTTTGCGACAGTGTGTAGGTCTCCTGTCGTGACGCGAGGGTGCGTTTCGCGATATCCAGGTCGAGGTCCAGCTCTCGGAGCTGGAGATAGGCGGTGGCGACGGACCCGACGAGCGAGAGCAGCACGGATCGGCGGCTTTCCTCTTCCGCCAGGAGATTGCCGCGGGCCTCGGCTCGCACGTTCCGCAAGCGACCCCAAAAGTCGAGCTCCCACGATACGTTGCCCAGGCCCTCGAGATAGTTCTGCGGAGGAATCGAGATGCTGCCCAACGCCTCCTTTTCTCGCCCCGACTGGCCGGTGATCGTGAAAGCAGGGAACAGTCCAGCGGTCGCCCGACGCAGATCGGCCTGGTATTCCTGGACCGTCGCGGCCGCGACCCGTACGTCGCGGTTCCCGTTGATCGCGGTGACAACGAGCTGCTTGAGGACCGTGTCTTGGAACAGGTCGAACCAGGACGCCGCGGCGGTCGCGTCCGATTGCAAGAAGGTCGGCCGCGACAGCGCGCGCGTCTCGGCGTCTGACGTTGCCTCGGACGTGTCCGGCCGGCGACGGGCCATGGAGTCCCGGCTGGCGGCGAGCGCGTCATACGTTGACCTGAGCGAGTCCGCGCCAAGCGGAACCGGCCGATATTGCGGCGGCGGCTGCGTATCGGGTCGGTGGTACCCGGGCCCGACCGCACACCCCGCTGCCAGCCACATCGCAAGCGATACAAGAGAGAGGCGTGCCACCTCAGTCGTCTCTTGCTGGCAATGGCGACTGACCCCCGGCTGGGACCAGCGCGTGCGCAGCACAGGGACCCACCAGTCGCTCGCTCGGCCCACGGGGTCCGTCAGTCATCGCCAGGCGCGGGACTCAGCAGCGCGCCGGCTTGCTGCCGCTCCTTGCCGACCCCCGACCATCTCTCGACCACGTAGAAGAGCACCGGAATGAAAAACACTCCGATGAAGGTGCCGGCCAGCATGCCTCCGATCACGGTAGTGCCCATGATCTGACGCGCCACCGATCCCGCGCCGGTCGCCGCCCAGAGCGGGACGGTACCAAGCATGAAGGCGAACGATGTCATCAGGATCGGCCGAAGCCGTATCCGGGCGCCCTCCAGGGTGGCGTCGATGAGCGACTTGCCGAGTGCGAGCTGGTCCTTGGCAAACTCGACAATCAGAATCGCGTTCTTGGCGGTCAATCCGATCAACATGACCAGGCCGATCTGCGAATAGACGTCGCCTTCGATTTGCACCATGTAGCTCGGCAGGAATGCCGAGAGCAGGGTCCGACGCAGCCAAAGCATGGCGAAGGCCCCGAACACCGCGATCGGCGTGCTGAGGAGAACGCCGAACGGCAGCGTCCAGCTCTCGTAAAGCGCCGCCAAGATCAGGAAGACGAAGGTCAGGGAAAAACCAAAGATGGCCGCCGGCGAAACGCCTTGCTGTGCCAGCTTCTCCTGGAAGGACATTCCCATGTAGTCGTAGCCCATCTCGCGCGGCATGGTCTGCGCGAAGACCTCTTCCAGAGCCGCCGTGGCTTGTCCGGCGCTGTACCCGGGAGCCGCGGCGCCGTTGATTTGCGCGGCGCGATACTCGTTAAAGCGCATGGTGAACTCCGGGCCCGGACGCGCTTCAAATCGCGTCAGCGCCGCCAGCGGCACCATTTGGTTGTTGCTGTTTCGGACGAAGAACTGGCCGACATTCTCAGCCCTCGTCCGGTATTCGCCTTCGGCCTCGATATAGACCTGCCACTCTCGGCCGAAGCGGTTGAAATAGTTAATGAACAGGCCGCCCATGAACGCCTGGACGGTCCGGTAGACATCACTGATGGGCACGCCTTGCTTGATGACTTTATCGCGGTCGACGTCGATGAACTCCTGGGGCACACTGGGAAGAAAAGTGGTGCTCAAGCCGGCAATCTCCGGTCGCTTGCTCGCCGCCGTCATGAACGTCTTCAGATTGGAGGCGAGAAATTGCAGGTCCTGGCCGGACCTGTCCTCGAGCGCAAACGTAAATCCCCCGGCGGTGCCGACGCCCGGAATGGCCGGCGGCGAAAACGCGAAGGCGATGCCTCCCGGCACTTGGGACAGTCGCTGGTTGATGCGCTGCTTGATCGCCTGAAGCTGTTCGGCGCGAGAGCGGCGAGCGTCCCAGGGAGTCAAGGTGACGAAGAAGAATGCGTTGTAGCTCGTCTGGATAGAACTGAGCAAGCTGAAGCCGACAACGCTGGTGGTGTATTGGACGCCGGGCGTCTTGGCTAACGCCGCCTCGATTTGCCGGGCGACCTCCTCGGTGCGTTGCAGCGAGGCGGCATTGGGCAATTGCAGATTGATGTAGAGATACCCCTGGTCCTCATCGGGCAGAAAGCTCGATGGCACTCTCCCGGCAAAGAACGCGCCTGCTGCGCCAAACGCCACCAGCAGCACGAGCGCGATCGCGCTCTTCCGAATCAGGGCACCGCACCCTCGCACGTAGGTGTTGGTGACCTCCGCAAAGGCTCGGTTGAACCAGCCAAACAACCGGTTGAGCAGGCCTCGGCTCGTCGTTCTCGGCCGAAGCAGGAGCGCCGAGAGGGCCGGGCTCAGGGTCAGCGCGTTGAACGCCGATAGGATCACGGCAATCGCGATGGTCACGGCGAATTGCTGGTATAGACGGCCGGTGATGCCGGGAATGAACCCCGTCGGAATGAAGACGGCCGACAGCACCAATGCGATGCCCACGACAGGGGCGGAGATCTCCTCCATGGCCTTGAGCGCCGCGGCCTTCGGTGCGAGGCCATCCTCGATGTGGCGTTCGACCGCCTCGACTACGACGATCGCGTCGTCCACCACCAGACCGATGGCCAGCACCAACCCGAACAGCGAGAGTGTGTTGACCGAGAAGCCGAACAACGGGAAAAAGACGAAGGTCCCAACCAGCGACACGGGCACGGCCAAGAGCGGGATCAGCGTGGCGCGCCAGCCTTGCAGGAAGATGTACACGACGATCGTCACCAGACCGATGGCGATGACCAGCGTGCGGAGGATCTCCTGAATGCCTTGGGTGACGGCCAGGGTGGTATCCAGCGACACGATGTAATCCACGTCGTGCGGGAATCGCCCCTTGGCCTCGGCCATGAATCTCCTGACGCCGGCCGCGGCCTGCACCGCGTTCGAGCCGGGCAACTGGTACACCGCGATGATGGCGCCGGGCTTTCCATTCAAGCGACCGAGCGTGGTGTAGCTCTGCGCGCCGAGCTCGATGCGCGCGACATCTTTGAGGCGCACCACGCCTCCCGCCGGAGACTCGCGAACCACGATGGCTCCGAACTCTTCGGGAGACGTGAGCCGGCCCTGGGCTCTGACAGCGTAGGTGTATTGCTGTCCTTTGGGCACGGGTTCGCTGCCGACCTGCCCAGCAGGATTTACCGTGTTCTGCGCTTGAATGGCCGAGGTGATGTCTGGAACGGTGATCGCCAACTTGGCCAGCTGGTCTGGCTTGACCCACAACCGCATCGCGTACTGGCCGGAGCCAAAAATCTGCACGTTGCCAATGCCATAGAGTCGCGTGAGCTGATCCGCGAGATTGATATAGGCATAGTTGGACAAGAACTCCGCGTCATTTGTGCCGTTCGGCGAGTACACGCTCAGGAGCATCAGGGGCGCGGTGACCGTCTTCTGCACCGTGACGCCAAAATTGGTGACGTCCGCCGGCAGCTGCGACGCGGCTTGCGTCTCGCGCATCTGCGCGAGGATGAGGTCCGTGTTCGGTTGCGTTGCCACGTCGAAGTCGACCGTGAGTCGCATCACCCCATTGGCGGTCGCGTTCAACGAATACATGTAATTCATGTTGTCCACGCCGCTCATCCGCTGCTCGATCGGCGTGGCGACAGCCTGCTCGATTGTCTGCGCATCGGCGCCCACGTAGGTGGCCTGCACCTGGACCTCGGGCGGCACGATGTTCGGGAATTGGGCCACCGGCAGCGCCGTGATGCTGACCGCGCCGACAATCACCGTGAGAATGGCAATGACGATGGCGACGATAGGGCGGTTGATGAAAAACTTGGACACGGCTCAATTGCCCGGCGTCACGGGAGTGCTCGGCTTGATCGTGACGGGGGAGCCGTCACGGACCTTCTGCACGCCTTCCACGACTACGCGCTCTCCCGCGCGGACGCCGCTGTCGACGATCCACATCGTGTCCACCCGCTCGCCGACCGTGATCGGCCTGAGGGCCACCTTGTCGTCACCTCCCACCACGGCCACCGAATAGGTTCCCTGGAGTTCGATCACCGCCTTCTGGGGTACGAGCATCGCACCTTTTCTCGTGTCGGGGGCGGCGCGCACCCGTCCGAACTGACCCGGGCGCAGAATGTGGTCGGGATTGGGAAATGCGCACACCACTTCGATGGTGCCCGTCGTGACGTCCACCTGCCGATTCGTCTCCAGCAGTGTGCCCTGGCGCGGATAGACCGTGCCGTCCGCCAGCACGAGCTCAAACGGCGGTGCATCCGGATGCACATCCTGTTGCGTGTGCGAGTTGATGCGTGCCGCAAAGTGCAGGTACTCCTGCTCGCTGATCGGAACGTACGCCTTGATCGGATTGACCTGCGAGACCGAGGTCAAAGTGGTGCTCGGGGTGACCAGGTTGCCGATTTGCACCTGCGCGATTCCGGCGATGCCGTCGATCCGGGACGTGACGTGCGTGAAGTCCAGGTTCAATTGCGCCTGTTCGACTTGCGCCTCGGCCGCTTTGACCTCCGCTTCGGCCGCGAGGTACGCCTGAGTGTCATCGTCCAATTGCTGCTGCGGAATAGCGTTCTCCGCCGCCAACGGCGTCTCACGCTCGACGTCGTGCTGGATTTTGCCGGCCTGCGCCTGGCCTTGCGCGAGTTGTGCCCTCGCTTGGTCGAGTACGGCCTGAAACGGACGCATGTCGATCTGGAAGAGCAGCTGACCCTTCCGGACGAACGACCCTTCCTTATAGTTCTGGCTGACGACGTATCCTGTGACTTGTGGCTGAATCTGCGCGTTGACGTAGCCATCCAGCGTCGCGACCCATTCCCCGTACAGCGGGACATCCCGTTGTATCACGCGGGTCACTTCGACCTCGACAGGCGGGGGTGCTGGCGCCTTCTTACTCTGGCAGCCGGCCAAGAGCACAAAGATGGGCCAAGCCATCTCGGATCCTGTGCGTGGTCTCCAGCCTGTGAGACCGGGTACGCTGAACATGATCTGACGCCCTTGGTTCGTTTTACACTCGGAATTCCAACACCCCGACCAGCGCATGCGGTGCGATCGCCGCGACAAGCGTTGCGGCCAATACAGAGGGAAGCGCGTAACGCCTTCTACCTCGGCCAGTCCTCCAGTCGTCCAAGCGAAATCGAGCGCGGCGCGCAGTGGCCCGATTGGGCGTCTATCACCTCCGGCCTCGCCAACACTAGGCGGCAGTGCCGCGTGTTGCAATCAGCCACAAGGGATACGAGAGCCATCGGCTGTTAGCCTTACAGCGTCATGTTACTTCTTGCGTAGGACAACCCGGGACGCACGAGCGGCCTCGGCCCCTCGAACGGGACGCTCGTTCGCAAAACCGCTTCTCGAGCGGTGATCTCGCCACCATCGGAGAGGCCTTGTCGTCGGCGTTCACCTACATGACCGCACAATTCACCGGCGTCGTCGCGCGCGGTATCAAGGCGGTGCCGTGGGATCATTGGCTTCGACTTCATCGGCACCCTGTCCGTCGACGCGCTCGGCGTCGGACTCGCTGCATTCGCCACCTCGAGCGCCTCCGTGCGCGGGAGCGACGGGCGGTCTTGGATCTCGCGAGGTTCTATCGGTGCTCGGAAGGATGACCGACATTGGCTGAACCGCCCCCGCCTCTGAAATCCCGCGCGATCCGACGATTGATCCTGCTCTCCGCGATCGTCGCGGCCGGCACGGGCATCGCCGTGGCGACCCACCCGGCGCAGGTGCGGGCAGCGCTTTCGCAGCTGATGCGCCTCCCCATGCCTGCCCTCGCGGAAGCCTTCGTGATGGTCCTTGGCCAGCTCGCGCTCCAGAGTCTACGGCAGTGGGCCGTCGTTCCCCGGGACCTGGCGCTGAGACCCGTCCGAGTGGCGCATGCCTTCCTCTGGGGCCAGTGGCTGAACATCGTTGCGCCCGCTCGCACCGGCGATGCGCTCAGAGTCGTGCTGATCCGGCGCGAGTCCGGCAAGGGCCTCGGGGGCGTCCCATCCGCCATTGGTGCCGTATTGGCCGACAAGGTGGTGGATCTCGCGTCCCTCGTATTGCTCTGCGCCGCGGCCGGGTCGATCGGTCTCCTTTGGACGCGGGCATACGCACGCCTGTTCGAAGCCGCAGTGGCCGCCGCTGCCGTGGTTGCCGTGGTTGCAGCCATGCGACTGCGCAGCGGTTCCCAGGAAAAACACTGGACCTGGATGCGGGATCTCCGGGACGGGTTATCGGCGCTGCGGGATGGCCCACGGGTGATGGCCAGCTTGGTGTTTGCCTTGGCGTCGTGGGTGGCCGAAGGTGGGGCACTCTGGTTGCTGTGCGCGGGGTTGGGTGTCATGCCGACCCCGTCAGAGATTCTTCTCGCCCTAGCCGTGCTGAACGTCGGCATCAGCGTGCCGATTTCGTTTGCGAATCTGGGCGTGTACGAGGCGGCGCTGGCGTCCGGTCTCGGTTACGCGGGTGTGCCGCTGCCAACTGCTCTCGCGGTCGCCGCTTCTCACCATGCCGTGGAATTGCTGGCGCAAAACGTCGCCGTCGCGGGGCTCTCGCTCTCGACCCGTGCTCCCAGCAGGATCAACCGCTAAGGAGATCGTCACGCAGGCGAGACACCCCCTCAGCGCGCTCGTGAACCTCATCGACAGAAATGCGCCGGTCGAAGCGCAGCTCATCGTGGCCCGCCGGTGCAATCTGAGTCGTGGCGCGTTTTCGGCTGACGGGTTCCGCTCCTTTCAATTTCGCTCGGCCACGCGGACGAGCAGCCAGATGGCACTGGCCAGGAGAACCGGCGCCGAATACGTGCCGGGCATGAGGCGGCGATAGCGAACGGAGGCGCCGAGGTGTAGCAACCCATTGCCAACCATGATCGCGCCGTAGGCAGTGGCAATGGGAACAATCCACGGCGCTCCCCGGAAGGCGAAACCAGACAGGGCGAACAGGATGCCACAGGCGAGTACGAGGCCCGTGAGCCAGAGGCGAAAGCTGAAGGTCGGAAAACTGAGAAACCGGTACCGCTGGCGCAGGGCGCGCACGGTCGCGTTGTACACAGGGAGGAAGCCGGTCAACGCCTCGTCCGCGATGTGCAGCGCAAACGCACAACAGAGCCCAACCCAGGCGGAGCCCATGTGCCCTCCCTCGGTTCAATCGTTTCGGCCGCGGAATAATGATGCTTCGGTAACCCGCGGCACTCGAGAGATTCCACGCTTGCGCGTGGAACATCGGCGCGCATCATATCGAGATGACGTTTTGCGATGACCGATGAATCGTGATGTGGCGGCCGGGCATGGCGGACCGTCTCATCGCCATGCAGCTCGGCCATAAGGACACGACGCTGATCGCGACGCGGTACGGTAGATTGACACTGGACGGTTCCGTTGCGCGGGGCAGGCGCAAAGAGCCAGGTAATTCCGCCGGCACGACAGACGGCAGGGCACAAGGGCATCGAAATCGCTGGAAGTAACGGCATGGAAGTAACGCAACATCAACCACTTGCCCCCGTAGCTCAGGTGGATAGAGCAGCGGTTTCCTAAACCGTTGGCCGGGTGTTCGAGTCACCCCGGGGGCACTGCGGAGCGTAAAGACTCAGGCCGTCAGGCGCGGTGAGCGCCGCGCGAATTACGTGCGAATACGTGCGAACTAATTGGAGCCTGTATCGTATCTATGACCTCTGAAAAAAGCACGAGCCATTGGGCAGGCCAATACCAGATGAGTCGACGGCCACATCCGATTCGGGAGTCCTTGCAATGACCACCCACCGCCGATTGTCCGCAGAACACCAGCAGACACTATTCAAGATCTTTCAGCACAAGCCGACGACGATCGAGTGGGCGGACCTCGTGCACCTGGTCGAAGAGGTCGGTGAGATCGCGCCCAAGGGCGACGGCACGTACCGCCTCGTCGTGAATGGCGAGGGGCACGTCCTCAAGCGGCCGCACCATGACCGGATCGCAGACCCTGATGATCTGGCGGCGATCAAGACGCTCTTCGAGCGCGGTCGTGTGATGCCGTGACCGATGCCGTCGGCACGGCAGCGGTGGTCACACCTAAGCTCACCCCTCGCGGGTGGTAACGGCGGAGGCTCGGACCATGATACGTCTTGGTGACCACGTAGTTGTGCGGGGCGAGGATGAAGAAGCGATCGTGACGGCCGTGCATCCCAACTCGCAAATCGAGATCGAGTACCTGCACGCGTCCGCAGCCGGCCGGCGCCGGAAGCGGTACGCCGCGGAAGCGCTGGATCCAGTGAAGGCTGAGGGCGATCGCCGGCCGGAATAACGGGCCGAAATGACGGGACGGGCCGCGCGCATTGCCTGCCCGGAGCGTTGGCGACGGTCCTGCAACCTTATTCGGGTCCGGCTTCTCCAATACCAGGACCTCGGGCGAGACCAGACGTGCGGATGGAACGCCCGCCTTTCCCGTTCATATCGCGCTCAACCCGCATCGCCGCCGGGACGTGCCATGCCTCATCGGAACGAACACATCGCGCGCCATCGGATCACGCACGGCGTTATGGGCGCTCTGCTGGTACTCGCCTGCCGTCCCACTGGGCCCGCTGACCACTACGGGTTCATCACGCGCCTCGGCAACGACACCGTCGCCGTCGAGAACGTGACGCGCCAAGGCAACACGGAAACAACCGATGAGGTCGACCGGTTCCCGCTCGTTCGCGTACGGCACACCGAGATCCAGCTCGGTCCTGACGGCAGCATCCGGCATCTCGTCATGCAGATCTACACGCCGAGCGAGCCACCGGCTCAACGCCATCGTCAAGTCGTCGCCGACGTGACGAGGGATTCCGTGTTCCTCTCGAAGACGGATAGCACGGGCACGGTCCGGCGCGCGTTCGCCACCAATGGCGGCGTTATCGAGGCCCATCTTCCGCAGATGTACAGCCTCTATGAGCTCTACTTCGACGCGGCACTGAACCGCGCTGAGCTGGCCAAGCGACCGCCAGGCGACACGGAGCAGATGCGGCAGTTCTACATCGATCGCGAGTTCGACCAGTTCCCGCTGGGCCATGGCGTGGTGCGGCCGCTACCGGGTGGTACGGCGGAGATCTCACACGACTGGCTGGCTGGGGTCGGAACCGCAGCCTTTGATTCGGCCGGCCACATGCTGTCGTACTCCGGCGCCAGGACGACGTACAAGGTGGACGTCAGCCGCCTCGCGACCCCTCCCGACATTCAGGCGGCGGCTGGGCGATTTGAGGCCGCCGAGGCGAAGAGCGGCGTGACAGAGCTGAGCGTGCGGGACACCGTCCGCGCGAGCATTGGCAAGGCGAGCTTCACTATCGACTACGGCCGGCCGCTCGTACGCGGGCGCGTGCTGGTCGGCAACATTCTTCCGTACGACCATGTGTGGCGGACCGGCGCCAACGCGGCGACGCAGTTCACGACGTCGGCGCCCGTGACCGTCGCGGGCATTCGGGTACCGGCAGGGACGTACACGTTGTGGACTGTTCCACGCACACACGGCGCCGATTTGATTGTCAACCGGGAGAGCGGCCAGTGGGGCACCGATTACGACGGCTCGCGGGACCTCGGCATGGCGCATATGACGACAGACACGCTTGGAACGCCGGCTGAGAAGTTCACCATTTCCATCGACCCGAGCAGCAAGACGCGTGGTGCGCTCACGATGGAATGGGGGCCGTTTCGGTGGATGGCGCCTATCGAGGTACGGTGAGGCGCGGCGACTAGACCCGCCAGGAATACGGCGACGCCGCCAGGGCCAGTCCGATCGAAGTATGGATCGACAAGACGGAGCGACGCACGTGGTTCCGTTCGAAACGACTCGCCGCGCTGATTCAGGCGGGCGGTAGGTCTGGGCGGTTGCAAGCGACTTGCCTTAGCAACCGAAGCACGGTCAATTAATGGACCGCCCGCTCTTCCGCACCATCCAGGAGGCCGGTCATGGCACCCGTGTCCTTCACGCTCAACGGCAAGCCCGCGACCGTCGACGTCGCACCCGATACGCCGTTACTCTGGGTCCTTCGCGATACCCTATCTCTGACTGGCACGAAGTTCGGCTGCGGAATCGCCCAGTGCGGCGCGTGCACGGTTCATCTGGACGGCGTCGCGACTCGCACCTGCGTCCTGCCAATAAGCGCTGTGGCCGGCAAGACGGTAACCACCATCGAGGGGCTGTCCTCGCATCGCGACCACCCCGTACAGCGCGCGTGGATCGAGGGCGACGTCCCGCAGTGCGGGTACTGCCAGTCGGGCCAGATCATGGCGGCCGCGGCGCTCCTCGCCAAGACGCCTCATCCGACCGACGCCGACATTGACGCCGCCATGACGAACATCTGTCGCTGCGGGACCTATCAGCGGATCCGCGCCGCAATCCACCGCGCTGCTCAGGGGAGCGTAACATGAATCCCCGTCAACCGGTCACCCGCCGTGAGTTCCTCGGCACCGCGAGCGCCCTTGGAGCTGGCCTCGTCATCAGCGTCTACCTTCCAGGCTGCGGCCGGCCGCGGGAAACCGCGTCGACGGAACCGTTCGCGCCAAATGCCTGGCTCCGGATCACTCCCGATGATCGCGTGCTCGTGATCGTCGATCGCTCGGAGATGGGCCAGGGCGTCGCGACCGCGCTCCCCATGCTCATCGCCGAAGAGCTCGAAGCGGATTGGTCCAAAGTTCAAATCGAGTTCGCGCCGGCGAACAAGGCCTACATCAACCCGCTATTCGGCATGCAGGGGACCGGCGGGAGCACGAGCGTCCGGGCCGCCTGGGAGCCCCTTCGAAAGGCTGGCGCCACGGCTCGCGACATGTTGGTCTCCGCGGCAGCGCAGACCTGGGGCGTCGACAAGTCCTCTTGCCGAGCCGAACGGGGGGCCGTGGTCCACGGATCGGACCGCCTGACGTACGGCCGGCTAGCCGCGAAGGCGGCGACGCTCCCCGTTCCGCAAGATGTCCCGCTCAAGGCGGCGAAGGATTGGACGATCATCGGCACCCCGCAGAAGCGGCTCGACACACCGGCCAAGGTCGACGGGAGTGCACAGTTCGGGATCGACACTAAGGTGCCAGGGATGGTGGTCGCCGTCGTCGCACGGTGTCCTGTGTTTGGCGGCAAGATGAAGACGTTCGACGCGACCAAGGCCAAGACGATCGCCGGCGTCCGGCAGGTGGTGGCCATCTCGTCAGGTGTGGCCGTGGTGGCCGATGGCTACTGGCCGGCGAAGCAAGGCCGCGCCGCGCTGGCGATCACGTGGGACGAAGGGCCGGCGGCGCACGCATCTGACGCCTCCATCCACCGGCAATTTGCCGGGCTCGCTGGCGAGCCGGGTGCCCAGACACGGCATGATGGTGATCCCGCGGCTGCGATGGGCAACGCGCACACCCAACTCGCCGCTGACTACGAAGCGCCGTTCCTCGCCCACGCGACGATGGAGCCAATGAACTGCACGGCCTCCGTGCGGACAGACGGCGTGGACATCTGGGCACCGACCCAGTTTCAGGGGTCCGCCCAAGCGATGGGTGCGGAGATCGGAGGCGTCACCGCCGACAAGGTTCAGGTGCACACGACGTATCTCGGGGGCGGCTTTGGCCGGCGGGCCGAGGGCGACTTTGTGCGCGAGGCCCTCGAAACCTCGAAGGCGGTTGGCGCGCCAGTCAAAGTCATCTGGTCGCGCGAGGACGACATCCAACACGATTTTTACCGGCCCGCGTCGTATCACCGATTTCACGCCGGACTGACCGCCGGCGGCCAGCCAATCGCATGGACCCATCGTCTTGTCGCCCCATCAATCCTCGCGCGCTTCATGGGGCCGCAGGCGATCAAGAACGGAGTCGACAGCGAGGCGGTCGAAGGCGCCATCGGGATGCCCTACGCCATCCCCAACGTGCACGTCGACTATCACCTTGCTGAGACGGGCATACCGGTCGGCTTCTGGCGTTCGGTCAACAACAGTTTCAATGCATTCGCCGTCGAGTGCTTTGTCGACGAGCTGGCCCATGCCGCACGAAAAGATCCGTACGAATACCGGCGCGACCTGCTCGCGAAGGCGCCCCGTCACCTTGGTGTCTTGAATCTCGTGGCCGATAAGGCGGGGTGGGGTAAGCCGTTGCCGGCCGGCCAAGCGCGGGGCATCGCCGTTTGGAAGGCGTTCGAGAGCTACGTCGCGCAGGTCGCCGAAGTCTCGGCGGGCGGCGATGGCGGTGTCCGGGTCCACCGCGTCGTGTGCGCAGTCGACTGCGGCCCTGTCGTCAATCCATCGATCGTGGAAGCACAGCTCCAGGGCGCGATCGTGTATGGCCTCACGGCGGCGCTCTGGGGCGAGATTACGATCGCCGATGGGCGCGTCAAGCAGGACAACTTCACAAACTACCAGATGCTGCGACAGGCTCAGATGCCGTTGATCGAGACCTATATCCTGCCGAGCACTGACTCACAGGGCGGCATCGGCGAGCCTGGCACCCCACCGATCGCGCCAGCCGTGTGCAACGCCCTTTTCGCGCTGACCGGCAAGCGAATCCGCCGGCTACCGATCGGCAAGCTCACGTAGCACGCGCCAGGCCCGGTCGGCCGTCGACCCTTACCGAGCGCGGCGCGATCGAGCCGCGCGCGGTGCCTGGCGAATGTCTCCGCACCGTGTGCAACCGTCATTGACGGGCAGAGGCGACGAGAAGCCGGAGGCCTGCAGGGTCAGTGACGCGGAGTCGCCCGCGACCAGCTGATTCGACAAGCCCAGCCTCTCGCAGTGCTCGCAGCGCACGAACGGTGACCTCGCGGACGGTCCCGAGCTCCGCCGCGAGTGCCGTTTGCGTCATGCCGAGCGTGATCACATCGCTCGCGCTCTGCTCGGCTTCCGCGAGCACCAAGCCTGCTAGCCGCGTGGTCGCGCTGTCCAACGCCAACCGGTCAACCCGCTCCACCAAGGTTCGTACGCGTTCCGCGAGCTTCCCGAGCAGCAGCCACGCCACGGCCGGCTCAGTGACAATCGCCGCCTCGATTGTCTCTCGCGTCAGCAGGAGACAGCGCGTTGGTGCAACCGCGACAACGGTTGCCGGGGCAGGGCCCCCTGTAAACAACGGCACTTCGCCAAGCGTCCCGCCTGGTCCCTCGGTGTGCAGCACGTGCTGCCGCCCGCGACGTTCTCGAACCACCCGCACGCGACCTTCGACCACGATGGCCAGCGAGTTCACCCGGTCGCCGACGCTCCATAGTGCCACTCCGGCTGCGTAACGACGCACGACAGCCTTTGTTGCGAGCACTCGCCGGGCGGCGAGCGAGAGATTTCCGATCAACGGCGCCCGGCTCAGTGTGTCCAGATCGACCATGATTCGGGAAGTGAGATTTTCGTTCCAGCGGGGATCTGCGTTCCGGCCTACTCTGTCCTCCAACCTGAATAGTGGAGGAGGACGATCGATGTGCGGTCCCACCAAGATAGGCCAGGGGACGGTGCTAAGAGCGTTCGTTGCGGTGGCGGTGCTCGGCACGCCGGCGCTCGCCCAGCAACCCGCCGACACAGCATACCGCGCGATGCAGTCGCGCGGGCAACAGGCGATGGGCGTCGAGCAGACGACGTCGAGTCACCGCTTCGCATCACTTCCCGACGGCGGCCGGATTGTCCTCGTGCGCGATGTCAACGATTCCGCTGGCGTGGCACGCATCCGAGCGCATCTCCGCGACCTGCAGCACGCCTTCGGCGCGGGCGATTTCTCCATGCCGATGTTCATTCACATGAAGACCGTGCCGGGCGTCTCGGTCATGGCGGCGCGGCACAACCTGATCACGTACACGGAATCGGACCTCCCCAATGGAGGCGCGCTGCGCATCGCGACCACCGACTCGGTCGCCATCGCCGCCATTCATCAGTTCCTGGCATTTCAGCGGACCGAGCACTACGCTGGCAGCACTCCCTAGGGTCGGACGAGACGCCGTCTCACCGCCGCCATCGGAGTACGGCTCTAGTCTGATTTCAGCTCCAATTGCACGCGCGACGGCCGCGGACGCAAGAATTGTCTAGCTCGCTGCCTTGCTGCTGACGCTCCTTATCCCAGCGACCGTGCAGTTCTGCAGCGTAGTCTCGAGACTTCTCAGAACTTACTGGCCGTTCGTATTCCCGGTGGTGGGGCCCGAGAGGACTGGGAGCACGATCGACGACGGGTATTGGGCCCCGTGGTGGATCACGTTGTGCGCCACGAGTGGGTCCTTTTCGTCGTAGTTGTTGCCGCCGGTGTTCAGGTTCCGCTCGAAGTGCGGAAAGTTGCTGCTCGACACCTCAATGCGAATCCGGTGGCCGGCCGCAAAGGCGTTGCCCGTGGTCAACGGGCTGAGCTCCACCTTGTAGACCTGGCCGGGCGTCATGAACACCGGGTGGTCCCACCCCTCCCGCCACCGCACGCGTTGGATGGTTTCATCCAGGTTGTATGCCTTCCCGTCCGGAGAGACGTCGAGCAGCTTGATCGTCAGGTCGGTGTCCTTGCGGTCCGAGGACAGGTACAGGGTCACCGTGACCGGGCCCGTGACCTCCACCGCGTGCGTCAGTGGTGGCGTGGTATACACCAGCACATCGGCGCGCATCTCGGTCCCGGACTGATCGTACGCCCCGGCCGGCTCAACGGTGTCGAGCACGGACCGCGAGTAGCAGCACCAGGTGCCGCCTCCGAGAGTGCGGACCGGCGTGAGCGGATCGTAGGTGAAGCGATCCGCCGCCGCCTTGGCCGGCTTCGTCGTCGTCAGGCGGCCATCGCCCATCCGCGTGTTCGCCCCGCCGTCGCTGTCGAGGTAATACGACACAGGACGGGCTTCCTTCGGCGGCCAACTGTCGTACGTGCGCCACTGGTTCGCGCCCATCATGTACGCGCGCACCCGCGGCTGGCTGAGGACCGAGTTGTCGACGCCCTTCACGAAATGATCGAACC
>JAJPIM010000040.1 GCA_021324775.1 Gemmatimonadota bacterium
AGCGCCAAGGCGGCATGGTTCAAACTGTAGAGCGACAGGCCAAATAACGCTACGCCGTAAACCACCACAACTGCGAGCCATAGGCTCATGCAAGTGCGTCCTCAGCGAGGTCCAGTACGTGATTTGCGGCGGCGGAAGCATCTTAACACGCTCTGCTTCCCCCGGGTAGGGTTCTGCGCCCGCCACGGAATCGTTGGGGTCGCGCTCATCTGTGCCAGCGCCGTCGCCTGCAACGACACTGATTCCGGACATGGTCGCCCCGGCTCCCCCTCAGCCAGCACCGCAGTTGCCGACGACCCACCACCTGGATTTGCAACCCTCGTGCTCACGCCGGCCGACCCCCTGCCCACCTCGGCCAATCCGGCCACACCACCGGCCGGTACCGTTTGGTACAAGCGCGGCTCCGGGGAATCTAGCCCCGATCCAGCCTTTGAGTGGTACGTTCGCGCACGCGGCCTCCCAGCCCGCCTGGCGTTTCGTATCGAGCTCACCGTCGATGGTGACGCCAACTACTCCGTGGGAAGCGCACGCACCGACGACAGCGGCAACCTCACCGCACACGGCATGCTCGGACGATTCGCCGATCAGTTCTGCGTCGGCGATCCGGCCAATCCCCAATCGGTCTCCGGCGACCACTCCGTCGAGGTCCGCATCAAAACCGACGGCTCGGGCGCCGGTGCTGCTGGCCACGGCGGGCCACTCACCGACCCGACGCGCGCACTCCCGTGCGGCGGCAACGGCGACAATGTCTTCGAGTACTGGCTCGTCGGCGCCAATCCCATCCAACTCGGCAAGCCAGCCGCCGCCTCGCACTGAGGCCTCGCACTGAGGCCTCACACTGAGACCTCGCACCTTGACCGCGCCCCACCCACTTCGCCCGGCAGCTCGCCACGCCCGGCCTCGCGAGCCGCATCACGCCCGCATCAAAACCGCATCAAAGCCGCATCACTGGCGATAGAGCAGCCAGAACTCCTGCGCCCGTGGCGCGCTGGGGTCGAGCTTCATGAGCACCTGGAGACGCCCCACCCCCGGCACCGACGCCACCCACGACGGCAGCAACCCCCTCTCCGTCGTCGCACGCTGCTGAAGCGCGATGTAACCGAGATGTTCGATTTGGTCACCCGTCAGCCCGTACCACGACGGCCCGATGTCGGCGTCCCACGCGACCAGCGTCCCATGCGGAGCCCCGGCGAGAAACGCCGTGACTTTCGCCGGGTCGGCATACGTGAGCGCACTCTCATCCGGATCGTGCCGGAACTGCACTCCGGCATACGCTTCGCTCCACACCATCCGGGTGACCGGCCGCGGATGCGCCGCAAACCACTCCCCGAGCGCCGCCACCGGTCGCCAGTCGCGACCCGGTTGCTGCGCATCCACGACCAGAATATCCCCGGCCAACGACACCACCAATACGGCCACCGGAACGGCCCACCCCACGACGCGACGCGCACCAGCCGGAATCCACGGCGACACTCCCGACGATAACGCGTTCCATCCATCGAGCGTGATGAGCGCGATCGCCGGCGCGACGCACACGAAGGCGATCGGCACGGGCGCCCACCCGAATACGCCGGTCCCCCCGAACGCGATGTGCACCACCAGGACCGTCGCCACCGCCGCCAGCGGCATCCCGAGCCGCCGGTTCCACAGTGACGTCACCGCCCCCGCCACGAACGGCACCACCAGCACGACGCCGAAGATCTCCGCCCACTGCCGCAGCGGCTTCTCCGCCTTGCCGCCGAAGAACGCCTCGCGCACCGACGCCGACAGCGCCGGCCAATTGTGTACAATGAACAGCCAGTCGGTCGTGATCTGCGCCGACAGATACCACCACACGACGAGCGGGATCAGCAGCGCGGACGCCACCGCCATGCGCTTCCCCAACGTCTCGCCCGCCCGCGCATCGCGCACCGTGCACCACGCCCACAGGACCGCCAGCGCGATGCCCTCCGGCCGCACGAGGATGAGCAGCGACGCCACGATCGCGCTCGGCGCGAGCCTGCCCCGCTGATAGAGCAGCAGCGCCAGCGCGAACAACATCGCGAACAACGGCTCGGGCGTCGTCTCGGAGCACAGCAGGAACACGCACGGCTGAAGCCAGAACAGAGGGACCGCCAGCGCCGGGCGACCGAGCTGATAGCCTGACGCGAGTTGCCACGTGAGCCACGCCGCGGCGGCCGTGACCGCGACGGTGCAGAGCTTCGCGACCACGTACGCCGAACCCGCCGGCAGCGCCGCTGGCAGTGAATAGAGGAGGGTGAAAAAGGGCCGGTCCCAGACGTCGACGAGCATCCAGGTGTGCGACCACATCCACCGCGCGCGCAGGAAATGCAGCGCCGGGTCCTGGATGTACGCGCCGGGATAGGCGCACACGAGCGCCACGCCGGCCGCGATACCCGCGATGCACCACCCGAGCGCCGCGCGCCCGCCAGACTTACCGGTCGCCATCGTAAATGGCTAGCTTTTCCTCGAAGAGCACGTAGGAGAAGTTACCGTCGCCGTTGCCGGCGCAGGACGGCCCGCTGGCCGTCGCCGCCGCGGCGCCCGTCCCGCCCGCCGGCGGATTCCCGTTTCGCTTGAGCAGGAATTTGACCCGATGCGTCCCCGCCAGCGAACGGGTGGCCACATGATGCGCCCCGCTGCACGGCCCGTCCGCGAACGCGGCCAGCGTCGTGTCCAGCGAGATCTCCCCCGCGGCGGTCGCCGCGTGGCTGGCGACGGCGAACGACGTGCCATCGACTTCGAGCTCGATGATGTAACGCGTGCCCGGGTCGAGCCCGCCCGCGCGCAGTCCGAACCGGAAGCCCTGCCCCCCACCGCGCGTGCTATACCACACGCCCCCCGCTGGGGCGCCAGGCCGCCTCGGGATTGGATGCCATGACGCATCCTTCTGGACCAGTGCCACACGCCCGATTCCCCCGTCATCGGCGGCCGGATGCCGCGCCGGCCCGATGCACAGCACGTACACGATGCCCGCGGTGAGCGCCGGAATGACCACCAGCCGCGCCACATCGGCGCGCGACATGGACGCGCGAACAGGCCGGGATGCGCGCCGGCGCGCGGCGTGGGCGGTGGTTGGGCTCATCCTGGTGGCGCTCGCGGTGCGGGTCCCGAAGCTCGGGGCGACCAACCTGTGGTTGGACGAGGCCAATTCGTGGCTGCTGGCAAAATATTCGCTTTCCACCCTCCTGGCCAACATCCGCGCGAGCCCCGGCAGCCCGCTCTACTTCGTGCTCCTCAAGCTCTGGGTGGTCCTGTTCGGAGATTCGGAGCGCGCGCTGCGGTCGCTGTCGCTCGTCGTGAGTCTCGCGCTCATCCCGGTGACCTACGCCCTCGGCGTGCGCACGATCTCTCGCCGCGCAGGTCTCCTTGGCGCCCTCCTCCTGGCATGCGCGCCAATGCAGATCTACTACGCGCAGGAAGCCCGCGTGTACATGCTGGTCACGTTCCTCACGACCTGCACGGTGCTCGCGTACGTGGCGTGGAGGCAGGCCGTATGCGATCCGGGGACTGCGGCCGGCGCCTCGGACGCGACAGCCGGAGCGGCAACCCGCCGCGCGCGCTCGGCACTGGCCGCATACGTCGTGTGCGCGATCCTCGCCATCTATACGCTCGATCTCGCCGCTCTCGCGCTCCTGGCCCTCAACCTCGACGCCCTGCTGGCGGGCGTTCGCATCCTGCGCGCGCGGCGCACGGCGTTCGGCACCATGAGTTCCCGGAGCCCCGCCTATCAGAGCGCAGGATATCGCAGTGGGGCATATACGGCGCTGTCCGCCGGACGCGGCCTGTGGCCCACCGCGCGCAACTGGGTCGCGGCGCAGGTCGCCATTGGCGTCGCCTGCCTCCCTCTTGCGCTCGCGGTCGACTTCCGCACCGCCGCCAGCTCGCAAGCCTGGCGCCGCGCGCTCGGCGTGCCCGATGCGATCCGGGGGCTACTCGACTTTTTCGCCTCGACTTTTCACGGCGGCTACTTCTACCCGTGGGATCTCTATCACTCGTTCGTCGACGGATGGGGCGCGGGCGCCATGCTCGAACGGACGCTGGCATACCCCCTCACGCTCCTCGCGGTCCTCACGGCGCTGAGCTACCCGCCGCGGCACGCACGGACCGGCGCGGTCCGCGCGATCTACCTCGTCCTGGCGATTCCGCTCATCGCGGGGGCCGCCGTCTCGGTCAAGCACGAGCTCACGCTCCCCCGATACTTCCTCTTCACGACGCCGTGCCTCTACATCCTGGTTGGTGCGGGCCTGGAGCGAATGACGGGATGGCTGCGCGGTACGCTGCTCCTCGTCCTGCTGGCGACCATGGGGATCGGGATCGCCACGTACCAGCGCGTCGGGTCCCGCGACTCCGACTACCGCCCGGTGGCCCGCCGCCTCGCCAGCCAGCTACGCCCCGGTGATGCCATTCTCATTCAACCGCCCGAGATGGGCGTGCCGCTCTCGTACTATCTACGCGCTCACCCGGCTCCCATCACGGGACTCACCGCCGGCGCGCCGCTGCGAGGCGCCCTGGCCCCAGCGCCGGGCAGCCGCACCTGGCTCGTGCTCGACTACCGGTCCGGCACCTTCGGCGGCAGCCCCGACTCGATCGCCCGCATCGTCCCGGGGCACGTCCTCTCGGACATCGTTGAAAACCCCGGCGGCAGCGGCGTTCGCATCATAGAGGTGGATTCCGCAACCCCGACCCACAAGCGCTAGGCGCCGTTGTGAAAAGCCGGTCGCGACCGGCCGATCGCGCCCTCACCGCTAACACCGCAGGGAACGCCGTCGTAGGGGCGCGTCATGACCCGCCCATCGACTTCTCACACGATGCCGTCCAAAACAACGAAGGCCAGCCCGGCAAATGCCAGACTGGCCCCGTCGATTCGCACCCCCTAATCCCTAACCCCTAATCCCTAATCCCTAGTCCCTAATCACTAGTCCCTAATCCCTAATCCCTAGTCCCTAATCCCTAATCCCTCTCTGTTCCCCCCACTCGCTCTCCGCTCCGGCCGGAATCGCCGTCAGCGGCGGCAGCGGCGCGAATGGCGACAACCCGACACCGAACGGATCGTCGGCCGCCGACGGAGTCGGCGGAATCTCCATCCCCTCGATCTCGACTTCCTGATACCGGTACATCCCCGTTCCGGCCGGAATCAGGTGGCCAATGATGATGTTCTCCTTGAGTCCCAGGAGGTCGTCCTGGGCGCCCCGGATTCCCGCATCCGTCAGCACCCGCGTCGTTTCCTGGAACGACGCCGCGGACACGAACGACTGCGTGGTGAGGCTCGCCTTCGTGATGCCAAGGAGCAGCGGCTCGGACGTCGCGGGTTTGAGCTTCTTCTTCTTGGCCCGCTCGTTCTCATCGCGGAATGCCTGCTTGTCCACGTGCTCGCCCTCGAGGAATTCCGTCTCACCAGGCTCGATCACACGCACCTTCTGCAGCATCTGGCGCACGATCACGCCGATGTGCTTGTCGTTGATCTTCACGCCCTGGAGCCGGTAGACCTCCTGGACTTCGTTCAGCAAATACTCCTGGACCGCGCGCGGGCCCTTGATGCGGAGAATGTCGTGCGGGTTGACCGGTCCCTGACAGACGGTCACCGGCCCTGACACGGTCGCCCTCGTGCACGCGCAAGTGCTTGCCCGCGGGGACCTCGTAGAGCTGCGGTTCCTGCGTATCATCGATCGCCAGCGCCGGCGCATCGGCCCGCGTCGGCTGGACGAAGATCTCGCGCTTGCCGCGCTTGATCTCGCCGAACCGCACCACGCCATCGATCTCCGAGATCGTCGCCGGATCCTTGGGCCGCCGTGCCTCGAACAGCTCGGCGACACGCGGCAGACCACCCGTGATGTCCCGGGTCTTGTACGCTTCCCGGTTCACCTTCGAGATGATCGTTCCGGCTGACACTTTGGCGCCATCGTCGACCGTCAGTTGCGCGCCCACCGGGATCACGAAGTCGCGCACCTTGCGGTCGCCCTTCTCGTCCCAGATCTCGATGTGCGGATGCAGCTTCTTGTCCCGGTCTTCGATGACGACCCGCTGGCGGAGCCCGGTGAGCTCATCGAGCTCCTCGGACACCGACTCGTCCTCGACCAGGTCGACGAATCGGATCGTACCGCCCACGTCGGAGATGATCGGGTTGGTATACGGATCCCAGCTGAAGATGACCTGGTCGCGCTTCACCTCTTCGCCGTCCTTCACCATCAGGATCGCGCCCAACGGCACCAGCAGCCGCGCGCCGCCTGTGGCGCTCATGCGGTCACCCGCGCCCCGGATGCTCACTTCGCCCTCGTAGGACGTGACGATCTGCTGGCCGTCCGGGCCGGTGACCACCGCCAGCCGGTCTCCGTACTCGATCTTGCCAGCCACCTTCGATTTGCGCGACGTCTGCTCGGCGATGCGTGCCGCCGTTCCACCGATGTGGAACGTACGCAGCGTCAGCTGTGTCCCCGGCTCACCGATCGACTGCGCCGCGATGATGCCCCCCGCCTCACCGAGATCCACCATCGACATGGTGGCCAGGTTTCGGCCGTAGCACATCCGGCACAATCCGCGCTTGGCCTCGCACGTCAGGACCGACCGGATCTTCACCGCCTCGATACCCGACTCCTCGATCGCACGCGCCGTGTCCTCATCGATCAGCTTCCCGGCCTCGACCAGCAGTGTGCGCCGGCCGCTGTCGTCCGTCTCATGCGGGTCCTCGACATCCTCGGCGGCCACGTTGCCGACGATGCGCTCACCCAACGGCTCGATGACATCTTCGCCTTCCTTGAGGGCGGAGACTTCGAGGCCGAGAATCGTACCGCAGTCATCCTCGGTCACCACGACGTCCTGCGCCACGTCCACCAGGCGCCGCGTCAGATAGCCGGCGTCGGCCGTCTTGAGCGCCGTGTCGGCCAATCCTTTGCGCGCGCCGTGCGTCGAGATGAAGTACTCGAGCACCGACAATCCCTCACGGAAGTTCGACTTGATCGGGCTCTCGATGATCTCGCCGATACCACCGGTCAGCTTCTTCTGCGGCTTCGCCATGAGTCCGCGCATCCCCGCCAACTGGCGGATCTGGTCGCGCGATCCACGTGACCCGGAGTCGAACATCATGAACACCGGGTTGAAACCGTCCTTCGATTCCCGCATCGCCTTGACCATCGCGTCGGCGATGTCGTTGTTGGCGTGCGTCCACGTGTCGATGACTTTGTTATAGCGCTCGCCGTTGGTGATGTTGCCCGTCTGGTAGGCGCGCTGGAACCGCTCCACGCGCGATTCCGCCTCGCGCAGCAGCGTTTCCTTCTCGTCGGGGATGTGCAGATCTTCGATCCCGATCGACACGCCACCGCGCGTCGCGTTGTTGAAGCCGAAGTCCTTGAGCCGGTCGAGGAACTCGACCGTGGTCGCCAGCCCCGCCCGGCGGTAGGACTCGAAGACCAGTTCGCCCAGCGCCTTCTTCTTCATCTCACGGTTCTGATAGCCGATCTCGGACGGCACGATCGCGTTGAACAGCGCCCGGCCAACCGTCGTGCCCACCCACCGCTGCCCCGCTGTGTCCTTCACCCAGAAATGGATCGCCGAGTGGTACCCCACGCGACCCTGCGCCAGCGCCACCTCGACTTCATCTGCCGTGGCGAAATGCGGCGCCTTGAGAATCTCCGTGTCGAAATCGGGCCGTGACTTGGTCGCGAAATAGCACCCGAGCACGATGTCCTGGCTCGGCTCCGCGACCGGGCGGCCGTCCGACGGCTTGAGAATGTTGTTCGACGACAGCATCAGCAGCCGGCTCTCGAGCTGCGCCTCGAACGAAAGCGGCACGTGAACCGCCATCTGGTCGCCGTCGAAGTCCGCGTTGAACGCCGCGCAGACCAGCGGGTGGATCCGGATGGCCTTGCCCTCCACCAGCACTGGCTCGAACGCCTGGATGCCGAGGCGGTGGAGTGTCGGCGCCCGGTTGAGCAGCACCGGATGGTCGCGGATGATCTCCTCGAGGATCTCGTACACCTCGGGACTCTCCCGCTCCACGATCTTCTTCGCCCGCTTCACGGTCTCGGCGATGCCCTTCTCGACGAGCTTGTGAATGATGAACGGCTTGAACAGCTCGAGTGCCATCGCCTTCGGCAGCCCGCACTGATGCAGCTTGAGCTCCGGCCCCACGACGATGACCGAGCGGCCCGAGTAGTCCACGCGCTTGCCGAGCAGGTTCTGCCGGAAGCGGCCCTGTTTGCCCTTGAGCATGTCCGACAGCGACTTGAGCGGCCGCTTGCCGCGACCCCGGATCGCCTTGGACCGGCGGCCGTTGTCGAAGAGCGCGTCCACGGCTTCCTGCAGCATCCGCTTCTCGTTGCGGAGAATGACTTCAGGAGCGCGATGGAGAATGAGTTTCTGGAGCCGGTTGTTGCGGTTGATCACCCGGCGGTACAGATCATTGAGATCGGACGTGGCGAAGCGCCCACCGTCCAGTGGCACGAGCGGCCGCAGGTCGGGCGGAATCACCGGGATCACATCGAGGATCATCCACTCCGGCTTGTTGCGGACGTCGCCGGCGTTGCCCGAGTTGCGGAACGCATCCACGATCTTGAGCCGCTTGAGCATCTGCTTCTTGCGATGCTGCGACCCCTCGACCGCGACCGACGCCCGCAGCTCCTCCGCCGTCTTGTCGATGTCCAGCCGGCGCAGCAGATCGCGGACCGCCGGCGCACCGATGTCGGCGTGGAACGCCCCGTCGTTCTCTTCCTTCGCCTTCTGGCGGAGCGTCAGATACTCCTCTTCATCGAGCAGTTGGCTCGCCCGCACATCCTGGTTGCCGGGCTCGATGACGATGTAGTTCGAGTAGTAGATCACCTTCTCGAGGTCACGCAGGGTGACATCGAGCAGATTCCCCATCGGGCTGGGCAAGGTCTTGAAGAACCAGATGTGCGCCACCGGCACCGCGAGCTCGATGTGGCCCATGCGCTCGCGCCGCACTTTGCTGAGCGTCACTTCGACGCCGCACCGGTCGCAGATCACCCCGCGATAGCGGATCCGCTTGTATTTCCCGCAATGGCACTCCCAGTCCTTCACGGGACCGAAAATGCGCTCGCAGAAGAGCCCGTCCTTCTCGGGCTTGAATGAGCGATAGTTGATGGTCTCGGGCTTGAGAACCTCACCCCACGACCACCAGGTGCGGAGGCCGGCCATCTCCAGCCGCTCCCGCTCCTTGGGGTCCTTGGGCCCGCGGATCTCTTCAGGTGACGCGATCCGGACCTGGATGTAGTCGAACGCCGACGCGCGAGTCTCGCGCGCGCTGCGGAAATCGATCATGTCTTACACCTCCCCATTGCTGTTGCCGACCCCGTTCGATGCGCCGTACCCGTCCTCGGTCGCGCCCAACGTGACCTTGATGCCCAGCGCCTGCAGTTCCTTCACCAGCACGTTGAAGGATTCCGGGATGCCCGGCTCCGGCAGGTTCTGTCCCTTCACGATCGCCTCGTAGACCCGGCTCCGGCCGTTGACGTCGTCCGACTTGACCGTCAGGATCTCCTGCAGCGTGTGCGCGGCACCGTATGCCTCGAGCGCCCACACTTCCATCTCTCCGAACCGCTGGCCGCCAAACTGCGCCTTGCCCGCCAACGGCTGCTGCGTCACCAGCGAATACGGCCCGATGCTCCGGGCGTGGATCTTGTCGTCCACCAGGTGCGAGAGTTTGAGCATGTAGATCTCGCCGACCGTCACCGGGCTCGCGAACGTCTGCCCCGTGCGGCCGTCACGCAGGCGCACTTTGCCGCCCGTCGTGATGCCCGCCAGTTGCAACAGCTCGGTCGCCGCGTGATCGTAGTCCGCATCCGCATGCCGCCGCACCACCGCGGCCAGCGCCGGCAACTCCTCCGATGCCAGCACCGAACCCGGCTCCCGGCTCCGCTCGCGCTCCAGCTCCGGCAGCACCGCCTTGAACGCCGCACGCCGGTGCTCTGGCTCGGCATCCTCCTCCGCTCGCACCGTGTGGAACTCGATCCGGTGCGCCGCCTCTGCCGCTTCCCGCGCGGCCACTTCGGCCGCCGCGGACGACACGTACTCCCGCACCCGGGCGAACACGGCCTTCGTGGCCGGCGACCGCCCGCGGGCGCCCAGATCGTTCAGCGACGCGTCCGCGAGCAGCTCGACCCGCTCCTCGCTCGGCTCCCCCGGTGCGATATCACCAAGAATGACACGGACATCTTCGTCCGAGATGTGCAGTGGTTTCGTGGCCGTCAGCTCCAGCGCCGCGTGCGACCACGACAGTCCCGCCAGCTTGAGCAACAGCCCGATCTCGCGCTCGTTGGCGCCCTGGAAGACCGGCGTCTTGGCATAGAAGCCGAGGATGTGCGCCGCCCAGCCCAGATGGGTCTCCAGGATCTGGCCGACGTTCATACGGCTCGGCACGCCGAGCGGGTTGAGCACGATGTCCACGGGCCGCCCATCGGGGAGGAACGGCATGTCCTCCTCCGGGACGATCCGGGCCACGATGCCCTTGTTCCCGTGACGGCCCGCCATCTTGTCGCCGACCGAGATCTTCCGCTTCTCCGCCAGATACACCTTCACGAGTTGGATCACGCCCGGCGGCAGCTCATCCGGCTGCAGGATCCGGTCGATCCGCTCTTCGGCCTTCTCCTCGATACGCGCCTTCTCTTCGTTGGCCGCATCGATGATCGTCCGCACGCGCTCGTTGGCCCCCTTGGCGTCCACGCGGAAGGTCTTGAGGTCGAGCGTCGCCATCTTGAAGCCCGTCAGGAAGTCGCGATCGAGCACCGTCCCCTGCGGGATGGCCTCTTCCACGGTGCCGCTCTTGAGCGCCAACGCGACTTTCTGCCCGGCCAGCGCCTCGACCAGCTCGCTGTCGCGGACTTCGTTGACGCGAATCTTCTCCTCACCCTCGAGACGGCGGACTTCACCGATCCGCTCTCCGCGGTCCTTCTCCACGACCTGGTCTTCGATGCGCGAGAAGATCTTCACGTCGATGACCACACCCTCCATTCCCGGCGGCACTTTCAGCGAGGAGTCCTTCACGTCCTTCGCCTTCTCGCCGAAAATTGCCGTCAGCAGCTTCTCCTCCGGCGACAACTCGGTCTCGCCCTTGGGCGTGATCTTGCCGACCAGAATGTCGCCCGGCTTCACGTGGGCGCCGATACGCACGATCCCGCGCTCGTCGAGGTCAGTCAGCGATTCCTCGGCCACGTTGGGGATTTCACGCGTGATCTCTTCCTGTCCCCGTTTCGTATCACGGACATGCAGTTCGAGCTCCTGGATGTGGATCGACGAGTACACGTCGTCCTTGACCAGGCGCTCGGACAGAATGATTGCGTCTTCGAAGTTGTGGCCGTACCACGGCATGAAGGCCACGGTGACATTCGCGCCCAGCGCGAGCTGTCCGCGCTCGGTCGCCGCACCGTCCGCCAGCACGTCGCCAGCCTGCACACGCTGTCCATGCCGGACGAGCGGGCGCTGGTTGATCGCCGTGTCCTGATTGGTGCGCCAGTACTTCTTGAGCCGGTAACGGTCGTTCTGCGTGAGCCGCGCCAGTGGCCGGTCGCCACCGCGCCGCTCCGCCACGCGGCTGCCAGCCTCGCCGGCATCCACGATGATCTCGTCCGCGGTCACCCGCGTGATGACGCCAGCCCGCCGTGCGATCACGACCGCACCCGAGTCCACCGCCACTTTCTCCTCCAGCCCGGTGCCTACCAGCGGTGTCTGCGGATTGAGCAACGGCACGCTCTGCCGCTGCATGTTGGAGCCCATCAGCGCGCGGTTCGCGTCGTCGTGCTCCAGGAACGGAATGAGCGCGGCGGCGATGGACACCAGTTGCTCCGGCGCCACATCCATATAGTCGATCCGGTCGGGCGACGTGAGCGGCGCGTCTCCCTGATGCCGGCACAACACGAGCTCGTCGACGAAGGTCCCGTCGGCGTTGAGTGCCGTATTGGCCTGCGCGATCGTCGCGTCCTCTTCCTTGTTGGCATCGAGCCACGCGATCTCGGTCGTCACCTTCCCGTTCTTCACGACACGGTACGGCGTCTCGATGAACCCGAGATCGTTCACCTGCGCGTAGCAGGCGAGCGACGTGATCAAGCCGATGTTCGGACCTTCCGGCGTCTCGATCGGGCACATCCGCCCGTACTGCGAGTAGTGCACGTCGCGCACTTCAAATCCGGCGCGCTCGCGCGTGAGTCCGCCCGGGCCCAGCGCCGACAACCGGCGCTTGTGCGTCAGCTCGGCCAGCGGGTTCGTCTGGTCCATGAACTGCGAAAGTTGCGATGATCCGAAGAACGCCTGGATCACGGCCGATACGGTCCGCGCGTTCACGAGATCGTCGAGCGAAATCTTCTCGGGATCGGTGTTGATCGACATCCGCTCCTTGACCAGGCGCGCCATTCGGCTCAACCCGACCGAGAACTGGTTTGCGATCAGCTCACCCACCGACCGGATACGGCGATTGCCGAGGTGGTCGATGTCATCCGTGTGCCCGCGGCCCTCGTGCAGCTCGACGAGATACCGGATGATCGCCACGAAATCCTCGCGCGTCAGCACGGTCTCGCTCGCCGGCCGGTTGAGCCCCAGCCGCTGGTTGATCTTGTAACGGCCCACCCGCCCGAGATCGTAGCGCTTGGGCGAGAAGAACAGCCGGTCCAGTGCCTGGCGCGCCGTCTCCTTGTTCGGCGCGTCGCCCGGACGCAGCAACGAGTAGATCTGCTTGAGTGCTTCCTCCTCGGAATGCGTCGGGTCCTTGCCGAGGGTGTTCTTGATGAGCGCCGACTCGACGCGGCCGGACGGCGAGAAGACCTGGACTTTCGTCACGTCGGCCTTCCGCAGCTTCCGGATCATCGTCGCCGACAACGGCTGGTCGGCCTCGGCGAGCACCTCGCCGGACGCCGCATCCACCACGTCGCGCGCGAGGACGTGCGGCTCGTCGCGATCACCACGCTCGAGCGCGTCCTGCTCATCGCGGACGTCGACCGTCATATAGGACGCGAAGACCTTGATCTTCCTGTACTTCAGCTCCCGCAGGCGCTCGGCGAGCTCCTCCGTCAGCTCGGTCCCGACCGCGACCGTGCGCTCTGCCTCGGCCGCTGCCTGCTCGGCCTTCGCCTTCTTGGTCTTCGGCTTCGGCGCTTCCGGATCGTGCTCGCGGCCCGGCAGTACGATCTGCTCGGCCACGATCGCGCCGGTCATCTCACGCTGCTCCTGGCGATTCTGGCGGATCTTGGTCAGATCCAGCTCCCGGACGCCGAAGAACAGGTGGTACACGTCGCTGTCGCTCCCGTAGCCGAATGCCCGCAACAGCGCGGTGGCCGGGAATTTCTTCTTCTTGTCGATGTGGACGTAGATGACGTCGTGGATGTCGACGGTGAACTCGACCCACGAGCCGCGGAACGGAATGATCCGTGCCGAGATCAGCCGCTGGCCGTTCGGATGGGTGGACTCCTCGAACACCGCCCCAGGCGACCGGTGAAGCTGGCTGACCACGACGCGCTCGGCGCCGTTGATGACGAACGTGCCCAGCGGCGTAAGCAGGGGCAGCTCGCCGAGGTAGACTTCCTTCTCGATGATGTTGCGGGGGCGCTTGACGCCGTTGACCTCCTCATTGATGACGAGCTGCAACGTCGCCTTGAGGGGGGCGGAATACGTCATGTCGCGCTCGATGCACTCCTCGACGGAGTACTTCGGCTCGCCCAGCGAATACCGCACGAACTCCAGCGAGAAGTTCTCGTGGACGTCCGTGATCGGGAAGAGGTCCTTGAAGACGCGCTCGAGCCCGATGTCCTCGCGGTCCTGTGAGACCGCATCGAGCTGCAACAGCGCTTCGAACGCTCGCGTCTGGATGTCGAGGAGATGCGGCATCTGCATCCCGCCGGACAGCTTCGCGAACGAGATCTGCTTCATTGTATCGGCCATAGTCACCTAACTGAGTAGGGGCGCATTCCCCGCGCCCGGGCGGTCTCCGGCCAGCGCCTCTCGGCGCCGCATCTGGCCGGCCGACCCATCATCGTGTTCCGTCGGTCATGCTGTTTCTACTTTCTGTATTTCTACTGTCTGTATTTCTACTTTCTACTTTCTACTTTCTGTATTTCTCCTTTCTCGCCGGCGGCGAAGCGCCGACTAAGCGCGCGAACGCGGGTGCAGAGGCGATCGCCTTTTCGCGACCCCCTGCACCACGCGCCCGAGTCCTGATGCTGTTAACCGGACCCTCGTGATTACTTCACCTCGACCGTCGCCCCCTGTTCCTCGAGCTTCGTCTTGATCGACGCTGCCTCGTCCTTGGTCACGCCCGATTTCACGGTCTGCGGCGCGCCATCGACCAGGTCCTTGGCTTCCTTGAGGCCCAGCGCCGTGACTTCGCGCACGACCTTGATGACCTGGATCTTCTTGGCGCCGGCTTCCTTGAGCACGACCGCGAACTCGGTCTGCTCCTCAACCGCCGCCGCGGCGCCGGCCGCACCCGCGCCACCAGCCGCCGGGGCCGCCGCTGCCGGAGCCGCCGCAATGGTCACGTTGAACTTCGTCTTGAACGATTCAATCAGATCAGCGAGCTGGAAGACCGACAGATTGCCGATCGCCTCGAGAATGTCATCGTTGCTGGACAGCGTCGCGTTAGACATGGTGTGGTGTACCCCTCGAAAAAGATATCGTTACCCGAAAACGGTGAGCCGACCGGTGACCCCGATCGGTTACCCCTGACCCGACGCCTCGCGCTGCGCATGCAGCGCCGACAACGCTCCGGCGAACGTGGACAACATCCCGCTCAGCGCCCCGACCAATGCGCCCAACGGCGTTTGCAGCCCTCCTGCGAGCTGCGACAGCATCTGCTCGCGCGACGGCATCGACGCCAGCCGCTTCACCTGAGCGGTGTTGATCGCCGTACCCTCGAGCAACCCTCCCTTCACCTCCGGCTTCTGCTCGAACTCCTTGGCGAAATCCGCCAGCACCTTGGCCGCCGCGACCGGATCCTTGGCGATCACCATGCCCGTCGGGCCGCGCAACCGCGTGCTCACCAATCCACTGTCGTTCACCGCACGTGCGGCGAGCGTGTTCTTGATGACCACGTACTCGACGCCGGCTTTCCGGAGCCGGCGCCGCAGCTCGGTCATCCCCTTCACGTTGAGCCCCGTGAAGTCCGTGTAGTAGAGCACCTTGGCGCCCTTGATCTTCGTGCTGAGCTCATCGACGAGCCCCTGCTTCTCCGTGCGATTCATGGCTCGTGCCCTCTAGGCGCGGTATGGGGTCGTGTCGATCGTGACCCCGGGCCCCATCGTGCTCGAGATCGCGACCTTGCGGATGTAGACCCCCTTGGAGGCCGCCGGACGGGCGCGCACGACTTGGTCCATGAACGCCGTGAAGTTGGTTTCCAGAGCATCGACCGCGAACGAGACCTTGCCGATCGGCGCGTGGATGTTGCCGCCCTTGTCCACGCGGAACTCGATCTTGCCGGCCTTGACCTCGCGTACCGCCCGGGCAACGTCGAATGTCACCGTGCCCGCCTTCGGGTTGGGCATGAGGCCACGGGGTCCCAGTACGCGTCCGAGCTGTCCGACCTGTCCCATCTGGTCGGGCGTCGCGATCATCACATCGAAGTCGAGCCAGTTCTCCTTGATCTTGGCTACGAACTCGAGCCCGACGAAATCCGCGCCCGCGCCCTGCGCCTCGCGCGCCTTCTCGCCGGCCGCGATAACTAATACGCGCACCGACTTGCCGGTTCCCGCCGGCAGCACCACGGTGCCGCGCACGAGTTGGTCGGCATGCCGCGGATCGACGCCCAGATGCACCGCCACCTCGACCGTCTCGTCGAACTTCGCGAAAGCCGCCTCCTTGACGATCTCCAGCGCGCGGCGCGGCTGATAGTGCATCGCGAACTCACGACGCTTCGCCGCATCGTTGTACTTCTTCCCGTGCGTGTGCATCAGCCCGTAACCTCGATGCCCATCGAACGGGCCGCTCCCGCCACCATCGCCTCAGCCGCCTCGATCGTGTCGCAGTTGAGATCGGGCATCTTGAGCTCCGCGATCTTGCGCACCTGGGCCCGGGTCACACTCCCCACTTTCTGCTTGTTCGGCGTCCCCGATCCCTTCTCGACCCCGGCTTCCTTCTTCAACAACACCGCCGCCGGCGGCGTCTTCGTGATGAACGTGAACGACTTGTCGCTGAAGATGGTGACCTCGACCGGCAAGATCATCCCATCCTGCGATTGCGTCCTGGCGTTGAACTCCTTGCAGAACGCCATGATGTTGATGCCCTGCGGGCCGAGCGCGGTCCCCACCGGGGGAGCCGGATTCGCACGACCAGCGGGGATCTGCAACTTCACGAACCCCACTGCCTTTTTCGCCATCGTCTTCCTCACTACCTCGCGTGAACGCTCCCACCCATGTTTTACGTCGCTGTGGTCGGCGACGGGCCGCTGCGCGGCCCGAGAGAGGAGAAAAACAGAAAGGTGACAGGAGAGGAGCAAGCTCCAATTCTCTGTCGGTCTCCGTTGTCCTTCCCTCTCCTTTCTCCCGTCTTCTTTCTACTGAATGCTTACTGACGCACCGCGTCAGTAAGCCTTCAGTTGTAGGTAATCCAGCTCCACACTCGTCGGGCGCCCGAACAGCGACACGGACACCCGGACCTTCCCCTTGTCCGCCATCACGTCCTCGACCGTCCCGTTGAAATCGGTGAACGGCCCCTCGGTGATCGCCACCGCCTGCCCCACGAGGAATGGAATCTCTTCCTTCGGCTCCTCGGGCTCCGCCTCCGTGGCGATCCCGAGCAGGCGATTCACTTCCTCTGGCCGCAACGGCTGCGGCATGCGCTCCTGCCCCACGAACTTGATGACACCCTGGATCCCGTTGATCGTGTGAATGGTGTCCTGGTCCATCACCATCTCCACGAGCACGTAGCCCGGGTACATCTTGCGCTCCACCGTCACTTTCTTGCCGTTCTTGATCTCCACCACTTCCTGCGTCGGGACGAGCGCCTGCCGAATCCCGCGCTCCTCGGCCGGCCGCACGTCCTGCTCGATCCGGCGCTCGATCAGCGAACGCACTTTGTTCTCGTGGCCCGCGGTGGTCTGTATGGCGTACCAGCGGTGATCCACGATCAGCGTCCCGCGAAGATTTGTGGAATCCACACCACCAGGACCTGTTGAAGGACGAAATCCATGATCGCGATGATCGCGCCGATGGCCAGGGACAGCACGATCACGCCGATCGACATCTCCCTGATCTGCTGGCGATCCGGCCACGTCACGCGCCGCAGCTCGGCCATGATCGAGCGATAGGTCGCTGGAATCGCCTGCAACTGGGCGCTGACCCGCGCGACGATACCGCCCTCCGGCCCCGCAACGTCCACGGCCATCTACTTCGTTTCCTTGTGGACGCGGTGCACGTTGCAGCGTGGGCAGTACTTCTTCCACTCGACGCGCTCGGGATGCGTGCGCTTGTTCTTCGAGGTGAAGTAGTTGCGATTCTTACACGTCTCGCACGCGAGAATGATTTTTTCTCTGGGCATGGGCTACGGCAGTTGGCGGTGACAGCGGTACAGAGGCGAACGGGACTGACGGCGGACCGTCAGGAACTGGGGACTGGGGACTGGGGACTGGGGACTGGGGACTGGGTTTCGATCCCGAATCCCCAATCCCTAATCCCCATTCCCCTTCACTTCAGAATCTTCGTCACGACGCCGGCACCCACCGTGCGGCCGCCCTCGCGAATCGCGAAGCGCAGCCCCTCATCCATCGCGAT
>JAJPIM010000036.1 GCA_021324775.1 Gemmatimonadota bacterium
ATCGCGATGGATGAGGGGCTGCGCTTCGCGATTCGCGAGGGCGGCCGCACGGTGGGTGCCGGCGTCGTGACGAAGATTCTGAAGTGAAGGGGAATGGGGATTAGGGACTGGGGACTGGGGACTGGGGACTGGGGACTGGGGACTGGGTTCGATCCCGAATCCCGAATCCCGAATCCCGAATCCCGAATCCCGAATCCCCAATCCCTAATCCCCAGTCCCCAGTCCCTAATCCCCAGTTCCTCATCTCCAATCACCAGCCACTTATTGGTGCTCCTATGGCAGGAAGAATTCGCATTCGTCTCAAGGCTTTCGACCACGCCGTGATCGATCAGGCGTCGGCCGACATCGTGCGCACGGCGGAGAAGACCGGCGCGCAGGTGTCGGGGCCAATTCCGCTGCCGACCAAGACCCAGCGATGGACGGTCTTGCGCTCGCCGCACGTGGACAAGAAGTCGCGGGAACAGTTCGAGCTGAAGACCCACAAGCGGGTGATCGACATTCTCGATTCACGCGCACAGACGGTTGATGCGTTGACCAAGCTGGATCTCCCAGCGGGTGTCGACGTGGAGATCAAGGTCGAGTAGCCATGATCGGAATCATCGGGAAAAAAGTCGGGATGACCCAGATCTTCAACGACGAGGGCCAGCAGATCCCGTGCACGGTCGTCGAGGCACCGCCCAACCCGGTCCTGCAGGTCACGGATCCGGCAACGGCGGGCATCGCCCAGGTCCAGCTCGGGTACGGGGTCCTGCGCGTGCGGCGTGAGAGCGGCAAGGGTGAGCGGGACCCCAAAGGCCGCCGCGCGTCGCGCGCGGCCATCGGGCACGCCGCGAAGGCGGGTCTCGCGGCGCCGCCGCTGGTGCTCCGCTCGATCCGGCTGGACGATGCGCCGGGCAAGAATCCGGAGATCCCCGTGTTGAAGGTCGGCGACACCGTCGGTATCGGGATCTTCGCGGTGGGTGATGCCGTGAAGGTGACCGGCACGAGCAAGGGGCGCGGGTTCCAGGGCGTGGTCAAGCGCCACAGCTTCGGCGGTGGCCCGAACACGCATGGCAACACCAAGCACCGGCGTCCGGGCTCGATCGGACCGGGCACCGATCCGTCGCGCGTGATCAAGGGCAAGCGCATGCCCGGACACTACGGCGCCGAGCAGCACACGCAGACGCATCTGCGCGTCGAGCGCGTGGATCTCGAGCGTCACCTGCTCTACATCCGCGGCGCGGTGGCCGGTCCGAAGAACGGACTGGTCGTCGTGCGCAAACAGCAGTAGAGGATCGCGTGCCTGACACTCACGAGACGACGGGAGCGGGTCCGCGCCCCATGACGTTCGAAGCAGAGACGTTCACCGCACTCGGCACGCCGCGGTCCGCGGTGCCGCTGCCGGGCGAGCTGTTCGACGGCACGATCAACCTGCCGGTGATGCACCAGGCCGTGAAGGCGTTCCGCGCCAATCAGCGCCAGGGCAATGCGGCGACCAAGATCCGGAAGTTCGTGACCGGCGGAAACCAGAAGCCGTGGAAGCAGAAGGGCACTGGCCGCGCGCGGCAGGGTTCGACGCGGGCGCCGCACTGGGTCGGTGGCGGAACGGTGTTCGGCCCGACCCCGCGGAGCTACGCGCAGTACGTGCCGCGGCAGGTGCGGGCGCTGGCGCGGAAGAGCGCACTGAACGCGCGGGCGCGCGAAGGTGCGGTGAAGGTGATCGACGCGTTCCACTTCGATGCGCCGCACACACGCAGGATCGTGGAGTTGCTGGCCGCGCTCGGCGTATCGGACCGGAAGGTCCTGATCCTCACCGACGGCGCACAACCGAACGTGTATCTCAGCGGCCGGAACCTGCCGCTCGTGCAGGTGCTGCCGTACTCCGACGTCTCGACCTATCACGTCCTGTGGTCCGACGTGGTCCTGATCGAGGCTTCGGCAATCGGCCATGCGCTGGAGCCGGTTGCGGAGACCGGGCGGGCGGTGCCGGCGCGCAAAGCGCGGGCGGTGACGCACGGCGAGCCGCGAGCGGGCGGTGCCAAGGCGGCGGGCGGCGCGAAGGCGGCCAAGAAGGCGGCCACGAAGTCAGCCACGAAGTCAGCCACGAAGGCGAAGCCGGCGGTCAAGGCGCAGCAGACCAAATCGGCAGGGAAGAGCGCTTCGGCGCCCGCGGCCAAGAAGCGGCCGGCGGCGAAGAAGGCGGCTCCCAAGAAGAAGAGGAGCTAGGCGATGTCGACGCTACATCGTACGATCGTGCGCCCGATCATGACCGAGAAGACGTCGGCCGGTTATCAGGCGCGTGGCGAGTACACGTTCGAAGTCGCGCCCGACGCCAACAAGGCGGCGATCCGGGACGCGATCCAGCGGTTATTCGGCGTCAAAGTCACGGGGGTCTGGACCGCGAACGTGCGCGGGAAGCTGCGCAAAGTCGGGAAGACATCCGGGCGGCGGCCCAACTGGAAGAAAGCCATCGTGAAGCTGCGTTCGGGCGACACGATCGACGTATTCGAAGGTTAAGAGGACATTCCGATGCCCGTTCGCCAGTTCAAGCCGGTCACCAAGAGCTCGCGCTTCCGGTCCGTTCCGGATTTCGCGGAGATCACCCGGACGACGCCCGAGAAGTCGCTGCTGGAGCCGCTCAAGAAGTCGGGCGGCCGCGACAATCACGGGCACATCGCCATGCGGCGCCGTGGTGGCGGCCACAAGCGGATGTATCGCGTCATCGATTTTCGGCGCAACAAGTTCGGCGTGCAGGGCACGGTGCGCGAGATCGAGTACGATCCGAACCGCTCGGCGCGCCTCGCGCTGATCGAGTACACGGATGGTGAGAAGCGCTACATCCTGCATCCGCGGGGCCTGGCCGTGGGCGACACGATCGTGTCGGGTCCGGGCTCGGACGTGCGGACGGGGAACGCGATGCCGCTGCGCGAGGTGCCACTGGGCACCGACGTGCACAACATCGAGCTGAGGGCCGGCAAGGGTGGCCAGCTCGCGCGGTCCGCGGGTGCGTCGGCCGAAGTGGTGGCCAAGGAAGGCGAATACGTGACCGTGCGGCTGCGCTCGACCGAGATGCGGCTGGTGCACGGGAACTGTCTGGCGACCGTCGGGACCGTGGGGAACGCCGAGCACGAGCTGTTGTCGTGGGGCAAGGCGGGCAAGACGCGGTGGATGGGGCGGCGTCCGAAGGTTCGCGGCGAGGTCATGAATCCTGTCGACCACCCGCACGGTGGCCGGACGCGTGGCGGGCGCAACGTCGTGAGTCCGTGGGGCAAGAAAGAAGGCGTCAAGACGCGTCACACCAAGAAGGCGTCGCAGCGACTGATCGTCCGTGGCCGGAAGCGCGGCCGGGCGACGCAATAGGAATCCGAGCACACTATGGCGAGAAGTCTCAAGAAAGGCCCGTACGTGCACGAGAGCCTGCTGAAGAAAGTGGGCGCTCTGAACACGCGTAACGAGAAGCGGGTGGTGAAGACCTGGTCCCGTGCCAGCACCGTGATCCCCGATTTCGTGGGGCACACGTTCGCCGTGCACAACGGGAACAAGTTCATCCCGGTCTACGTCACCGAGAACATGGTCGGCCACAAGCTCGGCGAGTTCTCGCCCACGCGGTTGTTCCGGGGGCATTCGGGCAAGGCCGTGGACAAGAAGGCGGCCGGAGTGCCGGTCGCGGCGGCGCCGGGATCGAAGCCGGCGGGCGGCGGCAGTAGTGGCGGTGGTGGCGGTGGGGGGGGAGGCCGGTAACCATGACCGACGTGCGGGCATTCCAGCGGACGACGCGGCAGTCGCCGTACAAGATGCGCCTCGTGATCGACCAGATCCGTGGCAAGGACGTCAACGATGCGCTGGCCCTTCTCCGATTTTCGAAGAAGCACGCGGCCCGTCAGATCGAGAAAGTGCTGAATTCGGCTGTCGCCAACGCCGAGTACAAGGGGCGTGCGTCGAACGAGCCGGTGGATGTGGACACGTTGTATGTGAAGCACGCGGTGATCAACGAGGGGCCGAAGCTCAAGCGGTTCACGCCCGCGGCGATGGGGCGTGCGACGCCAATCCAGAAGCGGACGAGCCACGTCGAGATCGTGCTCGGCCCGCGTGCGGTGCGGGTGAAGCCGCAGCCGAAGGCGGCGGCGGCTGGTGCGGGTGCGGCCAAGAGCAGTGCGAAGGGCAGCGCCAAGGGCGGAGCCAAGGGTGGAGCCAAGGACGGGGAGAAGGCGAAGGGCGCGGAGAAGGCGGCGGCTGCGAGGCCGGGCACTCGCAAGAAGGGGGCATAGGGAGTATGGGACAGAAGACGAATCCGATCGGCTTTCGGCTGGGCATCTCCAAGCAGTGGCGTTCGCGGTGGTATGCGAACCGGGATTTTCCGCAGCTCCTGAAGGAGGACGAGCTGCTGCGAAAGTACCTGAAGGCGCGCGTGGGGCATGCGGCGATCTCCGACATCCACATCGAGCGGAAGCCGGGCAAGGTGGTGGTGACGATCCACACCGGCCGGCCGGGCGTCGTGATCGGGAAGAAGGGTGCGGAAGTCGACAAGCTGCGCGACGAGCTGACGCAGCTCGTGGGCAAGGAAGTCGGGATCAACGTCGAGGAGATCAAGCGTCCGGAGCTGGACGCGCAACTGGTGGGTGACAACGTCGCCAATCAGTTGGCGCAGCGTATCTCGTTTCGCCGGGCGATGAAGCGTGCGGTGCAGAGCGCGATGCGCATGGGCGCGCAGGGGATCAAGATCAAGTGTGGCGGGCGGCTCGGTGGTGCGGAGATCGCGCGGGTGGAGGGCTACCATGAGGGACGGGTGCCCTTGCACACGTTGCGGGCCGACATCGACTACGCGACATCGACGGCGAAGACCACCTTCGGCACGATCGGTGTGAAGGTCTGGATTTTCAAGGGAGAGATCGTCGAAGACCGTCGTGGCAAGACGTACTCGACCGGGTCGTAGAGTAGGGGATTGGGGATTGGGGACTGGGGATTGGGGACTGGGGATTGGGGATTGGGGATTGGGGATTGGGGATTGGGGATTGGGGACTGGGGACTGGGGACTGGGGATTGGGGACTGGGGATTGGGGACTGGGGATTGGGGACTGGGGATGGGGATTGGGGATTGGGGATTGGGGATTGGGGACTGGGGACTGGGGAATAGAGCGCGGGCGTAAGGCGATTCACGACACTACGCACACCTAATCATGCTGAGTCCGAAGCGGGTCAAGTTCCGGAAGATGTTCAAGGGGCGCACGCGGGGGCTGGCGACGCGGGGGAACACCGTCGTCAACGGCCACTACGGGCTGCAGGCGCTGGAGCCCGGCTGGGTTTCGAACCGGCAGATCGAGGCGGCGCGCGTCGCGTTGACGCGGCACATCAAGCGGGGCGGGAAAGTGTGGATCCGGATTTTTCCCGACAAGCCGATCACCAAGAAGCCTGCCGAGACGCGCATGGGAAAGGGGAAGGGATCGCCGGAGGGATGGGTGGCGGTGGTGAAGCCTGGCCGTGTGATGTTCGAGCTCGAGGGCGTGACGCCGGAGATCGCGGTCAAGGCCATGGCGCTCGCGGCGGCCAAACTGAGCGTGCGGAGCAAGTTCGTGACTCGTGACGAGGCGCACACCGATGCCTAAGGGGCTGGAGGCGAGCGAGATCCGGGAGTGGGTCGATGCCGACATCCAGGCGCGCGTCGCGGAGTTGGAGGAGGAGCGGTTCCGGCTGCGCTTTCGGGCGGCGACGGAGACGCTGGAGGATGCGTTACGGTTGCGCTGGTTACGCCGCGACATCGCGCGGCTCAAGACCGTGTTGCGGGAACGTGAACGGGGCGCGCAGGCGTCCCGCGGTGAGGGCACATGACGGAGATGCACAACCCGCTACACCAGTCGGTGCCGGGCGGGACGGCGCATGAGTCGCCGGCTGCACGGCGCGTTCGACGGGCGCGGAAGACGCGCGTCGGCACGGTCGTGAGCGACAAGATGCAGAAGACGGTGGTGGTCGCGATCGAGCGTCGCCTCGCGCATCCGGTGTACGGGAAGATGATCACCCGGACGACCCGGCTGAAGGTGCACGATGAGGAGAACGCGGCCAAGACCGGGGATACGGTTCGTATCATGGAGACCCGCCCGCTGTCGAAGGACAAGCGGTGGCGTGTGATCGAGATCGTCGACCGCGCGCGCTAACCGCCACGGACGAGGCATCCGCAAATGATTCAGCAGGAATCGATGGTCAAAGTGGCGGACAACTCGGGCGCCAAGACGGCGCTCGTGATCCGCGTGTTGGGCGGGACGCGCCGGCGGTACGCCGGTCTTGGCGACACGGTGATCGTGGCCGTCAAGAACGCGCTGCCCAACGGCACCGTGAAGAAGTCCGATGTCGCGCGCGCCGTGGTGGTGCGTACCGCGAAAGAGACGCGGCGGAAGGATGGGACGTACATCCGATTCGATGAGAATGCCGTGGTCATCATCAACGAGGAGGGCGAGCCGCGAGCGACCCGCATTTTCGGGCCTGTCGCGCGCGAGCTGCGCGAGAAGAAGTACATGAAGATCGTGTCTCTCGCCCCCGAGGTCATCTAGCCGTGCGGATACTCACACAGCGAAAGACGGCCGGCATCCGGAACCGGAAGCGCCACGCCATCGCGGCGGAGCGGACGCCGATCCACGTCATGACCGGCGACAAGGTTCGGGTGATGCGCGGGGAGGACAAGGGCAAGGAAGGGAAGGTCCTGCGGGTGTTCCGGAAGACCGGGCGCGTGATGGTCGACGGTGTGAACATCGTCAAGAAGCATCGGAAAGCGCGCCGGCCCGACGAGCAGAGCGGGATCATCGAGCAGCCGGCGCCGATTCATGCATCGAACGTGATGTTGATCGATCCCAAATCCGGCGACCCGACGCGGGTCCGGATGCGCATCAACGATGATGGCACGAAGGAGCGGCTGGCCGTGAAGAGCGGCGATGCCATCCCACACGTGCACGCGCGTTAGGAGACGGTATGGCGACGACAGATGGGGACAAGAAGCCCGATCGGAAGAGCGGCGCGAGCAAGAGTGGCGCGAGCAAGAGCGGCTCGGGAGCTGGGGGTGGCGGCGAGACTGGCGGTGGCAAGGCGTCACGCGCGCAGCGCCGCGAGGCCGCGACCGCGGCGCCGCGTCCGCCGCACGCTGGCATCGGGCGTCCGGTCCCGCCACCGCGGCTCCGGAACCAGTACCAGCAGACCGTCAAGCCGAAACTGATGGAGCAGTTCGGGTTCTCCAACCCGCATCAGGCGCCGACGTTGTCGAAGATCGTGATCAACGTGGGTGTGGGCGAGGCGATCAAGCAGCCCAAGGTCCTGGACAAGGTCGTCGAGGAGCTCGCGATCATCACGGGACAGCGGCCGGTCCGCCGGCGGGCGAAGAAGTCGATCGCCAACTTCGGCTTGCGAGAGGGGCAGGAGATCGGCGCGGCGGTCACGCTGCGTGGCGCACGGATGTGGGAGTTCCTCGACCGGCTGGTGAGCGTGGCGATTCCGCGGATCCGCGATTTCCGCGGGCTGCCGACCCGGTCGTTCGACGGGCGCGGCAACTATTCGCTCGGTCTCAAGGAGCAACTGATCTTTCCCGAGATCAGCTACGACATGGTGGAGCAGGTGCACGGGATGGATGTCACGTTCGTCACGACGGCGCAGCGGGACGACCAGGCACTGGCACTGCTGCGGGGGCTCGGCATGCCGTTCCGGATCGAACAGGACAAGACGCAGGGCGCGCGGCGCAGTGGTGCGACCGCCGCCGCGCACTGACACATTTTTCGGCGAGAAACCGATGGCCCGTAAGGCGATGATCGAGAAGAGCAAGCGGAAGCCGAAGTTCCGCGTGCGGCAACACAACCGGTGCCAGCGTTGTGGCCGGGCACGCGCGTATCTGCGAAAATTCGGCTATTGCCGGATCTGTTTCCGCGACCAGGCGCTGAACGGGTTCATCCCGGGCGTTCGCAAGGCCAGTTGGTGAGAGGACCGCAACCATGACGATGACTGATCCCGTGGCCGACATGCTGACCCGCATCCGCAATGCGTGCGGGTCGAAGCATCGGCGCGTCGACGTGCCACTTTCGCGGCTCAAGCTGGAGATCGCGCGAGTGTTGAAGGAGAACAGCTACATCCAGGACTACAAGGTCCTGGCCGAAGAGCGGATCCTGCGGCTCATCCTGAAGTACGCACAGGGCGGGCAGCCGGTGATTCGCGAGCTGCATCGCGTCTCGTCGCCGGGCCTCCGGAAGTACGTCGCGGTGGCGGAGCTGCCGCGCGTGCGCAATGGGCTGGGGATGGCGATCGTGAGCACCTCCAAGGGCGTGATGACGGACCGCGAGGCGCGCCAGGCGCGCCAGGGCGGCGAGTTGCTCGCGCTGGTCTGGTAGGAGGCTGGCCATGTCACGTATCGGCAAGAAACCGGTTCCGGTCCCGAAGGGCGTCACGGTGTCGGTCGACGGGCTGACCGTGAAGGTCAAGGGACCGCGCGGGGAGCTCACGCGTGTGGTGCACCGCGACATGCGGGTCTCGGTGGATGGCGCAACGGTGGTCGTCGCGCGGCCATCGGATGAGCCCAATCACAAGGCGCTGCACGGCCTCACGCGGACGCTGGTCGCCAACATGGTCGAGGGCGTCACGGCTGGGTTCAAGAAGCAGCTCGAGATCGTGGGCGTGGGGTTCAAGGCGGAGGGCCGGCCCTTCGGGCTGCAGCTCGCGCTCGGGTTCTCGCATCCCGTGGACTACCGCGCGCCGGCCGGCATCAAGCTGACGGCGCCGCTGCCCACGTCGATCGTGATCGAGGGGGCGAACAAGGAAGTGGTCGGCCAGGTGGCGGCCGAGTTGCGCAGCCTGCGTCCGCCCGAGCCGTACAAGGGCAAGGGCATCAAGTATCTCAACGAGCAAGTCCGCCGGAAGGCGGGCAAGACGGGAGCGAAGTAATGGGCCGGATAGGCATTCCGAAGTCGCGCGACGCGAAGCGCGTGCGCCGGCATCTTCGGGTCCGCAAGAAGGTGACGGGCACTCCGGAGCGCCCGCGGCTCGTCGTCTACCGCTCGGCGAAGCACATCACCGCGCAACTGGTGGACGACGTGGCGCAGCGGACGCTGATGACCGTCACCAGCCAGGCCGTGGCCGAGGGGAAGAAGACGGAGAAGTCGGCGGTGGTCGGCCGCACGCTCGCGGCCCGCGCAAAGGATGCCGGGATCCTGCGGGTGGTGTTCGACCGCGCGGGCTACAAGTACCACGGCCGGGTGAAGGCGGTGGCGGACGGCGCCCGCGAGGGCGGGCTCGAGTTCTAGAGCCTGATCGGTGTTGATCGGAATTCACGCAGCGCGACGGAGCGACGAGGCATATGGCAGAGAATGAAACTCCCGCAGCCGGCACGCCGGCCACACCGCGCTCGGCCCGTTCGGGCGGTGCGCGGTCTGGCGGTGGGCGCGGAGGCCGAGGCGGACCTGGTGGCGGCCGAGGTGGGCCCGGAGGCGGGCGTGGTGGGCCCGGGGGCGGGCGCGGTGGTCCTGGGGGCGGCGGGCGCTCCGGAGGCGGTGGCGGTGGTGGCGGCCGGGATGGTGACCGGCGCTCGCGGGGTGGCGATGGCCGCGGCGACGGAGGCCGCGAGGGCGGCGAGCTTCTCGAGAACGTGATCGCGATCAACCGTGTCGCCAAGGTCGTCAAGGGTGGCCGCCGGTTTTCGTTCAACGCGCTCGTGGCGGTCGGCGACGGCCAGGGCAAGGTCGGGTTCGCGACGGGCAAGGCGAACGAAGTGTCGGAGGCCGTCCGCAAGGCGGTGGACGCCGCACGCCGGCGCATGGCGGCAATCCCGCTGACGGGCAGCACGATCCCCCACGAGGTGATCGGCGAGCACGGTGCGGGGCGGGTGCTCATGAAGCCCGCGGCGCCAGGTGCCGGTGTCATCGCCGGCGGGGCGGTGCGCGCGATCATGGAATGCGCGGGCATCTCCGACATCCTGACGAAGAGCCTGGGCTCGACCAACCCGCACAACATGGTGCTGGCCGCGCTGGATGGGCTGCATCAACTGACGACGGTCGAAGACATCGCGCGCGAGCGCGGAGTCGACGCGGCGAGCATCGGGTACCGTTCCCGCGCCCGCTCCAAGGAGACGGTGCATGCCTAGACGATTCGTTTGGCATCCGGGCCGCGGCCCGGACTACACACCCAAGGCGACCACCACGACGGGCAAGGTCGAGATCCGGCAGGTCCGCAGCGGGATCGGCCATTCGTCGCGCATGCGCGAGACGCTGCGGGCGCTGGGATTGCGACACCACCAGGCGGTGGTGATCCGGGAGCACACGCCGGCCGTGGCCGGCCAGATCAAGCGCGTGCGCCATTTGGTCCGCGTCACGCCAGTGGGGAAGTAAGATGGCAGACGATCGTTCGAAGCACATCGGGCTCGACAGCCTGCCACCGGCACTCGGGTCGCATCGCAACCGGAAGCGGCTCGGCCGGGGTCCCGGGTCCGGGACAGGCAAGACGTCGGGCAAGGGCACGAAGGGTATCAAAGCGCGGGCCGGGCATCACGGACCGGGCGGCGGCAAGCCACATTTCGAGGGTGGCCAGATGCCGCTCACCCGCCGGGTGCCGAAGCGCGGCTTCACGAATCCGTTCCGCGTCGAGTCGCAACTGGTTCGTCTCGATGCACTGGGACAGCTTCCGGCGGATGCGGAGGTGACGCGCGAGACACTGGCGGAGGCGGGATTGATCCGGACGGTGAAGGGACCGGCGAAGCTGCTGGCGAACGGCGCGGTGCCGCGGGCGGTGACAGTGCGCGGGGTGAAAGTCAGCGCCGGTGCGCGCGACAAGATCCTGGCGGCGGGCGGCCGGGTCGAGGAGTAGGGATCCAGAAGCGCGGGCCGCCGGCTGGCGGCCCGCCGTCTTTACGCAGGGGCAGTCATGGCGAAACCCAATCCCGCGGCCGCGGTCGCGAACATCTGGAAGACGACGGAGCTGAAGGACAAGATCGTCTTCACACTGTTGTGTTTGCTGATCTACCGTGTCGGCTCGCACATCACGGTTCCGGGTGTGAACGTGCTTGCACTCACGGACTTCTTCGCCAATCAGGGGAAGGGCGGGCTTCTCGGGTTGTACGACCTGTTCGTCGGCGGCGGCCTGTCGCGGGCGACGGTGTTCGCGCTCGGCATCATGCCGTATATCTCCGCCAGCATCTTCATGCAGATCGCGGGCGCGGTCCTGCCGCAGATCGACAAGATGCAGAAGGAGGAGGAGGGGCGGCAGCGGATCAACCAGTGGACGCGCTACATCACGGTCGCGCTGGCGGTCGTGCAGGGATACGGCTTCGCGCTGTTCACGGAGACGCTGCCCAACGCGGTCGCGAATCCCGGCCTGACGTTCAAGGTCCTGATGGTGCTCTTCCTCACGACAGGCGCGATCTTCGTGATGTGGCTCGGTGAGCAGATCACCGAGCGCGGCGTTGGAAACGGCGCCAGTCTCATCATCTTCTTCTCGATCGTCGAGCGGTTCTGGCCCGGGATCTTCGACACCGTCCGGTACATCCAGACGGGCGCCACGAACGTCGTGAAGCTGCTCGCGCTCGGCGCGATCATGGTGGGTGTCGTCGCCGGCGTCATCGCGATTACGGTCGCCGCGCGGAAAGTGCCGATCCAGATTCCGCAGCGTACGATGGCGCGGGGGCGCATGCGCGATGGCGCCAAGAGCTTCATCCCCCTGCGCATCAACTCCGCGGGCGTGATGCCGATCATCTTCGCGCAGTCGGTAGTCGTCGTGCCGGGCGCCCTCGCGCAGTTCAGCGGCAAGCCGTGGGCTCGTGATGCCGCCGACTACATGCGCCCCGGCTCCTGGCTCTACTTCGCGCTCATGGCGATTCTCATCGTCTTTTTCACCTACTTCTACACGTCGATCATCTTCAATCCCGTCGATCTGGCCGAGAACCTCAAGAAGCAGGGCGGGTTCATTCCAGGGGTGAAGCCGGGCTCGAAGACCGCCGAGTACATCGATGAGGTGATGTCGAGGATCACGCTGCCGGGCGCGGTGTTTCTCACGTTCATCGCGCTGTTGCCGGTGTGGATCGCGGATCAGATCAACGTGCCGTTCCGGTTCGGTGGCACCTCTCTGCTGATCGTGGTGGGCGTCGCGCTCGACACGGTCACCAACATGCAGCAGCATCTGCTGCTGCGGAAATACGACGGGTTCATGAAGAAGGGTGGGCGTGCGCCGCGTGGTGCCGGCATGGGGTCGCCGGTCGGCGGTTTCTGACCGTGCCCGGCGCCGCCGCCGGAGACGGCGAGCGAACGATCGTCGTGCTGCTCGGTCCGCCGGGTGCCGGGAAGGGCACGCAAGGCGAGCAACTCGCGGCGGCCCTGGGGATTCCGAAAATCTCGACCGGTGATGTGCTGCGTGCGGCCGTGCGCGATGGCACCGCGCTGGGGCGCGAAGCCAAGGCGTTCATGGAACGCGGTGATCTCGTCCCGGATCCCGTGATTCTCGGGATCATGAAGGATGCGTTGAGCCAGCCGTCGGCCGCGCGGGGCGCGATCCTCGATGGCGTGGTGCGCACGGTGCCCCAGGCCGAGGGGCTGCAGACGGCCTTGAGCCAGCTCGGGCGGGTCACGACGGTCGTGCTGGTATTCGCGATCGACGACGACGTACTGGTTCGGCGGATCAGTGAGCGCACCGTGTGTGAAGCATGCCAGACGCCCTACACCGGGCACATGCCCGGCAGCGCGTGCCCCAAGTGCGGCGGGAGGCTCGTGCGGCGGGCTGACGACGAGCCGGACGCGGTGCGCCAGCGTCTCAAGGTGTATCACGCGCAGACCGCGCCGGTGATCACCTGGTACGCGACGCATGGCGTGCGCGTCGTACCGATCGACGCCGTGGGTACGCGCTCGGAGGTGCAGGCCCGTGTACTTCGCGCATTCTCGCGCTGACTCGATCCGTGCCGTCCGGCCCGCAGCGCTTCGGTAGCGGCTCAATGATACAGCTCAAGTCTCCGCGCGAGATCGAGATCATGGCACGTGGCGGCCGCATCCTCGGCGAGGCGCTCCGCCTGGTCGCGGCCCGGACCGCGCCGGGAGTCACCACCGGCGACCTGGACGATCTCGCCGATGACTTCATCCGGAGCCATGAAGGAGCCGTGCCGGCCTTCAAGGGCCTCTATGGGTTTCCCGGGAGCATCTGTTTGTCGATCAACCAGGAGATCGTGCACGGGATCCCGTCGCCGAAGCGCGAGCTGCGAGAGGGCGACATCCTGTCGATCGACGTGGGCGTGAAGTACCAGGGGTACTACACGGACGGCGCGGTCACCGTGCCGGTGGGTGCGGTACCGAAGGAATCCGAGCGGTTACTCGCCGTCACGCAGGAAGCGCTCTCCGCCGGGATCTCGGCGGCGACGCCGGGCAACCATCTCGGGGACATCGGTGCCGCGATTTCGGCCGTCGTGTCGCGGGCTCACCTGTCGCTGGCCAAGGATCTCGTAGGCCACGGTGTCGGCCTCGAACCGCACGAGGAGCCTCAGGTGCCGAACGAGGGGAAGCCGAAGCGGGGCACCCAACTCGTCCCCGGCCTCACGATTGCGATCGAGCCGATGGTCAATCTCGGCGTGGCGGCGACGCGGACGCTCTCCGACCGGTGGACGGTAGTGACGGCGGATGGCAAACGGTCGGCCCATTTCGAGCACACGGTGGCGATCACCGGTGAAGGGCCGCGGATCCTGACGGCGGCGTAGAGAGCGGCGCAGCCGGCGCCGGGGGCGTCGCTGGAGGCGCATCGGGCAATCACCGACGAGGGGCCGTTCGAGAACGGCCCCTGCTGCCCTCGACGACTGGGAATTGCGGCTGCGACTGGTTTCGGTGCGAAACCGTCGCGCGCACCTGCTGGACGATTGGGGGCTTCCTACAGGTGCCTCTCTACTTCCTCGGTCGCCATGGATGCCGCGTGGGTGGTTGCACCCACCAGCCGCTCGGCTTCTTCGGCCAGCTCGCGGCCGCGGGCCGGGTCGCCAAGGCCGGCCACATTGATCCGCACGTTGTAGGCGGCACCGCGGCACGCGGCCTCGGCGAGCAGCGCCGCGACCCCGGCATCGGAGACCGCGTTGGGGTTGCCGCTGATGGCCGCGGTGGCCGCGAGCTGTGCGACTCGCAGGCACGCCTGCGCTGTCTCCAGCGGGACGCGTGCGGCGCCCAGGAGCGCCTCCGTGATCGCCTCGCGGCGCGCTGCGGCTGCGGCTTCCGGCACCTTGGGCATCTTGTACGCGGCCGAGACGGCGGCGTAGGAGTCTGCGTCGCGCGCGACGAGGCCGGACAGGGTGGCCGCCAGCGCCGAAGATTGCTCGAGGACGCCGCGCATCTCCGCGTCGGCCTGCGCGAACTTCGGCCGGCCGACCGTGAGACCGGCGACCATCTGTGCGAGAGCCGCGGCGAGGGCGCCGACGTGCGCCGCAACGCTGCCGCCGCCGGGCGTGGGGGCAGGGGACGCGACGGCCGCCGTGAAGGCGGACAGGGAGGGCTCGGCCGAGCCCGACGAGCGGATCTGATGCTCGAGCAATTGTTCCGGTGTGAACCCGCGGAGCTGGATATGCCGGACGCCCGCATCGAGCAGCACCCGCTCTGGGATGAGGCCGACCAGCTCACTCCAGGTGGGCGTGACGCCAAGCGCTTGCGCCTCGGTGCGGACGGCCTCGAATGCGCGATGCAGCGGTGTCTGGTCGGTGTCGACCAGATTCATCGACACCTGCGCCTGGCCGTCGACTTCGAGGCCGAGCGCCTTGACGTAGCGCAGGCCGCCGGATGAGCCGCGCACGGCTTTGGCGACCTGTTTGGCGATTGCGAGGTTACTGGCGGGGCCCAGGTAGACGTTGAAGGCCACGAGGAATGGCCGGGCGCCGATGGCAACCGCGCCGGCCGTGGGGTGCATCTCACGGGGCCCGAAGTCCGGCGCGCGTTTGGGGTCCGTGCGGATCAGGTCGCGAAGGCCCTCGTATTCGCCGCGCCGCACGTCGGCCAGGTTCTCGCGATCGGGGCGGGTGGCGGCCCGCTCGTAGAGGTACACCGGGATCGAGAGCTCACGTCCGACGCGTTCGCCGAGTGTTCGGGCGAGGCCGACGCAGTCCTGCATCGATGCGCCCTCGAGGGGGACGAAAGGGACCACATCCGTTGCGCCGATGCGTGGGTGCGCGCCGTGGTGCGTCTGGAGATCGATGAGCGTCTGTGCCGCGCGGATGCCCGCGAAGGCCGCGTCGGCGGCCGTGGCGACGGGTGCGACGAACGTGACCACCGTGCGGTTGTGCGATGTGTCGGACGACACGTCGAGAATCGTCACCTGTGGGACGGCGGCGATCGCGTCGCGGATCTGGCGGATGATCTCGGGGCGCTGGCCCTCGGAGAAATTGGGAACGCATTCGACGAGCGGCATGGCGGGACGGGCTAGGGAATTAGGGGCTAGGGACTAGGGATTAGGGACTAGGGATTAGGGACTAGGGATTGGGGACTAGGGATTAGGGACTAGGGATTAGGGACTAGGGATTAGGGACTAGGGATTGGGGACTAGGGATTAGGGACTAGGGATTGGGGACTAGGGATTAGGGAAAAACAGTAGAGAGTCATGGCGGGCCGGCGCTGGCGCGGGGCTGCGAAAGCGTTTCGAGCAGCCATTGGTGTATCGCGGGATTGCCGGCGACGACCGACGTGTGAGCGACCGGAGCGGGTGCACCGGACAGATCGGTCACCACGCCGCCGGCCTCACGGATGATGAGGACGCCGGCCGCGATATCCCAGGGGGCGAGGGTCAGCTCCCAGAACCCTTCGAACCGGCCGCAGGCGACGTCGCACAGATCGAGGGCGGCCGAGCCCGCGCGCCGCAGCCCGGAGACCTGGCTGCTTACCGCCGCGAATTGCGGCTGGTATTCGGCGAGGCGTTCGAGGTGTGAGAATGGAAATCCGGTGCCGATGAGGGCACGCGACGGCGTGGTGATCGGTGAGACGGCGATGGGCTGTCCGTTGCGGAAGGCGCCTCCGCCCACGGTGGCCGTGTAGACATCATTGGTGACGGCGTGGTAGACGACGCCGGCAGCGAGCGTTCCGTCCGCCACGACGGCGACGGAGACCGCGTACTGCGGATAGCCGTGGAGGAAGTTCGTCGTGCCGTCGAGCGGGTCAGCGACGAACACGATGCCGCGCCGCGCCGCGAGCGGCGTCGTTCCGGCGAGCTGGGGACTCAACTCTTCCCCCAGCATTTCGGCGTCCGGCAGCGCATCCGCCACCGTCCGGCGAATGATCCGTTCGGACTCGCGATCGACGTCGGTCACGAAGTCGGCAAAGCCCTTTTCTTCCCATCGTATGTGCGACCGCGACGATGCGAGCGCCTGGACACGCTGTCCGGCGGTCGTGGCGGCGTGCACCGCGACGGCGAGGAGCGCGGCCGGATCGTGCCGCATCGCTTGCGACGCGCCGGCGTCGTGTCTAGCTTCGCGCGATGGCACTCGCCACGCCCCGCGTCTTCAGCGGCATCCAGCCGTCCGGTGAGCTGCACATCGGCAATTTCCTCGGCGCGGTTCAGGCCTGGGTGGAGATCCAGCACCGGTACGAGTCGTACTTCTGCGTGGTGGACTACCACGCCATTACGGTGCCGTACGTCCCACCGGAACTTCGCAGCCGCACGCACGAGATGGCGATTTCGCTGCTTGCCGCGGGTATCGACCCCAGCGTGGCCACGCTCTTCGTTCAATCAGCGGTGCCGGAACATACCGAGTTGGCGTGGATTTTCAACACGATCACGCCCCTCGGCGAGCTCGAACGCCAGACACAATTCAAGGACAAGGCGCAGCGGCAGGAGAGCGTTCCCGCCGGGCTGCTCAATTATCCGGTGTTGCAGGCGGCGGACATCCTTCTCTATCGGGCCGACAGCGTGCCCGTGGGAGAGGACCAGGTGCAGCATCTGGAGCTGACGCGCGAGATCGCGCGGCGGTGGAATGCGCGGTTCACGCCGGATACACCGTTCTTTCCGGAGCCGAAGGCGCTGTTGACGCCGGCGCGGCGCATCATGGGTCTCGACGGCCAGGCGAAGATGTCGAAATCGCTCGGCAATACAGTCGGGCTTCTGGAATCACCGGACGAGGTCTGGGCCAAGCTGCGTCCGGCGGTGACGGATCCCAAGCGCGTGCGGCGCACGGATCCCGGCACGCCGGAAGTCTGCAACATCTACCACCTCCACAAGGCGTTCAATCCGGAGAGTACGGTGGAGATGGTGGCTGGGCAGTGCCGGACAGCGGGGTGGGGGTGCCTCGACTGCAAGAAAGTGTTGTTCGAGGGAATGGAGCGATCGCTGGCGCCGATGCGCGCGCGTGCGGCGGACATCCGCAGCCGGCCGGGTCACGTCGAAGCGGTTCTCGGGGACGGCGCCGCCACGGCGCGGCGGATCGCCCGCGACACCCTGCGCGACGTGAAAGAGATCATGGGCTTGGCACCTGACGCCGGTCTCAGGCCTCGCGCGGTGAAATAGCCGCACAAGACCACCAGGCTACAACGACACGGCCACCACCGCAGAGCCGATGGTGGCCGCTCTCGTTACGTCGCTGTCATTTCGAACGGGTGGCCTCCTGCTTGCCCTTGACGACATCTCCGGAGGAGTAGTGCGCCTCGAACCAGCCCGTCATCGTGTCACCCTTGTAGTGTCCCACGCTGTGGAGGAGCGTGACGGTCTGGCCCTTCCTCAGCATGCTCGGGTACGGGCCCACTTCGGTGACGATGCTGTCTCCGCCCGACGCCACGACTCGCATCGGGAGGGGGTCCCGATTCGGGTACGTCAGAGTCCACGTCTTCGGGTTTGCGGTCGCGTTCACCACGCTGGTTACGACCACACTGTCGTTCGGGCCGACCGAGCCCTTGACCGTCCACTTGCCGGCCACGTCGGAAAGCTTGATACCACTCCCCTGCGCGCCGGCGGTGGTAGCGAAGCCGGCGATGAGGGCAGCAGCCGCGAGGAAGGTGGTGTGCATGGTCACGCTCCTTATAGAGGGACGGGGCAAATCCTATGGGGCGAACCTACCCATTCCTGGCGCGAGCGCGAGGAGGGAACCCTGTTGACGTTGCGGGTGGCATGGGTGCCGGTGCGGCTGCATCCCTGGGCGCGCTAGATTACCTCTCATGTTCGACACCAACACCCGGACCCTGGTCGTCGTCGGCGCGCAGTGGGGAGATGAGGGGAAGGGGAAGCTGGTCGACGTGCTGGCCGAGCGTGCCGACTGGGTCGTGCGGTACCAGGGCGGGGCCAATGCCGGGCACACGGTCGACCTGGGGACGTCGTGCTTCATCCTCCAGCAGATCCCGAGCGGGATCCTGCATCCGGGCGTCCGTTGCGCGATTGGGAACGGGGTGGTGCTGGATCCCGAGACCCTGTTTACCGAGATCGAGCGTCTGGTGAAGACCGGGGTGGACGTCGAAGGGCGCCTCTACGTCAGCGAGCGTGCCCATCTCGTCCTGCCGTACCACAAGCTGCTCGATGCCGAGAGCTCGGCGAGCCGGCAGATCGGCACGACGGGCCGCGGGATCGGGCCGGCGTACGAGGACAAAGTCGCGCGGCGCGGGGTCCGCGTGCTGGACCTCCGGCATCCGGCCCACTTGGCGAGTCTCGTCGAGCGCGGAGTCGATCACGCGAACGCGCGGCTTGCGCATTTCGGCTCGGCCAAGCGCGCCGACGTCGCGCAGACCGTGGCGACACTGGAAGCGCTCGCCCCCCGGCTCCTCGCGATCGCGGAGGATGTCGGCCTTGCGGTGCACCGCGCGATCGGGACGGGGGCGGCGATCTTGCTGGAGGGGGCGCAGGGCTCGCTGCTCGACGTGGACCACGGCACCTATCCGTTCGTGACTTCCAGCAACACGACGTCGGGCGGGGCGGCAGTCGGTGCGGGCATCGGGCCGACCGCCATCGACGCCGTGCTGGGCGTAGTCAAGGCGTACACGACGCGGGTGGGCAATGGCCCGCTGCCGACGGAGTTCAACGAGCCGCTGGCGACGGAGATGCGCGAGCTGGGGCACGAGTATGGCGCGGTGACCGGGCGGCCGAGGCGTTGCGGGTGGTTCGACGCGGTCGTGGCGCGGTACGCAGCGCGGATCAACGGCTTGAGCGGGCTGGCGGTGACGAAGCTCGACGTGCTCGACACGCTGGACCGCATCGGGATCTGCACGGGTTACGAAGTCGGCGGCGCCGTCCACACGGAGTTTCCTGGCGACCTCACGGCGCTCGAACACGTTGTCCCGCGCTACGAGTGGTTCGACGGCTGGAAGCAATCGACCGCCGGCACCCGCCGGATGGACGACTTGCCGGGTGAAGCACGCCAGTACCTCGACCGCATCGAATCGCTGGTCGAGGCGCCGATCCGGTTCGTAAGCGTCGGTACCCGCCGGGACCAGATCATCGAAGTCACGGGGGCGGTGCCCGCGTAGGCATGGTCATGACACGCGGGGCCGCCGCGGGTACGGCATCGGTGGCGGTGATCGGGGCGGGGCCATGCGGCCTCGCCGCGGCGATCGCGCTCAAGCAGGCCGGATTGCGAGTCGAGGTTTACGACCGGTCGTGCGTGGCGAGCAGCGTCGCCAGCTATCCCACCTACATGACCTTCTTCTCGACCGCGGAGAAGATCTCGATCGGCGGCCTGCCGTTCGTGACCGCGGGCGAGAAGCCGACCCGCCGCGAGGCACTCGCGTACTACCGGATGGTGGTCCAATACTTCAATCTCGTGCTGCGTCTGTACGAGCCGGTGTCCGAGATCGTGCGCGACGGCGAACATTTCGTGGTCCGCTCGCAAACGCCGCGAGGCGTCACGGAGACGCCTTTCGAGGCGCTGGTCGTGGCAACCGGTTATTTCGGCACGCCGAACCTGCTGCACGTGCCGGGGGAGTCACTCCCGCACGTGACGCACCTGTACCACGAGGGGCACGATGCATTCCGCCGGGATGTGGTCGTCGTCGGCGGCGGCAACTCGGCCGTCGATGCGGCCCTCGACCTCTGGCGGTGCGGCGCCAGGGTGACGCTGGTGCATTTCCGTGAGCACCTCGATGACAACGTCAAACCGTGGGTGCTGCCCGACATCACCAACCGGCTCAAGGATGGCAGCATCGCCGCGCGGTGGACCGCACGCGTAACACGGATCGACGTGGACACCGTGTCGATCGAGGGACCGCAGGGGCCACAGATCCTCCGGGCGAACCACGTGTATCTCATGACGGGGTTCACGCCGAGCACGGGGCTGCTCCAGCAACTCGGGGTGTCGATCGATGCCGCCACGGGGATCCCGGCGCACGACCGGTCCACGATGGAAACGGACGTGGAGCGTGTGTTCGTGGCGGGGGTGCTGGCGAGCGGCTACGACGCCAATAAAGTCTTCATCGAAAACGGCCGCGGGCACGGCGCGCTGATCGCGCGGCGCCTGGGCGCCAGCCGGCCAGTTGCGGCTCACGGATAGCCGCGCGCTCGTCCTGCCGTTCCGATCACCGTAGCACCACACCCCATTCTTTCATTTCGCTTCCCGCGACCGCCGCACGATGCCTTCTTCCCGACCCGATGTGATGGACAAGCTCGTGTCGCTGTGCAAACGACACGGCTTCATTTTCCAGTCGTCGGAGATCTATGGCGGCACGGGGTCGGTGTGGGATTACGGCCCGCTGGGCGTCGAACTCAAGCGGAACATCAAGGATCACTGGTGGCGCGCGATGGTGCGGTCGCGCGACGACATCGAAGGTCTCGATGCCGCGATCCTGATGCATCCGCGGGTGTGGGAGGCGAGCGGTCACGTGGCCGGGTTTACCGATCCGCTCGTGGACTGCAAGACCTGCAAGGGCCGATTCCGCGCCGATGCCCTGCACGATGCGCGGTGCCCGCAAAAGCCCAGCAAGCGGCCCGGCGAGTGGGAGGCGTGCGACTTGACGGCGCCCCGGCAATTCAACCTGATGTTCAAGACCTTCATGGGTCCCGTCGAGGAGAGCGCGTCGGTGGTGTACCTCCGGCCAGAGACGGCACAGGGCATCTACGTCAACTTCCTCAACGTCCAGCAGTCAACGCGGCAGAAGATCCCGTTCGGCATCGCGCAGATCGGAAAGGCATTCCGGAACGAGATCACGCCCGGCAACTTCATCTTCCGGACTCGCGAGTTCGAGCAGATGGAGATGCAGTTCTTCGTCGAGCCGGGCACCGACATGGAATGGTTCGAGCGGTGGAAGGCGGAGCGTATGACCTGGCACCTCAGGCTGGGGCTCGATGCGGAGCGGCTCCGATACCATCAGCACACGCCCGAAGAGCTGGCGCACTATGCGCGTGCGGCCTACGACGTCCAATTCGATTTCGGCGGCACGCTGGGATTCCAGGAGATCGAAGGCGTGCACAACCGGGGTGACTTCGACCTGACGCGCCACCAGGAGTATTCCGGGAAGAAACTGGAGTACTTCGACCAGCCCACGAACCGCCGCTATGTCCCCTGGGTGATCGAGACATCGGTGGGCGCGGACCGCGTCACGCTGGCCGTCCTCGTGAACAGCTATCGCGAGGAAACGGTCGAAGGAGAAGCGGAGGGACGGACCGTACTCGGATTGCATCCGGCGCTAGCGCCAATCAAGGCGGGAGTGTTCCCGCTGGTCAAGAAGGATGGCATGCCGGAGTTCGCGACATCGCTCGCGGCCGATCTGCGGGCCCGGTTTCCGGTGTTCTACGACGAATCGGGATCGATCGGCCGGCGATACCGGCGGCAGGACGAAGTGGGGACGCCGTATTGCATCACGATCGACGGGCAGACCGCAACGGACCAGACGGTGACGATTCGCGAGCGGGATACGCTGCGACAGGACCGTGTCGCGGCGGTCGCGGTGGGGGACTACATCCTCGAGCGCCTCGCCCGGTGACGACCGCGCAGGGGAGGCCGTGGGGTTGACGCCGGAGCGGCTACGCGCGGATGCGGACGCTTTCATGGAAGAGGTGTCGCGCGAGTTCCTGATGGTGCATTCGGGTCTCAAGCCGACGGCGGAGCTGCAGCCGATCTACGAGCGGTACGCGCGAGTACTGGGAACGGCGGCGCTCGATCTGGTGCGGGCGGAATTTCAGGATTCGAAACCCGGCAGCGAGTCGCATCGTGGCGCGAGGCTGATGCTGGAGTGGGAAGTCGAGTCGCAAACGGGACGCGCACTCGCGGAGATCGAAGAGCGCGAGATCGCGTGGGAGTCATCGGCGGTGGTCTCGCTTCCTGACGGCCGCCAATACCCGTACCTGCAAGCCGGCATCGAGATCGCCAATGCCAGCGACCGGCGGGACCGGTTGGCGATCGACGACGCCCGGGCCTCGATTGTCGAAACCGGGCTCGTGGCGATTCGCCGCGACCGGCTCCAGCGGGAGCGCGATTTCGTGGAGTCGCTGGACCTCGCGCCGAATTACAACGCGGCGTTCACGCTGTTGAGCGGGATATCGCTCGACGAGCTCGTGGACCAGTGCCGCCAGTGTCTCACGGACACCGAAGCCGTCTGGCGCGATCTCCTGCCTCGTGCCGCGCATCACTCCCTCGGCGTCGCCGTTTCCGATCTCACGAGAGCCGATGCGCTCGCCCTCGTCCGCGCGCCGGAGTTCGACCGGTATTTCCCTGGTGCGGCGATGGAGGAATCAGTGCGCCGCCAGGTGACGGAAATGGGTATCGATCCGGACGCGGGCGGCCGCGTGCGATACGATACGGGCGAGCGTGCCGGAAAGCGGGCGCGGGCGTTTTGCGCGCCGGTGCGGGTGCCGGACGAAGTGTATCTCGTGATGCGTCCGCACGGCGGGCAGACGGACTATCAGACACTGCTGCACGAACTCGGGCACGCGCTCCACTTCGCCTACACGCGCGCGGACCATCCGTTCGAGTATCGATGGGTCGGAGACAACTCCGTGACCGAGTCGTACGCGATGCTGTTCGACCACCTCATGCAGCATCCCGGGTGGCTGCTGCGGTATTCCGGGCTCGGCAAGCGCGAGCTGTCGCCATTCCTCCGCGCGGCGGCGCTCGAGGAGCTGCAGTTTCTGCGGCGCTACTGCGCGAAACTGACCTACGAAGTGCAGCTCTATGGCGGCCAACTGCCGTGGGATCTGGTGCCGGATCTGTACGTGGAGACGCTGACGGAGGCGACATCCTTCCGGTACCGGCGGGCTGATGCGTTCATCGACGTGGATGCGCGGTTCTACGCGGCTCGGTACCTGCGTGCATGGCAGCTCGGTGCGTTACTGGCCGAGTCGTTGAGGGAGCGATTCAACGAGGACTGGTACCGGAATCCGGGCGCGGGGCCGTGGATCGTCGAGGAACTCTTCGCGGAGGGCCAGCGCGAACTGGCGGATGAGATCGCGCAGCGCGTGGCGGGCCGGGCCCTATCGTTCGCGCCCGTCATCGCGGCGGTCGAGCGGTTGGTGGCATAGCAACCTCGGCAGTATTGGGTGCTGCGTCACCGGCGAGTACCGGTCGGCGGATTCGTCTGTTCCCGGCGCAACTGACATTGTACATTGGTGTTAGTGCCTTACCTGAGCCCTTCGTGACCAAGTCGTTCTCGGCTGCTGCCGAGCGCATCCGGCTGGCATCGCCGACAGGGAGTGCGCCGACGGGTTCCGAGGCCGCGGTGCGCGAGCTCATGGCGGTCCGAGAGATCGTTCATGCGTTTCTGACCGCCGACCGGCCTGAGGAAGTCTTCCGGTTCGCGCTCGAGCGCGTCAGTCCGGTCGTGGGCGCGACGTTCGCGTCGGTGTATCTGGTCGACGGTGCGTCCGAGCTGATGCGGCTGGCGGCCGCGTACAACTGGCCCCAGCGCTACGAGCCCTGGCTCGGTGAGATGCGGGTCCGGCTGGGCTTCGGGCCCAGCGGCGAAGCGGCCAGCGAGCGCCGGGCAATCGAAGTCCCGGACGTATTCGCGGATCCCAGCCTCGAGGACTGGCAGGAAGTCGCGAACGAACTCGGCTTCCGAGCTCTTGTGGCACTTCCGCTTCAGACCAGCAGCCGGGTCCTTGGCGCCGTGACGTTCTACTTCGCCGATGCGCGCGGGTTCAGCACGGAGCGGCGCGGTCTGCTCCGCATCGTGGCGGCGCAGATGGCCGCGACGGCGGAGAAGGCGGCGCTGATCGACGATTTGCGCCGGGCGAATGCCGCGCTCACCGAATCGAAAGCGGAACTCGAGCAGCAGTATCTGGCGGTTCTCGAGGCGCGGCGGGTCAAGGACGAGTTCCTGACCAACGTGACGCACGAGCTACGGACGCCGCTGACAGCGGTCATGGGATACATCTCTCTCCTGCAGGAAGAGTTTTCGGGGCCGCTCACCGACCATCAGCGGAACGACCTCGCGCTCGCCCGTGATGCGAGCGACCGGCTGCTGGCACTGATCGACAACCTGCTAGAGATGACCACGCTCAAGCGGGGCGGGATGGACGTCCAGGTCGAGACCTTCGACCCCCGCGACCTGTTGCGCGATGCCGCGACCGCGACGAAGGGGCGTCCCGACAGCACCGAGCTGCGGATTGAAGTCCCCCCCGATCCTGTTCAGTACATGCGCAGCGACCGGCGCAAACTCGTGAAAGTGTTGTCGAGCCTCATCAGCAACGCGTACAAGTTCACAGCACGCGGCGTGGTGACGGCGTCGCTCGAAGTGGCGAACGGCCGCGCGCTCTTCCGGGTGCAGGACACCGGCATCGGCGTGCCCCTCGCGTCGCAGCGTCTCATCTTCGAGGAGTTCCGCCAGGTGGACGGCTCCCTCACGCGCCGTTACGGCGGGACGGGACTCGGCCTCGCGCTGTCGCGCCGTCTCGCGCGACTGCTGGGTGGCGACATCGAACTCGTGTCGGTGCCGGGCGAGGGCGCCACATTCACGCTCGAGATCCCACTCGAGTATCAGCCCGCGGACTCGGCGATCCTCGCGTAGCCGGCGGCGGTCGCTAGCTTACCCGCATGCCTTCCTTCCCGAACCGCACGCTGCAGCAAACCCGCACGTCGCTGTCGCCCGGCGACGTCCTCTCGTCGGCGAAGCAATTCTTCCTGCGGCGGAACACGCTGTATCCGGCCTTCCTCGAGAAGGAGGGGCCGAGCTACGTGACGTTCCGGGGACAAGGCGGGGAAGAACTCGTGATCGGAGTGGTGCGCGACGTCGGCGCGACCGCCGTCACGGGGTCGACCTACATGTTCGACCAGCAGATCGCGCGCTTCTTCACGACGCTTCCGCCCGTGCTGCCGGCGCCCAAGACCGAGGGACTGGCGTGACATCTTCGGCCGGCAATCCCGGACGCGATGCGGATCCCGCGCCGGTCCCGTTCGTGGCGTCGCTCGGTGTCGCGCCTGGCGTCATTCGCCTCGGCGCGGAGGGAGACCCGCGCATCAGCATTCGCGTCGAGATCCCCGAGGTATGGGATGCCGTCCGAGTGGATGCGCCGCTCACCGAGTCTGTTTTCACCGTGAAAGTCCGGGCGTTGACCGCCCTGTATCCGGACCACGCGACGCCTGAGGAGTTCGTGGTGAAGCGGAACGGGATCGCGATTCAGGACGAGACGGTGACACTCGGCACCGCCGGCGTCAGGAGCGGTTCGACCCTTCTGGTGACGCTGCTGCGGCGCCGGCCCGTCCGGAGTTGAGCCGGGCCGGACTCGCGGTATCGAGCGGCTGACCAGCACCACGCGTCCCGATGCCGGTCGCGCTCGTCTCACACTCCGATTGCGGCAGGCACGACACCGGGTGGGGCCACCCGGAGCATGTTGGCCGGCTGCGCGCGATCCCGTCGGCGCTACGCACCGATCCCGAGTTATACCAGGTGCTGCTCCACATCGAGGGGCGGCACGCCACGGCGGCGGATTTGGCCCTTGTGCACGATGCCGCGTACGTCGCGGGCATCGAGCGATCGGTGGCGGCGGCCGAAGCGGCGAACACCGTGACGCATCTGGACCCGGACACCGTCGTCAGCGGCGGATCGTGGTGTGCGGCGACGGCTGCCGCAGGCTGCGTGATGGACGCTGTGGACATGGCGGCCGATGGCCGGGCGATCCGGAGCTTCTGCGCCATCCGGCCGCCGGGGCATCATGCGGTTCGCGACCGGGCGATGGGATTCTGCCTGTTCGGCAGCGTGGCGCTGGCGGCGCGCTGGGCGCGGCAACACCACGGGATGGATCGCGTGTTGATCGTGGACTGGGACGTTCATCACGGCAACGGCACGCAGGCCATCGTCGAGGCGGACGAGGGGATTCACTACGTGTCGATGCATCAGTGGCCCTGGTATCCCGGGACCGGCGCGGCGGCCGATCGTGGCCCATACGGGACCATCTGGAACGTGCCGATGCCGGGCGGACTCGACCGGACCCAGTATACCGGGGCATTACTGGCTGCCATCGATCGAGCGGCTGTGGGGTTCACGCCGGACCTCGTCCTGCTCTCGGCGGGGTTCGATTCGCTCCGTGGTGATCCGCTGGGTGGCTTCACACTCGAGCTCGAAGACATTGACCTGCTGACGCGCGAGCTACGACAGCGCGCGGAGGTGTGGTGCCGGGGGCGTGTGGTCAGTGCCCTGGAAGGCGGCTACGCCGTCGAGCGGACTGCTGCGGCATGCGTCGCCCACCTTCGCGCGATGGTGTAAGTTGCCCGCAATGAGCGCGTCTCGGCGCGTCCCGATCAAGACCCGTCCTCCGGCGCCTCCGGCGCCAGCCATCCTTCGCCTGGTACAGCTCGTGGTACTCGGTCGCTGGCGAGCGACCGGGGAGCAATTGTATCGCGAAGTAGCGCGGGTCACCGAGATTCAGCCCGGACAGGAAGTACTGGTTTCCGGCTGTGGCGACGGCGTGACGGTCGAATGGCTGGCGAAGCGCACCGGAGCCTCAGTTACGGGCGTGGATCCGGATGCGGCGCGAATCGAGCGGGCGGAGGCCCGGGCGCGGCTGCCTGCGGCCGCGCGGAGTCGTCCGGTGCACCTGTCCTATCAGCAGGCACCGCTCGACGACCTCCCGCACGAAACTGCGGTCTTCGACGCGGCGATCGGGGAGCCGGCGATCGCGGGCGCCGCAGACCCAGCGCGTGCCGTGGCCGAGCTGGTGCGCGTCACGAAGCCCATGGGCACGGTGGTCCTGCTCCAGCTCACCTGGGGGTCCGAACTGTCCGCGGACGAGCGGGAGTTGCTCGTGGAGCGGCTCGGGCTGCGTCCCCATCTCCCGGTGGAATGGAAGCGGATGCTCCGGGTCGCCGGCGTGGTGGATGTGCGGGTCCAGGATTGGACCTCGGGCGAGCCTGGTGGGCCGTCGACGGCGTCAGCGTCTCGTGATGCGGCCGACGCCGCACAACTCACGTGGCAGCAGAAGGTGCAGATCGTGACTCGCTCGTGGCGGAAGTGGGGCGGAGGGTGGCGGGCGGCGCGGGCGGCGGTCGAGCGCGAGATGGAGCTACTGCGTGATCTGTCGGACGAGCGCGCGATCGGGTTTCAGCTCATCACGGGCGTGAAGTGGCCGCACGCGCGGACGGACCGGCGCGACACGCCTCCGGAGGCACCGGTTCCTTCGTGAGCCGCTTCTCGTGAAGCGACCGCGAGCCGCGCAGGCGTACCGGCTGTTCGGGCTCATTGCGGCACGCGCTCACCGCGATCTGCCGAAACTGTCGCACGCGCGGGCCGAGCGGTACGAGGATCTGGCCGCGGTGGTGGTGGAGCACCCGGATGGGCGCAACCCACCTGCGCCGGAAGTCGAGCGGCACCGGGCGGTGGTCGCGGACGTGTTCGCGCAATGCGCGATCCTGCCGGCGCCTCCGGGGACGGTGTTCCGATCGATGGGCGCCCTGCGCCGGTGGCTGGAACTGCATCACACGGCGTTGCTGGGCGGGCTCGCGTACATCGACGGACGTGCCGAGGGGCGCGTGCACGTGCGGCGGGCGGTAGGATCCATGCCGGCATACGTGGCGGCGGCTACGGCGAAGCGGCCGGGGGTGACCGGGGAGCATGTGGCGGCTGCCGGGGCGGCGCCCGGAGATGGGGCCAGCTTCGAGGCGACAGCCGCCCACATCTTCCACGTGCTGGGGAAAGATCAGGCGGCCTGGGTGGTGTCGCCCGTGGCGCCGCTCGCGCGTGACGCGCGCGAGGCCAGCGCGTCGTTCCTCGTAGATCGGTCACGCTGGCACGCTTTCGCCGACGCCGTTGCTGGGGAGCAGCATCGGGACCCCGAACTCGAGGTCCGGCTCACCGGTCCCTGGCCACCGTACGACTTCGTCCGCCTGCAGTTCGGAGGGTAACGCACTGTTCTGCCCAGACTGCGGCACCTGGAACCGCGCAGTGGCGGTGCAATGCGCGCGGTGCTCGAACGCGCTCCCGGCAGTCACGCCGGTGGCCGCGGAGCCGCCCGACGCCGAGATCTCACAGCTTCGCCGGTTGACGGGCAACCGCTACCGGATCGTGCGCCGCCTGGGCAGCGGCGGGATGGCGCACGTGTACTATGTGGAGCAGACGGCGCTCGGCCGGCCGCTCGTGATCAAAGTGCTCCACGCCCAGCTCGCGCGCGAATCCGAGATGCGCGAGCGATTTCGGCGCGAGGCCGAGGCGGCCGCGCATCTGACCCATCCATTCATCTGCCCGATTCTCGACTACGGCGCGTCGGACGATGTCGTCTACCTTCTGATGCCGTTTCTGTCGGGCGGGTCGCTGGCCGACCGGCTGGTGAAGGAGCGCACGCTGCCGGCCGTCTTCGCCGCGTCAACGGCCGCGCAGGTCGCCTGTGCGCTGGACTACGCGCACCGCCGCGGCGTGATCCATCGCGACATCAAGCCGGACAACATCCTGTTCGATGACGACGGGTACGCCATCGTGACGGATTTCGGAATCGCGACGGCCCGCCGGCACGGGCGGTTGACGGGGACCGGGCGGGCGATGGGGACCCCGCACTACATGTCCCCCGAGCAGGCGATGGGCCGGATGGTGGATGGCCGCAGCGATCTCTATGCGGTCGGCGTGATGCTGTACGAGATGCTGCTGGGGATCCCGCCATTCGACGGTGCGGACTCCTACTCGGTGGGGTACAAGCACGTCCACGAGACGCCGGTGGCACCCGAGATCGTGGATTCGCGCACGCCGCCGACGCTAGCGGCGATCGTCATGAAGTGCCTCGACAAATCGCCCGACGACCGATTCCAGCGGGGCGTCGATCTGGCTGACGCGCTGATCGGCTTCCTCGCGCAGAACACCTCACCGAGCGCCAGCCGGCTGTCGTGGCTCGCGCGCCGGGCGGGCGGGGAGCCGGTTCCCGCGGCGTAGAGCGGGGCCGCGCGGGGGGCGGCGGCACCGGCTGCCACCCATCATATTCGGTTCGTGCGCAGCGCCGTGTGTGGTTTTCTGGCAGGCTTGGTGGCCGCCCAGATGGCCAGTGCCCAGATGTGCGATCGCCGCGACAGCTCCGGCGACAGGAACGTGGCCAGCCGCGATCTCTACTGCCTGACGCTGATCGCGGTGCCGGGCGAATCCGCTGCAGTGGCGGGGCACGTCGATCTGAGCCGGGTGCCGGGGCCGTTCACGGTCGCGGTGACTGCGGACGGCCGCGAGGTCTACGAGCCTGTCATGACTGTCGAGGGCCTGCCCGCGCCCGGGTCGCTCGGCGACTACACGGTCTTCATCGCCTGGGTCGCGCCGCCAACGATGTATCCCGCGATCAAACTCGGCGTGATCTCCAACGGCACCACGACCGTGCACCGGTTCGCGCTCGATCCGTTCGTCATTCTGGTAACCGCGGAGCCGAATGCCAACGTGACCGAGCCGGGCGCTCGCGTGGTGCTGCGAGCGGGGTCGCCCAGCACGCGGCTACTGCCCCCCGACATGCTGCAGTTCGCGGCCGGTGCGCTGCGGGATACTGACGCGAGAGGATCCTCGATGGCGATGCCCGGGATGCCGGGGGGCGGCACGCCGGCGGCCGTCGCGGACAGCTCCGAGCGATGGACCGGTGTACCGATGCCTGCCGGACTCGCGATGGTGCCCGGTGAAATGGCGCTTCGCCCGGGTACGGCGCCTCTCCTGCCTGATTCGAGAGTCGATGCGCCAGATGCGAGGCCGAACGGGGTGGTCCGGGTCGCCGACGGCGACACCCTGCATCTCACGGCGGGGCTCGTGTCGCGCGTGATCGATGGCCGGCGTGTCCGGATGTACGCATATAACGGGCAATATCCCGGGCCCGTGATCTCCGTGCGGCGCGGAGCAACGATCGTGGTGGACCTCACGAATCAACTCGACCAGCCGACGACCATCCACTGGCACGGTGTCCGTCTCGACGCGGCGTTCGATGGTGTCCCGGACCTCGCGCACCCGGCGGTGCCGCCGGGCGGGCGCCTGGCGTACCGGGTGCATTTCCCGGATGCGGGGGTCTACTGGTACCACCCGCATGTCCGGGAAGACATGCAGCAAAATCTCGGACTGGCGGGCGCGATCGTGGTGACCGACACGGTGCGGGGCGGAGCGGGCGCTGGCGGACCACCCACTGGACGCATCGAGACCGTCGTGCTGAGCGATCTGCTGTTGGGGGATGGGGGATTGGTCCCGTTCGGCCGGACGGCAACCACCCATGCGCTCATGGGGCGATTCGGCAACGTTTTCCTGGTGAACGGCGTGGTGCGGCCCGGATATACGGTCCGGCGAGGGGAGGTGGTGCGTTTCCGATTCATCAACGCCGCCAACGCGCGGACCTTCAACCTGTCGTTTCCCGGGGCGCGGATGAAACTCATCGGCGGCGACGCGGGGTCGTACGAGCACGAGCAGTGGGTCGAGAGCGTCGTGATCGCTCCGGCGGAGCGCTACGCCGTGGACGTGCAATTCAGCCCGCCGGGCCGATTCGTGCTGGCCAACCGGGTGCGGGCGCTCGACCATTTCTTCAACCGTTTTTTCTTCGAGGCGGACACGCTGGCGACGGTCCGGGTGCCAGACGGGGCGGGCGGGCCTGGCGCGGCGGAGCAGGCGGCGCGATTCGCGATGGCCCGCACCGATGCCGCCGCCGTCTCGGAGATCGAGCGGTACCGCCGCTACTTCAGCGGGTCCCCTGACCACACGCTGGAGCTGACGATGGAGTCCCGTGGGCTTCCGTTCGTAACGCGGATGCTGATGCAGCTCGATTCATCGTATTTCGCCCCGGCCGAATGGAGCGGCACGATGCCGGGCATGAACTGGGCGGCGACGACCGACGAGGTGCGGTGGGTTCTGCGCGACCCGGACACCGGGCGTGAAAACATGGACATCGGCTGGAGCTTCGCGCGGGGCTCCGTCGTCAAACTGCGGCTGGTCAACCAGCGCCACGCGTTCCATGCCATGCAGCACCCGATTCACGTCCATGGGCAGCGGTTCCTGGTGCTCGCCGTGAACGGCGTTCCCGTTCGCGATCTGGTGTGGAAAGACACGGTTCTCGTGCCCGCCGGCGGCACCGTGGACATCCTCCTGGACCTGTCCAACCCGGGGCGATGGATGCTACACTGTCACATCGCGGAGCACCTCGCAGCGCAGATGATGACGGAGTTCACGGTGCAGTGACGTCAAGCGATCGATCCTGTGCCGCCGTCGTGATGCGAGGTGCGATGCCCGTTGTAATGCCCGTTGTAATGCCCGTGTGATGCCCTGTGATGCCCAGACGCCATTCGTGCGACCGATTCCCGGAGGATCACTCAGTGCGTTTCCCCGCTGGTAGCCTTCAGCGCCCCGCGGTATCCGGGTGCGCGCTCGCAGCCCTGTTGTTCGTTTCGGCGTCTCCGGTGGCCGGGACGCTTGGCGCCCAATCGGCCGCGACGCTGTCGTCCGAGGCGCGGGACTTCGTGTCGGTGAGTGATCCCGTCGTCGTGCTCTCGCACGTCACGGTGATAGACGGCACGGGCGCGCCGCCTCGGGAGGACCAGACGATCGTGATTCGCGATGGGCGGATCGCCGAAGCCGGAGCGGCGGCGAGCGTCACGGAGCCGGCGGGAGCGCGGGTCATGGATCTGACGGGCAAGACGGTGATTCCCGGCATTGTCGGAATGCACGACCACCTGTTCTACACGGCGGCAGGCGGCCGTGAAGTCGGGGTCTCGTTCTCCGGACCGCGCCTCTACCTCGGGTCGGGCGTCACGACGATCCGGACAACGGGTACGTCGGCGCCGTACGCGGACATCAACACCAAGCACGCCGTCGACGCGGGCCAGATTCCGGGACCGCGGATCCACATCACCGCACCGTACATCACCGGTCCGGCGGGTGGCGGGAACATGGCCGAGCTGGCGTCACCCGAGGCCGCGCGCCGCTTCGTCGCGTACTGGGTGGCCGAGGGTGCGACGTGGATCAAGGCGTACACAGACATCCGGCGGGCGGAACTCGGGGCGGCGATCGCGGAAGCGCACCGGCTCGGTATCAAAGTGACCGGTCATCTGTGCTCCGTCTCGTACCGGGACGCGGTCGATCTCGGGATCGACAACCTGGAGCACGGATTCATCACGTCCGAGGATTTCGATCCGCAGCACAAGCCCGATATCTGTCCGGCGGGGAGCTTCTTCCGCGTCGGCGTAGCGAATCCGACGGGCGACACGGCGCACGCGGTGATCAAGAAGATGGTCGACCACAAAGTCCCGATGACCTCGACCCTCGCGGTGCTGGAGCCTTTCTTCCCGCACCGCCCGGTGACGGAAGCGCGTACGCTCGAGACCATGGCGCCCGAAGTGCGCACGGCGTACCTGGCCATGCGGGCGCACATCGATTCGGGCGGGACGTGGCCGTTCACGAGCGAGATGCTCAAGAACGCGATGGCGTTCGAGAAAGCGTTCGTCGATGCGGGCGGCATGCTGGCTGCGGGTGTGGACCCGACGGGCATCGGTGGAGCGCTGCCGGGATTCGGTGACCAGCGGAACTACGAGCTGCTGACCGAGGCGGGATTCACTCCGTCGCAAACCGTGCAGATCATGACCGCGAACGGCGCCAAGATCCTCGGCGTGTACGACAAGCTGGGATCCGTGGAGCGAGGCAAATTGGCCGATCTCGTCGTGCTGGATGGAAAGTTGGCAGCGGATCCGGCGGCGATTCACAGAGTAACGGTCGTGTTCAAGGACGGCGTGGGCTACGATTCGCCGAAGCTGATCGCGTCCGCCAAGGGGCGCGTCGGGATCGACTGAACGCATCGGTTCCCGCCATCGCGCGTACCGTGGCGCTCAATGCGACGTCTGGTACGACTTCTGCGCACGTCCGCCACACTCCCATGAACCTGTTCGAGAGTTTTCGCGATGGCCTGTCAGTGGTGCCGCTGGCCGGGCGCCTGGCACGACTTGGCGATTCGCCGACTCCCGAGGCGCTCGTCGGCATCGCGATGTCCTATAAAGTGATCCGGCCGTTGCAGGTGCGGACGGAGATGCTGGAGCTCGCGCGCATCGTCGCGGATGCACGTCCCCGCGCGCTGCTCGAAATCGGGACCTTTCGCGGCGGCACGTTGTTCGTGTGGTCGCGCCTCGCGGCGCCCGATGCCGTGATCATCAGCCTGGATCTGCCGGTCTCGCTGCGCGGGAAGCTCGTGCGCGTGGCACAGGGGCCGCTCTTCCGGCAATTCACCTACGGGCACCAGTCCATGCACCTGCTGCGCGAGGACTCGCACAATCCGGCGTCGGTGGCGCACGTCGGCACCATCAGGGGAGACCGCCCGCTGGACTTCCTCTTCATCGACGGGGACCATGCGTACGAAGGGGTGAAAGCGGATTTCGAGCTTCATTCGCCAGCGGTCCGGCCGGGCGGGATCGTGGCGTTCCATGACATCGCGATGAAGCCGCCGTGCGGAGTGCCGCAACTCTGGACGGAGATCAAATCCAGGTACCGGCACACCGAGATCGTGCACGAGACAGGGCCCAAGTCGATGGGCGTCGGCGTGCTCTGGGTGTAAGGCGGGTTCGCGCGTCGCCGGCCGGCGTAGCCTGGTGCTTGCGGGGCGTTTCGAGGCGGGCGCCGGATGGCTTCAGGTGCGGCGAGCCCGAGCGCGGCGGCCCTGCGCCGGCGGGAGGGACGATGAACACGGCCGGCGGCGGCCCCTTTAACGTTGGCGGCCACCCTCGCCCAGGCATGATTCGCCCCAATTCCATCGCGTGCGGCGGGGCCGGATCCAATCTTGCCCACATGATACGTCTGCTTGTGGCGGACGACGAGCCGTTGGCGCGAGCGCGCCTTCGCGAGCTCGTCGCCGACGATCCCGAACTCGAGATCGTCGGTGAGTGTGGCAACGGTGCCGACGCCGTGACGGCCATTGGACGCCTACACCCCGATCTGGTGCTGCTCGACATCCACATGCCGGAGCTCGATGGCCTCGAAGTCGTGCGGCGCGTCGGCATCGACCGCATGCCGGTCGTGGTGTTCGTGACTGCGCACGAGCAGTACGCCGTCCGGGCGTTCGACGTGCGGGCCGTTGACTACGTGCTCAAGCCGGTGGACGACGAGCGCTTCGCGGAAGTGCTGCAGCGGGCGAAGCAGCAGGTCCACGCACGGGCGCGGGCGAGATCCGGCTGAGCGGCAACGCCGGCGGGGGTGAACCGCTCGCCTCACGGCAGCAAACGACACGGGCCTGAACAACTGTTCAGGCCCGCAGTGCTACGAGGGAACGACCAACGAGCCGGTCGTCACGTCATCCTCATTTTACGACGATCGTGCCCGTGAAATGGTGATTGAAGCATTCGATCGTGTACGTGCCGGGCGTGGTGAGCGTGCGCATTGCCGAGCTATTGCTCGTCAGCGCGACGCTGTCCGGCGTCGTCGCGCCAGCGGGCACGGATATGAAGTGCACGCTGTGGGGAACACTGCCAATAGCGAATGTTACGGCCGCGCCAGAGGCAACGGTGTCCGGGTCGGGGCTCCAGAAGTAATTGCCACCGGTGCCGTAGGCGCCGCCGGTCGTTGTCGTGCTGCCGGTGATCGTGGTGCTGTTGCCGCCGCTGCCAGCGCCGGTACCCGGGCTGGTGCTGCTGGTGCTACTGCAAGCGGTCACCGCGCAGACCGCGGCGATGAGGGTTCCGACTACCATGGCCTGTGGGCGCATGACCTTCACTCCGTACAAAGGGTTACTAGGGTTCGTGTTCAGTGTGTGAGCGTATGCTCGCCGGGTGCCCGACAACTCGCATCCCCTTTGGGGCGAACGACGTACCGGCGGGGGTGAATACCGGGCCTGCGGGGCCTAAGAGGCTGCGTCGGCGAGCGTCCTGTTCCGGGCGCCGGCGGCCGGGGCGGCCAGGATCTCACCATCGGCACGCACGCCGGATCAGACAGTGATGCGCTTCCAGCGTCCGCGGCGAAAAAGGATCACTGCAGCGACCGCGAGGGTGGAGAACGCGATCGAGACGGCGACGAAAAGGCCTCGTGGTCCGAAGTGCATCGGGATAGCGAGCGCATACGCGAGAGGAATTTCCCAGATCCAGAAGATCACGAAATTGAGCCACGTGGGAGTCCACGTGTCGCCGGCGCCGTTGAAGGCTTGCGTCACCACCATGCCGTAGGCATAAAACGGAAACCCGAGCGCGATCAAGCGGAGACAGTCAGTGCCGGCGCGGAGCACATCGGGCTCCGTCGTGAACAATCCGACGATCGGACGCGCGAATGCGACGAACAGCGCCCCGATCACGGTGAGCACGGCGCAGTTGTACAGCGCCGTCAATTGCACGGCGCGTGCGCCGCGTTCCGGGCGGCTGGCGCCGAGGGCCTGGCCCACCATGGTCGCCGCGGCGTTGCTGAGGCCCCACGATGGGAGCAGCGCGAACACCACGACGCGGATCCCGATCGTATAGCCGGCGAGCACCGAGCTGCCGAACGTCGCCGCGATGCGCACGAGGCCGATCCAGCTCGCGCTGCCGATGAGCGTCTGGAGCGCTCCCGCCCCCGAGAGGCGGAGCAGCCGGCCCATTACTCGCGCATCGATGCCGAGGTCGCGGAGCCGGACCTTGACACGGCTCCCCGGGCGTACGAGACGGCTCAATGCGTAGAGCGCGCCTATGCTGCGGCCCGTGGTCGTCGCGACGGCGGCGCCGGTTACACCGAGGTGTGGGAACGGGCCGAGTCCGAAGATGAGACAGGGGTCGAGCACGATGTTGATCGCGTTGGCGAGCCAGAGCACGCGCATCGCGATGGCGGCGTCGCCTGCTCCCCGGAAGATCGCGTTGACGAGGAACAGCATCAGAATCGAGCCGCTGCCACCGAGCATCACGCGGGTGTAGCCGGTGCCGGTCGCGATGACGGATGGACCGGCGCCCATGACCGCGAGCAATCGTGGCGCGAGGGCGGCGCCGGTGGCGCCCATCACGAGTGCGACGAACAGTCCCAGCACGACCGACTGGCCGGCCGCGTGCGATGCCGCGCCGGCATCGTGCTCTCCGATGCGGCGGGCGACCAGGGCGGTCGCGCCGACGCCGAGTCCGAGCGCGGCAGCGTAGAGGAGCGCCAGCATCGATTCGGTCAGGCCGACCGTCGCGACGGCGTTCGCGCCGAGGCGTCCGACGAAGTAGACGTCGACGACCGCGAAAACGCTCTCGAGGGTCATTTCCAGGACCATGGGCACGGCGAGCAGGAGAATGGCTCGCGAGATGGAGCCTTCCGTGTAGTCCTGTCGGGATCCGTGCAGTGCTTCGCGCACCGCGGCCCAGAATCTCGGGCGTGAGGCCATGCGTGCCGGCGGGCGCCGGCTAGAAAGGAGAAGTACTGAAAGGAGAAAGGAGACGAGCCGGCGCTTCGCGCCGGCTAGAAAGTAGAGGTGCTGAAAGTAGAAAGTAGAGCCCCGGCGGCTGCGCCGGCTCTCAAATTCCGCTGAGGGCGACGACCGCAGTGTCGTGGACGGGAGTGTCGACGCCGAACTTGCGTCCGAGCCGGGCCACCGAGCCGCTCAGTGTATCCAATTCGGTTGGACCGCCGCGCTCGACATCCAGCAGCAAGCTGGGTTTCGCGTCCGGGCGCAGCGCATCGAAGCGCTGCATCGCGTCGTCGATGATCGCCTCGGCGCCGGCGTCGCCGAGGGCGACGCCCGATGCGCGGCCGACGGCGACGACCTCGCGCACGGCGCGCTCGAAAACCTCGCGGCCGAAGGGGGCGGCGCGGACGGGACCGGCCGGACGCCGGGCGAGCCCGCAGATCGCGGCGAGCGGTGCGATGAACGCGAGCTTGCGCCACAACTCGGCCTCGATGTCGCGGGTGACCGTCACTTCGACCCCGGCATTGCGGAGGGCGGCCGCGAGGGGATCGAGACGATCGGACGCCTGGCCGCGAAACTCGCCGACGATAATGCGCGCGAAAGGGCTGAACCGCTCGACCACACCGGGCGCGGTGCGGGCGGCGACGATGTACGTGAGGCCACCGGCGATCGACGTGCGGTTGACGCCAAGCGTCGCGAGCCGGTCATCGATGCCGACGCCATTGAGGAGGGGAACGATGACCGACCCGTGTGCGGCGAGCTCGCGGAGGACCGGTGCGACCTCGTCCAGCGAGTAGCTCTTGACCGCGACGATGACGAACGCCGATCCCGCGAGCGCCGCCGGGTCGCCGGTGGCGCCGACGTTGGCCGTGTGGCGAGCGCCGCCGGGCTGCACGATCTCGAGACCGCCATTGGCCAGGATCGCGTCGAGGTGCTTGCCGCGGGCCAGGAGGTGGACCTGCTGTCCCGCGAGGGCGAGTGCGCCGGCAAAATACCCGCCGACGCCTCCGGCGCCGACGACCGCGATGCGCGCCGGCGCGATACGGCCCCGCGCGATGGGCGCGCCTGCGATGCGTTCGGCTGGCGAACCGGGGCCGATCATGGCGCGGGCGAATGCCGCCGGAACATGAGCGGCAGCAGCGCGGCCGGCGGTCGTGCGGCGGATCTACGTGCGGCGAGTCTAGCTGTTGGCACTCCGGCGGCGCCGGGGGAGGACGGCGTGCGTGCCTGCGGCATCGTACGCGGCGAGGGCCCACGCGGCGACGTCACCTGGGGCGTAGGCGGCGCCGACGGCACCGGGCAGGCGAGTGCTCGCGCGGCGCATGACCGCGGTGATACCACCGAAAAGCTGCTGGCGCCGGATGCCGGTGGCGCGCAGCACGCGCCCATACGCGGCGACTGCCGCACGCAGCCGCGCGCGAACCGCGCGCCATTCACGGCGCTGTCCGCGCTCCGGCATGGGGCGTGTCAGCACGGCCAACACGCGTGCGCAGACCGCATCGACCGTGGGAGTCGGCTGGACCCCGCGAACGACAGCCGGGTCGGATCGGACGGACATCGGGGACTCCTCCAAAAACGGGACCTGCCCATCGTGAGCGCATCAAAGGTACGTCAAAGCGACGCGCGATTACCTCATTGAGTAATACACGATTGTACGGCGTCGTGCACGTCCCCTTGCGGGTTGGGGGTGCCAGCCGCCGGTCTACCGCCCGCGGCGCCCGGATTTGGCGGACGTACTCCAGGGCTTGCCGGACGCCTTTTGGCGGCCGCCGGGGACAGGTTGACCGGGCCGCCGGTGCGGTGGAGGGTGGGCAGAGCCTGCTGGCCGATTTGATACCGTGCGTGACGGAGGCGTTACGTGCGGCGGTATGCCCGAAGGCGATGGGCCCAAAGCGGGCCGAGGTTTGCGCGGGGCCATGGTTTTTCCACTCAATCTGCGGTCCGGTGCGGGCTGAAACCTTTTTTCCCGCTTCCCGTACGGTTAACCGAGAGACGCGACGGCACGATGCGGCGAAAAAAAGAAGAGCGGACGGCGTAACCTTTGTCGCTTTTCTGGTGTCCAAGCTTGCAACAGCGAGACCCTCAACTGCACCACCACGAATTGCAGGAATCCGACGCGAAGCAGCAGAGACAGTACCACCAAAGTACCACAGAAAGTGTCACTCGGAGGAGTCATGGAAGCACCGTGGAAAGCTGGAGATACCGTGTCCGCGATCTGCCCGCACTGCAGCGATCTGGTCACTGCCCAATATGCCCATCGGTCGGTGCGGATCCCGCGCACCCGGCTGAGCGTGCGGCACGTGCTCGTCAGCGTGTGCCCGACCTGCGACGCCATGCTTGCGCTTCCGCGGCAGTCCATGGCGCAGCTTCGCGAGGTCAGTGTCGGTAAGTGAGCGAGGAGACGGTAGCGAGGAGAAAGGGGAATAAGAACAGAAAGTAGCAAGGCGGAAAGTAGAGAGTAGAAGATTCAGAGCGAGGCCGGGTGCTCATTGCATCCGGTCTTTTCGTTTCTGGTGCCCAGGAGACTGGGGGGTTGCGGCGGATCGGGATGCCGAGGCATTCATCTGCGGGCATTGTGGTGCGGGCGTTGTGGTGCGGGCGATGTGGCGATGGCGCATTCCAACCTGGCATGGGTGGTGTAGCGAGTGTCACTGCGACCTGGTGTGAGACGGCGTCTGGTGCGGGCGAGTGCGGCCGGGCTGGCAGTCGCCGGGGCGGCCGGGGCTCGGGGCGCTTGGGCGCAGGCCGTGCACGGGCCCGTGGTGCTCAAGGCGGGTCCGCCGCTCGGGTGGGTGTCTTTCACCAAGGGCGTGGACGCGTTCGCGGGGCGGGACAGCGTCGTCGGTGCGGCAGTGCTGCTGTTGCGGAGCGGGCAGGTCGTCGCGCATCACGAGTACGGTGACGCGGACCGGGCGGCGCACCAGGCCGTCACGACGCGTACCCTTTTTCACTACGGGTCGATCACCAAGACCTTGACCGCGATCGCGATCATGCAACTCCGCGACCGCGGGCGGCTGCGGCTCGACGACCGCGTCGTGACCTACGTGCCCGAGCTCCGGCTGGTGCACGACCCGTTCGGCTCGATCGACAGTCTCACCATCGCGATGCTGCTCTCGCACGCGGGCGGTTTCCAGAATCCGACGTGGCCGTACACCGAGGGCAAGCCGTGGGAGCCGTTCGAGCCGACGACGTGGGCTCAACTGGTGGCGATGATGCCATATCAGGAGCTGCGCTTCGCGCCCGGCTCGCGATACGGGTACAGCAATCCAGGATTCCTCTACCTGGCGCGCATCATCGAGTCCATCACGGGTGATCCTTGGGAGGTGTACGTCGACAAGAACATCCTCAAGCCGCTCGGACTCGAGCACAGCTATTTCGGTGTGACGCCGTACTTCATGGCCGCGGACCGCGCCAACAGCTACGCCGTGGAGCGCGACTCGGGAGGACGCATCTCGGTGCGGGCGTTGGGCCGGGAGTTCGATCCGGGCATCACGATCCCCAACGGCGGGTGGAACGCACCGCTGACCGATCTCGGCCGGTACAGCGCATTTCTCACCGGCGCACCGGCGAGTGACACCGCGCTCCGCCGGCTCTACGACACCGTGCTCTCCCGGGCGTCGCTGGCCGAGATGTGGCGGCCGCGGTATCCGACGGCGGCCGACCCGGAGACCGCATCGGCGCCCGGCGAGACCGTGGGATTGTCGTTTTTCGAGGTGCCGCACGGGGGGACGACGTTCGTCGGCCACATGGGCTTTCAGGCTGGGTTTCGCGCGTTCCTCTACATCAACCCCGAGAGTGGCGCTGCGGTGATCGCGGCGCTCAACACCCGGAACGACGCCGACCCGGCGGGGTCGCAGGCCGCGTGGCTCGCCGTGCGTGACGCCGCGCTCGATCTGATCAAGTGATCTGGTTAGGTTCTCCGTTCCGGCACTCCGTTCCTTCTCGCGAGGACCGATATGCTCAAAGACTTCAAAGCGTTCATCATGCGGGGCAACGTCGTCGACCTGGCGGTGGGTGTGATCATCGGCGCGGCGTTCGGAACGATCGTGAAGTCGCTGGTGGACGACATGCTGATGCCGGTGCTCGGGTTGCTCACGGGCGGCATCGATTTCTCGAACATGTTCGTGCTGCTCAAAGCGGGCGCCAAGGCTCCTGCGCCCTACGCGTCGCTCGCGGATGCGAAGGCGGCGGGCGCGGTCACCGTGAACTACGGCGTATTCATCAACGCGGTGATTGCGTTTCTGATCGTGGCCTTCTGCGTGTTCCTGCTCGTCCAGGCCGTGGCGAAGCTCCACAAGGCGCCGCCTCCTGCGCCGCCGAACACCAAGGATTGCCCGTATTGCAAGCGCGCCATTCCGAAAGACGCGACGCGGTGTCCCGAATGCACGTCGCAACTCTCGGAAGCCGCGTAGAGCGAGAAAGTAGAGAGTACAAAGTAGAGAGTAGAAAGTAGATAGAAAAAGTGAGAGGGCCGGCTGGGGTTACAGCCGGCCCTCTCGTCTTCCTCTCTGCGGGGCGCTACGTCCCGCTCTTCAACTGGATCAACTGGTCAACCGTGATACCCTCGGCCTCGGCCTGGAAGTTCATCACCACGCGGTGGCGGAGGACCGACAGCGCGACGCTCTGCACGTCTTCGAGATCCGGGATCGCGCGGCCTTCCATCGCCGCGCGCGCCTTGGCGCCTAATACCAGGTATTGCGACGCGCGGGGGCCTGCGCCGTAGCTCACATACCGTTTGACATCGGGCGTCGCCTCGGCGGCCACGGGACGTGTGGAGCGGGCCAGGCGGACCGCGTACGCGACGATGCTCGGAGGCGCGGGAAGGCGGCGGACGAGGTGTTGCAGGGCGAGCAGCCGGTCCGCGCGGAGGACGGGCGCGACACTGCCGCGCGAGTCGCCCGTCGTGGCCGTGACGATCGCCTCCTCTTCGGTCCGTGAGGGGTAATCGACGCGAAGCTCGAACATGAAACGGTCCAACTGTGCTTCCGGCAGGGGGTACGTGCCTTCCTGCTCGATCGGGTTCTGAGTCGCGAGGACGAAGAACGGCTCGGGCAGCGCGTGGGTCTGGCCCGCGGTCGTGACCGCGTGTTCCTGCATCGCCTGGAGGAGGGCGGCCTGCGTCTTGGGCGGCGCGCGGTTGATCTCGTCGGCCAGGACGACATTGGCGAAGACCGGACCGTGCACGAAGCGGAACGCGCGGTGCCCGGTGGCGTGGTCTTCCTCGAGCAGCTCCGTGCCCGTGATGTCGCTGGGCATGAGGTCGGGAGTGAACTGGATGCGCGAGAACGTCAGCTCCAGGGCTTGGGCGACCGTCTGCACCAGCAACGTCTTTGCGAGGCCCGGGACCCCGACGAGGAGCGCGTGGCCACCCGCGAGCAGCGCAGCGACGAGGTTGTCGACAACCGTCTGCTGGCCGACGATACGTTGCGCGATCTGCGCCATGAGCGCAGTTCGGGCGCGTGCGAGCTCGTCGAGCAACTCAATGTCGCGTTCGTCGCCGGCGGACGCGGCGGGGCCCCGGGAAGTCGTCGCAGTCACGCACAGGAATCTAGCAGGTGACGACCGAGAGCCAGTGGCTGGTGCCGGCACCAGCCTACGGAAGCGCGAAGACCGCCCTGGATTCGAGAGGGTAGTTGGTGCTCGTGAGCGTGGCGATTGCGATGAGCGGTCCGTGGGCGCGTGGGCGGTGCCAGTGCATCGAGTAACTCAGGGACGCCTGCGGAGCGAGCGGCTGGTTGCGAAGCGCCTGCGTGAACATCTGCCCGCTGCTCCAGCGCCATACCTCGCTGCCGGCGGCGTCCATCACCGCGATGTCGTGCGTCTGCCCGCTGGGGAACGTGACCTCGAGTTTCCTGGCGGTGTGATTCATCACGTGCATGACGAAGTGCACATCCTCGCCGTTCACCGACACGTCCATCGATGATTCGAGCGTCGTGGCGACCGGTCGCGGGTGCGACGCGGCGAAGGCGGCGACCATACGGTTGTTGGTGGCGGCTGCCGCGGTCGCGAGGGAGAACGGGTGCTCCTGAGACCCACATGCCGTAGCGAGGGTGACGGCAGCGGCCAGTCCCGCGACCTGTCTGGCGAGGTGCGAGGCGGTTCGCGGAGCGCGTACCGACGGCTGCGCTGGCGGCGGAACCAGCGGACAAAATGTCTCAAGCCCGCTCTCTGGCGACCGCGCGCGCCCATCGGAGAACATCACAAATCTTTTACCACAGAGTTATCAACACGGGTTCACTTCATCATCGAGACGCCGCGTGTAAGTGATATATAGGCTACCACTTGCCATTCGTCCACCCTCAATCGCGAATCCACATTTTTGCGAACTGGGCAGACGCGGCTTCAAGGTTGCAAAAGACCTCCGGCGCCGGTACATTCCGCGCGCGATGGCCGAGGGGAGTGGACGGCCCGGCCCGGCGGCCGGCCAGCGAGGGCGGGATTCCCGCTCGCCGCGCCTTTCGACCGTGGCGGGGGGAGGGCTGGAGTTCGCGGTGGCCATTCTGCTCGGCGTCTTCGGCGGGCAGTGGCTGGACCGGCGGTGGGGTACGAGCCCGTGGCTGGTGGTGATCGGAGCGATGCTCGGTGCGGGAGCGGGCTTTTACAAGCTGTACCGCGACCTCACGGCCAGCCAGCGACGTCCGCCCGCGAATGGCGCAAGCGACGACACGCACGGGTAGTGGTGCGGTGACGCCGCCCAGCGCGATTCAGCGGCCGGCGGCGGCGCCCCGTCCCGTGATCGTGCTCCTGTTCGCAGTGGTGTCGGGCGTCGTGATCGGTCTCGCCGGCATGTTGTTCGGGCTGGCGTACGGCGGTGACGCCGCGCGGCGGGCGATCGTGGCGAGCGCAGTGCTCGCGTGGTTGGCGCAGGTGTTGGCATTCACGATCGTGTGGCGGCTGCGCACGTGGAACGTGATGGCTGCTTGGACATTGGGGATGGTGCTCCGGCTCGTGGTGCTGCTGCTCTACGGGTTGGCGGGGGTGCGCGCGTTATCGCTCCATCCCGAGGCGGCACTGGTGAGCATGGCGGTGTTCTTTTTTCTTTCGACGTTGATCGAACCATGGTTTCTGCGATCGTGACATCGGCGGGCGACGGATTGCGATGGCTGATTACGTGGGGGCTGACAGGATGCGCCGTTCTCGAACGGCGCCTGCTGCCCTCGACGACTGGCGCATTTGCCGGGCCGGCTCGGACATACGCTGGGCGGGTTCTGGCGCGAGCGGCGGTCGTGTGCGCGGGGTTCGTGGCGCTGGCGGCAGGACCTGCACGGCTCGGAGCGCAGCAGTATCCCAATTGCTTCAGCCAGGGGTCGGCGGCGACCGACGAGCACCGTCTGCGGGTGCTGGCGGGCAAGCCGGAGTCGATCGACTTCATCACGCCGCACATCACGGACTCGCACGATCTCGATCTGCCGTATCCGCACTCGCCATTCGTCTGCATCGTCGAGTTGCCGCGGTGGGCGCCGGTGCACGTGGGCGGTCTCTCGATCGATCTGTCGCCGACCAAGCACGTCGTGTGGCTGCTGATCGCGTCCATCCTGTGCGTCGCGACCCTGTTGTCCGCCGCGGCATTCCATCGGCGCCGGACCGCCGATCCGGGCGTGGCAGGCGGCTTCTCGGCCGGCATCGAGGCGCTGGTGTTGTATCTCCGCCAGACCGTCGTGCTGCCCAATGTGGGTCCCCACCCCGATGCGTACACGCCGTACATCCTTTCGGTGTTCTTCTTCATCCTGTTCGCCAATCTCGTCGGCCTCATCCCGTACGGGTCGACGGCGACGGGCAACATCGCCGTTACGGCGACAATGGCGATCATCTCCTTCGTCGTCATCGAGGTATCCGGGATGCGCGCCCTGGGCGCCGGATACTGGAAGACCATCGTCTACTGGAATCCGGACCTCGGCATCGTGGTGCGCATTCTCATGACGATCATCATGACGCCGATCGAGATCCTGTCGAAGTTCACCAAGCCGTTCGCCCTGACGATCCGGCTCTTCGCGAACATGACCGCGGGGCACATTGTGCTGCTCGCGCTCATCAGCCTGATCTTCACGTTCAACAGCTATTTCATCGCGTTGGTGCCCGTCGCGATGGGTGTCGCGGTCTCGTTGCTGGAAATCTTCGTCGCGTTTCTGCAGGCATTCATCTTCGCGTTGCTGACGGCGGTCTTCATCGGCCAGATCCGGCAGGCGGCCCACTAACCGAGGGATGGACATTTGTCGGGCGCGCGGGAGCCGCTCCCCCCGCGCGTGAGCAACTCGTAGCCGGCCGAATGGCTGGTGATACCCGTTGAGGCCCGGGCCTCGCTGACGGGTGGCGGTGTGCCGGGACGGCACCGCGGAGCATGTAGCCACCGCGAGCGGTGTGAGCCGCTCGCGATCACGACTGGAGAACTCGTATGACGGTCCTTGCACTCCTGCAGCAGGCTGTAGATCCCGCGGTCGCCGCGTCGCGCAGCGGTGGGCTCATGGGCGCGGGCATTGGCGCCGGGTTGGCGGCGATTGGGTCCGGTATTGGAATTGGTTTGATCGGCGGGCGGACGAGTGAAGCAATGGCTCGCCAGCCGGAGCTGGCGGGAACGATTCAGACCGCCGCCCTGATTCTCGCCGCGCTGATCGAAGGTGTGGCGCTTTTCGCCGTCGTGATCGCGTTCATCATCCAGCTCAAGTTCTGAGCTCGGCGTTCGGGGTGCGGCGGACGAGCCCGGTGCTCGTGCCGCCGGCTCCCACCGGGAGAAATTGCATGACGATCTGCATGCGTCGAATTGGTGTCGTTGGTGCAGGCGTGCTGGCGGCCGTCGCCGCTGCCGCGGGTCCACTGCACGCCCAGGAGAGCGGCTCGGGCAGAAACATCCTGACCCCGAACGGCGGCCTGATGGTCTGGACGCTGGTGATCTTCGCCGGACTTCTGTTCGTCCTGTCGAAGTACGCGTTCCGCCCGATCACGGCCGCGGTCGCGGCTCGCGAGAAAGCGCTCGAGGACGCGCTGGAGCAGGCCAAGACGGATCGCGCTGAAGCTGCAGCGCATCTCGCCGAACAGCGTCAATTGCTGGAGCGGGCACACGGGGACGCGCAGCGGCTGCTCGCCGAGGCCCGGACCACGGGGGACACCGTGCGGCAGCAACTGCTCGCGCAGACGCACGCGCAGCAGCAGGACCTTCTGGAGCGCGCGCGGAAGGAGATCGACGACGAGCGCATGCGGGCGATCGCCGATCTGCGTCGTGAGGCGGTGGATCTCGCGATCCTGGGTGCCGGCAAAGTGATCGAGAAGAACCTCGATGACGCCACGAACCGCAAACTGGTGGACGAGTTCCTCGCCGGGCTCAAGCCGCCGGCGCCGCGCCGGTAGATGCGCGAAGTCTCGATCGCCGCGAACTACGCGGAGGCACTCCTGGCACTGGCGCAGCAGGCGAAGGCGCCCGGCGAGTGGGGCGAGATGTTCGGGGACGTCGCGGCGGCGATCGAGCAGGATCCACGTCTCAAGCAGTTCCTCGAATCGCCGCGGGTAAGCGAGTCGCGGAAGCGGGAGATCATTGGCGCGGCGTTCGGCACGCGGATGCCGAACATGCTCGTGCGATTCCTGCAGATCCTCGTGCACAACCGGCGCCAGATGCTGATCCCGTCGATCGCCTCCGAGTATACCCGGCTGCTGGACGATCTCGAGGGGCGGATCCACGCCGACGTGACGGTTGCCCGGCCGATGGACGGGGCCGCGCAGGCGGCGCTGGCCGAGCGGCTGACGAAGACGATGGGCGGCGGGAAGCGAGTCACGCCGGTCATTCGGGTCTTCCCTGCGATCATGGGTGGTGCCATCGTGCGGATCGGCGACACCGTGGTGGACGGATCGGTGCGGACGCGGCTGGGGCGGCTTCGCCAGCTGCTGGCGGCGGCGCAATAGACGCGAGGGCGAGCGTGGCGGATCCAGCGGCGCGGGTGAGCGGGCGTGTGACGGTGCGAATCGTCCCGAAGCCCTGGGGCCACGAGCTGATCTGGGCAGCGACCGACCGGTACGTCGGCAAACTGCTCCATATTCGGGCAGGGCATTCGTTGTCCGTCCAGTACCACGAGCGAAAGGACGAGACCATCCACCTGCTGTCCGGCTCGATGATCTATCGCGTCGGCGATGCGGCGGGCGCCGAGTTGCGGGACGTGCGCCTCAAGCCCGGCGAATCGTTTCGCAACGTGCCCGGCACGGTCCACCAGATGGAAGCGCTGACCGATTGCGACGTGCTGGAGGCGTCCACGCCCGATCTCGACGACGTCGTTCGTCTCAGTGACCGGTACGGGCGGGAGGGGACCAATGCGCCCTGACCCGCATGACTGCTCGCCTCATCGTTTCGGCCGAGGTGTCCGATGAAAGTGATCATCCCGCTCGCCGGCAAGGGGACGCGGTTGCGTCCCCACACGCACGTGACGCCCAAACCGATGCTCTCCGTGGCCGGTAAGCCGGTCATGTCGTACCTGCTGGACGATCTCCGCACACTGGGCAGCATCGAGGAGATCATCTACATCACCGGCCATCTGAAGGAGAAAGTCGAGAGCTACGCGAGACAGGCGCTCGACGTCCGATCCGTCTTCGTGGAGCAGCAGACCCAGGACGGCACCGCCGGCGCGGTTGCCCTCGCTCGACCGTACATCGACCAGCCGGTCCTCATCATCTTCGTCGACACGATCTTCGACGCCGACCTCTCCGTCATCGATCGCACCGATGCGGATGGGATCATCTGGACCAAGGAAGTCGAGGACTATCAGCGATTCGGCGTGGTGGTGACCGATGCGCAGGGGTACATGACGCGCATCGTCGAGAAGCCATCGACCCCGATCTCGAAGCGCGCGAACATCGGCCTGTACTACATCCGCGACTGGCAGCTCCTCTTCGACGGCATCGACCACGTGCTGGCCTCACCGCCCAACCAGGGCGAGTTCTACCTCACGGACGCCTTCCAGTACATGATCGAGCATGGCGCGCGGCTCAAGGTGATCGACGTCGAAGGCTGGTTCGACGCGGGCAAGCTGGACGCGTTGCTGGAGACGAACCGCGCGATGCTGGAGCGTGGGCGGGCGCGCCGTCCGGCGGACATCCCGGGCTCCACGATCGTGGATCCGGTGCACATCGAGGACGGCGTCCAGATCCAGCGTTCGCGGATCGGCCCCAACGTCTCGATCGGCGCGGGCACGATCATCGACGGGTCGGAGATTCGCGACTCGATCATCGGCGTGAAGTCGGCGATCCGCCGGTCGGTGCTCGAGAACTCACTCATCGGCGACCATGTCGTGCTGGAGGGCGTCCACGGCGACGTGACCGTCGGCGATCATTCCGAAGTGAGAACCCGCGGGTCGTAAGGGGCGGGCCCCTCAGCCGGGTGACACCAACCCGGCGGCCGAAACGATCGTGGTGAGGGCTCGGGCGAGTCCGAGCGTCCCACCCGCGTTGTCGTACCACTCGTTTGCCGTGTGCGCATCGCCGCCGGTGCCGCCGGCGCCGATGGCAACCGCCGGGATGCCGAGGCTGATGGGAATGTTGGCATCCGTGGAGGCGGTGGCCAGGTCGGGTTCCCGGCCGATGAGGCGCGTGGCCTCGATGGCGGCGAGCACCAGCGGATCGTCGGCCGGCACGTCGCCGCAGGGACGATCGCCGATCACTTCGATCTCGACCGCCAGCGGGCGGGTACCGGGGGCGCGCCGCGCGTTTTCCGCCGCTTCCGCCGCCAGGGCGGCCGCGCGGATTTCGCGATCGTAGCGCTCGAGGATCTCAGCCGATGCGGAGCGCAGATCGACCTCGAACCATCCCCATTCAGGGATCGCGTTGACCGCGATGCCGCCGCCGATCCGGCCGACCGTCAAGGCGGTACGCGGTTCCCGTGGGAGCGCCTGCGCACCCAGCGTCGCGACCGCGGCGGCGGCTGCGTGCACGGGATTGGCGACGCCATAGGCTGCCCAACTATGGCCGCCCGTGCCGCGGTACGTCACGCGAAAACGGCGGGCGCCGAGCGCACGGTGGACGACGCGTTCGTCGCCGGCGCCGTCGAGCGCAACCGCAGCCGCGACCTGTCCCACGGCGCCGGCGAAGAACGCCTTGGCTCCTCGGAGATCGCCCGCACCTTCTTCGCCAGTGGTCGCGACGAAGTCGACCGGCGTGCGGAGGCGGATCCGCACGCCGTCGATCTCCCCGGCGAGTGCGAGCATCGCCGCGAGTCCTCGGCCGTTGTCGCCGATCCCCGGGCCGGCCAGCCGCGAGCCGTCGCGGCGCACCTCGAGTGTCGTATTGGCCGGGAAGACCGTATCCAGGTGCGCGCACACCGCGACGGCCGGCCCATCCTCTGCGCCCGGGCGGCGTCCGATCACATTGCCCGCGTGGTCCGTCCGGACATCCGCGAGACCCAGCGCCGTGAACTGGCCAGAAACCCACGTCGCGCGCCGAGATTCGTCGCCGGTCGGGGCAGGGATTTCGGAGACCGCGATCTGGGTGCGTAGAACGTGCTCGTCGCGGGCCGCGAGGCGTTCGCGGGCACCAGTGAGCGCCGCGTGGACACGGGCCGCCGACGCCGAGACTCTCACGAGGCTCTCATCTGCACGTTGGAGTAAATGGTTGCCGCGGCCGCGTGGCGCAAGGGTGTCAGGCGGGCGACGTCTGCGCTGGCCACCGGCAGCGAAATGTGCGGCAACGACAGACGCGCCGTTCTCGAACGGCGCCTGCTGCCCTCGACGACTGGCGATTGTGGGACGGCAACCACGCTACTACAAGGGCTCAACAGCATCGCGAGCCCGGCTGGTCGTAGCGGCGGGAGAGACGTTCGCGTGTGAATTCCTCGCGCGTCATCGGCGTCGCACCAGGGTGGCAGGCGTGCAGATGGCGCCGGTAGCGTTCGTAATCGGGGGCACCCGCAATCGTGCGAAGGGCGCGCACGAGACGCGTCATTCCCGTTGAGAGACGAGCGGGCCAGCGGCCTGACGAGCGGGTCGTTGTCGCGGGCATCAGTCAGCCGCCACCGGTGCGGCGCCCGGCCAACGGGCCTTGCTTGGCCGGTAGGGAATCTCCGTCGAGGCGCGCTGCGAGGTTCCGCGGAGGACGCGGATCCATTCGCGGATCGATTCCCAGAGGATTATGACCACGGACAGCAGGAAGATCGCGGCGACTGCCGCGTCGAGGCGGTCGTTGAATGCCGCGCGCGCGGCGCCGGCAGCCGATGCGAAGCCGGGAACCGGGGTGCCGGCTGCGATGGCGGCATCCATCAGCCGGGCGTGCGCGAGGAAGCCCAGGGCAGGGTCCGGCGAGAAGATCTTCAGGCATCCCGCGGTGCCAGTCACGACGACGAGCCAGGCGAGCGGTAGCAGTGTGATCGGTACGTACCGTGCCTTGCCCATCTTGATGATTACCGTGGTGCCGACACAGAGGGCCACGCTGGCGAGCAGTTGGTTGGAGATCCCGAAGAGTGGCCAGAGCGAGTTGATCCCCCCGAGCGGGTCGGTGATGCCCTGATAGAGAAAGTGTCCCCAGAGCGCGACGAACAGCGCACTCGAGAACACGACCGCCGGGTACCACGATACGCGCCCGAGAGGTGCCCAGGCGTGCTTGAGGAGGTCCTGGAGCATGAATCGTCCGACCCGTGTGCCGGCGTCCAGCGTCGTGAGCAGAAACAGCGCTTCGAACATGATCGCGAAGTGGTACCAGAGCGCCATGGCCGTGGTGCTCGCGCCGCCCATGAATCCGGTGAAGATGTAGGCCATGCCGACCGCGAGGCTCGGCGCGCCTCCCGTGCGTGACAGGAGTGTGCGCTCACCGACCTGGCGGGCGAGCGACGAGATCTGGTCCGGGGTGACGGTAAATCCCCATGCCTGAATGGCGTGGGCGGCGGATTCCGCGGTGCTGCCGAGGGCACTCGCGGGGGCGTTGATCGCGAAGTAGACGCCGGGGGTCAGGGCGCAGGCGGCGATCAGGGCGAGCACGGCGACCATCGACTCAGTGAGCATGGAGCCGTACCCGATCATCCGTGCGTCCGGCTCGCGCTGCAGCAGCTTGGGCGTCGTGCCCGAAGCGATGAGCGCGTGGAATCCGGAGATGGCGCCGCACGCGATCGTGATGAACACGAACGGAAAGACCCGCCCCGCGAATACCGGGCCGGTCCCATCGACGAACCGGGTAAGGGCCGGCATTTGCAGCGGCGGGAGGACAATGAACACGCCTACCGCGAGCGCCACCACGACGCCGATCTTGACGAACGCCGACAGGTAGTCGCGTGGCGCGAGCAGCAGCCACACGGGCAGTATGGACGCCGCGAGCCCGTAGCCCATGAGCCACCACGCGAGCGTCGTGGAACCGAGCGTGAACATCGGAGCCAGGTCCGGCCGGCCGGCGACCCACCGTCCCGCGAGCAGCGCGGCGACCAGGAGTGCGACGCCGATGGCGGTGGCCTCGAGAATCCGGTCGGGGCGGAGCCATCGCAGGTAGATGCCGAGGAACATGGCGATCGGGATCGTGAGCGCGAGCGTCACCGTGCCCCAGGGGCTGGCCTTGAGCGCGTTCACGATGACGAGGCCGAGCACCGCCACGAGAATGATCATGATCCCGAGCACCGCGACGAGCGCCGTGTAGCCGGCGACTGGTCCGATCTCATCCTTGGCCATCTGTCCGAGCGACTTGCCGTCGCGGCGGATGGATGCGGCGAGGATCACGAAGTCCTGGACCGCGCCCCCGATGGCGACACCGACGATGATCCACAGGGCACTGGGCAGGAATCCGAACTGTGCGGCCAGCGTCGGACCGACGAGCGGGCCGGGGCCGGCGATTGCGGCGAAGTGGTGGCCGAACACGATCCACCGGTTCGTCGGCACGTAGTCGCGGCCATCTTCGAGGCGTTCGGCCGGTGTCTGGCGGGTCGCGTCGAGCGCGAACACGTTCCGCGAGATGATGCGGCTGTAGAAGCGGTAAGCGACCGCGTACGTGCACAACGCGGCGGTGAGGAGCCACGCGGCACTCACCGGCTCGCCGCGAACGAGGGCGAGTACGGCGAACGCGCCGGCGCCGAGGATGGCGATCGCGCCCCACAGGATAACCGACACCACCTTCGGCATGGGGGCGCAATTTCGGTTAGTTTATCGGCGGTCGCTAGCCACTGACGTCATCGTTCATGCCGACACTTCCCCAAACCACGCGTCTCGTCCGGTCCACTGGGCGGTTGGCCTGCCTCGCGGCGGTGATCGGCGCAGCGGTGCTGGGCTGCCGGCACGATGCGGCGCCGCCGGTCATGGCGATCCGTCCGATGCCGTATCACCCCGGCGGGGGACTGACCGGGGCGCGCGTGATCGTGCTTCCGCTGGAGACGATACGCGGCGGCGATCTGGACGGGTGTGCGGCTTCGATTACGAGTCCCCGTGATTTCCTCGTGGACGCGAACGCGCAGATCTCGCGGGCGCTGGTGGCGAAGGCGCCGCACACCACCTGGCTGCTGCCGGCCGACCTCGCGAAGATGGCCGACAAGGCGGCGGGGTACGCACCCGACCCGTACAGCGTGGACGTCTCGCAGTTGCTGCCCGACCGGTGGAGGTCGCGCGGCGAGGTGGCGGATCCGCTGGCGTCGGAGCTGCGCCGGCTCAACTCGTTCACGGATGCACCGGTGGCGCTCATCCCGGTGGAGATCCGCTTCTATCCTCGTGCCTCCGTGGTGGCGCGTCCCGGGTCGGCGGACGAACCACCAGCGCCGGCACCAGACGCCGGTCATCCCCGCTCTCATGCCGGCTGCCGCCCCGTGCTGCGAGTCGCCGTGGCCGACACCCGGGCGCTGGTGGTCGCGTGGGCGGGCGATGTGGTGGGCGACTCGGCGGCGGTGGTCTCACCCGCGTCTCTCGCCGCGCTCGCCGACCGGCTGGCGCAAGCGGTCGCGACGCCCTAGATGGGGATTCCGGTCACCCTGATCCCAGGCGACGGGATCGGGCCCAGTATTGCCGAAGCAACGGTGCGGGTGCTCGCGGCGTCGGGGGCGCCGATCGAGTGGGATGTCCAACTCGCCGGGCTGGCGGCGCTCATGCAGTATCACGATCCCTTGCCGGAGGCGACGCTGGATTCGATCCGGCGCACCCGCGTCGCGCTCAAGGGCCCGCTGGAGACGCCGATCGGCGACGGGTATCGCTCGGTCAACGTGGCGCTCCGGACGACGTTCGACCTCTACGCCAACGTGCGTCCCGCGCACGTCGTGGTCCGCGGGGGCCGTTTCGACAAAGTGGACATCGTGCTGGTCCGCGAGAACACCGAGGGCCTGTACGTCGGATTCGAGCATTTCATCAAGATCGGTGACGACCCGAGGGCGGCCGCCGAATCGCTCGCGCTGATCACGCGAGCCGGCTCGGAGCGCGTGATCCGGTACGCGTTCGAATACGCGCGGTTGCACGACCGGCGCAAAGTCACGCTCGTACACAAGGCGAACATCCTGAAGTTCTCGCAGGGGTTGTTTCTGGAAGTCGGGCGCCAGGTCGCGGCCGAGTACGAACCGCTCGGCATTGTCTTCGAGGACAAGATCGTCGACGCGATGGCGATGAACCTCGTGCTGCGCCCCGAGCAGTACGACGTGATCGTGACGACGAACCTGTTTGGTGACATCCTTTCCGACGAAATCTCGGGGCTGGTCGGGGGATTGGGGCTGGCGCCGGGCGCGAACATCGGCCGGCACGCCGCGATCTTCGAGGCCGTGCACGGCACCGCCCCCGACCTCGCGGGGAAAGGCGTGGCCAATCCGGGCGCGCTGATTTTCGGCGCGTGCATGATGCTGGATCATCTCGGGGATGGGGCGCGCGCCGGCCGGATCCGCGCGGCGCTGGAGGCGACGATCCGCGAAGGGACTCGGGTGACCCGCGATCTGGGTGGCACGGCGAGCACGGATGAGTTCACCGACGCGGTCATTAGCGAGCTGCGGGCATCCGGGCCTCACCTGCGCGCATCCGGTGCGGCAATTGGGCGGTAGCGGCGGCGGGGCAGACGCCTGATGATCCGCATCCTGCACCTCTCCGATGTGCATTTCGGGTGGCCGGCCGTGCCGGTGCAGGCCGACGCTGTCGAAGCGGTGGCGCAGGGGGAGCATTTCGACGTGGTTGCCGTGTCGGGCGACCTCGCCCAGCGGGCGCGCGCGGGCGAGTTCCAGCGAGCGGCGGTTTTTCTCCGGGACATCTCGCGGCCGTTTCCGCCCGGCGGCCCTCCGCCGGCGGTGATCACGGTCCCTGGAAACCACGATGTCGCCTGGTGGTTCGCGCCATTCGGCGTGGGGTGGCGGGATCGGGTGTATGAGAAATACCGCCGGTACATCACCCCCGAGCTCGAGCCGGTCGTCCGCGCGCCCGGCGTCACGCTGGTCGGGCTCAACACGGCGCCCGGCGTCCACTGGTTTACCCTCACGTGGGATCCGCACGACGTGTCGGTCGTGGGAGCCCTGCGGCCGCGCCAGCTCGAGCATGCCGCATCGGTGTTCGCCGAGGCGCCTGCATCCGACGCGCGCGTCGTGGTCATGCACCACAACCCGTTGCGCGGGGCGATCTCGAGCCGGATCGGGTTGCTCCGCAGCATGCGCGTGATGCGGGCGTTCGGGGCGATGGGAGTCGATCTCGTCTTGTGCGGCCACGACCATCAGGAGTCCGTGCACGGCGTCCAGGAGTCGGGAAAGCGCATCGTCGTCTCGACGGCGGGTACCTTATCGAGCCGGTCTCGCGGCGGGCGTCCGTCATCGTTCAACGTCGTCAGCGTGAATCCCACCACAATCGAAGTGGAGACGCGTCTGTGGTCGGCCGCGACCGGACGCTTCGAGCCTGAGCCGGCCCAATGTTTCGCGCGCTGAGGCGTCTCCTCCAGCGAGGAATCTTCGATCCCGCGCAACTGACGTTGCGCCTGTTCAATCCGAACGAGGCGCCGGAGAGCGGCGACAGGGTGAGCGAGCCTCGGCGTCCGCCAGTCCGGCGCCGCCGGCCCCGCGCACGGCATCCCGCGCCTCCGCCTGGCGTCCCTCCGGTGGAAACCGCGCCGCCTGCGGGGGCGGCGCGGTCCGCCGTGCGCGTGCGGCGTGCCCGGGCTCCCGAGCAGGACGATGCGACCGTCGTGGCGAAGTTGATGGCCCAGCACGCCGAGTACAATGCAGCGCGGTTCGGGGGCGCACTGGGAGCGGTGCCGATCGCCGTATCGCGCCGCATGCGGAGCCGTCTCGGGTACTATCGTCTGGCCGGCAAGACACTGCCGGCCATGATCATGATCAGCCGCGGTCATCTGCGCCGGCACGGTTGGGAGGAGGTCTTCCAGACATTGCTGCATGAGATGGTGCACCAGTGGCAGGCGGAGAATGGCCACCCGGTCGATCATGGTCCGCAGTTCCGGGCGAAGGCGCGTGCGGTCGGCGCGGTACCTCGGGCGAAACGTCCAGTCGGTCGCGAATAACCAAAGGGGACTCCCCGGGCATGCGAAATGCTTTCCGGGCCCGATAGGGCGACAGCCACATCACTTTCGGAGCGGCCCACATGTTCCTTGTCATCGGCCTCGTACTACTTGGCATCTGGCTCATTGGATTCGGACTGTTTCGCGCTGTTGTGGGCGGTATAATCCACGTCGTGCTCATCTTCGCGCTGTTCGCACTTGTGTGGCATTTCGTGTCACATGCCAGCCATGCCACCGGTGGCAGGGTGAGTGCCAACGTCATGCTGTCGAGCATGGGAGCACCGGCTCCGTCGGCCCCGGGTCACGTCCACGCTGAGGTCGTCGTCACCTGAAAGAGGTAGCGGCATCAACCCAACAAAGTGCGAGCGCGATGAGAACAGCCGATGACGCCTGAGACGCCGCAGCCCGACGCGCCGCATCCCGATCTCGCCGAGACCATCCAGGAGGCGGAGTCACCGCAGTCGCGGTCGGTTTCGCTGATTGTCATCGCGACCATCCTGGTGTTCGGCGCGCTGTACTTCGCCAGGGACTTCTTCATTCCGGTGGCGCTGGCGGGGCTTCTGAGTCTCGTGCTCAGCCCGATCGTGCGCCTGCTGGCCCGCTGGCGGCTCCCGTATCCGGCGGGGGCCGCCCTGGTCCTCGCGCTCGTCGTGGGCGCGGTGGGCGGCGGCGGCTACATGATCGCCGGTCCGGTCCGGGCGTGGGTCTCGGCGGCGCCGGTCGCGCTTCCCAAGGCTGCCCGGAAGCTCAGGGCAGTCGTTCGGCCGGTCGAGCAGGTGAGCCGCGCCGCGTCACAGGTCGAGCAGGCTACGGGCGCGAGTCCGGTACGAGACGTCGTGGTGCAGGGGCCGAGTCTGGGCAGCAGACTCGCGGGCATCAGCGCGACGGTTCTGGGCGGGATCATCGAAGTCCTGCTGCTGCTTTACGCGCTGCTCGCGGTGGGAGACCTGTTTCTCCAGAAACTCGTGGGAATGCTTCCTCGCCGCGGCGATCGGGAGAAAGCCGTCTCGATCGCACGAGCGACGGAATCGTCGATCTCCGCGTACCTCGGTCTTACGGCGCTGATCAACATCTCCGAAGGAGCGGTGGTGGCGGCCGCGATGGCCCTGCTCGGGATGCCGACGCCGCTCGTGTGGGGCACGATGGTGGCGCTGGCCGAGTTCATCCCGTACCTCGGCATGCTGACGATGTCGGCGGTCCTCATGGTGGCGGCGCTGACGACATTCGATACCGTCCCACACGCCGTCGTCGTGCCAGCCGTGTATCTCGCGATCAACTTTGTGCAGGGCTACATCGTCACACCGCTCGTGATGAGCCGCCGGCTGACACTCAATCCCGTGGCGATCTTCATCTCGCTGGCTCTGTGGTGGTGGCTCTGGGGGATCGCGGGCGCACTGCTGGCGGTCCCGTTGCTCGCGACGTTCAAGATCGTGTGCGACCATGTCGAGCCGCTCGCGAGCATCGGCGCGTTTCTGGGAGAGCGCGAGGAGGCCGAGCGGCGGCGGACGGTACGGGTGCGGCTATCGGGGCTCACGGCGCGCCGTCGGCCCGGCGGCGCGGCGACGGCCGCGGCCGAAGGGGTTGCCGGCGAGGATTAGCGCTGAGACCCGTCCGGCCGGGTTAGCGGCGGGCTGGCGGGACACCGTCGCGGGGAGACTGCCGGCGTTAGTTTTGACCCATGACATCCGCTGATTTTTTCAACGTCGACAGCAGCTTGTCCGAGGAAGAACGCGCGGTCCGCGACAGCGTCCGCCGGTTCGTCGACGAGCGAGTCCTGCCGATCATCGGGACCTGCTACGTCGAGGGGCGATTCCCGAAAGAGCTGATCCCGGTGCTGGGCGAATTGGGCGTCTTCGGCGCGAACCTCCCCGAGGCGTACGGGTGTGCGGGGCTCAACAACGTCGCCTACGGGCTCATCATGCAGGAGCTCGAGCGCGGCGACTCCGGCATCCGGTCGTTCGCGTCGGTGCAGGGCGCACTGGTGATGTATCCGATCTTCGCGTTCGGCAGCGAGGAGCAGAAGAAGCGGTATCTGCCGAAGATGGCGACGGGCGAGGTCATCGGATGCTTCGGGTTGACTGAACCCGATTTCGGATCCAATCCCGCGGGGATGATCACCACGGCCAAGGCGCGGCCGGATGGGAGCTACGTTCTCAACGGCGCCAAGATGTGGATCACGAACGGTTCGACGGCGCACGTGGCGATCGTGTGGGCGAAGACCGGCGCGGACGAGGCGTCGATCCGCGGGTTCATCGTCCCGACCGATTCAACGGGCTTCTCGGCGAAGGACCAGAAAGGCAAACTCTCGCTGCGCGCGTCCGACACGAGCGAGCTGGTATTCCAGGATGTGGTGGTGGGCGCGTCTCAGCTTCTGCCGCAAAGCGGTGGGCTCAAGAGTCCGCTCATGTGCCTGACGCAGGCGCGTTACGGGATCTCGTGGGGGGCGCTGGGGGCGGCGCAGGCGTGCTACGAGGAAGCGCTGGCGTACTCCAAGACGCGGGTGATGTTCGACCGGCCGATCGGCGGCTTTCAGCTTCAGCAAGCGCGGCTCGCGGACATGCTGACGGAGATCGTCAAGGCGCAACTGCTCGTGCTCCACCTGGGTCGTCTCAAGGATGCCGGGACATTCACGCCGCAGCAGGTATCGCTGGCCAAGCGGAACAACGTGAGCATGGCGACGGACATCGCGCGCGAGGCGCGGCGGCTGCTCGGCGCAAACGGGATCCTCGCCGAATACGCGTCGATGCGTCACATGGCGAATCTCGAGAGCGTGTACACGTACGAGGGGACACACGACATCCATACGCTCGTCCTCGGGCAGGCCGTCACCGGGCTCAGCGCGTTCAATTGAGCGTCGCGGGCCGCGCCGAGCGGCCGTGACCACGCATGTCTGAAGCGGCGCCGCTACGCCGGCAGATGCTGTGGCTCATCGGCATTGGCATCGCAATCCGGGCCGGACTCGCGATCCCGCTGGGGCTGGGTGTCGACGAGTCGTACATGGTCGCCGTGGGGCGGAGGGTGAGCCTCAGCTACTTCGACCATCCGCCGCTGGCGTTCTGGCTGGCGCACGGCGCGTCGGTGTTGCTGGGCAGCGAATCCCACCTCGCAGTGCGGCTGCCGTTCGTGCTGCTGTTCGCGGGCACGACGTGGCTGATGTACCAACTCGGCGCGCAGACATTCGGCCCGGTCGCCGGGTGGTTTGCGGCGCTCCTCCTCAACGTGTCAGCCGTGTTCAGCGCCAGCACCGCGAGCTGGGTACTCCCCGACGGGCCGCTCATGTTCGCATTGGTGGCGAGCGCATGCTGTCTAGCCCGGGTGTTGTTCAATCCGGCGGAAGAGCAGCATGCATGGCGGTGGTGGCTGGGCGCTGGCGTATGCGCGGGGCTCGCTGCGCTGTCGAAGTACCAGGCAGGACTGTTTCTCGCGGGCGTCCTGCTCTTTCTCGCCGTGCGTCCAACCCAGCGCCGGTGGCTGCGGCGCCCCGAGCCATACGTCGCGCTCCTCGTGACCCTGGTCATGTTTGCGCCTGTGGTGGCGTGGAACGCATCGCACGGGTGGGTCTCAATCGCGTTTCAACTCGGCCGCGGCAGTACGCCTGGGCACGTGACGATCGTGCGGCGCCTCGCGGCGTTTGGGCAGAACATCGCTGGACAGATCGTGTGGGTTCTTCCGTGGATCTGGGTGATTCTCGCCGGCGCGCTGTTCCGCGTGCTGCGGCGGCGCCCTGCTGACGACCGCGAATGGTTCTTCGCGTGTCTCGCGCTCGTGCCGATCGCGCTGTTCTCGCTGGTGTCGCTGGGTGGCCAGGCCGGGCTTCCGCACTGGCCGGCGTCCGGGTACCTGTTTCTGTTTCCGCTCGCCGGGAATCTCCTCTTTCTGCAGCTCCATAGCGTGCCAATGGCGCCTCGCACACACGTATGGCTATCTCGCGAATCGGTGCCTGCCGGGTACAGGCCGCGACTGGTGCTGCGGTTGCTCACCGGCAGCGTGCTCGCATTCCCGCTGTTGCTGGCGTTCGCCGCAAGCGCCGCGATTACCGGATGGCCGGCCCGCGTAGCGCCGTCATTGTTCCAGAAGGGGGATCCGACGCTCGAAGCGCTGGACTGGAGCCAGTTGCGTCCGGGTCTCGACTCGCTTGGCCTGCTGGCTGGCCCGCGGACGTTTGTCGCCGGGACGAGCTGGGTGCAGGCCGGCAAGATCGCGTACGCGCTCGGCCCTTCCGTTCCGGTATTGTGTCTGAGCGGTGATCCGCGCGGGTTCCAGTACGTCTTCGACCAGAATTCGTTCGAGGGGGAGGACGCCGTGATCGTGGACCGGCTGCCTGCGCGCCATGACGTCATGGCGATGTACGGGGCGTATTTCCGGCGGCTGGCGCCGGTTGGCCAGATCGGCATCCGGCGGGATGGGCGCCCGGCGTTCGACGTAGCCGTGTACGTTGGGCGTGGATTCCGGGGGCCATATCCGCATGAGACGGTGCCGGTGATCGGGGCGGCATCCGTAGGGGCCGGTCACGACCGTTTGTTGGCCGGCACCCGGCCCGCGATGGGTGATTATCTTCCGCGCGACGCAATGCATTCAACTCATCCGGAGCCAGCGCCGTGAAGATCGCGGTGTGCATCAAGCGCGTACCGGTCATGGACCAGCGGTTGCCGATTGCCGCCAGCGGTATCGCGATCGACGAGAGTGGCCTGAAGTTCGACGTCAACGATTTTGATCTGTGGGCGGTCGAGGCGGGCCTGCAACTGAAGGAGAAGCTCGGGCAAGGCGAGGTGGTGATCGTTTCGCTGGGCAGCGACGCGGTGCAGGAGCAGATCCGCAAGGCGCTCAGCATGGGAGCGGACCGTGGCATCCACCTCAAGGCTGCGGCTGTTCCGCCTGATGCCCGGGTGGTGGCGCGGGCGCTCGCCGACGAGCTCAAGCCCGGCGGATTCGATCTCATTCTCTTCGGCCGCGTGGCGGTGGACGTCTCGAATGGGGCGACCGGCGCCATGGTGGCGCAACTTCTGGGACTCCCGTGCGTGACCGCCGTCTCGAAACTCGAGATCAAGGACGGGCGAGGCCGCGCTCAGCGCGAGCTCGAGGGCGCGCAGGAGATGGTGGAGTTCCCTCTGCCGGCAGTCCTGACGATCGATGAGGGCCTCAACCGGGAGCGTCTGCCGTCGCTCAAGGGCATCATGGCGGCCAAGAAGAAACCGCTCGAGGTCAAACCGGTGACGCTCGGCGAGTCGCGGATCACGGTGCGGCGGCTGCAACCGCCGCCCGAACGGGCGGCGGGCCGCATCATCGGCGAGGGATCGGCGGCGGTCCCCGAACTCGTTCGCCTGCTCCAGACGGAGGCCAAGGTACTCTGATGCCGAACCTTCTGGCATTCGCCGAAACGCGTGCCGGCGCAATCCGCAAAGCGGGGTTCGAAGCCGTCACGGCGGCTCGCGCCTGCGCCGACGCATCGGGCGGCGGCGAGGTGCACGCTCTGCTCGTTGGCGCGCCCGGGATCGCGGCCAAAGCTGACAGCCTGGGCGAACATGGCGCGAATGTCGTCATCGTCACCGAGCATCCGGCGTTCGAGCGGTACAACCCTGAGGCGACGGCGGCACTCGTGGCCGATCGGATCCGAAGTGGCGGGTATCGTGTCGCGGTGTTCAGCTCGACCGCTCAGGGCCGTGATCTGGCGCCCCGTGTGGCGGCGATTCTCGATGCCGCGATCGTGACTGACGTGATCGCGATGGCAATCGAACAGAACGACATCGTCGTGACACATCCGGTCGATACGGGGAAGCTGATTGCGACGTGGGCAATCGGTGGCTCGCCGGCGATCATCGCGATGCGGCCTGGCGCGGTGCTCCTGGCGCCGAGTGCGCGGGCGGTGCGTGTCGAACGGGCGGAGCCCGTGGGCGATCCGGCAGCCGTCCGCGTCGTCACGACGGAACTCCGGATGGGCGACGGCGCGACGATGGATCTGGGTGACGCGCCGGTGATCGTGAGCGGCGGGCGCGGGCTCAAATCCGCCGAGAATTTCCGTCTGGTCGAGGAACTAGCCGCGGCGTTCGGGAATGCCGCCGTCGGCGCGACGCGGGCGGTGACCGACGACGGCTGGCGTCCGCACAGCGATCAAATCGGCCAAACCGGCCGGCTGGTGAGCCCTGATCTCTACGTCGCGGTCGGGATCTCCGGCGCGATCCAGCATCTGGCGGGCATGCGGACGTCGAAGACGATCGTCGCGATCAACAAGGATCGCGAGGCCCCGATCTTCAAAGTCGCGGACTACGGGATCGTTGGGGACGTGTTCGACGTCGTTCCCGCGCTCACGGCGGCGGTCCGCGCCGCGCGCGCCGCCTCGGCATGAGCGGCGGGGTGGGCGCGACGACCGCCTACATCGTCATCGTGGTGCTGGCGGCCGGGTTCTTCTTCTACAACGCGCACCGCCTCATCACGTATCTCGGAGTCGGCCGTCCTGCCGATCGCACCGACGCGCCGATGGTGCGCATCGGCAACCTGCTGGGGATCGGCATTGCCCAGAGCAAGATCCTCAGGGATCCCCTGGCTGGGGCGATGCACGCGGCGGTGTTCTGGGGATTCATCGTCCTGACGGCCGGGACCGTCGAACTGCTCGTGCAGGGGGTCTGGCCGCAGTTCTCGTATGGTCTGGTGCTCGCGCGCCCGCTGTACGCGCCCTACGTGATGTCGCAGGAAGTGTTTGCGGTACTCGTGCTGGGGGCGGTCGGGTGGCTGTTCTACCGCCGCCTCGTGCTCAAGCCCAAGCGGCTGCGTGGCGACGCCCTCGAGCAGATGGATGCGATGATCATCCTCTCGCTGATCGCGCTGCTGATGCTCACGCTCCTGCTGATGAACGCCAGCGCGGTGATCGCGCGTCCCGATCAGGCAGAACCGGCGCGCGTGATCTCGCGGGGACTCGCCATGGGACTGGCGGGGATGAGCCCAGCGACCGCAGCGGGGGTGGCCACGGTCGCGTGGTGGATGCACATCCTGCTGGTCCTCGCATTCCTCAACTATCTGCCGTACTCGAAGCATCTGCACGTCATCACATCGCTACCCAACGTCTACCTGTCCAATACCAGCGGTCCGGGGCGGCGCGGGGCGATGTCCGCGATGGATCTGGAGGCGGAGGGCGTCGAGCAATTCGGTGCGGCGGATGTCGAGCAGCTTTCGTGGAAGAACCTGCTCGACGGGTATTCGTGCACCGAGTGCGGGCGGTGTACAGCGGCCTGTCCCGCGAACATCACCGGAAAGACGCTCAGCCCGCGCAAGATCGTGATCAACGTGCGCCAACGGCTCCTGGAGAAGGCGCCCCTCCTCGTCCACGAGTCGCCCGCGGGGGCACATCGCGACCTCGTGCACGGCGAGGGTGATCCCGGCAACGAGACGACGACCGCCGGTGTCATGGACCACCGCCTCCTCGACAATTTCATCACCGAGGAGGAACTCTGGGCGTGCACGTCGTGCCGGGCCTGCGTGCAGGAATGTCCGGTGTCGATCGATCAGCTCGAGGTGATCAACGAGCTGCGCCGGGATCTCGTGCTGATGGAATCCCGGTTTCCCCCCGAGATTCAACCGGTTTTCCAATCGCTGGAGCGGAACGGGAGTCCGTGGGCGTTCGATCCCGCGAACCGCGCGGATTGGGCAGAGGGGCTGGGCATACCGACCTTCGCCGAATGTGCGGCTCGGGGAGACACCCCGGAAGTGTTGTTCTGGGTCGGGTGCATGGGATCGTTCGACGCGCGGGCGAAGAAGATCACCGTGTCCTTCGCGCGCATCATGCAGGCCGCCGGCATCCGGTTCGCGATCCTCGGACAGGAAGAGAAGTGCAACGGTGATGCAGCGCGGCGCATGGGGAACGAATACCTGTATCAGATGCTGGCGAAGGACAACGTGGCGGTGTTGAACGGGTACCGCGTCAAGACCGTCGTCACCATCTGCCCGCACTGCTTCCATCAGATCGGGAACGAATATCCCCAGCTCGGCGGCAACTACGAAGTAATTCACCACTCGGTCTACATCGAGCGGTTGCTGGCTGAGGGGCGGGTCCCGATGGATGCGGAGAACGAGCAGGGCGATCCCGAGCGCATCGTGTATCACGACAGTTGCTATCTCGGGCGCTACAACGACGTGTACGAGGCGCCCCGGGACGTGCTGCGCCGTGCGCTACCGATCGTCGACCTGGTGGAGGCGCCGCGCAACCACAGCCGCGGGCTGTGCTGCGGGGCGGGCGGGGGGCGCATGTGGATGGAGGAGCGCCAGGGCAAGCGCATCAACATCGAGCGCACCGAGGAGCTGCTGGCCACGGGGGCGACCGCGATCGCGGCGGCATGTCCATTCTGCATGACGATGCTGAGCGACGGCGTCGCGGCGAAGGATTCGCCGGTACCGGTCTACGACATTAGCGAGGTCGTGGCGGCGCGACTGAAGCCGGCGCGTGGCGCCGGCTAGAAAGGAGAAAGGCAGAAAGGAGAAAGTAGAAAAGGCAGAAAGTGGAAAGTAGAAAGTAGAAAGTAGAAAGTAGAAAAAAGCAGAAAGCTGGCGCGTCGCGCCGGCTAGGTGGTGGGCTTGATGACGGGCACACCCATGGCGGGCGTGCGGAGTGTGTAGTGCAGCGTCACCGTGAGGCGGTCACCGTCGACGTGGGCCGCCACACGGCGGGAGCAGCCTGGGCAGCGCGACATCAGCAACGGCACGTCGGCGCGTTTGCCGATCGGAGTGCGGCAGACGGGGCAGTGGATGGACCCTGACACCAGCGCCGCGTGCGGCACCGCTTCGTCCGCCGGATCGAGCGCGATAGCCGCCGCGGTCGCAGCGGCCATGGCACCGCCGGTCCCGTGAGTCTGTGTCATCAGCCGCGGTTTGGCGGCGTCACCGAGCTTGGCGCCCACGGTGGAGAGGAAGAACTCCCGTTCGGCCGGCGACATGCTTGCCAACTGTTCCCCGGCGACCAGGCCACGCTCGGCGAGCGTGCGCACCACGCCATCCGCTCGGACCGGACCGCCGGCGTACGCGCCACCACCGCTACCGGCGATCGCACCGCCCATCGCCATCCCCGTTGCGATATCCAAGCCAGCGGCGCGGCGGCCCGTGATCTGTGCGCGCAGCATACGGCGGGCGATGACCATCGCGCCGGCGACCACTGAGATCGCGAGCGCACCCGCGACGACGAGGAGGTAGGTGGGGTGGGGAACGTGAGTCGCGTGCGGCATGGGTGTCGGGCTTACGTCAGAGCGAAAAGTGGGCGCTCGTCCCCGCGTCGTCGGTCAGAAGCAGGGCGTGCAGCACATCTCCAGCCCGGGAATGCGGGCGGTCTTCGGGGACGACGAGCAACGCGTTCGCCTGTGACATCGATGTCAAAATGCCCGACCCTTGCGGGCCGGTGAGGCGCGCCGTGAGCGTCCCGTCGTCGCGGACGCTGACCACGACCCGGAGGAAGTGCGTGATCGGCGCGTTGATGGTCACCGCCTCCTCGAGCACGACCGGCACCGGTCGCCGGTGTAGGCGCGAATATCCCTGCATTCTTCGGAGCAATGGGCGCGCGAACAACTCGAACGTCACCATTGCCGACACCGGATTCCCAGGGAGGCCGAGCCAGGGAACGCCCCCGATGTGGCCGAAGCCGACCGGGGCACCGGGACGCATCCGAACCTTCCAGAACGTCATCTCGGCGCCGAGGCCGATGAGCACCTCGCGGATGTAGTCGAACTCGCCGACCGAGATGCCGGCCGTCGTCACGATGGCATCGCAGCCGGCGGCCTGCTCGATCTTCTCCCGCAGGGCGTCGCGCTGGTCCGGCGCGATGCCGAGGTTGACGGGGACTCCGCCCGCGGTGCGGATCAGGGCGTGAATCGTATAGTTGTTCGACGAGACGATCTTGCGGCCGGCGAGTGCTTCGTCGAACCGGTCGAGGTCCACCAACTCGTCGCCCGAGCCGAGGTAGGCCACTCGCGGGCGGCGGTAGACGTCCACCGACGCGGCGCCGACGGATGCCAGGACACCGATCTGCGCCGCGCCAACCGGCATGCCGGCTGGCAGGACGGTATCCCCCGCCCGCAAATCCTCCCCGCGCGGCCGGATGTTGCGCCGGCTGTCGCGGGCATCGCGAATCGCGACGCGCTCCAGGCCGCCGTCGGTGTCTTCGACGCGGACGACCGCGTCGGCACCCGCCGGCATCGGGGCGCCGGTCATAATGCGGATGGCCTGGCCCGGCTCGACCGCCCTGGACGGGAATTGCCCGGCCGCAACTGTTTCCGTGACACGCAGCACGGTGGGCTGACCGGCCGAGGCGCCGGCGATGTCCGCCGAGCGGACCGCGTAGCCGTCCATGGCCGAGTTGTCCCAGGCCGGGAGCGTGAGGGGTGCGACGACCGGACTCGCGAGTACGCGACCCAGGGCGTCGAGGAGCGGCGTGCGCTCCACGGCCAGCGTGTGCGCGTGGCCGATGACGCGGTCGACCGCCTCGGCGACGCTCAGCACGCGAGTGCTCCGGCGACCGGTCCGGTCAATGCGCGCCCAGCGTCATCGACGCCAGGCGCACGGCGATCTCGTCCTGCACATGCTCGACGTCGTGGACCGGCGTCGTCCAGTTGTTGCACAGAAAGCTGAACACCAGGCCTACGCCGTCCGTCGTCGTGACGTAGCCCGAGAGCGAGCGGGCCCGATCGACGAACCCGGTCTTGGCGTGCACGTTGCCCGCTGCGGGGGTCCCTCGCATGCGATCGGAGATCGTGCCGTCGATGCCGGCGATCGGCAGTGCGTCGTAGAACAACTGGTAGGCCGAGTCTTGCTCGATGGTCGTGAGCGTGCGCACGATCATGGCCGGCGACAGGTAGTCGTGGCGAGAGAGGCCGCTCCCATCGCGAATCACGAATTCGTCTGGCGGGATGCCCCACGATGTGAGCTGTGATGCAACCACGCGCCGGCCGCTGTCGGCGGATCCGACACCGGTCTTCTCCAGCCCCAAGGTCTTCAGCAGGATCTCGGCGATCTGATTCTGCGAGGGCTTGAGCAGCGCAGGGAGGATGTCGCGGAGCGGCGGAGAGAACATGGTGAACAGCGTGTCGCGGCGCTCAGCCGGAGGCGGAATGGTTCGCCCGTGCGGCGTCGCCAAAACAGCCTGCCCCGACCCCGGAAACAGCTCTCCGTCATCGGTGACGAGCACGGGCTGGGGGCGAAGCGTGACACCCCGAGCGCGGAGCGCGCTCGCCAATCCATAGAGGTACGCGGTCGCGGGGTCCCGCAGCGCGACGAGCAACGTCGCGGTGTCGCCCGGCGCGACGGTGCCACTGACGACAAGGCCGCCGTGCGCGGCGTCGTAGACCGCAGCCGGCGCTGCGGCGGCGGACCCGCCGGCGATCGTGGCCGTCGTGACGCGCGACCGAATCGCGGGATAGTCCGGGATGGGTGTGGTCGTCACGTGAACCGCCCCGCCAGATCGCGCGGCTCCCCGAAGCGTGACCGTCGCGTAGCCCTCGTTGAACATCAACTCATCGACACCCGCGGCGTAGGGTTCGCCGAGGTCGTCCCAATCCCAGCCGAAGCCGATGTTGGCATCAGGAAACGCGTCGTCCGCGCTGACGATGCGTCCCGTAATGCGGTGAATGCCGTGTGCGGCCAGCGACTCCGCGGCCGCCCGCAGCGGGAGCATCGCGTCGCGCATCATGTGGTCGCTGACCGTCGGGTCGCCGCGGCCGATGACGACGAGATCACCGTGCAACACGCCGTCACGGACGGGGCCGCGGGCGGCAAACGTCGTGCGGAACCGGAAGTCGGGCCCGAGCTGAGCCAGCGCGACCGAGGCCGTCACGATCTTCATGTTCGATGCGGGGAGGAATAGCTTGCCGGCGTTCCGGCTGTAGAGCGTATCGTTGTGCGCGGGATCGACAATGAGCACGCCCCAGAACGCGCTCCGGAAGCGAGGATCGCCGAGCATGGAGTCGATCGCCGCACGCAGGGCGACGCGCGCATCGGGAGGCGGTGGCGGCGCCATGACTGCCGGAGCGGGGGCGACCACCGGCTGGACGTTCGAATGCCCGCAGGCGGTGGCGCCCGCGATAGCAGCGCAGGCGGACAGGCCGCCGATTCTGGCAGCGAGCGTGTGCCAGCGGCGCGCGCGGGTGTTCGGGCGATCGATACGAGGCACGGAGACCCAGCTGTGAACGGTGGATGCCATAGCGCTGCGTCCCGGCGGCAGTGCCCGGGTACAGTAATCCCTACCCGGCGGTGCCGTCCGTCAAGCCCTCGGCGGTGGTGAGGTCCGCCGGCTCGTTGATGTTGAGGAAAATGCGGGCCGGATCGCCGAATTGGCGCACCGCGGCCGGGGCGAGGCGGTGCACGCGGACGTCCTCGAGAAACCCGATCATGCGACAGTCGCCAGCGTCCAGCCGGCGCGCGATCGGTGCGGCGCAGGCCGGGGTGTAATAGGCGCACAGTGGTTCTACACCGCGCCAGGACCCGCTCGACGGGACGACGGCGTCAAACGGGCCGGACTCTCCCTCCATCCGGAGCGCGCGCAGCAACCCGCCCGGGACGAACGGCATATCCCACGCGACAACCAGAACGGGACCGCCCACCGAGGTGAGGGCCGTGAGGAGACCACCGAGGCTGCCCAATCCCGGACGGACATCGGCGGCCACGGGAACTCCGGGAAGCCATCGCGTCGCGGCGGGGTCGTTGGCGACGAGCAGCAACTCACCGGACGCGTCGGGTAATGCGTCCCGCAATGCGGTGGCCACGCGGTCGATGACGCGTTGTCCCTGGACGACCTCGAGACCCTTGGGGCGGCCGCCGAAACGCGAGGCCTGGCCGCCGGCGAGAATGACCCCGGCACAATGCGGCGCAGGTGACGGCGTCACGGGCGTCGTGCTAGGCGCCTGCGGCCCGGACGGTGGCCCACAGCGTCGAATCCTCGGCGACGCGAACTTCGGTCACCCGGACACGGCTTCCCAGCGCGGCCTGGACGAATCCCAGGATGACCCGCGCGAGGTTCTCGCCCGTCGGGATGAGGCGGCCGTCGGCGAACTCGGGAACGTCGAGATTGATATTGCGATGATCGAACCGGTCGCGGACCTCGGTCGCGAGGACACGGTCGAGGAGACCCAGGTCCACGATCATACCCGTCTCGTCATCGACCACGCCGGACACGGTGACATCGCAGGCGTAGTTGTGCCCGTGGTAGTTGGCACGCGCGCAGTCGCCAAAGACGGCGCGGTTCCGTGCGTCGGTCCATTCGGGGCGCCGGTACCGGTGCGCGGCCGAGAACGAAATGCGCCGCGTGAGGGACGCGGTCGCGGCGGGGAGGGGCGAGGGCAGCGCCGCCTCACGGACAGCGCGGCGCCGCGGGGCGCCGCCGGAACGGGTAGATCGGCGCGGAGCGGTCAGAGACGGGTCAGTGGGAATGGATGGCGTACGAGACGCCGAACGTATACATGCCGTTGTTGCGCCAATCGACCAGCGAGTGCGTCGTCGGGACGACGCTCGTGCCATCGCCCGTGATGGTGTGATAGAGCTTCGGGTACGAGTGCTCATACATGTAATTGTCGGCGTTGATCCGGAGACTGAGCCGTCCCGGCGGTACCCAGCGGATGCCGGCGCCGTAGGTCAGGACAGGAACGGTGCTGAAGCGATAGCCGCCGGCGTCCTTTGGCGCACCGAGGTCCGACGCGCCGCCGACCCCCGCATTGACCGCGAACTGCAGATTATGGAACGACCGGGTGCCCGTGAAGACGAACCCCAGGCCGGCGTCGAGGATCGTGATCGGATCGCTGATCAATCCCAGGTCGCGCTGCGATCGCGGGTCGAGCGGATCTACGACCATGCGGTCGGAGAAAGTGTGAGAGAGCCGAAACACCGCGACGGCGGGACCTGCGAGATGGAGCGTCTCGCGGGCGCCGATGGCGACGCCGCCGCCGGGTGCGACGCCGGCGAGATCCTTTGATGCAGCGTAATAGCCCGCGAAGATCGCCAAGTCCCGGGGGCTGTCGACGTCGGCGTAGGGACTGGCGTCCGGCATGTGACCCATCACCTGCGCGGAGGCGGTCACCGGAAGCGCGGAGGCGGCCAGCGCGACGAACAGGGCTTTGATACGGGCGGAGCCTAGAGACACTGGATTGCCGGGCAAATGGACGCGAGCTGGAGTTGTGGAGCCGGCCGGGCGCCGGACGGACGTCCCGCGATCGTGGCCGCCCTGGAAGCGCCGGCGGCGGCTGCCGTGATAGTACCGATCGCGGCTAGCGAGGGTCCGCCACCCGTGCAGTGTACCCTGGCGCTCAATCGCTGGCCACTCGAAGATCCGCGCCCGTCATCTCGGGTGGCACCTCGACGCCGAGGAGCGAGAGCACCGTGGGGCCGACGTCGCGGAGTGCCGCACCGCTCCGCAGGGGGGGCTCCGCGTCTCCGTCGACCAGCACGAACGGCACTGGATTGGTGGTGTGCGCGGTGTGCGGACCGCCAGTGGCGGGGTCGATCATCTGCTCGCAGTTGCCGTGATCCGCGGTGATCAGGAGCCGGGTGCCGGTGCGCTGGGCGACGGGCAGCACGCGGGCCAGGCATTGATCCACGGTTTCGACGGCCCGGATGGTCGCCGGGAGCGAGCCGCTGTGCCCGACCATGTCGCCGTTGGCGTAGTTACAGAGAATGAAATCGTGACGTCCTTCGCTGATTGCATTGCAGAGCACATCGGTGACGCCGGCCGCGCTCATCTCCGGCATGAGATCGTACGTGGCGACCTTCTGGCTCGGAACCAGGATCCGGTCTTCGCCGGGGTAGGGTTCCTCCTCACCGCCGTTGAAGAAATAGGTGACGTGCGGATACTTCTCGGTCTCGGCGGTGCGCAGCGTCGTCTTCCCGCAGCCGCTCAGGACCTCGGCGACGATGCGGGCCATGGAGATCGGCGGAAACGCCACGGCGAGGGCGAACTGCTGCCCGTAGGACGTCATCGTGACAACGTTGATCTCGGGCCGGCCGGTGACGCCGAACTGGCGGAACTCCGGCTCCGTGAGTGCGCGGGTGATCTGCCGCATCCGGTCGGACCGGTAGTTGAAGCAGATGAGGGCATCGCCATCGCGCACCGGCGCCACCGGGACGCCGTGCTCGACGACCGTCGCGGGCGTGATGAACTCATCACTCTGTCCGGCGTCGTATGCCGCCTGGATCGCGGCCAGCGGGTCGCCGGTCTGGGGCCCGGTGCCATCGATTGCCGCCCGGTAGAACAGCTCCGTCCTCTGCCAGCGCCGGTCACGATCCATCCCGAAATAGCGCCCGCCGATGCTCGCGATGCGTGCGCGGCCTCTGGCCCGTTCGATCGTCTCGCGCATGAAGCCCAGGGCGGAGCGCGGCAGCGTGTCGCGGCCGTCGAGCATGGCGTGAATCGCGACGCGCCCGACCCGCTGCGACTCGGCGAGGTCGAGCAACGCCCAGAGATGCTTGTCCTGCGCGTGAACGCCGCCGTTGCCGAGCAACCCCATCATGTGCAGCGTGCCGCCGCTGTTCCGGACATCGCGGCAGGCCGCGACCAGCGTTCCGTTGCGGAGAAAGGAGCGATCGGCGATGGCGGCATCGATCCGCACCAGGTCCTGCACGACGACTCGGCCGGCGCCGAGGTTCAGGTGTCCGACTTCGCTGTTTCCCATCTGGCCTTCCGGAAGTCCCACTCGCAGGCCGGACGCGGCGAGCAGCGTGCGTGAGCGGCGCGACCACAGCCCGTCCCACGACGGGGTCGTTGCCAGTGCGACGGCATTGCCTTCGCGGTCGGGACGGTATCCCCATCCGTCGAGCACAATGAGGGCTACCGGTCGCTGTACGGAAGCGGCCATCTTTGCAAATGTATCCAGGGGTGCACCCCCCAACCAGCGATGCAGACGCTTCTTCTCCTCACGATCGTCGGTAGTCTCGCGGGACGCGCCGTTCTCGCCCCGCTGCCGCTCGCGGCGCAGGCCACGTCACCGGCGACGAAGTCCGCGGCAACAGGCAAGGCCGCGACGGGGAAGAGCGCGCCGGCGACGCATCCGGCGGGCAGCGCAGGCAGTCGTGCTGTGGGCACCGTGACGCAACGCGCGGGGAAGCAGACCGCATCGTCCACCGCGCCGAAGGCGGGATCCAAAGTCGCACCCGCGGCTAGCGCGGTGCGCGACAGCGCCGACGGCTCGATTGCGGGCTCGCTCGCGCCGACCGGCACGATCTCGCTGCGAAGCGCGCCCGACGGCCCCGCCATCGCGAGTATCGGACCGCAATCGTCGCTGGAGCCGGTGGCGCGCGATCGCGGCTGGGTGCGAGTGCGTACGGAGGGTTGGGTCCGGGAGACCGAAGTGGCGGCGAGTGATTCGTCGCAGGTGACGATCAGCGCGGCGGACCTGCGGGCGGATCCCGACGGCGTGCGCGGCAAGACCGTTCGCTGGAACATCGAAGTGCTCGCATTCGCGACGGCGGACCCGCTGCGCAAGGGACTCAATCCGGACGAGCCGTATCTGCTCGCGCGGGGCCCGGGCAGCGAGAGCGCTCTGCTCTACGTGGCGGTGCCGCCGCCGCTGCTAGCGCTGGCGCGGACCGTGGCATCGCGGGCGCCAGTCCCGGTCTCGATCGTGGCAACCGTGCGGTCGGGCCGGAGCGAGCCCGTGGGCGTCCCAATCCTCGATGTGCAGAGCCTGGTGAAGCGGTGACGGGGCCGTTGAGCCCGCTTGGCGACCCCGGGCCTGGCGACCCCGGGCCGGGCGACTCCGGGCCTGGCCGCCTTGAGACTGGTGGCTCTACGCCTGAAGGCCCTCAGCCTGACGCCCCCGAACCTGGCGGGAGCGCGCCAGGCGGCCCCAGGCCGGGTGGCCCCGCCCCGGGGGCCGCGCCAGTGGCCGGCGGCCCCGCCGGGGGCACCGAGGCGCCGGGGCGCCCCGAGCGGCGCCGGGCCGGGTGGAAGGAGTTCCGCGCGGCGTATCCGGGACTGATCACCGGATTGTGGCTGGCGCTCGTCGCGCTGGCGCTGGCTGACGCGTGGCTCGCCTACAAGGGCCGGGAGTATGGGGCGGAGGCCGCGCGGCTCAGGCTCGCCATGACCGGGGTCGAGCGCCAGCGGGCCGATGTCGTCTTCGCCGCGAACAAAGACAAAGTCCGGGTGATCGTAGAGCTCGCCCGGCGCCAGGCGGAGGGGGATCGTGACCTGCACCTGTCCGTGTCGGTCGACAGTGGGGAGATGTTTCTCGAGCGTGAGGGGGCATTGCTGCGCGAAATGCCGGTCCGTGTCGGGGGGGAAGAGCTGGCGGGGACACCGCCCGACACCGTGCGGGTGGCCGCTCCCCGCGGGATGCGCACCGTAGTGTCGGCGGACTCAACGTCCGTGACGCTCGACGGCGGGACCACGATCTACGCCGTACCTGGTTCCGACGACCTCAGCGACTCAGCAGGAGTGACGGCCGGAAACGTGCGTGCCAAGGCAACGGACCTGCAGGCAATCCTGCCGAATCTGAAGCCGGGCATGAGCGTGTATTTCTACTGACCCGACACCAGACCAGGCCGTACACGAGATCGTACACTGGGTCGCACACCGGTTCCCCTCTGTCTCCCATCACCGCATGATCCGTTTCCTTCGCGCACTGTGGCATGGCGGCCGCCTCGTCTGGTCTCTCATCGCCGCGCTGTGCATCGGCGGCGCGCTCAGCGCGGTGTTGCTGGGCGCGACGATGCGCGAGCGGTTCAAGCGGGACGTGATGCGGATGGCGTTCAACGGCAATCTGGAGCTCCTGGACGACGTGAAGCGCCGGGTGGGAGCGACGCGCGACACGCTGGACCGGCGGCTCGTCGCGGCATCGCAGGGCGCGGCGCCGGGGGACCGGCCGTACATCGTCGTCAGCATCAACGACAACCGGCTGTGGTACCGCGAGGGAGATCGCACGATCTTCACGTCGCGCGTCGCGACCGGGAGCGGCAAAGAGTTGGTCAGGGAGGGGCCTGGCACCGCGCTGCACTGGAAGTTCGAGACCCCGCGCGGCCGGCTCGTCGTGCAGAGTAAGGAGACGGATCCCGTCTGGGTGCCGCCGGACTGGCACTACGTCGAGATGGCGCGCAAGAAGCAGCTCGGCTTCACGAAGCTGCTCCGCGGGCAGAAGATCCCCGTGGGGGGTGGTGCGGTGCTGACCGTCGACGGGACGGACGTCGTGACCAAATATCCCGATGGCCGGGAGGTGCCCTTCGAGACCAAGGAGGGCAACGAGATCGTGGCGAATGGCAACATCATCATTCCGCCGTTCGGGACCAACCAGCGCAAATACCTTGGAACGCTGGGTGTGGAGCGGCTGTATCTGGGAGATGGCTACGGTCTGCACGGCACGGATGAACCCGAGAGCATCGGCCAGTCGGCCAGCCACGGGTGCGTCCGCCTGCGGAACGAAGACATCGAAACGCTGTACCGCATCGTGCCGATCGGTACGGTGGTGTATATCTATTGACGTTCGTGGTCGTCTTTTTCATGGGCCGCAGCCGCTCTCCCGCGGCGTCTCGTGCGGGTCAGGGCAGGAGCGGCCCGAGGCCACGGCGAATCCCGGCTGGTATCCGAGCTCACATAGCGGCTCGTATCCCAACTGACGCGACCAGGAGGCATCCCTGAGTCTCAGCGCGTTGCTCGTGTTCGCCCAGATCGGCGCTACGATGATCGCCGTCCCTCCGGACTCCGTGCTGCGCGGACTCGCGCGGGACTCATCCGATATGGCGGTGGGCGTGGTCGTCGCTGACACCAATGCGCTCGTGCCGGAGCCCGATTCGATGTTCGGGCTCTCGGGCAAGTTGCGGGCGCATTTCCTCGGCACGACGCGTCACGCGCTCGACCTGCCGATCCTGCGACGCTTCTTCGGCGATACGGCCGAGGACAGTCCCGGGGTGTACGCCCTCAGCGACAGCATCGACGGGGGGCGGCCGTTCGCGCTCATCACGATGGTGCCGTTCACCGACAAGGCCAAAGGGCGCGTGGGCGGCTACCGGGTTGGCTGGTGGCCGGCGGAGCGCCGGCGTCCGCGTTCGGCGACGTACGCGAACCCCGACGGATTCATCCGCGTGACGCCGGACAACGAGGACACGCCGGTCTCGGAGCATTTCCGGCTGCGCGACTTTCTCACCCACGATCAGGAAGACGTGTGGCCGAAGTACCTGGTTCTGCGAGAGGAGCTGGTCGACAAACTCGAGCTCATCATCGCCGATCTGGCCGACCACGGTCATCCCGATGCCAACGTCGTGATCATGTCGGGGTTCCGGACGCCGGAGTACAACGCGACGGGCGTGGGGCGGCGTGGGGGGCGGGCGCGGGACAGCCGGCATCAATTCGGCGACGCCGCCGACATCTACGTCGACGACGGCCACGGCAGGATGGAGGATCTCAACGGCGACGGGCGCGTCGACACGCGCGACGTGCACGTGCTGCTGGAATCGGTTGACCGGGTCGAGGCCGCGCATCCCGAACTCGTGGGTGGCGCCGGCGTGTACCGCGGCACCAGGGCGCACGGCCCGTTCCTGCACGTGGACGTGCGCGGCGAGCGGGTGCGGTGGGCATTCGAGGATCCGCCGCATCGGGTGCGGCGGAAGACCAAGAAGCCGTTGGTGGCCAAGGCGGCCCCGTAAGAGCAGAACGTCGAGAGTAGAAAGGAGAGAGTAGACGAGCAGGGCCGGCGCGAGACTGCAGGCCTTCGCTCCCGGAGGCGGGCCGGGTAAGTTGCGGGAGCCCGAGCGCATGCGCGACAGCGCGTGAGCGCGCGTCCCGAGTCTTCGGAGAGCCGCCGTGAATCCATTGCTGCGCGACCGCGTCGTCCGCCATCTCGATACCATGCCGGACGAGCGGGCCTATCAGATCCTCGACTACATCGAATTCCTGGAATCGAAGTACGCGCTCCGGCCGACGCTCGGGAATACGTTCCAGCGATTCGCGGAGGGGGTCGAGGACACATTGCGGGCGGGCCGGCTGCCGGCGACGGCGGTGGCGGAGACGATGACATTCCTCAACAAGGCTGCGGGCGTACTGAACGGGGTCGCGGCCGCCGGGAAGTCGATGGCGAGCGATATCGTGCAGGCGGCGACGAAGCCGCAGGATTCCGCGGGCGCACCCGCGTCGCCGGCATCGCCACCGGGGCCGCCGCCGGCGTTGCAGTCGCCCCCGCCTCGCGGAGAAACACCGCCGGACGTACAGCCGTGACGACGCGGGAGCGGCACGGTCGCGAGACGGGTGGGGCACCGCGCGACAACCCTCGCGACAGCTCTCGCGACAACCCTCGCGACACCCGGCGTGACCCTCGCGGTGCGGGGGACCGCCGTCCGGGAGTCCGCGGGGGCCGGGCGCGCGAGGGACGTCATACGGGCGCGGCGAACGGGACGCGGCGCGGGGCGGCGAACGCTGTGCTCCAGGGTGTGCGCCAAATCCCGGCGTATCTACGGCTTCTGGGCGGCCTGCTGTTCGATTCTCGGGTGGCGACGCTGGACAAAGTGCTCGTCATCGGGGCGATCGCGTTCGTGCTGTCGCCGGCCGACATCATCCCCAACATGATCCCCGTGCTCGGCGAGCTGGACGACCTGTTCATCCTGACGCTCGCGCTGCAGCATCTGGTGGCGCACGCCGACGAGCAGGTGCTGCGGGATCATTGGGAGGGCGATCCCGAGGAGCTGACGCAACTGAGCGTCGGTCGGGTGATGGCAGCGGTGTCGTTCTTCCTGCCACTCAGCGTGCGCGGCGCGATTCGCCGGCGGCTGGCGAGGCGGCGCCGCCGCTAATGGTGCGACGACTGGTTTGCGCCGTTCTCGAACGGCGCCTGCTGCCCTCGACGACTGGTTCCGATAAAACGACTGGGCTGTGGTAACTGCCCTCGCCTGCGGCTCCGTGGCCTCGTCGTCGCGGGCGGTGCGACGCCTGGTTTGGGCCGTTCTCGAACGGCGCCTGCTGCCCTCGACGACTGGCTCGGATAAAACGACTGGGCTGTGGTTATGGCCCTCGGCCTGCGGCTCCGTGGCGTAGTCGTCGCAGATGCTCCGTTGCCACGGGGCCGCAGAAAGATCTGCGGCCCCGTGGCTTCGTCGTCGCCGTGTCCGGCGACTCCGTTGCCTCAGGGGGAGTGACCCCGTAGGTTTGGCTATGGCGAGCAGATCCCGACGAGCGTCCCGGCCTCGGCCGGGCGGGGCAGCCCCGAACGGGTCGAGCCCAGCGGGCTCCCCGGCGAGCGGACGCAGTATCGCGGCGCGCGCTGCCGCGACGGGGGTGCGGGTGGTGGAACCGAGCACCGACGCGCGCATTCGCGCCGACATGGCGCTGACGTTCGACGATGTCCTCCTCAGCCCGAGTCATTCCGCGGTGCATCCGCGAGATGTGATCACGGCGACGCGGTTCACGCGGGCGATCGATCTCAACGTGCCGCTGGTGTCGGCGGCGATGGATACCGTGACCGAATCCGCGATGGCGATCGCGATGGCGCGCGCGGGCGGGATCGGCGTGCTGCACAAGAACATGTCGATTGACCGGCAGGCGGCCGAGGTGGACCGGGTGAAGCGGTCGGAGAGCGGGATGATCCTCAATCCGATCACGTTGCCGCCGGAGGCGACGCTACGCGAGGCGGTCGCGCTCATGATGCGGTTCAAGATCTCCGGCGTGCCGATCGTCGATCGCGACGGACGGCTGGTCGGGATCCTCACCAACCGCGACCTGCAATTCCAGCGGGATCTCGACCGTCCGCTCCGGGACGTGATGACGAGTACCGGCTTGATCACCGCGCCGGCGGGGACCACGCTCGACGAAGCGGAGCGGATCCTGGGCGACCACCGGATCGAGAAGCTGCCGGTGGTCGCTGCCGATGGGACCCTGCGGGGGCTGATCACCGTCAAGGACATTCACAAGCGCCGCCAGCATCCGCACGCGAACAAGGATCAGCACGGGCGGCTGCGGGTCGCGGCGGCGATCGGCGCGGCCGGCGACTACCGGGAGCGGGCTCGGGCTCTGGTGGCGGCCGGTGTGGACGTCCTCATCGTCGATACGGCGCACGGGCACAGCGAGGGAGTGCTGGCGGCGACGGCGGAAGTGCGCGACCTCTTCCCGAACGTGCAGCTCGTCGCGGGCAACGTGGCGACGCGCGCAGGTGCGGCGGCGTTGGTGGCACGCGGTGTCGATGCGGTGAAGGTGGGTGTGGGTCCCGGCTCGATCTGTACCACGCGGGTCGTGACCGGTGTCGGCGTCCCGCAGCTCACGGCGGTGATGGACGCGGTCGAGGGAGCGGGTGACGTGCCGGTGATCGCCGACGGCGGGATCAAGTACTCCGGCGACATCGTGAAGGCACTGGCGGCCGGTGCCGCGAGCGTGATGATGGGATCGATGCTGGCCGGCACCGAGGAGAGTCCCGGCGAGTCGCTGCTGCTCGAGGGCCGGCGATTCAAGATGATCCGCGGCATGGGGAGTCTGAGCGCGATGCAGGATGGGAGCGCCGACCGGTATTTCCAGGAAGGCGAGATGTCCGGGCGCAAGTACGTGCCCGAGGGGATCGAAGGGCGAGTCCCATATAAGGGGCCGGTGGCCGACGTGCTGTTCCAGATGGTGGGCGGATTGCGGAGCGGCATGGGGTATGTCGGGTGCGCGACGATCGAGGCGCTTCGGACCGACAGCCGGTTCGTGCGGATCACGATCGCGGGATTGCGGGAATCGCACCCCCACGACGTCACGATCACGCGGGAAGCGCCGAACTATTCCGCCTGAGGCGGAATAGGTGCCATTTGCGAACGGCACCTGCTGTCACCTGAGGGACGGCGGCGTGTCACGCCGGCAGCGGTGAGGGCGGGGACGCCTACCGTGTTGCCGTCAGACCGCACTGGCCGTCGTCAAGCTAGAACGTGAGACAGGCGGCCTGCCACGCCGCCGAGCCAAGTGCTTGACAATCCGACATCTCGGCCCGCACCTTCGCGCCGCGATCGGGCAGGCCTCCGACCGCGCGTAGCGAGTGGCGCAACCCCCGATCCCGCGCACAGTGGAGAGACCCGAATGAGCCTCAGTTCCACGAAGAGTATTGCCTCGCTCCAGGAGGAGGCCAGTTCAACGGATTCGCGCAGTCTCCGCCGCGTACTGACTGCGACCAACCTGACGATGCTCGGCATCGGCGCGATCATCGGCGCGGGGATCTTCGTCCTGACCGGGACCGCGGCCGCGACCAACGCCGGGCCGGCGATTCCCCTGTCATTCGTCTTTGCCTTCTTCGCGTGTCTATTCGCGGGTGTGTGCTACGCCGAGTTCGCCTCGATGATCCCGATCGCGGGCAGTGCGTACACATACGCCTACGCTACGCTCGGGGAATTCATTGCCTGGATCATTGGCTGGGACTTGATCCTCGAGTATCTCTTCGGCGCCGCGACCGTGGCCGTGGGATGGTCGGGCCATCTGATCGACTTTCTGAACGGCGTGGGTGTGCGATTGCCCGCGGCGTTTACGGCGGCGCCGCTCACCTGGAATCCGGTCACGCACACCATTGACCGAGTCCCGGGGGGCGTCATCAATCTCCCGGCGGTGCTCCTCGTGGTGGCCATGTCGACGCTTCTGGTCATCGGGATCAAGGAGTCGGCCAGCTTCAACAACGTCATCGTGGTGGTCAAAGTCGCGATCGTCCTGCTCGTCATCGGATTCGGCTCGATGTACGTGAACAGCGCGAACTGGCACCCGTTCATTCCGCAGAATACGGGGGAATTCGGCCAGTTCGGGTGGAGTGGCGTGATCCGTGGGGCGGCCGTGGTGTTCTTCGCATACATCGGATTCGATGCCGTGTCGACGGCGGCGCAGGAGGCGAAGAACCCCCAACGCGATCTGCCGATCGGCATGCTTGGATCGCTCGCCATCTGTACGGTGCTCTACATCCTGATGTCGCTGGTCATGACTGGCCTCGTTTCCTACACCAAGCTCAACGTGCCGGCGCCGGTCGTCGTCGCGCTGGGTGCCGCTCCCCAGCTCCTCTGGCTGCGCGTCTTCACAGACGTCGGCGCGATTCTGGGATTGGCGTCGGTCGTGCTCGTGATGTTGATGGGTCAGCCGCGGGTGTTCTACTCGATGGCCCGCGACGGATTGCTGCCACCCGTGTTCGGCAAAGTGCATCCCCGCTTCAAGACGCCGTACGTCACCACGATCGTGACCGGCTCGGTTGCAGCCGCGGTCGCGGCATTCTTCCCGATCGGGCTGCTTGGACAACTGGTGTCGATCGGCACGCTGCTGGCGTTCGTGATCGTGTGTGCTGGCGTTTGGGTCCTGCGCGTGCGGAGCCCGGAAATACACCGGCCCTTCAAGGTGGCATTCGTTCCCCTGGTCCCTATCCTCGGCATCATCTCGTGTGTGGGCCTGATGACGTTTCTGCCAGGCGACACCTGGCTGCGACTCATCGTGTGGATGGCGATCGGTTTGGCCATCTATTTCTTCTATAGCCGCTCGCACTCGACGCTCGGCAACCCGGGGCCGGGCGCCGGGACCGCGGGGGATTGATCGTCCGGCGTTAGATTGGGTGCGGCGCCCTCGAGTTCGGGGCGCCGCTTCGCATCGTAGGCTCCTCCCGGCCACGCCGATGGCACTCCCGCACGTATCCACGCCCGCGCCCCCTGACCTTCTCGCTGTTCCCGCGCGTCGACTGTCCGCCATCCGGGGGCTGCTTGCCGTATTGACGCCTGGCCGTCGTGTCGTCCTGTCGACGCACATCAACGCCGACGGGGACGGATGCGGTTCCGAGGCGGGATTGGCGCGCATTCTGGCTGGCGCGGGCATCGAATCCCGGATCGTCAATCCGACCGCGTGGCCGGGTCTGTTCGATTTTCTGCTCGGGCCCGACGTGGACGACCAGACGGCCCGTGGGGCCGATGCGCTGGCCGGTGCAGACGTGATGGTGGTGCTCGACATCGGCGACGTGCGCCGCCTCGGCACGCTGGCTGACGCGGTTCGCGCGTTGGCGATCCCCAAGCTGGTGATCGACCACCACGTGCCCGGGGACGAGCCGCCGGGTCCCACGGTGTTTTCCGACACGACGGCGTGCGCGACCGGCGAGCTGGTGTTCGACCTGGCGGTCATCGCGGGGTGGACGATCACGCGGGATGCGGCGACATCGCTGTATACGGCGCTCCTCACCGATACCGGCGGCTTCCGTTTCAGCAACACGTCTCCCCGGTGCCACGCGATCGCCGGCTATCTGCTCTCGCTGGGCATCGATCCGGAGGAGATGTACCGCCGCGTGTACGGCTCGGTCCCGATCGGGCGCCTGCATCTCCTGCGCGATGCGTTGGCCACGCTCGATGTCGATCCGGAATACGCCATCTCGTGGATCTCCGTGCCGGCCGGCGCTGTCGAGCGGTACGGACTCAAATCCGAGGACCTGGACGGGATCGCCGAGCATCCGCGGTCGATCGCGGGGACGCGGCTCGCGATTTTCTTCCGCGACCTCGGGCACGGAAAAGTGAAAGTGTCGTTTCGCAGCACCGGGGGCGTGGACGTGAACCAGCTCGCGCGGCAGTTCGGCGGGGGCGGACACGCGAAAGCAGCGGGCGCGCTCGTCGCGGGCTCGCTGGAGGCCGTGCAGACGCAGGTAATCGGTGCCGCGCGCGCGTACATCGGGCCGCAGTCCCTGCCACCGCCGGTTCAATCCGTCTAACTTTCGTGCATGGGTGCATCCAAGCAGGTGGCGATCGAGGGCCGGATACGCGAGGCGATCGCGGGGCTGCGGCCGCTGCTTCACGTCACGAAGCCTGAGTCGATCGAGCTTTTGCATTTCGACCTGCAGAGCGGCGTAGCGGTGCTGCGTCTCGACGGCGGCTGCCCCGACTGCGACATGCCCGCCACGGCGCTGATGCAGGGGATCGAGGCGCACCTCAGGCTGCGTGTCCCCGAGATCCACGTGGTCCGCACCGAGACTACCAGGTCATAACTCGAGGCTCATCACTCGACGGCTCTTCACTCGCCAGCTCGACACTCGCCAGCTCGACACTCACCAGCGCGTAGGTTGCTACGTGCAGCCACTGGCGAGTCATACCATCGTGAGAGAGACATGACCGATTTGCCGAATCCTCCGCGCCGGCCGCTTCCGGTGGTCGACACGAAGCCGGCGGCGGCGCGGCCACCGGCACCGATGCCCGTGCACCGGCCGAATCTGGGCCGGGTCATCGCGGTGTCGAGCGGCAAAGGCGGAGTCGGCAAGTCCACGGTGGCCGTGAACCTCGCCGTTTCGCTCGCGCGCTCGGGGGCGCGGGTCGGATTGATGGATGCCGACATCTATGGCCCCAACCTGCCATTGATGCTGGGCGTGAACTCGCCGCCGCCGGTGGTGAACCAGAAGATCGTCCCGCTCGAGGCGCACGGCGTAAAAGTGATCAGCCTGGGCTTCCTGATCGACAAGGACCAGCCGGCGATCTGGCGCGGACCGATCGTCATGAAGATCATCGGGCAGTTCCTAGGGGATGTCGACTGGGGAACGCTCGACTTCTTCATCGTGGACATGCCGCCTGGCACCGGCGATGCGCAACTCTCGCTCGTGCAGTCCACGTCGGTGCACGCGGCGATCATCGTGACGACCCCGCAGCAGGTCGCGACAGGTGATGCGCTGCGCGGTGTGAAGATGTTTCAGCGCGTCAGCGTGCCGGTGCTGGGCATCGTCGAGAACATGAGCTACTTCGAGTGCCCGCACTGCGGGAAGCCCTCGTCCATCTTCGGCGCGGGTGGCGGCGAGCGGCTGGCACGGGAGGTAGGGCTGCCGTTGCTCGCACAGATCCCGCTCGATCCCAGAATCGTCGAGGGTGGCGACACCGGCCGTCCACTCGTCGTGGCGGAGCCCGGGTCGAGCGCCGCGAAGGCATTGGTGGCGTTGTCGGAGCGGGTCGTGACGGCGATGGCTACGCCCTCAGCAGCAGCGACCGCACCGGCGTGACGAGCGCGCAGGCGCCGCGGGCCAGCGTGACTGCGCGGCCGCCGGACGACACCCCGGCGGCCGCGCTCCCGTTGGACACCTACGACGGCGGCGTGCCGGTGGCGGTGATCGGGTCGCGCGCCGTGTCGGGCGTGGTGGCCGACCCGTTGTCGCGCGTGATCTGGCGCATCGGTGCGCCGGCGGTCGCCTCGAACCTCCTGATGATCGTGTTCGCGTCGGCGGACGCGTTCTGGGTCGGCACCCGGCTGGGTCCCGAGGCGCTGGCGGCGGTCGCGACATCGCTGTTCTGGATCTGGCTGGTCGTCTCGATCGCGGAGATGGTCGGCATCGGACTCACGGCCGTGGCTGCGCGCCGGCACGGCGAGCGCCGGCCAGAGGAGGCCGCGCGTGTGGTGGGTGAGGCCATCCTCTACGCCGTCGGACTCGGAGCCGTCGTCGCCGTCTCCGGCGTCGTCCTGCTGCCGTGGCTCCTCGACGCGCTCCACAACCCGGCGGCCGTCCAGGCGCTCGGCGCCCGGTACCTCGGCACCTATCTCATGGGCATGCCGCTCATCTTCGGGTTCTTCGCCGTCGATGCGGCGTTCCGGGCATCGGGCGACACACGGACCCCGATGGTCATCCTCGGCTCGTCCGTGGTGATGACGCTGGTGCTCGACCCCGTGCTCATCCTCGGGCGGTTCGGAATCCCGGCCCTGGGGATCACCGGCGCGGCGGTGGCGACGATTGCCACGCGGGGCGGCGCATTCCTCATCGGGACGGCGCTCCTGGTGCGGCGCCGGATGGTGCAAATCGGCCGCGTGCGATGGGGATCGCTGGCCGCGATCACGCGCGTGGGGCTGCCGACCGCCATCACCGGCATCGCGTTCAGCGCGATCTATGTCGCGGTCACGCGCACCGTGACGCAGTTCGGGACGCCGGCGCTCGCGGCGATGGGCCTGGGATTCCGGGTCGAGAGCTGGATGTACATGGTGGGCGTCGGCTTCGGTGCGGCCGCGGCGGCGATCGTCGGGCAGAACCTGGGCGCGCGGCAACCTGACCGTGCCGCTCGCGCGGGATGGATCACGGTCGCGTACGGCACGCTGGTCTCGCTCATCGCCGTCGTGATCGAGCTCACGATCCCGGCCCACCTGGCGGGCATCTTCACGAGGGACCCGGCGGTGATCCTCGAGACCGCGCACTATCTGCGGATCGCCGCGCTCGCACAACTGTTCACGGCGGCCGAGATCGTGCTCGAGGGCGCGCTGGGCGGGGCGGGCGATACCTTGCCGCCGATGATCATGTCGACCTCGATCAGCGCGTTGCGCATCCCCCTGGCCGCGTGGGCCGCGACGCAGTGGGGAACGACGGGGATCTGGGCCGTGATCTCGGTGACGGCGGCCGGCCGCGGGATCGGCATGGCGGTTCTCTGGCGGCTCGGCCGCTGGAAGCATCACTCCGTGTGAGCGGAGCCGCATCGCAGTCCCCGAGTCCTGGCCGCGCCCGGAGCGCCGGCGTATCTTCGGCCCCCATGCATCCATTCATTCGACGAATCGTGCACTCGCTTGCCGGGTGCGTGTCTGCCGCCACGCTCGCGGTGAGCGTTCTTCCCCCAGTTGCGCGGGCACAGGGTCCCGGGGACGGGGGCGAAACACTCGACGCGGCGACCCGCGCGGTGATCGACTCGACGGCGCGGTCGGTTCTCGCGGCCACAGGAGTGCCGAGTGCGTCGGTGGCGGTCGTGAAGGACGGGCGGATCGCGTACCAGCAGGCGTACGGAACCGCGCGGCTCGCACCGCCCACCGCGGCACAGTCCAGCATGCGGTACGCCGTCGGGTCCGTCAGCAAGCAATTCACTGCGACCGCCGTCGTGATGCTGGCGCAAGAGGGGAAACTGTCGCTCAGTGACCCTGTCGAGCGTTACGTACCGGGGCTGACGCGCGGGGACGACGTGACCGTGCGCGAGCTGCTGTCGCACACGTCCGGCTACCAGGATTACTGGCCGCAGGACTACGTGATGCCCGACATGCTCGTGCCGACGACGGCGGAGCACATTCTGGATGTATGGGCGAAGAAGCCGCTGGATTTCGATCCGGGCACGCAGTGGCAGTACAGCAACACGAACTACGTGATCGCCGGGCGGATCGTCGAGCAGCTCTCCGGAATGCCGCTCATGCAATTCCTGCAGACGCGGATCTTCGCACCGCTCGGCATGCACAGCATCGCGGATGTGAATGCCGGGCGGCTGGGCGAGACCGACGCGATCGGATATTACCGGCATGCGTTGGGACCGCTGCGGCCGGCGCCCAAGGAGGCGGCGGGGTGGTTATTTGCGGCTGGCGAGCTGGCGATGACGGCACCCGATCTGGCGCAGTGGGACATCAGCCTCATCGATCGCCGTCTGTTGTCGCCGGCGTGGTATGACACCCTCACGGCGCCGGTGCTGCTCAAGAACGGCACGGACACGCATTACGCGCTGGGCATCTTCATCGGGGGCACGCCCGGCCACCGTGTGTGGGAACACAGCGGGGAAGTCTCCGGGTTTGTGTCCGAAGACATCGTGCTGCCGGACGCGCGCGCGGCGGTGGTGGTCCTGACCAACCAGGACGCCAGTACAGCGGCTGGGCAGATCGGCCAGCGAGTAGCGCGACTGTTGGCGCCGCAGGTCGCGGCGGCGGCGAGCGATGATGACGCCCGCGTGGCCGCCAGGGTTCGTACGATCCTCACCGGCCTACAGCAGGGGCACCTCGACCGGTCGCTCTTCACGGACAACGCGAACGCGTATTTCACCGATGAAGCGATCCACGACTACGCGTCGAGCCTCGGGCCGCTTGGCGCGCCGGAACAATTCTGCCAGACGGGCCGCGAGGAGCGGGGCGGGATGACGTTCCACTCGTATCTGGTCGTGTACCCGAAGCGTGCCGTGGCCATTACGACGTACCAGATGCCTGACGGCAAGCTGGAGCAGTACCTGGCGTTCGCGGCACGGTCGGCGACTGCGGCCTGTCCGAAGTAGCCCGCGATGCGACTCATGCGTCGTTTGCTGCCGCTTGCGGCATGTGCGGTACTCTCCGCGCCATACCGCCTCCTGGGTGGGCAGGAAGCCGGCGAGGCGCCGGCCGGCTTCGCGAAAACGGAAGTCGAGATTCCGATGCGGGACGGCGTGCATCTGCACACGGCGATCTACATACCGACGGCGCCACACGGAGAGCTGCCGATCCTCTTCGTCCGGACGCCGTACGGGATCATCGGTGCCGCGGGCGCGCTCCGGAGCTCGTATCTCGAGCTGGAAGCCGACGGATACATCTTCGCGTTTCAGGACATCCGCGGGCGCTACAAGTCCGAGGGCCAATTCGTGATGATGCGGCCTCCGCGCGACCGCAAGGACGCGCACGCGATCGACGAGAGCACGGACGCGTACGACACGATCGACTGGCTGGTCAAGCATGTCCCCACCAACAACGGACGCGTTGGCATGCTCGGGATATCGTATCCGGGCTGGCTCACGGTGATGGCGATGCTGGACCCGCATCCCGCGCTCAAGGCGGTTTCTCCGCAGGCATCGCCCGCGGACATGTACCTGGGTGACGACTTCCATCACAACGGCGCATTCCGTCTGAGCTACGGTCTCGAGTACGCCACGCGGATGGAGACCAACAAGGAGCAGGCTGCGTTTGCGTTCGACCAATCCGACACCTACGAGTGGTATCTCAAGCTCGGCGGACTGGCGAACGTCAACTCGCGGTATCTGCACGGTGCGATCCCGACGTGGAACGACTTCGTCGCGCACCCCAACTATGACGGGTTCTGGCAGCGGCAGGCCGCGACGCCGTACATGGACCGGGTGAGCATTCCAACCCTGTCCGTGGCGGGATGGTGGGACCAGGAAGACTTCTACGGACCCGTCACGATCTACGAAGCGCTGGAGCGCCATGACACCGATCATCACAACTATCTGGTCGTGGGCCCCTGGAACCACGGTGGGTGGTCGGCACCCGAAGGGCAGAAACTTGGCGCGATCGACTTCGGCAGCCCGGCAGCGCTCTACTTTCGCCAGCACGTCCTCGCGCCGTGGTTCGCCTACTGGCTGAAGGACAAGGGCACACTGGATGAGGCCGAGGCGGAGACATTCGAGGGCGGGGCGAACACGTGGCGGCGGTGGGACAGTTGGCCGCCGCGCTCGAGCGTCCCGAGAAAGCTCTACACGCGCGCGGGGCACCGTCTGTCATTCGACGCTCCGGTCACGGCGCCCGGCGACAGTGCGTTCGACGCCTACGTGTCCGACCCGGCGAATCCCGTCCCGTACCGCCACCGGCCGATTCCTCCGACGTACCAGCCTGGCGGCTCGGGGTGGCCGACGTGGCTGGTCGAAGACCAGCGATTCGCCGACGGCCGGCCGGACGTGCTCACGTGGGAGACCGAGCCGCTTACGCACGATGTGGTGGTGGCGGGGGACATCGTCGCGCATCTGTTCGCGTCGACTTCGGGCACGGACAGCGACTGGATCGTGAAGCTGATCGACGTGTATCCGGATCACGACGACGCGGACCCGTCGATGGGAGGGTTCGAGCTAATGGTGTCGAACGAGGTCTTTCGGGGGCGGTACCGCGAGGGATTCACCCAACCCACGCCGGCGGTGCCGAACCACGTCGATGAGTACACCATCGATCTGCATACGCAGGACTACCGTTTTCGTCCCGGGCACCGAATCATGGTGCAGGTGCAGAGCACGTGGTTCCCGATCATCGACCGAAACCCGCAGAAGTTCGTACCCAACATCTTCGAGGCGACGGACGCGGATTTCCAGCGCGCCCGGCAGCGCATCTTCCGGTCGGCGGCGTCGCCGTCATACGTAGAACTCCCCGTCGAGAACGACCACTAGCGCTGGCGCGGCGACGCCGGCCCCGGGCACTGATATCGTGTCGCGATTGCGATAGGGACTACACCGGGATGGCAACTCAGGACGCTACCCGAGCGACTAACCTACCAAACCGTAGTAGTGCCCGGTGCCGGGTCCGGCTATCCCGCGAACGGGCATCGTCGTAGCTTGGACGTCGGAGCGCCCGCCGCCTGGAGGGGCGCGAATCCAAACTCTCGTGAGGTCGGAATGCGCTCTCATGCCGCGTGGTGCGTGGCAATCGTCGCCGGATTCGCCGCCGGCATCCTGGCCGGGATCCCATCGGACGCGCAGGCGCCGGCCGCGCCCCTGTTGCTCCAACGCCCGACGGTGAGCCGGACGCAGATCGCGTTCAGCTACGGCGGCGACATCTGGACCGTCCCGCGCGCGGGCGGGGCCGCCACGCGTCTCACGGCAGCCGAGGGTAACGCTACCGATCCCTCGTTCTCCCCCGATGGCAGCCTGATCGCCTTTACCGGCGACTACGACGGAAACGCGGACGTCTACGTGGTGGCGGCGAGCGGCGGAGTCCCACACCGCCTGACCTATCATCCGGCGCCGGATGATGTCGTCGGATGGACGCCGGACGGGTCGCGGATTCTCTTCCGGTCCGCGAGGAGCAGTTTCAGCCGGTATTCGCGGCTCTTCACCGTGTCGAAGGACGGCGGTCCGGCGACAGAAGTCGATCTGCCGCGCAGCTATGCCGGGTCGTACTCTGCGGATGGGAAGCGGCTGGCGTACATGCCATCCGATCCAGCGAACGAGATCTGGAAGCGGTATCGTGGCGGCCAGGCCTCGGAGATCTGGCTGGCGACGTTGTCCGACGCCTCGATCGAGCGCGTGCCGCGTGATGGGTCGAATGATGCGAGTCCGATGTGGATCGGCAGCGCCGTGTACTTCCTGTCCGACCGCAACGGCCCCACCACGCTCTTCAAATACGACACACAGTCGAAGCAGGTGACGCAGGTCGTCGAGAATCACGGACTCGACATCAAGTCGGCGTCGGCGGGACCGGACGCGATCGTCTACGAACAATTCGGGTCGCTGTATCTCTTCGATCCGGGCACGCAGAGATCGGCACCCGTGCCGGTGACGGTCACCGCCGACCTGCCGAAGGTCCGGCCGCACTTCGTGCCGGCCGGTGCGTTCGTCGCCAACGCGGACCTGTCGCCGACGGGCGCGCGGGCGGTGTTCGAGACGCGCGGCGAGATCATCACCGTGCCAGCCGAAAAAGGCGACGCACGCGATCTGACGAACACCACTGGAACGATGGAGCGGGACCCGGCATGGTCGCCCGACGGACGGTCGGTGGCCTACTTCTCCGACGCGTCCGGCGAATACACTCTTCACATTCAGCCCCAGTCCGGCGGACCGGCGCGTTCGATCGTACTCGGCGATGCGCCGTCGTTCTACTACTCGCCGAAATGGTCGCCCGACAGCAAGAAGATCAGCTATCTCGACAAGCGGCTGCAACTCTGGTATCTGGACGTCGCGTCCGGCCACTCGGCCAAGGTCGACGCCGACACGTACGAGGTCCCGTGGAATGCGTTCGACCCATCGTGGTCGCCCGACAGCCGCTGGATCGCGTACTCGAAGGGGCTCCCGAATCATCTGCGGGCGATCTTCCTCTACTCGCTCGAGTCGGGCAAGGCGACGCAGGTCACGGACGGCTCGAGCGACGCGCAATTCCCGGCCTTCGATGCCGGTGGCGAGTATCTGTACTTTGCGGCCAGCACGAACACGGGGCCGACGGTCGGGTGGATCGACATGACGAGCTTCGACCATCCGGTCACCCGAAGCCTGTATCTCGTCGTGCTGCGCAGCGACAAGCCGTCTCCGCTCGCTCCGTTGTCGGACGAGGAGAAGGGGGACACGTCGGCGGCGGCGACACCGAAGCGCGATACCGGCAAGAAGGTTGCGGCCGGAGCCACCGATTCCGCGAAGCGTGCCGGCGGAGCCGCGACCCCAATCCGGGTCGATCTTGCGCACATCGAGCAACGCATCATGGCGCTACCCACCGGCGAGCGGCGGTGGTCCGCACTCGTACCGGGAGTTGCGGGGACGCTCTTCGTGCTGGAGACCGTGCCTCAGCCGTCGGATTCGGCGCAGGGGAATCCGACGAACCGGGAGACCGTGTACAGGTGGGATCTGGCGACGCGGAAGATGACGAAGGTGGCCGAGGGCGTTTCCGGATTCGGACCCGACGGCAACGTCGACGATCGCTCGCCGACGACATTCCGTGTGTCGCAGAACGGCAAAAAAATGCTCTATCGCGCGCAGGGGCAGTGGACGATCGCCGCGACGGACGGGTCGTCCAAGCCAGGCGAGGGGAACCTGAGGTTGGACGGGGTCCAGATCGCGGTCGACCCGCGCGCGGAATGGCAGCAGATGTTCCACGAGGCGTGGCGGATCGAGCGGGATTTCTTTTACGATCCGCACCACCACGGCCTGGATCTCGATGCCGCCGAGCGGAAGTACCGTCCTTATCTCGCCGGGGTGGCGAGCCACAACGATCTGCGATACCTGCTGACCGAAGCGATGGGTGAGCTCACCGTCGGCCACCTCTTCATCTTTGGCGGGGGCGACGACGAGGGACGGCATCCCCCGCCGACGGGGCTGTTGGGCGCCGATTTCTCGGTTGACCATGGCCGCTACCGCATCGCGCGGATCTACACGGGCGAGAGTTGGAACCCTGAGCTGCGTGCGCCGCTCAGCCAGCCCGGCGTCAACGTCGCCCAGGGCGATTACGTGCTGGCGGTCAACGGTGCCGTGGTCAGCGCCACGGAAGACATCTACAAGTATTTCGAGGGCACCGCGGGCCGGCCGGTCGTGCTACGCGTCTCGGCGGATCCGTCGGGAGCGGGCGCCCGCGATGTGACCGTCGATCCGGTCCCGAGCGAGACCGGACTTCGGAACTACGCGTGGATCGAGGACAACCGCCGGACGGTGGACCGCCTCAGTGGCGGGAAAATCGGATACGCGTACCTCCCGAATACCGGTACCGGCGGGTACACCTACTTCAACCGCTACTACCTCGCCCAGACGCAGAAGGACGGGATGGTCCTCGACGAGCGATTCAACGGCGGCGGTGCGATCGCGGACTACATGATCGAAGTGATGCAGCGGAAGCCTCTCTTCAGGATGATGACGCGCGACGGAGAGGACGTGACGTCTCCGACGGGCGCCAACTACGGTCCGAAGGTGATGCTCGTCAACGAGTATGCCGGGTCCGGCGGGGACGCACTGCCATACATGTTCCACGAGGAGAAGATCGGTCCTCTCGTGGGACGCCGGACGTGGGGCGGGCTGGTCGGGATCTACGGGTATCCCCAGCTCATGGACGGCATGGGCATCACGGCCCCGCGGATCGCGATCTACACGATGCGCGGGCAGTTCGAGATCGAGAATCACGGAGTGGCGCCGGACGTCGTCGAGGATCTCGATCCCGCGGCGTGGCGTGCGGGGCACGATTCGCAGCTCGAGAAGGGCGTGACGATGGCGATGGATTCACTGGCGAAGCATCCGCCGGTGGTGGTCAAGCGGCCGCCGTATCCGAACTATCACACGGGAGACGGCACCGCGGCGACGAGCTCGGCGAGTCGCGCACCCTAGGCTCGCGCGAAACGCCGCAGGCAGCGTCGCAGGCAGCGTCGCCCGTCCATGCCGGTTTCCCGTCCGCTGGTCACGCTGCTGACCGACTTCGGGACCGCTGACGGCTACGTTGGCGAGGTCAAAGGCGCGCTGCTGATGGCGGTTCCGGAGGCGGACATCGTAGACATCTCGCACGATGTTCCGCCTCAGGATGTGGAGAGCGGCCGCCTCGCACTCGCCAGGTACTGGAGGCGGTTCCCGCCGGGGACCGTGCATCTCGTCGTGGTTGATCCCGGAGTCGGGGCCGACCGGGCGGCGATCGCGGTGGAGAGCGCAGGCTACGCGCTGGTGGGGCCGGACAACGGCGTGTTGTCGCCCGCGCTGCTCGTTCCTGGAGCGGTCGCCGTGGCGCTCGCCGTGCCGCCGCATGCCGCGCCCACCTTTCATGGCAGGGACGTCTTTGCGCCCGCCGCAGCGGCGCTGGCGCTGGGCACCGGGGTCGTGGAACTGGGGACCCCGTATGAACACGCCGTCGTGCGCCGGACGCCGGAGCCGGAGCGGTGGGGCGACGGGACGCTACGGGGGGAGGTGATCTCGATCGATCACTTCGGCAATGCGGTGACGAACGTTGTCGGCCTGCGCGGCGGAACACTCGAAGTGGCGGGCATCGTGATCACGGTGTCGCGCGCCTACGCCGACGTCTTGCCCGGGGCGCTGATCGCCGTGACCGGGTCGAACGGCCTGCTGGAGATCGCGGAGCGCGACGGCAGCGCGGCGCGCCGGCTCGGGCTTGCGAGAGGGTCGCCGGTGCTATTCCGCGCCAAGAAAGAGAAAGGAGAAAAGGAGAGAGGAGAAAGGAGAGAAAGCCACTGAAGGCGGGTGCAGGCCGCGTTCTCCTTTCTCCTTTCCCCTTTTCTCCTTTCTCCTATGGGTTCACGACCTGGCGGTCGTAGTCGATCGAGCCGAGCGTGGCGGTGCCGTTCACGCGGAGATGGTAGAGCGGGCCACCGGCGGTCTGTGGACCGCCTGCGCCTGACGCACCACCAGTGTGGTCTTCCGTCGACCCAATGACGACCTTGCTGCCGGTCGGATCGAGCACGACGCCGCGCGGCACGTGGATGTGGACCGCACCGAGTGCCGCGGTCAGATCGAGCGTGACGTCGTTGGTCCAGTGGCCACCGAAGTCGAGATCGACGTCGCCGGCACCGGCTTCCACGATGAGCGACCTGGCGTTCGCGTTGCCGAGGTTGATCGCCTTGAAGCCGGCGGCGCCCACCTCGAACTTGAGGCGGTCGAGCACGATCGGGTTTGGCGCATCGAAGCGCACGGTGGCATCGCTGGCGCCGGTGCTGACCGCCAGGTTGCTCAAACTCAGGCCACCGAGCTGCAGGACGGCATCGCCCGCTCCGAATTCGACGCGAAGGTCGAGGGGTACGCCGCGCGCGAGGCCGAGCCGGAGGTCGCTGTCCTGGGTGTCGTTGTGCTTCCCGATGTGGATCTCGTCGGATTGCGATCCGCCACCGATCGCCAGGGTCCGGCTGGCCGTGTCGAAGCGAATGTTCTGTTCCTTGTCCGGCTGGTCGTACGCCAGGTGCACGTTGTACAGCCACGGCGCATCCGCAGGAGCGATGTGCAGCGTGCCGACGCCGTATGTCACCTTGACATGCAGCGGCGCGGCGGTATCGCGTGCCGCGTGGAACTGGCGTCCGGTGACCAGTGTCCGCACCGCGTGGTCGCCGCCCGATGCAGCGGCCGGCGAATTGTCGTCGTCATTGTCGTCCGCCGCATTGTTGTCATTGTCGTCGTCGCTGGCGTCGGCCGCCGTGTCGGTCACCGTCACGCTCGGGGTGACGCTGGGCATGCTGCCCCTCGGTGGGACGCCGGGCACCGGGACGTCGTGCCCCGGGATGACGGGCATCCGGATGGTGGGCACGACCGTAACGGTGTTGCCCGGCCGGGCGCCGTGCCAAGCTCCCGCGTGCACCTGGCGCAGTCTCGATGCGATCATCGAAGCGCGCCGGCTGCTGTGGCGCGTCGCCGCGAACACCAACGCCACGATGATGACGATGGCGGCTATGCGTATCTCTCCTCGGCGAGTCATTCTGCGCTCCTCGAAGCTGCCGGTGGCGAGGACGGCATTTGGGGTGACGCTGGGACACCTGAGGCAGCGCCGGCCGGGGTTGGGCGGCGCGCCGCAGCGACACCGGCCACGGGAGTCGGCGTCTGCCAGACGGCGTCAGTGGCCGGGAGCTCGGCGATGGCCCTCTTGGCTGTCTGGCCGGCGCGGCGCATCTCGAGGCGCCACAGCACGACGGCTCCAAAACCGACGGTGACGGCGACGGCGGTGAGGATCAGCACAATGGCGCGGATGATCGTGCCCAACATGAAGTCGGCTCCAACGATCGCCGTGAGCACCCAGAGACCGCCGAAGATGCTGATCCCGGTCACGATGGCCCTCAACTGCGCGCCTCGCGCGGTGAGGGAGGCCTGTGATCCCGAGCGCAGGATCGAGGTGCCACTCGCTTCTGCCACGGCCATGAAGCCGAGGGCCGCGGCCCCGACGGCGAGCACGACGAATCCGATGATCGCGAACGGAATGGCGACGACACCGATGATCGTGATCGCGAGTGCCACGATTATGGCGAGCAGCGCCGGAAGCAGGGCGATCTCGGCGACGAATCCGTACCAGGCGGAGCGTCCGAAGTGGTCGGCGAGAGTGGCGGTGACGTTGTCGAGTTGTTCTTCGGCGAAAGTGAGCACGCCGATGCTCAGCATGAGCACGAGGCCGAACGCCGCGACGGCGATGCGGACCGCGTGCCAGCGCGAATCGTGGGCCGCTTCACTGGCGGCGACCCGGGCGAACCCATTACCGACCGATCCTTCGATCGAGCGGATCTCGCCGTCGACCTGTCCACCGGCGCCGTCCATACGGACCACGCCGTTGTCGGCAAAGGCCGACCCGCGGACGTGCGCTCCTGGGTGGAGCACGATGTCTCCGCCGATCGCGATCGCGTTGCCATCGACCGTGCCCGAGATGTCGAGTGGGCCATTGACGGTGGCGACGGTACCGGTCTGGTGCTGCCCTGCGGCGATCGTGAGGCCGCCTGCGACGAAGCTGTCAGCCGGCGGCAGCGGAATGGTGGCATCGGGGTCGTGGCGCACCCGGTCGATCAGCTCCCGCACCGAGTTGGAACTCATGACCTGCTTCGCCCCAGCCCCTGACTGAGACGTGACGACCATGTGGTTGCTATTGACGACCGCGGTGGTGCCATTGACGACCACGTCGGTGCCATTCGAGTCGCCGACATGGATCATTGTCGTCGAGAGGTGTTTCGCGAGCCGGAGTGCGACCTCTTTCCTGGATAGCCCCAATGCGGTGAGAGAGTCCTTGAGATGCCGGATGGTGGCGACGTCTGGCTCGAGCACGTGAACTTCCGTGACGGCCGGCGGGGCCGGCGCGGCTGGCGGCGGCGCGGGGGTTTGTGCGTGCGCGACGGTGGCGAGTGCTGCGGCCAGCGCGGTGGCGGAGGCGATGGCGAGGTGTCGGCCGATGATCATGACGTTCCGCTCCGGCGTGTGCGGCCAGGTGCGGCGACTGCCAGGCGGACGGCCAGGCCGGCCGCCACGATGAGGACGGCGATCGTCGCGAGA
>JAJPIM010000013.1 GCA_021324775.1 Gemmatimonadota bacterium
GCTGCACGCGATTCTGCGCGCCATCCGCGTCGCCTAGCAGCCGCCGGCGAACGGCTCAGGAGAGCGCGCATGGGCGCGGCCAACATGATCTCGGAGCGGGACCGCGACGTCTTGCGATCTTTCGCGCGGCGGATCGATCCGGCGGACGCGGGCGCGCACAACAACCTCGGCGTACTCTATTTCCACAAGGGCCTGTTCGAGGAGGCGGTCGCCGCCTTCACGCGCGCGCTCGAGCTCGACCAGAAGATGCTGGTCGCGCAGCGGAATCTCGAAGTCGCGTATTTCAGCTCCGGCTATTATGACCGCCGGGTGGGGGCCCTGCGCGAGCAGCTCCGCGCGGCGCCCGCCGATCGCGATGCGAGATGGGAGTTGGGCCGGGCGTTCGCGTTGCTGGGCCGTGCGCCCGAAGCGGTGGCCGAGTTCACGGAGCTGCTGCGGTACCACCCGCAGGATCTGGGTGCGTTGGTGCAGCTGGGGCTCGCCGAGAAGGCGTCAGGCGATCTCGAGACGGCGCAGCGATGGTTCGAGCGGGCATTGGCGCTCGATCCCGACAGCCCGGTCATCCACTTCAACATCGCCGAGGTCCTGTACAACCGGGGATTGAACAGCGAGGCGCTCGCCGCGCTGCAGCGCGTAATCGCGCGGCGGCCGGACAATCCCGACGCCCACTACCTGATGGGCTTCGTGCTCGGCGACATGGGGCGCCACGCCGAGGCCCAGGAAGCGGCGAAACGCGCGATTCAGCTCAACCCGACGCTCGGGCGCGCCCAGACCAATCTGTCGCTCGAAAAGCGATTGCTGGCGAAGGCGGACGCCCCTCAATCCGTCTCCGATCGCCGTGCCATGGCCGCGATGGCGGTCTCCGACGGCGGCACCCTGGCGCACTTCAACCTGGGTCTCGCGTTCCGGCAGAAGGCATACTACGCGGAGGCATTGCGGGAGTACCAGATCGCACTGGAACGTGGCGAGGAGCGCACGCTCGTGCAGCAGGCGATCGCAGAGCTGCAGCTCCTGCGCAAGGACGTCGCCGCGGGCGTCGCCGCCTACGATGGGCTGATTGCCGAGCGTCCGGACAGTCCGAAATTGTGGAACGAGCGCGGCGTCGCGCTTCACCAGGGGGGCCGTTACGAGCAGGCAGCCGAGAGCTACCGCCGGGCCATCCAGGCCGATCCGCGGTACGCGATCGCGCACAACAACCTCGGCGTCGCTCTCTTCCACGCCGGGGATTCAGCGGGCGCCGCGTCGGCATTCCGCACGGCCCTGGATCTGACGCCCGCGTTCTCGCACACACGCCTCAACCTCGCGCTGCTGCTCTTCAAGGCGAAGCGCCTGCAGCAGAGCGTCGAGGCGTACCGCCACGTGCTGCTCGATGAGCCGGAGCATGCGGTGGCGTGGAACGGGATCGGGCTCGTCCTGACGGAACTGCGGCGGTTTGCCGAGGCGCGCAATGCGTTTGCCCGCGCCGTGCAAAGCCGTCCCGACTGTGCGGAGGCCCACTACAACCTGAGCTTCGCCCTCTCCAACCTCGGCGACTTCGACGCGGCACTCCGCGAGACCAAGCGCGCGCTGGAACTCGATCCGTACTACGTGCCGCAGAAGTTCGAGCTCGCGATCGACTTTCAGTACGAGCACCCGGATCTTTCGATCGGACCGGACCTGGGCGGGCCCGCGGACCAGCACCATCCGGTGGTCGCGGATTTCGCGTTCGACGGCAACGTACTGGACTCGCTGTTCGCTGAGCTCAGTCCCGCGGCGGTGCCGGATGCCGGCGGCGATGCGGCGGCAGATCCCTACGGGATGGCCCGCGACTACCTCTCGAAGGGTCTGTACGACCGCGCGGCGTCGGAAATCGGCCGGGCCTTGATGCGCGGGGCGCATCGGGCGGCCGGGATGGTCCTGATGGGAGAGGTGTTCGCGCGGCAGGGTTACTACGGTGAAGCGCTCGAGCGGTTTCGCGATGCGCGGCGCGTCGACGGTGATGCGCGGGGTGCGGACGCCGGTGAGGTCCGCGCTCTCGTGGCGTTGCATCGGGCAGCGGAGGCGTGCCCGCTGGCCGAAACGCTGCTGGCAGCGACGCCTGACGATGTGGATGTCCTGCTCCTTGTCGCGGCGGCACGCGCCGGCGCCGGCCAGGTCGAGGGAGCGCTCGGCGCGCTGGAGCATGCGTGCGACGTCGCACCCCGCCGGGCGGACGTGCTCAAGATGATTGGAGACGTCACGCGGGACGCCGGACAACTGGAGCGGGCGCGGTCCGCGTACCGCGAAGCGCTCGACGTGGATCCGGATCGCGCCGTGGTGCGGTACGAGCTGGCGATGCTGCTCATCGGCGCGGGCGAACAGCGACTCGCGGAAGCCGAGCTCCGTGCGGCACTCGATCAGGTTCCGACGTACGCCGATGCCGCCCTGGCCCTTGCTGACCTCTGCCGCGCGATGGGCCGGGGCGCGGAGGCGCTGGGGTTGCTCGTGGATCTGCTCGAGCGGGATGCATCGCACACCACCGCCCTGCTCGCACTGGGCGAGTTGCTCTTCGAGAGCGGACGGCGCCGTGATGCCGCCCAAGCCTGGGCACGGCTGCTGGTGGTGGAGCCCGGGCATCCGGGAGCGCTCTACTATCAAGGCGCGATGCTCGCCGAGCGCAACCGGTATCGCGAGGCGATCGAGCGCTGGGATCAGGTGATTGCGACCGATCCGGACGGGGAGTTTGCCGCTCGCGCTCGGCGCGATCGCCGGACGGCAGCCGACCTCGCGCAGATCTTCGTTCGCCAGCCGGCCGGCGCCGCGCCGCGGGGGCGAACGTCCATGCCGGTGACCGTCGCGCCGCCAGCGGCCGTGTCGGGCACCGGTGCGGGCGCGAGACCTGCGGGCCGGGTGTCGGGCGGTACGTCACGTACGAGCAAGCGAGTCGCCGCGGTTGCGGGCGGGGGGCGATAGATGGCCATCGAAGGGTCGCTGCGCGAGCTGAGCATCCACGACGTCTTCCAGATGGTGGATCTGAGCCGGAAGACGGGGACACTGCGCATTACGTCCGAGTCGCGCGAGCACGAGGGAACCGTCGTATTCGAGCGCGGCCGCGTGCTGTCGGCGTCGATGCGGGGCAGTCCCGCTCCACTGGGGCAGCTCCTCGTGCGGGCCGGGCGCATCACGGAAGAGGATTTGGCCCGGGCTCGCGGCCTCCAGGCCGGCGGGGATACCCGTCGTCTTGGTGAGATCCTGCTAGCGCTCGGCGTGGTCGGGGCGCGTGAACTCGAACGGCAGGTCCGGCTCCAGGTCGAGACCGTCGTATTCGACCTCATGTCATGGCGCGATGGGTTCTTCTCATTTCAGGAGCGGGACATCGCCACGATGCCCATCGATGCGCCCGTCCACGTCTCGACCGAATCACTGCTCATGGAAGGGGCGCGGCGGTTCGATGAATGGTCACGGATCGTGGACAAGGTGCCGAGTCTTGCGGTCATCCCGGTGCTGGCGACGGTCACCGACGACCACGCGACCCGGCTCGACCTGCTGCCGAGCGAATGGGAAGTCCTCGCGGCGATCGATGGTCTGACGGATCTTCGCGGGCTGGCAGCGACGCTGGGCCGGAGCGACTTCGAAGTCGCCAAAGTCATGTATGGTCTAGTGTCGACGGGAGTAGTGGAATTACGCGACCAGGGAACCGCGCGCGCCGGCGCGACGAGCGCAGGCGGAGCCGCCGATCCCAACTGGGAGTTGGCGACTGCGCGCGAAGCGCTGGCCGCGGGCCGGCCCGACGAAGCGCTCGATGCGGCGCGGCGGGCAATCGGTGCGGCACCGGACGAGTCCGCGCCGCGGATCATGGCAGCGCAGGCGCTGCGCAGGTTGCGGCGGTACGGCGAAGCCGCAGACGAGTTGCGCCGCGCGGCGGAAGCCACACCTGGTCTGCCAGACGTCCATCTCGAGCTCGGATATGCGGCCGCGAGCCGCGGAGATTTCCGAGAGGCCGTCGCGAGCTGGCAGAAGTATCTGGAGCAATCTTCGGCGGGGGCACCTGGCGTCGCCGTCGTACGCGATGCGATCGCCTCGGCAACTGTATTGTGCACCGCGCTGGAGGCGCACTCGGGTGTCTGATGAGATCAGGCGTTGGAGCGAAGAGTTGGCGCGAGATCCCGCGAGCATGGTGTTCGTGCCACTCGGTGACGCGTTGCGGCGTCGAGGGCAGCTCGAGCCGGCGCTCAAAGTCGCGACGCGCGGTCTGGAACGGCATCCGTACGACGCCGACGCGCACGACCTTCTGGCGCGCATCCACGCCGACCGGGGAGAATTGGAGCACGCGATGGACGAATGGAGTGTCGCGCTGCGGGTCGCCCCGCACCATGCGGGCGCCCTCAAGGGCATGGGGTTCGCGTGCTTCCAGAGCGGCCGGGCGGCCGAAGCCGAGCGGTATCTGGTCGCCGCCGTTGCCGCCGACCCCGGCGATCCAACGATCGACGCCGCATTGTCGCGACTGCGGGTCCCACAGGAAGACAACCGCTCCAGTCGCCCGGAACACGCCGCACCGATGATTGGACACGCCGGCGCCGTCGCACCTGCCGCGCAACCGGCCCTTGCGCCCGCACAGGATCCGGAGCTGGCGTTCGCGACTGCGACCAGCGCGTCGCTGGACGCGCGTGACCTCTTTGCGGACCTGCTGGGCGACGGCGAGCAGACGGCGCTCCTGCTCGACCCGCACGGCTACGTGCTGGCGGGCGCCTACGTGGTAGCCGATGGCCGCGATGTGGCGCAGGAGGTCGGTGGCGCGCTCAGTGGCGTCAGCGATGAGGCCCATCGGGCGATGCGGCACCTCGGGCTCGGCGAGTGGTCATCGATCGTGTTCGAGGCCGAAGTCGCGGCCATCGCGATGTCACCGGTCTCACAGGATGGTGAGATCGCGATCGCGCTAGTCGCAGCCGCGCGAACCGTGCCGCTGGGCCTGGTGCGCCGATTGCTGCGCCGGGTCAGCGAGCGCGGCGCCGCGTGGCTCGCGGGCAGTGCCGGCCAGACCGGGACGGGGCGCTGATGCCGGCGTTCGTGGAAATGCTCGACTCCTTCACGCGGCAACGGGGCGTGCAGGGCGGCCTTGTCGTGAGCGAACGGGACGGCATCGTCGTGGATACGCAGGTTCAGCTCGGCGTTCGCGCGAGCGTGGTCGCCGCATTGGCGGCATCGATCTACCGCAAGGCTCGTCTCTCGGCGGAGGCCGCGGGGTTGGGTCCGGTCGCGTACGTCGAGCTGGCCGCTGCAGAGGGGCGTCTCTGCATGGCGGGACGCGGCGATCTGGTCGTCGTGCTGATCACTGACGGCCGGTCGAGCGTAGGGCTGCTGCGGAGTGCGCTGCTGCAGGCGGCGGAGACGCTGGCATGACCGTCGCCGTCGTCGAACGGTGGGTGGAGACGCCGCTGCGAAGCTTCGTGCAGGATGCGCAGGTGACGCTCGCGCTCCTGCTGACCCCGAGCGGCCAAGTACTGGGCCAGCACGGATTCAATCGGGCGATGGACGTCATGGCGGCATGTGCATTGGCCGCGGCGATCCACGCGTCGTCCGCCGAGCTCGGCAAACTCCTCGAAGGCAAACCGTTCGCCGGCCTGCACCATGCGGGCGCCACACGCCAGATCTTTCTCGCACCGGCGGAGACACGGCGCGGCACGCTGCTCTGTCTCACCGTGTTCGACGAGGCGACGTCGATCGGCATTGTCCAACTTTATTTCGACGAGCTGCGCGAGCGTCTCGCGGCCGGAGCGCCCGGAGCACGCACGCCACCCCAGGGCGTCCTGGCCGACACGTTCGAGCAGGACCTGAATCGCAACCTCACGCTTCTCTTCCGCCGGTAGCCCCGTGTCGCTCGTCAACTACGCCACGCGCGAGATCACGTGCAAGATCGTCTACTACGGACCGGGCCGGTCCGGAAAGACGACGAATCTGCACTACATCTACGGCCAGGTTCCAAGCGACCGCAAAGGCCGCATGGTATCGCTCGCGACGCAGACCGACCGCACGCTGTTCTTCGATTTCCTGCCGCTGGATCTCGGTACGATCTCTGGCTTCACGACCAAGATGCAGCTCTACACGGTGCCGGGTCAGGTCTACTATCAGACGACTCGCAAACTCGTACTTCAGGGCGCGGACGGCGTGGTATTCGTGGCCGACAGCCAAGCACGACAGCTCGAGGAGAACATCGAGAGTCTGCAGGACTTGCATGCCAACCTGGCCGAGCACGGAATCGACCCGCGGCTCGTGCCACTCGTGCTGCAATACAACAAGCAGAACCTGCCGCCGGAACTCATCCTCGATGTGCCGGCGATGGATGAAGCGCTCAACTTCCGAGGCGTGCCCGCGTTCGCGGCCGACGCGCTTCGGGGGCCGGGAGTGTTCGAGACGCTACGCGGCATCTCGGAGCTGGTGCTCCGCCGGCTGAGCGGCTCCGCATCGGGCGCACCGCCATCCGGCCTGCGCGCAGGCGGCGCGGGTCCGGTCGCGCAGGCCCCGGTGCGGGCGCCGGCCAGCTCGGCAGGCACCACTTCCGGCCGCCGGTAAGACGAGGCAGCAGGTGGAGCTCGACAGGCGACACCAATTCGGCGACATCGTCGTGGGACCGGCCAACCGTCTCGCGGTGGCCGCCGCATTGGCGGTCGCGGAAAATCCCGGCTCGACCTACAATCCGCTCTACATTTGGAGTGCCCCCGGGCTAGGCAAGTCGCAGCTGTTGGCCGCGATCGGACTTCGCGCGCTGGCGTTGCAACCGGCGCTGCGGGTCGCCGCACTCACCGTCGACGAGTTCGTACGCCAGCTCGAAGCGGCGGTATCGATGGGGGACCAGGCCGCGTTTCACCGGCACTTTCAGGACGCCGACCTGCTGCTGATCGATGACGTGCAGTTCCTGGCCGGCCGCCACGAGGCGCAGGCCGAGCTGTTGCGCCTCTGCGAGGAGTTTCACGCGTCGGGCCGGCAGATCGCCTGCACGGGCGACCGGCCCCCGGGTGACATCGTGGATATCGATGCGCAGCTTGCGGACCAACTCTCGGGCGGGTTGGTGGTCGAAATCGGCCTCGGCCTCGGCGTCGGCCAGGGCGCCGGCCAGGCGCCCCGCGCGAGCGGTGCCGTGTCATCCCCACCTGCGGCTGAGTTCCTGAATTTCATATCGGACGTCGCGACGGTCGTCGCCCGGCACGTCGAGCCGTGGCGCTCGAGCATCGGCGAGGCGGCCCAGCGGTGGGCGGCCGAGGGTTACGACACCGCGGTCCTCGAGCGAGCGATGCGTGCCGGCGCAGATCCCGGGAGCGGCGCCCTCATCGCGACGTATGAACGGTGCGTGGCCAGGCTCCGGACCCTTCAGTGCGAAGCCGCGGCCGCGGATCCCGATCTCGCGGCGATGGACATCTTCTTTGACCCGGCGCGCGTGGCCGAGGCTGAGGAGCTGGTGGCATCCGCGCAGGCGCCGGCCGATGCCGGCGGCGGGGCGGAGCCGGACGCCGCCATCTCGGATAGTCGCGACCATCATGCGGCCCATTCGAACGGTGCGGGGGACGGGGGAGATTCGGCCGATGTCATCGACCTCGTGGACGTCGTGGACGAGGTGGATGCCGGCGGCGCCATCCCGACAGAGGCGGCTGAGCCGGAGGAGCCGCTTCCGGTCTCGGTGGTCGCGCGCCGGACATCGCGGGGCATGGTGGTTACCTCCATCGAGGCCGAAGATCCGTTTTTTCTCGATGACGAGAAAGTGGTCTGGGACTGGCCCGATGCGCAGGGGCGGGTCATCGAGGAGTTCCGCTGATGGCCATACGCGGGAGTCTCCGCGAGGCGAGCCTGCCCGACGTTCTGCAGCTACTGGCGATGGGCAAGAAGACCGGCTGCCTGAGCGTCACCCATCGCAACAACTTCGGCTACATCTATTTCGACCGCGGCCGGATCGCCTATGCCTCCATCGTGAACCGGCGCGACCGGCTCGGCGACCTCCTCGTCAAGGCCGGGTTGCTCACGCGCCCGCAGCTCGACACGGCGATCAGCATGCAAGCCGCCGACCCCAGCCGCCGCCTCGGCGACATCATTGTGAGCCAGCGGCTCGTGAGCCGCGAGGCCCTGCACGAGCAGGTGCGCACGCAAATCGAAGAGGCCGTCTACTACCTCTTCACGTGGTCACAGGGCACGTTCAATTTCGAGCCGGACATCCGCCCCGAGGAGCAAGACTATCTGGCCGCGATCAACCCCGAGTCCCTGCTGCTCGAGGGTGCGCATCGGGTCGACGAGTGGAGCCTGATCGAGCGCAAAGTGCCGAGCTTCGACGTCGTATTCGACGTCGATCGCGAGCACGTGCAGCAGAGCGGCGTCACGTTCACGCCGATCCAGGACACCGTGCTGGCGCTTCTCGACGGCCGCCGGGATGTGCGGACCATCGTCGACGAGTCGGGGCTGGGTGAGTTCGAAGTCGGGAAAGCGCTGTACGGCCTGGCGTCGGCCAGCTTCGTGCACCGCGTGGGACGCACCAAGACGGCGGATCCCGCGGTGTCGGATGCGCGCGTCGAGGAGCACCGCAACCTCGGAATCGCCTTCTACAAGACCGGCATGTTCGAGGAGGCGACCCGCGAGTTCCGGCGCGTGTCGGAGCTGCGGCCGGCGGATCACGGGGCGCCGTTCTATCTGGGACTGGTGCTGATCCGCCAGGGCAAGTGGCCGGCCGCCGTCGCCGCGTACGAAGAGGCGGCGGCGATGTCGGGCGCGCGGCCGGCCATCTTCCACAATCTCGCCTATGCGCTGGAGCGCCTCGGGCGCTACGACGAGGCGCAGGCCGCGCTGGAGCAGGCGACGACCCGCGGAGGGCGGGATGACGCGCGCGTGCGCATGTCGCTGGGTGTGCTGGCGCTCCGCCGTGGCGCGGTGGCCGATGCGGACGCCCTCCTCACCGCCGCACGGTCGCTCTGGGGCGTCCGGCCGCCAGCGCCGGCCTGGTTCCACTACGCCGGACTCGCCGCCGCGATGCGGGGAGAGCTCGATCGCGCGATCGCACTGCTCCGCGAAGGGGTCGGATATCATCCGCACGCCGCGCCGCTCTACAACAACCTCGCCACCATCCTGGAGCGCCGCGGCAGCTATGCCGACGCGGCGCTCGCGGCCGAGCGCGGCCTGCAGGAGGCGCCCGGCTTCGCGCAACTGCACAAGAACGCCGGTGACTACGCCTATCGCATCGCGCGGTACGACGATGCGTTCGACGCCTACCAGCGAGCCGCGCGCGCCAACCCGGAGCTGGGCGAAGATCTGTACTTCAAGATGGGCAACATCCAGTATCGGCGCGGCGACGCATCCGGCGCGATGCAAGCCTGGGAGCGGGCACTGGAACTCGACCCGGACAGTGCGATCATCCGGAGTAATCTCGAGACGGTGCGTCGCGCGACACGGGCTCGGGCGTGAGCGATTCCGCGCAGGGCGCCACGCCCGGCCAGGCGGCCAAAGCGCCCGCCAGCGATGCGGCCGATTTCGCCGCGCTGCTGGCCAAGATCGCGCGCGAGCGGGACTTCGTCTGCCACAGCTACAAGGAGAAATGCCTCCGCCGGCGGATTGCGGTCAGACTTCGGGCGAAGGGCATCGCGACGTACGCCGACTACGCGCGGCTGCTGGAGAGCGACCCTCGCGAGTACGACACGCTGCTCGACACGCTGACCATCAACGTCACGAAGTTCTTCCGGAACTGGGACGCGTTCTCGGCCCTGTCTCGCACCGTCGTGCCTTCGTTGTGGAAGCTTCCCACCGACGCGCTGCACATCTGGAGCGCCGGGTGCGCGTCCGGGGAAGAGCCGTACTCGCTCGCGGCACTGTTTCACGCTTACGCCGTGGAGCAGCACGACGTCGCTCGTGCCGACCGCATTCGGGTGCTCGGTACCGACATCGATCGCGAGAGTCTGTCAGCCGCGAATCGCGGCACGTATCCCGACGCCGCGTTCGCGGATACACCGAAGGGTCTTCGCGCGGAGTATTTCAGTAACGGCACGCCGTCCGAAGTCGACCGGCGGATCCGGGCACTCGTCCGGTTTGCCCGGCACGATCTGATTCGCGATCCGGCCCCCGGCGGCCAGCATTTGATCGCCTGCCGCAACGTCATCATCTACTTCGACCGCGCCGCGCAGGAAGCGTTGTTCGCCCGGTTCCACGCTGCGCTCGTGCCCGGCGGCTTTCTCGTGCTCGGGAAAGTCGAGACATTGCTCGGGCCGACCCGCAACCTCTTCGCGCCGGTCGACGCGCGCGAGCGGATCTTCAGCCGTGTTTGATCCGGCCACGGCCACCCGGGGGCGCGGGGCGCGCGCCGGGATCGCGCGATGATCGAGCAGATCCGCGTCAACGTCGCGGCGTACGCGGTCGCCCGCGGCGATGCCGTCATCTCGACCCTCGGGCTGGGATCCTGCGTGGCGATCGCGGTGCACGATCTGGCGACGGCGGTCGGGGGCCTCGCGCACGTGCTGTTGCCGAGTGAGAGCATGTCGCGCGACCGCGACAACCGCGCGAAGTTTCCGGGCACCGCGGTCCCGCTCCTGCTGGAGGAGATGCGGAAACTCGGCGCGACCGGGCCATTCACGGCCAAGCTGGCCGGCGGGGCGAGCATGTTCGGTGCGCTGCTACCGTCCGGCGGCGTCAACATGGGCGAGCGAAACGTCGAGGCGGTGCGGCGGGCCCTTGGCGTGGCCGGCATCGGGATCGCGGCGCAGGACACGGGCGGTGACTACGGCCGCAGCGTCTTCCTGCACGTGCGCGATGGGCGCCTCGTGGTGCGATCGCTGAACCGGGGAGAGCATGTCCTCTAGCCCGACGCCGGTCGCGCCGCTGCCGGCGGTGTCGCCGAGGCAGCGCGTGCGCACCGTCCTGGTCGTCGATGACAGCGCGTTCATGCGGCGCGTCATCAGCGACGTCGTGGCAACGGCATCCCAGGAGTTCCGGGTCGTCGGTACCGCCCGAGACGGCCTCGACGCGCTCCGGCAGATCCACGCCCTCGAACCCGACATCGTGACGCTCGACATCGAGATGCCGGAGCTCGATGGGCTGCAGACGCTGGGCTACATCATGGCGGAGACTCCCCGGCCGGTCGTGATGCTGAGCGCCGCGGGCGCGCCGGGCAGCGCCGATCTGACGATCCGCGCGCTGGAGCTCGGGGCGGTGGACTTCGTGCGCAAGCCGATGGGGCCGCTCAGCCTCGATCTGTCGTCGGTTCGCGAACAGCTGGTCGGAGCACTGCGCGCGGCATCGTGCGTCAACCTGCAGGGCGTCAGCGTGCTTGCGCGGCCGCCGGTGGGGACGCTGACGGGCGAGCCGCTCGTCGCAGATACGGCGGCGTGGGTGGTGGTCATCGCCGCATCGACGGGAGGGCCGCGGGCATTGTCCGAGATCGTACCGGCACTGCCCGCGGATCTCGGAGCCGCCGTCCTGATTGTGCAGCACATGCCGGGCGGCTTCACCAAAAGCCTGGCGCAGCGGCTCGATGCCCTGAGCACGTTGCGGGTGTGCGAGGCCGAATCAGGGATGCCGATCCAGCACAACCGCGTATACATCGCCCGCGGGGGGTTCCACATGCGGGTGGCGCGGGGCGCCGCCGGGCCGACCCTCGCGCTCGACGCGGGCCCGGCGATCTGGGGGGTCCGGCCGGCCGCTGACCCGCTCTTTCGCTCTGCCGCGCAAGCCTTTGGGTCCCGCGTGGTCGGCGCGGTGCTGACGGGTATGGGGCGAGACGGCGCCGAAGGGCTGCGTGCGGTGCGAGACGCCGGTGGGCAGGCCGTCGTCCAAGATCAGATGACCTCGATCATATACGGCATGCCGCAGGCTGCACTGGCCACGGCAGGGGCAGATCGGGTGGCCGCGTTACCGGACGTAGCAGTCGCGCTGCGTGAGCTGCTGGAATCCGGGCGCGCGTATCACGCGCTGCGGGGCGCGCGGACGTGACGGCCGCGGCGACGGGACGGCTCCCGCAGGGGTTCGTCCAGGACGCGCCCGCCGATGAGGGGCTCGGCCAGGCGAGGCCGGTCGATGAGGGTTTCATCGGTTGGGGTCCTGGAAAGGCCATCTCGGCCGACACGACCAATGAACTCCTCGTTTTTCGGGTGGGCACCGAGCGGTTCGCGATGAGCGTCGAAGCGGTCGAGGGAATCAGCGTCATGCCACCGATCACGCCCCTGCCAGCGATGGCGCGCGACCAACTCGGCGTCTGTGATCTGCGCGGATCCCTGATCCCCGTCTATTCGCCTGCCGCGGCACTCAACGTCCGGCTGGCCGAGCCGGCCGTCGCGATCATCGCGTGGGTCGGACGGACGCTGAAGGCGTCAGGCCGGCGCGTCGTGATCGCTGTCGACGAGGCGTCTGGCGTGACGGCGATCGACGAACGCGGTTGGGGCGATATCGGTGGCACTCCGTGCACGGAGGGATTTGTTCGCGGCGTATCGGCATCGGGCACCGAGCTGACGACGTTGCTGCACGCGGGCGAGTTCCTGGCGGCGTGCACCGCGAACGCCGACCCCCAGCGCGAGGAGACGCGATGACCCGGCGCGGTGGCGCAGGAGCGGTCACGCGACGCGGGGCCGCCGGAAAGGAGAAGACGCGCACTGGGCGTTCAGGCGCCGCGGCGGCGCCGGCAACCGCCGGGGGAGTTCCGGCCGGCGGAGCGCCCGCCGGTGGAGTGCCAATTGGGGGAGTGCCGGTCGCCGCGACGCCAGTCGCCGCCACGCCGGCTATCGCCACGCCGGCTATCGCCACGCCGGCTATCGCCGCGCCGGCTCGCGCCGATGTGCGAGGGACGGTTGCCCAGATCGTAACGTTCCGCATCGAGCAGGATCTCTTTGCCGCTGATGTCCGCGCGGTCGAGCGGGTGCTGCGGCCCACGGCCATCACGCCTGTGCGCAACATGCCGCCGTGGATCAGCGGCGTGCTCGAATACCAGAAGCGCGTCGTGCCGGTGATCGACTTCCGGGCCCGGTTCGAGCTGCCGGCGGCGGCACCGACCAACGAGACTCGCGTGCTGGTCTTCAACGTGGCCGGGAGCTGGGTCGCGGCGGTGGTCGACGCCGTACTCGATGTCAGCGTGCTCGAGCCCGGGCGTCTCGATCCGCCACCGCCGCTGCTTCGCGGGCTCGCAGCCGGCTACCTGAGGGGCATCGTGCGACGCGATGGCAAACTGGTCATGCTCCTCGATGCGGACCGGATTCTTTCGGCGACCGAGCGGCTGGCCCTCGGTGAATTGGCCGGGTCATCGGCGTCGATCGCGACGTCAGCGACGACGGCTCCCGTGACGGTCCATGGGTGAGATGGCCGTGCTGAGTGCCAGCCGTGTGACCGATCTCCGTCGCCAGTGCGCCGACATCGCGGGCAGGCTCGACGGGCGCGAAGGGATCGGAGAAGGACCTCGGGCGCAGCTCAAGGCCGAGATCATCGCGTTATACCGGTCGGTGGACCACGAGATTGGCGAGCTGGCCGCGCTCAAAGAGGAAGTCCGGCGGCTGGTCGACAAATGGAAGACGGCACAGCGCAGCGATGTCGCGACGACTGCGCCCCAGTTCAGCGGAGAGCGGCCGCTCGTTCACGCCGATCATCTGGGCGCGTCGACATTCGTGGAAAAAGGGTGGAGCCGGATTTCGCTGGGCGACTACGAGGGTGCGGAAGCGGCGCTCACCAGGGCCCTCCAACTCGCGCCCAACGATCCGCAGTCCGAGTCGCTGCTGGGGTGGGCGCAGATGCTGCAGGAGAAGTACGACGACGCGCTGCTCAACTTCCAGCACGTGCTGATGCGGCAGCCGGCGAACGCGCTGGCGCGGATCAACGTCGGGTACATCTGCCTCAAGAAGCGCATCTTCGGGGAAGCCATCGAGCATCTCTCGAAGGCGATCCGCCTCGACAACGACAAGAAGGCGACGCTCTACGCGCACTTCTACCTCGGACTGGTCTATCTGGAGCGCGAGATGTACGAAGATGCGGAGACCTTCTTCCAGAAGACCCTGGTCCTGGGCCCCAACCTGATCGAGGCGTCCTACGAGCTCGGCCGGGCGCGGTGGTTCGGGGGCAACCGGGACGGCGCGATCGATGCGTGGCGCGCGGGACATGCCGCCAACAAGTTCAATCCATGGGGCAAGCGTTGCGCGGAGGTACTCGAGACGGTTGCCACTGGAGGAGAGCCGCCCCGGGCGGCCTGACCCGGCCAGCGTGGTGGCATGCCCGGCGGCTCCGGGGGGTCTGCCTCGCCATCCTCGTCGCGATTGCGATACCAGGATCGGCCCCTGGCCAGGCGGCCGGGAATACCAGAGGGCATCCGGCGGGAGACTTCACGGACGATACCGCGATGCGTTTCGACGCAGGGCGATTCTCCGTCTTCGCGGGACGAGCCGACGAGCGGCTCGCGCGGTCTCTGCTGGATCTGGCGGTTCGCCACGACACGTTTCCCGGACTCCCCCGACCGCATTCGCACGTCGTCATCATCGTTGCGCCCGACGCGGCGCATTTCCGCACGTGGGTTGGCGGAACGGTGCCGGAGTGGGGTGCGGCAGTCGCGATCCCGCAGTCGCAACGCATCATCGTGCAGGGCAGGGCCGCAACATCGGCGGCGGGCGACCCCGAATCGACCCTGCGCCACGAACTCGCGCATCTCGCGCTCCACGAGTATCTCGACGAGCTCCCGCCGCGCTGGTTCGACGAGGGTTACGCGAGCTACGCCGCCGGAGAGAGCGGCCGCGACGAGGCACTGGCAACCAACATCGCGCTGGCACTCCACGGCGCGCCGACGCTGGCGTCGCTGGACAGCGGGCTGGTGGGAGGCGAGGGAGAGGCGACGGCCAGCTATGCGCTGGCCCACCGGGCGGTCGCCGATCTCGCGGCCCTCGACAGCGTCCGCGGATTGTCGTTGCTGCTGCAATACTGGAGGGAGACGGGCTCGCTCGATCAGGCGGTTCGCCGGGCATATGGGGAACCGCTCGATGTTTTCGAGGCGCGATGGCGGTCACAGACCCGGCGCCGCTATGGGGCGCTCGCCATCGCGTCCGACCTCGCGTTCTCGATGCTGGTGTTTCTGACGCTCCTCGCACCACTCTACGTCGCGCGCCGGCGGCGTGATCGCGCCCGGCTGGCCGTGTTACGATCGGCCGAACGAGCGGCTGATGCCGCCGCCACCGCCGCGGTGGCGGCGGCGCTATCGGCGGGAGCGGAGCCGGCACGCTCGCACGCGACCGACGCCGCGCCTCCCGCCAGCGGCCCACTCGCTTGACACCGTTTTCGGGGCGGTCTACTCTACTGCGTGCCACAACGGGGCAGTGTGCCAGATCGTGACGCGGGAGTATCGCGGCGGGACGCCACTAGTGGGTCGCGGCCGTGGCTGCGAGGTGCCATTTGGTGGGCCGTGGCATTTGCGGCCATCGTATTGGGCTATACGGATCTGGCGCGCGGCGGCGAGACGCTTGCCCCCATCCTGCTCATCGCGGGATATTGTATTTTCATACCCATCGCGATTCTGAGCTAGACTTGTGTCGTGCGGCTCGTGCGCCAGGCACCGCTTCCCGGCGGAACGTTTCGCGTCCACGACCAGTCTGATCGCGAGGGCGAATAGCTCAGTTGGTTAGAGCGCCTGCCTTACACGCAGGAAGTCGGGGGTTCGAGTCCCTCTTCGCCCATGGAGCGTGAGTTTGGGCGGTGGCTGGACCGATGCACGTGCGACCGCGGAGTTGGGTGTTCACTCATTGTGGAGGTTTGCCAGTGACCGGTAGTCCTCGCGCTGCGCGCGCGGCCGTGTGGTTTGCACGGGCGGGTGCCGCAGTTGCCGCCACCCTGTCGTTCGGGGTATTGGCCCTCCGGGCGCAGCCCCCGCAGCGCGTACCCGGCCCCGATGCTCTCCAGCTGCTGGTCGTTCCGGCCTTCGTCAGCACCGACAAGATCCTGGGCTGCGACGCGGCCAACGAAGTCCGGGACCGGCTCGACGACGACGCGGACACCAAGAAGCTCTGGATCCTGCCCAGGGACCACATCGATGCGACGCTGAAAGCGTCGGGCTTTACTCCCTGCTCGCCGATCGCGCCGACGGAAGCCAAGCAGCTCGCCCAGAATCTTCGTGGCGACGCCTATCTCGATGGCACGGCGACCAAGACAGCGACGGGCGTCCGTCTCGACCTCCGCCTCGTGCTGGCCCGCGACGTCTCCGCCGCGCAGCCGCTCCCGCCGGCAGAGGCACCCAAAGCCGGCGCCGCCGCCAAGCAGGTCTCGAAGGACGTCCAGGCGGCAATGAAGCAGTTGCCGGGTGAGACCAAGTGCTTCAACTCGGCCCGTGACGGCAAGTATGCGGACGCGCTCGTCGCAGGGCGCGCCGCCATCGCGCTGTATCCGCCGTCCACGCTCGCCCGGCTGTGCATCGCGAATACGTTCGTCGCGATGAAAGCGCCCCCCGATTCCGTGATCACGGTGGTCAAGGAAATCCTGGCGTCCGATCCGCACAACCATCGGGCCCTGGAGCTGGCCGGCCAGGCGTACTACGACCAGAAGAACATGGATGAAGCGGTCAAGGCCTGGAGCGAGCTGATCTCCGCCGACCCGTCGAACACGATCCTCGTCGAGGATGTCGTCACCAAGATCGTCCAGAGCGGGCACGCCGATGCGGCCCTGCCGATCGTCGCCCAGGCGGTCAAGGACAATCCAGGCGATCCGAAACTCATCGGGCTGCAATACCGGCTGCTGATCGTGTCCAAGCACTATCACGACGCGATCCCGGTCGGCGAGGAGGCTATCAAGGCTGACACCGCGTTCGCCGATACGCTCTTCTTCGATCGCCAGACGACGGCCTATCTGTCGGACAGCCAGCCCCAGAAGGCGGCCGAGACGGCAGCCCGTGGTCTCGCGAAGTTCGCGAACAACTCGACGCTGCAGCAGTTCCAGATCCAGGCGCTGCTCGCGTCAGGGCAGACGCAGCAGGCCACCGATGCGCTCAAGAAGCTGCTCGCCGCGAATCCGAAATCGCCGTCGGGCTGGGAACAGCTCTTCACCGCGTACGTGAACACCGGCCACCCGGACAGTGCGCTGTGGGCGCTCCATCAGGCGGTGGCCAACGGCGATTCGGCGTCGAACGTCACACGGTTTGCGCTGTCGCAGGGCAACTCGTGGTACCGGCGCGGATCCGCGAGCAAGAACTCCGACACGCTTGGTGTCGCGATCCGGTACCTGGCCTATGCCGATTCACTGGTGCCGAGCGATCCGGCCAAGTTCCTGCTCGGCACGTCGCGATTCACGATCGGCGCGGTCACCGATCAGGACGCGGTCAAGAACAAGAGTTGCGACCTCGCCAAGCTGGTGCAGGCGAACTGGACCCAGTCGCTGATCGACCTCCACGCGGGGGCCAGCGTGCAGCCGCAGGCAGCCGCGCAGATGATGACGACGGTCACGAAGTACATGCCGTCGGTCGACCAGCAGGTCAAGAAGTTCTGTAAATAGCGGCCACACCGACAATGCCGGACGAGACCGGGGCGTGGGACAGTACGTACCACGCCCCGGTTCTCGTTTCGGAGATCGTCGCTGCGCTCGCTGGTGCCCCGCGGATTCTCGACGGGACGCTCGGCGGCGGCGGCCACGCGGCCGCTCTGCTCGATGCAGGCGCCACCGTCGACGCGCTCGACCGCGATCCGGAGGCCGTTCGCGCATCGCGCGCCCGGTTGAACGGTGCGGAGGCGGCAGGACGGTTCCGGGCATTCACCGCGAACTTCGCCGCGCTGGATACCGTATCCGAGTTGCGTGGCATCCACTATGATGGGATGCTTCTCGACCTTGGAGTCTCGTCGCATCAAGTCGACGACCTGACTCGCGGCTTTACCTTTCGCCCGGGTGCGCTTCTCGACATGCGCATGGCACGGCAGCAGGCCTCGGAGGAGACCCCGCCAGAGACAGTCGCACCGGCCAGTGCGGGCGCGTCCGGCGCTGGCCGCGAGCCCGATGCGGCCGGCTTGCTGAACACGGCATCCGAATTGGATCTGATTGCGATTTTCCGGACCTATGCGGATGAGCCCCGTGCCGGGCGGTTGGCGCGGGAGATCGTACGGCGGCGCGCAACGAGGCCATTTGCGACGAGCGATGACCTGGTGGGGGCGATCCGGGGCGCGTTCGGCCCGCGCACCGGGCCGCCGGACTTCGCGCGGCTCTTTCAGGCTGTCAGGATCGCGGTGAACGATGAAATCGCTGCGCTCACGGCAGCGCTGCCTCTCCTGCGCGACCGGCTCGCGCCGGGAGGGCGACTCGCAGTGATCGCCTATCATTCCGGGGAGGATCGCGTCGTGAAGCACGCCTTCCGCGAGTGGAGCCAGGCGTGCCGCTGTCCACCGCGCCAGATCCACTGCACCTGCGGGGGCATCGCCATGGGTGAGGTCATCACGCGGCGGGCCGTCGTCGCGACGCCGGCGGAAGTCGCGCGCAACCCCCGCGCCCGGAGCGCGAAGCTGCGCGTGTGGCGGCGCGCATCATGAAGAGGCGCACCGAGAAGAGGCACTCCGAGCCCGCCCGGCGGTGGCGGGGCCGCTCGATCGTCGCGGCTGGGCTCGTCGGGTTCGTGATGGTCGCCGCCGTCGTCATCTGGCGCCGCGGATACGGCGTGACGCAGGGCGTGGAGTTGCGCACCCTCGACCGCCAGCGGATGCAGCTCGAGGCGCAGAAGGCGGCGCTGGAGCGCGTCGTGCGCGATGAAGCCGGGCGTGGGCGTCTGGGGCCGGTCGCGGAGAGCCGGCTCGACATGCACGTGCCTCCCGACAGCGAAGTCATCGTCCTTCCCGCACCACCGGCGCCGGGCGGCGCCCCGCGCGATCGTGCTGCGCCGTAGCCGGACGGGGGTGATCCACCTGGCGCTGATCGCGTTCGCGATCGCGCTTGTGGCGCGGGCGGCCTACGTCGGACTGTGGGAGGGACGCACCTGGGCGGCGCACGCGGCCCGCGAGCACCAGACCGCGGTGGCGCCGGCTGCGGCGCGCGGTCCGATCCTCGATGCGGCTGGCCGGCCACTCGCCATCAGCCGGTCGCTGGTGCATTTGGCGGTCGCACCCGGCGAGATTCACGACCGCGCGGTGTTGTCGCGCGCCCTCACGCGGGCTGGCGTCGACGCACCGTGGGTTCGGCTCGCCACCGACCCGCACCGCCGCTGGATCGACCTGCCTACCCGGGTGCTCCCTGGTGACGCGGCTGCCGCGGCGGCGATTCGCGGCGTCTACGTGACCCCGGTCGCCGAACGCATCGCGCTGGACCCCGGTGGCGTCGCGGCCATCACTGGTCACGTCGGCCCGGGTGGCAACGGGATCGATGGGCTCGAGGCCGGCCTCGACAGCGTCCTCCGGGGGGATCCGGGCAGCGGTGTGGTCTTGCATGATGCGCTGGGACGGCCGCTCGAATCGCCGTCCGCTCCAGCCAGCAACGGACGGGCCGGAGACGCCGTCGTCCTCACGATCAACGATGCGCTGCAGGAGATCTGTGAGCGGGCGCTCGCCGATGCCGTCCTGCGCATGGGGGCGAGTGGAGGCGACGTCGTCGTGCTCGACCCCCATGATGGAGCGATTCTCGCTCTCGCGAGCCGGCGCCGCACGTTCGGCGGCGACGCCGCTACGACGCTGACGGAGCCCTACGAGCCCGGTTCCACGATGAAGCCCTTCATCGCCGCGGGGCTGCTGGGCCATGACCTTGTAGCGCCGGCGGATGTCGTCGATACGCACCTGGGAAAGCTGACCATCAACGGCCGGACGATCACGGACGAGCACCGGCAAGCGTCGATGACGCTTCGCGACGTGATCCGCCTGTCGAGCAATGTCGGCATCGCGCAATTCTCCGAGCGGCTGTCGCCCCGGCAGGAATATGAAGCCCTGCGCGACGCCGGCTTCGGATCGCCCACCGGGGTGCCGTTCCCCGGGGAGGCCGCCGGGACACTCCCGGATCCGCCCCACTGGTCCAAGCAGACCCCGGTCTCGCTGGCGATCGGCTACGAGGTGGCGGTCACCCCGCTGCAGATGGCGCTGGCGTATGCCGCCATCGCCAACGGGGGCGAGCTCCTCGAGCCAGTCCTGGTGCGCGAGATTCGGCGCCCCGACGGCTCGGTGGTATATCGCCGCCAGCGCCGTGTCGTGCGCCGCCTCATGACGGTGGAGATCGCGCGCCAGTTGCGAGAGATGCTGATCGCCACCGTCGCCAATGGCACGGCGTCGGAGGCCGATCTACCGTCGTATATCGTCGCGGGGAAGACCGGTACGGCGCGGCGGACCGAGTACGGCGCCGGTTATGGGCGCAACGAATACAATGCGTCGTTCGTCGGTCTCTTCCCAGGGCGCGACCCCCAATACGTGATCCTCGTGAAGCTCGACGACCCGTCCGGCAGCTACTACGCCGCCAAGACCGCGGCTCCGCTCTTCAAAGTCATCCTCGAATCCGCGCTCGCGGCGAGGGATGCGTCGCTCGACCGGGCGGTACTGGCGGCAGACCGCCGTCCTTCGGCCACCGTTCCGGACGAGGGCACATCGCTGTCGGTGGCGCCAGCCGTCGCACCGGCCGATACGGCCGGGGTCCTCGACAGCATCCGCACGGCGTCCGCCACCGGGCAGAGTACGGTGGTACCGGTCGACCGCCCGCTCGCCGTCGCGGTCCGTGCCGCCCAGACGACGGTGGTGGTGCCGGATCTCCGCGGGTGGACGCTGCGAGCGGCCGTGCACGCGCTGCATCGCGCCGGGCTGGAGGTTCAGTTGACGACCGCCCCGCGCGGCACGACAGATCCGGCGCCCGGCACGACCGTGCGCACGGGCACTGTCGTCCGTCTCGGGGACGGCGCGTGACCCGGGGCAACAACGCGGGCAACAACACGGGCAACAACGCGGGCAGCAACGAGGGCAGCAACGCAGGCCGTGCCCGGCCGGGAGACCCCGACGCGCCGGGTGTGAGCGCCCGGGCAGTCGCCGGTGCACTCCGGGCCGCGGGGATTCTGACCGCCGAGCGGGGTCAGATGCCGGCCGGGTTCACATCCATCACGGACGACAGCAGGGCCGTGCGCCCCGGCACGCTATTCGTCGCCGTGCGCGGCACCGCGCGCGACGGCCACGAGTACCTGGGCGAGGCCCGGCAGGCGGGCGCGGTGGCGGCGATCCTCGAGGACGCGAGCGCGACGGACTTGCCGGCCTTTGTGGTGCAGGACGCGCGGGTCGCGGCCTCCCTCGCGTCGGCGGTGGCGAACGGGCAGCCGGCGGCCGCCCTTCGCGCGACAGTCGCGGTCACCGGGACGAACGGTAAGAGTACGACGGTCGGGATTCTCCGCCATCTCCTGGACGAGCCCGACGCACGCAGCGCATCGATCGGGACGATTGGTGTTTTCATTGGATCGGCCGGCGAACCGCTGCCTGGAGGCGGCGGCCTGACGACGCCGGGTCCGGTCGAGCTACAGCGGGTGCTGCGGGCGCTCGTGGACCGGGGCGTCACATCGCTGGCGATGGAGGTATCGTCGCACAGTCTCGACCAGCGGCGCATCGCGGGCGTGTCGCTCGACGCGGCCGTGTTCACGAACCTGACGCGTGACCATCTCGACTACCATCGGACGATGGGCGCGTACTTCGCCGCGAAGGCCAAGCTGCTCTCGTATCTGCGTCCCACCGGCGCCTGTGTGGCGAACGCCGACGACAGTGCCTGGAGGCAGCTGCCTCGGACGGCGCGCACGATCTGGTATTCGGCGGGCGATTCCGCCGCCGACGTACGGGCGACGGGAATCCGCTTCGGGCCGCGGGGCAGCGAGTGGGATCTCGACATTGGCGGCCACTCCGCGTTGCCGGTGCATCTGCCGCTGATCGGCGACTTCAACGTCGCCAACGCGCTGGCCGCCGGCGCCGCGGCGTGGGCCCTTGGGGTCTCGCCCGCGACGATCGCGGCGCGCCTGTCCGTGGTGCCGCAGGTCCCGGGACGGCTGGAAGTGCTCCACGACGCACCGACCGTGCTCCGCGACTACGCGCACACGCCCGACGCCCTCGAGCGCGCGTTGCAGGCGGTGCGGCCGTTCGCGGCGGGGCGGCTGATCGTAGTCTTCGGGGCGGGTGGGGACCGCGACCGTGGGAAACGCCCCCAAATGGGCGCGATCGTCGACCGGCTCGCGGACATCGCAATCGTCACGAGCGACAACCCCCGCACCGAGGACCCGGAGCGGATCATCGACGACATCGAGCAGGGGATGACGAAGGCGCATGAGCGGGTGGAGGATCGCGAGCGCGCCGTCGCGCGCGCGATCGAGATGGCCGGACCCCAGGATCTGATCGTGCTCGCCGGCAAAGGCCACGAGACGTACCAGGTGCGCGGGACCACCGCATATCCCTTCGACGAGCGCGAGATCGTGCGCGCCGCGTACGCCGGCAGGTGAGCGACGACCCGCTCGTGCCAGCCCGCTCGCCCGGTTTCTGGACGCTCGACCGGGTCGCAGCGGCTCTGGCCGGCGGGCCAGCGGGCGGACACTCGGCGCCGCCGTCGCGCCGGGGTGTGCTCGACGCCACGCGCCGTACTGGCGGGGCCGGCCTTCGCGGCGTTGCGACCGATAGCCGGACCGCCGGCGACGGGGATATCTTCGTCGCGCTGGACGGCGAGCGGTTCGACGGCCACGATTTCCTCGCGGCCGCCGTGCGGCAGGGGGCCAGCGCTGTCGTCGTTTCGAGACCTGAACGAGCGCAAGGGCTTGGCGTCCCGGTGTTTGCCGTGCCCGATACATTGGTCGCGCTCGGAGAACTGGCGCGGTATCGCCGCCGCGCCTGGGGGAAATCCGTCATCGCGATCGCTGGATCAAATGGCAAGACGACCACCAAAGAGTTGGTGCGTGGCGCGCTGGGTGCGGCGCTCACCGTACACGCGACCACGGCCAACTACAACAACCGCGTCGGTGTGCCCCTGACGTTGCTCGGCATCCCTGACGCGGCGGACGTGGCCGTGATCGAAATGGGCACGAATGCGCACGGCGAGGTCGCGATCCTGCGGGCGATCGCGGAGCCCGACGTGGCGGTCGTCACGTCGATCGGCGAAGAACACCTGGAAGGTTTCGGCGATCTCGCGGGCGTGCTGGCCGAGGAGAGCGCGGTGTTCACACGCGACTCACTTGGGATCGTGCCGGCTTCCGAGACGGCGCTCGTCGCAGCGGCCCGCGCTCGCGCACAATCTGTCGTCGCGGCGGGGCTGGGCGAGGGTGACCTGCGCGCCTCGAGCTGGGAAGTGGGAACCGCCGGGGAGGGAGAAGGGCAGATGGTGGTCGAAGGGGTGCCCGTCGTAGTCCCGCTGCGCGGTGCCCACAATCTGCGGAACGCAATGTTGGCGCTGGCCGTCGCCCGGGCGTGTGGGGTGCCGATGGCGGTCGCCGCCGCGGGCATGCGCGGCGTCGCCGGCCCTCCGATGCGATCCACGTGGGCGCAACTTGGCCGCGCGACCCTGATCAATGATGCGTACAACTCCAACCCGGCGTCCGCGCGGGCCGCCCTCGATCTCCTCGATGCGGTCGGAACGGGGCGGCAGCGTGTCGTCGTGCTCGGGACGATGCGGGAGCTGGGCGCCGCCGGACCGGCTTTGCATGCCGAGATCGCGCAACGCGCGCTTGCATCGCCCTTCGACGTGATCGCGGGTGTGGGCGAGTTCGCGTCCGCACTGGAACGGGCCGGGGGCGCCGACCCTCGCCTCGTCACCGCGCCGGACATCGACGACCTGTGGCCCAGGCTCCGCGAACGCCTGGCGCCTGACGCGGTCATTCTCCTCAAAGCTTCCCGGGGCGTGCGCCTCGAACGTCTGGTTCCACCGCTCACTGAATGGGCAACGACCTAGTGCTCTATCTTCTCGTCCCGCTGACCAGATGGATCAAGGTCTTCAATCTCTTCAACTACATCACGTTCCGGGCGGCCGGCGCGTTCGTGACGTCGCTCCTCGTGGCGTTCATCGTCGGGCCGGCGATTCTGCGCCGACTGCGCGCGATGGCCGTCCATCAAGTCATACGAGAGGGAACGCCCGACACGCACCTCCAGAAGGGCAATACGCCGACAATGGGCGGCCTCATCATCCTGGCAGCGACCGTCATTCCGACGGTGCTGTGGGCAAAACTCAACAACCGGTATGTCCTTCTGGCGCTGGCGGTGATGGTGTGGATGGGGGCGATCGGCTTTCTGGACGACTATCTGAAGCTCCAGCAGAAGCGCCGGGGCGAGAAGAATCGCGGTCTCGTGGAGCGGTACAAGCTGGCCGGACAGGTCACGATCGGCGTCGCGCTCGGCTGCTACCTCTGGCTCTATCCGATCTCCAATCTGCCGGGCGCCTCGACCACGCTGCCGTTCTTCAAGTATGTGCTGGTCGTCCCGGCGGCTGCGTGGCTGGCATGGATCTACGTGCCGTTCGTCACGTTCGTGCTGACGGGTGTGAGCAACGCGGTGAACCTGACGGACGGACTCGACGGACTCGCGGCGGGGTTGACCGCGGTGGCGGCGCTGACATTCGCGCTGTTCGCGTATGTCATCGGGCGGGTCGACACCAGCACGTATCTCCAGATCTATTACCTGCGAGGCGCCGGCGAACTGGCGGTCTTCTGCTCCGCTATTTTCGGTGCGACACTCGGGTTTCTCTGGTTCAACGCGCATCCGGCACAGGTTTTCATGGGTGACACCGGTTCGCTGGCGCTCGGCGGCGCGCTCGGCGCCATCGCCATTCTCCTCAAGTCGGAGTTCCTGCTGCTGCTGATCGGCGGCGTCTTCGTGGCCGAGACGCTATCCGTGATCGTGCAGCGCACGGCGTTCAAGTACCGGCGGCGGCGCTACGGCCTGGAGTACGCGCAGGCACACCGTGTCTTTCGCCGGGCGCCGCTACACCATCATTTCGAGCTGTTGGGGTGGCCAGAGACCATGGTGGTGGTCCGTTTCTGGATCCTGGGGATCCTCTTCGCCACGCTTGCCCTCAGCACCCTGAAACTGCGGTGACCGGCGAGAGCGCCAGCGGTGAGATCGCCGTGATCGGCCTTGGATCGAGCGGCCGGGCGGTGTCGATGCTGCTCGCGCGCGAGGGGCGTGCGGTCTACGCGTCGGACGCCGGACCGGGTCCGGGTGTCGCGGCCTCCGCAAGAGCGCTGGCGGGCGCCGGCGTCGCCGTGGACGCGGGACACCACGATCTGGCGCGCATCGCGCGAGCCAGCCTGGTCGTGGCCAGCCCCGGCGTGCCACCCGATGCGCCGCCGCTCGCCGCGGCGCGAGCAGCCGGCGTGCCGATCGTCTCCGAAGTCGAGATCGCGCTCGCCCGCCTCCCGGGCGTGCGGTACATCGCCGTCACCGGAACGAACGGCAAGACGACGACCACTGCGCTCGTCGCGCACCTGCTCCGGGCGCTCGGCAAGCGGGCCGTCGCAGCGGGCAATATCGGGATGCCGCTCGCCGAGATCGCGCTCGCGGATCCGCCTCCCGAATGGGTCGCGCTCGAGTTGTCCTCGTTTCAACTGCACGATACGCCGAGCGTCCAACCGACCGTGGGCGTGCTCACGAACCTGAGCCCTGACCACCTCGACCGGTACCGGTCGGCCGAGGACTACTATGCGGACAAAGCGCTGCTCTTTGCCAACGCCAACGCCCGGTCGGCGTGGGTTCTCAACGCCGACGATCCGGCGGTCATGGCAATGGGCACCAGCGCCGCCGGACGCCATCTCAGATTTTCATTGGCCGATCAGACTGCCGACGCCTGTCTGTCGGCCGATGGGCAGCAACTCATGCTGTTCGGATCGCCGCTACTCGGCCGCACCGATTTCCCGCTCATGGGTGATCACAACGTCGCGAATGCGCTCGCAGCGTCGCTCGCGGTGACGGTTGCCGATTCGGGGCACCAGGGTGCTGTCCAGCGCCAGCGGCTCGCGGACGGCCTCAGGTCGTTCCGGTCACTCGCGCACCGCCTGCAAGTCGTCGGGACATATCACGGGGTGCAGTGGATCGACGACTCCAAAGCCACCAACGTGAGCTCGACCCTGGTCGCGCTGCGAGGGATGACACGGCCGACGGTGCTGCTGCTCGGCGGCCGGCACAAGGGTGAGCCGTACACGGCATTGGCCGAGCCGATCAGGAAAACGGGGAAAGTCGTCCTCGCGTATGGCGAGGCGGCGCCGCGCATCGTCCACGATCTGTCGGGCCTCGTCCCGGTGGAGGAACTGGGATCCGATTTCGCGGCGGTGATCGACCGCGCGCGCGGGTGTGCGGCGCCGGGAGACGCGGTGCTGCTCTCCCCGGCCTGCTCGAGCTTCGACATGTTTCGGAACTACGAAGAACGCGGTGCGACGTTTGCGCGACTCGCGGGACAGGAGCCATCATCAAGTCCCTGATGCAGCCGTCAACAAGCGGGTCACGAAACTGGATACGAAGCTGGTCATGACGTCTCAGACGAAACCGTACACGAAGCCCCATACCAAGCAGCCGTCCGCCAGGCCGCCGCAGGTGCGCGAACGCTGGCGGATGAGTCCCGAGGCGCGGGGCCTGGTGCTGGTCACCGCCGTGCTGCTCGCATTCGGGCTCGCGGTGCTGTACAGCGCGAGCGCGATCGTGGCGGTCGACGAGGGCCACGGCAGCGCGTACTACCTCCAGCGCCAGCTCGCCGGCATCGGCGTCGGGATTCTTCTGTTCGCGATCGTGGCCAAGACGGACGCCGAGCTGTGGTCCAGGTGGGCGTGGCCGCTCATGGGCCTGACCTTGGTATTGATGCTGATCGTGATCCTGCCGTTCACGCAGTCGATCGCGCCGCGCATCCACGGGTCGCGACGGTTCCTGTTCGGCGCGTCGGTGCAGCCGTCGGAACTCGCCAAGATCGCGGTCGTCGCGTGGACGGCGATGCTGGTGGTGCGCAAAGGCGATTCGCTACGGGGGCTGACCAAGGGCGTGCTGCCCTTCGTGCTGGTGATCGGCGTGCTCGACGTGCTGACGGCCGTCGAACCGGATCTGTCGACCGCGATGCTCTACACCCTCGTCATGGCCATCGTGCTGTTCGCTGGGGGCGTGCGGATCGGTCATTTCCTCGTACTCGCCATGCTCGCGATTCCGGTACTCTGGCATGAGGCGGAGCGGCTGCACTACGTGCTGCTCCGGACGATCTCGTTCTTCGACCCCGGAGGGGCGCCGTCCAAAGTCGGCTACCAGCTCCGGCAGTCGCTGATTGCGGTCGGGTCGGGAGGGTTCCTCGGGGTTGGCTTCGGGCAGGGCAGGCAGCAATACGGGTTTCTCCCGTTTCCGTTCAACGACTTCATCGGCAGCAACATCGGCGAGGAGTGGGGCTTCGTTGGACTGACGGCATTGATCGCGGGCTTCGCCGCATACGGATGGCTCGGGTTCCGGATCGCACGCGCAGCGCGGACTCCCTTCCAGCAGTTACTGGCGGTCGGCCTGACGGCAACGACGCTGGTCACCGCATACCTCCACATCGGAGTGGTGATCGGCCTGCTCCCGACGACCGGGTTGACGCTGCCGTTCATTTCCTACGGCCGCTCGAATCTGATCCTGTCGCTGGTGATGACCGGTATGCTGGCGAACATCGGCAGCGCGAGAGAGCGCATCTTCGGCGGACACGCGACCGACCCCCACGCCGTGGCGGGGTGAGGCGCCGGCGGCCGTGACCGGCACGGAGTCATCGCGAGCCATCCTGTTCGCGGGTGGTGGGACCGGCGGACACCTCTATCCAGCACTCGCCATCGCGCAAACGCTCGTCCGGCTCGCGCCGGATGTTCGCCCCCTATTTGTCGGCGCCCGGCGGGGGATCGAACGGGATGTGCTGCCGCACCAGGGGTTCGCGTTCGAATTGCTGGACCTTCACCCGCTATACCGGCCGGCCGTCTGGCGGAACTGGCGTACGGTCCGGGGTGCGGTGAGCGCGTGGCGTGGTCTCGGCGCCCTCGTTGCGCGCGAACGTCCCCGCCTCGTCGTCGGCACCGGGGGATACGCCTCCGGTGCCGCATTGGCCTACGCAGTGGCGCATGGCATACCGATCGTCCAGCAGATCGCCGACAGCACGCCCGGGCTGACCGCGCGGTGGTTTGCCAGGTACAGCCGCGAGGTCTACGTCGGCTATCCGGAGTCGATCGCGCACCTGCCGTCAGGGCCGGGGACCGTGTACGTGGATACCGGCAATCCGATCGAGCCCCCTCCGGATCCTCGGCCTTCAAGGAGCGCGGCCCGCGCGATCTGGGATTTCGCGAATGACGGCGCCCAGGTCATTCTCATATTCGGCGGCAGCCAGGGCGCCCGCGCGATCAACGACGCCGTCGCCGGGTGGGTGGACCTCGGGCTTCCCGACGGTATCAAGCTGATCTGGGCGACCGGACGCGGCCACTACGCGGGATACGCCGGGCGAGAGAGTCCGGCCGTGCGCGTCCGGCCCTACCTCGCGCCGATCGCCGAAGCGTACGCGGCCGCGGATATCGCGGTGACGCGCGCCGGTGCGATCACGACCGCCGAGTTGTGTGCGTGGGGCATTCCAATGGTATTGGTGCCGCTTCCGACTGCGGCCGCGGACCATCAGACCGCGAACGCGCGCGCACTGGAGGGGGCCGGGGCCGCGATCCGGCTGTCGCAGCAGGCGCTGTCAGCGGAGTCGCTCGCCGGAATAGCCGGGCAGCTCGCGACCGACCCGCAGCGGCGCGCGTCCCTCGCGGCCGGCGCGCTGCGCAGAGCGCGACCCGGTGCGGCGGAGGATATTGCTCGACGGATACTTAGGGCGGTCGATCTCAGGTGATTTCACTCTTGAGAGGTGGGTGAGGCCGGTCTATATTCTTCGCGCCGCACATGCCTCTCATCGATCCCGCAGACAGCCGACCCGTCCATTTCGTAGGGATTGCTGGCGCCGGGATGAGCGCGCTTGCCGAGCTCTTCGTTCGGCGCGGCGCCGTGGTGACGGGCTGCGACGCGAACGGCGACGCGACGGGTGATCTCGGCCGACTGGGGATTCCGGTTGCCAAGGGCCACGACCCCGCCCACGTGACCGGCGTGTGCGCCGTGGTGGTCACATCGGCGCTCCCGCGTGACCATCCCGAGATCGAGAGCGCGCGCGCCCTGGGGCTTCCGGTCGTTCGCCGGGCCGAAGCGCTCGCCGGGGCGGTGAGTGGCGGCGAGCTGGTCGCGATTGCCGGCACCCATGGCAAGACGACTACGACCGTCATGACCACTGAGGCCCTGGCGGCGGCTGGCCGCGACCCGACGGGGGTCGCGGGCGGCCGTGTGGGATCGTGGGGAGGGAACCTCAGGCCAGGCGGTACGGCGGTGCAGGTGGTCGAGGCGGACGAATACGACCGGTCCTTTCTTGCGCTCAAGCCGGCTGTGGCCGTCGTGACCAATATCGAGGCCGACCATCTCGACATCTATTCGAATCTGGAGGATATCCGAAGCGCCTTTGTCCAATTCGTTGCGCCGGCCCGCACCATCATCGTCTGCGCGGACGACGAGGGCGCAAACTCGCTGCCGCTGCCGGGGACCGCGGAGATCCTTCGATATGGCACCTCATCGAGCGATGCGCGGATCGCGGGGCGCGACATCCGGGTGACGGCGGAGGGATCCGCGCTTGGGGTTTATTACGACGGCGAGTTGCTCGGACGGCTGGCGCTGCGGGTGCCCGGCCTGCACAATGTCCGTAACGCGCTGGCGGCGGTGGCCGCCGGGATCGCACTTGGCGCGACACTGGATGCCATGCGACCTGGACTGGAAGGGTTCACCGGCGTCGAGCGACGGTTCCAGCGCCTTGGGGAGGCGGCGGGGGTAACGGTCATCGACGACTACGCGCACCACCCGACCGAGATTCGCGCCACACTCGACGCGGCGCGCGCGGCATTCCCGCGACGCCGGGTCGTGGCGGCGTTTCAGCCGCACCTGTACTCGCGCACCCGGGATCTCGCGGCGGATTTCGGGTCGGCCCTCGCGACCGCCGACGCGGTGTTCCTGACCGACATTTACCCGGCCCGCGAGCGGCCAATCGCGGGCGTTACGGCCGGGCTGATCGCGGACGCGGTGGCGCGGTCCGGCAAGCCGGTCGCGTGGCAGGGTGGACGCGCGGCACTGGCCGCCGCGCTGGCAGGCACGGTGCGGGCGGGCGACGTCGTGCTGACGCTGGGAGCGGGTGACATCACCCGCACAGGGCCAGAGCTCCTTCGTGTGCTCGGCACAACTGGAAGTGGCGGAGCGGATGGAGCGCGGCCATGACGGTCCCGAGCGCGACGGCCAGCAAGCCGGTTCTTGGACTCCGTGGCATCATCGGGGTGGCTATCTGCGGGCTGGCCGTCGCGTCGTCCCCCGTCTGGGGCCCACGGATATTGTCCAATCTGGCGTTCTTTCGTGTCCGCGCAGTCGAGGTGGAGGGGGCGCATTATGTAGCGGCCGGCGATGTGGTGGCTGCCATGCGGGTGGACACGACCGTCTCCGTGTGGGATGACGTCCGGCCATTTGCCGCCCGGCTCCAGGCCCTGCACGAGATCGAGGACGTCACCGTCACCCGCAAGCTCCCCGGGACTCTCCTGGTTCGGGTCACCGAGAAGGCGCCGGTAGCCTTGATCCCCGCGACTGGCGATCTTCGTGTGTACGATGGGAGCGGGACCGCCCTTCCCATCGATCCGGCCCGAATCGACATGGACCTCCCCATTGTGAACCGCCCCGACCGTCGTGTGCTCAAGCTGCTCGACAACCTCCGCGCGCAGGTTCCCGGGTTGTATGCGCGGATCAGCGATGTCCGGCGACTGGCCTCGGGCGACCTTGTCGTGACGATGCCGGACGTGGTGGTTCGCGCCCCGGGCAACGTGGACGCCGGGCGGCTGGCGGAAGTGTTACCGGTGACGGCGGATCTGGCGCGCCGCCACGTTCGCGCTGCCGAACTCGATCTCCGGTATCGCGATCAGGTAGTCGTGCGGCTGCAATGAGAGGACGCCTGTGACCGCGCGCGGCATCGTGCCCGACCGGCTGGTGGCGGGCCTGGACATCGGGTCCGCGAAGACGACGGCGGTCATCGCGGAAGTCGGCGGTGATCTGCCGCGCAATCCGCGGATCAAAGTCCTCGGTGTCGGCCAGGCGCGCACGACCGGCCTCCGGAAAGGCGTCGTGGCGGACATCGAGGAGACCACGCGGTCGATCCGCAAATCGCTCGAGGATGCCGAGCGAATGGCGGGCGCGCACGTCACCGAGGTGTACGCGGGGATCGCGGGTGCGCACGTCCAGGCGATGACCAGCAGCGGCGTGGTGGCCGTGAATGGCGATGAGATCACGCGGGCCGACGTGACCCGTGCCAACGATGTGGCGCGCGCGCAGGCGATCCCGACGGACCGGGAGCTGCTCCACGCGATCCCGCAGGAGTACACGGTCGATCGCAATCGCGGGATTCGCGACCCCGTCGGCATGATCGGCACGCGGCTCGAAACCGAGATGTATCTCGTGACCATTGGCGGGTCGCCCGCCGTGAATCTCCGCAAGTCGGTGGAGCGGGCCGGGTATCGCGTCCGCGAGCTGGTGCTCGAGCCGCTGGCGAGTGCGCTCAGCGTCCTGACGGACGATGAGCGGGAACTCGGGGTCGCGCTGGTAGAGCTGGGGGCGGGCACGACGGATCTGGCGATCTTTCATGAAGGGAAGATCCGGCACCTGGCATCGGTCAACTATGGCGGAAACAACGTCACCAACGACATCGTGCTGGGGCTGAAGGTCACGCCCGACGACGCGGAGCGGCTGAAGGAGCGATACGGGTGCGCGTACGAATCGCTGGCCAATCCGGATCTCTCGATTCCGCTGCCGGGTACTGCCACGCAGGGTGACCGGGTGATCGACCATCCATCGCTCGCGCACATCATCCACCAGCGGATGGATGAAGTGTTCGAGCTGGTCCAGCGCGAGATCACGGAAGCGGGGTACGCCCGCCGGCTCAGCGCCGGCGTGGTGCTGACGGGCGGCGGCGCCGGGATGACGGGCATGCGGGACCTGGCGACCGATGCATTCGGCATTGGCGTGCGGATCGGGTCCCCGGCCGACAACATCGGCGGTCTCAGTGACGCAGTGGAAGCTCCACGATTCGCGACCGTGGTGGGATTGGCACAATATGCGGCCCACCGGATGGCATTGGACGGCGACAAGTCGTCCGGCGGCAGCCATCTCCATTTGTCGGCGCCGGGCGTGGACAAATGGATCCAGCGTGTACGCGAGTGGCTGCAGGACTTCTTTTGATTTGCGCGGCGGACGCGTCTAGGGCTGCGCCGTAGTTTCGGCGCGCTTTCGTACACCGGCTCACAGAGCCGTTGCCCGCCCGTGGCATAGCGGCGTTCTCAAAAAACTGATCACGTAGCCACCACGTGTGGATAAGTCCGATGACGTGGTGCGTTCCGATTTCGCGCAAGCGGGAAATGTAGGTGTGGTCGGCAAGCCGAAAGCTGTTATATTCCCGCGTCCATTCGGGCCCAGTGAGAGCCCTATCCCGCCGACCGTAGTTGGTCACTCGAAAGTGGAGCTCCGCTCGCCATGATCTTCGAATTCGAGGAGAACCCGTCTCAGAACGCCCGTATGAAGGTGGTGGGCGTCGGCGGGGGCGGGGGCAACGCGGTGAATCGGATGATCGAGGAGCATCTCGAGGGAGTCGAGTTCATCTCGGTCAACACCGACGCCCAGGCCCTTCTCAACTCGAAGTCAGACGTCAAGATCCAGATCGGCAAGAAGCTGACTCGTGGGCTCGGGGCGGGCGCACGGCCGGAGATCGGCCGCCAGGCCATCGAGGAGAATCGCGAAGAGGTGTCGCGCGCGCTGACCAGCGCGGACCTGGTGTTCATCACGTGCGGGATGGGCGGCGGCACGGGAACGGGGGCGGCCCCGATCGTCTGTGAACTGGCGCGCGAAGCCGGCGCGCTGACGGTCGGCATCGTCACCAAGCCCTTCCTGTTCGAGGGGCGGAAGCGCATGCGGCAGGCCGACGACGGCATCTCGCAGATGCGCAAGAACGTCGACACGATGATCGTCGTCCCCAACGAACGGCTGCTGGCGGTCGTGGGAAAGGGCATTCCGTTCCAGGACGCGCTCAAGAAAGCGGACGAAGTACTGCTGCACGCGACGCAGGGTATCTCATCGCTGATCAGTGTGACGGGCCTGGTCAACGTGGACTTCGCGGATGTCCGCACGGTGATGCAGGCTGGCGGCAGCGCGCTCATGGGCACGGGGATCGGACGCGGTGAGAACCGGGCCATGGAAGCGGCACAGCAGGCGATCTCGTCGCCGCTCCTCGACAACGTGTCGATCTCCGGGGCGACGGGTGTGCTGGTGAACATCACGGGCGGGGCGGATCTCACACTGGGTGAAGTGCACCAGATCAACGAGATCATTCACGACGCGGTAGGGGACGACGCCGAGATCATCTTCGGCGCCGTCCACGAGCCGGCCATGCAGGGGGAGATCCGGGTGACGGTGATCGCGACGGGCTTCGACCGGCCGAGCGTGTCGAACATTCCTGCCGCGACCGACTCCAAGGGGGCTCCCGTGATTCCGTTCCCGTCGGCGCGCCAGCGCGCGGGTGGCATACGGCCCGCTGCGGCTGGCGCCGACGTGCGGCGCCTGCCCGGCGTCCTCCCCGGATTGGCGGACAAGGCCGGCAGCCCGGCACAGGATCTCAGCGACATGGAGATCCCGACGTTCATTCGGAGACAGATGGATTGACGTTGGTAGCGGCCCGCGCCATCGGGTACTCCCTCGTGGCGGGGCTCGCGCTGGCGACGCTCGCCGCTGTGCCATCGGCGCGCCCGGGCTCCGCTACTCCGGTTGCCTCGTCCGGCCTGAGCGGCGACGCTGCAGTTCGACTGCCGCCGGTGGTATCCGATGCGACTGCCAGGATTGATACCCTGGTCATCGCCGGGCGAATCGATTCCAACATCTACTCCACGCTGGACTCCTGTGCGGCGAGCGTCTTTCCGCTGCGCGGACGCATGAAACTCGCGTGGCTCGTGGCCGACATCTACGAGTACCGTGTGGACATGACCCGGGACCTCCGTGCGGGTGACGGTCTTCGGGTCCTGGTCGAGCGGTCGTTGACCCCATCCGGGGGAGTCTCCGTGGGCCAGGTGCTCGCCGCGACGCTGGTCGTCGCGGGCGACACGATGCCGGCGATCCGGTTCGCCCACGACGGCGCCACGGACATCGCCGGACAGTACTTCGATCCGCACGGCCGGTCGCTGCGTGCCGCTTTTCTCCGGGCGCCCCTCGAGTTCCGGCGCATCTCGAGCGTCTTCGGGATGCGGAAGCACCCAATCCTCGGCATCTGGCGCCAGCACAAGGGGACCGACTACGTCGCCCCTCAAGGCACGCCGGTCAGGGCCATCGGCAACGGGGTCGTGGTGTTTGCCGGCCAGAAGGGGGGGTACGGCAACGTCGTCGACATCCGGCATCCCAACGGATACATCACCCGCTACGGGCACCTGTCGCGGTTCGCCACCGGAACGCGCGCCGGCGCCCGGGTCACGATCGGGAACACGATCGCGTACGTCGGCATGACCGGGCTGGCGACCGCGCCCCATCTGCATTTCGAAGTGCTCGTGAACGGTGCCCAGCGCGATCCCCGATTGGCCCTGCGCGACCGGGGAGCCGGCGAGCCGGTCCCGCCTGGCGACCGGTTGGCATTCGAGCGGGCGCGCGACGTGCTCATGGCCGCGCTTGCACGCGCGCCGGAGCACGCGACGCTGGCGATGCGATAGCGCTCGCGACTGCGATCACCCTCGCAAGTACACCCGCACCTGCCCTCGCAAGCGCCCTCGCAAGCGCCCTCGCAACTCCGGGCCACGGCGGGGCCACCCCGTAGATTGCATCATGGTCTTTTGGCTCACGGCCGCGGCGGTGGGCGTCGTGGCGGCTGGCCTTCAGTACGGGCGCCCCGGCGGCGGTGGGTGGTTTGCCGCCGCGCTGCGCGTGTTCTCCGTGGCGGTGCTGGTCGCGCTCTGCCTGGACGCCCCGGCCGGCCGGGGCACGACGCCGCGGCCGATGACCGCGCTCGATGTGTCGTCGAGCTGGCTGCGTATGCACGACAGCGGTGCCTATCAGTCCGCGCTGTCCGAACTCGGACGAAGCGCCGGCGACTCCGTATTGCTGATCGGGGACTCGTTGCGCACGGGGCATCCGCCTGCGGTGCCGGGCGACGCCCGCTCCCGCGTACGTCCCGCCGTCGAACGCGCGCTCGCCGCCGGCCGGCCGCTCACACTCGTCACCGACGGCGAGATCGATGACCCCGACGCACTCGCGGACTTGCCGGCCGGCTCCCGAGTGGTCGTCATTGCGCATCCAAAGAGGCGTGACGCCGGACTGACCGCGCTCGATGCGCCCCGGGCGGCCGTCGCGGGCGACACCATCGAACTCCACGCGACCCTGGCCGCGAGCCAGGGCGGCGCCGGAGCGGGGCACCTCGCATTTTCGGTCGGGGCGTCTTCCCCATCGGGCGCCTCCACGATCGCGGTCGACCCGCTGCCCCCGGGGGCCGTACGGTCCGTCACGGCGCGTATTCCCGTGCCGGCGGGCGATGGCCCCCGCGTTGCCCGTGCGGTGTGGACGGCGCCGGACGACAGCGAAGCCCGCGACGACACGCTCTCGGTCGCCATCGACGTATCGCCGGCGGCCGGTGCCGTTTTCGTGAGTACGTCGCCGGACGAGGATGCGCGCTACTCGCTGAGCGTGCTCCGCGATGCGTTGACGCTGCCGACCCGGGGATTCTTTCGCGTCGCCCCAGGCCAGTGGCGAGTCGATGGGACGCTCGATCACGTGAGCGAATCCGACGTACGCCAGGCGGTCGCCTCCGCACCGGTCGTCGTGCTGGATGGCGACACCGCCGTATTCGGGGCCCCTCGGGCGGCGAGCCGCGGATCGCTTGCGCTGCTCGCACCGCCCGCACCATCACCCGACGAGGAATGGTACGTCACGGGCGCGCCGCCGTCTCCACTGGCCGCGACCCTGGGTGGCGTGAGCTGGGACAGTCTGCCACCGATCGATGTGGCGCCCACGAACGTCGCGGGCGAATGGCAGGGCCTCGAGGCCAAGCGAGGGCGACGCTACGATCGGCGCATCGTCGTCGCCGGCAGCACGACCGATGGTCGTCGCGTCGTGACGGTGGCAGCGGGCGGCTTGTGGCGCTGGCGATTCCGCGCGGGGGCGAGCGCCGACGCGTACACCGCGCTGTGGGGCGGTATATTCGATTGGCTCGCAGCGGAACGACGGGATCAGCGGGCCGCTGTGCCGGCGGACCAACTGGTCCGTGAAGGGGATCCGATCCGGTGGCGGCATGGGACCGGCCAGGACACGGCGGTCACGTTGATACTTGCCCGGCGCGGTGGAGCGGGTGCGCCTGATTCACTCCGGCTTCATTTCCCGCCTGGGGCGGCGACCACTGAGACGGGTCCGCTGGCAGCCGGAGTGTACGACGTGCGGGCTGCAGGGGGACCGGCGCTCCTGGTCGTGAACGCATCGAGAGAGTGGTTGCCGCGCGCGCCGGTCGTGCAAACGGGACAGGTGGGTGGCGTGGTGTTGGCTGGTGCTGCGCCGCGCCTCCGCTCTCTCGGATGGATTTACGTGCTGCTCGTCGCCGCGCTCTGTGCCGAATGGCTCTGGCGCCGCCGGGCCGGA
>JAJPIM010000007.1 GCA_021324775.1 Gemmatimonadota bacterium
ACACCAGATCGAACATTGGCGCCGGGACTACAACAGCGCGCGTCCACACAGCGGACTTGCTGGTGCAACTCCCAGTGGGTTTGCGCGAGACTTCGCTCACGCGAACCTTTCACCCGACCCGTAATAACTGCTCCTCAAGCGGGGGGAAGGTCACCCGTTGATCGGCTTCGAGGGTCGGAGGTGCCGATGGTATGTCTGGCGTGGCAGCATCGTCCTTCCCGTTCGATGCTGTGCCTTTCCCGATGCGGTCCCAATTCTCCCTGAATAACGGAATTGCATATGCGCGAGGCTGTAGCCATTAACTGACCGCCATCTTTCTCGCCTCGAAAGGCGCCCTGCCGTACCTCCGATGGATAGAGGACGAAACACTCTGGATGATCTTCGCCGACATTGCGGCATATCACGAAATAATCGGCGTAAGCGTGGGCAAAACCGGTCCCGAGCGGTACGGGTACAGCCTTTGAAAGAGCCTTGACCTGCACTGTGTGCTTGCGCTTGGCATCAATGCTATAGATCAGCAGATCTACTCATTTCGCATTCCGTGACGTGGGCATCACGTTCCACCCGAGGAGAGAGAGCCGATAACATACGTAGTAAAGCCCGACGTTGCCCACGACCTGCTGGTTCAATGTTGGCATCTCAGTCACGTACCTCGGTATCAGACAAACTCGTGGATATCGCACGTGTCCGGCGCCCAAATGGCAAGCCGTACCGGCGTGTCGTCGGCGTCAGCCAATGTATTTATGAGTAAGCGAGCAGGGTCAACAGTCAATCGCTTTCGTCCGGCACGCGTATAGAACGAGCGTGGCGCGACAATAGCACCGGTAACCGGCTTTGCCAGCCCACGAGTTCGACCTTGGCAGAATTCCGCAAACCCTGCTGATTCCCGGGCCAATTTCACTTGAAGCAGGTTCTGCACGACCGCGTACCATACGTTGTTCGCGTCGTGTTTCACCTCGCCGATGACACCATACACGCCCGCATTGGTGCGATAGAAGAGGACAAGGTCGGCCTCGACATTGTCCGCTCTGCCGCCCCCCCGATCGGCCACTAGCGGAAGACCGTTCACTCCATCAATCACCTCATGGCCGAATAACCGAAGTCGAGAACAGCACTTGACGAGGATATCGTGTTCAATCGCGTGTTCACCGTTTCTGGGGTGATCGGCGTCCCCTCGCGAATACAGCGGCCCTCCGGGGTGTAACCTGCTGGGCAGTCTTGTCCCATTCCTGTCCCACGCGCCGGGCGCGGGGCAATTCCACAGAGTGCTTAGGTGGGCGACGCGGCAGCCGACATCAGGTACTCTTGACCCTTCGAATTGGGCCAGAGCCATCCACCAGCTAAGCCAAGCGACGAAGATGTTATCGCGCTTCACAATCGGTTGTGCGTGGCGATGGGGGCCTCCCGAAGGCCCACACCTAAGCTTGGAGGGCGTTCGGGCCCCTGAGGGAGAGCCAAAGCTAGCCGACAAGAATGTTGGTCGTAACGAGTCATGCACGACGTGACAGCGCGAGTGTTAGCGGATTCGCGCAGAGGTGCTCAACTGCGCATCAAGCAACGACGGGCTACTTGCAGCGTCCCGTTGTTAGCAAGGATGCCGAACGAGTTGCGCACTTGCCGGATCGTACACAAGGTTCGTGATCGACCCATCCCGTATGGCGTCCACTGCCTCGTCGATGACATGAAGGGGCACAAGGAACCATTCTCGGGGGTGCACTGGATGACCAAACCGGTCGTTAATGGTCAGGTTAAGCTGTGCCGGCGCGAATATGCGATGGAATATGGCTTCCAGTTTTGTACGCTTGACACGCGCAAGCTTGTACGTGGCGATGACCTCGACGTCCGCCAGGAGGTAGGTGGGGTCTAGAGCGGCGTTGGCGATACGAGTCTCGACCTTGCCACCGGTGACGCCAATCTTGTGGATCAGGTCACGATGTTCCGCGACGAAGGGGTTAGAGGACAGACTTCGCAGCACGTAAATGGTACCGCTTTCGATATCGTCTTCCTCCCACGCACCGCTAAACAGCGGCACGTCGGTCGGCTCGGTCAATCGGCGTCCCGCTTCATCCTTGTAGAGCGCCCGCTGCAGCGAGCGTCGCAGAAGATTGCTCTCTGTTCCATTCGAGTAGATGACGCGCAACCGTGCATCTGACTCACCGTTCGGCGCGCGGAACACGTCTCCCATTTCGGCGATGTAGACGAGCTGGCCGCCGAGGATGAAGAAGTTGCCGGTTCCCACGCTTGCATCCTTGCCGAAAGGGCGCGCCTGGCGGATGCCTGTTTTGAGCTCGTCCTCGACTTGTTTGAACAGCGGCCGGTACCGATCGAAGTCCGCACACTTCTCGCGATTCGCGATTTCATCCGACGCTCGTATCTCAGCCCTTGGCCGGACGTGACGCAGTTCGGTGATCGCGGAGGTTCCCACAACGTTCTCGAGCTCCGCCAGCATCTCGTCGTCGGTCATCGACTCTGCTGGTTCAGCCGGAACGATCTCCGCCCCACTTAACAGCCCCTGACGATCGAATGGCGCGAGAACGATCCGGCATTCCTCGAGTGCCCGCAGACGATCGAGCCTCACGGCGTACAGCCGTTCGAAGATGTCTTTGTCTTCCCCATGGTGCGGGGGGTGGCCATGCTGCTCGACGAAACGTTGGATTTCCTCGAATCCGGCGATAATGCGTTCCTCACGCGGCGAGCGCCCACCTGTCTTTGCCGGTTGGGCGAAGTCCGCCAGCTCCTCACTCAGCTGATCGAGGTCAAGCTCACTCATAACGGCCTTCGGCCTTGAATCGAACAAAGGCAGTGGCGCCTTCGGCCATTCGCCTTTCCCAAGCGTCCGGCGAGGTGAGCGATGGAAGTCGGCCGCGTTCCTTCTTGAATCGCACCGCGCGAACGGCAAGATCTTTCGCTTCGTCAAGCGTGACGTTGGTTCGCTTCGCGGAAATGGCCGCGGCGACCTGTTTCAGACTGTCCTCGCTCATCGCCTTGGCGAGAATTGCGTATGCCTCGCTGAACGGATTGATCCGATCGATGAGGTCGATATCCAGGTCCTTCACGTCCATCGCGAACCTGCGGACGCCGTCAAGCAGCGCAGTGTTGGCAGGGGGTTCGGCACTCTCGCTCTCAACCGCCAGCTTCTTGGCCTGCTGCACCAGATTCATGGCGGCGACAGCGTGCTGCCGCACGGCCTCCTGATCCTCCTCTGGAAGGTCAGGGTACTTTTCCTTGATGATCTTGCCCATACGGACCTGCGTCAGTTCCTCAGGTACCAACTCCTCATCGAACAGCCCACGCTCGACCGCATTCCTGTCCTGCACGAAGGTGGCGATCACTTCGCTGAGGTCTTCCCGGCAGATTCGCGCGCCCCATTCACTCTTGGGCTCGGCAATGTTCTTGATCTCGACCTGAAACTGGCCCGAGCCCTGGTTGAATCCGACGTTGCACTTCTCAGGGTCATAGCCGCCCTCGCCGTAGTCGAACCCTGGCACGGGCCCACTCTTCGCATTCTTCGGCCTGAATTCGAACCGAGGCGCGAGCACCTGCTCCATCAGCAAGCTGGCAGCGATGGCCTTGAGAGTGTCGTTCACGGCCTCAGTGACCGCCTGCTCCGACGCGTCCGGCTCGGCGATCAGGTTGGTGAATCGAGCGCGCGTCTTCCCCGGAGCATCTCGTGTCGCACGGCCGATGATCTGGACGATCTCGGTGAGGCTGGCGCGATAGCCTACAGTCAGCGCGTGCTCGCACCAGATCCAATCGAAGCCCTCCTTCGCCATGCCGAGAGCGACGATAATGTCCAGGTAGGCACGATTGTTGTTTGCGGCGGGGGCCTTCAGCGCAGCGGCAACCCGCTCCCGCTTCCCTGGATCGTCATCGACGAGATCGGCAATGCGAAGCGTCTGCCCTTGGCGCGTCAAGACCAGTTGGAAGCCCGAGTCTGGGTCGGCCCCCTGCCATTCGCCGAGCTCGTGGATGATATGTTCGACTTCCTTGATCTTGTCCTTCGTACTCTCGCGCGCGTTGACGCTCGGGATGTGGATGATCGTCTTCTCGGCGGGATCGAGGACCTTGAGGATGTCGTCGACATAGGAACCCGAGTAGAAGAAGTAGCCTATGTCGAGCTGTTTCAGGTATTCGTAGCCGTTGAGCTGTTCATAGTACGTATACGTTACAGTGTCGAACTTCGCCTCATCCTGCGGAGCCAACACCGCCTCGGCGTCGCCCCGGAAGTAGGAGCCGGTCATCGCCACTATGTGCACGCGGTCGCGGGCGATGAGCTGGCCGAGGAACTGGCCCAGTTTATTGTCAGGATTGGCGGACGCATGATGAAACTCGTCCACGGCAACCAACCGATCGTCGAGCGCTTCGATCCCGAACCTTTCAACGGCGAACCGAAAGGTCGCATGTGTGCAGACCAGTATCCTGGCGTCGCTCGCGAGGAAAGCACCGAGCGCGCTGACTTTGCCGCCGTTATCTCCCCCCGGGGCGTTGCACAGGTTCCATTTCGGCTCGATGTGCCAGTCGGCCCAGAAGCCTGATTGGGTAAGCGGTTGGTCGTGGAAGCTTGCGCCGATGGACCTCTCGGGGACCACGATAATTGCCTGCTTGAGTCCCTGGTTCTGCAGCTTGTCGAGCGCTATGAACATGAGCGCGCGACTCTTCCCAGACGCAGGTGGCGACTTGATTAGCAGGTATTGCTCACCGCGCCGCTCGTAGGCGCGTTCCTGCATGGGGCGCATGCCAAGCGCGTTGGCTCTGGTCGAGCTGCCGTTGCGTGCGTACGAAACCGAAACGGAAGGAATCGATAGCTGGTCGTCGGTCACGCGCCCATTCCGGACTGGCGTTTGGTGGTCAAGGTGTGTCCGGCGGTCATCTTAGTGTAGAGATCAAACAGCTTTTCGAGCCGTTCAGTATCGTTGCGAAAGCGGCGGCCGATATAGATGCGCTCGAGCACTTCGTCATTGCGCTCATGCGCTTCGCGCAGATCTGGGGGCATCTTGCGGGGATCGTACAGGTCGGCGATCGTGGCCGGGAAATGCTCCTCGCGAGTCAGTAGGATGTCCGTGGCGCAACGTGTAAGGTCGCTCTTGTTCTTCTCGGTGAGGGTCGGAAGGGGAAAGGTGTTCCAACCGAGGGTGTTGGAGTAAGAGAAACGCATCTCCAAGCGCATGCAAACCGTACCGATCCAGACCCAGTGGAGCCGTGACGCGATGAGCGCCATGTTCCACAGGGGAGCATCATAGAGGGCGAATGCTTTGTTGTGCACTACCGCGCGGCTATCGACTAAGGCCACCGGGAGATACGATCTGTTTTCGGAGCTCACAATCGGAACCACTAGCAGGCTTGAGCGTGCCTCATTTTGGTCGCGGAACCGATGGGGGGCGCTTGTCAGCTTTGCAGCTTGACCATCGGAACTTTTCTCCTTGCGCGCAGCGGCAACAGCGTCTATCCGACTTCGGATCGCGGGGATGCGCATCGCTTCTTCTACGGTCTCGTCCGTGATCCAGAGGCAGGCACGCGGTATCCCGGAGATTAGCTCTCGCGATCCGTAGAGAGGACGAATGAAACGCCCAATGCAATGTCGCCCAACTAGCTCTCGCGCCTCACTGGCCTGCAACATCAGTTGGTTGGCGTAGTAGGGATGATTGCCGAACTGCATCGGCGTTCTTTCGTCCGGAACCCTGGTTCGAGGCGACACGAAGACGTCGACCCCCGCAACCAAATATGGATTAATGTTCTCCACTTCTCGAACCACGGTTTGTCCGTCCGCGCCGGGAGAAAATAACCTGCGTAGGACGCCTTGTTTCCTCGTCATCCCCACGATGCACACTGTGACACCGGCATTGTGACTGGCCAGATTGGACCATTTAAATGACTGGTGCGCAAACGAAATGGCGGTGCCGCCGCTCAGAATCGTCTGCCATAGGGCGCGTACTTGGATGCCTTGGCATATCGAATTCGTGGTGACAAACGCCGATTCAGCGTCCGTTTCCTTCAGATAGTCTGAAGCCTTGATGAACCAGCCCGAGACATAGTCAAGCGAGAGCGTATCCTTGGAGCGCCCTTCAAAGACGTCTCTCAGCTCGGCCTTTTGAGATCCGACCTGATACTTCCTACCGACGTACGGCGGATTGCCACAAATGTAAGTCTCACCGCCCTCGTTCTCGAAGTCGATCTCTGCCTGATTGAGCGGCGTATTAAAAAGGTCGTCACCTAGCAACTTCACACCGGTCCCAGTCGGGGGGCAGATGCTCAGCCAATCAACCCGTAGCGAGTTGCCGTGCGTGATCCAGTTTTGGGAATCGAGCGGCAGAAACTCCGCCAACGCTTCCTTCTGCCCGCGGTACATGACGTCGCACTGAAACTCGGCGATAATGAGCGCCAGGCGGGCGATTTCAGCGGCGAAATCGCGCAACTCAATCCCGCGGAAGTTGGTCAGCGGAATGTCACTCTTCCGTCCGCTTTCGCCACGTCTCTCGTTAATACAGTTCTCGATCCCGCGCATCTGCTTGTACGCGATGACGAGGAAATTGCCGGAGCCGCACGCTGGGTCGAAGACTCTGATCCTCGACATGCGCTTGCGCAGATTGAGCAACGAGCGAGGGTTGTTACCCGCTTCCGCCAAACGTGCCCGTAGGTCGTCGATGAACAGAGGATTTAGCACCTTCAGGATATTCGGGACGCTCGTGTAATGCATTCCGAGAGCGCCGCGCTCTTCGTCTTCGGCGACTGCTTGGATCATCGACCCGAAGATGTCCGGGTTGATCTTGGTCCAGTCGAGGCCGCCGATGTGCAGCAGGTAGGAGCGTGCAATCCTGCTAAAGCGCGGTGCGTCCGCGTTGCCTGAAAACAACCCTCCGTTTACGTAGGGAAATGCATCTGTCCAGCGCGGAGTGCGGGCCCCGGCGCGCTCTTCAGATCTCGTGTTCATGGCGCGGAAGATCCCGCGGATCACTTCATGCGTATTCGACGAGTCGCGCTCGCTCATCTTCGCGATGGTGTTGGTGAACAGTCCCTTGCTATCGAAGATGGCGGTGTCTTCGGCGAAGAAACAGAAGATCAGCCGCGCCAGGAAATGGTTCATGTCATGACGACGTTCCGACGTTCCCCATTCCGGATTGTCCTTCAGCAACTCGACATACAGCTTGTTAAGGCGGCTGGTGGCGCGGATGTCGAACGCGCTCTCGCGGATCTGCTTGACTGTCGTGATACCAGCCAGCGGCAGGAAAAAACCGAAGTGATCTGGGAATGCGTGGTATGCGCACGCGACCGTCTCGCCCGACTCCAGGTCCTCAGCTTCGAAAGCCGCTCCGTCCGTGGCGAGAATGAATTGCGCTTTCGCCTTCGTCGTCGCAGAGCTCGCCTTCAGAACTGCAAGCGTTGACGCGACATCACCCGGCTGCGCGACGGCGATGTGGACGTTGTTCGTCTGCAGGACGCCGCCAACGTCGGATCTGTTCGACGCGCCCGACCGCAACCGCTTGATTGTCGTGTCCTTGTTTCCGAACGCTTGCAAGAACGCGAACGGGAACTCTTTTGCGTCAAACGGTTGGCCGGCCAGGTCCGATACAGCAGCTTCGATCTCGACTGCATTCATTGGGCATCCTGACGGTATGACTTTATCGCCTCTGCAGCTCGTCGCTGGCACAGACTAAAGGAGAATCGGCTTCCGCCCCCGGTCGTTGGCGGGTTATCGAGGATCGGGTCCCGGAAGATCTGCGACTGATAGGCATGTCCCAGCTGAATGCTACGTCGGGCACGAGGATCGATTCTAGATCGGATGCCGCCGATCGCGATAGGGCGCGGGACATCCCACTACGTCGTACTGCAAGGAAGAAGTAGAAGGTGCTGTCGTCAGTGTGCCTGAAAACGTGGTCGGTCTTAGTCTCGGCTACGTCTTACGCGTCGCTCGTGCTGCCCAGTTGCGGCTCGAGCGATTGCCGAACGAGTCCGATCACGTACGGCAGGTCGTCCAAGCTCGACAGGCCGATCTCCACATCGCCGTTTCCCCAGCGCCCAATGCCACTGACATCTTTGCACAACCCTTTGGGATCGTTCAGATCGGCAAATGGCATGTTTAACGACAAGCGCAGCCGCTTGGCCTGAGGAACTGCATCCACGAAGTTGGTTTCGGCTTTGTACGCAACGTAATACTTGAGGAACTCCTCGGTCACACACGGGTCGAGCGCCAACACAGCCTTACGAAAGCCTTCGAACACAGGTTGCATATTTGGTGTCAGTAGGTGCGGATGATCGTTGATCGTGTACTCCGCGACGGCATCGCCGGTCGGCCGGTAGGCGTCCAAAATATCGCGAGGCAAAACAGGGGCCGACCAAACCGTGACCGCAAAGTCTGCTAGTTTGTCGGCGCGGGCCTGTATCGCTGCCTCGTCCCAAGCCTCGAGCGCGCCAAGCCCCTGGTTGAGCTTGAGTGGGCTTTGCTTTAATCCCTTCTCGGGGGCATCGGGCATATCGCGCTTCTCAATGAAGGAACGGTCGCTGTAATCGGCGTTATACGCGGTCAGCGTCAGGTTACCGAGTGTATGTAACCACGTCTCATGAACGCGCTGCCAATCAGAGCCGAGCGCCTCGCGCCACTCGAGGGAGAGACTCGGGTTCTGTGGCATGATGTGCTCGATGGTGTACTCGTCCACCACCACGCGCTCCTTTCTGCCATAATTTTCAATGCGGCGGAGCCAATAACTGCGACTGCGGAAGTTGTAAAGGTCGCGGGTATGCAGATCCCGGCGGAACTCTTCGTCAATGGGAAATCGACGGTAGGACGGCAGCCCAAGCAGGTGCGCCTGAATACTTTCCAGGTATCGGTCCTTCTTCAGTGCCTTCGTAAACGTGGCGAAGGTCTTGTTCATCGAGTTGGTGGGAATCGCACAAATGGCCCGGCGGAATACATATGCCTCGATCAGGCGCACGGTCATCAGCAGATCGTTCTTGGGCAGCGTATCGGCTTTGTAATCGTGATATAGCTCGAGTAGGAACGGATAAGCCACATCTACCTTAAGTTCGCGCAAGTCGTGGAAGGCAAGCTTTAGGTCAGCGTCGACTTCCGCGTCAAGCGCCATCGCGCAAAAGTGTCTGGCATAATCGCGCATCTCACGTACGAGGCCTTCGATATGACTCTCGTCATTGGTGGCATCGGGTCGAGAGGATCGCGCATGCCCCTTAAAGGCTTCGTAAACAGCATTAATGTTGGGAATCTCGCCGGTCTTGACGGTGAGGTAGTGGCGCATAAAACTGTCAAAGTGGGTACCGTACGCCTCCTGACCGAAGCCTACCTCCATTGGCCGCCAGAACTGCTCGTAGAGTCGCGTTTGGAGAACTGGCTCAAGGCCCATCAAGATGAAGTTTCGAATGAGATCTGCCTGGCTTAGCTCCTTGCCAGTCGAGTTCATGCTCTCAAAAATAAGCTGAGGATTGTCCTGATCTCGGGTCAGCGCGATGTCCACGACGACCAACTTCGCGAGACCCTTGCAGACCGTGGCGAGTTCCACCCGCGCATCGGCAATCCATTTTGCGAACAACGCGTAGTTCGCCGCTATACGAAGGGACTGATGTTGCGGTTGTTCCCCGTCACCCACGATTGCGGTGAGCGAGGCCTTGTCTGTTTGCGACAGCAAGAGCTTAAAGTGGCGCTCGCCGGACTCTTCCGGGTTCAGCAGGTAGTAGTTGTTGATTTTCCTCTGCGAGAAGCCGTCGAACGGTTCGCTATCGGCCACCGCTTTGGCAAGGGCCGACAGCAACAGCGATACGGTAGTCAGTCGTTGTTGGCCATCGATGACAAGCAGGGGGGCCTGATGCGTGACTTGAGAGAGCCCGCTCTCGACATATACGATGGAACCGACGAAGTGGACGGGCACCTTGTCGCTAATGCCGCAACGCACTATGTCGTCCCAGAGCTGGCGACATTCCTTTTCCGTCCACGAATACGTCCGCTGGTAGATCGGAATGACGAACTGCGGGGACTTTTTCAGGAAATCGAGAAATTTGGCTTCAGTGGCCTTCATATGGATGTCGGTCTTGTTCCCTTCATGGCGTTGCGGAAAAGATGGCGCAAGATCGGTGCAACAGCGAGTCTCAACTGCGCTCGCAAGGGCGGTCGACCCGGTGAGGCGGGCTACCTAAGGGCGCCCACTGGAAATTGACGTACCGGGATGCGCCAAAGCGAGGGGCGTGAGCTGGCGCGACGCGCAACTTGCCTCGTGCAGCCGACGGTCGGCGGCGACAGGCTGGAGGTTACATAGCGTGCGATTGGGTTACCTAGCGAGCCAATAGGCTACGTGCGGTATGTTGCAGACGAAGGTTGGTTTATCAACCCCGCGACTGCGAACTCGCATCGAAAGCGTGCGGCCTCGCAAAGCGACGGATCCGCTTGATTTCACCACAGGCTCCCATATATTCGGCCTCCCCGCGCGACCCGATTCTCGGCGGGCTACCATCCGCGACTACGGAGCACGCGAAGGGCGTGCTAGCCACGATGATTTCCGCAGTGGAGTCGCGCATGGCCGCATAAACGCGCCGCACGTCGTGGTTCCATCATCCGATCCGGCGAGTTCGTCCCGCAGTTCTCGTCCGACTGGTCGCGCCGTTCTCGCTCGCGTTGTGATTCGCTCGAAGACGTGCCTCACCACCGAGGTCCGGAATGACGGACGAGATCGATCGCTTTGTCAACGGGTATGTGGAAGCGATACGCGATGAGAACGCCGCCGTGTTCGCAGGCGCGGGTTTATCGATTCCATGTGGCTTGGTCGATTGGGCCTCGCTGCTGCGCGACATCGCCGTGGAGATCGGACTGAACGTCGACAAGGAAACCGACCTGATCAGTGTTGCTCAGTTCCATGAGAATGAGCGAGGCGGACGCCATGGGATCAACCAGGCGTTAATCAACGAATTTGCTGAGCGGTCGGACATCACAATAAACCACACGATTCTGGCCGCACTTCCGATCCGTACCTACTGGACGACGAATTACGATAAGCTTCTTGAAGAGTCGCTGCGGCGGGTACAGAAACGCGTGGACGTGAAGATCGTTGAGAAGAACATTGCCACAATGCTGCCGAGGCGCGACGTGGTTGTGTACAAGATGCATGGCGATATCTCGCTGCCGGATGAAGCCGTCGTGACAAGGGACGATTATGAAAGCTATGGTACCACACATCCGCTGTTCAGCACAGCATTGCAAGGAGACCTAGTATCAAAGAGATTTCTCTTCATTGGTTTCAGTTTCAGCGATCCGAATGTTGGTTATCTCCTTAGTCGCATTCGGCTGATTCTTGGAAAAGATCGTCCTGAGCATCACTGCCTCTTACGGGATGTACATCCGGATGACTTCCCAAGTGACGAAGACTACATCTATGCCCGGGCACGGCAGAATCTCCAGGTAAAGGATCTCAAGCGTTTTGGGATTCAAGCACTGCTTGTCCAATCGTACGGCCAGTACACGGTAGTGCTCAAGAAAATAGCGGAGCAGTTCCGGCGTAGACGCGTGTTTGTGTCTGGTAGCGCGGCGACTTACGCTCCAATGGGCGATTTGGCTGGCGAAGAATTCTTACGTTTATTGGGCGCCGCCCTTATCGAGAAGGGGCTGGATGTCGTCACAGGGTTTGGCCTGGGAGTGGGCCCCTATCTGTTAAACGGTGTCCTCGAAGGGCTGGAGGCCGAGAGCACACATTCGTTTCATGATCGAGTGACATTGCGGCCTTTTCCTCAAGGCATCTCCGACGCCGCTAGTCGTGCGCAAAGGTGGCGCAAGTACCGGACTGACATGATTGGAACCGCAGGGATAGCGGTATTTGTGTTCGGCAACCGCAAAAATGGTGACGAGGTGGAAGCTGCTTCTGGCGTTATCGAGGAATTCGAGCTTGCCAAGGAAGCCGGGCTCGTTTTGGTGCCTGTTGGGAGTACGGGATACGTGGCGCGGGAACTCCATCGACGGGTGCTGCTCGACTATGAAGCGCTTTTTCCAGGTCTGCCTCAGCTTCGCAACAGGCTCGAAGAATTGGGCACTGAAACAGATCAAGGCACGCTAGTAAGCCGTGTCGTGTCGCTGGTGGCGACCATCGCGAAAGGAGCATAAATGGCGCGCAAAGTGTTCTACAGTTTCCATTATGACGCTGATGGTGCCCGCGTGTCTCAGGTCCGAAACATGGGCGTGGTGGAGGGCAGCCCAATTGCGTCAGACAACGAGTGGGAAGAGATCCAGCGCGGTGGTGACAAAGCCATCCAGACTTGGATCGACGGACAAATGTCCGGGACGTCCTGTTGCGTGGTTCTGATCGGTAAGGCGACTGCCAACAGAAAATGGGTCAATTATGAGATTGACCAGGCTTGGAAACAAAAAAAGGGGGTCGTTGGGATTCACATTTATGAGTTGAAGGATCTGAACGGCGCTAAATCGACAAAGGGATTGAACCCACTTGACTTTGTCCAGATCTCACCAGGTCGCGCTGTCTCCTCAGTGGCTAAGACGTATGATCCTCCTCAGGTAGACAGTAAAGAGGTATACGCCCATATCAAGAACCATCTGGCGGAATGGATCGACGAAGCAATTGAGATTCGTGGGCGGTCTTAATGGTTCGCCCGCGACGTGTCAAATGCGGGTTAGACCCCTGAGGGTCGGCCGGCACCCACCGCCGATCCGTTGGCAGTAGCCTGGGCAAACGCCGCCTACCGAACGACAAATTGAGCATCGATTTCGTCAGCGACGCACTCGCGGGAGAGCACATCAGCGAGTGTGGCCCGAGAGGGATCGCGGGATCTCCGGTGCGTTCCAAGAACGTGAGCGCGTACGGTGGTGGGCATCGGCGGATCCGTCGGGTTGTAGTGCGGCCAGCCGTCGCCAGGTAGGTTCGGGCCCGCAACCCCGAGCCAAGTGCCCGCGGCGCTCTAGAAACTCGACGATCGCGGCGTCGGTGACGGTGCGCGCCGTGACGGCTCTCTCGGGACCGTGGCCCGTTTCGTGGTCCGTTTCTCCCGGCAGGTCCGATCATTCTCTATGTGAAAACCGGCGCCGATGCCCGGTTTCACGCAGCTAACCGTCAAATTGCCGAACTTTGGCCCCCTCTGAGATCGAATGGGGTGCAGCGGGTCGCGGGCTCAAACCCAACCGTCCCGACGATGCACAACTCCGGCTCCCAAAAGGCCATAGGACCGAATCTCAACTAGCGCCTAGAGGTCGCCGTATGGTGGCTCAACCTCTGCGCTGCTCCGTCCGCAGACCTCGGTGGAACGACCGCGTAGCCAAGGGCCGCTGATACGGCCCAAAACTATGAGCGCGGGTTCCGGGACACCAGAGAAAGTTGCGAATCGTTCCGACGCAATGCTCGTATTGCCGTATGTAGATTCTCGGTCGTCGGTCTGCCCCTGTTCGGTTGGGCCATTGGTCAACCAAGTCTCGACGGAAGATTAGAGCAGGCAATGAGCAGCGGCCTCCACTAGGGGCGTCGGCCGGGCGCACCCCTTGGCATGGCAGAGCAAGATCAAAACTTGGTACGTGCTGACCCTGGAGAGACCTGTCCGGTCCACGGAGTAGGCGGCAACGCCCGCCTACCCATTCATTATCAGCATCAGCGATGGCATCCGTCACTGGCAAGTGTCAGACCCCCGCGCCATGTTGTGTCGTCCGCACGAAACTCCAACACCGTGCATGCGATACTTCAGGGAACATCTCACCCTCTCAGCCACCGACCTGTCCAATTTCCTCGGCTGCCACCATCGGATGGCCCTGGACATGGAGGCTGCGGCCGGGGGTCGAACGCGCCCGCATTTCGAGGATCCGCTGTTGGAGCTTCTTTTCCAGCGTGGGCGCGATCATGAGAAGGCATACGTCGATTCTTTGCGAGCAGCCGGGCGCGAGATCCTGGATCTCACCAGCCTGGAGAATCGTGACGAGCTAGTCGACGCCACGATGGCCGCTATGCACGCCGGTGCCGACATCATCGTCCAGGGCGCGCTTCGCAACGACCCATGGTTCGGCAAACCCGACCTCCTGCAACGTACGCCGCGTGCCAGTGGGCTTGGGGAGTGGTCGTACGAGATCGCCGACACCAAGCTCGCCCGAGAGACTCGCGCCGGAGCCGTCCTTCAGTTGGGCCTCTATTCGGAGATGCTTACCGTTACACAGGGGCGCTCGCCGGAATACTTCCACGTCATAACGCCCGATCCCGACCATCCAACCCACACCTTTCGGGTCGACGAGTACGCCGCTTACGTGCGGCTCGTACGGAACCAGTTGGCCACGATGGTAACGCGGACGGCCACGGACATCGCCGCGGCGTATTACCCGGAACCGGTTGAGGAGTGTCGGATCTGTCCCTGGTCGGGCCTCTGCGATAGGAAGCGCCACACTGATGACCATCTCTCCCTCGTGGCCGGCATTACGCGGATGCAGCGAAGCGAGCTCGAAGCCCATGGCTTGCGTACGCTCGCCCAGCTCGGGCGTCTCCCGCTGCCGATACCCTTCAAGCCCGACCGTGGCTCACCAGACTCATATATCCGCATTCGCGAACAAGCCCGCCTCCAGCTCGATTCACGGGGAAAGACGCCTCCACTCTACGAGCTCCGCGACGTAGTCGAGGGTGAGGGGCTCTGTCGGCTCCCCACGCCTTCTCCCGGCGACATCTTCCTCGACCTCGAGGGCGATAGCCTCGCGGTCGAGGGTGGTCGCGAATACCTGTTCGGTCTCGTGACGCTGGGCCCCGACAACGTGCCGCAATACTCCGCTTATTGGGGATTTAATGACCGCGACGAGCGCGCGTCCTTCGAGGCAGTGATCGACCGGATCGTCGACGCGATCGGCGCACACCCTGATACGCACGTCTTTCACTACGCACCCTACGAGTCGACGGCATTCAAACGGCTCATGGGGCGCTACGCGACGCGAGAGAACGAACTCGACGGCATGCTGCGAGCGGGGCGGCTCATCGATCTCTATGCGGTCGTTCGCCAAGGTCTACGCGCTGGCATCGAGGGCTACTCCATCAAGAAGCTCGAGCCTTTGTATGGGTTCGCGCGCGTCGTTTCCTTGGCGGATGCCGACAAAGGGCTCCGGGCTCTCGAGTATGCCCTTGCGGTCGGGGCGACCGATGTGGTGCCCGCCGACGTTCGTGCCACCGTCGAGGGATATAACAAAGACGACTGCCTCTCGACACTTCGCCTGCGTGACTGGCTCGAGACCCTGCGTCGTAGGGCGGAGGAGGGCGGTGCAATCATTCCACGGCCTGTGCTCAAGCCCCCCGAGCCGTCCGCTGCCCTCGACGAACGGCAACGTCGCACGGAGGCACTTCGGGAGCGGCTGCTGGCAGGAATCGACGGCCCGCCCGCTCCTGACACCCCCGAGTACGGGCGGTGGATTCTCGCGCATCTGCTCGATTTCCATCGCCGAGAAGACAAGGCCGGATGGTGGAAATACTATGCGCTGTGCGGGTCCACTGATGAAGAGCTCATGGACGAGCCGGAGGCCGTCGCGCAGCTCAAGCACGATTGCCGGTGCGAGGTCACGCTTAATTCCAGGACGAAGAAGCCAACAGGCACCGTCGTTGACAGGTACCGGTATCCGCCGCAGGAGATGGAGATCGAGCGAGAGGACGACCTGAAGAACCGCGATGGGTCTGCGTTTGGAGAGGTCGTCGCGGTGGATCGGTTGGCGCGCACGATTGAAGTGAAGAAGACGAGGGCATGCACCGAACTGCACCCCACCGCCGTGTTTGCCCATAAGCATGTCTCAGCGGAGGTCATTGAGAACGCTATCGCTGCGATCGGCGATGACGTCGCGCCCTTGCCGGGATGCACTGGCGCAAACAGAATTGCACGCGCGTTGCTACAACGGGAGCCTCCACGCCTCGTGTCCGGCACTTTCCAACAAAGTGGCAGTGCGGATGTATCGGCACTTGCCCTTGCTACTGTGTGCCAACTCGATCACACCGTACTGGCCGTCCAAGGGCCTCCGGGATCCGGAAAGACCCATATGGGCGCCAGGATGATCTGCGCACTCGTTGCCGAGGGAAAGAAGGTTGGGGTAATGGGGCCGACCCACAAGGTCATCGCGAAGCTTCTGGGCGAAGTCGCGAAGGCGGCCGAGCAGATGGCCGCGGCCGTTCGCTGCGCCCAAAAGAGTTCTGGAGATGACTCCGATCCCATACCGGACGGTATCGCGGCAATCTCCGATACGAAAGAGGCGCTGCATATGCTCACCAGTCGCGAGATGCAGGTGGTGGGGGGCACGGCGTGGCTCTGGACTCGGACGGAGATGCAGGGCGCAGTGGATGTGCTGTTCGTCGATGAGGCGGGGCAGGTTGCACTCGCCAATGCGGTCGCCGCCTCTGGTGCTGCGGATAGCATGGTACTATTGGGCGATCCACAGCAACTCAATCAGCCGCAGAAGGGAAGCCACCCAGACGGCGTCGCAATTTCGGCCCTCCAGCATCTACTCGGCGACCACGAGACTATGCCGAGTGATCGAGGAATCTTTCTTCCGGAAACGTGGCGGCTATCGCCCGGGATCTGCGACTTCACGTCAGAGGTGTTCTATGAATCACGCCTCCGGTCGAAGCCGGCTCTCCGAAACCAGTCACTCACCGGCATCGATAGCTTGGCGGGCAGCGCTCTCTGGTACGTCGACGTCCATCACGAGGGCCGCAGCAGTTCGTCCGCCGAGGAGGTCGATGTCGTTGCAACCCTCGTCGCCAAGCTGACCTCCCGGGGCTCGTCCTGGATCTCGGCAAACAATACCAAGACGCAACTCACTATTGACGATGTGCTGATCGTTTCACCATTCAACGCGCAAGTCAGCCGCCTCGCGGAACGCCTGCCGGCGGGGGCTAAGGTTGGCACAGTTGACAGGTTCCAGGGGCAAGAGGCCCCGGTCGTCATCTACAGCATGGCGGCCTCAAGCCCGGATGACGCACCGCGCGGCATGGAGTTCCTCTACAGCCTCAATCGCCTCAACGTCGCCACCTCTCGAGCGAGGTGCGCAGTAATCATTGTGGCCAATCCTCGGCTGTTCCAGCCCGAGTGTCGTTCACCACGGCAGATGAAACTCGCAAATGCCCTCTGTCGGTACAGAGAGAAGGCTCGGCCGTATGTTCTGCAATAGGGCAAATCGTGATCCTCGCGTCGAGGAAGTAGTGACTTGCACGACGCGGCCGGCGATGATGGACAAACCGGCGCGGACCGAAGCGGACTGCCGTGGCGACTACTAAGGCGAGGCGACAGCCCAAGCCGCCCAAAGGGCGGAACAGCAAGCTCCAGCGGTGGATTGACCTGCTTGCCGCGCTCCTTTCCCGCCAACTCCCCGCCTCGTTCGAGGACCTACGCCGCGACGTACCAGCATGCGCAGCTGGCGACGGTCCGACGCTCATGCGCATGATTTCACGAACTTCTGGTAAGCGAAGATGGATGAGCCACTGCTGGCCGGCGCGACTGAGCAAACCATCGTGCAATTGGAGCGTGAGGGCGCCGTGTCCTGAGCCGATCTTGCCAAGCGAAGGTGTGTACGAATTGGCGGCACACGGGGCATGGTGGGTCCGTCGCCATCGCCCGGGTTGGCGCTCTGCCTTCCGGGACCGGCGGGTATTGTGAAGCCCGAAACGGTGGCGATGGTGAACGCGGTGAAAAACTCATGGGCCGACGCCGGGGCGGTGTTGCGCCGGGTGCCGTTCGATGAGGCGGCGTGGCGGGACGCAGACGTTGCGCAGAAAGCGGCCTGGGCCGTACTGGACGCGTACATCACCCGGCTTGAGGCTCTGGGAGAGGGCGTCCCCATTGACCCGATGGATTGGAACCCGCCGACGTAGACCTCCTGATGTAGTGAGCGCGGAGCGATAGCTGTGCGTCAGGTCACCGCCCCAGCCCACGTAGATCTCCTTCGTGTTGACCGGAGCGGCGCGCACGCGTCACATCAACCGGTCTTCATTCGGGGTGGTCCGTTATTGAATGAGGCTTTCGACCGTCAATATCGAGCCCCTCGCCCGCACCTGCTTGCGGGACCACTCCGCCTTCCTGCAATAGCAGATTGGTGGTGAGATCGTCTTGACCCGGTGGACGCGCGCGCGCGCCGGTGGAGCTGACCCCCGATCATTCCGTCGGGCCGCCATTGATTGCATTACGGATGCGGCCGATGGAGTCACGGTAACGGCCGACCCACCTCCGGATCTCAACTGGATCTGTGCCAAGACGCCTGCTATAGAGTTCCATCATAGGGGCTACATGACGGTTGAAGTAACGAACATCGGGTAATGTTTCTCCGGGACGCGGCTCTTCCTCACTCGGCTCGCCGGCACAGATAAGACTGCCCCGGCTGCCTTGCGGCTCGAAAACGACCCCCGCTTGGCGCAGAATCGCCAACGCGTCGTCACGACCCCGAGCGACAATCTCCCGCTCTACGGGAGCGCTGGATGCCGGCTCATTCGATGGCGCGTCGCCCGAGAGAAACAATCCTTGCGCAACGACCACTGGTGGCCAGAGCACGACCGGCGCCCCCCGGAGGTCAGGAACGAGAACGAGTGTCCGCCCATCACGCCGAATACCCAACACTACCAGCCACAGGTTTGGCGGTAGTCTCCTGAGGGCCGCCGGTACGGTTACGGTATCCCTGGCTACTGGAGATACGAGGCCGCCGGTCTCGACACGATCATCGTTTGGCATGGAGTGCCTCCTGGTTCTCCTGGCACCCGGCGACATCTCCGCGCCGAAACGATTTCGCGTCCCGACGCCAAAAAGCCGCGGGGACGCGAGGGCCTTTTAGCAGTTGTTTTACGTGGCTGCAATACGCCGTAAATCACCACGAACGTTCAATTGTACCGTTGCCAACCTACGGTAGGGGAATCTCCCGCACAAGGTGGTTGCCCACACCCCCTCGTCGCCGCGAACCAACGCGTGATGCCCCGGCGCGGTTTCCGGGCCACGTCAGTGACGGGAATGACGAGGCCTCGACCGATGAACGCAGCGCAGGCGCGGTTACCGGCCGAGGCTGGGCGCGACCCTCTCCCATTTCCATACGAACGCGCGCCAGTCCAAGTCATTCGGTGCGCATTCGTCTGCGATCCTTGGCTAAATGACGGAAACGTCACGCATCTGCGGGCCGGCCACCCACATATTGCCGGGGCGGGCAATCGGTCCGCGCTCGAGCCTGCCTCGGATGGTGCTGTTTCAGGTTCGCGGTCTTGGCGACGCCACAGAGGGGAACTCCCTGCTCGGTAGGCATTGTGCGCAAAGCTGTGCTACTTGGCGGGGCCGTGACGGCCGTCGCCTGCAGAAACTCAACCGGAACCCGGGCCGACGGCCAAGCGTCGCCCGTGATCCCGCGCCAACCGCTGACACGGGTTATTCGGGACAGGGATTCAATTGTCGATAACGTGCAAAACTGCGGATGGCGTTTACCTATCGAGCAAAACGTAGTATGAGGCAGCGACGACTCAGCAGTGGCGAAAGTCTTCGTCACCGTGTTGTTCCTCCCAGTTGAGCAAAGTGTTGAGCACCGTGTGCGCCGCGGTGGCGCTGCTGGTTGAGGGCATCTGCTATCCAGACCGCCCAACGAAATCGCGGTCGCAGTAATGCCATTTCGCTCAGGAGGGCCAACAATCCAGCCCGGCACCGTGGTTGAGGACGCAGACGATCAGCACTCGACCATCAAGGGGCTTCTCAGGGTACTTCGTCGCCTCGATGGCGGCTCATGGCAAGCGAACCGATCCGAGTCCGAGAGGCTTCGATGCGACCAGGCAAGCACCGAGGAAACCGATCGATTCATCGAGAAGTTGGAGGACAGTGTCGCGCGCTCGGCGGCTCCGCATTTCGAACTTGCGTATGAGCGAAATCCCACCACTCGGAAAGCGCGGTACCTCGTGCGGCGCGCGGGTCACGAATGCACGGATCAATCTGACGCAAAGTTTGATACGTTTGATCGTATCACCGGGCTGGCCCTGGTAAAACGGTGCCATCGAATGGACGGTTGTGCGCGACAAGATGGATCAGAGTCTATCGATCGCTGGCACGTTGAACGACACGGACTAAGACAGGACGCCACAAAGTTAGAGGGACGTGCGGCGCCAGTACCCGGCAGTGCCGCGTTACCGCCATCTGCGGTCAACCTCCCCGGGAGGATTGGCGAGGTGCTGGCCAGGATCCCTGGATCTAGCGCGCGCGAAATACACAGTTTATTCAGCGCAGAAGGCGTCTCTTGTTTTGACCGCCGCACAATCAATCGCGTGCTCTACCGAGATTCTGCCAAGTTCGCGTCCGACCACGGTGTGCCCCCTCGTTGGCGCCTTCGGGATGCTTTGATTGAGTTGTCCGTCCAGAGCTCGGATAGCACCACGAGTGGCAAGGCAAACGCTTGCATGCCGCCCCGGTTGTTTGCGTGGCAGGCCGAGGCTCTTGACGCCTGGCGCGAGAATGGGCGACGCGGAATTGTTCAGGCGGTCACCGGGACGGGCAAGACACAGCTCGGCATCGAAGCCTCTAGAGTCGAGATTGCTCAGGGTGGTTCCGTCCTTGTCCTTGTACCATCCATTGACCTAATGCGGCAATGGAAAAGCAAACTGGCTGAGCAGCTGCCCAACGCTCGCATCGGTTGTATGGGTGGGGGTATGCGCATGGACGCTGGGCGATGCGATGCGGTCATCGCAGTCGTCAATTCCATCCGCGATTCCCCAATTGATCTTCGTTCTGGACAAAGCCTTCTAATTGCCGACGAGTGTCACCGATATGGTTCAAGCTGTAACAAGAATGCTTTGAATGAGGATTTCGCGCGTCGACTCGGGCTAAGCGCCACATACATCCGCGCGGACGACGGACACTTGGAAATATTAGAGCCGTATTTCGGAGGAATGTGTTATGACTTGGGCTATCGCCGAGCCATCAAGGATGACGTTGTCGCGCACTTCGTCGTCGCGCTCCTCGGGGTTCGATTCGACTCAGACGAACAACAAACCTATGACGACGCGAGCAAAGAGGCCGGACGGCTTCGCCTACGGCTAATCAACCAGTACAACTTCACCGCTGACCCGTTCGGCATATTTATGGAGGAAGTCACTAATGGCGCCAAACACTGGGACGGCAGAGTTAGTATCACGTGCCGGCAGTACCTAAGCGCGTTTGAACGGCGCCGCAGGGTACTTGCGGAATGCCACGGTAAGCGATGGGTTCTCTTCCAACTAAAGCGAGCGCTTGTCAACGCGACGGGTACCATCGTGTTTACCGAGTCTATCCGAGGTGCTAAAGCCGCGGTAGAAGTCCTCGATCTGATCGACGTTCGCGCGAAGGCACTTCACAGTGAGTCACCCACGGCGGAGCGTCGCGCGATTCTAGAGGAGTTCCGCCGCAACTCTCTCAAGGTGATTGTTGCGCCAAGGGTCCTCGACGAGGGAATCGATGTACCCCAAGCAGACCTTGGAGTTATTCTTGCGGCGAGCCGATCACATAGACAGATGGTGCAGCGAATGGGACGAGTAATCCGTCGGAAAGTCGACGATCGGCGCGCAAGGTTCGTTATCGCATATGTGAAGGGTACGTCGGAGGATCCCGCTCTGGGTGCCCACGAAACATTTCTGCGGGAGCTGACCGGAGTTGCCGACGACGTTCGGGATTTTGGCGCGACCGCGGATCCGCGCGATCTGTGTCGGTACCTCAACCGCCTGTACTCCGGGTTGCCGGTGTCACACCCGCGTCTTAGTGGGGAACCGTCGCGGGGCGGTAGCGAAGCCGTCCAACTGCCGTGAGATCTCCCCGAAGCGTGGAACCAGTAAGGTGACGGCAACCACCGTTGATCGCCTGTCACCGTGAGCCGGGTGCAGGGCGGTTGATGCGCGATCATTCGATTATGCGGTGGAACAGTTGGCCCGCTCTGCGATTGTCGAACACCATCGCAGTACGCGCTCGCTCCTCGGCGCTTCCGGTCGCTATCTGCCCGGCTAGCTGACGAAGACTTTTCTCATTTCTGTAGTTGGTGGACATGACTAGGGCGCGCCCCATCGCGTGAGTGTGCGACGACTGCACAATGACCCTGCGACTCACACGAGCGACCTCGCGGAGCTCATCCGCATGCTCGAGGAGACGGCATCGGCGGCGAAGCCCAGGTGAAGCGTGCCACGGAGGAGTGCCCGGGCTCGGGCTGTTTGTTCGCTCGCTCGTTGGACTCGATCGGGCCGCCGCGAAGCAGGTCTTTGCTGGATTCTTGAACGGCAAACTGTAGAGGGCGATCAGATCGCCCGCGAGGGGTTGAGGGAATGGTCTCGTCGGATCAAGTTGAGCAACTCGTACGAATCCTGGATGACGTGCGACAACGCACCGTCGCGTAGTTATGGGCCGGCTTTTTGAGTACGCGTCAGGGGCGGCGGCTGACCCAGGCGCCCGGGTTTTTTCTTACTCGGCTGGACAGTCGGCGTGTTGCCGCTGCCGCGACCGTGAGGCGTCTGGCGCCAGCGACGGTCAGCCGTCAGGGAGCGAAGGATTTGCGCGGCGCACAGTTGAACGGGGAATAACCTAAGGTGTTGGGCGTGCCCGCACCGCTTTTCACCCGATTACCTCTCCGCATTGGGCGTGTCGCCTCGGCCGACAGGTTGCCTTTTTCCTGACTCGCCAATCCCTCGGTCGCCCATTGCCGCCGATACGGGTGTCAGAGACCACCGGCGAGTTTCGGGAGCTTTGCCTTCCCCTCGGCATGTGCGAGCCACCGGTCAGCCAGATGGCGATCCATCGGTGCTTCCGCACTGATCGCGGCATGTCCGTGGACCTCAACCATCGCGTCAGACGCGGCCGATGGTTACACGCGAATGTTACCTACGATGCGCCAGGGTTACACCCCCTACTGGCCTCCACGCGAGGTGCTGAGACATTATGGTTTGTTGGCGGACAGCCTCTAAACTGTCTTGAGCGTTAAGGGCATGCGCGGCGCTTGCGCATAGTCTGTCAAACTCGTATGCATCGTGTGCCTGAGAGATCAGGAGGCGGGACGCATGCCTGGATCCGCTGATCACCACTGTCGGGTGTAACAAATGCGGCCACGATTGAGAGCGCGGAATCCGCAGCTCGGTGCGCTGCGATCCACTCGCTGGCAGCACGTGGTGTCCCCACGCCCTCCACGCTCTAGCGCTTCCTCAGCCTGCGGCCCACCGCGACGGTCAGGGGCGAATCCGGCGCATCAAGCTAAAGTGGCGCACGGCTTCCTATGGGGGGCGGGTGCTTCCCTTACCTGTCTTGTTGCATCGTGCGTCGTCGCTACCGCAGCGGCTTCAGCACAGCCAGTGGTGGAGGCGCCAGAGGCAGTGAGTGGCGGATCGTACCTCCTTCAATTTGAGCCCTCTGCGATCGCCGACAGTGTTCTCGCCGACCTGATACTCAAGTTGAGTTTGCGGATACGGAACTCTGCCAACTGGCCGGTGCGAGTCGTTCCTGCAGGCTTGACTGTCCTCTCGCTCGTTCACGAGGAGTACGGTATAGGTGCCGACCGCCCACTTACCCGGTATCTGTTGGCGGGCTTGATCGCGAGCTCGAATCAGCTTGCCCTCTCTGAGGCAATTCCTTCCGGCACGAGGCTGTTTCTGCCGCCCGCCCCCCGGCTTACAACCCGCGCAGCACATTCGAAGGATTACACACAGTTCATCAGTTGGTCTTCGCCGCTCGTGGTTCTAGCGAGTACCGACCGGGTGTGGAGTAAGCCAAACGACGTGGTGCGAGAACAGGGGGACTTGTCAGACGCGAGTTCTTGGACCGTCTACGGCAGTTCGACTGAGCTGGCGACGCTGATTCCCGTCGCCGAAGGTCTTAACGCCGGAGATCCCAGTCCCGTCATTATTCTTCCGCTGGCCGCGCAAACTAAGCCCGATATTTCGCCGGAGGAACCCGCAACGGCCGCCGGGGCTCTTGGAACCAATGAATTTGTTGCTCCAGCGGCGCAAGCCGACAGTGCGTCGCATTCCTGGACGCCCGGTATGGTCAACGCCGAGCTGTCACGAGTCCACTTCTACCTTTTGGATTATTTCACGCCACATGGCGATGAGAGTTGCGCGCACGGTCGTAAAGTGCTCGATGTCGTCCGTTGGACATTGAAATCCCTTGGCATCGACGTTGACACGTCCGCGCTTGCGTCTTCGGTCATGCATTGGGACCTTGACTTTGCGCACGAGCCAGACACCGCAGCCGAACGTATGAAAAAGTATTCGGCGAAGTACTCGGCGGACAATCAAGCGACGATCCTCGACCGGATTAAGGCAGTCGTGGAATCGAAGGTCGATTCCACCGACCTGCCGTATGACGCGTTCTACCTGCGAACGCTCTATTCGCTTGCAATGACCGACACACTTGCGGGCGTCATATCGATGTCGTTCGCGGCTGAACCAAGAAGCGAGAAAGTGTTCCCAGAGTCGTACGGGGCAAGCAGTCGCGTAGTGGTAATCAACGCTGCGATGGACGCAGAAAGAAACATCGACAGCACAAAGGTAGACCCATTCCGAGAAATGTTGCTATACGGCAGGGCTACCGGCGCCATCATTGTCGGTGGTGCTTTGGGTGACACTGGATGGGTCGGGATGTACTCCAAGAGTGGTCTCGGCATAACCGTCGTGGGCCAAGCCGCGGGGTATAGCGGTGACTGCATCAGTCCAGAGGACAAGGGGACGAGCTTTGCAGCCCCTGAAATTGGAACGTTGGCGTTTCTCGCGATGGCTCATTTGCGGGGATCGGCGGACCGCGTTGCGGCCAGCGAGATGCGCCACCGCATTGAGCTGTCGAGTCGAATCAGATCGCGATATGTAAATCACGTTGCGTCAGCCGGACTTCCTCAATTGGCACTTCTAGTCCGCGGACCGGGTGCTCACGCCATCCGACACGACGGACGGATCGATGACGTCGTGATAGATGAGTCACAATCTTCCATTACACTGAAATATCCTGACGGCAGAAAACTCCCGTTGCGAATTGCCGGAGCGTACTCCTTTTATCGCGGCGATGTGCCCGCGTTTTACATAGTTGGCAATTTGGCCTATTACTATGACCAGTCTATGGGAATGTGGACGTCCAAGACGTATAGCGATTTACAAATCGGCGTCGACCAGAACGGCACGGTTGCCCGTTGGAACGCGACGCAATTCGCCCAACGGTACGCCGGACTGGTGATTTTTTGATTGTGAAGTTGGTGCCACCGAGGGGTGACGCAGGTATGCACGCCTTTCATCGCGGTCTGCGCAATACGATGCCCGTTAGCGAAGTGGTCTATGTGGTGGCCTGCATTGCACACGCTGCCATGGGCGTGACGACAGCGCAGGCGCAGCCGGAAATGCCGAATGCGGTCACGGAACTCACAGTGCGTCTTAACTCCGATGCGTCACGGGTTGAAGAGGTCGCATCGGCGTTCAAGGATTCGACGTCTTCGATTCTCTTGAGTGACGCGGCAAAACTGAGGAGCGTAGCGGAATACGTTTCAAGCGAGATCCCCCCGGTCTACTTTACGACTCCTAATGGCGCGCAGATGCTGCGTTGGCTCAGTACCGTGGCGGGCGACCATGAAGCTCTTTTGCGTTTCTTTGATCAAAGTGGCGCGGTGGCTCTGGCCGAAGTTGCGACCAGCGCAAGAGCCCTAGAACGCCGCCTGTCCATCCCCAATCCAGACGACTTGTCCCTGCCCATGATCTACGGAATACGACAGGTCGATGGTGGCCCGCCAGGCGAGGTGCGCGGGGGAGCGGGCGACATTTTGGTATTGGGAGGGCGGCTGAACCTTCTCTCCCCGAAAGCGGCGGTTGTAGACGAGGCGGGGACCGCGAGTTCCCCCCGGAACCTTAGAGTAGTTGCGCACTCGGATACCTTATGGCGGCTGGCGAGTCCGCCGCTCAGTCGAGGACCGATTGTATCGTGTGCAGCGCTCGTGCTCGGCACTGAGTTGGAAGCACGTGTTCCATTCTGTACGGGCGCATCCCCGACCTATATGCTGTCCGCACAGCTCGGCCTACGAGTGGAAAAGACTGACTCGGTGCTTTACGGGCTTGAGCCTCAGACCGCCCATTTTGAAAACACAGATTGTCAAAAGGGCGAAGACATTGTCAAAACGCTAAACTGGCCGATGCCAATCGGTTCGCGAATCGTGCGGACTAGTTCCGAGACTCTCGATAGCCGGGGCCTAGCACGTTACGAAGTACACTTCTTAAGCGACACGCTCGGCACGGTCAGCGTCGCCGCTCACCTACCTCCGGCGAAGTGTGTGGCGATGGCCGTGGGGTCATCTAAACCACTTTACAGTACGCTTTTGACGATCCGTGTGCTTCCGCTGGTGAACCGCGAGGTCACGGGAAGCAACTGGGTCACGTTCCAAATGGGGCCCGCTCGGGCGGACACGAGCCTATTCATCGGGGGGTGCAGCGTGGGGCGGCTAGGGTCGCCACCTCGAGAGATACAGCTCGTCGTGCAGGTAACTAACCAGATCGGCGTGCCTATCGGTGTCTTGCAAACTCCGACGCTATCTACCGTGGAACTGCAAGAAGATCGCAGGCAGACACTACCAGGGTTGACTGTTTCGTGGCACAATCTAGCGACAGCACCAGGCGACTCCGGGAGAGTATGCGTAACCGTGCGATCGCGCCGCGCTGGTAATCCGTTCTAAACGCGGGTGTGGTGCGAACTTTCACCGGGAGGGACGATGCGCCTAGGTATAGCCGGTCTTTGCATAATCACGATGGGCTTCCTGTTCGGAAGCCAGACCCCTGACCGTTCTCGTGAGACGAAAGAAACACCCACCAGTTACGCTGATATTGTAGGTAAGCACCTTAAGGAAGCGATGGGCAAGGACTATCGCGACTACGAGGCCGTGAGCTACCCGACTGACAACTTTGGCGTGCTGACTATCTATTCAGCGGATGCCGCGGATCCAAGGCGACGGAACTTTGAGTGCGCAACGTGGTCATGTTTGGGAGTTTCGCCCGTCCCAGCGCTTACGGATTCCTTCATGACGGTGCGCGGTCTTGCAGACATCGGTCAAGGAGGGCCGGTAAAGTTTAGCGACCAAGACAAGAGTACGTTTGTCCTCACCGCGCTACTGCCGAAGCTGTTCGCCGTGCTCGGGCTAAACAATTCTTACAGTGACAACAAGGTTACAATAGTGTCAGTCGACATGGGTGGCGCCTGGTATCGCCAATTGGATCGCCCGCGATTCTTCGCCTACATGGACAGCTTGCCCGCCGGCAACCGCCTCCACGACGCCTTTCAGTCCGGCCGGCTTTCTGTGGTAGTTGGTGACGTCGTCCTGAAGACCATGAACGCCACGGTGACTCTGAGCCAAGATCTCAAGGATTCTCTAGATGCAAAGCTTATGGGTGGCACGAAGGTGGGCGACTCGTCTCTTGGAATGACCGTGGCAAAGAGTGTATCGGGACAATACACGATCACGAACGATCACCCCGTGATTGTTCTTAGGGCGATTAAGCGCCAGTCGGGCCAGAACACTCTGCAAAAAGGGCCATCTCCTTGGTCGGATTGGAAATACGACACACGAGTTCCTGAGGATCTACCAAGCAACGGTGGAACGCCAATCTATGCCCACTAGTCGCCTTATTTACTGCGGAAACGAATTTGATCGGGGGGTGCAATCCACGTGATTACGCCGCGGCCCACGCGCATCCTCGCGGCCTCGACAGGTCTCGCAACCAGTTCACTTCCCTGCGATGAGCGCGCCGTGAACCGCAACAGGCCGCAAGAATTCGCGTGAGCTCTGACCGAGGCGGTGTGGGTATTGGAACTTGCGGCGAGTATGATCTCGCAGCGGCGTCTAGGAGCGTGAACCCGCGGCGGTGGAGATGCGGCGGCATCACGCCGACAGTTCTGTGTGGCCGGTCGTCTGGTATCAGCGTCTGTCCAATGACGAGTGCTGCTCGACCTCAAATTTGAGGGCCGCTGCCCGGCTCCGATGATACCATCCGGCGGCAAAATACAAGAATGACAGCGCCCCAGGCGGCGCGGCCTCGTCCCAATACGGCCCGCATCTCCGTGGTCCGTTTGGTGGTCCGTTTCTCCCGGGAGATTCCGACTTCTCGATTGCAAAAACCGGCGCCGATGCCCTGTTTCACTCAGCTAACCGTCAGGATGCCGTATCTTGATGCCCCGTAAGATCGAATGGCGTTCAGAGGGTCGCGGGTTAAAATCCCGCCGTCCCGATGTTGTAAGCGCCTGTTCATCGGCAAGTTTCGACGCCGCTGCGGTACGTCGCCCGCCGCGGCTTCGCTTCGAGGAAGCTGATACGAAGCCCGCTGAGGCAAGTGAGCCGGACAACCGAGTCCGCGCGGCCATTCTCTGCTAGCGAAAGCCCGACGGAGTTCTGAGTGTCGCCACGACTATCCAGAGGGGTTGTCTGAGGATCTCTGATTACGCCAAGGCGGCCGATTGGGAGGAAAAGCGGGTTAGCAAGAGCGATTGCGTCGCCGTCACACGAAAGCCGCGCTCCCAAACCACAATCTCAATTCCAGGCAAAGGTCTGGCGCAGCCGCCAGTACTCGGCGGAAGGCATCGTCAGGGGCACGAGCATCTCCTCGAGCGCAGGATCCCACGGGATGGCGAGCGCCGCGACGTTGGATTCGAGCTGCTGGGCGGTCATTGCACCACTCAGCACGGTGTCGGCCCACGGACGGGCAAGCGCGGCCGCAATCGACAGAGCGTCGGGACTCGTTCCGACTCGTCGCGCCGCGTCGTACAGCGGTCGAAGCCGGCCGGCGAGCCGAGGGTCGCCGCTCGGATCGGCCAAGCGCCCATTCGATAGCGCCTCCTTCACCAGGACGCCCATCCCCGCCGCCCGGGCTGCCGCAAGTGCAGCGTCAGCGCCGCGCTCCACAAGATTCCAGGTGGCCTCGACCACCTCGAATACGCGCTCGCCATGTCGCTCGACATCAAGCGCCCGCCGGATAACCTCGCCCTGCCTGTCACCGCTGACCGACAGACCGATGTGGATGCCACGCGCAGCGCGTGTCTCCAGCAACAGGTCGAGTACTGCCGCATCGCTTAGCACCGTGCTCTCGGCAGTCACCGAGTGGATTTGATACAAGGATAGATGTTCGCCGAGCCGGTCGAGTGTCTCGCCTAACTGTCGTCGGAGCGCGGCGACCGAATGATCCTTCACTTCGGGATGGTCAGCGTGAACGTGCCAGCCGGCGGTGTACGTGTATCCCCACTTCGATCCCACGACGATGGGCCCGCGGCTCAGCTCGTGCGTAGCCAGCCACGACGCAAGAAACTCTTCGCTACGCCCGTACGAGCGGGCAGCATCGATGTATCGGATGCCGTGCTCGTACGCGGCCGATAGCACGTCGTGCGCGCGGGTCGCCAATTCGCCAGGCTGATAGTGACCCCCGAGGTCCTGGCCGTGATGGAGCGTGATGTACCCCGGCCGTCCGAGCGCGGCGAGGCCGAGGCCAAGCCGGGACACGAACAGGCCGGTATTTCCGAGAGGCACCAGCTGCGGCTGCAACATCAGAAACCTCTGTCCCGTGTGCCGGCTGACGCCGCGGCCAGGAAGTGGGTCCGGATAGAGCTCCTCGACCACAGGCCAGGCACTGATCCCGCACGCCTTCAGGTGGGCCGCTCAGGAATCAGCATGACCGATGAACCGGACGCGTCCATGTAACGCCCCCCCGGTGTGCTGACGATCCGCAGCATCACGGTATCGCAGTGGGGGCAGCGCAAGATCACTCCCATCGGACCACCATAATTCATGAGCACGCCCATTGGGCTCGCTCGCGCACAGCCGGCGCAGGTCACCAACGCGGTGGTCATGTCGTGTGCGAAGATCTCGCGCAGGGCACCGGCCGCGGCATTGCCATCGAGTCGCATCTCCTCTACCCGCATATCATCGCCCTCACCCGGTTGGGCCGAAGCGCTCCGTTCGCACGCGTGCCGGATCGTGGCCGATCTCTACAAGCAGCGTCGCGACCGACTCGACGAGCGGCGTCGGACCGCATACGTACGCACGCGGCGTGGCCGACGGCGGCCAGCCGATCTCCTCGAGCATCGCTCGGTCGATTCGCCGGCGATACCCGCGCCAATCCGAAGGCGCTTCACGAGTGATCGTAAACGCCACGGTTACGTCCGAGAACTTCGCCAACTGTTCCAAGTCGTCTCGATAAATAATGTCGTCCCATGTCCGTGCCGAGTAGAGCAGATGCGCCGGCACGGAGGCGCGCACGGAAGCAGCGGCATGGGCTCGGTGCCGCAGCATCGCCGCGAGCGGGACGACCCCCGAACCGCCGGCAACGAGCAGCAGCGGACCGCCCTCCGCGATGTCCCACACGAAGTACCCGCCGATCGGCCCCCGTAGCTCCAGTCCGTCGTGCGCCTGGAGTACATCGCAGAGGTAGGGCGAGACTTCACCATCATCGATCCGTTCGACGGTCAGTACCAGGGATGCATCCTCCGGCGGGGAGGCGATCGAATAGGAACGCTGCGCCTGATAGCCATCGTCCGCGACGAGCCGCACATCGACGTGCTGCCCGGCTCGGTGACCCGGCCACTGCGGGACGTCGAGGACGATCGAGCACGTGCGAGCGGTCTCGCGCCGGACGTCCGTCACGCTCGCTACATGCCAATCGAGTCGTGACGCGGTGGCGGCGGGCAGCTCGGCCGTCACTCTAGGGATCGCCTTGGTAGCGCTGTTCGCGCCAGGGATCGCCGTAGTTGTGGTAGCCCAACTGCTCCCAGAACCCCGGTTGATCGTCCGGCAGCAGCCGAAGCCCGCGAATCCATTTGGCGCTCTTCCAGAAGTAGAGATGCGGAACGAGCAGTCTCGCCGGGCCGCCGTGCTCTGGCGCAAGAGGCTCGCCGCCATACCCGAATGCGATCCAGGCCTTACCGTCGGTCACGTCCGCGAGTGGGAGGTTCGTCGTGTAGCCACCATCGGAAACGGCCAGCACGAACGGATTGCTCGCCACGCCCGCCGAGCGAGCGGCTGCCAACAGCGTGTCGACGGAGACGCCCTCCCACTTCGTGTCGAACTTGGACCATTTGGTGACGCAGTGGATATCGGCGGTCGGCGTCTCGCGTGGGAGCGCACGGAGGTCATCCCACGACCAGCGCACCGAGTGTCCCTCGGAATCGCGGATGGTGAAGTCCCAGGCGGCGAGCGGCGGGCGCGGAGTCGGACCCGCCGATAGAACGGGAAAGTCACGCGTTTCATATTGCCCGGGCGGTAGCCGGCCGGGTGGCGCTGCTGGACGACGGCTGTGGAAGCCGCGAGCGATGAAGGGGTTGCCGGCCACAGATCGCCTCCCAGGTGAGCCGCGTCAACTCGAATTTAATCTAGTGCTCTTTCTGAAGCACGCGGATCTCGATCCCTACCACCGTGATGCCCTCAGTCGTGCACTCGGCGCGATGCCCCTCACCGCGGACCTCGCGGCGCTCGCGCCGCTCAGCGCGTGGGCACCGCTCGCCGCCAGAACGCAAGCGTCTCCTCTCCGACGACCTCTCGATTCGTTCGGGCGATTAGTTCCAATTGGCCGAGCAACGCTGCCGCATGATCGGAAAGACCGAGGACTCGCAGCGATGCCAGGATTCGTGTCAGCCTGAGATAATTGTGGTTGCCGCGTGAAAGCCAGACTTGGCTCCGTTCGTGGAAGTCTGGCGATTGATCGATGCGCGGCGAATCGGCATTGCCCGTCAGGCTCAAGCCGTAGAACTGGAGCATCACCTCGAGCGACGCTGCGAGCTCCGAGCGAAGGCCCGGGTCAGCGCGAAAGGCGGCGATCGTGGTGGGCGTGAGTGTCGGCGCCCCGGGATTGGCGCCGCTGCGCGTCGCCAGCGGAAACAGCCACTGGATATAGTCGTGCACTGACTCCAGGTGCCGAAGATCGAACGACCGGATCTCGTCCAGCTTCCGGCCGCGATCGTCGGTGCCCGCGCGGCGGTAGAAGGAGAGGATGCGGTCCGTCACGCGCCGGCCTCTATACGTCGTTCTTCACGTCCGCCGAGGGTTGGGCGAGTGTAGCCCCCACACGACCAGTTCGCGATCGGCTGATTGGGCCGGCGCTGATTCAGCGCCAGGTCGAGCGTACCGTTCGTCTTGGACACATCACCTCAGATAGTACAGTGATATCGGCGCACAATGGCTTATTGATTGTACCAATCCGGCCGGCATAATATGTGTACGGCCCGCCGAACGTGAGGCGGCCGAATCGGTGGATGTTCCGGCCGGCGCGGCCCCAAGGCTGGCGCCAAGGAGACCAGCGTGACGCCACGCGCGGAGTTCTGGCGATACGTGTTCTGCCCGGCCGCGGCCGGCACGCTCGTTCTGGTCGTCGCGCTCGTCGTCGTGTGGCGTCGGCTTGGCCGAAGCCCTGAGACGTGGCCTGTGCTCGGGCGCGTGTTCGTGCCGGCATCCCTGGCGGCATTTGGTGGTGAGCACCTGGTATCCGCCCACGGCCTCTCGAAAATGGTGCCCACGTGGATGCCGGTCCCGCTGTTCTGGGCCTACTTCGTCGGCATCGCCCTGTTGTCCGCTGCCGTGTCCATCGTCTCGACGCGGCTGATCCGCGTGGCGGCGGCACTGCTCGGGACGATGTTCTTCATCTTCGTGCTCACGCTACACATCCCACGCGTGGTTGAGAATCCGGCCGATCGGTTCGCCTGGGCGGTCGCGACTCGAGATCTGACGTTCGGGCTCGGCGGGTGGACGCTGTGGGCGACGCTGGCGCCCGAAAACCAACAGATGTGGTCCGCCCGTGTACTCTCGGCGTGCCGGACAGTCGCGGCCCTCGTGTTCGTCTTCTATGGCGTCGAGCACGTCCTGCATCCCGGATTCGTCCCAGGCGTGCCGCTCGAGCGGGCCATAGGGCCGTGGGTGCCGGCCGCGGTGGTGTGGGGGTACGCGATTGGCGTGATCCTGATCGCCAGTGGGGTACTGATGGTGCTCAACGTGCGGGCGCGCGAGGCGGCGACGTGGTTGGGGGTCGCGCTGACCGTTACGCTCCCAGTCATCTACGTCCCGATGCTCTTCGTCGCCGCCAGCACGTCGGAAGGCGTTGAAGCGGTCAATTACATCTTCGACTCGCTACTCTTCGCCGGAAGTGTGTTCCTGTTGGCGGGCGGCATGGGGGCGCCGGGGCGACCCTTGTCTAAGAAACCAGTACAGGTACAACGGTTACATAGCGTATAGACCGGTTACCCACGGTGTTACCCCATCGGGCTGCTCGTAGGCCATGTTGTTCTCCTTATGACCGGCATCATTCAAGATCGGGCGAAACATCTACCGCCGGTAGCGGTATTCGTCTGCCACGGCATGGGTCAGCAGGTGGCCTTCGAGACGATTGACTCGGTCGTTCACGCTCTCGCGGACCAGGAACAGATTGCGACACGCGGGCCGCGCCCTTTTGCCACGCCAAGACTGATCGGATGGGAGGGGGAGTGGTTGGCACGGGCCACGATCGTACTGACCACGCGGAACGGAGACCAACAGCCTGTCCATCTCTATGAAGCCTATTGGGCTCCACTGACCGAAGGGAAAATCGGTTTGTGGGCGACACTGGGATTTCTGTTGGGCGCAAGCTTCCGGGGAATCACATTTTCGGTTCGGGGCACTTTCGACCGCTGGATGTTTGGCCACCAGCGGCACTTCGGTATCCCACCGCGAGCGGCTGGGCAACTGCTACTGGCCGGGATCGTAGTGATCTGCCTCTGCCTGGTCTACATCGCGCTGTCAACGGATGTCGTGTTGGCCACGCTGCTAGCAGCCCGCGCTCCTTGGCCGGACTGGCCGCACGTTGCGGTACCGATCGGATGGACCACCGTACTCGCTGTGGCGACGATCAGCGTCGCTGGCGTCGGTTGGATATTGTCGCTTTTCTTGCAATGGCGACGCCGAACCGAACGGCCATCCATCGACGACGCGCCGCCACCTTGGAGCGTGGCGAGGGTGGTGGAGCTCGTCACCGCCCTGGGGCTCGCGGTCGCTCTGATGGTGGGAGTTGGTTGGCTGACAATCAAATGGGGGAGACTCCTAGATCATTGCTTCATTGCCCATGAGACTCGGGCTGTCCTATGCGGCACCGTCGTTGCGCTAGTCTTCCTAGCGCTGCGCTGGTTTCTCATTGAATACGTGGGCGACGTCGCGATTTACGCGTGCGCCTACAAGGTGAGCCGTTTCAGGGACATTCGACGGCAGATACAAGACGTGGGGCGCCGGGTAGGCCGACTCGTGTACGCCACCGAGCCCCCGGGCGCAGGCGTGAAGCGATATGAGCGCATCTTCGTGCTCGGTCATTCCTTGGGATCGGTCATCGCGTACGACGTTCTGAATGACATGGTGAACGGAGGGCTCGTACCTGGCGCCGGCGACACACCCCACACGCCCAGCGACGCGGCCGATGTGGCAGGCCGCACCAAGTTGTTGCTCACGTTCGGGTCGCCGCTTGACAAAACCGCGTTCATTTTCCGCGTACAGCAGCAGCGAACGGATGTCGATGTGCGCGAGACTTTAGCCTCGGCGACGCAGCCCCTCATCCTCGACGCGCACTGGCGGCCGGCCAACTGGTCGAACATCTGGTCGCCGTGGGACTGGATCAGCGGATCCCTCGGCTTCTACGACCCGCCGCCTGGCGCCCCGGACCGCAGCGTACGCAATCTCCAAGAATATCTTCCCTTTTTAGCAAGAAACCCTGTCTGCGCTCACGCAGGATATTGGAGGCGAGCGCTTTTTGGGCGACTGCTCTACGCAGCTCTAACGGGCGCAGATGAAAACCTTGCTGGGATTGCCACGTTCAAATGATGCGTACTAAATCACGTCGCCGACACAACCAGCTGTGTCACCCATTTCGAGCGACGTTCAGAGTGAGCCAAATTGAATCCTCCTCTGCCGCAAATGTTGGAGGCCCTTCGGTGATTTGAACCCGAGGGCCGAGCGTGAGGCGACCGCGCTGTAGCCGGCCATCCAGGCCGTGAGTTGAGCGAGGAGCGCGACCGCCCAGCAGGTCAGATGGCCGCCCCACGCTTGCCACATTCCCCCCGGAACGATTCCATACGCTGACCTCCTCAAGACCAAACCGCCTCGTGAGGAGTGCCTACTACAATCGGGCACACAGCAGTCATTTACGGCTGTCGGTGCATCCAGTCTTGCGGATTGTGTCGGCAAGGTTGCATATCTTCCAGCCATCCGGCCCCTTGCGAAACAAAAAGGCATCGATGCCGCAGTGGTTGACCTTGGTCTGGCCGCCTTCCGCGTTGATGTAGTACGACCATAAGGACGCCATGGGACCGTCGATCTGGACCTTTGGGTCGCGGAGCCGTTCATCCCCGCCTGGCCCGGTTCCCTTGCCGACACTATTGATGAATTGATCTACGGTGATCTGAACCTGAATACCTGTCGGGCCGCGGGGATCACAACCATCGTCGATGGCAGGGCAGTGGACCACATCTTGGCCGTGTCGCGAGCCCGCATGCCTACGTGCCGTCCTGTCTAGCACCGAAGAGGAGCCACACTCGTGACGTACCGGATTCTCGTTACCGACGGGGTCGATGCCGAAGGGGTCTCCGTACTCGCCGCCGAGCCCGCGCTGGCGGTCGACGAAGTGCCGACGCTGCCGAGCGACGAGCTCCTGGCCCGGATTGGAGCCTACGATGCGCTCGTCGTGCGCAGTGCGACGCGCGTGTCGTCGGGACTCCTGCGCGCGGCGCCGCGGCTTGCAGTCGTCGGACGAGCCGGCGTCGGCGTCGACAACATCGATGTTGGCCTCGCAACCGAGCTCGGGATCGCCGTCATCAACGCACCCGCGGGCAACACCACCGCCGTGGCGGAGCTTTTCTTCGGGTCCGTCCTGAGCCTGCTCCGGCACATCCCGCGTGCCGATCAATCGTTGCGCGAGGGGCGGTGGGAGAAGTCGGCGTTTCTTGGGAGCGAGCTCAAAGGGCGCGCGCTCGGCGTCGTCGGGCTCGGACGGATCGGCGGCGAGATCGCCGTCCGCGCCCACGCCTTCGGGATGACCGTCGTGGGCTACGACCCTTACGTGGGTGACCCGCGCCTGCACGCGCTCCGCGTGCGGCGTGCCGCGACCCTGGACGACCTCCTAGGCGAGGCCACCGTGCTCACCATCCACACGCCGCCGACCGACGAAACCCAGGCGATGATCGGCGCGCGCGAGATCGCGCGGCTCGCGCCTGGCTCCATCGTCGTCAACCTGTCGCGCGGTGGCATGGTCGACGAACTGGCGCTCGCCGACGGTCTCCGTCGCGGACACCTCGCCGGCGCAGTACTCGACGTCTACTCGAAGGAGCCCCTCTCTGCCGATCACCCGCTGCTGTCGATGCCGAATGTCGTGCTCACACCGCACATCGGGGCGTCCACGGTCGAGGCACAGCGGTCTGTCTCGGTCGAGGTATGCCAGGCCGTGCGAGACGCCCTCCTGAGTGGGGAGCTTTCTCGCTCCATCAACGCCGCGAGCGTGGTGAATGGAAGCTGGGCTGACGTCCGGCCGGCTCTGCTCCTCACGCGCCAGCTCGCCGCCGTTGGCCGGGCACTGCTCGCCTCACGAGGCGCACGCGCCATCGACCGGATTGATGTGAGCTCAGGAGACGCGCTCGCCGGAGCGGGAGAGGCGTTGCTGGCGAGCGCCGCACTCGGCGTCCTGGCGCCCGTCGTGGCCAACGAACGCCTCAATCTCATCAGCGCGCGTGCGCTCAGCACGGCCCGTGGGATCGCGCTCTCGGTCACAGCGGGCGAGGCGTTGGGAGAGGCCGGAATAGAGTCCGCGGCCGAGAACCGCGGCGCGACGTATGGTGTCGCGGTGCGACTCACGAGTGGCCGGCACGAAATGACCGTGGCGGGCGTCGCACACCCAGAGGCCGCGCCACGCATCACGAGGATCGGCGCCTTCCACGTCGATGTGCAGCCCCGCGAAACGCTACTCATCCTCACCAACCGCGACGTCCCCGGCGTCATCGGCCATGTCGGCATGGCGCTCGGCTCCGCGGGAGTGAACATCGCCGAGTACCATCAGGCACGCCTCGCACAGGGCGGGGAGGCGCTCGCCGCAGTGGCCGTGGACGGGAGTGTAGAGGACTCCCTGCGCCATGGATTGCTCGCGCTCCCCGACGTCCTCTCGGCGACCGTCATTCCCCTGCCGATTGAGTAACGCCGACAGCGGTGGTGTGGCCTGAGGAGCGCTATGTACGGTTGATCCGGACTGCCCCTCCTGCGGTTCCGCAGGGAGACTCGGCCGCCGCCGATGCGCGGCGATGGGTCCGCATCAGCGCACCTCTGGGCCACCCGTCCGGTCGTCGGGCACGAAGCGATGGCGGGCTGGCATACGCACAAGCGGCAGCGTCCGTGCACTGAGCACCGCAGTGGACGGAACGATGCCGTTCCGGGCGAGGATGAATGCGGCGACGGCGTACACCTCGTGCGGGCTGAGCGAACCGGGCGAGCCGAACGGCATCGCGCGATGGATGTAGTCGTAGAGCGTCGTCGCGTAAGGCCAGTAGTTACCGACCGTGGGAACCGCGGTCGTGTCGGTGGCGAACGGGAATGCGTCGTCCGGCATGCGTCCCACGAGTGTGGGCGCGGGTGCGACGGCGCCATGCGCTCCATCCGCGCCATGGCACGCGGCGCATCGCGCGGTGTAGATCGCGGCGCCCTCGGTCGCCGTGCCGCTGTCGGGCGGCAGGCCACGGCCGTCGGCGCGGACATCCGTGTCCCACGCCCGGATCTCATCGACCGTCGCGATGCGACCGAAGCCGAACCGCGCGGGCGCAGCCGCGGCGGACTGGCGCACCGGCGACACCTGACGGCACGCGATCGCAACGGTGAGCGCGACCGCCAGGCCACCGCTGAGCCGCGCCAGACGGCCGTCGCCGATGCGGAAGCCGCACCCGCGCTCAGACGCGGGCGGCAAAAGTCACGCGGCCTGCGGCATCGACGTCCCAGCCGCGGATGTTGTTGAGATGGTAGTTCGTCCCCGGCCCGCGAACGGACCGCAGCGTGGCGAGCGTCGGTTGGACGTATCCGGTCTCGTCCGTCGCGCGACTCATGAGTGTGGCTGGTTGTCCCTGCCACTGCCACACGTAGCGGAACCGGGTATGGGCCATGGGGAGCACCGGCTGCTGAAGGGTGGCGGGCGCCCACGTGGCACCACCGTCGGCACTGACATCGACCCCGGTGATGCGCCCACGCCCGGACCACGCGATGCCGCGGACTTCACACCAGCCACGACCGGGTAGCACCGTCGGGTACGCGGGGAATGTGATGATCGACTTGGCGTCCATCACGAAGCTGAATTGGCGAGCCTCATCGCCTCGAAGCGCATCTGTGTAGCGCGCCGTCTCTTCGCGCGTCATGAACGGCTCGTCGCCGGCCTTGATGCGGCGCAGCCATTTCACGTTCATATTGCCCTCCCATCCCGGAAGCACGAGCCTGACGGGAAAGCCTTGCTCGGGACGCAGCGGCTCACCATTCTGTGCATACGCAACCAGCGCATCGTCGAGCGCCTTGGCGACCGGGACGCTGCGGGTGAGGAGGGCCGCGTCACCACCCTCGGCCAGCAACCAACGCGCAGACTTCTGGATCCCGGCTTCGGCCAGCAACGTCGCGAGTGCCACACCCGTCCACTCGCTCGTGCTGGTCAATCCGTCGATCTGCTGCGGTGTCGTCTGCGGCGACATCGCGCGATACCCTTTCCGCCCGTTCCCCGAGCATTCGAGGAAGCAGATGCGCGAGCGGGCTGGGAATCGCCGCAGGTCGGCCAGCGTGAAGATGACAGGCCGGTCCACAAGGCCGTGGATAAGGAGGCGATAGCCAACTGGGTCGATCGCCGGGACGCCGGCGTGGTGCCGCTCGAAGTGCAGGTCGGCCGGTGTGATCGTGCCGTCGAGATCCTGGAGTGGCGTATACGACTCACCGACGACGGCACCGACGGGGGCTCGCGCGAGATGGACGGACGGTGCACGCGTCCCGACGGCCGACGTCGGAAGCCCCGGCGCCGCGGGCGACTGTGGCGCCGGTGAGCCTTGCACTGGATTGGCGGGCATCTGCGCCGCCAATGAGCGGGCGAAGGCCGCCGTCGCCGCACCGAGTGCCCCGGCGAGCAGCGTCCGTCGGGTGACCGGGACGTCCGGCCCGGGATCGGTTGCCGCTTCGGGGCCCTCGTCAGCCATAGAATAGATGCGGGCGCGGCTCTACCGCGTGGCTCGGCGCATCGAGGGCGCCATCGCTGCGGCAGGGTGTGGGCGCGAAGATCGCACCGACACGCACGGCACGCAAGCACGGTCAACCGGCGGGCGATCCCGAGACCTCCTTACCGGCCGGTGTTGGGGTGTCCGCCGCCTATCGCGCTTCGAGTCGGCTGTGTGGGTGCGTAGAGGGGTCGGTCAGTCAGGCGTCACCGGGATGGATGCGGTGACTCCTGTTTTGCTGACAGCCATGCCGCCGCAGTCAGACAGATTGTAATTGCGATTGAGAAGACGATGGGAATGAGAAAAAAGAACTTCCAGCTCAAAGCCGTGATGGCGCCAAAACAAACGGCGAACGTCCACGCAGTCCCGCGCATGAGCGCCAACGACTCCTTCCGAAGACCGCCCAGTTGCCACGCCAGTACCGCCGCGAGGAGAACAAACACGGTGACAAAGAGTCCGAACCCAACGTAAAAATCCCAAACCGTCCGGCTAGACCCCATAATGGCAAAGTGAGTTGACCGCATGGCACTAAGATCCACTCCCCACGCGGGATCGGACCAGGGAAAACCAGATGTGTGTCCGGCGTCAAAAAGGACCAGAAGAACAGCAGCGATGCGATAAAACAGACGTGCTTGCATGTGTTGCCTCCAGAGATCACGGCAGCGCACATCACGCTCCTGCGGCCCAGTGTCAAACTATACTAGTACCGGCCGGCTTTGTGCCTAACGGGAACGCGATTACGTCGATCCGGCCACCCTCGGCTGCGTGGTCCGGCTGCGTTCCCAAGCCTGCATCAGGAGCGCAACCAGCGCCGAGAGGATCGATCCGAACACCGATAGTCGCAGCAAGTTGGCCAGTGCGATTCTCGACGCCGACAGATCCGCCCGGACCGCCTCAAACGACTGAACCGGAAGGTGCCGTGCCACCTGCATGCCGACAAATGCGCGCGCCATGTCGTCGAGAAAGTGCGGATAGACGAACGTGATGAATATGAGGTTGTATGCCGCGTAGATAACACCCGTGCCAACGCTGGCGGCGATCCCGGCTCGGACCATGTCGAGCCACCGCGGCCGTTTCCCGTCGGCACGGACTCGCGCCGCACTTCGGCGGCATGCCCAGATGATGCAGCTCAGGAGGACAAACAAGCTGACCAACATGCTCCACGGGGCGAAGTAGACACCCGTCACATACATCAGAATCCCAGCCGCGACTTGTACCACGCCGGCAACCGCGCCGACTGTGAGCATCTCCTTGACTTGGCGTGTCATGTTCCTCGCGAGTTCAAGCTCATCCGTACGAAGCCGATTCGCTTCGGCACGAGCGACATTGTTCGCGGGGTGCGACGCCCGCGCAAGCAAATTGGCGCGAAAGGGGCTCCGGGTGGCGCGAATGCGCCGCGCAGCGCCTTGCGCGTGGTCTCGGGCTCGCGGTGGAGACGCTCGCGAGCCACCTCCGCAACGGGCGGTTGAGGGACCGAAGCATGACGGCGACTGCCGGCGCCGGCGCTGCGATCGATCGCCGCCTATACGGGCGGCTTGACGATTCCCACGGCCGCAACAATCATCCTCACCCGCCATGACAGCCCGATTGGATCGGCCGACGCACGTGCGGCCCACGATGGCCGCTCGCGATGCGCGACGCTTTGCCGCAGCCGTCCTTGCCAGCGTGGCGAGCTTGACGCTGTTGTTCACCTTCCAGGACATGATGCGAGGCGGCTTCACAACCGGCCATGGCGAATGGCTGCGCGCCTTGACACTCTACGGAATCGATTGGGGGACCTGGGGCGTCCTCGCGGCCGGGATCGGTCTTGTCCTGCAGTTCCAATCACCGAGCAGACAGCAGCACGTCGCGATCCGCGCGGCCGGTTGGGGTGCGATCGGACTGACGTGCGCCATCGCACACAGCGTCGTCACGGGATCGATTCTCCGCCGGCTCGGCCTCTTGAACGAGATCGTGCCCGCCGAGGTGCTGGCGAGCGGCGGCCGGTTTCTCCTCGCCTGGAGCATGGTGTCGCTGGGTTACAACCTCATCGTCTTCGCGCTCATCGTTGGTGCGTTGTACGCAGCCCGTTACTACGGCGATTTGCGGACGAAGCGGCTGCGCGAAGTGGATCTCGAGGGGCGCCTCGCCCGGTCGGAGCTGAACGTGCTCCGCATGCAGTTGCAGCCGCACTTTCTGTTCAACGCCTTGAACACGATCTCTTCGCTCGTCGCAACCGACGGCGTGGCAGCACAACGCGTCATCGCGGCGCTCGGCGACATCCTGCGCGTGTCGATCGACCACACGGCCCACCAGGAAGTCCGCCTGCGGGACGAGCTGTCGTTTGTCCTCCGATACGTCGAGATCCAGCAGGCCCGGTTCCGCGACCGGCTCCACGTCGAGGTCGATGTCGCGCCGAATGCGCTCGACGGGTTCGTGCCCAGCCTCGTCCTCCAACCGCTCGTTGAAAATGCCATTCGGCACGGTGTCGAGCGATCAGGGGCCCGCGGCTCGGTCTGGATCCACGCGGCTTGCGCGAACGGAGATCTCGTCCTGTCGGTACGTGACGACGGCCAGGTGGCGATTGGCGGCGACGGGGCGTCCCAGGATGGCTCGGCTGGGATCGGGCTCTCCAACATCCAGCGGCGGATGTTTCAGTTGTATGGAGAGGCGCAGCAGTTCCGCGCGGGAAGGACCGACGGCGGAGGATTCGAGGTTCGGCTGCTCATGCCGTTTCGAACCACCGCGAGCGGAGGGGCATCATGACGACGCGCATCGTGGTGGTCGACGACGAGGAACCAGCGAGAGAATTGTTGCGGTCCATGATCGGCGAATGGCCGGATGCGACGATCGTCGGTGAGGCGCCGGACGGCCCGACCGCGCTTCGGCTCATTCGAGAGACGTCGCCGGATCTGGTCTTTCTCGACATTCAGCTTCCTGGCGAGTCGGGACTCGATGTAGCAATCCAGGTCGCTGACGAGCCACATCCGCCGCTCATCGTCTTCGTCACCGCGTACGATCGGTACGCGGTCCGAGCGTTTGAGCTGAACGCCTGCGACTATCTACTCAAGCCGCTCGACGCTGGCCGGCTGAAAGCGACGATGGAACGGATCTCCCAGCGCCGGCCGGATGCGATCATCGCGGCAGTCGCTGCGATCCGGGCTCTGGTCGAGGGTGCGCAGCCCGCGGCCGATGCGCGACTCGTCTTCAAGGTCGACGGCCGTCACGTGTTCGTCGTTCCGAACGAGGTCGAATGGATTGAAGCGATCGGCAAAGAGATGCACGTGTACACCAATGCGGGCGTGCTCCGGGTCCGAGAATCGATGAGCAGTCTGGAGGGCCGCCTCAGCCCCGCGACGTTCATCCGTGTCCACCGCGCGGCGATCGTGAACCGCAACCACGTGCGGGAGGTTCAGTCCTGGTTCAGGGGAGATTTCGCCATCATGCTCAAGAGCGGCACACGGGTGCTCAGTGGAAGAACGCACCGCAGCGCTGTAGAGCGGTTGCTCGATCGCCGCCCAGCGTGAAAGGACCGCGCGATCGCTTCGGACGTCTCATTTGCTGATGGGAGTGCATCCTGTCTTGCGGATGGTTCCGGCAAGGCTGAAGATCTTCCAGCCATCCGGTCCCTTGCGAAACAGAAAGGCGTCGATGCCGCAGTGGTCGATCTTGGTCTGGCCGCCTTCCGTGTAGGTGTAGTACGACCATAACGACGCCATGGGGCCGTCGATGTCTACCTTGGGCTTCTGCATGCGTTCATCCCCGCCCGGCCCGGTGCCCTTGCCGACGCTATTGATGAATTGGCCCACCGTGATTTGAACCTGAATGCCGGTCGGGCCGCCAGGGATCACAACCATCGTCGACGGCAGGGCAGTGGACCGCATCAAGGCGGTATCGCGGGCCCGCATGCCGTCGAAGAAATGGGTCGCCACCGCAATCACGGCTTGCTCGTCGGACTGCGCGAGAGCTGGTGCGGCAGTGAATCCGCTCGTGGCTATCAGCGTGAGCGCGATGACCGCTGCTGAGCGGCCGACACCCGCAGCGATGAGACGTCGCACGGGATGCACCGCGACGCAGGAAGGATTGCAGGCCGGTTGGCATCGTTTGAAGCGGTGACCTCACGTGGAAGTGAACGGCGCCGGAAGCGAGTCAGACTACGAGTCGCGCTATAATTGACACGCTCTTCCCGTCTTCGTCCATGAGCACACTTCATCTGCCGCCGTAGGCGCGTGGCGCAGCAGTGCCATTCTGTGGGTCTGTGCTGGTTGCTCCGCGTATTCGGAGCCCTTACTACTATATGATGGCGGGGATTCTGCGATGGCCCGGCCAGCGAGAGTCTCGAGCACTGGGACCTACCCGGTCCCTGATCATAGCCCGCGAACCGACGCGCTAACGCGGACGCTGCGCTCACCGCGGTACCGATACTCAACCGTCCCGTGGAACACCCGACTCGCTATCGCACGATACAGATCGATGGTCTCTCGATCTTCTACCGAGAGGCCGGCCCCGCCGACGCGCCGACGCTGCTCCTGCTGCACGGGCTGCCGTCGTCCTCCCGGATGTTCGAGCCGCTCTTCACGCGGCTCTCGGACCGATATCACCTCATCGCACCCGACTACCCGGGCTTCGGACATAGCGACTGGCCGAGCCCCAAACAATTCGCGTATACGTTCGATCACTTGGCCGAGGTCATGCAGCACTTCACCGAGGCGCTCGGCCTCTCACGCTGCACGCTGTACATGCAGGACTACGGTGGCCCCGTAGGCTTTCGCATGGCCCTTGCCCATCGGGAACGGATCGACGCACTCATCGTCCAGGACGCCGTCGCGCACAACGAAGGACTCGGCGCGAATTGGAAAACACGGCGGGCGTTCTGGGCCGATCGCGCTGCCAACGAAGCCGCGCTCCGCACCAACCTCCTTTCGCTGGCCACAACGAGGACGCGCCACGTCGGGAACGATCCCAACGTCGAGCGCTATGACCCGGACCTCTGGACGGATGAATTCGCGTTTCTCAGCCAGCCCGGACAGGCCGACATCCAGACCGACCTATTCTACGATTACCGCACTAACGTCGATGCCTACCCCAAATGGCAGGCCTGGATGCGCCAGACCCAGCCCCGGCTCCTCGTCATCTGGGGGAAATACGAACTGTCGTTCGACCCATCAGAACCGGAAGCCTATCGCCGCGACGTGCCCACCGCCCAAGTCCATATCGTCGATGGGGGCCACTTCGCACTCGATACCGCAGCAGATCACATCGCGGAGCTCGTCCGGGCCTTCATGAAGTAGCGGCGGCGCTGCTGGCACCCCTCTCTCCCGCTATCAGGCGCGACGGGCGAACGCGCAAGAAACAATTCAGCGACCAGCCTTCCGGCTCCGTCCCTTCTGCCGCCACGCGCGCAGGTGATCGATCAGCGCGCGAAGTGTCCGCGACGCCTGGCGCCGCTGCGGGTAGTACAGGTAGTAGCCAGGGAACGGCTCACAGAACTTCTCGAGCACCCGGACAAGCTCACCGCGATCGAGTGCCTCGCGCACGTGACCCTCGTACGACATCGTCACCCCGAGCCCTGCGATGGCGAGACGCCGGTTGAGCGCCGCGCCGGTCGAGAGCACCCGCGCCGGCACGGCCACCGAGAAGTCGCGCCCGTTCTCAGTGAACTCCCAGCGGTACGGCACGGTGCCGGCCGTCGGATGCCAGTTGAGGCAGTCGTGCTCGACCAGCTCGCGCGGGTGCTTCGGCACCCCGCGCCGCGCGAAGTAGGCCGGCGCGCCCACGACGGCGAGCCGCAGGTCGCCGGTGACTGGCACGGCGACCATGTCCTTGTCGATTACTTCGCCGAGTTGGATGCCCGCGTCGTACCCCCCAGCGACGATGTCGATCGGCGCGTCGCTCACGACAAGATCGAGCTGGACGTGCGGGTGCGCCGAGAGGAAGCCCGCGAGCAACGACTCGCCGATCAGAGTCTCCGCCGCGCTCGACGTATGCACCCGAAGTGTGCCGCGCGGCTCGTCGCCCATCTCGCCCAACGCAGCCACGGCCGCGCGCACCTCGTCGAGCGCCGGCCGCAATGAGCCGTAGAGTCGCTCACCGGCTTCCGTGAGGTGCACGCTCCGCGTAGTGCGTCGAACGAGCGCGACACCAAGCCGGTCCTCGAGCCGCCGAAGCGTCTGGCTCACCGCGGAGTGACTGATGCCGATTCTCTCACCAGCGGCGCGAAATCCTTTCGTCTCGGCCACAGCCAAGAAGACCGCCATGCCGTCAAAGTCGCCACTCATTGGGCCGCTCATTGGATCGAATAGTGACCAGTATGGTCATATTTGGCAAGTAGATAGACCGCTCGCGCGTCGTCACTTTCCATCCCGTATCCGAAACGGAGCAACGATGGAGATGCGCAAGCTGGGTCGCGTCGGCCCGCAAGTCTCAGCCCTCGGCTACGGCGCGATGGGACTGAGTTCGGCCTATGGCCCTGCCGCCGGCCGGCCGGATGCGATCGCGATCATTCGCGCCGCAGTCGAGCGCGGCGTCACACTCTTCGACACGGCCGAGGCATACGGACCGTTCACGAACGAAGAGCTTGTGGGCGAGGCGCTCTCGCCGTTTCGTGAGCGAGTGGTCATCGCCACCAAGTTCGGCTTCGGCATCAACCCGGACGGCACGCGCTACGGCCTCGACTCCAGGCCCGAGCACATCCGCCGAGTGGCCGACGACGCACTACGGCGGCTCAAGATCGAAACCATCGATCTCCTCTACCAGCACCGAGTCGATCCGAACGTCCCGATTGAGGACGTCGCGGGAACCGTTAAGGACTTGATCCGGCAGGGGAAAGTGCGGCACCTCGGCCTCTCGGAGGCGAGTGCGCTGACGATTCGGCGCGCCCACGCAGTGCAACCGGTTGCCGCGGTGCAGAGCGAATACTCGCTGTGGACGCGCGACCCGGAGCGGAACGGCGTGCTGGCGACGTGCGAGGAGCTCGAAATCGGATTCGTGCCATTTAGTCCCCTGGGTGCCGGCTTCCTGACTGGGAAGATCGACACATCCACGACGTTTTCACCTGGCGACTTCCGCAACATCTCGCCGCGTTTCGCCGGCGACGCGCGTGCGGAAAACATGGCGATCGTCGAGCTGCTCAAGACCGTGGCGAAAGAGAAGGGCGCAACGCCGGCGCAGATCGCGCTCGCGTGGTTACTCGCACAGAAACCGTGGATCGTGCCCATCCCGGGCACGACGAAGGTTCACCGCCTGGAGGAGAATCTCGGGGCCGTGAACATCAAACTCACCGCTGACGATCTACGGGAAATCACAGAGGGCGTATCGACAATTCCCGTGCTGGGAGCGCGGCTGCCCGAGGCCGTGTTGAAACTCACCAACGGCTGAGACGGGTGTCGAAAAGCGACCACAATACGCACTATTTGTGCGTATTACGGCAAGCATGGGAAATTTGGGAGTACGGCCATTAGTTGCTGTTCTCTATCGTTATACGTATATGATGATGGCAAACCTCGAGGCGACGAGGGATCCGAAGCTACCCGCGTTTCGTTGTCGGCAGAACATCGCGCTCCTTGACCGGTCGCTTCATACAGAACAGTGTGAAGCGTCCCTTGGAGCCTCGGCGGGTCGCCCTTACCAGGCGAATCGATGGCCCAGGATCATCTTGGCGATGAGGTGATCGGTCCCGCGGGTAAATCCTTCGCCCAGGCCGGCGTTGAACTCCCAGGCCGCTCCGAAATTGAGGTTGACGACGCCGAAGAGTTGATGCTGCTGCTCCTCAATCGGGTCGAACCCCTGGATCGATCCCAGCGATGCGTAATACTCGGCCGCGACGTTGACGAAATGCGAGAGATCGTAGCCCACCTGCGCCGCCGGCGAGAACTCCAACCCCTTGGACGCATCGGGGCCGACCAATGTCCGTTCGAGAGCCGGATTGACCGCGAAATACCACGGTCCGAGCTGCTTGTCGACGATCGGCCGGATCTCCCAGGTCCAGATGTCAGGGGACACTGTCGGCCGCTGGTAACCGACTTCCATCGACAAGCTGAGGCCGACCGGCCATTTCCACGACGGAGGGACTTGCACCCGGGGCCGGATGTGATCGCCCACCCACTGCCACCCCTGGCCGCTCCGCGCGCTCGTGAACACATAGAATCCCGTCTCGAACCAGTCCGTAATCCCTTGCGTGATCTCGAGCGTCTCGTGCTCTGCGTGGTCCGTGGGCCAGAGTCCATCCTCTTCCGCGGTGCGCCCCTCGATGGTGAAATTGCTATGGACCTCCACCATCGTCGTGCGAGGCGCCACGGTCTCGGCCGCGTACACCTGAATCTCGTAGTTGTCCTGCGCCGCGAGACGACTGGATAACCCCAAGGTCCCCGCGCACAGGGCGCCTGCAAGAAGACGAACTGGTACATTTGGCGCCAACCGCACGGACCTGCGCGTCGCAGAAGCGGCGTCGTACGACGAGCGGGTCTCCGATGAGCACTTCATTCGAGTGAATAGCGGTGAGAGACGGTGTACCAGAAGATGGCAAGGCGACAGGTTATTTTCGAGGGTAAGCCGACGATAGCGTCCGTCCAGGAACCTCCGCAGTAGCCGGCGGCGGCCGGTTCTCAGTACGCAACGCGTGGAATCTATTCTGCAGTGCGTCCGATTCGTTGCGCGGACCGTCGCGCTTCTTGTCCTTGTTACAAGGACCGTAGCGGCGCAGGGCATCGACACCGGGGCCGCGCGCTGGGCCCGAATCGATCCGGACACGGGCCACCAGGCGAAACTGCGCTTGACACCGGTCGGCCTCGGACCGTCAGACCGCGCTATGTACACGGCGGCCGGCGTCGCATTCGTGGCGGCGATCGCGCTCGACCATCCCGCGCGCACTAACATCCTCGCCACGCGCACCCCTTTCCTCGATCGGCTCGCACCCATCGGCAACTCCATGGGTCTCGCGCAATACACGGTCCCAACCGTGGCGACGGCCTTCGCCGCCGGCAACCTGATCGGCCGGCTCACCCACCATCCGCGGCTCGCGGATGCGGCGACGCACCTGGCACTGAGCTACGTGGTCGCGGATGTGTCAGCGTCGATCATCCGATTTCCGGTCGGGCGCCAGCGGCCATCATACGCCAACGACATGGACAACTTCCATCCGTTCGGGAAGTCGGACGAGTGGCAATCGTTCCCATCAGGACACGTGACGCATATCGGGGCGATCGCCGCCGCCGTCGCCGAGGAGGCCCGCACACCGTGGGTGACCGGGCTGGCTTCCGCAGCCGTCACGCTCACCGCGTGGCAGCGCATCTATGCGGACAAGCACTGGGCGAGCGACGTGGTCGCCGGGGCAATCGTCGCCGTCGCAGCGAGCCGCCTCACATCGCATTGGCTCCGCCACAAGGTGCCGGCTCGCTCCTGAAGCGCGCCGGGCGCCTGCCCAAAAAATGGAACTCGTTGCGCCACGCCGTCTCAGCCGTCGATGGCATATCGCCGCGCCTCGGAACGGCCGCCCGGCGTCCGCTCGGCATCCCCGCGCTCCGTCACGTGCCCGTACGGTATCCGATGAGCGACCTTCCTCCTCGCCGTGTTCCAGCGCACGTGAGCCCCGCACCCTTGTTGCTTCCGCCGCGCGGCCACCTCCGCGCCACCGGCCGCTTCGATTACATCGACCACTACTACCGCGGTGCTTTGGGGCTGGCGTTGCGCGAACGACTGCGATGGGTTCGTGCGGTACTCCCGCTCGAGGGATGTGCGCGGCTCCTCGAGATCGGCTACGGGAGCGGGGTGTTCTTCTACGAGGCGGTGCGGCACGCAGATCTCGTGATCGGGGTCGACATCCATCCATCGGCGGCAGACGTGCGGCGGCGCTGCGCCGCGGACGGCGTCAGGGTCACGACAATCCAGGCTGACGGCTGTGTGCTGCCACTTGCCGCCAGCAGCATCGATGTCATCGTCCTCATAAGCGTGCTCGAGTTCACGGACGACCCAGTACACTGCCTGCGTGAGTCGTTACGCATCCTGCGCCCGGGCGGGCGGATCATCGCCGTCACGCCGCGCATTCACGCGTGGTCAGATGCGCTGTGGGGCGCTTTCGCCGGCATCGACCCGGAAGCCGAGTTCCACGGCGGCCGCCAGCGGGTCGAACGCGCGCTGGCCGATGCGGAGAGGCGCCTCGGCGGCGTCGTGATCGAACGCTATCCACGACCCCGACCGCTGCCGCGGGCCTTGGCGCCCTATGACCTCATCGTCATTCGCCAGCGGCCCCGTCCCGACCGGCGCTCGACCCCCAGGAACACGTATCTCGACGTGGAGAGGGTGGCGAATCAAGGAGCCGAGCAGAGTTCGCCCTGAGACGCGCCCTAAGAGTCGTCGTCGTTGTCATTCGCCGGCGGCTCTGTCTCGAGCGCCGCTCGGGGCCGGGGAACGCGAGGGACTACAATGAGTGCGTGACCAGCGGCTCGGAGCCTGGCGTTCAACGCGGCGAGTCCCGTCGACTCCAACGCCGCCCAGCGACCGAGGACCACCCGTGACTGAGCCTGCGCACGGTCGCACGCCGCCACCTCTCTCGCGGTCGGCGCGACGTCCGCTCCCTGCATCGCCATCGCCGCGGCCAGCATGGCGCTGCTCACCGTCGCGAGGGTTGGCGGCCCGGCCGGTTCCGCGCGACCGGGCGCGGGGCCCGGTACCGGACTGCGCACCGGGGCCGGCGCCACCGCTTCGACCTGGGCTTTGAAGGCGTCGATCTCGCTGCCTTGCAGGCTGTCCAATCGCGCCACGAACGCCCGCGCTGTCACATAGGCCCAGTGCGCTGCGGTCGCGCCCTCGTACATCCTGCGGGTGAGGGTAGCCAACTGCACGAGCCCCGCCGGCGCGGTCTTCACCCGGGGGTCCAGCCGGAGGGTCAGCGGCTGCGTATACGTCTTGCCGCTGACGGTGAGACGAACCGTGTAGGCGCCTGGGGGCGCCCAGGGCGCGTCGACCGCTGGGGCGGTCCGGTGGGGAACCGCGCCGACATCGGACCCGCCTCCACCTGGCCGTCCGTCATCGCCAGCGATGGGTGCGTAGCGCAGGTCCCAACTGACGCGGTGCATCCCCGCATCCGTTGAGATCACCATCGGGGGCGCCGGCCAGTAGAGCGGCAGTGCGCAATCGGCGGCAGTCGAAGTGTGCTGGCACAGACGATTGTATGCAGCCGTGTCCAGCGCGGGATCAGGATGACGAATCGGATCGTCGCTGGAATAGGAGCGGACAATCGCGCCGGCGGCATCCAGGATGTCGAGGGTCACCGTACCCGATGCGGCGGTTGCGAGGAAATAGTCGATGATCGCACCAGCCGGCGGATTCTCGCCGGCCAGGACTTCCGGCGGCCACGGCGTCGGGTCGTTGGTGGCAAACCGAACGCGCAGCGCTGGTGCCGGCTTGAACAGATACGCGGCGGTTGCCGCTCGCGCCGCGCGCGCTTGCCGGAGCGGCGTCACATCATCGAGGATCCAGAAGCCACGCCCGTGCGTGCCCGCGACGAGGTCGGAACAGTGGCAGGAGGAGTCATCCTTGACCTGCAGATCGCGCACGGAGATGGCCGGCATGCCGAGCCTGAGCGACTCCCAGTGATCGCCGTCGTCGAACGAAACCCAGACTTGCGTTTCGGTGGCCGCGTAGAGCAGACCCTTCACCCGCGGATCTTCACGGATGGAGTTGGCGACGGCGCCAGGGGCCATGCCGTTGTCGATCTCGGTCCACGTCTTGCCGCCATCGTGCGTGCGCCAGAAATGCGGATTGAGATCGTCCAGCCGCAGGGTGTTAGCGGCCGCATAGGCCGTCCGGGCATCGAAGTGGCCAGCGTCCAGATTGAAAATGCGGGTCCACGGCTTGATGGCCGCCGGCGTGACGGTGGTCCACGTCGCTCCGCCGTCCGTCGTCACCTGAATGTTTCCATCATCCGTGCCGGCCCACAGAACGGTGGCGCGCACCGGTGAGGGCGAAAGCGCGGTGATCGCGCCTTGCGGGCCAACGGTCACGGTCCCGGCGTATCTGCCCGCACTCGCCGGCACGGGCCAGGTCTGCCGCGCGAGATCGGGGCTGATCCGGGTCCAGCGCTGGCCGCGGTCGCCGGTTTTCCAGACGGCGTTCGAGACGTAGAAGAGTACCGTCGGATCGAGCGGCGACCAGTTGATCGGCATCGTGCGCACGTTGCGGTTGAAACTCGGCGCTGGCATACCCGACGCAGCAGTACCGGCGGGAGCACTCATGTCGGGACCGATCAATGTCGTCTGGCCGGTCGCCCGGTTGTAGAGCGACACGTTGGTGCGCGCGCTCGCGAAGACCTGGTCGGGGTTCGCGGGATCGGGGGCGGCGATGCCGTATTCCTGGATGTTGACGGGATGCCAGTCGTGGAAGGTGATCTCCCCATCGTTCGAACGGCTTTCCACGCACGCGGACCCGGCATCCTGCTGGCCGCCACAGACGCGGTACGGGAACGCGTTGTCGGTGGAGACGTGGTACATCGCCGCGGTCGGCTGCGTATACCAATTGCTCCACGATACGCCGCGGTTGGCGGAAACCACCCCGCCCTGGTCCGACACCTCGAGCAGGATGTCGGGATTGTTGGGATTGATCCACGTCTTCTGGTAGTCGTCGCCGCCGGGCGACCCGCGCACGGCCGACCAGGTGGCGCCCCCGTCCTCGGTCCGCCAAAACACGATGGACGAGCTGTAGACGACGTTGTCGTTCTTGGGGTCGACCGCGAGCGTCGGCAGGTCACCGCCCCCGATCCGCAGTAACGGCCGGCCGTCGTGGTTCGGGGACCGCGCGCTGTCGGCGGCGTTCGCGGCGGTGCCCGCGGGATGCCAATGCTCCCCACCGTCCGTCGTCTTATAGAGGCCGACGACAGTCGGGCTGGCACGCGGGACGCCACCGCCCGGCGGGCCACCCGGAGCACCACCTGCCGGAGCACCGGCCGGCGGCGCGGGTGCAGCGATGGCCGCGTAGAGGACGCTCGGGTTACTCCTCGCGATGCTCAGATTGGCCTCCACCACTGACGGCAGTCCATCGGTCAGCGGCGTCCAGGTCGAGCCGCCGTCGATCGACTTGAAAATGCCGCCGCCCGGCCCATCAAATGCGCCGCCTTCCACGAACGCCTGCTGCTGAACCCACAGCGCGGCGTAGACGATGTTCGGATTGCTCGGGTCGATGCGGACGTCGTTGCCGCTGGTGTAGTCATCCTTGTAGAGCACCTTCTCGAAGCTCTGGCCGCCGTCGGTGGAGCGGAAGATGCCGCGCTCGGCATTCGGACCGTACGGGTGGCCGAGCGCGGCTACGAAGAGCCGGTTGGGATCCGTGGGGTCGACGTCGATCATGGCAATCATCTGGCTGTCGCGGAGCCCGAGGTGCACCCAAGTCTTACCTGCATCAATCGACTTATAAACGCCGTCGCCGACCGCGAGGTCTGGCCGAATGATGCCCGCTCCGGTCCCGACGTAGATGACGTTCGGGTCGGAGGGAGCGACGGCGATGGCGCCAATCGCGCCAGTCGGCTCGTTGTCGAACAGTGGGACCCAGGTGGAGCCGTAGTCGGTCGAGCGCCACACGCCGCCATCATCGAAGCCGATGTAGAAGACGTTGGGCTGGCTGGGTACGCCAGCGAGCGCGCGTGCGCGCCCTGCGCGTGGGGGGCCGATCTGCCGCCAGTGCATCGCGGAGTACACGGGGGGCGATTGCGGCGCGCCCGTGGCAGCGGCGGCGGCGATGAGCAGGACGCCCCCAGCGAGGCGGCCCAGCAGCGGGCGGACGCAAACCTTTCCGGACATCATTCGAGGTCCTTCCGTTCGAGGATGGGGAATTCTAACGACGCACGCGTCTGCGCACAGGATGCTCGCACTCGCTAAGATTTCACGGGTTCCACCAATCGGCGCCGACGTCCCTCGACCTGACCATATCCGCAATTCCGCTCAAGGAGACATCGTTAGATCACCCTGGGCTTGTCGAGCGTTCTTCCTTATGGATTGGGCGCGGAGAGACCCTGAAGCGCCGTCAGCACTTTTCCGCAGGCGACTGTCAGATCGATGACGAGTCGCTCGTCGACATCGAGATCGCCTTCGTATTCGCCTTGGTTCCTGATCTGGTGACACTTGGCGAGCACGCGCCATACCTCAGGGCCGAGGCCCAGTGTATGGGGGACCACCTGAAAGACGATGTATCGGTTTTCAGGACGGAATCCGACTCGTCTGAGTGCGGCGAGTGCAAGCGCGTGTGCCGCATTGTAAGCGAGGTCGAATCGGCTTTCGAGTGAATTCGTCGATTTGAGCGCGTCGGCGAGACGAACGCGTCCTGAGTGTAGGAGTCCCTTGTACTCTGCGGCGTCAGGTTTCTCGCGGCGTAGGGATTTGCCAGGGCCCGCGAGATTCTCCAGGCTTTCAAGCGGCGAGGTCATGCTCGTCGCCGATCAACCAGATCTTTGGTTGCGCGAGAGTACGTGTTACAAACGCGTGGCGCCGACCGACGCGGCGCGCGAGCTCCGTGGTCGAGTAGACGGTCGGGTTGACAGTGCGGCCAAGCGTATGCGAGACCTCCTCTAGGAGCGGGAAAATGTCCGCGTACGTGAGCTCGTCGCTGATGATCATGAGATCGACGTCGCTGGTCGCGGTATCTTCGCTTTTTGCGACGGATCCATACACGAACGCGGCGCGAATCGCCGAGGTGTGTGGCGCGAGAGCGTTTCGGAGCTGATCGGCGAGTCCAGAAGTCTTGAGAATGAGCGACCGTAACTCCTCGAATACGGGAGCCGCGCGGTTTGCCTGATAGTGCCGCTGGTTCCCGACGCGTCGACTCGTCGCGAGACCCGCGCTCTCGAGCCGTGCCAGTTCACGCTGCACGGCGCCCGACCCTGAGGCGGCGAGCTTGATGATTTCGTTAGCGAAGAAGGTGCGTCCGGGATTCCCGAAGAGGACTCCCAGCACACGCTGCTGCACCTTGTTGAAAAGTGCGTCAGTAATGGTGACAGCGGCCGCTTTGCCTTGCTTCGATTGGTGTGCCTTAGTACCCATTATGGGTATAATACAACCCAATTTGAGTATGTCAACATATTTCATGAGAGGGGGCGTGCTCCGCACTCAGGCGACTTGAAGGCGGTGAAGCTCTAACGATCCAACCGCCTGCGCACAAGGATGCTCGCACTCGCTAAGATTTCACGGGTTCCACCAATCGGAGCGTTCGTCGTGACGGGGATTCTGCGCGGCTCAGGCGTGGCGACCTCCGCTCTCGTGGCAGGGCTGCTCTGCGCCGCCACGGCGCGGGCACAGATCATTCAGGGAACCGTCCGGAGCGGCGGCGCACCCCTCGTCGGCGCGACGGTCCGTCTTCTCGAGCTCGATCGCGTGCAGCGCACGGATGCACAGGGCGCGTTCCGGTTTACGGACGTGCCCAACGGGACGTATCGGGTGTATGCCGGCATCCTCGGATACGTGTCCACCACCGACACCGTGCGCGCCACCGGCAGCGTAGCGTCGGTGTCCTTCAACCTGACCGCATCCGCGATTCCGCTCAAGGAGATCGTCGTCTCCGGTTCGCCCGCCGCACGCCCAGCCGACGAACAGTACCAATCGGTCGAATCCAAGTCCGAAGTCGATTTCGACAACAGCCCGGGAATGAGCTTCGCGGAGAAGGTGACCGACCTGCCTGGGGTGACGGCGCGCTGGAACGGATCAGCACCGTCTCGGCCGATCCTTCGAGGGTTGGGCGACAACGAAGTGCTGGTCCTGGAGGATGGGCTTCGCATGGGTGACATCGCCACCTACGATCCGGCTCACGCAACGCCCATCGATGCGTTGAGCATCGCGCAGATCGACGTGGTGCGAGGACCAGCGACCATTCTCTACGGCCCCAATACCATCGGTGGGCTCGTCAACGTGATCACCAACCTGGTACCCGTGGCGTCCGACCATCCCCTCTCAGGCACGGCGGTCGTGGAAGGCAACAGCGTGAGCAACGAGTACGCGGGTTACGTCAATAACGTCTATACACTCGGCCGCTCCGCATTCCGGGTGTCGGCGGGGGGACTGCACTCGGGTGACATCGGGATTCCCGCCGGCACTTACACCGTGCCCGGGACGGATGTCGGCTTCCACCTCAACCGGATTCCGCAGTCCGGCGACCGCACCGGTGAGGGAGGAATCGGCTACTCGTATCAGAGCGCGTTCGGCGTGGTCGGCATTGGTGTCAATCATTTCGAGACGAATTACGGCGTGCCCGGCGTGCCGCCCAACACCGGCTGGTTGACCGACCCGCCGACCACCTCGCGAATTGCGCAGCAGCGCAACACGGTGGAATTCCGCACGCTCGTGAACATCGGCAGCGGGTGGCTGGATCGCGTCAAGCTCTCGGGCAGCTACAACGATTATGCGCACTCCGAATTCCCGACGGTCGAGGACTCCGCCGGCGTGTCCGACCCGCAGGCCAACCATTTCGACAAGCGGGAATTCAACGGAGTGCTCCAGTTCGAGCAGACCCCGGTGGGCAAACTGAGCGGCACGCTCGGGTTGTGGACGGACGTTCAAGATCTGACCATCGAGGGGCAGCAGCCATTGGGCCCCAACTCCCGCACGACTGGATTTGCCGGGTATGCCTATGAGGAGTACCAACTGGCGGGGCACACGCGCCTGCAGGCGGCCGCCAGGTGGGACTACAACGGGATCCAGACTCGCCCGTATCCCCAGTCCCAGGACTCGGTGTTTCAGACGATCCGGGCGTCGCGGGCGACCAATGCCGTCACGGGGTCGCTCGGCGCGGTTCAGGAATTGGGCGCCGGAATTACCGGGTCGCTGAGCCTCGCCCGCTCGTTCCGGGCGCCCACGGTGCAGGAGCTGTTTGCGAACGGCCTCGATGCGTCGAGCGGGACGTACTCGATCGGCGATGCCACGCTGGGACCGGAGAGCGGGTATGGCGTGGACGCCTCGCTCAAGGGCGGATTTGCGCGCGCGGTCTTCGAGATCTCGCCCTACCTCAACTACATCGACCACTACATCTACGGGTTCCTGAACGGCGACACCGTGCAGGGGTTTCCCGTGCGCCAATTCACCGCCAGCGATGCGAGGCTGATGGGCTTCGAGGCCGCGGCCACCGTGGCACCGGTGCAGTTCATCGCGCTTCGGGCGAGCGCGGACTACGTGAACGCTGAGAATACACAGCTCGATGTGCCGCTCCCATTCATCCCGCCCCTCCGCGGCCTGCTGCGCGCCACGTATCAGGATCAGAAGTACATGGGAACGGTCGAGTGGCGTGCGGCCGCGAGCCAGACACGCCTCGGTGTGGGTGATACCCCGACGGCCGGATGGGCGATCTTGAATCTCGGTACCGGCATCCGTTTGACACAGGCAAGCGTGGTCCACAACATCAGCATCCACATCGACAACGTGTTCAACCGGGTATACCGCGACAATCTGTCGGTGATCAAGGATTTCGTGCCGCAACCGGGGCGTGGGCTTCGGCTCAACTACGAGCTCCTCTACTGAAAGCCGGCGCTCCTCACGAGCACCGCCGCCACCACCGTGAGCACGACGACGGCGATCGGCGGCGTCCGCCACCGCTCCAGCAGTAGAAACCCCGCCAGCGCAATCGCGAGATCCCGTCCGGTGATGACGGCAGTGCGCCAGATGGGATCGTAGAGCGCGGCGCCGAGGAGGCCGACGACCGCTGCATTTACACCGGCGAGCGCACCCCGCGCGGCCGGGCGACGGCCGATCCAGGTCCACACCGGGATTCCGGCGAGCGCGATGAGCAGGCCGGGCAAGAACATGCAGAGGAGTGCCACCGCGGCCCAGAGCGGGGCGAGCCCTGCGGGCGCGACGATCGCACCCAGATATGAGGACACCGTGAAGAGCGGACCGGGGACGGCCTGCGCCATGCCGTAGCCCGCGAGGAACGTGTTGTCCGACATCCACCCACTTGGCACGAGCGCATCGCGAAGTAGCGGCAGCACGACGTGGCCGCCTCCAAAGACAAGCGCTCCGGCGCGATAAAACACACCCGCGAGCGCCACGAGCGTATGGCCGGTCCTGAAGACCGAGAACAGGACCAGGAGTCCGACGAAGAGCACCAGTGCGGCGACACCAGCCCGACGGTCCACTGGCATCGCGGGCGGTCTTGCCACCGAATCCGTCCCCCTGCAGAGGAGTGCGCCGCCCAACGCACCACCGATCAGCACGGCGACCTGCATGAACGGACCGCCAACACCGAGCAACAGGACCGCCGCCGCCAGTGCGAGTGCCGTCCGTGTGCGGTCCGGACACAAGCGTGGTGCCATGTTCCAGACCGCTTGCGCCACCACGGCTACGGCGACCAGCGCGAGCCCGTGCAAGACAGGCGCAGTCCCTGACGCGTCCAGGTGCGGCGCCAGGATCGCGAACGCATACAATATGATCGCCGACGGTAACGTGAACCCGGCCCAGGCAGCCAGCCCGCCCGCCCATCCGGCGCGTATGAGCCCGACGAGGAATCCCACCTGGCTGCTCGCCGGCCCCGGCAACATCTGACAGAGCGCCACCAGGCCTGCGTACTCATCGCTCGACAGCCACCGCCGCTGCCGCACATAGGTCCTCTCGAAATAGCCCAGGTGCGCGATCGGGCCGCCGAACGATGTCAGGCCAAGCCCGAGCGCGACGCCGAACACTTCGCTCGCGCTGCCATCCTGCCCGGCGGGCGGATCGGCCGCGGCCCGCTCACTCACGCGTAGTCGAACAGCGCCATGAACCCGAAGTCCATGTGCAGTTGCTGGTGGCAGTGAAACAGCGTGCGCCCGGGGTAGTTCGCGGTGAAGTCTATGTCCATCGTCTGGTAGCCGTTCAGCATAACGACGTCCTTGAGGACGCCGGCGGTGGGCACCTCCATGATGCGCGTCAGCTCGAAGGTGTGCCGATGCAGATGGATCGGATGGATATCGTCGCTCGCGTTGTGCATGCGCAGCCGATAGCGCTTGCCCTGTTGGAGATGGAACATGGGCTCCATCCGATCCCGCGCGAACGATATGCCATTGATCGTCCACTCGTTGAAGCCATCGTTCGACGCGTTGTTCTTCGCGAACGTCATCTCGATGATCTCGTCGGGCACCGCCGCTGCCGGAGCAGGCCGGCCGAAGCGCGTGTAGTTCCAGTGAAACGGCGGCGGCGGGGTCCAAACTGGCTTACCTGTACGCCCGGCGTACTCGATGACAATGCCCATCCCATGTCCGCGGTCGTCGTCAGCCAGGTCGCCCATGATCCAGACGCCCGGATGGCGCATCTCGACCACTGCCGAGACGCGCTCGGCCGTGCCGATCCACAGCACCGGAACCGTGACCGGTGCGGGCAGTGGGTTGCCGTCCAGCGCCACCACGGCAAACGTGTGCCCCGGGAGTGCCAGGCTGCGGATCTCCGTCGCGCTTCCGTTGAGCACGTGGAACAACACGCGCTCCCCGGCGCGCACCCGAATCGGGTCCCCGTGACCCAGCACGCGGCCGTTGATCGAGAAGAGCCGATACCCAACCTCGTAGCCGTGCGGCATCCCCTTGGCCAACGAAGCATGCATCGCGGATTCTCCCGTATGCTTCAACGCGGCGTCGGGCGCCGAGGGCGCGAGAAAGTCCTGCGCCATGTCGCCGCCACGTGAGAGGAAGGGCTCGAACTCCTTGAGCACGAGAAAGACCTCGCGGTCGTAGCGACCGTCGTCGTGCCGAGGTGCGATGTACACCGGGCCGATCTGTCCGCTGTACTGTCCGCTGTTCAGGTCCGCCCCCGCGCGGTTGTGCGTATGATAGAAGCGAAGCCCGGCCGGCCCGGGCGTGAACTCGATGCGCCGCATCCCGCGCGCCGGAACGAATGGTGTACCCTCCTCTTCGGCTCCGTCGACGTCCACCGGAACTGTCTGGCCGTGCCAGTGCAACTGTTCCGGCACATCCGTTTCATTGACGATGTCGACGACCGCGCGCTCTCCTTCGGTGAAGCGCAGGAGCGGCCCCGGGAACTGCCCGTTATAGGTCGTCGTGGAGATGATGCGATCCGGCGCGAGCTCGATGAGGCCGGTGCCGATCCGGATGGTGTAGTCGGGAACCTGGCCAAGCGCACGACTCGCGGTCCGAACAAACGTTGGGGCATGGCCGGCGGCTGCGGCGACCGCACCGAGTCGCGCGAGGAACTCTCGCCGGCCGAGCGACATCAGCGGGGAATTGCGGACTGTGGCGAGACTTGGTCGCTCGGAGAGTTGGGGGCCGTTCTCGAACGGCCCCCGCTGCTTAGGGCTGCAGCAACGAGTTGCAGATCGTGGAGTTCGCGGGCCGGCACGGTGTGGCGACGAGACTTGGTCGCTCGGCGAGTTTGGGGCCGTTGCCCGAAAGGGGCGACCTGCGGTTCCCGAACGGGGCGAAACCATCGTCCCCTACATCTCGCCACGACTGGGCTCCAGATCCTTGTCGACACCGCGGGGCACCACAAAATACAGCACGATCGTGATGTAGAGTGCGAAACTGACAACCGGGAGAAACAGGGCGACGAGCGCCGCAAGGGCGTAAGTGAGCCATCCAACGCGAAAGGCGACAACGGTGCCTCGGATATACCGAGCGTTCACAGATTCGTCAAACGCATGCGACCGAACCAGGTGCCACAGCATCAGGTTGTACGATGTGCCACACATGGAGAGCACCACACCGTACAGAAACGTCGCGGCGTGCGTCGTCGGATACGCACCAAGCGTGGCCGTCACAAAGGGGATGAGCGCGGTACTCCCGAGCAACAGAAGGTTCAGGAATACGGTCTTGCGGTCGACACGAGCGACGAGCCGAAACAAGGCGTGGTGATTCTGCCACATGAGACCGATCACGGCGAAGCTGAGTGCGTACGCAATCAGATTCGGCCAGAGCTTGAGAAGCTCACGTGTCAGGTCGGCGTCCGTCGGCCACTTGGCGTCGCCGTGCATCGGGACCGTGAACCCGAGGACCAGCAACGTGATCGCAAAGGCAAATACGCCATCGGAAAAGGCTTCGAACCGTCCTTTGTTCATGTTGGAATGTACCGTTGAGTCTCGTGGACGCGGAACAGCAGAGAGTACAAAGTGGAAAGTCGAAAGTAGAGAGGGCGGGGCGGGGCGCTGGCACCGTTTGGGGAGGAGATCGTTCGCGTCGTATATTGGCTCCTTGTGGCCGCCGCATCGCCTGCGGCCGCCCAGGCGGCCGTGGACTGTATCGGTGCCAGTTGGGGACTCGGAGGCAGGTACAATGAGCGCTGACCATGGTGGAATGAAAGACCATTGGGATCGCCTGTACACTGAGAAGGCCTCGACGGAACTGAGCTGGTATCAGCCGGTGCTGACACGTTCCCTCGAGCTCATGCGGGATGCCGCTATCGAGAAGACGGCGTCGATCATCGATGTCGGAGGCGGAGATTCGACACTGGTCGATGCACTGCTCGCCATCGGCTTCGTGAACATTACAGTCCTGGACTTGTCGAGCGCGGCGCTGGAGCGGTCGCGCGCGCGAATCGGCGATGCGGCGCGCTCGGTGAGGTGGGTAGTGGCGAGCGTCCTCGATGCCGGCTTACCACCCGCGAGTGCCGACCTGTGGCACGACCGTGCGGTGTTTCATTTTCTGACTGACGTCGCCGAGCGCAATGCCTACATCGAGCAGGTGCGCCGGGTGGTTCGGCCGGGTGGTCATGTCATCGTGGCGACGTTCGCCGAGGATGGGCCGGCGAGTTGTAGCGGATTGCCTGTGGAGCGGTACTCCGCGGGACGCCTGCATTCGACGTTCGGCGAGGGATTCCGATTGCTGGGATCCGAGCGGGAGACACACCACACGCCAGCGGGCCGAGATCAGCCATTCGTCTACTGCTGGTGCCGTCACGATCCATAGTGTGCGTGGCGGTCACGGCGGACGCTGAGCCCCGACACTCCAGGGTGGCCGCATGAACATGATCTTCGGCACGGACAACTCGACGGATGCGGCCCATCGTCCGGGCTGCTTTTTTGGTGCCGCCGAGTCTTGCAGGGCGATCGATGGGGTGCTGGGTCACGTCGTAAACGGGTTCCTTTTACGCCCGTACGCGTCCGTGCTGCTCGTGGTGTTTGTGTTTGCGAGCACCGGGTGCGTGTATCCGAGGCGCTATGTGGATGATCTCACCCGTGGCAATCACGTGGTGGTGACATTGACGGACGAGGGGATTCCCGATATGGCGCCGCGGTTGGGGCAGGGCGTGTTCCTGGTGAAGGGAGAGGTACAGTCGGTCGGTGACTCGGCGCTGACGCTGGCGGTGTGGCGGACCGAGTCTACGACCGGAGTCTTGTCCGGGGATCGTCCGACGGCGGTGCCGCGGGTCGGGGACGTGGTCGCGATCCCGCGGGCCGACATCGCGACGGTGCGTAGGCGGCAGGTATCCGCACCGGGGGTGATCATCGCGGCGACGGCCATCGCCGGGGCGACGATCGCGGCGATCGCGATCAGTGCGCACGCGCATCCCGACAAGCTGCCGCCGTCGCGGCCGGCGGCGTCGCCGGCGACTCCGTAGAGAGAGGGGCGAGGGGAAGCGGGCGCGGGGCTGGGGAACGTGGCCGCCCGCGCGCACGACGCGGGCCTTGACATCAACGTTTACAGATGTAATCGTTCACCCAAGCGGGCCCGTTCGGCGCGGTCAGCACACATCACCCCAACTGAGGACTCACCCCGAATGAAGCGAGCAGGATTCTTCTGTCTGTTGGCGGGTTGCGTCTTTGCGGTGACCGCCACACGGTCCGGTGCGACAATCGCTGCCTCGAATCCCGCGCGTGTCCTGGACACGGTGTTCCGTGACTGTCCGCAGTGTCCCGAGATGGTCGTGATCGCGGCCGGCAGTTTCACCATGGGCTCTCCGGCGGCCGAGAAATCGTGGGCGGTGAGCCATGGTGCCAGCATGGAGGCGGTCTCCGACGAGGCACCCCAACATTCCGTGACGCTGCGGTCCTTCGCATTGGGCAAGTTCGATGTGACGCGAGAGGAGTACGCGCAGTTCGTCCTGGAGACAGGGCATTCCGCCGGGGATGGATGCTATGCCTACGACGGAGCCCATTTGAACAGCAAGTCGTGGCCCAAGCCGCCGGGCTCGAGCTGGGAGAATCCGGGATTTGCGCAGACGGAGCGTGACCCGGTGGTGTGCGTGTCGTGGCGGGACGCGCGAGCCTACGTTTCCTGGCTGAATGGCAAGCTACGCCACCCTGGGTCAGCCGCGGGCCAGGGTCCGTATCGGCTGCCGAGCGAATCGGAATGGGAGTACGCCGCGCGCGCGGGGCGGACAACGCGCTTCTGGTGGGGTGACGACGACGATGCATCCCCGTACGCTTGGTACAGAGGCAACTCCAGTGGTCACACACATCCGGTGGCGTCGGATCCTCCCAACGCGTTCGGTCTGTATGACATAGCGGGCAATGTCTGGCAATGGAACGAGGACTGCTATGCCGAGAGTTATGCCGGCGCGCCGGCGGACGGGGGTGCGGCCGAAGCGGGGGGATCCGATTGCCTCCGAGTGGACCGGGGCGGATCCTGGGCTTACCCTTCGTGGTTGCTGCGCGCGGCGACGCGCGAGAGAAACCCTGCCGATTACCGGGACAATGTGATGGGGTTCCGGGTGGCGAAGACGCTGCAGTGAAACGGGAGCTTGATCTCCTGACCACGCCCTGATGAAGCCACCGGTATCGATCAGCGAGGCGGAGTCGATAGTCCTGGCCGTATTGTGGCGGACGAGTCCTGCCACAACCGAGGCGGTCGTGGCCGCGCTCGCGCGCCAGCGGCAGTGGCAGGAATCGACGATCAAGACGCTGCTCAATCGCCTGCTCAAGAAAGGCGCGATCCGCGCGAAGAAAGATGGGCGCCGATACATCTATTCGCCCGTGCTGACGCGGGACCAGTGGCTCTCAAGCGAGAGCGACGGGCTGCTCGACCGATTGTTCGGTGGCCGGGTTGCTCCGATGGTGGCGCATTTCAGCAAACACCAGAAGCTGTCCAAGAAAGACATCGCCGAGCTCAAGGTCCTGATCCAGGGTCTCGGCGATGATTAGCCACGCGCTGTTTTCCCTCGTCGTGCTGACGGTCGCAGCGAGCGTCTCCATACTGGTGGTCGCCTTGCTGCGCGCGCCGCTCAGGCATGCGACCGGGGCGCAGGCGGCGTATTGGTTGTGGCTGATGGTGCCGTCGAGCGCGGTGGCGGCGTTGCTGCCGGCGCCCTCGTCGGCGCTCGCGACCATTGCCGTGCCGGCACGGGTCCTGGCGCTGGCCGGGGCGAGCGCGCCGGCGCGCTACGCGGTGATCGGGCTGCTCGTGTGGGCGGCGGGTGCTTCGCTCATGCTGGCGTATGCCATGCACCGCCAGCGAGCGTTCGAGCGCTCGCTCGGGAGCCTGACATCACTTCCCGACGGGGCTTACCAGAGCGCTTCCGTGGTGGAACCCATGTTGGTCGGGGCGTGGCGGCCTCGGGTCGTGTTGCCGGCCGATTTCGAGGCGCGGTACACGCAGGAGGAACGCGCGTTGGTGCTCGCGCACGAGCGAGCGCATTTGCGTCGCGGCGATGCACTGGCCAACGCCGTGGCTTCGGGCTGCCTTTGCCTGTCCTGGTTCAATCCGCTCATGTATTGGGCTGTCGCGCAGTTCCGGTTCGATCAGGAGCTGGCGTGCGATGCGTCGGTACTGGCGGCGACGGGCACGGCGCGTCGGCGGTACGCCGACGCGCTGCTCAAGGCGCAACTCGCGGCAGACTCCGTCAGGTTCGTGCCCGCCGGTTGCGCGTGGCGATCCAGCCACCGGCTGAAGCAGAGAATCGCCGTGCTCAAGCGGCCGCTGCCGGGTTACATGCGCCGCGCGGCTGGCGTTCTCATGGCGGTCACGTGCATTGGTTCGGGCAGCTATGTCGCGTGGGGGACCCGTGCGATTGCGGCCATGGTGCCGGCCTGGACGTGCTCGAAGATTCCGCCAATCCTGCTGGGGAGTGCTCCACAGAAGATGAGCCACCATGAGACGCCCTGAGATCCAGCCATCGACGGCGTAGGGACGCGGGCTCGGCGGTGGCGCACGGGGACGACGCGGCACACCGGGCCCTCACTGATGGGGCAGCTACCGTTTCCTGGCCTGTCACGGGGCTGTGACGAAGGCGCGGCTTGCTACGCCACGGCACTACCTGTGATGATTGGTGGAGCGTCGTAAACACCAATGTTCAATCGGGAGGAGCCGAGCGATGACCGAGACAGCGACGACCGAGCAACTCAAGAGCGACTCCATGAAGGTCGGGAAGGAGCTGGCCGACCTGTGTCGCGAGGGCAAGCCGATTGAAGCGGTCGATAGGCTCTATAGCCCCAGCATCGTCAGCATCGAGGCGGAGTCCGACGGGACGATCCCGCGGCGAACGGAAGGCATCGCGGCCGTTCGTGGCAAGACCGAGTGGTGGCTGAAGAACCACGAAACGCACGCCGCCGAAGTCGAGGGGCCGTGGCCACACGGCGATCGCTTCATCGTCCGATTCAAATTCGACGTGACGCCGAAGACCGGTCCAATGGCGGGCCAACGGATGAAACTCGACGAGACCGCGCTCTATACGGTCGATAAAGGCAAGGTCGTGCAGGAGGAATTTTTCTACAACATGGGTATGTGACCGGCTCCTGACACTCGGACTACCCGGTCACAGGGACCCGCAGGGACCGGATCACCTGGCGCATCATCACTTCGGTCGTAATGAGGCCGGTCGCGGTACACCGCGACCGGCCTCTCGAACTGAGGCTAGGAGCGCGGTCAGGACCTGGCGCTGGAGCGACGGCTCGGGGGCGAGACGATAGTTTAGTGCTGCCCGGCAGGTGCAGCCATTCGGGCGTGTGCCGCGCGAGTCAGGTGCGGCACGATGCCGAGCATCCGCTCGATGAGCATCAACTGGCCGCGATGGTGCATCTCATGTTCTTTGACCGACATGATCATTTCGAAACGGCTCTTTGACACGGCAATCCCTGGACGCGCCTCGACTCGCTCGGCGAGAAAGCTCTCCGTGAGTCCGTCGAGCCAGCCGGCCCACTCGTCGCCGGCACTTTGCAGGAGGGCAATCGTCTGATCCTTGCTCCGCGGCACCTTTTCTTCCGCCCTCAGGCGTTGCCCCGCCGCCGGAAAGTCAAAGCCGGCGAGTGAGGTGCGGCGTTCCTGGCCGTGAATTTGATGCTGAATGTTGTAGTAGAGCGATATATGCACCAACAACTCACCGACCGTACGGGTGTCGGGGGTTGGCCGAAATCCATACTGTTCTTCGGGGATGTCCTGCGCGATCGTGATCGTATTCTTGCGGACCGTGCGGAAACTCTCGGCTAGTTCCTTGGCTCCGTAGTAGTTCAAGCGGGCGCTCCTTAGATCGGTGAGTGGTCTCTGGCCGCTGATTCGCTGTCCCGAAGTTAGCGTGCGGCTCTCCGCAGGTTAGTCCTGGACCGCTTGGCCAGCCACTCGCGCCTCTCGGGTCACGTGGCGTGCCGGAGACGAGCAGTCGCGGGAGCGGCCGAGACGCTATTGGCCCTGGCGGGCACGGGCGTCACGGTGACACTTCGGCCGGCCCAGGGGGCGATCCGCCTGGTCGCCGTTCGTGCCTGCGGGCGCGTATCGTGCTATCCTCCAGAATAGGGAGTCGATCTCTCCGACGTTGTTGGTGTCTCGCACCGGGTGAGCAGGCCGCCATGGGTTCGCTGCGTCGCGTTCGGTCGTGATTTCGCCCGCCGACCGCAGAGCGTGGAGCGAAGCAGCAGGGCAGCTCCGCTATCTATCGATCCGTTTGCAGGGGTACGTCGCGGAACTCCCGGATCGGAGCCTGCCGCCGCGCGGGCGCGTCCAGTGGTCGCCGGCTGAACTCGGGGAGCTGCGTGAGTTGACGCGGGCGCTCGCCGTGGGCGAGGACGACGCAAGCCGCGCCGTCGCGTCGCTCGATGCAATCGATACCCTCCTGCATCGGGGCGATTCCGAGCCGGCCGCGAGTGGCTCCGCGGGCACTGGCGATCCAACTACCGTACGTCCACCGGCTGCGACCTCGCTTCTCGAGCGCTACCTCGCGCAGCGTGCCATCGCCATGGACAGCCTCCCACGGCTGCAGCGGCTGGGGGAGCCAGGACAAGCCCCGGCGCGCAGCGACCGTCCGGTGCAACGCACGTCGGCCGGGCAATCGCTCTGGTCTCGTATGCTCGCGAAGATCCTCACGCGACCATCGCGCTAGGCGCACTCCGACCGCCGCGGCCTCTAGACCGCGCACCGGCCACCCCCTTACCCGCGCAATCGCGCCGGCGGTATGGCGTGCCGAGCCGTCGCCGCGGTCCGTGCTGTAGAGTTACAGCGAACTGTTTCGGCACGGGCGCTCGACACTCAGAACTCCGGCCAGCATGACGACCCTTGTGGGCAGTTTACCGCCCGCCACCGACACGGCGATCAGGCTCGAGATCAATGGCTCCGTGCAGCCGGTCCGTCTTGCTGCGTCGCGCGCCGGGTTGCCGCCGGTCCTCATCGTCCAGGCCGGACCCGGCCTGCCGGTCCTGCACGAGGTCCCGAAGTTCCGGCGGCTCCTCTACCTGGAGCGCAATTTCCTTGTGGCGTACTGGGAGCAGCGCGGCTGCGGCAACGCACCGAAGCACGACGCGCTGCGCGTATCGTGGGAACAGCAGGTCGCGGACCTGCGCGCCGTCCTCCGGTGGCTGCACGACGAGACGAAGCAGCCCGTCATCGTCCTGGGCATCTCGCTGGGTGCATCCATTGCCCTGACGGCCGTCGCGCGGGAACCACATTGTGCGAAAGCGATCGTCGCGATATCGCCCGACGCGGACGCCGCCGCCAGCGATGCCTCCGCCAACACATTTCTCCACACGCACGCCGAGCGCGCAAATGACGGCCGGTTGTCTGCCAAGCTACGGAAACTCGGCGAGCCGCCGTACACAAGCCCGGCAGCGTTCCAGCTGCGAGCGCGCCTACTGGCCGACCTGGGTGCCATCGAGCATACCAAGACGTTCAGCACTGTGTTGAGAGAGACGTTATTCGGCATGGTCGGGACCTACGGTCCCGTTGGAACGGTGAAGGCCCTCCGCAACATGAATCTGGTCCAGAGCGCGCTGCTGCCAGAGTTGGCATCCCTCACGCTCCTCGTCGACCCGCCACAGGTGCGGTGTCCGGTTCACTATGTCTTCGGTGCCCGGGATCCCCTGGAAACTCCCGCACTCATCGAAGAGCTGCCCGCTGCCATCGCGGCGCCAAGAACTGCAGTCGTGATTGCACCAGATGCGGGTCACATGGTGCACTTCGACCAGCCGGGACTCGTTCGCGACATCGTGGTGCGAGCCAGAGATGACGGCTGACGCCGCGTCCGGGCGCGGGGCCTCGCTACGGGCGTCGCTTGGTACCGTGGTACGGCATCGCGGGGTCCAACTTGCGGCTGCGCTGTGGATCGGGAGCAGCGTGGCCGTGCTCTGGCTGGCACACGGGTCGCTTCCGTTCAATCGTCCGGCCGTGGCGACGCTGCCCTTCGTCGCGCAGGTGCTCGGTCCCACCATCGCCCTGATCGAGGTGTTCGTCCTGATGGTCGTGGCCCTCGTGGTGACTCGCACGCGCCGCATCCCGGACATAGCCGCACGTGCGCCTGAGCGCAGTGTCGCCATGCGAGAGACCGTCCTCCTGATCCTCTACGCAGCACTCGGACAAGTGGGCGGCTGGGTGGTCGGCCCAGCGCTCGGTTACCGCCCGTTCAGCTTTCACCTCGCCGGCTCGATGTATGGCACCGCTATGGCCCCGCGACCCGCCGAGGTCGGCGTCTGGGCAGCGTACAACTTCGTGGTCTTCGCGGCGGTGCCATACCTCTATTTTCGGGCGCGCTACACCAATACCGAGCTGAATCTGCGGTCCACCGATCGCCGTAATGACGCCCTGTTGATACTCCTCGTGCTGTCGATCGAATCGGCCGTCGAATTGATGTTCTTCCAGAAGAACATCTTCGGCCTGACCGGTCGGCAGGTGCTCGTCGGCGCGCCACTGAGCTTCGTGATCTTCTTTTTCGGGACTGTGCTGCCGACGATGGTGCTGATCTACGCGATCCTGCTGCCTCGCTACCTCAGGCTGACGGGATCGACGATCACCACCGTGCTGCTCGGCGGACTAACCTACGCGGCCATGCACATCGTGGAAGGGTGGTCCACATTCGATTCACCACGCGATATCGCCTTGTCGCTGCTGTTCGTGTGGTTCCAATACTTTGGGCCAGGTATGATCAAGAGCGTCCTGACGCTGCGTACCGGCAACGCCTGGGTGCACGCCCTAGGGTATCATGCCATCGCGCCGCACGTGGTGGTCGATACACCGCTGGTCGTCGAAGTATTCCGCATTACGTAAAGCCGGGGCAGGCGTCATGGGTAGCGGTATGGCCTCCGCCTGTTAAGTTCGGGCCGTGACGACCGCGCCCGGAGAAGGGAAGCCACGACTCTTTCGTGGCTGGCCGATCGTGGCGGTCGCGTTCGTTGGACAGACGTTCGGCATCGCGCCGCTCCTGGTCTACACGTTCGGCGTCTTCGCCAAGCCGCTCGCCGGGGCGTTCCATTCGAACCGCGGGTCCATCGCGCTGGCGGTGTCGTTGCTCGATGTGATCATCGGGCTCTCAGCACCGGCCGCAGGGTGGCTCGTCGACCGGCGTGGTGCGCGCGGCGTCATCGCGGGATCCATCGTCGCCCTCACCGCCTGCCTCATCGCGCTGGCGTACGTGCAGCCGCCGCTCTGGCACCTGTACTCCCTCTATGCCGTGGCGGGGCTGATCGGCGTCGCGTCCTCACCCGTGACGTACGGCCGCGTGGTGGCCAACTGGTTCGACCGGCAACGCGGGCTCGCGCTCGGGCTAGCCACGGCCGGGATCGGGTTCGGAGCGTTCATCACGCCGATCCTGGCCCAGTTTCTCCTGGATCGCGCCGGATGGCGAGTCGCTTACCTTGGCCTCGCGGGCTCGGCATTCCTCATCGCGCTGCCCGCGGTAGCACTATGGCTGCGAGGCACACCTCAGGAAGTCGGGCTCCTGCCGGATGGCGTATCCGCGCCGCGCCAGCCCGCGTCGCGCACCGGCCCGCTGGCAGGCATGACGGCGCGGGAAGCCATCAGGACACGCACGTTCTGGCAGCTCTGCATCATTTTCTTCTGCGTCGCCGCGTGCGTCAACGGCTCGATCGCGCACCTGGTGCCGCTGCTCACCGACCACGGCATCTCGGGTCGCACGGCGGCTCTCGCGACGTCGCTGTTCGGGCTCACGTCGATCGTGGGACGGGTGGGAAACGGCTATCTCGTGGACCGCATCTTCGCGCCGCGCGTCGTCGCGGTCCTGTTCGCCGGCGCGGCCATCGGTGTCGCGCTGCTCCTCGCGGATACCACCAGCGCCACGGCGTCCCTCGCCGCCGCGCTCCTCGGCCTCGCCGTGGGCGCGGAGTCGGATGTGATCCCGTTCCTGATCAGCCGCTACTTCGGCATGCGCGCGATGGCGATGTTGTTCGGGTGCGCGTTCGGCGCGTACGTGCTGGGGAACGCCTCGGGCCGGTATCTGTTCGCTGCCGGGTATGACGCCGCGGGATCATACACGCTGCCGCTGGAATGTGCGCTCGGGCTGCTCGTGCTCGCGAGCGTCGCGACGCTCACGCTCGGCAGATACGATCTGGTTCGTGAGGACAGTAAGTAGAGAGTAGAGAGTAGAAAGTAGAAAACAGAAAGGGGTGGCGGTCATCCAGCTCCGCCACCCCTCGGCCGATCGATCAGCAATCAGTATTTGGTTTTCTGGTTGCCCTGATCCTTGTGCGGCTGCTGTTTTGCTTTCAGATCCTGCGTCTGCTTTGCGTGCTTTTGCGCCAACTGCTGCGTCTCCTTCGCGTGCTGCTGTTCCAGCTTCTGCGTGGCGGCGGGATCAGCCTTCTGTTGCGCCAACTGCTGATGGTCCTGATCCTGCTTTTGCTGGAGCTGTTGGCGCTCCTTGTTCTGTTGGTCCGCCAGCTTCTGCTGTTCTTGCTGGTACTGCTGGTCCAGCTTCTGATCCCCCGTGTTGGGAGCCTCGGGCCGCTCGGCTGGCGGCAGGTCCGCCGGATGAACCGCGTTGGTGGGTCGCGCGCCGACGTTCTCGGGACGCGCAGGCGCGTTGTGCACGGCGCCTCCCTCTTTCGCTGCCACAACAGCCCCCCCGCTGAACTCTCCCGGCTTGGCCGTCGCGGCGATCGGCGGCTTTCCCTGATTCGCAGACGCCCGGAGCTGCGGGTTCGAGCGCGCAGCCTGGACGTGCTGAGTTTGCGCCGCTACCGGCGGGATGTGTCGCGCCTGGTCAGCGGACTGCTCCTCGGCCGTCGGGCGATCCTGTACCCCGCCATTTCCGCCATTGTAGCTGATGCGAGTCACATTCGTGGTGTTGTTGTTGATGACAGTCGTGTTGTAGACGTTGTGCACGACGGTCGTGTTCACGTTGTTGACTGTCTGGTTGTATTCGACGTGGCCGTTGTTCCAGCGAGCGCCTTCGTACCCGTGACCGGTGTAGCCGTAGCCGTACGTGACGCCACCGTAGAATCCGACGTGCTCACCCCAGTAGCCCTGATGGAAGACATACGCGTTGCCAGCCCAACCCCAGTATCCCGGAGTCCACAGGTAGCCGGGTTCCGGCGCCTCCACCCACGTGCCGGGGACCCAGTAGTAGTCGCCATCGGCCCACGCCCAGTAGCCGGGCGTCCAGAGATATCCATCACCGGGGCAGGGAGGCTGCTCGTATACGGGTAAGTCGGGCGGGGGGACCGTGATCACGGTGACCGAGGCTTCGGCGGGCGGCGGTGGGGGCTCATACGCGGCTGGCGGCGGACTACACGCGGCGAGTGCGACCGCCAAGGACAGCCAACCTATCGCGCGGCCGGCGGCCGGGCTCATAGGATTGTGCATGATCATTCCTCCTGATGTGCCGCGGTACTGGGGACGCGGGCGAGGTGAGTGGTGCAGGTGCAAATGAGGAGATGAGGGCGTGACAAACATGGCGAACCCACGAGCAGACCGCGAAATGATCCCCGCGTGGGCACGAGCGTGTGGCGGATGCGGCAACGGAATGCACGAACCGATCCACGTCTCTCGCATGCGTGCCGAACCCCCTCCGATTCACGAGGTTCCACCGGAGCTCCAATACTCGCTGGCGAGCCCATCAATGCGATGCGGCTCGATAGGCGAGCGTCGCCGTCAATTGCCGCGGGCGCGTTGCCGAAGAGGGGGAGGGAGGGCGGCGTGGCTGGCTATTTCGTGGAGTCGGGGACCTGCAGCGCGGGGAGGTAGAGTCCTGCAACATGGTCGGCGATCCGCTCGGGGTGGGAGTGGTCCTCGTCGAGATTGGTGAACACGATGACCGTCAGGCGGTCATCAACGTAGCGGGCGATGCTCATCGTGAAGCCCTGCCAGGCGCCGTCGTGCCGCACGACGCGATGCCCGTTCACGGACGTGACCTCCCAGCCGAAGCCATATGGATGGGTCGTCCCGTCGTTGAGTCGCACCGGGGTCCACATCGCGGCGAGTGCCGCGGGCGGGAGCAAGCGGGCCGTATAGAGCGCCGCGTCCCACTTCCCCATGTCGCGGACGTTCGAGTAGAGGGCTCCGTCGGCGGTCGTGTTGAGGCTCGGCGCAACCCATTCCTGGTTCTTCAGCACACCGTCCACCAGCCGGTACCCGCTGCTCCGGTGCGGGATGATGTCGGCTTCGCTGATGATGCGCGTCGCCGACATCCCCAGCGGCTTGAAGATTCGCTCCTGAAGGACGTCGCCGTAGAACTGGCCGGTGACCCGGTGAATCAGCACACCCAGGAGGACGTAGCCCGTGTTGCTGTAGCTCCACTTGCTGCCGGGGGGAAAATCGAGTGGAAGGGCGGCGAAGATGCGGACCAGCTCATCCTCCGTGTAGTCCTTGCGAAAATCGATGACCCCTTTGGACATCGTGTTTTCCTCCGCGCCGTAGTCCGGGATGCCGGAGGTGTGCGTGAGCAGCTCGCGAACCGTGATGTCGTGCCACGCCGCTGGACCTTCGGGGAAGTACTTCGTGATCGTGTCGTCGAATCCCACTTTGCCGTCCTGCACGAGCATCATCACGGCCGTGGCGGTGAACTGTTTTCCCACGGATCCCATCTGGAAAACCGTTTCGGGGGTCACGGGCACGTCCAACTCCACGTCCGCGAGGCCATAGCCGCGCGCCTTGACGATGTGCCCATCGCGCATCACGCCGAGCTCAATTCCCGGGACACGCTGCTCCTTCAACTGTGACGTGACGTAAGCATCCACCCGCGAATCGAGAGACACCGTGCGGGGGGCTTGGCCCGCCAGCGCGGCGGGCAGCAACGCGGCGGGTACCAGCGTGGCGAGCACCAGCTTTGCCGCCCTCAGCGTCGGCCGCCAAGCGCGAGGGTGGCGAAGTTCGCGCGTGGCTATCTCAGTTGGCATAGTAGGCACCGGAAGGGAATGTGCGGTGCGTGTGCGCTCGGTTCGAGTCTCGACGGACCATGACGTCTGTAGCGCGTAGGAAATCTCTTGGAGTCATCTGCTGCAAAGTGGCAGTACGATGGCGCCGCCCGCCAGCGCTGCCCGGCCTGACGCCGCGGGATCTGACACGCAGGCGCTATTGGGGGGTGCTGCCAGCTCTGCTACCGGGCGGCCTTGAGCCGAGTGTCGTAGGTCCACTTGCGGATTTTGCGGGCGCGGGCCGCGGTGACGTCGGGATGCCGTGGGTTGACCAGGATGTTCGACTCCTCGGGGACGATCACCGATGGAACATCGCCCAGCAGGGCAGTGCTAGCCGCCGCCCAGGCGGTCCCCCAATCCAGCGACACTTTCCCGGCCGGCTCCGCGTCCCATCCGACATGCCTGTCCGGATCCATCACCGCGCGCTGACGCCACGCCGCAACTGGCACGCGGATCTCCACGAGATACCGGTTGAGCGGAAGATCTCCTGCACCCAAGTGCGCGATCGACTCGAGGCAGGCGAGTGCGCGCGAACTCGATGCATACACTACCGGCGTGCCCGGCCGATTCCAGCGACCGCCGCTCAGCTCCGCCCCTTTCCCGGTCAGGTCGTCGGCCGTGAAGTCCGGAGTGTCCGGGGCGATCCGCCACAACGTGACGTACGCGGCGTCACCGCCGGTCACGCGTATGCCGCCGACTGCGTCTGAGCGATCAGGCCGGCGACGATCTCGCGGCCCTCGGCCGTGTCCATGAACGTCGAGGGCTGGCGGCCGTCAAGCGCAGGCAGCGGGCGACTGAGCCACCCGGCGACCCAATGGGCCGCGTTGAAGTCCGCCGGATCGCCGGATTCAGTCACGATCTGGCGCACCTGGCCGATCAGGCGCGCGATACCGATGACGCGTTCACTCTCATCAGGGCCGAGGCGCAGGCCATCGCGAAGCTTGCGCTCGATAGTCGCTCTCGCCAGCCCCAACATTGCGTAGAGTTTGTCCCGCGCAACGCTCATGTCCTCGGCGATGACGCTCACCGCCTGCGCGGGCACACCGTCGCGAACCAGTGCGATGCGCGCGATCGGAGCGAGCTCGTGGAGCGCGCCCAGGGAGCGCTTGCCGCTCAGGAGGGGACCCCAGAGCGCGTCTTTGGCGAACGCTGCGTGCGTTCCCGGCCGAGCCTTGGCACCTGGCGACGTGGAAGATCCGTTCAGCCGGGGGCGTGCCCGGCTACGCGGTCGCCGTTGTGGGATGCGCGGCATATCACTGCCCCGAGAATGTCATATGAGACTAATAATAGTCTCATATGGGATCCCTGTCCAGCCCCGCGGATCTCGACCCGCGGTGGTGCTGGGGCTACAGCGTCGCCAGCAGCGTCTGGAACCGCGGATAGACGCGGAGCGGTGCAAGGTCCGGATCGTTCTCGATCCACTCGCGGTGGCCGAAGCCGTTCTGCACCGCCTTCTCGAGCAGCTCAATCGCCCGCTCGTTGCGATTCGCGATCGCGAAGAGGCACGACACGTTGTACAACACCCCAGAGTCCTCCGGGTCCAATGCGAGCGCCCGGTCGCCCCACTCCAGCGCCTGCTCCCGCCGGCCCACGTGGCACAATGCCACCGCTCCGCAGTAGAGTGCGCGCGCGTCTTCCGGGTTGAGCTCGACGTGCCGCTCCACGATCGTGACCGCGTGGCGATAGACCGTGTCCGCTCGAGCGGGCTGCCCAAGCCCGGCGTAGCACTGCGCCTCCAGGACCGGCGACTGGTAGTCTTCCTTGCGCACCGATGCGGCCTGCGAGAACAATGCCGCGGCCTCCGCCAGCTTACCCTGCTGGAACCGCGCCAGCGCGAAGTAGTAATGCCCCTCGAATAACTGTGGGTCCAGACGAATCGCGGCCTTGAACTCGTGCTCCGCCTCGTCGTACCGTCCACGCAGGCTCAACGCCAACCCACGGGCAGCGTGCGCCTCGGCCAGCTCCGGCGCCAGTTCCAACGCCTTGCGGCTGGCCGAGTCGGCCTGCTCGAGATTCGCTTCGCTGGCGTCCCAATAGTGAAAGAGCATCGAGCTGCAGTCGGCGATCCCCGCATAGGCGCGCGCATACGCCGGGTCGATCTCGATGGCCCGCGCGAACATCCGCCGCGCGTACTGCAGTCCCTTCTCGCGGAACTGATGGAAGAACTGCCGGCCCCGCAGATAGTACTCGTATGCCTCAACGTCGCCGGCGCGGGGCTGCTCGATCGCCCGCTTCTCATTCTCGCTCAGCACCACCCGCAACGCGCGCACAATGTTCTCGGCAATCTCATCCTGCACCGCGAACACATCCTCCAACTCACGATCGTATCGCTCAGACCACAGATGATATCCGTCGGCGACGTTGATCAACTGGGCCGTGATCCGCAGCCGGTTGCCGGCTTTGCGCACACTCCCCTCGAGCACCGTGCCGACGTTCAACTGCTCGCCCACTTGGCGGATGTCCTGGTTTTTGCCCTTGAACGCAAACGCGGACGAGCGCGACACGACGTGGAGCGCCTGCACCTTGGTAAGCGCGTTGATGATCTCTTCGGCGATCCCGTCGGTGAAAAACTCCTGGTCGCGCTGCGCACTCATATCCGCGAACGGCAGCACCGCGATCGAACGGCCGGTACTCGAGGGGCCGGTCGTCGCGCTCGTTCGGCCGCGCGATTGGCCCGGATCCGACGACGCCGCGAGCAATGCGCGCGCGAAATCGGCAGCGGTCGCAAACCGGTCGGCCGGCTGCTTGGCCAGGGACTGCGTGATCGCCCGCTCCACCTGTTCGGGCACGCCGGGCCGCAACCTCCGGACCGACGGAACTGGGTCCGTCAGGTGCTTGACCATGACGGACCGCGCCGACGACCCGGCATAGGGTGGCTCGCCTGATAGCATCTCGTACAGCACGCACCCCAAACTGTAGACATCACTGCGGCCATCGAGCTCGGAATCGCCTGCTGTCTGCTCGGGGCTCATGTACGTGGGGGTGCCGATGGAGCTGCCGGTCTGGGTCAGGCGGTCGCCACCGGCGACCACGACGGCTTTGGCGATGCCGAAGTCGGCGATCAGTGCGTGATTGCCGCTGAGGAGGATGTTCTCGGGCTTGATGTCGCGATGCACGACGCCGTGCTCGTGCGCGTAATTCAGTCCGTCGGCCACCTCCGACGCGATCCGGATGGCATCGCTGATCGGAAGCTGGCGCTCCCGCTTGATCCGGTCGCGCAACGACTCGCCGTCGATGAACGGCATGGTATACCACAGCAGCCCGTCCACCTCGCCGGAGTCGAACACGGGCAAGACATGCGGATGTACGAGGCGAGCGCCGGTCTCCACCTCGCGAAGGAACCGCTCCGCGCCGAGGGCATGCGCCAACTCGGGATGCAGCACCTTGAGTGCGACCTGGCGCCGGTGCTTTACGTCGTGTGCCAGAAAGACGGTCGCCATCCCTCCGCGGCCAAGCTCACGGTCAGGGGTATAGCGTGTGCCGAGCGCGGTCGTTCGCAGCCGGTCCTCTAACTCACTCATGCGGCTTCTTCAGCATCGATCGGGGGGACCGTGGGGGGAACGCCTCGCGGCGCTGACGACCCTGTGATTATACCCGTAGAGAGGGATCGATACTATGGCTTAGGTCGCTTCGAGCGCGAGGCCGTATGAGCGCAGGCGAATTTCAGGGCCGATGCGAGGATTTTCGGATTCGTTGCGCCAAGTCGCACCAGGGTACTCCCACGACCGCCCCACGCGCCCGCCGCCCGTACGAACGACTCAGGATGACGTTCGAGATAGAGCTGCTGATCTGTCGGCGACAGCTTGACCATCGCCGACGAATCGTCCGGATAGCCCAGCGTGGCGAAGATGCGTCCGTTGGCACGAAAGTCCGCGTGTCCCTGATGCGCCCCCTCGATGACACCCGGAATACGCAGCGCGAGCTTTCGGAAATCGGCTGGGGTCATCGGTAGGCCGGCGCGCCGGGCTCGCGCGTCTCAAGTCAGGTTTGCATCACGCGGTTGCTCGATTCCAGAGTCCGTCCTCAGCGCGCGAATCGCAACCCCCCATGCGTAAACGACCGCGAGGTCGAATAGAACAGCGCCGATCCCAAATGCGACGCGACCAACCGTGGAGCTCACAGCCTGGCCTGGATGGCTGGCGGACGCCCCAGCATGGAATGACCTCGGTCCTGGAACGAACGCGATCCAGTCAAAGAGCAGGGCCATCGACGTGACGGCAAGGGCGCCCAGGAACCGCTGGCGGACGTTGGCTACCGGCTGGCCAAAGGTCGCCGCGCCGAACGCCAGAACGCACAGGCCAACCAGAAACTCAGACATGGCAGCGTCTTCCACGGGGTGTACTGCGTGCCGAAGATCACGGACGCCAGCGACAGCACACGCCAACCCGGCCATCATCAGGATCGTGCCGACCACGAAGCGCAATCCGGGCGACCCGGACGTTGCTTCGCTTTGTGTCACCCGTACGTCGACCCGGATGCCGGCCAACGGGCCGTCCTGCTGGGAACTACTCATGGCACGATGAACGCGATGGGCCGGCCGAATCGGTGGAGCCCACGACGGCCGCTCTGATGAGTGCGAACACGCCGAACACGATGAGGCGTCTCGGCATTCTGTGATGCATCTGCCCTCTCCCGGATGACGGGTTGCCGACTACTTAATACGATCGAGCAACCAGGTCGGACACAGACCGCCTGCACACCGGCCGGTCATGATACCGGAGGACCAGCCTGTTCCGCCGCGGGGGGGCCGCTGTCGCCGGGAGGCACTCGCGATGGTGTCTCGGCGAGAGGGCCGGTCGCGACCGGCCCCTTCCAGCGACGAATTCGTGTGGTGCCGGACTGGCCGGCCTGTCAGTGGGCGCCGTGCATCTCCATGTCGCCCATATCGTCGGCCGACGCGATCGTGTCCTCGAAATCCTGCTTGTAGATCGCGTTCCCGGGGTCGACCCTGGGCCAGGCTGTGCCACGATCAGGGATGAATAGCCCCCCTACCGCACCCATGCCCCCGTCACTGATGACGTGGCCCGTGGGATTCTCATAGGTGACTCTGATGCGATACTTGTGGTTCGGCACGATATGGACGCCGAGCCGGTACCACCGGTAGAATCGCACGACCGGCAGCGACAACACCCGGCCGGTCGAATCGCTGATCACCGACGCTTGCCAGATCACCCGGCCCGTCGTCACGTCCGAGAACTCGAGCGCCACCGCGTAGTCGTGTACGTGACCGCCGCAGCCGACGATGGTGCCGGGAATTGCGGGACTGGCTTCCCACTCTCGGACCGTGCGCCCCGGTGCGAGATCGAATGCCTTGCTGCCATGCGGCCGCTTGCCCAGCGGGAACATCGCGTCCATGACAAATGGGAACACATGGAAAAGCGGCGAGACCTGGCCGAGGGGGCTGTACGCCAGTTTCACCCGAACGCGCACGCCGTGGCGCGCCGTCCCCGTCGGATTGGCAAGCATCCCGGCTACGAGGAGCCGCGAGCCGCCCTCGAGGGGCAATCCCATGAGCCACCGCGGGATCGTCACTGCGGGCGTCTCCTTGCTTGCTGCCAGGAGGTGCAGGGACGTGGGCACGAAGAGATCGCGCCGGGTCGGATCGGTGACGTTCACATGGTGCAGGAATTCGTGCGGGAGCAGCGTGCCCGCGCTGTCGACCACTTCGACCTGCACCTGATAGATCGACCCCGACGCCGGGATCACCGCCTGATACATGGGCGTTACGACCATCGCCTCGTGGTCCGGGGTCGACGCCGGCAGATCGACCGCCGGCAATTCTATGGTCAGGGAGTCATGGTCACGATCCAGCGTGACGCGGGTCGGGGGCAGGGCGGCGACCATAGCGGCGACCTGCGCGCGGCCAACGGCCGGTACCAGCATCCGGCCCAGCATGCAACTCAGGGTGCAGCCCGCGAGCACCAACGCGGCTGGCCAACGCCGGACGAGTCTGATGGAGGGTTTCGTCATGTCATCAATTCCAGGGGAGCGGCGGGCGACGCGACTGTGGGGTCCGCTGCCGCCCCGGCCTTCTCCAAGTGAGTCCCGCACACCGTATCGCGACCCATTAATGTATGCGTTCGGCGGCGACGGCAACGGGCTGTTTGCGGGGGAGGCGCCTCCTATGGAGGCGGCGTATCGAGTGCGTATCATGTCACTTGCAAGAATACTCGAGTACGGCCCCGGAGCGATGTCACTCGACCACACCAGGCCCGCGGTTCGTATCACGTTACGGGACTTTGCCGGGGTATCGCTACTGGCGAACTATAACATTCACAAATGCAGCGATCTGGCTCTACGCGGAGGTAGTCATGCAGGGAACCGAAACGATACGGAGCGCGGTCGAGCGTAGTGCCCGCGCGGTGGAGCTGCGGCCGTCAGTCGGCCAGGGTACGGCCGTGACAAAGGTGCGACTGAAGGACGGCCTGGCATGTGAGGTCGAGGACGGCCCGTGGAAGTTCACCGTGGGAATGACGGAGAAATACGGCGGCTCGAACGCCGGCCCCAATCCCGGCGTCTACGGCCGCGGGGCGGTCGGTTCGTGTCTCGCGATTGGCTACAGCATGTGGGCCGCCCGGCTCGGCGTTCCGATCTCATCGCTCGAGGTCGAGGTGCAGGCCGACTACGACGTGCGCGGCGAGCTTGGTGTGTCGGCATCCGTCCGGCCGGGATATCTCGCAATGCGCTACATCGTGACGGTCGAGAGCTCGGCGCCATCGGAGGACATCACCCGCGTGCTGGACACCGCCGACCGGTGCAGCTCGTGGCGCGACGATGTCGCGAACGGCGTCCCTCTCACCCGGGAAGTTCGCGTCCTCGCACCGGAGCGGTAGCTGATGGATCCGCGGCTGCAGCGCAGGGTGCAGCGCTACGGATGGGATAAAGCAGCCACGTACTACGATCAGTACTGGGCGGAGCAGCTCGCTCCAGCGCAGGATCGAGTGCTCGCCATGGCCCAGATTCGCAACGGCGAATGGGTGCTCGATGTCGCGTGCGGAACCGGCCTCGTGACATTCCGGGCGGCGGAATCCGTGGGGCCCGGTGGCCGAGTCGTCGCCACAGACATCTCCGACGTGATGGTCCAACGGGTCACCGAGATCGCGGCGCAGCGCGGGATGCCACAGGTGACTGCCGAGCGGAGCGATGCCGAGGAGATCATCCAGGGCGACGAGACGTTCGACGTGGTGCTGTGCGCGCTGGGACTCATGTACGTCGTGGATCCGCTCCGGGCCCTCGAACAGATGCGGCGGGTGCTGCGCCCAGGCGGACGCGTGGCGGTCGCAGTGTGGGGCCAGCGGTCTCGCTGTGGCTGGGCGGAGATCTTTCCGATCGTCGAGCGGCGTGTGGCGTCGGACGTGTGCCCGCTCTTCTTCCAGCTCGGCAGCGGCGACGCGCTGCAGTACGCACTCGCACGAACCGCATACGAGGACATCGAGGTGGAGCGGATCTCGGCGACCCTGTCGTATGACTCCGGCGAGTCCGCGTGCGGCGCCGCGTTTGCCGGGGGGCCCGTCGCGCTTCCGTATTCACGGTTCGATCCGCCGACCCGCGATGAGGTACACGCGGAATATCTGACGTCGATCGCCCCGTATCGCCGCGGCGATGGCTATGAGGTACCCGGGGAGTTCGTCATCGCGCGCGCGACCAGATAACGGAGATTCCGCTGCCCTAGAGATTGTGCGTGCTGAGCGTGTCGATCACGCCCTCAATCTCTGCGGTCAGCTTCGGGTGCGAGATCTGAAACGCCGCCGCCGCGTCGGCCAGGCGCTGGCGCAGACCGCGATACGCGTCGGCGGCCGGCAATGTGGCCCCGGCGTCGATCGTCCGGCGCACGTCGTCGGTCAACTGGCCCAAGCGAGCCTTCGCCGCGCTGTCAGCGGGCTTCGTCGCAACCAACTCGCTGTGCAGGTTTTTCAGATGCTCGTGCGGGGTGCGATCGGCCATGGGTCTCTCTGGTTGATGCGGATTCGCGTGCGTGCCGCGGCAACGCCGGCACTGATCCAGGTGTCTCAGAAAAAGATACGCCGTAGCGAGGTCTCGGTCATGCCACCAGGTTTTTCGCGTGCTAATTCTGGCTTCCCTCATGATCTCGGCCGCGGCTGGTGGCGACAGCCTCAAATCACTCCCGCGCCGTGTCTACAACGGCCGCCAGGGCCAGACGTCGGTCCACATCCCGCGCCTGGATGACCTGGCGCTGATTGACGGGACACTCGACGACCCGGTCTGGCAGCAGGCCACCGTCCTGACGGGATTTTCCGAATACACGCCGATCGACGGCCTCCCGGCCGAGGACTCGACCGAGGTGCTGGTCTGGTACTCGCGCAAGGCGATCTACTTCGGGATCCGGGCCTTCGAGCCGCACGGCGTCGTCCACTACAAGCTCGCGGACCGCGACCGGATCGACGCGGACGACAACGTCCAGATCATTCTGAGCCCGTTTCTGCACGCGCGCCAGGCCATGGTCTTCGCCGTCAACCCGCTCGGCATCCAGGAAGATGGCACGATCACCGAAGGTGTCCGCACAGGCCGCGGGTTCAACACCGGCAACACCCAGACCGGGCGGCCGACCACGGATCTGAGCCCCGACTTCGTCTTCGAGTCCAAGGGGCACGTCACCGCGTCCGGGTACGAGACGGTTGTCCGGATTCCATTCCGCAGCATCAAGTACCAGTCAACCGATCCGCAGGACTGGGGCCTCAACATCATCAGAGAGGTTCAGCACTCAGGTCACGAGCAGAGCTGGGTGCCCACCAAGATCGCGGCTGCCTCGTTTCTGTCGCAGTCGGGCACGATCGTGGGTCTCACGGGACTCGAGCGCGGTCTCGTTCTCGACCTGAATCCGTTCGTGACGCAGAAAGTCACGGGGGACAGCCTGCACCCGACGCCGTGGCACTACGACACGGACCGACCGGCGTTCGGCGGCAATATCCGGTGGGGCATCACGAACAACCTCACCCTCAACGGCACGTACCGGCCGGATTTCGCCGAGGTGGAGTCGGATGCCACGAGGATCCAGCTCGATCCCCGGTATGCGCTGTCGTATCCGGAGAAGCGGCCCTTCTTCCTGGATGGCCTCGAGCAGTACAACACCCCGAACAATCTGATCTACACGCGGGCGATCGAGGCCCCTATCGCGGCCGCCAAACTCACCGGCAAAGTCGGCGGCGTCACGATCGCCTACCTCGGCGCGCAGGATCAGGAGGACTCGTCGGTCACCGGTGCGGGCCACTCGATCTACAACATCCTGCGGGTGTGGGACGACCTGGGCTCCGCGTCCCAGATCGGGGGCGCGTTCACCGACAAGGAGCAGGGCGGGGCATACAACCGCATGGGCAGCATCGACGCGCGCTTCGCGTTTCTCTCCGTCTATACCGTCGCCGCGCAGGCCGGGACCAGCGAGACGCGTGACAGCGGCGGCGTGGGCACGAGCGCCGGGCCGCTCTGGTACCTGCGGTTCATGCGCGCTGGGCACACGTTCGGGATGGACTACTTCTTCCGGCAGATCGATCCGCAATTCGTCGCCGGGAGCGGGTTCATCTCGCGCGTGGGCGTCGGATCGGTGTCGCTCGACCACCGTCTCACCCTGTACAACGCTCCGGGCAGTTTCGTCGAGACGTATGGCGGCGACATCCGGTTGAGCGACACCTGGGCGGGGCGAGCACTGACGGGACTGCAGGCGGCGGAAGACCGGCGCTGGCAGTTCAACACGACCGCGTCCATCCATGGCGGCTGGCGCGTCGGCGCGGCCATCTATCTCGAATCGTACGGCTACGATCCGCAGCTCTACGCAGACTACTACCTCGCGCAGACGGTCGGCCGGATGACGACATACTCACCGTTCCCGAATCAGAAGCCGATCCCCAACACCGACTACGTCCTCAACATCACCACCCCGCAATTCGCGCATTTCTCGGCGAGCTTCGTGTACGTCGGCGGGCGGGACGAGAACTTCTTCGAGTGGTCCGCGGCCGATATCGCGCTGCCGCAACTCGCGATCACGTGGCAGCCGACGCAACAACTTCGGTTCAACGGGACCTATACCGCGCAGGTCAACCACCGGCATACCGACGGCAGCATCGTCGAGGCGCAATACCTGCCGCGGATCGACGCGGAGTATCAGTTGTCGCGTGTGATCTTCTTCCGCCTCATCGGGCAGTACAACGCCGTCTATGAGGATAGTTTGCGCGACGACTCGCGGTCGAATCTGCCGATCTTCATCAAGGATCCGGTCACCGGTGTGATCACCCGTGCGTCGGCGATCAACAACAACGTCCTGACCGGGTCGGTGCTGTTCTCGTATCAGCCGGTCCCGGGGACGGTGGCGTTCTTCGGGTATGGGAACGATTCGTTCGAGCCGAGCGCGCTGCATTTCACTGGGTTGACGCGCGAAGCAGATAATTTCTTCGTGAAACTGAGTTATCTGTTTCGAATGTGATTTGGCGGCCCCCGAGCAGGCATGGGCAGTGCGGCAGGCGGACGGTTTTGGTGGCAGCATGCGGATGGTTGGTGGCAGCAAGCGGATGGTGTTGGTGGCAGTTGGCGGATGGTTTTGGTGCAGTTGGCGGATGGTTTTGGTGGCAGCTGACGGTGGGGCCGTTCTCGAACGGCCCCCGCTGCGTAGGCCACTGCCTGCCGTGGGACGGCAACTACAGTCCTACCGGGCCGGTCGCGACCGGCCCCTACCAGGGACGGATCAATTCGCGACCCTGTGGGCCTGGCTACGGCTCCTCGGCGGGGAGGTCGCGATCCCAGTGGAGCGCGTGGTATTTCTGGAGGATCGCCAGCGTCTTGTCGATAGGCAGGGCTTCGACGGTGTGGCCGCGATAGGTTACCGGTGTGGCGCGGAACATCGAGTTGATCAGCGCTTCCTCGGTTGCTTCTACCGTCGCCTCGAAGAGCGGGGCCAGGTCATCGTGGTTCAGCTCCTGTAGCTGATACGGAGCGGCGGGGGTCATCGCCCAGCGGCGGCGGCGCACGGAGCCGGCCGTCGAGAAGGCGATCACGTAGTCGCCCGAGCCCGGACTCGCAGACGACCCCGTGCGCGCGAGCGCGAGTGCGGCCCGCTTCGCGACGCGCTCGAGATCACGGGATGACAGCGGGGCATCGGTCGCGACGACGATCATGCAGGATCCGTGGCCCGGTGGCGCGCCGTCTTTCGGGCGCGCAGTTGCGAACGGGTTCTGTCCCAACTCGCGGCCGACCGGGGCGCCGTTGATGGTCAGGAGTCCACCGTAATTCGATTGCACGAGCACGCCGACCGTGTACCGGCCGTCAACCGATGGCAACCGGCGCGAGCTCGTGCCGATCCCGCCCTTCCACCCGAACGCCTGGGTGCCGGCACCCGCGCCGACCGTGCCCTCCGCGACCGGGCCGGTCGTCGCCGATTGCAACGCCTGGCGCACGTGCGCTTCCGTGATGGGCCGCAGGCGAATGTCGCTCAAGCCGTAGTCGTTGGTCTCGCCGACGACAGGATTGATCGACCCGATGGTCTCCATGCCCGGTTGCTCGAGCAGATACGCAACCATGGCGTCCGCGGCTTTCCAGACACAGAGCGTGCACGTGAGGAGGATCGGCGTCTCCAACTCGCCGTGCTCCTGCAACTGCGTGACGCCGACCAGTTTCCCAAAGCCGTTGAGCACGAAGAGTGCAGCGGGGACGCGCTCCTGGAAAATGTTGCCGCCGTGCGGGAGGATCGCTGTCACACCCGTGTGGATGGTGTCGCCGAGGTTCACGGTGGTCTGGCCGACGCGAACGCCGTCCACGTCAGTGATGGCGTTGAACGGGCCGGGCTGGAACACACCGATGATCACACCGGCATCGCGCGCGCGCGGCCTTGGCGCCTGCTGGCCTTGCATCTGATGTTCCGGGATGAGGAACAGGACAGCGAGCACGGCGAACGCCGGGGCGAGTCGCGCGGAGATGAACGCTGGGATGAACGCGCGGATGCGCGCCACCGCGTTCCCGGACGCCAGCTCCCGGGCATTGGTACGGTGAGCGCCCTTCATGTCATGGCGCCGGTTCGCTGGGCCTTGTCAGGAAATCGACTAGGGCCTCGACGAACCGCGCGCGCGCACTCTCCAGGAAGGCCGCGTGGTCCACCCCGGGCAGTAATACAAACTCCCGGTCCGGTGTCGCCAACCTCCCGAAGAATGCCGCCTCTCCGCCGGGACTCTGCGTCGAGATCGGATCGCGCTCTCCCATGATCTCGAGGGTCGGCACGTGGACGGCCGCGGGGTCGAGCGCATTGAACTGGTCGATGTGGTTCCAGTCGGCCCGCACCGGATCCGCGGCCAGGGCAGCGCGCACGTATTCGCGGACCACCGCGGAATCGGTCGCGGCGGGACTGATGAAATCCTCGCCGGCTGCCTTGGCGGTCGTCTTCACGCGGGGCGGGGGGCCCGGCTGTTCGGGCGGCGCTGGGGGGAAGCTGAAGTGGCCGAAGAGCACGAGAGCAGAGATGTCGCCGGGGGACCGCTGCGCAGCCAACTGTCCGGTCACGGAGCCGAAGGACCATCCGAAGAGAGCCGGCTTGCCCGCGATGCCGGAGTGCGCGGCGACCCACCGGCACACCGTGATCACGTCCTTGGCGGCGCGGTCGGGCGTCAGCCAACCGGAGGAATCCCGCGCTGTGCCGCCGTAGCCGCGCGCGTCGAGTGCGTAGACGTCGAACCCGTGCGCGACGAGCGCGTCCATCAGCGACACCGGGTGGCCCGGGACCTGGAGATCGAAATCCGGAATCGCACTCCACGTGCGGCCGTGCAGCAGCACGATCGTGTGGCGGGGCGATGGTCCCTTCTTCTCCCACACCGTGAGCGGGTGGCCATCATCCGCCGTGACTACGTGCCGCACTGGCGCCTGAGCCGGCGCACTTTGCGTGATTGCGGTGACCGCGATGGACGTGGCCGCCAGCAGCCGCGAGATTCCCGTGAGTGAGTGTCGGCCGAGGCAAAACCCGTCTGCCAACCAAGCATGTGCGTCCGTCACATTCAGCCCCATTTTGTGGGTCCGTGCGTATGGTGCTCAATGCACCGAATATACGCGAGGCATGGCGCCCGCGATCGGCAAGCGATGACACAGCAGGAATGGCAGTACGGTTCGCCGCTTCGCTTCAACGCCGGCGGGACAGCGCTGCTTGACCGCGCTGCTTGACAGCAGTGGCCGAGCGGGTGCATTTGGCGGAAGCCTCATCCATGAATTCCGGGACACCCATGCATCTCTCCGCCCTCGTGGCAGTCCGACGCCGCGTCGCCAAGTCCTCGCGACTGACCTACGCTCTTGCCGGCAGGCTGTTCACGTGCCGGCTCGCGTGCCTGTGGTCAGTCGCCGCCGTCACAGTCGCGGTGTGGGGGCCGGCCAACGTCCGGGCACAAACCGCCATTGCTGCATCTCGCACTGGCGGGGCGAACTTCGAGGTGCCCGCGTGGTCGTATCCCTACCCGCCCGGGCGTCCCGCACCCGGGGCGGCGGTGAAGGAACCGGCGCGGGAGGCCGATAGCGTCGCGCTGTTCCACGTGCCCAACAGCACGGCGGCGTTCACGGAGGCACAAGTCGAGAATCTGTTCGGGGTCGCGGACTGGCACCCCGACGCACATCCGGCGATGCCGGACATCGTCATGCACGGCCGCCGGCCCACGGTGATGGCGTGTGGGTTCTGCCACCTCGCGGACGGCGCAGGACGTCCCGAGAATGCCATGCTCGCGGGGCTGCCAGCCGGCTACATCGAGCAGCAGGTCAAGGACATGCGATCCCACGCTCGCAAAGCCGCATGGCCAGGGCCGTACGGTCCCAGTGACTACATGCGCGCCATCGCCGACAGCGCGACGGACACGGAGATCGCCGAAGCCGCGCAGTACTACTCGCAACTCTCTCCCCGCCTTCGCTCGAGGAGCGTCGAGACCACGACCATCCCCAAACCGGTTCCCCGGGTAGGTCTCTATTTTCCCGCGGCGGGCGGTGGCACCGAGCCGCTCGGCAAACGGCTCATCACGATGCCATCGGACACCCTGCGGCACGATCTGCGGGATCCGGGATTCCTCTATGTCACCTACGTGCCGCCGGGGAGCATTGCGCGCGGCAAGGCACTCGCGACGACGTGGAGAGAGGACGGCGCGGCGCCGTGCACGAGCTGTCACGGCGAGGAACTCCACGGCGTGGGACCGATCCCGCCGACCGCCGGCCGGTTCCCGGCGTACATCCTCCGGCAACTGCTGGCGTTCAAAACGAGGGCGCGCTCCACACCCGCCAGCCTGCCGATGAACGACGTGGCATCCAAGCTCTCGCTCGATGACATGATCGCCGTCGCTGCCTACGAGGGCTCGCTCAACCCGTGATGACCGCCGTACGGCTCAAGCTGTCGGCGCTCATGTTCCTCGAGTACTTCGTCTGGGGCGCGTGGTACGTCACCATGGGGACGTACCTGGGGCAGGCGCTCAGGTTCTCGGGGACAGAGATCGGCCTCGCCTACGGTGCCACGGCCATTGCCGCAATGATCTCGCCGTTCTTCGTCGGGATGGTAGCGGACCGCTTCTTTGCATCGGAGCGAGTGCTGGCGGTCCTCCACCTTGCGGGAGCGGCTCTCCTCTACGTGGCGTCGCGGGTGACGTCGTTCGGTGTCTTCTACGCGCTGCTGATCGGCTACGCGCTCTGCTTCATGCCGACGCTGGCGCTCAGCAACTCTTTGTCCTTCGATCATCTGCGCGATCCACAGCGCGAGTTCCCCCAGGTCCGAGTGCTCGGCACCATCGGCTGGATCGTGGCCGGCCTCCTGGTCGGGCGGCTGGGTCTCGAACCGACCGCCGTTCCGCTCAGACTCGCCGCCGGTGCCTCGCTGGTGCTGGGCTTCTTCTCGCTCTTGCTCCCGCACACTCCGCCCCACGCCGCCGGTCAACCCCTCCGCGCCAGGGACGTGATCGGCCTCGACGCTCTCTCGCTCTTCCGCGATCGCTCATTCGCCACGTTCATGGCGGGGTCGTTTCTGCTCTGCATCCCGCTCCAGTTCTACTACGCGTTCACGAACCTCTACCTCAACGAGATCGGGTTTGCGGAGCCGGCGAGCAAGATGACCCTGGGGCAGGTGTCTGAGCTGGGGTTCATGATCCTGCTTCCGTGGTTCCTCGTGCGCCTCGGGGTCAAGCGAATCCTGCTCGCCGGCATGGCGGCGTGGACGCTGCGGTATCTGTTCTTTGCGGCTGGCAACACCGGAAGTCTGGCATGGATGCTGTACGCGGGCATCCTTCTCCACGGCATCTGCTACGACTTCTTTTTCGTCACGGGCCAGATCTACGCCGATCAGCAGGCGAGCGTGCGCATCCGCGCGGCGGCGCAGGGCCTACTCGCCTTCATCACGCTGGGCGCAGGACTGCTGATCGGGGCGTGGCTCTCAGGACGGGTCGTTCAGTCGTACACCTCCGCGGCCGGCGGCCACGACTGGCGATCGATCTGGCTGGTGCCGGCGGGATTCGCGCTGGTGGTCCTCCTCGTATTCGCGGTGCTGTTCCGGCCGTCAGCGGCTAGCGCGAAGGACCTGGCGGCGGCGCAGCCATAGCCGCTCTCCCTACGTGCGCCTCCGGTCATGGGGCGTATCGAACAGACCCGGGTCGAACACCAGCGATTTGCCATGCCTCGGCAGCGCACCATCGAATGTCACGACCTGTGTGGCGATGGCGAGCGCGCACTCGGCGGCCGCATAGCACGACCGCCCGGCCAGCCGCGCCGCCAGGTATGTTCCCGCAAAAGCGTCACCAGCGCCAACCGTGTCTACCACGGCGCCCGTCGGCGGCACGCCGAGCGTCTCGAGGCGCTGCTCGTCGCCCGCGCCGTAACTGACCAGGATCGGGAATGCATCGTCGGTGACGACGATTTCGGCATGCGCATTGAGCGCGCGCAACTCCTCCACTGCATCGCGAGGCGATTCGCACCCGCGGAGCTGGCGCTCGTCGGCGAAGTTGGCGAAGACCACATCCGCCAACTCAATTGCCGCGTCGAGCCACCGGCGAGCCTTTTGCCGCCACGCCGCGTCATCCGGAGTCAGCCCGGATGGGTCATCGCGATCGGGCATCTGCCAATTCGATGCGCGAAGATTGGTGCAGACGATGATCTGAGGAGATGGGTTGGCGAGCCGGGCGCTCTCCAGCAGAACGAGCAGACTGGCGCGATCGCGAATGCAGGCCAGGGACGTGCCGGACACCACGATGTGGCTATAGCCCTCCGTCATACTCGCGAGGTCCGTTTCAGCCGCTCCATCAAGCAGATCGCGGAATGCGGAGTTCCGGCGGTCGAGCCTCACCTTCTCCCGGGCCGGGGCACCTGTCTTGTCCTTGAGGTTGATCACAATCCCCAGGTGTTTCCCGGGAAGCCGCTTCGTGCCGAGGTGGATGCCCAGCGAGTGCGACTTCAGGTCGGCGAGTATCTCGGTGCTCAGGGGATCGTCGGCGGTGCCGACCGCCGTCAGCACGTCGATCGCGCAGTTGACTCCCAGTCGCGTGGCGGCGCGTCGCGTGTAGGACGCCATGTTGGGGACCAGATCGCCGGCGAAGCCGAGGAAGATCTGGTCCGACAGAGAGTCATCCGCCTCGAGGGTGGCGATGTACTCCTTGAGCGGCTCGCCGATGAAGAGTATCCGCGGATGCAGTGATGGCAGTGGCTAGCCCTTCCACCTGCCGGTTGCGACCTGGGGGACGAACGTCGCCAGCCCCGCTGGAGGAAACGCGAGTGTCTTCCCCTGTTCGGCGCTCATGTAGGCCGCCATCAGGAGCTTCACGACCTCGACCCCATCGTCGAACGTGAACGCCGCGGGCTCGCCGCGGAGGAACGCCCGCACGAAGTGCCTGTTCTCCGCCTCGTAGCCGTACGCCGCGGCTTCTTCGGCCACCACCGGCATGAGACCGGCTTCCGCGTTCTGTTTCTCCACCAGATCCTCGCCCGCATCGCCTTTGACGCGGCGGCTGAAGAACAGTTTGAGGCCGCTGTCGAGCGTATTCCACGACATCGAGTATTCGGGGCCGAGTACTTCGGCGGAGAGGCGGAGACCCGCGCCGACGTAGCTCCAGGATGTCGTGGCCTCGCCGATCGCCGGGCGTCCGTCCGCACCCGCGAACTCCACGGTCATGCTCGCATAATCTTCGGCGGGCGTCTTCGCATAGTCTACGGCGGGCCCCATCTCGCGCTTGAGGCGAGCGGCGTATTCCGGACGGCTCCACTTGAGACTCGCGATGTGCGCCGCCACGCGCACAGGACGGAGGGAGTCGCGCGGGGCGCCGGGTTCCGTAAGGAGGTGCCGGACGAGGAGCGCGGAGTGGCACATCATGTCGTTGAGGACACCGCCGCCCTGAAGGTGTCCCTGCCAGAACCACGGGCGGTGCGGCCCGCTGTGCTCTTCGGCGGCGCGTGCGAGATATGGCCGTCCCGTGAGCTTGGCGCCGCGGGCCCACAGAAGGTGGCGGCCGTGTTCCACCTGCGGGGCGAAGACCTGATTCTCGAGATAGCCGTGATTGAGGCCGCAGCGTTTCACGAGTGACGTGACACGTGTGGCCTCGGCGACCGTGCGGGCGAGCGGTTTCTCGCAGGCGATGCCGGCGAGCTCACCGCGGCCGCGGGTGATCGTGTCGGTAATCTCCTCGACGTTTTCAAGCCGGGAGAAATTGGGGCCACAGAGCCAGATCGCGCCGATGGATGGGTTCGCGACCATGGCGGCTATCGACCGGAAGGGTTTGGCGGGTCCGACGCCGAGTTGCCGGGCGAGCGCCGCCGCTTCGGTGGCGTGTCCGGCAGTCGGGCTCCAGACCCCGCGCACATCGGCGTCGCGAACTCCGACGAACGCACGCAGGTGGAACTGGGCGTTGAAGCCACTCCCGATGATGCCGATGCCCAGGCGACTGGGAAGGCGCGGCGCGGCCGGCCGGGCGGTCGCGGATGGACGCGATCGTGGTCGCGGCATTCAGTAGCTCACTCCCAGTTTGGCCAGCGCCTCGGGTGGGCATCCCTGCCACTCGTGCACGACCGTGTTGCCCATGTATCGAAGATCGGCCATCCCCATCTTGCTCGTCCAGAAGCCCGATGCCACGAGGTCGCGGAACGTCGCGAAGAAGGCCACTCCCTGGCTCATCGACGGGCGAGCGCGGGCGGGCCAGGCGATGTCATCGAGCACCGCCGACCGGCGCTCGGTGTTGCAGTCCGCGAAGGAGGCGCCGAAACGTGTGTGCGCCTGCGTGTCGAGCCAGTGCAAGCCGCCGCGCATCGGGAGTTGCGCCTGCGGCTGGTCCGTCATGATGAAATCGATGAACTCGGGGACGCCGGCGTCGGTCGCGCTACCCGAGCGGCCGTCGCGCGGGATGATGTCGTCGGCGAGCAGCCGGACGATGCGCCACTCGTGAGGAGTGAAGAAGCGCGGCGTGTAGGGCGCCGCGGCGTCGCCGGCGTGGCCTTCGATGTGACGCCAGGCTCGGGCGATCAGCGATGCCGGGTCAGTGGCTGCAGCGAGCGGGAGGCCGGCGAGGAAACCGAGGACCTCGCGCCGGGAGAGATCGCGTGGGGCGGAGCCACTGCCGGGCGAAACGGCGTCGCTCACAGGTCCCCTGCCTTGCGCTGGTTCACGATGTACGTGGCGGTGCGCATCGAGAGTGCGAGGATCGTCCAGGTGGGGTTCTTGTCGGCCTGTGAGACGAACGGGCCGCCGTCGGCGACAAAGAGATTCTTCACATCGTGGGCCTGGCACCAGCGGTTCACCACCGAGCTGTCCGGGTCATCGCCCATGCGTGTGCCGCCGACCTCGTGGATGATGCGGCCGCCGGCATCGAGGCCGAACCGTTCGTCGCGCGTGGGCATCGCGGTGAACGGCTCGCCGCCCATCGCGCTGAACAAGGCCCGGCAGGTCTCCTGCATGTGCTTCGCCTGGAGGTATTCGTGGTCGCTCCACTTCCAGTGGAAGCGCAGGACCGGGATTCCCCAGCGGTCCACGACGTCGGGATCGATCTCGCAGTAGGAGTCCGCGTTGGGGACCATGGCGCCGCGGCAGTTGAAACCAATCCGGGCGCCGTAGAAGTGCCGGTAGTCGTTCTTGAGGGTGGTGCCGTAGCCCCCGCCCGACGGGAAGCGCTCGATGCCGGCCATCGACCCGTACGTGGGCTGGTCCATGCCGCCCCACGGCTCGATGTGGTACCCGCGCGGGAAGTCCAACGTGCTGTTGTCGAGCCACCACGGCATGTAGATGTGCGGACCGCCGACGCCGTCCTCGTTGTGGGGAACGTGATCGGCGAGCCGCGGCACCATTCCGGTGATCGTGGTGCCCGTGGTGTCCGTCAGGAACCGGCCGGCGGTGCCGCTCGTGTTGGCGAGGCCGTTCGGCGAGCGCGAGGTGCGCGAGTTGAGGAGAAGCCGGGCCGATTCGCAGGCGCTGGCCGCGAGCACCACGATGCGGGCCCGCACGTGTTCGTCGGTCCCCGAGGGCTTATGGATGTACGACACGCCCGTGGCCCGGCCTGACTCATCGGTCGTGATCTCTCGTGCCATGGCGTTGGTCAGCAGCGTGAGCCGGTCGGTGCGAAGTGCGGGCTCGATGAGGACGCCGGGGCTCGAGAAATTGGAGTTCGTCTTGCACCCGCGTCCGCACTGTCCGCAGTAGTGGCAGGCGGCGCGCTCGTTGAGTGCGCGCGTGAGGACCGAGAGGCGGGAGGCGATGCAGCGGACGCCGGTGCCGGCGCATGCCTGCTTGATGAGCAGCTCGTAGCAGCGGGGGCGCGGCGGCGGAAGGAAGATCCCATCCGGGTCGTTGGGCAGTTCCTCGTTGGAGCCGAAAATGCCGATCAGACGGTCGATCGCGTCATAGTACGGGGCGAGATCGTCGTACGAGATGGGCCAGTCGTCGCCGAGTCCGTCGAGGGACTTGCGGCGGAAATCGTCGGGTCCGAAGCGGAGGGAGATCCGTCCCCAGTGATTCGTGCGACCGCCGAGCATGCGGGCGCGCCACCAATCGAACTCGGTGCCGGGTGCGACGGTGTAGGGCTCGCCGTCGATCTGCCAGCCACCGATGCAGCCGTCGAACTCGCCGAACGGGTGAGAGGGCGTCGGCGCGCCGCGGCGGGGAGAATCGTAGGACCATTTGAGCATGGCGCCATTCGCGGCCGCGCTCCACGGGGGTCCGGCTTCGAGCATGACCACGTCGGCGCCAGCGCGCGTCAGCACGTACGCCGCCATACCGCCGCCCGCGCCGGACCCGATGATGGCGACATCGTACATGCGCGGCCGCGGCTGCAGTCGCGCCGCGGAAGTGGCCACAGAGCGCACGATCAGTCCGTCAGCGGGCGGATCCAGATATTCCGAAACCTGACGGGGGAGTGATGGTCCTGCAGAGCCAGCGGGAGCTGGCCGGCGTCGTGCGTATACGGCGGGCGGTGCATGAATGCCGTCGGGCCGGTGAGCGCGACATTATCCTGGACGAGGACGCCGTTGTGGAAGACCGTGATGCGCGCGGGTGCGCTGAGGTCTCCGGACGCGGACCACCGCGGGCCGTGCCAGATGATGTCGTAGGTCTGCCATTGTCCCGGCGGGCGGCTCGCGTTGACGAGCGGGGGGTACTGCCCAAACATCGCCGCCGCCTGTCCATCGGCGTAGGTGATGTTGTCGTAGGAGTCGAGGACCTGCACCTCGTACTTTCCCATCAGGAAAACGCCACTGTTGCCGCGCTCCTGTCCTTCGCCGGTCGCTGGGACGGGCGTTTCCCATTCCACGTGGAGCTGCACATCGCCGAACGCCCGGGTCGTCGCGATGTTGCCGGTGCCGCTCACGACCTCCATGTACCCGGAAACGACCTTCCAACGGGCGGGGAGGCTGGCCGAATCCGCGTTCCGCCAGCCGGTCAGATCGTGCCCGTTGAAAAGCACGATGGCGTCGGATGGGGGCGGCGCGGGCTCGTGATAGGGTCCGGGGTCGATCACCGGTGGTCTGGGGCGGTCCATCGAGTGGATCGGCCACTGGGTCGAGACCTGTGCGCGGGCGGAGGGCGGTGGAACGACCGTCAGGGCGAGAACGGCCAGCGCGAGAACGCCGGCGCACGGCAGCGAGGGAAGCGCGCGAGGCAGGTGCGGCATGAGTCGCGGGGTGGCGGAGTCGTGCGGCGGTCCGGGGTGGCAGGGCCGCCGCGATAATGTACGGCCACCGCGTGGGCCGGCTAGCCTGGGCTCCGTAGTCGCGGCAGGGCGTCCATGTTTAGGGCGAGGATATGCCGGCTCCGGAAACATCCGCGCCCATTCCCGGGCAGCAACACCCGACTTCAACTCGCGACCTCACCATGCGCCGCATACTGCTCGTACTGCTGCTCGCCCTACCGCTCGGATTCACCGCCGCCCGAACGCAGAAGACGTATCAAGTCGGCCGCATCCGGACGCCCAAAGGCGAAATCCTGTTCGTCCTGTACGACCGGACCCCACGGCACAAAGCGAGCTTCATCAAGCTCGCCGCCAGCCATTACTGGGATTCCCTCACGTTCAACCGCGTGATCAAGGATTACGTGGCGCAGGGCGGGTGCCCCGACACTCCGGAAGGCTTCAGTGGCTCACCGTATCTGCTGGCGCCGGAGTTCAACGACAGTCTCAAGCACGTGTACGGCGCGGTCGGCGCGGGGCGTGACGACAATCCGGGGCAGCTTTCGGCCGGGTGCCAGTTCTACATCGTCGCGAACAAGCAGGGCCTGCCCAAGCTCGACAATCACTACACCGTCTACGGGCAGGTCTTCAAGGGGATGGACGTCGTCGAGTCCATCGTGTCGGTGCCGAAGGATTCGACGAACAAACCGTACACGCCGATCACGCTGCACATCGACGTGATCGGCATGTCGGCGGACGCGCTCAAGGCGGACGGGTACGTGCCGAAGTAGGCAGCGGGTTCACGCGGGGGCGTGGACCTGGCTGAACAACTCGTGGGACTGGTACGGTGTGTGCAAATTCCGAGAGAGCGCGGTGATTGCCGCGCCTGATTCGCCAACGGCCGGGAGGGTGGCATGCCAGACCAGGAGACGATCGAACGGGCTCACGAGGATGCGCGCGAGGGGAAGTCGCCGTCGACCCAGGCCGGCGAGTTCGTGCGCCAGGAGATGGACCACATTCGGGACGGGCAGCACGGCGCGAGATCGACGAAGCAGGCGATCGCCATCGGGCTGTCCGAGGCGAGGCGCGCGGGGATCGATGTGCCGGCCAGCAAGAGCTCGTCTCCGGCGACCCGCAAGCAGGCGAAGCGGGATCGGGCACGCGGCCGAAAGCCCCAGCGTGCGGTGTCCGCGACCCGGTCTCGCGCGGTGCGAAAGGCGCTCAAGAAGGAGGGACGGGCGGCCGCTTCACGTGGCGCGCTGTCCAAACAGGCGCGATCGGCTGCGCGGCGGCGGAGTGCGGCCGAGCGGTCGAGAGCCGCCAGGAAAGCTGCGCGAACCAAGGGGGCAGCGGGCCGCTCGGCCGCCGCGAAGAAGGCGGCGCGGACACGCGCGCGGAGGAAATAGCGATCGCTTTTATGGTAGAGGTCGCTTAAGCGGCCGATTCTCGGTTGCGATCTTGCGGGCCCGGGCAACACCTTCAAGCGGTTAGGAACCGCAGGCCTACGGCTCGCGCCGAGCGGAGGAGCGTATCGATGATCGCCGACACGAAGACCAGCCCTCGCCTCACTGACCGAGCGCCGCGCGACGACGAGATCGATTTCTTCGGGCTGACGCATACCGGCAAGGTGCGCACTAACAATCAGGACCATTTCCTGATCTGCTCCGTGCGCCGGAAGATGGAGGTTCACATCTCGAGCCTTCCATCGCTCGACCGGTTGCCGCTTGGGGCCGAACGCATTGCGCTGCTGGCGATGGTCGCGGACGGAGTCGGTGGCGGGCCGATGGGGGAAGAAGCCAGCCGGCAGGCGGTGGAGGCCGTCACCCAGTACGTGGCGCGCTCGATCAAGCTGTGCACGGCCGATGCGGCCGGATCGAGCGACGCGTTCGCCCACGCGCTGGAGGATGCCGCGCGCGAATGCCACGATGGGATCCTTCGCCAAGCCGCCGACAACCAGGAACTCGCGGGGATGGCGACGACGCTGACAATGTGGATCGGCTTGTGGCCGCGGTCGTACCTGCTGCACGTCGGCGACAGCCGTTGCTACATCCTGCACGACGGCGAGCTCACGCAACTGTCCCGCGATCAGACCATGGCGCAGGAGCTCGTCGACCTCGGCGTCCTGAGCCGCACCGACGCGTATCGCAGTCCGTGGGTCCACGTGCTGTCGAGCGCCATCGGCGGCCAGCAGACCACGCCGGTCGTGACATCACTCTCGCAAGTATGGGGCACCGTGGGGCTGCTGTGCAGCGACGGCCTCACCAAGCACGTATCCGATACCCGCATCCGCGAGCGGCTGCTCAACATGACGTCGGCGCGGCAGGTCTGCGAGGCTCTGGTGCAGGACGCGCTCGACGATGGCGGGACCGACAACATCACCGTCGTCGTTGGCCGCACCGTGCGCAAAGAGGAACCGGACGACCGGAGCGAAGCGAGAGTGTAGGGACGAGAAAAGAGAAAGGAGAAAGGAGATTTAGCGTCAGCGGGGAAACGCGTCGGAGAGGCCGCCGTCGATCGTGATGATGTCGCCGGTGGTGTAGCGGAACCGGTCGCTCGCGAGCAGGGCGGCGATGTCCGCGACGGCGTCCGCCGGAATGAGCGACACACCCATCGCGTTCCGGCGGCGATAGGATTCCAACTGGTCGTCGGCCGAAATGCCGCGCATGGCGGCACGTTCCTCGACGAACCGCATGAACATCGGCGTGTCGACCTGGTCGGCATTGATGGCGTTCACGCGAATCTGGTCCGGACCCAGCTCCACGGCGGCCACGCGCATGGCCTGCAGCAGCGCGGCTTTGCTGCCACCGTAGGCCGCCGCGTCGCGGCCCGGTGCGAGCGCCGCCTTGGAGACCGACGCAATGATCGATCCGCCCAGCTCCTGGCGCCGCATCACGGAGGCGGCAGCACCGATCGCGAGAACCCCGCCCACGTAATGAACGTCGAGCTGTTGCTGGAGGTCCTCGCGGCGAAGGTCGGTCACGCCCGCGAAGCGGGGTGAGCGTCCCGGCGTGTAGAACAGGCAGTCGATTCCGCCGAACTCGAACACGGTCCGGCGAATGAGAGCGGCCAGGCTCTCGTCGTCGCGGACATCCACGGCCACGGCAATCGCGCGACCAGGCGCCGTCTTGTTGATCTCCGCCGCCACCGACTCGGCGGCGGCCGCATCGAGATCCGCGACGGCGACATGAGCGCCTTCACGGGCGAAGCGCATTGCTGCGGCTTTGCCGATGCCGCTGCCCGCGCCGATCACGACCGCGATGTGCCGCGGGAGGAGCAGCGTGGCGCGGTCGCGCGCGTCCTGCTCGTCGATCTTGCGGCGCTCGAGCTGCCAGTGCTCGAACTCGAAGACCTCGGATTCCGGGATGAACTGAAACCCGCCGATCGCGTCGGCGTTCGCCATCGACTCGAGCACTGCGCGGTAGCAGAGATTGGCGGTGACAGCGCTCCGCTTGTCGCGGCCGGCCGTGATCATGCCGAGGCCCGGGGCGAGGATGATCTTGACCCAGTCGTCGAGCGGCGCCGTCCCCTCTTTGGCGTGCCGCCGGTGGTACTGCTCGTATTCACTTCGCTGGTCGCCGAGCTGCGTGCGGATTGTTTTCGCGATCGCGTCAGGGGGCGCGGCGGGATCGGCATCGAGCCAGACCGGGAGGCGGCCGGCGCGGAGGATGTGCTCCGGCGTGGACATACCGCGTTTGATCTTCTCGCTGGTGCCGGGTGCCGCGAGCACGGCGAGCACATCGTCTCCGTCATCGAGGTGCAGGATCACGCGGTGAGCCGCGCCGAGCTCTCCGCGCACGACGGGCAGGGCAATTTCCGCGAAGCGCGTGCGTTGCTCAGGGGGCGGGATCGGCGCCGAGGCGCCGCGTGCCGGCATCGCCTGCCGGCGGGTCGCGAGGTAGTCCTCGATCCGGTTGATCGCCCGCACGAGCCGCGTGTAGCAGGCATGCGGATCATCGCCCCAGACCATGAGACCGTGATGCGCGAGCGCGAGGCCGAACACGTTTGGGCCGAGGCCGTCCACCATCCGGCTGACTGCCTGCGCGAGCGGAAAGCCGGGTCGCACGTACGGCACCAGCACGATCTCCCCCGAGAACAACTCGGCGACGAGCCGCTCGGCGATCTCGTCGTCTACGTTGGTCAGGCTCATCGTCGCGACGTCGTGTGTGTGCACGATGACGCGATGCGGCAGCAGGGAGTGCAGGGGAGTCTCGACGCTCGGTGCCGGTCCAGGTTGGAGCATGCACCCCGCCATGAACCGCATCATCTCCGCGTCGAGCATGGACGTCGCGGAGCGCAGCGCCGACAGCGACGCGAGCGAGAGCTGTGTGAAGCCGTCGCGTCCGATCGTACGGAGGTCGGTGCCGCTCCCTTTGACCATGAGCGTGTCGCCGGATTTGGCGGACGTGTTGCCGCCGCCGGGCTGGACGAGGCGTGGCTCGCGGCCAACGATGTTCGAGAGGTAGACCAGTTGGCCGAGCGTGTCGGCGCCGGGCGGGGGTCCGTCACCCCAGCGGTCTTCGAGTCGTTGAGCCGTTACCGAGCCGAGCATGCGCGATAAGATGGCATACGCGCCGCTGCCGGGCGAGGCGCGAGCTGCGAGCCGCGAAACGCGGAGTGCGAGAGGGTTCGCTACGGCTGGAAGATCTGGCTGGCTGCGAACATCGAAATCACGTTGGTGATCGGCTGCCCGGTGTCGGCGGGCGAGGCGCATTGTACCGTGACGTGACCGCGGACGGTCAACAGCGCGATCGAGTCCTGCGCCACGCTGCCGTTCATGGCGCCGCCGGTCGCGCGGCCCCAGTGGCACGTGGGGAGCACCTGCTGGAGGTACTGTTCGCCCTCGAGCGGCGGCTTGCCGGATACGCCAAACGACGTGAACGTGATGACGCCTTTGCCGTTTTCCGTGCCGGACAACTCGCCGGTGATGAAGGCGAGATAGTAGGAGCCCGTGAAGGAGCCATCGCTCGCGACCGGGCCGATGGTGATCTGGCCACCGAGGGAGGCGATCGTGTCCGGGATGGGAAAGAAACTGTTGGAGTCGGTGGGGATGAAATTGACGTTGTAGGTGCCGGCGATCGGGGGAAGCGTTGGGCCGGTCGCTTCCGTGGCCGCCTTGTGGCAGGCGCCCAGCGTCACGATCGCTACCAGGAACAAGATCCATCGCATACAGTCTCCCCGGCAAACGTCGCCACAACCTAACCGGATGGGCGCTCGCCCGGTGATACCCCGGTGGTGCCCGATCCGGCTATCGGACAAGCGGCGCCACGGGGCGGGCGCCGATCTTGCGCGATTGGACCGCACCGGAATGGCCTTCCCGATGTCCCGCTTCTAATATTGATCTGAGTCTCGCTGAAGGAGCCGTTCGTGCGCTCATCACTGCGAAGTTCGGTCTACGCGATCGCGACCATGCTGGCGGTCGCGCCGGTGTTGGGCGCCCAGCAGCGTATGGACAACCTCCATCGTGCCCCGCCGGTCGCCGACTCAGCCAGTGCGACCGCGCTATTTCCGCTGTCGGTCGCCGATGTTGCACCGCTCGCCCCCGAGCCCGATCGCTACCGCATTCTGGCGCACCGGATCGACAGCATCAGCGCCTTCGCGAGCCGCCTGGCCGGACCAGCGGAGCTACAGGATGAGATCGCGCAGACAACGAGCCGGCTGGTACTCTTTTCTCAACTCGAGCACCGCTTCGGCATGGGCGAATCGCCGCCGACGTTTGCGAGCGCGCACTCGCCCTACGGATCCATGGACTGGATCAACTTCGTGACCTTGGCCGGATTCACGGGCCTCGTGCGGAACTCGTTCCTCGCGCCCGACGAGTCCGACGAGACGGTCCTGGGGTCGCTCCGGACGGCGGGGCAATGGGCGGGGATGGCGACGGCCGCAGGCGGTGCGTCGTGGCTCATCTCGAACCTCACGCGGCGTTCGGTGTGCCTGAGCCACTTTTCGTGCCGGCGTCCCACGACTGAGCGAAAGTAGAAAGTAGAAAGTAGAGAGTAGAAAGTAGAAACTACAAAAGTCGCGACTAGGGCAGCCGGTCAGTCGGCGCCAGTCCGATCGCGTAGGCAATCGCTCGTTTGGCGAGCGACAACTGGACAATCGCCTGCGCGCGGAGACTCTGGGCCTGGGCGAGCGCGGCCTGCGCGGTGAGGAAGTCCACGATCGAGGCGAAGCCGACGTTGTACCGCCCGGAGACCAACTGAAATGCGGCCTGGGCGGAGGCCAGACCCGAGGCGGTGGAAGCCATGCGTTGAACGGCGACGCCGTACTCGCTGATCGCCCGCGCGACGTCGCCTGTCACGGCGCGCCGGACGTCGCCTTCCGCCACCTGGGCGGATCCGTACGCGACCTGGGCTTCCTGGTAATCGAGTCGCGACCGAAAGAGGTCGTAGAGGTTGTATCCGAGCCCGATCGAGAATATGCGAGATGTCTGCGGCCCGATCTGATCGATGAGCACCGGCTGGGGCGTCGCGATCTGTGACACGCCGTCCTGCGTGGCGTAGTCGAAGACCCGGCCCACCGAATAGACCGTGAATCCGAGGGACAGCGCCGGCATGTTCTCGTTGGCGGCGCGGCGGATGCCCCAGCGGGTGGCGTCGATCGCCGCATTCGCGGACTGCAGGTCCGGCCGCCGTTGGAGCGCCTGGGCCGCTACGCGCGAGGTATCCAGCCATTCGGTGTCCAGCAACGTCGTGTCCATCGGTGGCGTCGCGATCACGACACTGCGCTGCGGATCGATGTGTATTCGCTGCAGGAGGGCGATCTCGTCCGCGCGCTGGCGGTTCACGGCGTCGAAATACAGCGATTGGTTTGCGGCGGCCTGCGATTGTGCTTGATAGAGGTCCGCGGGCGGCCGCTTTCCGACACGGACCAACTCCTGCAACTGGACGACCTGCTCCTGCGAGACCTGAATGTTCTGCGCGGCCAGCGCCACGAGCTGGCTATCGAGCACCGTCTGCAGAAACGCCTGCGACACGTCGAGCGCGACCGACTGCCTTGTCCGCTCGAGCGTGAGATCGGTCGTCTGGCGCTGGTACTGGGCGGACCGGATCGCGGGATATGCGCTGATGCCGCCCAACAGGTTGAGCGACGTCTGGAGCTGATAGCCCATCGTCTCGTACTGCGTGTTCCACGGGACCATGGCGCGCGCCCCGACCAGTGGGTCGCCCTGCGTCACGGCGCGGAGTCCAGTTGCCGTGACGGACGGCAGGATGCCTCCGTAGCTCCGGCTGACCTCCGACCGCGCGATCGCGCTGGCGAACCGTCCTTCCTGAACGGCCGTCCCGATCTCGAGGGCCAGAGCGACCGCGGTGTCGAGCGTGAGGACCGGTGGCGGGTCCGTGCTCATCGCGGTCGCTTTGGGCGGAGCGACGGGCAGTGGGACCGGTTGCGCGACGGCGGGATGACCGGTGTCCGGTGGGGACGCGGTGCTCTGCGCGGCGAGGCGTGGGCTGGCCACGACGAGCAATGCCAACGCCAGTACCCCCGCGGTGCGGCAATACGGCGCGGAACGAAGGCTCGGAATCATGACACCGCGGGGCGGACGGCCGAGTCAGCTGCGGCGGGCTCCACGTGTTGTCCTTCCGCTACGCTGTCGCCGAGGTTGAGGGCGACCCGCTCGCCTTCCTGTATGCCGCTCAGGACACGGACCGTGACGCCGTCCGTGTCGAGGATGTGGATCTCGCGATAGGTCACGTGGTCGTCGGGTGTGATGACCGCCGCATATTGTTTCGCGCCTCGCACGATCAAGGCCTCCGCGGGAATCTCGAGGTAGCGGGGTCCGGTGACCGACAACGAGACCTGCACGAAACTGCCGGGTACGATCGTCCCTTTGCGGTTGCTCAGGTCGATCTCGGCCAGCAGCGTGCGCGTGCTCGGATCCAGCTCGCCCGTGAAGCGGGTGATGGTTCCGGTCGCGTGGATGTTGGGCCGGCTGGCGTCGGTGATCGTCACTGGTTGCCCGCGCCGGATGTCGGCGGCGTCCCGCTGCGCGAGATACACGAAGATCCGGAGGCTGTCGGTCGTGCCCACCTCGACGACCGGGAGGGCGCTCGTCTGGGATGCTTCAGCGTTCTGGACGAGGGCGCCCGGGTCCGCGTACCGCGCGGTCACCGTCCCATTGAACGGCGCGCGGATCCGCTCGTAGTCCTCGAGCGCCTTGTATCGTTCGGCCGAGGCGGCGGCCATCCGGGCATCCGTTTCGGCCTGCTCGGCCTCTTCGGGCGCGATCAGCTTCTGCGCGATGAGCTGCGTATCGCGATCCGCGATCGCGCGCTTGTTGCGGGCGTCGGCGATCGCGGACTGGGTCTGCTGGTCCGTCTCCGGCGACTCGACCACGGCGAGCACGTCGCCCGCCTTGACGTGGTCACCCTTGTCGACGCGGACGTCCTTGAGGTATCCGCTGACCTTGGCATAGAGCGAGACCGACAGGAATGGCCGCGTCTCGCCCGTGAGGAGGATCGTGCGCGCACCGGGCGACCGCTCGACGAGAACGGTTCGGACGACCGGTCCTTTGGCGACCGTCGTCACGCGTGACTCACGCTCGCGAGACACGGACGCCCGCTTGAACGCGGCCAGTGCGATCACGCCCACGATCGCGGCCACGACGATGATGGCGCCGCCGACGTAGAGCAGGGATCCCGCGCGCCGGGTGGGCGGGTGGCTCGGTGTCCACGGAGGGACGCCGCCGGGATGGCCGCCGGTTGGCGGAGGGTTGTCCGGACTCGCCATCTCAGTATCCCTCACTATAAGCCATGCCTTGCTCCTCGGCTTTGAAGCGCTCCTCGAGAGAGAATCGTTCGGGGAGCGGACGGCGCACGAGCGAATACACCACGGGGACGACGCAGAGCGTGAACAGCGTGGCCATGATCAGGCCGCCGATGACTGCGCGGCCCAGCGGCGCGTTCTGGCTGCTGCCTTCGCCGATCCCGATGGCGGTGGGGATCATACCGAGAATCATCGCCAGCGCCGTCATCAATACTGGCCGGAGCCGAGTCTTGCCCGCTTCGATCGCGGCCGCGGCGCCCGATACCCGCTGGTCGACCCGGAGGTCGTGTGCGAACGTGACGACGAGGATCGAATTCGAGACGCCGATGCCCACCGCCATGATCGAGCCCATGAGCGACACGACGTTGATCGTCGTGTGGGTGAAAATCAGAATCCAGAGAATGCCGACGATCGCGCCGGGGATTGCCGCCATGATGATCAGCGGGTCGATCCACGACTGGAACAGCACGACCATCAGGAAATACACGAGCAGGATCGCGACGACGAAGCCGAGTGCCAGGCTCGAAAACGCCTGGTTCATCACGTCGCCCTGTCCGCGCACCGTGATGTACATGCCGGCGGGCAGCTTGCCGAGCGCGGCGATCTTCTGGTTGATGCCGTCGACGACCGATCCCAGGTCCCGTCCCGTCACGCTGGCGGTGACGTCCAGCACTCGTGCCACGGTGTAGTGATCGATCACGTCCGGGACCGCGGTGGGCGTAACCTGGGCGACGTTATCGAGCGTCTGGGCGGGCTGGCGAGGGACGGGATCGGTGGTCCGGCCCTCGGGAATCGGGTGCTGGTCGAGCGACAGGCCGAAACGCGTCACCGGGGTGTTCATCAGATCCCGTGCGGACGTCATCTGCGGCGTCGGTACTTCGACGGCGACGAGGTAATTGACGTGGTTGTCGGGATTGATGTAATACGTGGGCGAGACCACGGCGCTCGATGAGAGCGAGACCAGCATGCTGTTCGCGACATCGCGCTGGCTGAGCCCGAGCTGGGCCGCGCGCTCGCGATTGACGTTCACGAACAGCGTCGGGTAGTCGAGCGTCTGCTTGATCGTGACATCGGTGGCGCCCGGGACCTCGCTGATCGCGTCGCGCAGCGTCCGTGCGGTGACGTAGCCGCGCGTCAGATCGGGGTACATGATCTGGACGTCGATCGGTGCCGACAGGCCGAAATTGAGCACTTGGCCGACGATGTCGGCCGTCTGGAAATAGACCGCCGATCCGGGGAACTGCGACTGCAGCGCCTGGCGGACGCGCTGGACGTAGCCGTCCGTCGGGTGGTGATCGGGATTGAGAGCGACCAGGATCTCCGCATCCATCTCGCTGACGTTGTCCGTCGGCACGAAGGCGAGATTGAGCGGCTGTGGCACGCCGATCGTCGAGTTGATCGTCTGCACCTCCGCGGGCGGGATGATCCGGCGAATCGTGTGTTCCGCCTGGGCGACGAGCTGCTCGGTCTGCTCGATGCGCGTGCCCGACGGCGCGCGGAAGTGGATCTTCATCATGCCGGCGTCGGTCGGCGGGAAGAAGTCCGTTCCGATAATCGGGGGAAGGAGCAGACTCGATGCGATGAGCAGTCCGACGACACTCAGCGTGTAGACGCGGTGGACGATCAGGAGCTCCACGAAGCGGCCGTAGCGGTCCTGGAACCGTGTGAACCACCGGTCACGGCCTTCGTTGAACCGGCGGCCGAGGCGTGCGATCGCGCCTTCGTGGGGCGGGTCTTCGCGGGCATCGCTCGCGACCGCAGGTTCAGCCGAGGCGAGAACCCGTGCGACGGCGGCATGGTGAGCCTGGACCTCGGTACCCAGGAGCATGCGCGACAGCGTCTTGACGAGCGTGCGGGAGAGCAGCCATGACGCGGCCACCGCGCTCACGACGGCGATCGCCATGGGGATGAACAGGAATCGCGCGGGGCCGACGAGCAGCACGACCGGGAAGAACACGATACAGATCGCCAGCGTCGCGACGATGAGCGGTGTCGAGATCTGCGCGGCGGCATCGAGGATGGCGACCGTCAGCGGTTTGCCGAGTCCGATGTTGCGGTGGACGTTTTCGACGGTGACGATCGCGTTGTCGACGAGGAGACCGATCGACAAAGACAGGCCGCCGAGCGTCATGACGTTGAAGCCGTTGTCGGTCGCGTGCAGGACGATGACCGCGACGGCGATCGAGAGCGGGATCGATGTCACGGCGATGAGCACGCTGCGCCAGCTCCCGACGAACAGCAGGATCATGAGGGAGACGAGGACCGCCGCGATCAGCGCCTCGCGGACGACACTGGCCACCGCCGCACGAACGAAGACCGACTGATCGAAGTCGAGGCGGACATTGAGTCCCGCCGGTGCGACCTCGCGGATCTGTGGCAGCAGGGCCTTCGCGGCGTCGACCACGGCGAGCGTCGAGGCATCCGCCTTCTTGAGAATGGTGAGATACGCGGCACGGCGGCCGTCGATCCGGACGATGTTCTCCTGCTCCGCGAATCCGTCGCGCACGGTCGCGACATCGCCGATCAGGACGGGCGCCCCGTTGACGACCTTGACCGGAATGTTGTTGAAATCGGCGACATTGGACGGGCTCGAGTTCATGGCCACGTTGTAGTCGCGATCGCCGATGCGTGCCGTACCGGCCGGAATCAGCAGGTTGGATGAGAGCAGGGCGCTGAGCACATCTTCGGCCGACAGGCCTTTGCCGGCGAGCGATTTCGGATCGACATCGACCGTGATTTCGCGGACCTTGCCGCCGTAGGGCGACGGCGTGGCCAGGCCCGGGATCGTGAAGAGCCGGAGGCGGATGAAGTTCTGTCCGTAGTCGGAGATATCCTGCTCCGGCATGGACTGCGACGTCATCGTGATCTGGGCGACCGGGACGCTCGCCGCGTTGGACTGGACGACATAGGGGGGCGTGACCCCGGGCGGCATGGCGCGGAGCGCCGTCTGGGATGACGAGGTGATCTGGGCGATCGCGTTGCCGATGTCGACGCCGGGCTGGAAGAAGATCTTGATCAGTCCGACCCCGGGGATCGACTCTGACTCGATCCGGGAAATGCCGTTGACGGTCGCCGAGAGATTCCGCTCGCTCAGCAGGACGATGCGGCTTTCCATGTCCTCCGCTGAGAAGCCGTTGTAGTTCCAGACGACGGCGACGACGGGGATGTCGATGACGGGGAAGATGTCGACCGGCATGGAGCGCATGGCGAGCCAGCCCATGAGCACGAGCACCAGCGACATGACGGCGACGGTGTACGGTTGTCGAAGCGCGAGCCGAACGATCCACATAGCCGGGTCCGCCAGGCGGCGGGAGAAGGCTGGACGGCCGGCGCCATAGGATTGGCGCCCGGTCGTGCATTTTTGTCAGATTATGTTATACTGTGCATCAACAGCACACAAATGGCAAACATGGTATCTCCCCATACCGAATTAGTTATGCCGTTCAATTTGCGCCTGATCCGGGTCTTTCTCGCGATCGCTGACCGCAAGAACATCACCCAGGCGGCGGCCGATCTCGGCGTTTCCCAGCCGTCGGTCTCGCGCTCGGTGCGCGAGTTGGAGCGGCAGACGCGCGCGATTCTGCTGGAGCGGACCCCCTCAGGGGTGCGGCTCACCGAGGCCGGCCACGCGCTGCTCGGCCATGCGCGCAACATCTTTGCCGAAGCGCGGGCGGCCGAGGAGGATCTCGAAGCGCTGGCCGGGCTGACGCAGGGGACGCTCCGCGTCGGGGGCAGCCCCACAATTGCCACGTACATGCTGCCCCCGCTGCTGCAGACGTTCCACAGCCGGTATCCCGGCGTGGAGCTGCGACTCATGTCGGCGCCGTCGCGGGTCGTGGCGCGGATGCTCGCGGAGCGTGAGATCGACGTCGCGCTGGTCGAGACGCCGGTGGAAGATCCACGGCTCAAGACTGCCCAGTGGGCCGAGGACGAGCTGGTCGTGGTGGTAGCGCCCGGGCATCCGCTCGCCCAGCGGTCGCCGGCCGCGCCTGCGGAGCTGGCGCACGAGCTCCTCGTGACGCGGGAGCCGGGATCGGGGACCTATGACACGGTCATGAGCGCGCTGCGGGGGGTGGGCGTCGCGCCCAAGCGGAGACTCGAGGTCGATACGGCTGAAGCCATCATCCAACTCGTCGCATCGGGGCTGGGATTCGCCATCGTGTCGAGGAGTGCGGCGGCGGATGCACTGGCGGCGGGGCGGCTTCGCGTGATCGATGTGACGGGGCTCGCGATCCGGCGGCCGCTCATGCGGCTCTCGCTTGTCGCCGCGGGCGAGAGCGCGGCGGCGCGGGCGTTCGGGACCTTTCTCGACGTGGGGAGTGCACCGCGACCTGGGGCGGCACCGGGTGCCACGAGAGTGAGTACCGCCCGCCGGCGGCCGGTGGCCCGATCGTCGGAAGCGCGGTAGTCGCCCCGCGATCCTCCCTCACTGCGGGTCGAATTGGGCGTCCTCGATGTACTTGGCCGTGCTCAGCCCCTTGATGGTCTGACGCCCTGTGATGTGGTGGAATACCGTCCCTGACAGTTCCGCCAGCGAGAGGTCGGCCCCGGTGAGCGTCGCGTCGGTGAAGTTGGCTCGCGTGAGTTTCACCTTGCGCAGGTTCGCGCCGGTCAGATCCGCGCCCGTCAGGTCGGCGTTCGTCAGGTCTGCGCGCATGACGCCCATCGGCTGGTTGTTCGGATCGGCTCCAAGGTCGGCGTGCATCATCTTCGCCCGGATGAACTTGGCGCCCGCCGCCGAGGTGATGAGACGGACGCCGGTCAGATCGGCATCGGTGAAGTTGACGCCTGGAATGATCACGGCGTATAGGGTGGCACCCGCCAGCTTGGCGCCCGTGAAGTCGGCATCACGCATCGTGGCGAGATCGAGCTGCGCGCCGGTGAAGTCAGCGCCCTTCGCTGTGGCGTGGTCGAAGTTCGCGGCCTGCAGCTTGGCGTGCGACAGGTTGATGCCATCGAGGTTGGCGCCGCTGAAGTTGGCGCGGTGCAGATCTTGGCCGGACAAATCCAGCGAGGACAGATTGGCTCCGGAGAAGTCGGCCGGATGATCGTCGGTGGCGGCCGCCATGCGAGCGATAACGACCGCCCGGGTGAGCGGAGCCGTGTCCGGATGCACCGTCGGATCACCGGCGCCGTTCTGGCCCATTGCCTGTGACGGGAGCGCGTCACCGCTGAGCGTCAACGCAATGGCCAGGACGAGCGAGATCATACCCGGCGCGTGGCAAGTGTCCCGGCCACGCCGCGCTGTCAACGTGCCGGTCGGTGGTTGATGGTCGCGCATGACAATGCCTCCTGGTATCTCACGCTGTCTGCATCCACATGACGGCGGCCGCGTAGGCAATAGGCTGAGAGCCTGGGACTACACGGACGGGAGCGCGGCGAGGAGCTTCTTACCGTTCGGCGTGCCCCATCCGGATACAGCGTCGTAGCCCTTGCCGGCCTGGTAGCCTCCGATTGCATCCGTCGTATTGTCGCCTGATGTCACGTCGGTGCATCCGAGCGCCCCGGCGGGAGTGCCGGTCGAGCCCCCTTTACCTTGATAGAGCACCGGCGTCAGGAAGCCGACGCGCTTTCCGGGTCCTCGTGCCGCGTTCATGAGCGCGATGAGGGATGCGCACAGCGGAGTGGCGGCGCTCGTCCCGCCGTTGGCTTGCGCCTGGCCGTCGACGACGAGGAGATACGGTGAGGCGACCCAGTCGGCGTTCGCGGCGACATCAGGCACAACGCGTCCGGCGATCGCACCCGGGTTGACCGATCGGATCTTCACCGCGTTCTGCCAGACCGGGCGCGGGAAGATGGCACTGCAGCCGCCGCCGGTGCTCCCCCCGTTGTCGGCGCGCAGACCGTCGCCCTCCTTCCACGCGATGTCAGGCTGCTTGCCGTTCTTCACCGGGATGGTCGTGCCGCCGACCGACAGGACGTAGGGACTCGAACCGGGGAAATCGACGTGGGCGTGGCCATCGGCGATGGCGTCGCTGGATCCATCATCACCAGCGGCGAGGCAGACCGTGACGCCGATCATCGCCGCTTCCTGCAGGGTCTCATTCACCTGCGTCATCGCCGCGGTGGTCCAGATGTCAGCGTCTTCCGCATATCCCCAGCTCGCCGAAACGACACCGGGGTCGTTCGCGGCATCGTGGACCGCGGCATCGATCGCGGTGATCCATCCCTGCTCCGTGAAATCGGCGAAGTAGGCGACGATCGTCGCTTTCGGGCAGACCCCGGCGACGACCTCGATATCCAGCATCACTTCGCCTTCCGCGCCATCGTGGGCGGAGGTTGAAGTGCCATCGGTGCTGATGGCACTGACTTTGGGCACGCCAACGCCGGCGAGCGTGCAGAATTGCCGGAGGTCGTCCGCGAAGTAGCCGCCTCCGAACTCCAGGATGCCGACGGCCTGTCCGCTGCCGTCGCCGGGCGGGAAGTTGTAGTGCGTGGCGAGCTCGCTCGGGATGTACCAGGACGCCGGGACCGTCGCGGCCGAATGCATGCGTGTCGTACCGCGCACCGGTTGGCGGCGCCTCCGGACCACGCGCCGGTTGTCGAGGCCGAAGACACCCTCGACGATGTTCTGGACGTCGACGGGCACATGGATCGATCCCACGCGTCCGCGATAGCTGTCGTCCGGGTGCACGTAGTCAAAGAGCCGGACGACGAAAGCCGCCTCCATGGCGGCGACGGTGCCGGAGAGCCGCACGGTGCGGGAGCCGGCGTCCGCGCGGACCGTGGTGAGACCGAGGCGCTTGAAGACGGCTGAGACCTTGGCGATGTCTTTGGGTGCGGCCCCGTATTTGGCGGCGAGCGTCCTGCGCGAGATCGTCGCGGCGGGGCGTCCGGTGAGCGCGGGAAGGGGCGCGATGCGGCGGAGCTTGAGCGAGACCTCGATCGTCGCATTGGCGTTCGCGCGGCCGGTGGCCCGGGCGCCGGGCATGGCGACGCGTTTGCTTCCCGGAAGAATCACGTGTCCAACGGCCATTCGCGCCTCTCCTGTTCCGTGTTTCCCGTAATCCGGTACCTATTGGTATGCGCGGGCAAACATCACCGCAATGCTGGTTGGCGAATGACAACGGTTCAGTCGCGAGTGAAGGCCGCCGGCGATGCCGCAAGAGTGCAGCAGCCCCGTCCGGTTTCGCGTGCGGCGCGTCTCATTTTCTGATGCGAGCGGAAGCATTTGTCGCAGCGAGTGTGGCACGGAGGAAGTGATGAGACAGACTCGACACGGCCACATTTGCCCGTACGTCATCCGGTCACATGGCATCTATTGAGCAATGTTGAGCAACGCCCGAGCAACGCTGTGTCACACTTGCGAAACGGAATGGCTGGCTAAACATTAGCCCGCAACGGCTCACGCATCTGCGCTCGTTCGGTTGACGCATGGCTAACCGAGGACGCAGCGCCCTGAGAGGTCTTGTCCCATCGCGATGGAATCGGCGAGTAAGCTCCGTCCCGAACGTGTCGTCGCCGCGGATGCCGCCACGGACGCCGACTTGGTGGCTCGGATTCGAGCGGGAGACGAGCGAGCGTTCGAGACGATGTTCCGTGCCCACGCCGACACCTTGTGTCGTCTGGCGCACTATTACCTGGAGTCGACGGCGCTCGCGGAGGAGGTGGTACAAGACGTCCTCCTGCGCGTGTGGGAGCGGCGCACGGCACTGGTCGTGCGCGACAGCCTTCGCGCATATCTTCATGCCGCCGTGCGCAATCGCGCGCTCGATGCGATGAAAGCGGCCCGATCCGCATTAAGAACGGAACGGGCGGATCGGGCGCCCGGAGACATGCAGCCACCAGGGATGGGCCAAGCCGCGCGGTCTCCGCTCGAGGATCTCGAAACTCGCGAGCTTTCGGTCGCGCTCCGCACCGCGACAGACGGTCTCCCGGAGCGATGCCGCCAGGTGTTCAGGCTCCGGTGGGAGTTGCACCTCTCCTATTCGGAGATTGCCGAGCTTCTTCATATCTCGGTGAAAGGGGTAGAGAGGCACCGCCAGCGCGGGTTGGAGCGGCTCGCCAGGTCTCTTCGCGGATTCATGCCCTAACATCTGAAGGTGGGGTTTTCGCCGCCGGCGTCGTCCTTCTCAGCATATGGACACCATCGGCGGACCGTTCGGGGGCGGGGGCAGACTCTCGGCGGAGGATATTCGGCGGATCGAGCAGCACCTGGCTGGCTCGCTCTCGGCCTCAGAGGCAGAGGCGTTCGCCCAGTGGGTCGCCGCCGACCCGGCGCGGGGTCGTTTGGTCGCGGCGTTCGCCGAGTTATGGCGTGGCGATGGACCGGACGCCCCGTCGTTCGACATTCACGGCATGTGGGCGCGGATGGTGCCGCGCATCCGCGAGCGTCGCCGGGTTTTGTCGCTCATCCGGCGCGATGACCGGCAACTGCGGACTCGCGGACCGTGGTCGCGCGTTCCGGCTGCTGCGGCAGCAGCGGTCCTGATCGCGGTACTTAGTGTTGCCGGGTGGCTCGCCGTGCGTGCGGGGCCGTCCCGCGAACGGACGACATCGGTGGCGATGCGCGAGTTCTCGACGCGCCGGGGCCAGCGCGCCGATCTTCGGCTGGACGACGGAACGCAGGTCGTACTTGGGGCGGCGACAATCGTGCACATCCCCGACGACTACGGGGATCGCACTCGCGACGTCTATCTCAACGGTGAAGCCTATTTTGTCGTGCGGCATGACGCCGCGCACCCGTTTGCGGTGCATACGGGTCACGCGACCATCCGGGACATCGGGACGCAGTTTGCCGTCACCGCGTACGACGATGCGACGCACACCGAAGTCGTGGTCGTCGATGGCGAGGTCAGCGTCGCGCACATCGCGCTCCGGCGTAACGATTTGGCGATCGTCGATTCGGCTGGGCAGCCGGCCGTGGTCCGGCACGGTGTTGACGCAGCCGCCGCGACTGGCTGGACCGAAGGGCGTCTGGTGCTCGAAGCGACGCCGTTTCAGGAAGTCGTCGCGGAACTCAGCCGGTGGTACGATCTCGACATCCAGCTCGCCGACCCCTCACTCGGCCGCCAGCAGCTGACCGTCACGTTCGGGTCGGAGAGTACCCGCCAAGTGCTTGATGCGTTGGCGATGCTCACACACACGCACTACGAGCAGCACGGCCGAACTGTGACGTTCTCTGCCATTCCCGGAACGTGATCGAGCCGCGGAATCATCCACCTCCTTCACCGGCGGAGCACTCCATGCTATCCCACGTCGCGATGCGGGCCGTGATGGCCTTCGCGATCCTGAGCACTCCGGTCGCAGCTCAGGGGACCTCCTCGTCTCCCGTGACCAGCCTGACGCTCAACCAAACCAGCGGGACGCCGCCAGGCACGTGGGTGAAGGCCACGAGTAGCGCCGCGGTCATTCTCAAGGAGCCAATCGCGCTCGACCTCCGCCTCGTCCCCCTCCAGGCCGCGTTGCGCGCGATCGGCAGCGCGGCCAACGTCACCATACAATTCGGGCCTGACGTCCTGACCAGCAAGGTGCGCGTCTCGCTGCACGTGGCGAACATGAGCGTGGCCGACGCGCTCTCGACCGTCCTCGAAGGGACCGGGCTGGCCGCGTACGTCTCACTTCGCGGTGACGCCGTCCTCGTGGGCCGGCCGCCGGCGGCAGAAGCGAGTCAACGCCAACCCGCCGCGACTCGCGTTCTCACCGGCCACGTGACCGATTCCGTCTCGTCCAATCCGGTGGGATCCGGTGACGTGTCCGTCAATCAGACCCAGGCGACGGCGCCCATCCGAAACGACGGTTCGTTCTCGATCGTGGCACCGGCCGGCGATGTGACACTGCTCGTGCGGAGCGTCGGCTACGTGCCGCGAGCGTTGGCAGTCGCGGCTGGACAGGACACGGTGCGGGTTGTCCTGGCCCGGGATTATGCGCTGCTCAACCAGGTTGTCGTGACCGGACAGGCGACGGGCGTCACGAGGCAGAATCTTCCGAATTCGGTCGACATCGTGGACTCCGCTCAGTTGGAGCGGGTTCCCAACCCGACGGTCGAGCGCGCCATCCAGGGTGTTGCGCCGGGGGTCCATGTGTCCGAGAACAGCGGCGCACCTGGCGGCGGGTCGATCGTGCGTGTGCGGGGAGTCACGTCGATCTATGGTGCCTTCACGCCCCTATACGTCGTAGATGGCGTGATCGTAAGTGACGCCAACCTCGGCACCGGCACGAACGGCGTGATTCACTCGAACGGTACGTCCCTGGAACCATCCAGCGACAATCAGGACAATGGCGACAATCGTATTGCCGATCTGAACCCGTACGACATCGAGAGCATCGAGGTGCTGAAGGGCGCGGCCGCGTCGGCGATCTACGGATCGAAGGCCGCAAATGGCGTCGTGGTCATCACGACCAAGAAGGGCCAGTCCGGTGCCCCGCAATTCACGATCACGGACCGCGAAGGCTTCTCGGAGCTCAGCCACGAGTTCGGCCATCGCTGTTTCACCGAGCAGCAGGCGGAGGCGACCTTCGGCCCACAGGCCGCGAATTCCTGGACGCCGACATGCAACGACTTCGAGCAGCAGCTCTACGGCGGCAAGCCGCTGTCCTACGACGTGAGCGCCAGTGCGAGCGGCGGATCGGCCTCGACACGGTACTACGCGTCGCTCCTCGACAACTATCAGGGTGGCATCGTACCGAACACGGACGCAGGGAAACAGTCACTTCGCGTGAACGTCAATCAGGCGGTGGGCACGCGGCTCAACATGACGTTGAGCGCGCAGCTCCTTCACAGCGAGCGCGATCCCGGCATCACGCAGAACGGCAACAACGGCACGCCGATCGGCGGATCGATCGCGTACGGCGGCGCGACATGGCTCAATCTCGAACAGCAACCCAATGGATCGTACCCCGTCAACCCGTTTGCCGTCAGCAACCCGTTCCAGACCGTGGCGCTGTTTCAGAATCACGAGTCGGTGTGGAGATCGATCATCAGTGGAACCACTACGTATGACCTGTTCAAGACGAGCCAGCAGAGCCTGCAGTTCGTCGGAAATGGCGGCGTCGATCTCTTTACGCAGCGGAACAACGTTCTCGCACCGCCGCAGTTGTACTCCGAAGAGGCGTCCGCATTACCTGGCGCGTCGGTCGTCGCGTACGGCCAGAATCAGAACGCCAACCTCAATCTGAATCTCGTACACATCTACCATTTCAGTGGCAGCCAGGCGACGACGCAGGTGGGGATGGAGTACGAGACCCAGGATCTGGACTATGACGGCACTCTCGCGCAGGGGCTGGCTCAAGGTGTCAACGACATCAACGAGGCGCTCGCGGTACAGGTTCAGGAAAACCGGCAACGTGTACGTGACTTGGGATTGTTTGCACAGGAAGAGTTTCTGACACTCCACGATCGGCTGCTGCTGACCGTCGGCGCCCGCGCGGATCAAAGCAGTAACGATGGCAATCCAACCCAGCTGTATTTCTATCCGAAGGCCTCGGCCTCGTACCGCTTGCCGATCCTGCCTCAGTACATCGACGAGTTCAAGATCCGGTTCGCGGCCGGCTTTTCCGGAAACGAACCGTTGTACGGGCAGAAGTACACCGAACTGCTGCCGGGCAACATTGCCGGGTCCATTCCCACCGTCGCAATTCAAGGCACCACAGGCGCTTCCAATCTTCAGCCGGAGCGCGAACGGGAGTTGGAGACGGGCATCGATGCAGCGACGCTGCACCGCCGGCTCAACTTCGAGATCACGTTGTACGAAAAGGACGTCACCAATCTTCTCCTTCAGCGTACGCTGGCTCCCACGACCGGCTTCACGTCGGAGTATTTCAACGGAGGTGCGCTTCGCAATCGTGGCGCCGAACTCTCCGTCACCGGCGTGCCTGTGCAACAGAGCGGGGGGGTGACCTGGACGACGACGGCCACGTACTACATGAGCCGGTGCATGATCACGTCGCTGTCCGTGCCCGCGTTTGAACCGGCCAGCTTCCTGAACAGCCAGACGTTCGGCTACACCTTCATTCAGCCTGGGCGGTCGTGCACGCAGATCTACGGCCAGGACACACTCGGTGCGCGGCCCGGAGATGCCAAGCTGGGGGCGATCGGGACCTCCGTCGTCCGGGGCCTGGCGGATGCCGCGCCCAACTTCAATGGCTCATGGAACAACTCAGTGGACTACCGGTTGTTTCACTTGACGTTGTTGTGGGACGCGCAAGTCGGCGGCGTGCTCGACAACATCTCCGAGTTCGAGTACGACGCGTCGGGTACGAGTCCTGACTACCTCGTGCCCCGTAGCCCGGGACAGCTCACCGGCCAGCAGCGGATCGACGCCTTTGCGAGAACCGCACGGATCTACCTGCAGAATGTCAGTTACCTGAAGTTGAGGGAATTGACGGTGGGCATGGACCTGCCGCCGTCCTGGGTCAGCCGGATCGGCGTTCATTCACGCAACATCCGGCTCAGCGTGAGCGGCCAGAACCTCTTCGTCTTCACTCCGTATCACGGCACGGGGGACCCCGAGGTCAATCAGGTGGCGACATCGGCCGCTCAAGAAGTGCCCTGGGATATCTGGACATACCCGGAAAGCCGCACGTTCTGGTTCACGGTCAGCGCGGGTTTCTGATGCGCCATCACCACACCGACACCAAGCCGAGTTTTCCCTACCCCACAAGGCGTGGCGCCATGACAACGAGAACGAGCCTCGTGCGTGCGGCCGTCCTGGCCGCGACGGCGATTGTATGCGGGTGCAATTCACTGGACGCACCTGACGAAAACGGCCTTGCGCTGCAAGGTCTCGTGACGGCTCCGACCGTTACGGGCATCACGGATGCTTCCGAGGGACTCTTGTCCGGGATGCGGGGCGATGCGAGCCAGCTCACGCAGAACTTCAGCATCTTCGGGCGCGAGGGGTACAACCTGGACCCGGGCGATCTGCAGCTCGTGCAGGAATACTTCCAGACCCTGGGCGACCTTGCGGTGTGGAGCAATCCGTACCGCACGATCAAGCTGGCGGATCTCATCCTCGGCGGCGTGAACGGCGTCGCGAGCTTTACCGCCCCTCAGAAGGCAGGCTTTCGCGGGTTTGCGATGACCGTCAAAGCGGTCGAGCTCCTGAACGTGGTTCGCAACGTCGACTCGAGCGGGGCGGCTCTGGACGCGTCGGCCGGTGCCGAGTCGGCGTTACCGCCGATCGTCCCGGCGGCGCAAGTATACGCCTACATCGGCGCTCTGCTCGACTCGGCGCAGACCGCTCTCCTGGCGGCGGGGCCATCGTTCGCGTTCAATCTCGGCGCAGGATTCACCGGCTTCAATACGCCCGCGACGTTTCTACAGTTCAACCGTGCCATCCGTGTCCGCGCGGATGTTGACGTGCAGAACTTCGGGCAGGCGCTCAGCGACCTGAGTACGTCGTTCGTCAGTACCTCACAGCCTCTTTCCTACGGGGTGTACTTCGAGTTCAGTACCGCTTCGGGTGACGTAGCCAATCCGCTGTTCGAATCCACTCCGCGGTACTACTACGCGCATCCATCGCTGGCGGATTCCGCGCAAATGAAATCAGACGCCACACCGGACGATCGCTTGCTGACGAAAGTCAGGCAAATTCCGCCAATCACGCGAGCCGGTCTGACGACGCAGTGGACGTTCCAGATCTATTCCGGTCCGGGGGCTCCGATGGCGATCATCCGCAACGAGGAGCTCATCCTGCTGCGCGCGGAGGCAAATCTCGGCCTGGGAAACAACGCGGCGGCGATCCAGGACATCAATTTCGTTCGCACGACGTCTGGGGGCCTGCCTCCGATTTCGAGTCCGTACGTCGCCGTGGCCGGCCAGCCGCCGACGCTGCTCCGCGAGCTTCTCTACGAGAAACGGTACTCGCTGATGTGGGAACCGGGTTCGAGTAGCTGGCTCGATGCTCGCCACTACGGTACGCTTGCCGCGTTGCCGCACGATTTGCCTGGGTTCGTCGTGTTCCCGTATTGCTACATCCCTCTGGTCGAATGTCAGGCGCGTGACAACGCCCCAGCCGGGTGCAAGCCGCCTGGGGGCGTGTGACGTAGCGGCCAGACATTTATCCATCAGGTGCCATTGATGCCACGCAAACGCTCTCGTGCAGGCGACGAATCCTTGGGCATGGACGCCAATATCACGCGCAAGGATTTTCTCAATACTTCGCTGCTCGGGTTGGGTGCGGCGTTGCTGCACGCACCGCCACCGGCAGCTCTCGTGGCGCAGTCCGGTGGCGACGCCACCAGCCCGCCGGAGCACATGGCGGATCCGTGGACCGGGTATGGCGGTGTCGGCGACTACGCTTCCGCGAACGGTAACACGGCGCCCGTGCTGGCTGCCGCGCACAAGATTCGGGACGGAGTCTATGCCAAGCTGCCTGCCGACACGACCGATACCGGGCAGGTATACGACCTGGTCATTGTCGGCGGGGGGATCTCGGGGTTGACTGCCGCCTACTATTTCCAGAAGGCGGCCGGGGGATCCAAGACGTGCCTCCTACTGGAAAATCATCCCATCTTCGGTGGTGAGGCGCGCCAGAACGAGTTTCTCGTCGGCGGCTACCGTTTGCTCGGCCCGCAAGGTTCGAACGATTTTGGCGTGCCGCACGCGGGATCCGGCACCCAGAGTGACGAGATCTGGACCGACCTCAAGCTGCCGCGCGAGTTCAAGTATCAGGATTGGGATCCCAACCTCAAGCCGCTCCGATTCCAACTCGACAACTACGCCAACATGGACGGGGTAGACGAAACCCAGGTCGATGTCGGCTACTACTTCGATGAGAACTCCGGCGTATCGAAGCCGATCTGGATGCTCAACATCTGGAAGAACAATCTGGAGGGCACGCCGTACTCCGACGAGGTCAAGCGGGATCTGCTCAAGTGGCGCCATGCTACGGGCGAGAGCACCGATGCATTCCGCCGAATGCTTGACGGCATTACCTATCGCGACTACCTCGAAAAGACGCTCGGCCTACGTCCCGAGGTGACCAAAGTCGTCGAGCCGGTCATCGGACTGATCAACGGGGCGAGTCCTGACGCCGTCTCGGCGTTCGCGGCGTCGCAGATCGGCATGCCGGGCGTCGCACGCCAGCGCCCGGCCACCGGTGATCTCCCGCAATCGTTTCCGGGCGGGAACTCGACGTTCGGCCGCTACCTGGTTCGCGAGTTGATCCCGGCTGCGATGCCCGCGGGGACGGATTTCGAAGAAATGCTCATGGCTCCCGTGGACTTCGCGGCGCTCGACCGCCCAGGACAGCCGGTCCGGATTCGCCTCGGTGCTCTCGCGGTCCGGGTTCAGCACGCGGCCGGGGCGGGATCGGCCGGCGATGTCGAAGTCGCTTACGCGAAAGCCGGACGCGTCTACCGCGTCAAAGCCCACAAGGTGATCATGGCTTCGGGTGGTTGGGTCAACAAGCATATCTTGACGGACATTCCAGCCGACATGAAGGCGGCCTACGGCGAGTTCTGCTACGGCTCCGCGCTCGTGGTGAACGTCGCACTCAGGAACTGGCGCTTCCTGTACAAGCTGGGAGCGCCAGCGAGCCGCTGGTATGGCGACGGATTCGGCTTCTGCTGCAACATCCGCAGGCCCATGGTAGCCGGCGGTTACAGCCCGCCTTTGCACCCGGACAAGCCAATCGTGATGACGTATTACGTCGGCCTCTATACACCAGGCCGATCGGCGTACGAACAAGGCGTGTTGGCACGCGCGCGACTGCTCTCGCTATCCTATGCCGATTACGAGCGCCAATGCCGCGAGCACATGGTGAAACTATTTGCGGACGCGGGCTTCAGCCCCAAACGAGACATCGCGGGGATCATCCTGAATCGGTGGGGACACGCCCGAGTACTCCAGCCTCCCGGGTTCTATTTCGGCCGCAACGGTGCGCCGCCGGGCCGCGAGATCGTGGAGAAGGGGTATGGCAACATCGCGATTGGCCATTCCGAGCTTAACGGACATCAGAGCGTCGGTGGGGCCATGGCTCAGGGGAAGCGCGCGGCAGAGCAAGTGCTGGCGTGAACCAGTGGAACGGCGCCGGGCAGCAGAACACACACTGGCCCGTTGACGCGCCCGACCCCTGATGAGGGCGGCGCCGTGGCTTCAGGTTTACGACCCACTCCACAGCCCGGTGTGGTCCACCTCCGCGGCTGCGCTGCCGATCGTGGTGTTACTCGGGACGATCGCTGTCCTGCGGCCTGCGGGCGCACTACGTGGCGCTCCTCGGCCTCGGGACGGCACCCGCGGTAGCTGTCGCTGTTTTAGGCGTGCCCGGGTCGTGCACTGAGGCCAGCGCGCCGGCATGGCGTCATCATCACGCCGGCTGCGACTTCCGTGGGCGCCCACCCTTGACTCCGTTCGCCGGGGACGCGCGCGCTCGAGCGGGGCTTTTGGTGCTTCCGCCGATACGTCCAAGCTCGCGCATTGCGGCTGCCGGATGCGGCCAGCCGGCGAGAGCAAGGATGCCCCCCACCTCGTATTGCACATCCACCTGATCCCAGCACACGCCCCACCCGCCTGGACTGACATGCACATCCGTCAGGACGTCCTCTCCCGCACCCTTGAGCGCCCGGAGGAGAGCGATCGGCACGGTTACCACGACTCCGCTAGGCAGTGTGACTTGGATGGCGCGGGATTTCGGTAGATAACTGGCTTGCGTCGCCCGCACTTCGAACGGCACCTTGCGCTTCGTCGCGCGCCGCAGTTGGGTCGCGATTTCCGCGTCTGTCGGTCTAGGTCGCGCCATCGATCTTCCTCCATAACCTAGCGCCTGGGTTATATCAAGCAGGGCCAATCTTGGCGACACTTCTGATGGCCGCCCGGAGTTTGGACGCTGTTGATTCTGCCCCGGCTGACTCCGTTCCTTACCTGATCACTGCGGGCACCGAAGGTGCCCGCGATGCGGCCAACTCGCTCCGGAACTTCGCAGCCTGGCTTGGCATGTGGAGCGAGTCATACTCGATCACGAGGTCGTTGCGAGCGTTATTGAGCCAGCCAAACGACGCGCTGGCCTGTTTTTCGATGATCCCGTACCCGGCCAGCGATTCCTGTACCGCTTCGGCGAACTTTCCCTGGTTGAGCAGGGCACGTCCGAGCTTGATCCGTGCCACGCCGGTGTTGAGATGGGTCGGCGACTGCGCGGCCGAAAAGCGCTGTACGGCCTCGCGGAACAGCCGCTCGGCCTCCGCCTGATCGCCGCGCTGGGCGGCCACGCTTCCAAGATCCGATGCCGCGACGCCCAGGAGATAGTGTTTCTCGCCGTAGACCGACCGGTAGATGGCTGCCATGCGTGTGAAGTAGGCCTGTGCCTCGTCGAGCGAGCCTTGTCCGAGTGCGGCGGCTCCGAGGGCATTGAGTGCGGAGGCCACGCGCGGGTGCGAGGGACCGTAGACACGCTCCTGGATGCGCAACGCCTGTTTGAGCGACGTGATCGCTTCGTCGTAGCGCGACTCCATGACCAGCGTGCGGCTCAGGATGGTGAGGACGGAGGCGGTTTCGGGATGATCGTCGCCGTACCAGGAGCGGTCGATGTCCAACGCCTGCCGCAAGTAGGCCTCGGCCTCGCGGTAGTGCCCGAGGTCGTGTTGAATGGCGCCCAGGTTGATGAGATCGTCCGCGACCTGTGGCGTCCGGTCGCCGTAGATCCGGCGGTCCATCGCGAGTCCCACCCGATTGAGCGAATCGGATACCCCGTAGTGACCGACGTAGTAGTGGGAGTTCGCGAGGCGGTTGAGGCTTTCGCCGAGGTCGACTGGCTCGACCCCTGGCCGCGCCTGGAGGTGCACCGCGTCATCGAGAATGGCGATGGCGCTGTCGTAGGATCCCCGGTCGGCCATCACCTGGCCCAGCGCCATCGTCTGGCGGCCGATAGCCGGATCGTTTGCGGGCAGCTTTCTCTTGCTCATCGCCAGCCCCTCGCGGACGAGCTGCTCGGCGTCGTCGTAGCGGGCCTGGTCCGAGCGGAGGAGGCCGAGCGCGACCAGATCGGCCGCGACATCGGGATCGTCGGGAGACAGAGCGCGCTGGCGCTGCAGGGCGGCGCGCAGGAGCGTGTCCGCACGGTCGAAATTGCCGAGCCGCTGATAGATCCCGCCGAGGGTGCCGTAAAGCGCCGCCTGGACGGCGGGCTCCTTGTCGAGCATTCGGGCTTCTTGCACGCCCCGTCCCACCATCGTCACCACGTGGAGCGTGTCGGACGGGCCAGCGGAATAGTTTTCGCCATTGAACAGATTGAGCATGAAGCGCTGGATACGCTGCGTGCGAGCAACCTGGGCGACCGCCGCATCGCGGGCCGCTTTGAGCCGCACCGTGTAGTACGCAATCGTGGCGATGGCGCCCATGACCACCAGCGTGGCGGCTGCGAGCGGGCGCCGGTACCGCGTCGTGAACTTCGTGAGGCGGTACCGAGCGGAGTCGGGGCGCGCGTCGAGCGGCTCGCCGCGCAGGTAGTGATCGACATCGCGGATCAGCGCCTCGACCGACCGGTAGCGGCGCTGCGGGTCCTTGTGCATGGCCGTGAGGCATAGCACATCGAGGTCCGACCATGACGCGCGGCTCACGATCAAGCGCCGCGCCTGGTCGCCCGCGCGTTCCGCGACTCGCCGCGCCACGGCCGACGGTTTGACCGGCTCGTGGTTGAGGATGATGGACTCGGCCTCGCCGAGCGATCGCTGGCCGATGTCGAACGGCAGGCGCTCGGTGAGGAGCTCGTACAGGACGACGCCCAGCGAATACACGTCGGTGTGCACGCCAGACTGGCCGCCGCGCATCTGCTCCGGTGCCGCGTACGCCAACGTCATGAAGCGCATTGCCGTATGCGTCTTGTCGGCCGGCACGTCGAGGCTGTCGATCTGTTTGGAGATGCCGAAGTCGAGGAGCACGACGCTACCGTCCGGCCTCACCAGGATGTTGGATGGCTTGAGGTCGCGGTGTATGACGAGGTGGCGGTGCGCGTATTGGACCGCTTCACACACGGCGCGGAAGAGGCGGAGCCGGTCGGCGACGGAGAGCCGGTGTGTGACACCGTAGGTCGTGAGCGGGACGCCCTCGACGTATTCCATGACGAACCACGGCGTGCCGTCGCCCAAGGTATCGGCATCGTAGAGACGGGCGATAGACGGGTGGTTGAGCTGGGCGAGCGTGCGTTGCTCATTGGCGAATCGGTCGCGGCGGGCGGGCGAGAGCCACGCGTCCCGCAGAATCTTGATGGCGACCAGTCCGCCCAGATCGGTGCGCTCGGCCAGATAGACGACGCCCATCCCGCCTTCGCCGAGCATGGACACGATGCGGTAGCGTCCGAACTCCTGGTGCGGCAAGACCGGCGATGCCTGTTCGCGGAGCACGCGGTCCGCGAGTTGGGCGAGGCCGGCATCGAGCAGCGAGGATCCCGAGGCGTCCTCGCGGAGGAGGGCCGAGACCTCGGCCGCGAGATCGGGGTCATCACTGCACTCCGCGGCCAGGAGGGCCTGCTGCTCGTTGGCCGGCAGGTCAGCCGCGCGGTGGAAGAGAGCCTGAATCTGCTCCCAACGCTGGGTGTCCATCGGGTCAGCCAGACATATCAGTGGTCGTGGCGCAGCTCGTGAGCGAGCCACGCCTTGGCGGCGCGCCAGTCGCGGAGGATCGTGGCTTCGGAGACGCCCAGCAACTCCGCCGTCTCGCTGATGTCGAGACCACCGAAGAAGCGGCTCTCCACCATCAGGGCCTGGCGTGGCTGGATGCGCGCCAGGGCCTCGAGGGCGGCATCGAGCGTGAGGAGCTCATCGGCACCACTGGCCTGGTGGTCGAGCCCTTCGTCGAAGGTCACCGGTGTGAGTCCCCCACCGCGTTTCTGTGCATTGCGCCGCCGGGCCGCCTCGATCAGCACCTGCCGCATCGCGCGCGCGGCGATTCGTTTGAAGTGCACGCGGGAAACCGACACCAGCGGGGGCGAGCCCGCGAGCTTGAGCCAGGCCTCATTGACGAGCGCGGTGGGGCTCAGCGTGGCACTGGGATCGGTGCGCCGGATGCTGGAGGCGAGGCGCCGAAGCTCCTCATACGTCGCCGTGAACAAGTCTTCCAGAACGGCGCGTTCGGGCGATACCGGGCTCAGCGTATCGAAACCCGCGGGTGTCATTGGTTTTCGTGGTTTCGACACCATGACGGTATTTCCCAGGCGTTGGCGCAATGTTCGGAAGGGCCAGACTCCGCTCTAGGCTACCACTTCGAGGGCAGACTGGGCAACAGGCACGCCGAACCAATGCATTGGCCCACACTGGCGGCCCCCGACGCTGCACTCGCGCCGCACTTTGAAGTTGCCCCGCAACACGTCACGGCGAGGCGCCACGCACATGGGCGACAGGATCTTTACCGTTGCCGACACGAGTGCCGACGAGGTGATGGGTGTCCTCAGGAACACCGGCTCGAGCGATCCGGACGTGCTGTTTGCCGCGACGACCGAGTTCGGACGTCCGTTCCGGAACCAGAAGCGGTTCGGCTTCATGGCGATCGCCGTGGGCGCCGTGCTGGCATTGACCGTCGTCCTGCTGGTCGCCGGCGTGCTGCTCGCGATCGCCGGAGTCTGGCTCTGGCACAAGGGTAACCGCAACACCGCGGTCATCGGGTCCGCCTACACCTCGTACATGGCGTCGCTCACGGACGCGGCGGGCGCCGCAAGACCCGCGGCTCCGCCCCTTAACGGCATCGCGAATACCGGCTAAGTTGGGGGCGTGAACTACCTCCTCAAGACCGAGCCCTCGGAGTATTCGTTCGCCGATCTGCAGCGCGATGGGGTGACCCGCTGGGACGGTGTGTCGAATCCGGTGGCGGTGAAGCACTTGCGCGAGATGGAGCCCGGTGCGCGGCTCATCATCTACGAGACGGGCACGCGCAAGAGTGCGGTGGGGACCGCGAAAGTGACGGCGGCCGACGCCTCCAATGCCAGCGATCCGGTTGTCACGATCTCGGCGGGTCGTCCCATCAAGGAGCCCGTCCCGCTGGCCACGATCAAGGCGAACAAGCTCTTCGCCACCTCGCCGCTCGTTCGCCAGGGGCGCCTCTCCGTCGTTCCGCTGACCGACGCGCAGTACAAGTTCCTGACGGACGGCTGATCCGCCCAGGCGGATAGTACCGCCTGCCCCTAGCTCGCGAGGATCGCGGCGGGGATGCGTTGGGGCAATCGGGGGACCGCCGGGCCGACTCTCGCGCCCTGCGGGTCTTCGAGCAGATGGCTGATCTCGTCCGCCGACTGCGGCTTCGCGAAGAGGTAGCCCTGGCCGAACCGGCAACCGAGCGAGCGCATCAACTCCTGCTGGTCCGCATGCTCGATCCCCTCGGCAACCGTCCGCATCGCGAGCATGTCGCCGAGCGCGATGATCGTGCGGGCGAGCGCCGCATCATTTCCGCCGCGGGTCACGCCATCGATGAACGACTTGTCGATCTTGAGGATGTCGATCGGGAACCGCTGCAGGCTGCTGAGCGACGAGTATCCGGTGCCGAAGTCGTCGATTGCCAACTGGACGCCGAGGGCCTTGAGGGCGTGCAACTGGGCGATCGTGGCCTCGGTGTTTCTCATGACCACGCTCTCCGTGATCTCGAGCACCAGATGACGGGCATTCAACCCCGAGTTATGCAGTGCCGTCGCCACGTCACTGGCGAGATCCGCGTGCTCGAACTGGCGTCCCGAGAGATTCACCGTCACGGCGGGGGCGTCGCCTTTGGCGGCGGCTTGCCAAACTGCTGCCTGGCGGCAAGCCTCCTCGAGGACGAACCGGCCTAGTGGCACGATCAATCCAGTCTCTTCGGCCAGCGGCACGAAGAGGGAAGGCGGCAGCAGGCCCCGGCGCGGATGCTTCCAGCGCACGAGGGCCTCGATCGCCGTGAGGCGTCCGTCCTGAAGCTCGACGATCGGCTGGTATACGAGTTGGAGCTCACCGCGCGCGATGCCATCGCGCAGATCGGCTTCGAGCGCCATACGATCTACGAGCGCCCGGTGCATCTCGGGCTCGAAGATCGCGCAGCGTCCGCGCCCTTCGCTCTTGGCCTGGTACATCGCGACATCGGCGTTGCGGAGCAGGGTCTCGGTATTATCGTCGTTACTCGCGCGCGCGATCCCGATGCTCGCGCTCACCGACAACTCGCTTGCGCCCAGCCGGAACGGGGTGCGGAGCGCTGCTCCGATCCGGCCGGCGACAATGAGCGCGTCGGCATCGGCGCTGGCATGTTCGATGAGCACCGCGAACTCATCGCCGCCGAGGCGCGCCACGGTGTCGCATCCGCGCGTGGCGTTCAGCAACCGGTGGGCGAGGGTAATGAGCAACTGGTCGCCGGCGCCGTGTCCGAGGCTGTCGTTGACGGTCTTGAACTCGTCGACGTCGAGGAACACGACTGCGATGCGGCCGCCGGCCCGCTCCGCCGCGGCGAACGCGTGCTCGACGCGATCGTGGAAGAGCACCCGGTTGGCCAAGCCGGTCAAGGGGTCGTGCAGGGCCTGGTATGAGAGCTGGAATTCCAGCGTCTTGCGGGATGTGACGTCCCGCGCCACCCAGACCACGGAGTCGTCCGTCATGGGAGAAATCGTGCCGGCGATCCACGTCGTCTCCCCCGTACCCGCGACGCTGTATTCGACGTCGATCGGCTGGTGCGACTCGAGCGCGCGGGTCACGCAGTTCGCGATCATGCTCGCGTCCTTGGGCGTCAGGACATCCTGAACGCGGCGGCCAATCCAGTCGGCCGGCGGACGGTGTGCAGCGCCGGCGCCACTGGCCGCGATCTTGAGATACCGGCCATCGCGATCCAGGACCACGATCACGTCCGACATGGCGCCGATCAGCGCGCGCAGCTCGGCCTCGCTCTCACGCAGCGCGGAGCTCGTTCGACGGAGCGTCCGTTCGCACCACAACGTCGCGTACGTCGCGGTGGCGCCCCCGGCGGCAAGCAAGCCGATCTTCGCGATCTCCCCGAACACCGAGGTCCCGCCCAGCTCGGCGACCGACAGCGGGTTGTCACGCATCGCGAGGTGTCCCACCCCCACGAAGAGCGCGATCATGATCGCGTATTCCGCGACCGCGATCGCCGAAGCGACGGCCGCGCGACGGGCGGAGCCAGTGAAGGGCCGCGCCGCAAGAATGACGAAATAGGCGAGCCAGATCGGCGATTGCACGGCGAGATCGGGCGATCCCACGAACCCGTAGCCGCAGAGGATGGCCGTCACCGCCGAGATGTCGACCGCAGCATTGACGGTCGTCAGCCACTCAAAGGATCGGTGCGGCCGGTGAATCCAGATGTACTGGGCGATCGTCCACACGAGCATTGGGACGAGCACGCCGACGTTGACGAGCGCGAGCCCTCGGGTCAGCACCGTCGCGTACATCAGACCGGCGCATGCCAGCATGATCAGCACCGCAGCGCGTACTCCATTGAGCACGCGCTCGGCTTCGATTCGCTCTCCCTCGAGGAGCCGCGCCGTCAGATGCCGGTCGCTTGTGGTGCGGAGTGCTGAGGCGTCAGTCACCGAGACGGCAGTCCAGAGATAGGTCGTTGGCGGAGCACCATAGAGGACGGGGAAGTAGTGCCCCCCGTCACGTCACAAAACCGCTCCGTGTCGTTCCTTCTTTAGGACAGTATGCCGTCCTTGAGGCAGGTGGCAGCGCGTCGCATCAGAAGCGCCCTCTCCCGGGCGTTCTGGGTGAGTGATGCTGCACGTTCGAACTCCGCGCGCGCTTCGCCGAATCGTCCAAGTTTCGCGAGCAGGTCGCCACGGACGCTCGGCAGCAAGTGGTACTGCTGGAGCAGCGGCTCTCCTCGCAGCATATCGGCGACGGCGAGGCCGGCCGCTGGGCCGAACGCCATCGACAGGGCGACGGCGCGGTTGAGCTCCACGACCGGCGACGGCGCGAGCTGTGCCAGTGCGTCGTAGAGTGCACAGATGCGCGTCCAGTCGGTGTCGGCGGCAGTCAGGGCGCGAGCATGGCACGCCGCGATCGCGGCCTGAAGCGCGTAAGGACCGAGCGCGCCGCCGAGCGCTTCTGCACGATCGAGCGCGGCCAGCCCGCGGCGGACGAGGATGTGATCCCAGCGGGACCGGTCCTGGTCGAGTAGCAGCACTGGCTCGCCGCCGGCGCCGACTCTCGCGTGTGCGCGGGACGCCTGGATCTCCATGAGGGCGACGAGCCCGTGCACCTCGGACTCTCCCGGCGCGAGTCCGGCCAGAATGCGGCCGATCCGGAGTGCATCCTCACAAAGTGCAGGGCGCATCCAGTCGTCGCCCGCGGTCGCCGAGTACCCCTCGTTGAAGATCAGGTAGAGAACCTCGAGCACCGACGACAGTCGTGCCGCGCGATCCGCCCCTCGCGGAACCTCGAACGGGACCCTGGCCTCGGTGAGTGTGCGTTTCGCACGGACGATCCGCTGGGCGACGGTCGCGACCGGCGCGAGAAACGCGCGTGCGATCTCCTCGGTGGTGAGCCCGCCCAGCAAACGCAGCGTCAGTGCGACGCGGGCTTCGGTCGAGAGGACCGGGTGACACGCCGTGAACATGAGGCGGAGTAGGTCATCGCCGACGTCGTCGTCGATGGACGTCATGAGATCCGAGACCGTGGACTCCTGCTGCGAGTCGATCTCGTGACCGAGCTGTTCGTGCTTCTGCTGGTGCCGTTTGCTGCTGCGGATCGCATCGATCGCGCGATGGCGAGCGGTGGCCATAAGCCACGCACCCGGCTTGTCAGGGACGCCCGAGGCGGGCCATTGCTCCAGCGCGGCGACGAATGCGTCCTGCGCCAAATCTTCGGCCAGGCCGACATCACGGACGATCCGGGACAGGCCCGCGATGAGCTTCGCCGATTCGATGCGCCACACCGCCTCGATCGCCCGATGTGTCGCCGCCGGGTCGTCTACCCCGGCGGGTTGCGGTACCTCTGGGGGCCGGGCCAGGGGGCTACCCCAGTGCCTTCACGGCGGCCGCTGCCCTGCTCTCCGGGAATTGTGCCGCGACTTCATGGACGTCGGACGGAAAGTCGGACATCTCGAACACCTGGCGGACCTCGATGGTCTCGTTGTCCGACGCGGGGCAGCGTGACGCCCACTCGATGGCTTCGGCCTTCGATTTCACCTGGAGCATCCAGTAGCCGCCGAGGACCTCCTTGGCCTCGGCGAACGGGCCGTCGGTGACCGTGGGCTTGCCGCCCTTGAAGGTGACGCGGGCCCCCATCGACGGGGGGTGGAGCCCATCCAGCGCGAGCAGCACGCCGGCCTTCCCGAGCGATTCATTGTAGTTCATCATGTTCGACACGGCTTTGGCGTCGGGCAAGGTGCCGGGCTTCGCGGATTCGTAGCCCTTGGGGATCATCAGCATCATGAAACGCATGGTCAGGCCTCGTGTGGTCGGGGTTGGTGAGCCGAGCCCCCGGTGATTCCGACCGGCGAAAGCTAGGCTCCAGGGTATCGTCGAACGAGTGGAAGCGAATTCGACACCGTTTAGACGAGGCCGTTACATGCGCTGGGCGCCCGGATTCAGCGGGGTGCTATCATATCGAGAGGGCGCTTGGGCGGTGGCCCTTTCGGCGGATGCACACACAGGAGCGAGCCATGACAGGACCGACTTCCGATTCCCGGGCGGCGGACACGGTTGTGCTGATCCACGGCTTGTGGATGACCGCGCTCAGTTGGGAGCACTGGGTAGCGCGATATCGAGAGCGAGGGTACAAAGTGATCGCGCGCAGTTGGCCGGGCATGGAGGGTGACATCGAGGCCCTGCGCCGCGATCCCTCCGCGATCGCCGGCCTGGGCGTCGCGGACATCGTCGATCATTACGATCGGATCATCCGGGATCTCGAGACCCCGCCGATCATCATGGGCCATTCCTTCGGTGGGCTCTTCACGCAGATGCTCCTGGATCGGGGCCTGGGCGCGGCAGGCGTGGCCATCGATCCTGCTCCTGTGAAGGGCATCCTGACGCTGCCACTTTCGACGCTGCGGGTGGCGTTCCCGGTGCTGAGCAACCCTGCCAACAACCATCGGGCGCTGCCGATCTCGGCGGAGCATTTCCACTACGCGTTCACCAACACACTGAGCGAAGTGGAGTCACAGGTGGTGTATGAGCGCTACGCGGTGCCGGGTCCGGACCACGTGCTCTTCCAGGCCAGCCTCGCGAATTTCAATCCGCACGCAGCGACGACCGTCAATTTCCACAACGACACGCGTGCGCCGCTGCTGCTGATCGCCGGGGGCAGGGACCACGTTGTCCCGGCCTCGGTCACCAAGGCGAACTTCAAACTATACAGCAAGTCGAAGGCGATCACGGCGCTCAAGGAGTACCCCGAGCGCTCGCACTACACGCTTGGGTTGCCGGGCTGGGAGGAAGTGGCCGATTATGCGCTGGACTGGGCGATCCAGCATGCGGCGATCTTCGCGGCGGTTCATGTGCCGAAGGCGCAACTGGCACTGGGGCAGTCCGACACCGAGGTCCGTGCGGACCTGCACTAGATCGCGGCGCAGCGACCGCTCGATGTAGACGCCGCCCGCCGGCCATCGCGCCGCCGGGCGGCGTGCCGTATGTGCGAGGCGGGGTTCGGTCCCGTAGCTTTCGTTCCCGACACGCTGTCATCCTTCGCCCTTCTTCCTTCTCACTCCCCTCGATGCCAGATCAACCTCGCAAGGCGACCGTGATTCTCGCGACCGCCATCGCGACCCCCGTTTTGCTGCTGATACTCGGTTACGCCGCCCTCGTAGAGGGCATGATACCCGCGAACGCCGACGCGAAACCGCCGGTTGTCGAACGGTGGATCGCCAAGCGAGCGCTCAACGCGGCGATCGACCGCGGGATACAGGGGTTGTCGGACCCACTGCCCGTCAACGATTCGACGCTCACCCGCGGCGTACGGCTGTACGGGACGCACTGCGCGGCCTGCCATGGGACGTCGGACGGAGAGCCGTCGCCGATCGCCAAAGGCCTCTATCAGCCGCCACCGCAGTTTGCGAAGCATGACGTGACGGACGATTCCATCGCGGAAACGTACTGGAAGATCACACACGGCATCCGGCTCACCGGCATGCCATCCTACGCGCAGACCCTATCGCCGGAGCAGCGCTGGGCCATCGCGACGTTTCTGCGACACCAGGGGGAGTTGCCGGCCCACGCGGATGAGGCGTGGAAAGCATTGCCGAGTTCCGCGGTGCGCAGCGAGGACTGACGGTCAGGGCGTCGCGGTCATGAGCCGCGCCGCCAACTCGCGCACGATTTTCGCGGCAACCCAGGCGGTCACACCAGTGGGGTCCTGCGCTGGGTTGAACTCGACGACATCCCCCCCGATGAAGTCGCCCGGCGTGCGACGAAGCACGCGCAGAACATCGCGCACAGAGGGGCCGCCTGGTTCGCGGTGCGAGACGCCGGGCGCGAACGCGGGGTCGAGGACGTCGATGTCCACCGATACGTAGACCGGCGTATCGAACGAGATCTCGGATGCGTCGTCCCAGTCATCCATCGTGATCACCTCGACGCCGAACCGGTCCGCCTGGGCCTCAAGGTGCGGATTCATGGTGCGGATCCCGACCTGCACCAGCCGGTCGGCGAGCCGCTCCTCCATGATCCGGGCGAAGGGGCAGGCGTGCGAGAGCCGGTCTCCCTCGAACGCGTCGTAGAGATCGGAGTGTGCGTCGAGGTGCAGCAGCGACAACCTCGGGTACTGGCGCCGGACAGCGCGTAAGACGGGATATGTGACCGAGTGGTCGCCGCCCAGGCAGAGCGGCCGGGCGCCGCTGCCCAGGATGGACTGCACCGCGGACTCGATCGGCGCCCGGACGTCGCTACCCTGATCGAGCGCGACGTCGCCCGCGTCGCGGAGCGCGCCGCCGCCGCGGACATCGATCCCGGATTCGCTCCACCCGTTCGTGGAGTCCGAGAGCAGCGCGGCGCGGATAACGGGGGGCGCCGCGGCCGGTCCGCGGAGGAACGAGGAGGCGGCGTCGTACGGGATGCCGAGCAGCGCAACCGAATGCATACGGACGGGTGGCGTCTCGGCAGCCGATCTGCTCATGCCGCTCGCGGGCGCCCGTGAGGCGCGGTCAGGCCGGCGCCGGATTGCTGCCGTGCCGGCCTTCGTGGCCGGCGTGCCGCCGCGCGACGTCGGCGATCGCTGACCAATCGAGCTCAGAATCGCCGTGAGCGACCGCTTCCAGCAGGTTGTCGCGCAGCACACTGGCGAACGGCAGCGGGGTGTTGACCGCGTCCGCGGCTGCGAGCGCCAGGCGCACGTCCTTGAGCCCCAGGGCGAGCTTGAAGCCCGCCGGTTCGTAGCGCTGGGCCGCGATGATGCCCGCGTAGTTCTTGTACACGGGCGCCGGGAATACCGCGTTCGTCAGCACGTCCAGCAGCTCGGCGGCGGTGACGCCATAGCCCTCCGCCATCGCGGCGGCTTCGCCCATCGTCTCGATCGCGGAGGCGATCATGAAATTGCCCGCGATCTTGACGACATTGGCGCGGTGGGGTTCGGCGCCCACCGGCCACGTCTTCTGGCCGATCGTGTCGAGCAGCGGTTGGACGCGCGCGATTGCGGCCGGGTCGCCGGCGGCGAGGACGTGCAGCTTCCCGGCGGCCGCCACATCCGGCCGGCCGAATACGGGCGCGGCGACGTACCCGATCCCGCGTGCGCGGTGAAGCTCGGCCAACTCTCGCGCGAGGGCGACCGAGATCGTCGCGAGGTTGACATGCACGAGGCCGCGGGGCCCCCGGGCGATGAGGCCTTCATCGATGATGACCGAGCGGACGACATCGTCGGCGGCGAGCATGGAGAAGACTGCGTCGCCCGTGAACGCGTCGCGGGCGGCGGCGACGCCGTGCGCACCCAGTCGTGCGAGCTCGTCGACGGGCCCGCGGGAACGATTCCAGACGCGGACGTTGTGTCCGGCTCTGACGAGATTGGCCGCAATGCCGTGGCCCATGCTGCCGAGGCCGATGAATCCGATATCCACAGAGGTCTCGTAAGCAAAGAGTTGGTGGGGGGCTACTTGCTACCCTCTACTTTCTACTTTCGGTCTTGCTACACTCTGCGTTTTCCGTCGTGAATTGACAGACGGGAGACGCTCGCCTGCTGAGTTTCAAGATAGAGAGTAGCGGTACAGAAAGTAGAAAGTAGAAAGTAGAAAGTAGACCAAGAGCTTCAGGTAGGAAGTGGACGAGGAGCTTGATCGCTCAACTCGCTGTTACCTGACCACTCCGGACGCCAGAAAGTACGTGTGGCAAGCTCGGGTGAGCGACGGCCAGTCCAGCACAGGCGGTCGTTTTTCGAACTGCGCTTCCCAGCAGACCTGTTGCACGAGGTCGCGGGCGTAGCAGGGGCGGAGCTGCTGCTGGAGGTCGCTCCGGAGGTACATCATGAGATGGTCCGCCATGGCGCCATCGTAGGGCACTTTGAAATCCGTGCAGACGCCGCGGAAGATCTCGCGGAACTCGTCGTCGGACACGAAGTCGAGGCGGATCTTGTTGGGGATGCGCCGCAGGAACGCATCGTCGTTGAGGGCCGACGTCTCGTGATTGAGCGTGAAGACGCCGGCCGCCTCGAGGTTCGTCGAGAAGATCACGAGGCAGTCGAACGGCATCTCGAACTTCTTGCCGCCGCGGAGCGTGAGAAAGTCGATCTTGCGATCGAGCGGCACGATCCATCGGTTGAGCAGGGCCTCGGGCGGGATGCGCTGGCGCCCAAAGTCGTCGACGATCAGCACGCCGTTGTTGGCCTTCATTTGCAGCGGCGCGACATAGACATTGCTGGTGGGATTGAACTGCAGATCGAGCATCTCGATCGTCAGCTCTCCGCCTACCGTGACGCGCGGCCGTTCGCAGAGCACCCACCGGCGATCGTTATTCTGGTTTGGCGGGCGCTCGATCCGGCGGTGCACCGTCGGGTCGTAGACCGTGATGATCTGGCTGTCGTGCTCCACCGCGTAAGGAATCCAGACGCCGCCCTGATAGACATCCGGAATCAGCTCCGCGATCGCGGTCTTTCCCGTTCCGCTGGGGCCGTACAGAACAATGGATCGCGCCGCCAGGATCGCGATGCCGAGCTGCTTCCTAAGGTCGGGTCCGAGGACCAGCTTTTCGAATGCACGGTCCACGTCGGCGGCGCCCACTTCGACCAGTCCGACACTCTGCTCGCGGACGCGGTGCACGTAGTCGGCGAGGGAGACGGGTGCCGGGCCGACGTACTGGTTCGCGGCGAGTAGCTCGAGGGCACGGGCGGCACCGTTGCCGTTGGGCGTGATGCGCGGGACGAGACCGTCCATCGCAGTGACGTCGCAGAGCTTCCGCTTCCGTAGCCGCTGGAAGAGATCTTCCGCGACGGCGAATCCGACTCCCATCCGGTCGGCCAGGACACGCACGGACACCTCGCCCTCGACGAAGATCGTCTTGAGCGCGAGGTCCTCGAGGACACTGCGGCGAATGCCAGTGCCATCGATGGAGTCGGGGATCGTGAGGGGGTGCCCGTTGGCCGGCTGCATGGGTGCCTCACAGAATATGGGATGACAGCCCATTGCGACAGTGATTTTGTGCAGGACCGCCTTCAGGCCCGCGGGCGCGGGGGTCGCCCATCATGACGTCTTCGTCATGATCGGGTCAGGCGCCACCGGATCGTCCGTCACGCGTCCTCCGGTTTGCGCAAACGGCGCGTAGCTTACGCTAGCTGGACGGTGAGCCGGTCCGTCTGCCAGACCTCCGGGGCGGACTGCCTTCAGGGGAGAGGTGCCCGATGGACGATCTGCCGACACAGGTGGAGTCGCTGCAGGCGCAGTTGGCGGCGATCCAGTCGCACCTCATGGCAACCCTGTGGGTGACGACCTTTTTGTCGTTCGTCTTCGCGCTTGCGACGGCGTACTTCGCCGCACGCCGGGGGCACAATGTCTTCCGCTGGGCGATGCTCGGCGCGCTCCTGGGGCCGTTCGCGCTGATCATCGTGGTGCTGATCCCCTCCGCGAAGGCCGACACCAAGGTCTGTCCGGATTGCGCGGAGAGCGTGAAGGCGGCCGCGGTGAAGTGCCGGTTCTGCGGACACCGGTTCGATCAGCCGGAGATCGTCCCGCGCATCACCTGATGGCGCGGATGCCGGCCAGGGAGAACGCGATGATGTGGTCGGCGACGGCGCGGGGTGAGTCGCCGCGGACGGGCCACTCACCGAGCACGGCGACGCGGAAGGGGTCAGGGCGGTAGAAGAGACATTGTGCCTGCACGCCCGCGACGCTGCGTGACACTCTCGTGTCGTCCGGCGGGCAGCCGATCAACTCGGCGATGACCCCTCCCAGATAGGCGATCCGCGGACGGATGGCCTTCTCGAAGAAGACATTCGCCGCCGGAGTGGGATCGACCTGTTCGTGCTGAATCAGCTCGTGGCACCAGGACGTCCGGGCATCGACATTCATTAACTGCCCGACGTACACGTGCACGTAGTGGCGGAAACGCTCTTCGGCGGAGTGGATCGTGCCGGGGAGCATTGTGAGGGCGTTGACTTCGAGCGCGATCCCGACCGCCACGTCGACCACCGCCATGTAGAGGCCCAGCTTGTCGCCGAAGTGGTAGTTCACCGCGGCGAGGTTGGCGCCGGCCTCCCGGCAGATGTCACGAACCGCCACGTGCTCGAAGCCACGCTGCGAGAAGAGCCGGATCGCGGTATTGAGCAGGCGCTCCCGTGTGGCCGTACCTTCGCCGTGGGGGTCATGGGGCCGGATTGCCGCCCGGAGCAGCCGCGCATGTCCGTGTCTCACGGCCCGTCTCTCACAGCGTTCGGCGGAACAACAGCGTGGCGATGGTCATCGACGCCACCGTGAACAGGCCGAGAAAGGCGAGGTCGGGGCCGATCGCGGCGAAGCCCGTATTCTTGAGCAGCAGGCACTTGAAGGCGTGCACGCCATAGGTGAACGGGTCCACTCTGGCCAGCGCGCGCATCCAGGGCGGGAAAGCCTGCTGCGGGTAGACAGCACCGCTCGGGAAATAGAGCAGCGTATTGAGGACGCCGAAGAGTGCCCGCGGGACGAGCGGGTCGCTCATCCGTACCATGATCATGAACATCATGCTGACGAGTGCCAGCGATGTGACGATAACGACGATGAGGAGCCGGAACAGCCGGAGCGGCGCGAGCGGATCGGGGATGCCAGCGATGATGGAGCCGAGCGTCATTAGGACCGTCCCCGCGAGCACCGCTTTGATCGCGCCCGAGATGACGAAGCCGAGGATCAGTTCCAGTTTGCTGATTGGCGTGACGAGGTAGCCCTCGTGGAGGCCGCGCGCCTTGTCGTCGATGAAGATGATCCCGCCACCGATCATGACCATCGTGAAGATCGCGAGCAGGATCGTGCCCGACAGCAGGTACTGGATGTACGGGACGAACGGGTAGACCTCGACCACGTCGAGTCGGGCCTGCGACGGGATGCGTGCGGCGCCGGGCTGGTCTTCGTTGTAGGCGTCCACCATCCCCGACATGCTTCCGGAGAGTGCGCTCGTCACGAAGTTGTCGGTGTTGTCCTCGATCAGGGCGATGTGGGGCGCGTCCTTGGCCAGCACGCGGCGCGAGAAGCCGGGCGGGATCGTCAGCACGCCGTTGAGCCGGCCGGCGCGGAGGTCGGCGAGTGCGGTGCCCGGATCGGAGTAGCTGATCGTCTCGAACGTCTTCGCGTTGCCGGCGACGGCCACCGTCAGCTCGCGCAGCTTGACGGCCGGGAGACCGCCGTCCTGATCGATGACGCCCACGCGGAGGTGGTGCACCGTGCCGCCGAACGCGTATCCCAGGATCACGAGCTGGAAGAGCGGGAGCACGAGCGACATCACGATGAGCATCGGGCTCTTGCGAAACCGTCGCAGATCCCGCTCGACCATGGCCCAGATGCGCAGCATCGCGGATCCGGTCAGCGGCGCAGGATGAAGGGGCTGTCGGCCATCGACGGTCCCTGGAGTTGATCCCGGAGCTGGCGTCCGGTGAAATGCAGGAACACGTCGTCGAGCGTCGTATTGGCGACGCTGATCGATTCGACCGTGACGCCGCGATCCGCGGCTTCGGCGAGCACGGCGCCTGTCGTGGCGGCCCCGGCGTGCGACGTCAGCCGGAACTGCGATCCATCGCCCGTCACGCTGTCGACGCCTGGCAGGCCCGCGAGCCGCCCGCGCCAATCGGCGGGCGTACCGCCGAAACTCACCTCGACCGTCGAGACGCCCGACACGGCGGCCTTGAGGCGCATCGGCGAGTCGAGCGCGATCAACTTGCCATGATCGACGATCGCGATGCGGTCGCAGAGCTTGTCCGCCTCGTCCATGTAGTGCGTGGTGAGCAGTACCGTCAGATCGCGTTCCGCCTTGATGCGCCGCAGCATGTCCCAGACGCCCGTGCGGGACACGGGATCGAGTCCGGTGGTCGGCTCGTCGAGAAAGAAGATCTGTGGCTCGTGCACGAGGGCGCGCGCGATCTCGACGCGGCGGCGCATTCCGCCCGACAACTGCTTGACGGGTTTGTCGGCCCAGGCGCTTAACTCGACCGCGGCCAGCAACTCGTCAATGAGCCGGTTGCGCTTCTCGGAGGGAACTCCGTAGAGCTTCGCGAAGATGCTCAGGTTCTCGCGCGGCGTCAGCTCCTGGTCGCTGGTCATGGCCTGCGCGATCACGCCGATGGCGCGGCGGACCTCGTCCGGGCGCTCGACGATGTCGGCGTCGGCGATCACCGCGGTGCCGGACGTCGGCTCGATGAGCGTCGTGAGCATGCGGAGCAGGGTGGACTTTCCGGCGCCGTTGGGGCCCAGAAGCCCGAGGATCTCTCCCGCTCCGACCTCGAAGGAGATCGCGTCGACGGCCGTGAACGTGCCGAACGTCTTCGTGATCTGGCGAACGGCGATCTCGCTCATGATCGCTTCGGCGGTGGGACCAGGACGTAGGCGGTCATGCCGACGGCGAGCCGCCGGTCGTGGTTGTCGACCCGCAGGCGGATCTCGAACGTCTTGATGTCGCGCTTGGACCGGCTGACGTCGCGCGCCGTGGCAAAGCCGGCGTCGGCGCCGCGGTAGAAGACCGTGCCCTGTCGTTCCGTCCCGGAGGGGAGGCGCACCGTGAGGGTGTCACCGAGGCGGATGCGGTCGATGTACGTCTCCTCGACGTCGGCGCGCACCCAGAGCGAATCCGGGTTGATGAGCGTCACGATCGGCTGCCCGGCGTTGACCACCTCGCCACCGAGCGCGGCACGCACGTCGACGAAACCCCGGATGGGCGAACGGATTTGCGTATAGGCCAGCCGCACGTCCGCCTTGGCTTGCTGCGCGGCGGCGGCCTGCCGCTGCTGCCGATCGGCACCCAACTGGCTGCGCTTGATCGCCACCTGCTCGGCGGCCGCCTCGGCGAGCGCGAGGGCGGCGCGCTGTGCGCCGACCTGTTTGTCCGCCGCCTCGGCGCGGGCCTTGGCGACGGAATACGCCGTCCGCTGCTGATCGAGGTCCTGCTGGGCGACGGCACCGGCGCGGCCCAGCACCTCGTAGCGGTCGAGCACCGTCTTGGCGTTCGACAGGTTGGCGGCGGCTTCGGACTGCTGGGCCACCGCGGCGGCAAGCGTCGATGACGCCTGCGAGATCCCTTCCTGCGTCTGCATCGTCTGCAGCCGGACCGACGCTTCGCCTTCCTGGACGCGGACCGCGCCTTCGGCGGTGCTGTGCGAGTAGTAGGCGGTATCGGCTTGAAGCTCCAGAGGCACCAGCCGCGCCAGGATCTCGTTCGGCGCGACGGAATCGCCTTCCTTGACGAACATCGTCTCGATCTGGCCGCCGACCAGGGGACTGACGACCACGTCGTCGGTAGTCACGATCCCGGTCAGCGTGAGGTCCCCGGGCCGGGTCGTGACGAACCACACGATACCGATCGCGAGCACCAGGATAACGGCGATGATGACGGATAGCTGCTTACGGGGCATAGTGGCGATCGCGGGCAGCGGAAGGCGTGAGGGCGACCGGGGTCTCAGGTGAGATCATGCCCGAACGCGGGTTCTAACATGCGTATGAAACGACTGTTTGACAAGACAAGGCCCCCTGCTGGCGCCGCGAGAGGCAGTCGGGTCTACGGGATGCCTGCGCCGATCGGGACGCGATCGACGCGGCTCGTCAGTGTGACATCACCGACCGTGAGATACAACTCCCGCTCCGTGACGGTAAGGGCGAATGCGGTTCGCCGGGCGAGATGGGCGGCCAGCGCAGCGAGGAACTCGCGGTCCAGTCCATAGAGCTCGAGAGCTTCCGCGTGGTGGATGCGTTCGCCCGCGAGTTGCCGGGCGAGCAGTGCGGGATCCTTGTGGGTATAGATCACGACACGTGGCGACAGCTTGCTGGCTTTGTGCAGGCGCTCCGCGTCGGGCGCGCCGATGTCGATCCACACGCGGAGCGCTCCCGTGAGATCGCGCACCGCGAGCGCCGGCTCACCGGGCTCGGCGAGCCCGTGCCCGAAGGTGATGCCTTCGGTGTACTCGAGGCAGTAGGCGAGGACCCGGGCGAGGAGGAAGGCCTCCGTCTCGGACGGATGCCGCGCCACGCGCAGATGCAGTGACTCGTAGACATGGCGGTCGACGTCCGACAGCTCAATGTCGAAATTGTAGATGCTCGCGGTGTTGGCCACTGCCTCGAAGTTGGCGTCCGAGCGCGACGTCCGACAGCCCGCCGCGCCGTCGCCCCTGGCGGCCGGAGTGCAGGAATCCACTCGCGCGGGGCGTGACGCCTGGTGATGATTGACGTGAGGCCGGCGGTTCCGCCGGCAGATAGCCGGGCACAAACACGGCCCGGCGCGGTTCGCAGATTCAATAGGGATGGACATGCCGGCTCAGACGACGTTCGACCCCGTCACGCTTTCCGACATCGAGGCCGCGCGGGTGCGGATCGCGCCCTACCTCAAACGCACGCCCCTCATGAGGAGCGAGACACTCAGCCGGCGCCTGGGGACCAACGTCTACCTCAAGGCCGAGGTGTTTCAGAAAACCGGGGCCTTCAAGGTGCGTGGCGCGTTCAACAAGATGCTGTGCATCCCGGACGGTGCACGCGGGCACGGCGTCGTGGCGATGAGCGGCGGCAATCACGCCCAGGCGGTGGCGTACGCGGCCCACACGCTCGGGATGCGGGCGCTGATCTTCATGCCCAAGGCGACACCGGCGAACTACGTGGATGCCACGCTCGGGTACGGCGGGGAGGTGTCGTTCACCCCGACGTCGCTCGACGGGTTCGCGGCGATGGAGGAGTACGGGACCAAGGGCTGGGTGGCGGTCCATCCGTTCAACGATCCGCTCGTCATGGCGGGCCAGGGGACGGCGGGGCTCGAGATCGCCGACGACTGCCCGCAGCTCACCGATGTCTTCGTCAGCATCGGCGGCGGGGGGCTGATTGCGGGCATTGCCACCGCGGTGAAGGAGCGGCTGCCCGCTGCGCGGATCTGGGGTGTGGAGACCGAGGGCGCCGACTGCATGGCGCAGGCGCTGGCGGCGAACGATGTCATCACCCTGCCTGCGGTCACGTCGATCGCGCGGACCCTCGGCGCACCCGCGGCGTCGCCGGAGACACTCGCTGCCGTGCAGCGGTACGTGGAGTTGGTAACGGTGGTGAGCGACACGGAGGCGGTCGCGTCGATGCGGTTTCTCCTCGAACGGACCAAGCTGCTGGTCGAGCCGGCGGGTTCCTGCACGCTGTCCGCAGCCGAGCGGTTGCGGGACCGGTTCGGGCCCAACGACCACGTGGTGCTCTTCCTGTGCGGCGGGAACATCAGCGTCGAGGACGTCTGCCGCTTCGGGTGACCCGCGCTCGAGCGGTGCACCCCCGGGCTGGCACCGGCACGCACACCGGAGCGGATGCCGGGGCGGCTCCGCCCCGTTAATCTTCGGTCGCGCGGCTGCCGGCCGGCGGCTGCGTCCTTACCGAGGGACCCGCGAGGTGCACATGGACAATCGGTTCATCCTCCGCAGCGCCGACGCGGGGGTCCTGACGCTGACAATGAACCGGCCCGAAGTGCTCAACAGTTGCAACCGGGGGATGGTCACCGAACTGCGCCAGGCCTTCGAGGGTGCGGGGGCCGATGCCACGGTGCGCGCGGTGTTGCTCACGGGTGCGGGGCGGGCGTTCTGTGCGGGGCAGGATCTGGCCGAGGCGGCGCCGCCACCGGGCAAACCCGTGCCTGACATCGGAGACATCGTCGTCGGCTACAACGGGTTGATCCTGGCGATCCGGCGGCTCGAAAAGCCAGTAGTGGCGGCGGTCAACGGCGTGGCGGCGGGGGCCGGCGCCAACATCGCGCTGGCGGCGGATTTCGTGATCGCGTCGGCCGAGGCGTCGTTCATTCAGGCGTTCGTGAAGATCGGGCTGATTCCCGACAACGGCGGCACCTTTTTCCTGCCGCGGCTCGTCGGGCTGGCGCGCGCGACGAGTCTCGCGATGCTGGGTGGCAAGGTGGCCGCACAGCAGGCCAAGGACTGGGGGATGATTCACGACGTCGCGCCCGCCGAGGCCCTCATGGAGACAGCGGGTAGATTCGCGCGGCAACTGGCGGGCCAGCCCACGCGTGCGCTCGGGCTGATCAAGCGCGCCTTCAACGCGTCGCTGGGGAGCGACCTCGAGGCGCAACTGGCGCTCGAGGCGAGACTGCAGCGGGAGGCTGGCCGCACGTCGGATCACACGGAAGGCGTGCGGGCCTTTCAGGAGAAGCGCGCGCCGTCGTTCACCGGCCGGTAGCGTCCATGCCCATCACGCGTGGCGCGCGCATCGGGATCGTCGGTGCCGGCGCCATGGGCAGCGGGATCGCACAGATCGCGGCCACCGCGGGGCACCCGGTCGTCGTCGTGGACACGAGCACCGAGGCGCTCGCGCGCGGCAAATCCGGCGTCGACCGCGCCATCCAGCGTGACGTCGAGAAGAAGCGGCTGGAGAGCATTGCGGGGACGGCCGCCATCGCCCGCATCGACTGGCACCATGCACCCTCGGGAGCGGGGCTCGACGCCGTCGCCGGCTGCGCGCTCGTAATCGAAGCCGTCGTCGAGGTGCTGGGCATCAAGCGGGACCTGTTCGCCGGGCTGGAACGGGTGGTGCCGGCGGAATGCATCCTGGCGACCAACACCTCGTCGCTGCCGGTGGCGGCGATCGCGGCGGCGTGCGCCCGTCCCGAGCGCGTGCTCGGCGTGCACTTCTTCAATCCCGCGCCGGTCATGGCGCTGGTAGAGATCATTCCCGCGCTGGGGACGTCCCCAGAGATTACGGCGGAGGTGCGCGCGCTGGTCGATGGCTGGGGCAAAACCACGGTGCTCGCGAGCGACACGCCGGGGTTCATCGTCAACCGGATCGCGCGTCCGTTTTACGGCGAGGGGCTCCGGCTCAACGACGAGGGCGTCGCCGATGTGGCGACCATCGACTGGGCGATGCGCGAGATCGGCGGATTCCGGATGGGCCCTTTCGAGCTGATGGACCTGATCGGCCACGACGTCAACTTCGCGGTCACGCGGTCGATCTTCGAGGCGTTCTTCTACGACCCGCGCTACAAGCCTTCCATCACCCAGCAGCGGCTGGTCGACGCGGGGATGCTGGGGCGGAAGACCGGACGCGGGTTTTACGACTATCGCGAAGGCGCCGCGCGGCCGAAGCCGCGGGAGGATCGCGAGCTTGGCGGCCAGATCTTCGAGCGCATCCTCGTCATGCTGATCAACGAGGCCGTCGATGCCGTGCTCTGGCGCGTCGCCTCGCCCGCGGACGTCGATCTGGCGGTCCTGAAGGGAGTAAATTACCCCAAGGGATTGCTCGCCTGGGGGGACGACATGGGCCTGGACCGGGTGCTCACGAGGCTCACCGCCCTGGAGCAGGAATACGGAGAGGACCGGTACCGTCCGAGTGCGTTACTCAAGCGGATGGTCCGGGAGGGGCGGCGGTTCACATGACCCCATTGCCAGGCGAGATCGTCGCGGAGGACGCGCAGGCGCGCGCGGAGCGGCTCGTGGGCGCCATGCGGGTGAGCGACGGGTTCAGCGCGTGGCTGGGCGTGGAAGTCGTCGCGCTGGCGCCGGCGGCGTGTACCGTGCGCGCGACCGTCCGCCGCGAGATGCTCAATGGCTTCGGCGTCTGCCACGGGGGTGTCACGTATTCGCTGGCCGATAGCGCGCTGGCGTTCGCGTCGAACACCCACGGGCGTGTGTCGATGAGTGTGGAGAACGGCATTTCGTACGTGGCGCCGGTGGCGCTGGGTGATGTCCTGACCGCGGTCGCGGCCGAGGAGGGCGTCGGCGGCCGCCTGGCGTTCTATCGCGTGATCGTCCGCAACCAGCACGGCGCCGTCGTCGCCCTGTTTCGCGGGACCGTGTACCGCACACAACGCGAGATGCAGCCGGAGAATGTCCAGGATGGGTGAGGCATACATCATCGACGGCGTTCGCACGCCGATTGGTTCGTTCGGCGGGAGCCTGAGCGACGTCCGGCCGGACGACATGGCGGCGCTGGTCATCCAGCGGCTGCTCGCCCGGCATCCCGGCCTCGACCCCTCGCGTGTCACCGACGTCATCATGGGATGCGCGAACCAATCGGGTGAGGACAATCGCAACGTCGCGCGGATGGCGTCGCTGCTGTCGGGGCTTCCGGTATCGGTGCCCGGGGAGACCATCAACCGCCTTTGCGCTTCTGGACTGAGCGCCGTCGGACATGCCGCACGCGGGGTACGACTCGGGGACGGCGACCTGTATATCGCGGGCGGCGTCGAGAGCATGACGCGGGCGCCCTACGTGCTATCGAAGAGCGGCAAGGCGTTTGCGCGCGACGCGCAACTGTTCGACACCAGCATCGGCTGGCGGTTCGTGAATCCGCGCATGCGACAGCAGTACGGCGTGGACGCGATGGGCGAGACCGCCGAGAACGTCGCTACCGAATTCCATGTGTCGCGGGAGGACCAGGACCGGTTCGCGTGCCTGACGCAGGGGCGGGCGGCCGCGGCGCGGGCGCGTGGGCGGTTCGCGACGGAGATCACGCCCGTCGACGTGCCGGGGGACAAACGCGGCGAAGTCCGGCGGTTCGAGCACGATGAGTTCATTCGTCCGGACACGAGCCTCGAAGCGTTGGCTCGGCTCAAGCCCGCGTTCCGGGCGGGCGGGTCGGTGACCGCGGGGAACTCTTCCGGGATCAACGACGGTGCGGCCGCGCTGCTCGTGGCGTCGGAGGGCGCCGTGAAGGAGTTCTCGCTCAACCCGCTCGCCCGGTCGCTGGCGACCGTCGCGGCGGGCGTCGAGCCGCGCATCATGGGCATGGGCCCGGTACCCGCCACCCGGGCGGTGCTGGCCCGCACGGGCCTCACGCTGTCGCAGATCGACGTGATCGAACTCAACGAAGCGTTCGCGTCGCAGGCGATCGCGTGCCTGCGCGAGCTGGGGCTCAGGGATGATGATCCGCGCGTCAATCCCAACGGCGGTGCCATCGCGCTCGGCCATCCCCTGGGCATGAGTGGCGCGCGGCTCATCCTCTCGGCGGCACGGGAGCTGGAGGCGACAGGCGGGCGCTACGCGCTCGCGACGATGTGCGTTGGAGTCGGGCAGGGAATGGCGACCATCATCGAGCGCGTATGACCGGCGCGCCCGCAGACGCCGTGTCCAACTTCTTCGCCTTCGAGGGTATCCGTCCCGTGGCGCACGCGTCGGCGTTCGTGCATCCACGGGCGACCGTCGTCGGCAACGTGATCATCGGGCGCGACGTGTACGTGGGGCCCAGCGCGGTGATCCGCGGGGATTGGGGGGGCGTCGTCATCGAAGACGGGTGCAACGTCCAGGAGACCTGCGTCATTCATTCCTTCCCCGGCGTGGATGCGTGGCTCGAGGCTGGGGCGCACATCGGTCACGGCGCCGTGATTCACGGCGCGCGGATCGGCCGCAACGTGCTCGTGGGAATGAACGCCGTCGTGATGGATCGCGCCGTGGTGGGCGCGGGCTGCATCGTGGGAGCGCTCACATTCGTGCCGTCGGACATGCAGATCCCGGATCGCAAAGTCGTCGTCGGCAATCCGGCGCGAGTAGTGAAGGATGTGAGTGACGAGATGCTGGCCTGGAAGACCGAGGGGACCCGGCTCTATCAGGAACTGCCGGCGCGGCTGCACGCGGGCCTGGTGCCCTGCGAGCCGTTACGGGAGGTGCCGGCGGAGCGCACCCGCCAGGCGCCGGTCTATCAGACGTGGAATGAGCGGAAACACGGGACTAGGGATTAGGGACTAGGAGTCAGGGGCTCGAGGATGGCGGCGGCTGAATCACATTCGAGGTCAGGGTCGATGCGGCTCAGGAATTACGTGCACGGCGAGTGGGTCGAGGGGACCGGCAAGGCGACGGCGCTGTACAACGCCGTCACCGGGGACCAGGTGGGCGAGGCGGGCACGGGTGGCGTCGACTTCGCCGGCGTGCTGGCGTACGCGCGCACGGTCGGCGGCCCCAGGCTCCGCGCCATGACCTTTCATGAGCGAGCCCGCATGCTCAAGGCGCTCGCTCAGTATCTCACGGCGCGCAAGGAACGGTTCTACGACATCTCGAAGGCGACCGGCGCCACCAAGACCGACAGTTGGATCGACATCGATGGCGGCTTTGGCACCCTCTTCGCCTACGCGAGCCGCGGCCGGCGCGAGTTCCCCGACGAGACGTTCTACGTGGACGGGGCGGCGGAGATGATCTCCAAGGGCGGCACCTTCATCGGCCGCCATATTTGCGTGCCGCTCCAGGGCGCGGCGATCCACATCAACGCGTTCAACTTCCCCGTGTGGGGGATGCTGGAGAAGATGTCCACCGCGCTGCTCGCGGGGGTGCCGTCGATCGTCAAGCCGGCCACCGTGACATCGTATCTCACCGAAGCAGTCGCGCAGGCGATGGTGGAGTCGGGGATCCTGCCGCCTGGTGCGTTCCAGCTCCTGTGCGGCAGCGCGGGCGACCTTCTCGATCACGTCGGGGAGCAGGACGCGGTCGCATTCACCGGATCGGCGGCCACGGGCCAGATGCTCAAGACCGGCCGGGCGATGGTGGAGCACTCGGTCCGGTTCAACCAGGAGGCGGATTCCCTCAACTTCTCGATGCTGGCGCCGGATGCACGGCCGGGGACGGACGAGTTCGACCTTTTCATCAAAGAAGTCGTCCGCGAGATGACCGTGAAGGCCGGGCAGAAGTGCACCGCGATCCGGCGGACCATCGTGCCGGAGGGCATGGTGGACGATGTCATCGCATCGCTCAAGAAGCGCCTCGACGGCGTTACCATCGGCGACCCGAGCCTGGAGGGCGTGCGCATGGGTCCCCTTGCCGGCCGCACGCAGGTGAGTGAAGTCGGACAGAACGTGGACAAGCTGCGAAAGGCGGCGGAACTCGTGTACGGTGGCTTCGACAGCATGCGCGTCGTCGGGGCGGACCCGCAGCGCGGGGCGTTCTTTCCGGTCCAACTGCTCTATGATGACCGGCCGTTCGACCGCACGGCACCGCACGACATCGAGGCGTTCGGGCCGGTGAACACCGTGATGCCGTATGCGTCGCTCGATGAAGCCGTGGCGCTCGCCAACCTCGGGCGCGGATCGCTGGTCGGCTCACTGTTCACGGCCGATCCCGAGGCGGCGCGCACCGTTGTTTCTGGCACCGCCGCGTTTCACGGACGTCTCATGATCGTGGACCGGACGAGCGCGAAGGAATCCACCGGCCACGGCTCGCCGCTGCCGCATCTCGTGCACGGCGGTCCCGGGCGCGCTGGCGGCGGTGAGGAGATGGGTGGCGTGCGCGGCGTGCTCCACTACATGCAGCGGACCGCGCTGCAAGGCTCCCCCGCGGTGCTGTCGGCGGTCACGCGCGAGTGGCTGCCCAAGGCGCCGGAGCTGACGGACCGGATCCATCCGTTCCGGAAGTACTTCGACGAGCTTCGCATCGGCGAGACCCTCCACACACACCGGCGGACGGTGACCGAGAGCGACATCGTGAACTTCGCCGGCATCAGCGGCGACTTCTTCTACGCCCACATGGACGACATCGCGGCCAAGGACTCGATCTTCGAGCGTCGCGTGGCGCACGGCTATTTCGTCCTGTCGGCCGCCGCGGGGCTGTTCGTGGACCCGGCCCCGGGTCCAGTCCTCGCGAATTACGGGCTGGAGAGCCTGCGGTTCGTGAAGCCGGTCTACGTGGGGGACACGATCCAGGTGCGCCTCACGTGCAAGCAGAAGACGGTGAAGGAGGATCGCGAGGGACAGATTCCGCAGGGCGTGGTCGCGTGGGACGTCGAAGTCACCAACCAGCACGATGAGCCGGTGGCGGTTTACACCATCCTGACGCTCGTTCGCCGGCAAGGGGGCGTGACACGGCCGGAGACCACCAGCGACCTCGCGCAGGGTCTCAAGGGCGAGACTCCGGATGCGCTGGCTCCGGCCCGGGTGATGCAGAAGACCCAGCCCGGCGACGCGCCGGCGCGCGTCAGCTGACCCTGGCGGCTCGCGCCGCGGGCTCGTCTTGCCCAGGCGGGTCACGTGGATGTAGAATTCGACAGCGCGAACATGTTGACTGACATGGACTTGCCGCTGGTGCAGGCGCCGATCTCGTCACGCGGACAGAGGAGTTACAAGCATGCCTGACAGCCCTGACGCGATCACCGAGTTCGAGGCCAGAATCGCAGCCGGCGAGACGATCGAGCCCAAGGACTGGATGCCCGATCGATATCGCAAGCAGCTCATCCGTATGATGTCGCAGCATGCGCATTCCGAGGTCGTCGGGATGCTGCCGGAAGGAAACTGGATCACGCGTGCGCCGACGCTGCGGCGCAAGATGGGTCTCCTCGCCAAAGTGCAGGACGAAGCGGGCCACGGTCTCTACATCTACTGTGGCACGGAGACGCTCGGGGTGGGCCGTGCGGAGCTGGTGGATCAACTGCTGACCGGCAAAGCGAAGTATTCCAGCATCTTCAATTATCCGACGCTGACGTGGGCCGACATCGGCGCGATCGGCTGGTTCGTCGACGGCGCGGCGATCGTCAACCAGACGATGCTGGCCAAGGCGTCGTACGGTCCGTACGCGCGGGCGATGGTGCGGATCTGCAAGGAAGAGAACTTCCACAAGCGCCAGGGCTACGAGATCATGGCGACGCTCGCGGCGGGCACGCCCGAGCAGAAGCGCATGGCGCAGGACGCCGTGAATCGCTGGTGGTGGCCGTCGCTCATGATGTTCGGCCCATCGGACAAGGACTCGCCGAACTCCGCGGAGTTGACGCGGTGGGGTGTCAAGCGGAAGGGCAACGACGAGCTACGCCAGCGATTCGTGAACCTCACCGTCGCGCAGGCGGTGGCGATCGATCTCAAACTCCCCGATCCCGAGCTACGGCCCGATCCGGCCACCGGCGACTGGCACTTTGGCCCGATCGACTGGGACGAGTTCAGCCGGGTGGTGCACGGCGATGGTCCGCTCAACCGGGAGCGCCTCGCGGCGCGCCGGCAGGCACACAGCGACGGAGAGTGGGTCCGCGAGGCCGCGTCCGCGTACGCGGCCAAGCACACCGCGGCCGCGGCGCCTGCCGCCGCGTGACATTCATTGATTCGTCGGCTCTGAGCGATGGCTGACGACGGGACACCGGCGCCGTCCGACGGCCAGTGGCCGCTGTGGGAGGTGTTCGTGCAGCCGCCGCGGGGCGAGCCGTTCGAGCACGCCGGCAGCGTGCATGCCGTGGACGCCGAGAGCGCGCTCCAGAACGCGCGCGACGTGTATACGCGGCGAGGGGAGGCAGTGAACATCTGGGTGGTGCCGACCGCCGCGATCACCGCGTCGACGCCAGCCGACAGTGGGCCGTTCTTCGATCCCGGAAACGACAAGCCGTACCGGCACCCGCAGTTCTATAGCGTGCCGCGCGGCGTGCGCGTTTAGCCGGCGGGCTCGTGGCTCGCTCCACCGCATCTCCCGTCGCCCGCCCGGCTGTGGCTCCGGCGCTCGACGGCCCTGTACAAGCCGCGCTGGTCCAGTACCTCCTGCGTCTGGGCGACGACCGGCTCGTACTCGGACATCGGCTGTCCGAGTGGTGCGGTCACGCGCCGATTCTCGAAGAAGACATCGCGCTCGCCAACATCGCTCTCGATCTCGTGGGTCAGGCGACGCTGTTCCTCGGTCTGGCTGGGGCGGCCGAAGCGGCGGGACGGGACGCCGACGCGCTCGCCTATCTCCGCGAGGCGATCGACTTCCGCAACGTGCTGCTGGCCGAGCTGCCGAAAGGCGACTTCGCGTTCACGATCGTCCGGCAATTCCTGTTCAGCGTGGCGGCCTACTATCGGCTCGAGGGCCTTGCGACGAGCAGTCATGGCGATCTCGCGGGAATTGCCGGCAAAGCCCTCAAGGAGACCCGCTATCACGTCCGGCATTCCGGCGAGTGGGTGATCCGCCTTGGCGATGGCACCAGTGAGAGTCACACCCGCACGCAGGCGGCGCTCGACGCGCTGTGGCGGTACACGGGCGAGATGTTTCTCGCCGATGATGTGGACGCGACGCTCGTTCGTGCCGGGGTAATTCCGGACCTCGCGACGGCGGAACCCAAGTGGCTCGCGCAGGTCACGGGCGTGATCGAACGCGCCACGCTTGCCGTACCGCCGAGCGGGTACATGCAGCGCGGCGGCAGGACCGGCCGCCACACCGAACATCTGGGGATCATGCTGGCGGAGATGCAGATCCTGCAGCGGTCGTATCCGGGAGCGAAATGGTAGCGGCGGCGCACGATCTCGCAGCCGTATGGGCGACACTCGAGGGCGTGCCAGACCCCGAGGTGCCAGTCCTGAGTGTCGTCGAACTCGGAATCGTGCGCGACGTCGAGGTCGATGCGGACGGGCGCCTGACCGTGTCGATCACGCCGACATACTCCGGGTGCCCGGCCCTGCAGGTCATCGAGCACGACATTAGAGACGCTTTGGCGCGCGGCGGCTGGCCGGATGCACGGCTTCGAACCGTCTATTCCCCCGTGTGGACCACCGACTGGATTGGCGCGGACGCACGGCGCAAGCTCGAGGCGTACGGGATCGCGCCGCCGCCGGGACGTGCCCCGCGTGACAGCGGCAGAGACGACCTGGTGCTCCTGCAGCGCCGGGTGCCGCCGGTCGCCTGTCCGTACTGCGGATCGCATGCGACCACCATGCGGAGCGTGTTCGGGCCGACGGCGTGCAAGGCGGTGATGTATTGCGATCAGTGCCGCCAACCGTTCGAGTTGTTCAAGGCGATCTGAGGATCCACCCGGAATGGCGACGCACTCTCTTCCGGCTGGCCGGCGCGCCGCACCCGCGGCAGCCGCTTCCGCGAGCCCCGACTGGCGCCGCATAGCGTACTACGTCCTCGTCTCGCGGGCGCTCGACGACGCCGAGGAGGCGACGAATCGCAACAAGGCGACCGTGCCGCGCGAGCACCAGGTGCTCTACCAATTCTCGGCGCGCGGGCACGAGATGGCGCAGGTCATCCTGGGGACGCTGGTGGATCATGCGCACGATGGCGCCGGTGCCTACTATCGGTCGCGCCCACTGCTCCTGACGCTTGGTCTCTCGATCGACGATGCGCTGGCGAGTCCGCTCGGCCGGAGCGGCGGGTTCAGCGATGGGCGCGACATCGGTGTCGTGTGCAACCTCCCGAAGCGGCGCGGGGCGCTCGTCCTCCCGATGTCGGGCGATGTCGGCAGCCAGTACACGCCCACCGCAGGATGGGCGCAATCGATCCAGTACCATCGCGACGTCCTGGGGGATGCGAGCCACGCCGGCAGCATCGGCGTCGCGCTCGGCGGCGAGGGGTCGGTCGCGACCAACGGGTTCTGGGCCGCTCTGACCATGGCGACGACCCTCGCGCTCCCGATGCTCTTCTACATCGAAGACAACGGGCTCGGAATCTCGGTGCGTGGCGATATGCAGACCCCGGGCGGCAACATCGCTGCCAATCTGGCCTCGTTCGGCAACCTCCTTCTGCGGGACGGCGACGGCACCAACCCTCCGGAGGCCGCGCGCCTCCTGCAGGAAGTCGTGGGCCATGTCCGCGCCGGCGCTGGTCCCGCGCTTATCCGGCTCACGGTGCCGCGCCTCTCGAACCACTCCGGTCCCGACAACCAGAAGGGCTACCGGAGCGACGAGGAGATTGCGGCCGACTGGGAGCGGGATCCGCTCCCGAAATTGCGGGCCCATCTCGTGCCCGGCGTCATGACCGAGCAGGCGTGGGGTGCGCTCGAACATGACGTCGAGCGGGACGTCGGGGCGGCGCTCGCCGCCGCGCGCGGACGGCCCGCCCCGAAAGCGGACACCGTGAAGCGATTCGTGTACAGCGAGCCGCCACAGGCGGGCGACGCCGATACGGTCGGCGGGCTGTCCGCACGTGAGCTGGCGGCGCTCGGGGGCAGCGACGTCGCGGCGGAGCAGGGACCGGTGATCCGGTTCGCCGAAGCTGTGCGGCGCACGCTGGCGTCCGAGCTCGAAGCCAACCCCAAAGCCCTCGTGTTCGGCGAAGACGTCGGCGTCAAAGGCGGCGTGCACCTCGTGACCGAGGGACTCCGCAAGCGGTTCGGGAATGCGCGTGTGTTCGACACGAGCCTCTCGGAAGAGGGCATCATCGGACGGGCCGTCGGGATGGCGCTGTCGGGGCTGATGCCGGTGGCTGAGATCCAGTTCCGGAAGTACGCCGATCCGGCGACCGAGCAGCTCAATAACTGCGGCACGATGCGATGGCGGACCAACAACCGGTTCGCGGCGCCGATCGTGGTGCGGATGCCGGGCGGGTTCGGCAAGGACGTGGGCGATCCGTGGCATTCACTGAGCAGCGAAGTCACGTGGGCGCACGCGATCGGATGGCAGGTGCTCGTGCCGTCCAATGCGGCAGACGCCGTCGGCCTGCTGCGCGCGGCGATGCGGAGCCGCAACCCCAGCATCTTCTTCGAGCATCGGTCGCTCCTCATGACCAGTGACGGGAGCGCGCGGTATCCCGGTGACTCGTACGTGCTGCCGCTCGGCGTCGCGAAGATCCTGCGGCAGGGAAGCGACATTACCCTCGTCACCTGGGGTGCGATGGTGCACCGGTGTGTGGCCGCGGCGGACCGGTTCGCGGGCCGCGCCGAAGTGCTGGACCTGCGCACCGTGGCACCGTGGGACCGGACCGCCGTGCTGGCCAGCGTGCGGAAGACGGGCCGCTGTCTCATCGTGCACGAGGATACGCTGACCGCGGGATTCGGTGCCGAGATCGCGGCGACGATCGCGCAGGCGGCATTCTGGTCGCTCGACGCGCCGGTCGAGCGCCTGGCGGTGGAGGACGTGCCGATGCCGTACCATGAAGTGCTGCTGGCTGCCGTGCTGCCCGATGCGGACCGCGTGGCGGCGTCCATCGAGCACGTGCTGGCGCAGTAGCGGCTCGCGCCTCGTCTCTGCTGCCTTCCCTCACCAACGCCATGCCATCCTTTCCCCCTTCCGCGGTGTCCGGTAGTCCGGGCGATGCGGGCGACCTCATGGTCCGGACGCTGGACGGAATCGCGACCATCCAGTTCAGCCACCCCAAGGGCAACTCGCTGCCCGGCCCCTTGCTGCGCCGCATGGCGGAGTCGATTGACGCCGTGGGCGCCGACCCGCGCGCGCGGGTGATCGTGCTCCGGAGCGGCGGTTCTCCGGGCGGCCCGTTCTGCGCCGGGGCGTCGTTCGACGAGCTGCGCCGCATCGCGGACGCGGCCGCCGGCAAAGAGTTCTTCATGGGATTCGGACGGCTGATCCTGGCTATGCGGCGGTGTCCCAAGTTCATCATCGCGCGCGTGCACGGCAAAGCAGTGGGCGGCGGAGTGGGAGTCGTCGCGGCGTCCGACTATGCGATCGCGTCGCCGGGCGCGATGGTGCGCCTCAGCGAGCTTGCTGTCGGCATCGGCCCCTTCGTCGTCGGTCCGGTGATCCAGCGGAAGATCGGGCGGGGTGCGTTTCAGGCGCTCGCGGTGGACGCGGCGAGCTGGCGGGACGCCGCCTGGGCGGAGCGGCACGGGCTCTTCGCCCAGGTGACGGGGGAGGGGGACGCACTGGATGCGGCCGTCGGATCACTCGCGCAGTCGCTCGCCAAATCGAGTCCCGAGGCGATGGCCAGGATGAAAGAGACCTTCTGGCAGGGGACCGAGTCGTGGGAGCGGCTCCTGGATGAGCGCGCGGCGATGAGTGGCGAGCTTGTGCTGTCGGAGTACACGCGGAGCGCGATCGCCGCGTTCGCGGCCCGATAGGATGCCGGGCGGAGCCGAGGGTTTGTCAGTCGCCTCGCCGCGGGCGGAGGGGACTGGTCCGCAGCCGTCGCGCGTGTCGTCCGTCGCGCTCGGGATGGCCGGCTCACTGATCCTCGAAGTCGCGACCGACGTTCGGAGCAGGACCGCGTGCGGCCGCCAGATCTGCGACCTGACGATCGGCGATTTCGACTCCCGGCAATTCCCGATTCCGCAGGTGCTGCGAGATGGGATCATCGCGGCGCTGGGGGCGGGCGAGACCAACTATCCGGCCGGTCCGGGGATGCCGGCGCTCCGTGAGGCCATTCGCACGTTCTCGCGCGAACGACTCGGCATCGCCTATCCCCTGGAGTCGGTTCTCGTCACGAGCGGCGCGCGGCCGGTGCTCTACTCGGCATACCGCACGCTCGTCGATCCTGGAGACCGGGTCGTGTTCCCGGTGCCCTCGTGGCAAAACTCCTACTACTGCCAGCTCGTGGGGGCGACCGAAGTCCCGGTGTCGTGCGATGCGGCGGCCGATTTTCTGCCGTCGCGGGAGGGCCTCGAACCACATCTACGCGGTGCGCGGCTTCTCGTCCTCAACTCGCCGGTGAACCCGACCGGCACGATGTTCCGCGCGGACGCCCTGGCCGCGATCTGCGATCTCGTGCTGGAGGAGAACGCGCGGCGGCGGGGGCGTGAGCGGCCGCTGTACCTCCTCTACGACCAGGTCTACTGGATGCTGACGTTCGGCGCGATCCCGCACGTCACGCCAGTCGCGCTGCGTCCGGCGATGGCGGAGTACACGATCTCGCTGGATGCGATCTCGAAATCGTTCGCCGCGACCGGACTTCGTGTGGGGTGGGCGCTCGGACCGCCGGACGTGGTGCGGTACATGGGCGATCTCGTGGTGCACATGGGCGGGTGGGCGCCGCGGCCGGAGCAGGTCGCGACCGCGGTCCTGCTGGGGTCTGGCGAGGCGATCGCCGACTATCACCGCACCATGAATCGCGGGCTCAAGGAGCGGCTTGACGCGCTGTATGCGGGCGTGCGCGCGATGCGGGCGGCGGGGCTGCCAGTGGAGGCGACCGCGCCGGCTGGCGCGATCTATCTCAGTGCGCGGTTCGCGCTGGCGGGCTACCGGACGGCGAGCGGACAGCGGCTCGTCACGAACCAGGACATCCGCCGGTATCTGCTGGACGAGGCGGATTTCGCAGCGGTGCCGTTCCAGGCGTTTGGCGTACCGGAAGACACCGGATGGTTCCGGCTCTCGGTCGGCGCGGTGTCGGTCGCCGGTATCGAGGCCGCGCTACCGAAGGTCCGCGCGGCGCTCGAGCGAGTGGCCGCGAACGGCTAAAACAGGTTCCAGAGAAACTGGTTGTAGACCTCGTGGTGGAACTGCACCTCGGGGCCTTTGACGAACGTGCCGAGCTGGCGGGGGCAGCGGTCGGCGGACGCCTGCTTGAGTTCCACGTAGCGGCCCTTGACGTCTTCGCCGAGCAGCTTCGTGGTCCAGTCGGCGTCGCGGAACAACTCGATGGCCGAGTAGACGTTGTCGGGCAGGTAGCGCTGCGCCTGGCGCAGGTTCTTGATCTTGGCCGTCTGTCCCTCGAGGCCGGTCCTGAAGATCGAATACATCACCATGTACGGGTTGGCATCGGGTGCGACGGAGCGCACCTCGATGCGGGCGCTCTTCTCGTTGCCGATGGGGATGCGCACCATCGAGCCGCGGTCCGTCGGTGAGGCCTTGATCTGATTCGGCGCTTCGAAGTGCGGGTCCAGCCGGCGATAGGCGTTGACGCTCGGGTTGAGCATCAGGCAGACGTCGTTGGCGTGCGTGAGGATCCGGTCGATGAACCCCCAGGCGAGCTTGCTCAGCTTCTCTTCGCCCTTGGGGTCCCAGCAGAGATTCTTGCCGCCCTTGCTGAAGGACACATTCGTGTGCATCCCGTTGCCGTTGACGCCGACCACCGGCTTGGGGAGGAATGACGCGGTGAGGCCCAGCCGGGTGGCGACCTGCCGGCAGATCAGCTTGTAGAGCTGGATCTGATCGGCAGCCGCGACGACTTCGCCATAGCCGTAGTTGATCTCGAACTGGGATGGGGCGACCTCGGGATGGTCCTTCTCGTTCTGGAATCCCATCGCCCGCTGCACTTCGGCCGTCGTATCGATGAATGTGCGGAGCGGATCACCCGGCAGCGAGTGGTAGTACCCGCCGGTGTTGACGTACTCGAACCGGTGCGTCTCGTGGAACCGTTGTTCGGCGTCCGGCCCACTGAATAGGAAGCCTTCGATCTCGTTCGCGGCGTTGAGCGTATAGCCGTCGGATTTGTACACCTTGCCGGCGAACGCCTTGAGCACGCCGCGCATGTCGGCGCTGTACGGCGAGCCGTCCTTGTCGATCACCTCGCCGAAGACCAACACCTTGCCCGAGCCGAAGACATCAGCCGGCGCCCAGTAGAACGCGCTCCAGTCCATACCGAGCCGCAGGTCGCTCTCGCGCTGCGCGGTGAACCCGCGGATGGAGGAGCCGTCGAACGTCAGGTTGTCCCAACTCTTCACCAGAAACTTCTTGTCGTAGTCGAGCATGTGCAGGCGGCCCTCGAGGTCGCTGAACATGACCGTCACCGCTTTGATGCGCGACTCATCGGTGAGGTACTTGAGGCGCTGCTCCTGGATCTTGTGGGGCGCGACGCGATTCCTGCGCTGTTCCTTGGCCTGGAGGTTCAGCTCTTCGAGCTCGTCGTATGGGAGCGCCAGGAAGTTGCGCAGTTCGGTCAGCATGCCGTCCTCACGAGTGGGATGCGTTGAGCAGCCGCGTGGGCGGCCGCGGCCGGTGAGGGCGCAATCTAACCAAAACAGGCCGGCATCGCGGATGGGGGTGCAGCGATGCGGCGCCAGCGCGCCGCTTGTGGCGGTCCGCTTTCAGCGGTCTCTCGCGCTCGCTAGTTTGGGGTGAGATCTCTGGGAGTACACACCAGGCCATGACTGTCACCACTCGCATCGCCCCTCCGCGGTTTTCCGAGCCCGCGGCGGCCGCCCTTGCGCGCGACCTTTGGGGCCTGGCGGGGCGACTCGACCCGCTGCCCAGCGAGCGTGACCAGAACTTTCGGGTCACCACGAGGGCAGGGGAGCAGTTCGTCCTGAAGATCTCCGAGTCGGCCGAGTCGCGGGGTGTCCTCGAGTGCCAGAACGCCATGCTGGCCCGGCTGGTGGTGGCGCTCCCGGCGCTCGGGTTTCCGGCGTTTATCCCGGATCGCGAGGGACGCGCGATCGGCGAGGTCGTGGGCGACGATGGCGCGGTCCATCTCGTGCGGTTGTTGCGGTACGTACCCGGCGTCCCGTTGGGCGAGCTGCGCCACCATCCGCCCGCGCTGCTCCGGGATGCCGGGCGCCTCGCCGGGAGTATGGCGGGCGCGGCGAAAGGCTTTGCCCACCCCGCCGCCCACCGCGGCTTGCGGTGGGATCTCCAGGCGGCGCCGGGCGTGATCGCGGGGTGTCTCGGCGACGTCGCGCGCGCGGATCGGCGGAAATGGATCGAACGCCTGCTGGCGATGTACGACCGCGAGGCCGGGCCGCTCCTCGGGGGGCTCGCGACCAGCGTCATCCACAACGACGTGAACAACTACAACCTGCTCGTGTCCGCCGCTGACCCGGCGGATCCGGGTGCGGCGCGCCGTGTGACGGGCCTGGTCGACTTCGGTGACGTCGTGCACTCGTACACTGTCGCCGACCTAGCGGTGACCGCCGCGTACGCGATGTTGCACAAGCGGGATCCGCTCGCAGTGGCGAGCCATGTCGTCGAAGGATATGCGGAGGTCGAGGTCCTCGCGGACGCCGAGCTGGCGGCGCTGTTCCCGATGATCTGTCTCCGCCTCTGTCTCAGCGCGGTGCTGGCGGCGCATCAGCGCGCCCAGGAGCCGGAGAACGAATATCTGTCGATCACCGAGGCGCCCGTCTGGGAACTGCTCGAGCGCGCCCAGGAGATCCACCCGCATCTCGCGCACTATCGCTTCCGCGGCGCGAGCGGACTCGCGCCCTGCGCGGCCACGGCTGCCGTGACGGCAGCGCTCTCGGCAAACGCTGCCCGGTGCGGGCCGGTGCTCGATCCCGACCCGCGGACCGCGACGCGGGTGACGCTGGATCTGACCGTGGGCAGCACCGAGTGGGATACGCTGGAGGCCCACGACGATGCGGCTGCATGGACCGAGGCGATCGCGAGGCGAATGGCGGCGGCCGGCGCGGTCACCGGGATTGGCCGCTACGACGAGGCTCGGCGCCTGTATACGGCACACCAATTCCGGGTGGGGACCGACGACGGCGATGAGTGGCGGACCGTTCACATTGGCGTGGACCTGTTCGCGCCGGCGGGCACTCCGGTGCTGGCGCCGCTCGATGGCGTGGTGCACAGCGTCCGCGACAACGCCGGGCGGCTCGACTACGGGCCCACGGTCATTCTGAGGCACGATCCGCCTGACGCCGGCGCGGCGTTCTTCACCCTGTACGGCCACCTCGACCCCGACGTCCTCGGCCGCTTGCGAGCCGGCCGGCGAGTCCGCAAGGGGGAGCGGATCGGGCAGGTCGGGACGGCGGCGGATAACGGTGGGTGGACGCCGCACCTGCATCTGCAACTGATCACCGATCTCCTGGGGTTCGACGGTGATTTTCCCGGAGTCGCGCGTCCCAGCGAGCGCGAGATGTGGTTGTCGCTCTCGCCGGATCCGAATCTGATACTGGGTTTTCCCGAGGGATGCCGCGCGCCGCGGCCGGCATCGCGCGAGGCGTTACTGGCGGACCGGCGCCAGCGGATCGGCCCATCGCTCAGCATCGCGTACCGCGAGCCGCTGACGATCGTGCGCGGATCGATGCAGTACCTGTACGACGATCAGGGGCGCGCGTATCTCGACGTGGTCAACAACGTGGCGCACGTCGGCCACTGCCACCCGCGGGTGGTGGAGGCGATTCGGCGGCAGAGCGCGGTGTTGAACACCAACACCCGGTATCTCCATCCGGTGCTTGCCGAATACGCCGAGCGTCTCGCGGCATGCCTGCCATCGCCGCTCAGCGTGTGTTTCTTCGTGTGTAGCGGGAGCGAAGCCAACGAGCTGGCGTTGCGTTTGGCGCGGACCCACACGGGGCGCGAGGACGTCGTGGTCGTCGATCACGCCTACCACGGCAACACCTCGTCACTGGTTAGCATGAGCCCGTACAAGTTCAATGGACCTGGTGGCCGCGGCGCTCCGCCGTGGGTGCACACCGTGGTGATGCCGGATCCGTATCGGGGTCCGCACCGTGGCCGAGATGGCGCGACGGGCCGGCGGTACGCCGAGTACGTGCGCGACGCGCTCGCGGACGCCGGGCGGGGCGGGCGGCAGGTGGCGGCGTTCTTCGCGGAGGCCATCATGAGTGGTGGCGGGCACGTCGAGCCGCCGCCTGGCTATCTCAGCGATGCGTACGATTACGCGCGCGCGGCCGGTGCGCTGTGCGTGGCGGACGAAGTGCAGGTGGGCTTCGGGCGGGTGGGGACCCATTTCTGGGCATTCGAGGCGCAGGGTGTCGTGCCCGACATCGTGACCATGGGCAAACCGATCGGGAACGGCCACCCACTCGGCGCCGTAGTCACCACGCCGGAGATCGCGGCGTCGTTCGCAAACGGGATGGAGTACTTCAACACATTCGGCGGGAATGCTGTCTCCTGCTCCGCCGGGCTCGCGGTGCTGGATGTGCTGCAGGGCGAGGGGCTGCAGGAGCACGCGCGGGTCACGGGCGCCGAGCTGGCCGCCGGGCTCCGCGGGTTGCAGGAGCAGCACCCGTTGATCGGCGATGTGCGGGGCCGCGGCCTGGCGCTCGCGATCGAGCTGGTGCGGGACCGCGCCACGCTCGAACCGGCGCCCCGTCACGCCGCGTACGTCGTCGAGCGGATGCGAGAGCGAGGCATTCTGCTCAGCACCGAAGGGGCACTGCACACCGTGATCAAGATGAAGCCGCCGCTCGCGTTCACGAGTGCGGACGCGCAGCGCCTCGTCCGCACGCTGGACGAGACGTTACGCGAGATCGCGCCGGCGAGTTAGCAAACCAGGGGCGGACGGAGGCGAAACCGGTGCGGCTTACCGCGGGCAGTTGGCAGCCGCATCGGGGCTGGTCGCGGCCGGCCCCTACCAGGGGTGCAGGACTACGGCGTGACCGAGACCGCGGCGGTGCCGGTCGCGCCGTCCGCCGTAGTGGCGGTGATCGTCGCTTGTCCGTTGCCGACGTCGGCGACCGCGGTGACCAGTCCGGTCGAGGAGCCGACGGTCGCGACCGATGGGTTGTTGCTGGACCAGGTCACGGTGCGCTGGCCGCTGACGTTGGTGTTGAACGTGTCGATGAGCTGTGCCGTCAACTGCACACTATCTGCGAACAGGTTGCCACTGGCACTGAGCACGGTGTTGGCCGGCGACACGGTGACTGTCGCGACGTGACCGATCACCACCACCGTCGCGGATCCCGAAGGGGAGCCCGGGTCCGAGCTGGTTGCCGTCACGCTCGCAGTTCCAGCCGCAACGTCCGTCGCAGTGACGACGCCGTTGGTGACCGTGACGAGACTGCTGGATGTGGACCACGTCACGGGCCGGCCAACGAGTTCATGGCCCTGCGCGTCGAATGAGGTCGCGGTGAGCGTGACGGTGTTGGATGGTGCGGAGGCGAAGATGGTATCGTGCGTGGGCGAGACCGTGACCGAGTGGACGAGCGCGGGGGACACGATCACGTTAGCGAAGCCTGTCTTGCCGTCGGTGCTGGCGCCGACCTGCACGGCTCCCGCCAACAACGCGGTGACTTCACCCGACTGAGACACCCGGACGACGTTCGAATCGCTCGTGGACCAGAAGAACGTCGCGCCACCGACAGCATTGGACTGTGCGTCCTTCGCGACGGCGTGGAGAGCGCCGGACGCGCCGATCGCGAGACCCAGCGAGTCCGGCGAGATGACGACTGATGCGACCGCGCCGGATTTCGGGCTCGTTGAACTGCTGCAGGCCGCGTAGGCGAACACCGCGGCGATGGCGCCGAGCACCATCCCTGCGGTCGCACCTGTGGGTTGTCGAGTCGGCATTGGCGCACACTCCGGGCGAGAACGGTGACACCGTCCAACTCCGGTAAATGCGCGATGGGTGTCCCGATCGCAACTGAGCCCGCCGCTAGCCCCTGATTGGAGCGCGTGGCGCGCCAGTCAGCGACTACGGCAGAGCAGAGCCGGCTTTGGCGGTTGTCCTACCGGTCCCGAGAGGAGCACGGGGCGTGCCGCTCGGTTCGATCGGCGGCATCGATTGCGGCCCTGCCGGGCGCGCGATGCCGTCGTCCGCTGCCGGATTGGCGGGGTCTGCCGTCTCGGATGATGGCGTCGATGCAACAGGCAAAGTGTCCGGTGCGGAGTCTTCGTCCGGCTGAGCTGAGCCGGTTGCACCGCACACATCAGCAGAATCGCCGGCGCAATCGGGTGCTGGCGCCGTGCCAACGTGCGCGACTGCCGCATGTGCCGCGGCCGCGGGTCCAGAGGACCGCGACGGTGCGGCATCCGGCGCGGGCGATGACCGGAAATGGGAGACGGCCACAAGAATGACCGCAATGACGGCGGCGGCCAACGCGATCCGACGGGTCGTGGGGCGATACCACCAGGGCTCAAAGGAGCCGGCGACCACCGCGATGTCGGTGGTCAGCATCGCGTTGGGTGCGGATGAGTGCCGCCGCTCTGCGGGCGGGATCGATGCGGCGTCTTCGTCATCCGGCGATACCGGCTCTGCCTCGAAGGCAAGCGCGTCGGCCGTGAGCGCATGAGGGGCGGCCGAACCTCCGCTCGAACGAGTCGGTGTGTGGTAGTGATCGAGCCCCTCGACTGTCGCCCCCTGGGAGACACATCGCACCTCGTCCGGCGCCTCGTCATCGCCCACGCTGATCGTGAACGTGTCGTCGTCAGCGGTGATGGCGGCGGGACTGCTGATGCGATCGCTGATGCGATCGCTCGTGCGAACACTTGTGTGTGCGGGCGGCTGCTCGGACGTGAACACGAGATCAGATGCCCGGGAGTCATCGTCGGCTGGCGGGGCGGGCTTCCGCTGGGGGGACGGCGCAGGGTTGGGTGGCGAAGCGGCTGCCTTCCCCGACTCGATTATCGCGGAGCCGAATGCGGGTGTCATCAGCCAACTGGCGAGGGTGTCGCCACCCGGCGCCGGTTCCACGCCGGCCAACGCGAGATCGAGTCCCACCTCGAGCGCGATGTCATCGGATGCCGGGGATGGCTCATCGAGTGCGGTCGTTGCCGAGGGCACCGCCGCGGGCGGGCTGCTCGCCGGGTGTGGCCTCGCCGGGTGTGGCCTCGCCGGGTGTGGGCTCGCCGGCCGCGGGCTCGCCGGCTGCGGGCTCGCCGGCTGTGGGCTGGCCGGCTGTCGGCTCGCGGGTCGCGGAGTCGCGGGCATGGGCGCGGCGGTTGGCGCTTGCGGATTGGCGAACTTGCGCCGGGCCCGCGCCAACTCCTCGGGGGTCGGATCGCGGGCGTACATATACGCCTCGAGCACCGTGGGCAGTTGCACCCGGTCACCAGTCTCGTACAGGCGGACGTGCCAATCGTCGGTCACCGCCGGGTCGGTGGTGTCGCGCAGGGCCGCGTAGTAGTCCAGAAACTCGCCGCGGCTGTCCTGGCCGAAGTCGTACAGGACGTGCCAGCCAGCTTCGTGGAGGACCCCGGATTGCCATGCGGCGGCGTCGGCCTCCGGGATGTGAAGGCCCCAACGCGCAAAATCCTGCTCAAACAATTGTATGGTTTTTTGCATGCGCGTCTCCGGCTCCGTCACCGGCATTGACCGGCTTGTCGCCGGCGGCCAGCGGGGCCGCGGCGATCGAAAGCAACCGATACCGGAACCTGACGATCAGCGGAGGGCGAGGGCCACGCTCTCTCCTTCTGGGAGGATCCCCTCCGGGGCCCGGCCGGCACGCCCTTTGGTCACCACTTCCCGCGGAAGAGGCCCCGATTCCGCTCAACGCAGGGCCAGCGGGTCCGCTAGTAGGCCGCGCTCGTGGTGGCGGTTGCCGCTCGCGCTGGTTGGGCTGCCATGGCGCGTGTGAGCTCGACGATGAAGGTGTCGAGCTCCTCGTCCGACGTGTAGAAATGAGGCGCAACACGGATGCCGGCGCCCGGGCGATAGTCGACGATGACATCGCGGGCAGCGAGTGCGGAGGCGATCGCGTAGCCCGACGGGACGTCGAGGGTCACCGTGCCGCCGCGGTGGGCCACGTCGCGCGGCCCCGCGATCCTGATCCCGGCCGCGTCAGCGAGCGATACCAGATACTGCGTTTGGCGCATCGACTTGGCTCGAATTGCCGGCACCCCGATCTCGTGCACGATCTCGTAGCCGGACCGCGCCGCGTAGAGCGCCGGCACATTTGGAGTCCCGTTCAGGAACCGGTATGCATCCTCGGCGTAGTCGATCGGACGGTCCTCGAAGGCGAACGGCTCCCGGTGCGCCATCCAACCCGTGAGGCGTGGCTGCAGGGTGCCCCAGTGCTCGCGGCGCACGTAGAGGTAGCCGGCACCCGGACCGCCGCACAGCCATTTGACCGAGCCCCCGGTCGCGAAGTCGGCACCGAGCGCGCGGACATCGACGGGGACCGTACCGGCGGACTGGTACAGGTCCACGAGGACGAGCGCGCCCACGTCGTGCGCCCGGCGGATCACCGCCGCGATGTCCTGGATGAACGCACTCTTGAAGATCACATGCGACACGGACACCAGCCGTGTCGTCTCGTCGATCGCCGCCAGCAGCCGATCGAGGGGCACGGTCAGGCCGTCGTCCGAGGCGACCGTGACGAGTCGCGCGCCCTCGCGCTCGACGGCGTGAAACAGATAGAGGTTCGACGTGAAGTTCAGACGCTCAGTGACGATGCCGTTGCGCGGCCCGCGCCAATCCATCGCGGACAGCACGGTCGCCTGCGCTATGCTCTGGTTCTGGTGCATCACCACTTCGCCGGGTCCAGCGCCGATGATGCGGCCGATCAAGTCACCGACCGTGCGTGGCAACTCCCACCATCCTTCGCTCCACGCGCGGACGCCGCGAGTGGCCCACGTATCCGCGTATTCGTCGAGGCGGTCGCGCGTGCGCCGCGGCATCGCGCCGAGCGAATGGCTTACGAGGTAGACGGAATTGGCGAGGATCGGGAACTCGCTGCGCCAATGCAAGAGGTCGTCAGCGGCCATGCGAGTATAGTAAGCTATTGGCTCGTGGCCGCGAGCGAAGACGTCACCGATGGGCCGCACCAGGCGCTCCACGAGGAATTGGCGCGTATGTTACTGCGGCTGCGGAAGTTGGCACGGACCCCCTTGCTAGCCACCGGCCGCCATGCGCCTTATGTTACTTGACCGTAGCGGGAGGGTGGGCCGGACATTCGGTGCGGCCAGTCTCAGATCATCGCAGCATCTGCCCCGATTGGGAGAGGGAGATAATTGGGTATCTTTGGTGGCGCGGCGTTCCAGGCCGCGCGGGCTGGTTTGGCAGCCGTCATGGTGTGCTGCACCGCGGCTGCGGCTCAGACTGCAGCGACCGAGCCGACCCTGCAGGTGACCACGGACTCCGTTCACCGGGAGATCATTGTCGAGCTATCGCCGCTCAACCTGCCGGCCAATACCGCCCACCATGATGCCATGCAGGCAGTGGCGCGGGCGATGGTCATCCCGGTGACCGGGTGGATCGAGGGCTATAGCGGCGAGGTGGTCGACTCGGCCGGTCAGCGGCTACCGAACCGGCTGATCCATCATCTCAATCTGATCGTTCCGCAGCGGCGGGAGTTGTTCAGCACCATCATGCAACGCATGGGTGCCGCGGGCGCGGAGACGCCGCCCGTCGAGCTGCCCCAGGTCTTCGGACATCCGATCATCGGCTATCCGGTGACCAGCGGCGACACGCTCCTCATCTCGACCATGGTCCACAATCCGACCGGCCAGGGATACGCGGGCGCCAAGGTGCGGGTGCATCTGTCATTCGCGCCGGCCAGCACGTGGCCCAAGCCGATCGCGATCTACCCGTTCTACCTCGACGTGATGCCGCCGGCCGGACGGCACTCGTAAGACCTGCCGGCTGGCCACTCGTTCAAGAGCTGGCAGGGACACCCGGCCGTCGCCGGGCGGATCCTCGCGGTCGGTGGCCACATGCACAAATACGGCGTCGCGCTGCGATTCGAGGACGCGACGGCGCACCGTATCCTGTGGCAATCGGCGCCGGAGACGGACGCCACGGGCGAGATCACCGGGATGCCGACGACGACGTATTGGTGGCGACTCGGGATCCCCGTGCGACCCGATCACGTCTATCGGCTGACCGCGGTGTATGAGAATCCGACCGGTGCAATGATCCGGGACGGGGCGATGGGCGCGTTCGGTGGCGTCTTCCATCCGGACGACATGAAAGCGTGGCCGGTGGTCGATCGCTCGACGGCCGAATACCAGCGAGACGTCAAGGAGACGTACTCGACCGACATGGCGGATATGGACATGGATATGGACGACATGCACGACATGCCGGACATGCACGGTACGTCCTCG
>JAJPIM010000034.1 GCA_021324775.1 Gemmatimonadota bacterium
GCGACCTACGGTTCGCGAACGGCCCCCGCTGCCCTCCTTCGCAAGCATCCGGTGAGTGACTGGCAGGGCCGGTCGCGACCGGCCCCTACCAGGGACGGATCCGTTGGCGTAGCAGGCGACTGGTGATGCGGAAAATCACGGTGGCTAACTGTGATGCGGAAAATCGCGGCGTCTAACTCCCGGCTGGCAGGAGCACGGCGGCGCCTTCGAGACGCCCGTGCCGGAAGTCGCCGATCGCATCGTTTGCGCGGCCGAGTGGGTACGAGGTGGTGGTGGTGCGCACTGGGACGGCGGGGGCAACCTCGAAGAACTCCTCGCCATCTTGCCGGGTCAGGTTCGCAACCGAGCGGATGGCGCGCTCCTCCCAGAGCAGCTCGTACGGGAACGATGGGATGTCGCTCATGTGGATTCCCGCACAGACCACTGTGCCGCCGCGATCGAGCGCGCCGAGTGCCACGGGGACGAGCTCGCCGACCGCCGCGAAGATGATCGCCGCATCGAGTGGCTCCGGAGGACGCGCGTCCGAGCCGCCGGCCCACTCGGCGCCCAAGGACCGGGCAAAGTTCTGCGTCCGAACGTCCCCAGGACGGGTGAACGCGAACACGCGTTGGCCGCGATGACGGGCAACCTGTGCGACGATATGCGCTGACGCGCCGAACCCGTACAATCCGATACGCGGTGCGTCGCCGGCGAGCTTGAGTGCGCGGTACCCAATCAATCCCGCACACAGCAACGGCGCGACGCCGGCATCGGAGTAGCTCGCCGGTAGCGCGAGGCAGAACTGCTCATTGGCCACTACCAGCTCAGCGTATCCGCCGTTCAGCGTATACCCCGTGAAGCGCGCGCTCGTGCACAGATTCTCACGACCCTGCCGGCAGTATCGGCATGTCCCGTCGGTCCAGCCAAGCCAGGGCACACCGACGCGCGTCCCCTCGGCGAACCGTGAAGTCCCCGGGCCGCGGCCAACCACCGTACCGACGATCTGGTGTCCCAGGATCAGCGGCTGGAGCGGGCCGGCGAGCTCGCCGTCGATGATGTGTAAATCCGTTCGGCACACCGCGCATGCCCGCACCGCGATCAGGAGCTCGCCGAGTCCGGGGGTGGGCGGCGGAACATCAGCTGCCCGTAGCGGACGTGAGGGCGCATCGAGAACCATCGCGTGCATGGAAAAAAGTTACTGCGCGCGCGAGGTGGCATCCGGCTGGGGGCCGTTGCCCGAACAGGGCGATCTTCGGTTCTCGGAGGGTCCCCGCTGTCCTCCTTCGCAAGCGTCCGGCCGGCGACTGGCAGGGCCGGTCGCGACCGGCCCCTACCAGGGATGGATCCGTCAGCCGAGCGGGCGAACGTGATACGGACAATCACCGCGTCTGCTGGGTATCTGTCCGGGGCCGGTGAGCGACCGGCCCCTACCAGGGATGGATCCGGCAGATCCCTCTAGGGGAGTCGCCAGATGTCGAGGATGCCCGTTGTCGAGTGATCTCTCGATGTGCCCTCGGGGAGCACGATCATGTGGTCGATGACGATCGGGCTGTTCCAGTGGCCGTTGCCGCAAGGGAGTGTGGTGATGAGGGACCCGGACGAGGGCTGGTAGACGCGGAGGCCTCCGCCGTGGGGATCGTAGATGTACAGCAGGCCGCCCGCGATCACGGGGCTCGTGCCGCCATTGTTGTTCTGCCACAGCGGGAAGATCTTGCCGCTGCTCACCGTCCATGCCGTCGTGCCGTCATTGTCCGTCACGAACACCGACGTCCCGGTGGCGCTGCGCCGCACTGCGGCGGCAGTGAACACGCGGTTGCCGGCTGGTGTCGGGACGGCCTGCAGCTCGCCGCCTGAATGCGGCGCCGCGCCGTTCATGCTGGCTCCGCTCAGAAGCCTGATCTTGCCGTCCTTGCCACCCTGGACGATGTAGCCGCGACCGACGAGCGCGGGTGATGTCGAGCCGATGTCCGCGTCGGCGGCTGCCAGTTCGTTGGAGTTCGCGGGCGTGTAGTTGCCGAGTATGTGCGTCGCGCTCGAGTCGAGCCTGAGGACCGCGTCGCCCCAGTACGTCTTGCCATCCCAGCGGCCGTTGCCGGTCGCGACATAGATGTCACCGGTCGCCGAGTCGATCACTGCACCGGCGCGGCCCCAGATCGCGGACCCGCTTTCGGGGCATTGTGCCGGCGCCATGATCTCCGCACGATCGCTGCACAGCGAGTTCCATACGTGGAGGAGCTTCCCGCTCTCGGTATCGAGAATCGCGACGTGGCCCTGGTACGGCGGGGCATCGCCGACGTAGCCGCCGGTCACGGCGATGATGTGGCCGGCGTAGTAACTGAGCGGCGAGGCAATCTTCTCCTTCTGCGGTAGCACGGTGACAGCGGTGCTCCAGACTGCGTGGCCGTCGGCGACGGCGAGCTTCTCGATGTGGCCGTCCGGCGATGCCGCGTAGATGAACTGGCGGTCCGGGTCCGCGACCGGTGTCGAGTTCGTGATTTGTGCCGATCCGGCCCACGATTGATAATCGGGCGGCGTGTAGGTCCACAGGATCGCGCCGGTGCCCGCGTTGATCGCGATCGTCTTGCCGTACGTCGTGGTCACGAAGAGCGCATCGTGCGACGCGCCGTTGACCGGTACGTCGCTCAGGTAGATGGCCGACGCGTCCACGGTGCCGTCGAGCGTGACCTGCTGGCGGCGCATCGACGCGATGTTCTTGTCATCGATACCGGTGGGCGCGATCGATACGCTCGTGCGTGCATCGTCGTATCCGAACTGCGTCCAGTCGGGGCCAGGGGCAACGTTGCCCAGCAACGCCGAATCCTGTCGTGCCGATAGAGCGACGAACGGATAAATGAGAACAGCGATTGCGGGCAAGACGCGACGCATGGTGTGGTTTGGTGTGGTGTGTGCTGGCTTGGTTCCGATACGACCGATACGACAAGTCCTAGCATCCAGCAGGGCTGCGACCACCGCAGTCTTTACCCGCCGCCACCGGTAGCGGTCCACGATTTCCCGACTCGTATCAGTAAGCGCCGCAGGCACCAGATTGACTGCGCGCTGCGATCCTGGGTTCTTCAACGGCGGCGCTCGGTCTTTCCCCAATGGATTGCACCGCCCCACCGATTGCCTACACCAATGTGTTAGCACTGCGGAGCCCGGTGTAGCAATACGTGTCGGCGATGCAGCCCCTTGCCTGGCAGCGGTGCGCTGTCGTCAATTCGCTCCCCGTAGAAACTCTTGACACGCTAGCTCCGTGTCGCGAAGGGCCATGGGTAACCGCGAGATCCACAATGGCCTTCTCATGTTATACCGATTTAGGTTCAGATCATGAGTTCCGTATTGTTAGCCTCCGACGCATCAGGTAATATGGTAGAGGCCGGTTTGGCTTTTGCCCTCCCTATTGTCGCTCCGTGAGTTGGCCGTCGTGGTGGGAGTGGGATCTTGAAATCACGCCTCACCTCGAAAAGCGAATGGGGATCGACAGTTTACTGAAGTCGATTTGAGGCAAATGCTTGAAGAGGCGAGCGATGTCCGAGTTGACGTTGTGGAAGGACGCTTCGTCATTGTAACGAGACATTTGGCGCAACCATGGGAGGTAATCGTTGAGCCGGACGCAGATGAATTGTTATTGGTGGTTGTAACTGCGTTTCCCGTAACCCGGTGATATCTATGCGTGGCCGCTACCTAGAAGTGACCTTTCGAAAAGGCAAACCAATGGCAGCATACCTCTACCTGCCACGCCGCAGTGGTGCGCGTAGCATCAAGACCGAATCGGCTGGTTCAGGAATTCTTGTCGACTTTGGTCCGGATGGTTCTGTACTCGGTATCGAGATCACATCACCACAGGCGATCACGCTGGACACAATCAATCGTGTGCTGCACGGCCTCGGACAATCAGCCATCAGTGCCAAAGAGATAGCGCCGTTGCAAGCAGCCTAGGTAGAGCCAGCGATCCTCAGCCCAGCTGGGAAGCGCATCTTCAGCGGCGGCTAATGGAGTGTGTTGCACAACAGCGGCAGTGGCACCGGCTCTGGTTGCCGCGGTCCATGCGCGGCTCACCAATCGATCACGAACTCGGATGGCGGGCAATCAACCCGCTAGTTGCGCGCTTCCAGGCAGAGCCGCCGGATCTTCATCCGATCGTTCACTCGCACCGTCACAGCTTCGAGGCTGTGCACAATGATGTTGGCCATGCGGAGCGCATCGGGTGGGTGCGTGCTCGTGACCGCGACCGCACTCATACCACCGGCATGTGCGGCTTCGAGGCCGGCCGGTGCATCCTCGACGACCACGCATGCGGGCGGTGGAACTCCCAGCCGTGCGGCGGCGGCGAGAAACCCTTCCGGGTCCGGCTTGCCGTGCACGACCTCATCGGCGCACACCATCACAGGCGGTATCGGTAGTCCGACGGTGCGCAACCGGTGTTCGGCGACGGCGCGCACACCGGACGTGACGACAGCCCAACAGGATGGAGGAAGCTGCTCGATGAGAGCCCGCGCACCGGGTGCCGCGGTGAGGCCCAGCGTGATGCGCGCTTCGTAGGCCGTTAGTTCCGCCATCTCCGTGCCGGCATCGAGGTGAGGGGCGACGAGACATATGATCTCCACGGCACGCCGGCCGTGTGCGACTCGCAGCACAACCGAGGGGTCGAGCCCATGCCGTGCGGCCCACACTCGCCATGACTCCTCGATACTGGCCGTCGAGTCGACCAACACACCGTCCAGATCGAACAAGATCGCCTGACACGACAACCGTGCGATGCGCCCTGGCATGTCATACCACCGCGCGCAGCGCCGATCTGCTATCCATCATGGTGAGGACACCGCCAGCACGCGTTGCACGCGCATCACGGGCGCTATGGCCTGCTCTGCCACACCTGGTTGCCGCGGTCCATATCCGGGAACAGTGCGTCCGGGTCGATGACTACCTTGACGACAGCGGGCGACGATGCGACGTGGACGATTTGGCGCCGAGTGCCGGTGAGCCATACCGAGACCGGCAGCTCGAGGCGCTGGACCTCGCCGCCGGTGCGAGTGATCGCGAGGCGCACGGGCATTGGGGCGAGACCGCGGTCCTCGATCGTGATGGCAGTGGAGTCGCCTTGCGGCTGCACCGATGCAATCGCCTGGTCGAGGGGCCACGGCTCGTAGAACCACGTCGTCCAGAACCACGACAGATCCTGCGCGGACATCTGCGACATCGTGTTGAAGAAGTCATACGGGTACGGGTGCTTGCCAACCCAGCGGCGCCCGTACTCGCGAAATCCCTGGTGGAACGTCTCCTCGCCCAGGATGCCGCGAAGGGCCGCCAGCACCTGTGCGGTCTTGTCGTAGAACATCACGAAGTACAAGTCCTGCGGATAGAGATCGCCTGGCCACATGAGCGTCATGTCGTTACCCGCACGGGCCGCTCCCAGATACAGCGCGCGCTGGCCCTGCTCCGAGTCGTTGGGGCGGCCACCGGTACGGGGCTCGCCATAGATCATTCGCATGGCCTGTGCGACATCGTACTGCGTGAAGCCTTCATCCATCCACGGGTAGCGGGTTTCGTTGGAGCCGACCTGCATCGGGAACCACATGTGCCCGGTCTCGTGCATCAGATCACCCGCGAGCGACAGCGTGTCGGCCCACGGTGAGATGAGCGTCATCATCGGATACTCCATGCCGCCGTCCTCGAGCACTCCCTCCATCGATGTCATCTCCGCCCACGGGTATGGCCAGAGGTAGGCGGACAGTTTTTCGATCGCATCGCGCGTGAAGCGCGCGCCACCGAGTGCCCACGCAGCAGCGGGCTTCGAGATCTGAAAGAAGCTGAAGATGTCAACGGTATCCGGTGCGGCCGCGTTTTCCGAACGCGGTACGAGCGCGCGTGTGGCGTCCCAGACATACCGGTCACTCGTGCCCCACGCGAAGTCGCGCACATCGGACGCCGAGAAGTGCCACGTGGCGGTCTCGCCGTTGCGCGCAAACGATGCGGCGGCTGCCGGGCCGGGTTCGGCAATGTGGATCACCTGGCCGGTGCGGCGTGCCTCGGCGAGTTTCGCAATCGCGGCGGGCGACAAAACCTCGGCAGCATTCTCGAGATGGCCAGTCGCTCCGACCGGCCACGCGTGCGGGACGGTGACGCGCACATCGTAGTCCGCCGGATCCATGTAGAACTCGGCTTCGAGCAGATACGGGTCGGTCACCCAGCCTGACACATCGTCGTATACGGCGATCTGCGGATACCAATATCCCATGAAATAGACGTGATGACCCTCACGTCCCTGGCGCCCATCGGCCGGCGACTCTGGCGGGACATACGACCAGGAGAGATCCAGATGCGTGCTGTCGTGCGGGAGGAGCGGTGCCGCCAGCAGGATCCACATCACCGTGCCGTCGACCACGTATCCGGCGGTGTGGGCGGGCCGGGCTTTGCCGGCCGCGGTGATCGGATCAGCGGCTACGCCGGAGGATGTGGGCATCATCACACGTCCCGCGACGAGGACGCGGCCCAGTGTGACACCGCCCGTGATGGGAGCAGCCTGGCGGCGCGGGTTGCCGGCGGCGAAAGCGTTCTGGCGGAGGTAGACAGCGATCCGGCGGATCGTATCCGGCGAGTTGTTGAGATAGACCACGCGCTCGTGACCGGAGACCCGGTTGGTGGCGACATCGAGCCGAGCGTCGATGGTGTACCGCGCGTGCTGGACCCAGTAGGCGGGGCCGGGAGCGCCGGTGCGTGTGCGCGTGCCGCGGTCGACCGCGCGTGAAAACTCCGGGATCTCGTAGACGGGCCCGGGGACCGGGCGGCCGCCTGCGGCGGTCGTGGCGGGGGCGAGGGGCACCGATAGGCGCGTTTGGCCGGCGGCCGGCGCTGCCGAGAGCGAGAGCAGGCAGGCACAGAAGAAACATGCGGCCGCGGCCATGACAGGACGGCGACCGGCACGATCAGCGATGATCTTCACGGGGGTTGGAAGCGGGCCTGGCTGAGACAAGCGTAGTCGAGAGTACGATGCGGGATCGGGCCGGTACCGGCGTGCTCCAATTTACCTGGCCCGCACTACCTCTGGCGCTCGCAGCGCGCAGGCGGGCGATGCGTCGCCCGCTGGAGCCTCGTGGTAACGCGACTGCTGTCAGCGGGCAGCGAAAACGCGAAGGCCGGCTGCAGTCCATCGCAGCCGGCCCCCACACCGTTCTTCGGTTACCCGCTACCCGCTAATTACGGGCAGTACGGGGTGCCTTCGTTCTCGGTCGCGGTCGTCTCGGCCGCGCCAAGCGCAACGTGACAGCCCGCGATCGACGCGCCCACCAACCCGGTGTGCGTCGCGGTCGCCGACCAGCCGGTCCCGGTCGCGCTCGACACCGTGTACGTCACGCCCGCCGACGGATTGTACTGCGTCGTGGTCAGCGTCCCGGTGTA
>JAJPIM010000030.1 GCA_021324775.1 Gemmatimonadota bacterium
ACACCAGATCGAACATTGGCGCCGGGACTACAACAGCGCGCGTCCACACAGCGGACTTGCTGGTGCAACTCCCAGTGGGTTTGCGCGAGACTTCGCTCACGCGAACCGTTCACCCGGCCCGTAATAACTGCTCCTCAAGCGGGGGGAAGGTCAAGTCCTGACCTTTTTCGATCCCCCCTGCGCTACCCAAGACGCCGCTGCAAAGGCGGCCCTCCGAGATGTGAGAAAACAGATAGGGGTGCAATATGTCGAATATGGCGGTGAGATACTGTCGAACAGCACGGGCGGCTATCGATATGACGATCCTCGTAGCGGAGGGAAAACGCATGTCGACGTCGTCCCGAACGGCCCTGATGTGACGGCGGTGTATCACAGTCACCCAGATCTCGAAAGTCAAGATTACGACGCGGAGCATTTCTCGGGCGTCTGGCGATAAGCAACTGGCTGACGATGCGCAAAAAACAAACTACCTGTTGACGCCAGCAGGACGCATCCTCCGGTACGATCCAGATCCTTCGCGAAAACAGAACGGTCCTGTGACTCAAATTGGCCAGCTTCCGCCATACAATTATTGAGGAGGCACATGGCTACCACTCGCTGGACCGTCGCCCTGTCACTAGTGTTGGCAACCGCTTGCCAATCGAAACGCAGTCCCGATAAGCGATCGGCTATCACAGGAGCCCACACCACCGACGTGGCAGCTGAATCAGCGCAGTATGTGCCTGACGAGCTAACCGCCATTCGTATTGCCGAGTCAGTTCTGGTTCGACGGTACGGGCGAGATCAGATTGAATCTGAGAAGCCCCTAAGAGCCACGTTGCATGATACTATCTGGACAGTGACTGGCACCCTCCCGCCTGGGAACGAAGGCGGCGTAGCAGAGATTGAGATTAACAAAGCTGACGCACGCATAATACGTGTAACGCATGGACTGTAAGTGGGCGGCGTCGGCGCCGTCATTGCCTGAGTCTCAGGGCGACCTAACCACGTCGTGGCTGCTCTTGAAGTGGCCATCGACAGCTGTTGCTGGGATGACCGCTGAACCTCGTCAAACAACGTGACTGGGACTTTGGCTCAGGCGGACTACGGCCCCGGGAACCGCAACAGATCCGCCGCACTCCGCTTCGCTCGCTCCCCGCGCCGATCATACCGCGCGGTCGTCTCGATGCTCGTGTGCCCCGCGAGTTCCTTCACGGTACTCATATCGGCTCCGGCGTCGAGCAAATCGCCAATAAACGTCCGCCGGCAATCATGCGGCGAGAAGTGCGGCACGCCAGCGACGCGAGCCCGCCTCTCCAGAATCTTGTAGATCGCCCCCTCGGTCAACCGCCGCGTAACGATCACGCCATCCTTCTGCACCGGCAGAAATAACGGCCCCGCCTCGCCTCCGCGCCGCGCCACCCACGTCGCGAGCAACGGCCGACCACTCTCCGGCACGTAGGCGAGTCTCACCTTGTTTCCCTTGCCGTGTACGACCAGCGCGCCAGACTCCATTGCGAGATCGCTGACGTCGAGCTGCACGACCTCCGCGCGCCGTAACCCGGCGCCATACAGTACCGCCAACAACGCCGCATCCCGCACATCGATCGCCGCGCATGCGTCGCCGCCGACGCAACTCGCGAACAACGCCCGCAGCTCCTCGCGCTCGAGCGCCCGCCCCGCCGGCTCCGGCCTCCCACGGATGGTCTTGATCCGCGACGCACGCTGAAAACTCTCCGCGTCCATCAGCCCCAGCTCCACACTCTCCCGCAACACTCCACGCAACGCCGCCAGCATTCGGTTCGCGGTCCGCACCCCATACCGGCTCGCCAACGCCGCTCGTACCGCCGCCGTATGCTGCCGCCGCAACGTGTGCCAGGGAAGTGTCTCAGCGGTCGCCTCACCACCGGACACCAACCGCGCAATCGTATCGAGCGCGCCCCGCATGGTCCGCCTCGAACTCGGCCCCAACGACGCGAGATACACGAGAGCCGGATTCTGGTCCGCCCGACTTACCACAACACCCGATATCGGCGCAGGCACGTCAGCGGCCAATCGGACTAGAGGCGCGACCCGGCCAGCTCCGCCGTCGTCGGATGGAGGTGTCGGATCCGGGGACCTGCCGGGCTCATCAGCCATGATTATCCACTGATCGCTGTCGGACGGTAGTTATCGAAAAGGCAGCTTTTCAATACCAATAACTCCTCGCCGCATTTTCGCTAACTAACCTCAGAAATGCAAGGGTCACTAGGAGCCACACGCGGCTCGCCCAGGGTCAGTGGTACAGCCCGCTTTACTACTCACCGGATGGGTTGGTTTTAGACCCAACTGGACCGAAATCCCACATATAATTGCACTTATTGCCTAAGTGCAAGTTACGAGTCATTTTTCGGACAGTTAATTGCACTTAAGCCGTAAGTGCAATTTATGGCAATTGGTGATTGCAGATAGCTCAAACCACGTCGGCAAACGGATGAACGCCAATGCCAGGACATCTCATCGACCTGATGTGGCCGGCGAACCTCTCGGGCAACGTCCCGAGACGGTTCATGGCCACCTGCCCGTATCAGGCATTTGTCCCCTCCAGACTCGGAGACCTGACAGTGCACCTGGATAGCGAGTCCGTCGGCGCGGTCTCCGAAGCGGAGCACGCCATTCGTGATCTCAATAGCAGCAGTCACCACGCGCTAGCACCGCTCGCGCGACTCCTGCTCCGCACCGAGTCCATCGCGTCCTCCAAGATCGAAGGCGTGCAGATCGATGTCCCTCGGCTCGCGCGCGCCGAGGCACGTGCAACGCTCGACAAAAAAGCCGGCCCCGATGCCGAACGGCTGCTGGCCAATATCCACGCGATGCAGCTCGCGGTCGATGAGGCAGCGACGACCAGGCCGTTCGGCCTGGACAGCATCACCGCTATCCACGATCGGCTGATGAGAGGCGACATCAACTTCCGTCAACCGGGCGTCGTGCGCGCCACGCAGAACTGGATCGGTGGCAACGACTACAACCCATGTGGTGCGGCATTCATCCCGCCGCCGCCAGAACACGTGGTGCCACTACTCGAGGATCTCTGCGTCTATCTCAATGACGAGACGCTCTCACCTCTCGTGCAGGCCGCCATCGTTCACGCGCAATTTGAGACCATTCATCCATTCGCGGATGGTAACGGCCGAACTGGCCGGGCGTTGATCCATGTAATTCTTCGACGCCGCGGGCTCGCGAAGACGTTCGTACCGCCCATCAGTCTGATGTTCGCAGCCCGAAAGGACCGGTACATCGGGGGCTTGACTCAATTCCGGGGTGACGACGTCGCCGAGTGGATTGGGTATTTCGCGGCAGCTGCAAGGCAATCCGCATTGTTGGCGCAACGCTACGTCGCCAAGGTCGAGACGCTCCAGGAAACGTGGCGGGAGCGCCTCCGAGCGCATCGAGCGATCCGTTCGGATGCAGCGGCATGGACGATCATCGACCTGCTGCCCGCGTACCCGATCGTGACGGCTGCGGCTCTCCTGTCAGCCACGGGTCGAGACAGATCGACCGTACTGCGAGCGCTCGAGGAGCTCTGTGCAGCTGGCGTGTTGCACCCGACAACAGCGGGAAAGCGTAACCAACTCTTCGAAACGAATGAGCTGCTACGACTGATCGAGCAGATGGAGGGTGGGCAGTTGACCGGCTAGCCGCGACGCCACTGCGGGCCTAATGTGATCATGCGCCTAATTTGATCATCTAATGAATGCCGGCGTGACAATTTGCGGCCGGCCGCACGGTCCGAGTCTCGTTTCCTTGCACTCATGCGAGCTCGGCCATACCGTCAGGCGTGCTTGGCCGCGTAACGCTGTTTAGCAAAGAGACGCGAACATGCTGCACTGGCTGAAAAACCTGCTGTTCGAATCGACGCCTGCAGAGTTCCGCAGCGACTACAGCATCGCCGAATCAGTTCAACGCCTCGCAGCAGTGACGAGCCGGTGGGGGCTGTCCCTCAACCAAACGCAGGCCGTCGGCAAAGTGTCGCCCGATAAGGTGCGCCTGCAACGCGTCATCCCCATGGTGAGAAACTCGTTCAACCCATTCTTCACCGGTCACTTCGAGACGCGGGATGGACGAACGGTACTCACAGGCCACTTCGCGATGTCGGTGTACACCAGAATCTTCATGGTGATCTGGCTCGCGATGGCAACGCTGTTCACGGTCGCTTTCGTCGCGGGCGATCTTCGCTCGGCGAACGGGACCCCCGCATCGTTGCCGCTCTTCGGGTTGCTGTTCCCGGCCGGAGGCATCGGTTTCATCGTTCTGGCAAAATGGTTCGCCCGCAATGACGTCGCCTGGCTCTCTGACGTCATGACGCGAGCGCTCACCACTCCAGGCGACATAACGCCACAGAAACCGTCGGCCGATCCAGCAGGTGCATCAGAGGAGCTGAAAGGCGTCGCCCTGTTTCTCGCGGCTGCCGCCATTTTCTCGGGCGTCGCGGCTGTCAACGCGCCGCAGACGTTGCCAACCCGCTGGCACACCATGTACGTCGCGTTCGCGATACTGGACCTCGTTCTGGCGATCGGCGTCTGGTATCGCCGCCCATGGGCCTGGTGGGGCGGTTTCATCGTCCTCGCCGCAACGATGATCGCGCCGCTGGTTACTTTGCACGCCGCCACACGGCAGCTGCCGCTTCTCTTTCAGGCTGCGTTTGCCGTTTGTCTACTGCTTGTCGTCGGCAGTTGGGGAGCCTGGTGGTATGGGAAACGCCAACTCTTCCTCCGGAACACACGCGCCAACGGCCAACGCGACGGCAAGACCTGACGGGCTACGGCGTCCTAGCTGGCAGCGAGGGAAGTGATGTGTAGCAAAGCTTTGAGAAGGCTTTCGTGGATGCTCTGCGTGTCGCTGGCGGTGACGCTCGGCGCCAGTGATGCCCGTGGCCAGCAGGAGGCGTTCGATTCGAAGGCGCCTGACTCCGGGCTGGTGGTTCGGCGGGTGATCATCACGACGCCATCGGCGCGGTACACGTTTACGCGGCCGGCTGGGCGGCCGGTGACGCTCTCGGTCCGAACGGACAGTGGGACATTCAACGCACTCCATGATTCGGCGACGTTCGCGATCCTGGCCGACTCGCTCGCGGCGGCGCCGGCGCCGGCGGCCGCGCCGGACAGTGAGCATATCTCGTTCAAGTACTGGGGCATCTCCGCGCTTGGCGACAGCGGAGCCCACATGCGTCTCGCGCGGCTTTCCACCAACCACGGCGCGGATGTCGCGGTCGCACTGTACAACGGCGCGTGGGGCATCGTGGATCATCTCGGGCCCCAAGCGCCCGAAGTGCTCGCGGGGCTTCGCGGTGATTCGATCCGTCCGGCAGATAGTGCGCACGTCGTGTACGAGACCGATCGCATCTGGCAACGGCAGAGGCCATGCGATCGCCGAGATTCATTGCGTGTCATGACGACGGTGGTGATGGGCAAGACCTGCGGACATGGTTCGCGGCATGTCCTGCGATCGTCAGCGCCGCCGCCGCCGTTGACGTATCCACCGGACCTGTATCAAGCAGGCGTGACGGGAGTTGTGTATCTAGGGTTCGTCGTGGATTCGATGGGTCATGTGGAGATGCCATCGATCGAAGTGTTGACGCCCAGCCATCCGGCGTTCGCGCGGTCGTGCAGAGACAACCTGTTGCATACGGTGTTTCTGCCGGCGCAGATCGATGGGCGGAAGGTGTCTGAGGCCGTCAGTTTCCCGTGCGAGTTCACGGTCAAAGGGCTGGCGAAATGACTGGCGGATGAGCTGCTCGCGCGGAGAACCGCGAAACGCTGCCTGGCACCCTCTGCCTGGCACTACCCTCTGCCTGGCACTCTCTAATGAGTGTCAGGGGCCGATTTGCGACCGGAGTCCCAAGCCCGCTACCCCGTGCCCGTTGACTCTTATGACCAGACAGGTCATGTCACGGTGTACGACGCTAGGCGGTAGGACGCTCCGCCGAGGGCGTCGTTCCGCGAAGTCTACAGCAGCTAGTAGTACGCGGGCGCGGCACGCGGGATCCGACAACCCCGACACGTCGTCTGTCTAAGCGAATCACAGTGGCCGCGAGTGGCCTCGCGGCGGTGAAGCACAAGTCAGGCCTGCCGATGTCAACGATTGCTGATGTACGCGCGGGAGGCCAACACGGTGGGATTTACCCCTGTGTGGATTCGGCGACCTCGGTTGCCGGGCGCCGTCCTTCGAAGGCTAACGGCGGCTAGCACTACGCACGCGCGACACGCAACTTAGTGCCACTCGAAACGAGGAGCCGCGGTGCGGATCAGCTGTGAGCGACGCCCGGCGTGGGCGATGTGTGTCCTTCTCGCGGCCGCGATTTCGTGTAACCGCTCCACGCCCGGCCCCAGCACTCGAGATGCGGGCCAGCATACGCTCGCGATAACGCACGTCACGGTCATCGATATGACCGGTGCGCCGCCCAAGCCAGCGATGACGGTGGTGGTCTCCGGCGGCCGGATTACGGCCGTTGGGCGGAGTGATTCATTGTCCCCGCCAGCCGGTGCGGTGCTCGTCGATGGGACCGGAAAGTACGTCATCCCGGGGCTGTGGGACATGCATGTGCACTCGGGGTTCGATCGGTACGAGCGGTCCATCGTGCTGCCCCTCGATATCGCCAACGGCGTGACTGGCGTGCGAGACATGTGGGGCGACTGTTCCGGGCCCTGCGCGGACAAGGACACCATCTACAACCCTCTGCACGGCCCTACGGCCGAGATGGTGCACCGTTGGGAGCGGGAGATCGCGGCAGGCACGCTTCTCGGCCCCCGCATCGTGGCCGGGAGCAACTTGCTCGACGGACCACACCCATTCTGGGCAGGGAGCGCGGCGATCCATGACACGGCCGAAGCCCGCGCGGCGGTCCGCGACGCCCAGCGCCGCGGGGCCGACTTCATCAAGGTGTACAGTGGACTCTCGCGTGAGGCGTACCTGGCGATCGCCGATGAGGCCAAACGCCGCGGGATACCGTTCGCGGGCCACGTGCCCCAGGCGGTGTCGCTGGAGGATGCGGCTGACGCGGGTCAGTTGAGCATGGAGCATCTCATCAAGATGCCGGAGGCGTGTTCGAGCCGGCCGGCGGCCGTCGCGCGGCTGACAGAACGGAACGCGGCTCATCCCCCAACCTCGCCGTCGGAGGGGGCGGCCCAGATCCGCGCGGAGGTCACGCTCCTGAATGAGTCATTCAGCTTGGCCGCATGCGCGCCCCTTCTGGCGCGTTTCGTTCACGATGGTACGTGGCAGGTACCGACCCTCACGGTATTGCGTGGCCTGTATTGCGGGCAGGACTACGCTTGCACCCACGACCCGCGGCGCGAATACGTGGCGCGCGCCGATACAGCGTGGTGGCAAGCCCGCGATCGCCGGTTGGCGCCCGTCTTCACGGCAGCCGACAAGAGGACCGCGAAGACGTATTTTCAGCACGAGATACAGATCGTCGGCGCGATGCACCGGGCCGGTGTCGGCGTGTTGGCCGGTACGGACGTCAGTAACCCGTGGGTGTATTGGGGCTCGAGCCTCCACGACGAGCTGGCGATGTTCGTCGATGCCGGCTTCACGCCGCTCGCCGCGCTGCAAGCCGCGACCATCGAACCCGCGCGGTTCCTTCACGCGACCGACACACTCGGCACGCTCGCACCAGGCAAGGTGGCGGACCTAGTTGTGCTCGACGCCGATCCACTGGCCGACATCCACAACACCCAGCGCATCTCCGCCATCGTCGTGCGCGGCCAGCTCGTCGACAGCACCGCCCGTCAGCGACTATTGGACAGCGCCAGAAGCGCCGCGCAGAGCATGTGACCGGCACAGGAGACGCGACGCCCGCGGGATGCCAAATTGGCGACCGATCGGTTGACCGCAAGCGACCTTGTCTCCATTTTGGCCCAGGATTTGTAGCAACGCGCTGGTACCGGGGGCAAGCCAATGCATTCGGCAGCGTTGGCCGTCGCGTGCGCAGCCATGCGACGGATGGGTGTTCGGCGGTGGGTCGTTCAGGTGGCATGTGCCGCTGTCGGGGCGCTCGCGGCATCTGCTGGCGTTTCCGGTCTGGCGGCGCAGCCGAGTGCTGATTCAACTGCCGAGGTTCGCCCGGAGCTGGTCGTGCACCGGGTGGTTGTGAAGTTCGCCGGCGGCCGTGTCACGGTCGCGCGGCAGCGGGGAAAGCAGGTTTACGTCTATGTGCGAACGGACAGTGGAACGTTTTCACTCGTCGCGGATTCCGGCGTCCTGGCCCGTTGGGCGGATTCCGCCGCTGCTCTGCCCGACCCGCCACCGCTGGGAGTCAAGGCCAAGAAACAGGAACCTAAGACGTCGCAGCTCCGCGCCGACGGGGATAGCAACGCACATATGCGGTTCGTGCGTGTGGCTACCGAACACGGGCCCGAGCTGTCCCTGTTCGTGTTCAATGGCGCGTGGGGCGTCGTCGAGGAACTAGGGCCACAATCGGCTGAAATCCTCGAGGCGCTGCGGAGTGACACGATCATCGTCGCTGACAGTGAGCACGTCGCATTCTCTATCGCTCCGAAGACTCCGCCAAAGGGTCCCTGGCCATATCCGATCCTGCCGGATACCGGTGATGTGCTTGCGCTGAATGTCGAAGACAGCACATGGCGACCTGTCTTCAAGCAAGCTCGCGAGGTGGATCAGGTGCATCCGATGTACCCTTTCCCGCTCAGGAAAAAGGGAGGCGGCGGGGCAGCTACGCTGCAATTCATGATCGATGCGATGGGCCGAGTGGAGATGGAGTCTGTCCAACTGCTCGGAGACACCGATCCGCGGTTCGCCCTGGCGTGCAGGGAGATCTTGCCTGACATGCGGTTTATCCCGGCCGAGTACAACGGGCGCACGGTTCGTGAGTTGGTCCGGATGCCGTTCAGTTTTGCAATACGGCGGTAGCGAGGACGCCGCATCTCTCCACAACCGGACCTCCATCAGGCTCGTAGCGTGTCGCCTTGAGAATCGCCGACCCCGCGCTTCAGGCTCCCCGGCTCGCGACGACCTGTTCGAGCGCCTCACGCGCCAGCTCATTGAGACTCTTCTCGGTGATGGCGGCGATCGCTGCAAGTTGCGCGTGGATCTCTGGCGAGATCCGGATTACGAAGCGTCCGGAGTACGGACGTTCCGGTTCGATCCCTTCCTCTGCGCACATCGCTTCATAGTCGCGGATCGATGTGTCGAACTCGCGCTCGAGATCTCTGCCGGTCTCCCCTTCGAAGGTGATCACTGCGCGCGTATTGGTCACGCTGCCGTGAAACCGGCCGACGCTCTCATCGTATTCGATCGTGGCGATATACCCTCTGCGCTGCATGACCATCTGAGTCTCTCCTGTGGCGATTCTTCCCTAGCTCTGTCGACCTCATCGCCGCGTCATGCTGTCATTCCTCTGGCATCACACCGGCACGCACTCTGTTGGGACACCATCTAATGAGTATCAGCGTGTCGGCTTACCGCCGCCGGTCGCGGGGCATTCGCGAAGTCCATCCCACCCAACACGATGCTGTTCACGGTGCCGTAGCCACGAAGCCGGGCTGCTCTAGCGGCGCATCGTGAGCGTGAGCCGCGCCTTTGGTGTCATGGGCTGTGCTACCCCGCGCACCCAGGCGGCGAGGTCCGCCTCGCTGACCGCGCCATCCGCGACACCGAGCATGATGCGAACGACTTCCGCCTCGTCCGGCGCGACAAGCGTGACGCCGTTGAGGTCCAGAAACACGAACATGACCTGAAACGCCGTCCGCTTATTGCCGTCCACGTAGCCGTGATTCTTTGTGAGGCCGAATCCGTATGCCGCCGCGAGATCCGCGAGATCGGCAGTGGGAGTGTGGGAGAATCGGTTGCGCGGACGATCGAGCGCGGACTCAATGAGGCCCTTGTCGCGGATGCCATGCAAGCCGCCGAGCGTGCGCACAATTTCGGCGTGCATCGCGTTGGCAATGACACGCGACACCCATCGCGGCTCCGATTGTCGCGGGTCCGAGCTCGTGTGCTTGCTCGACGGGCGGATCACTTACTCGCAAGCTCCTTCATGGCGTTCCGGTACATCTGCATTCCCTTGTGGAAACTCTCCATCGCGGCCGCAAAGGTCGGATCGTAGGGCGTGAGCAACACGCCATCCTCGACCTCGATGGCGAACACGATGTCGCCTTGCGTGACGTTCATGTGCTCGAGCATCGGCTTTGGCAGAACGGCTGCCGTCGAATTACCCGACGCATTGAGCCGGATTTCCTTGACCATAGGGTGACTCCAAGCGATAGGGTGCATTACAAAAATACTTACCAATAGCCTAATGTCAATACATAAGTACTTACAGCCGTTTCTGGTCGCCTCCTCAGACCTGCCAACGTCCCATTATTTGCGAATGAGCGAACTCTACTGTATAATGCGAGCCCCCGCAAATACCCGCCGGACGCCCCTTCTGGGAGCATCACGTAATGCGTTCCGCGATTCGCGTGACTGACGCTGCACGACGTGGCAGTCTCGCAGCCGCGCTGATGCTCTCGCTACTCGACGCCTCCGCATCCACGAAGGCCCAGACCGCGTCAGCCCAGCAAGGCTCCGAAGAATCGGTGCGCGACTTTCACGCGCTGCGGGCGCATAGCACGTCGGTGCAGCTCGACCAGGGCAGAATCTCGGTGTCGCGTCAGCCGGGGAAACCCGTCCGCGTCTCCGTGCGCAGCGACAGCGGAACGTTCATCCTCATCGCCGACTCCGGTGTCGTGGCCCGGTGGGCGGATTCCGCCGCGACGCTTCCCGACCCGCCAGCCGTCAGCGCCACGCCACAAAAGGTGTCGTACAAGATGTGGCAGCTCCGCGCGCAAGGCGACAGCGGCGCACTCATGCGATTCGCCCGCATCCCCACCACGCACGGACCGGATCTCGTGCTGGCCGTGTTCAACGGCGCGTGGGGCACGCTCGAATATCTCGGGCCCCACGCCACCGAAGTCCTCACCGCACTCCGCGGGACGACATCGCACTCCCCCGCCGACAGCGGCGCCACCACCAACGCTGCGCCAGCCGGCGTCGTAAACACCGTTCCGTCACCCAACAACTGGCCAGACACCGGCGACATACTACCGCTCCACACCGCCGACTCCACATGGCGCCCAGTCCTGGCGAACCCCATCAAGATCGGCGGCCCTCACCCAATCTACCCCCCGGCCCTGTTGCGAGCGCACATCGCCGGTGAGGTGCTGTTCCAGTTCTACGTCGATACCACCGGCCATGCCGAGATGCGGTCGTTACGCCTGGTGTCGTCCACAAACCCGCAGTTCGCGCTGGCGTGTAGAAGCGCACTCCCCCAATGGACGTTCGTACCCGCGGTATTCGATGGGAAAAAGGTTCGTGAGCTCGTGCAGCAACCGTTCACGTTCGCGCTGCACAAGCCGAAGCCTGCCCCATCGCAATAGCGGGCCTCGCTACCTGGTCTGGCCCCCTTCTTCGTTGCCGCCGCCGGCTTGGCGTCCGCAACGGCCAGCTGCGGCGCCCCATCCGGCCCGGTATCCCAGTGCCGCGCCGTCGAGTTGTTCGGCATGCCCCAGTCGCGGCCGTTCCAGCTCGAAGACCCGTCCATGCAGAAGGCCCAGAACCCCGTCGACATATCGCTCAATCACCGCGAGGCCATCCGGCGGGAGGTGGCCAGCCAGGCGGCCATGTCGCTGCGGCAAGGAATTGCGAAAGCGCGATCAGGCCCAATACTTCACCTTTTGAGACGGGCCCCATCACGATGCCACCCAGGACCCCATGCTGACCGACGCGCAGATCGCGGAACTGCGAACCCACTTCCCGATCCTCCGGGACAAGACGTACCTGTACAACTGCTCCCAGGGCGCGCTCTCGGACGCCGTCGAAGAGGGAATGCGCGCGTTCGCGACGAGCTGGCGCACGTCGTCCGCGCCCTGGGACGATTGGATGGGGGTCTACGAGTCCCTTCGCGCGCAGTTCGCCCGGCTGATCAACGCGTCGCCCGATGAGGTGGCGATCCTGGCGAGTGCGTCCGCGGGCATCAACCCGATCGCCAACGCCCTGCAATTCGATGAGCGCCCAGGGGTCGTGATGGGGGAGTACGAGTTTCCGACGATGGGACACATCTGGCTGGCCCAGCAGGCGCGCGGCGCACGGGTCCAGTTCCTCGATGGCGTAGGGTACGCCATCCCGACGGAGCGGTACGAGCAGGCGATCGGCCGGTCCACCAGGATCGTCCCGCTGACTCACGTGTCGTTCGTGACCGGGCATCGCTCGGACGTGCCAGCCATCGCCCGCATCGCGCACGCGAACGGCGCTCTCGTCTTCCTCGACGGCTATCAGGACTGCGGCACCCGGCCCATCGATGTCAAAGCGCTGGATGCCGACTTCTACGTGACAGGGACGCTGAAATACCTGCTCGGCCCCCCGGGACTCGCGTTTCTGTACGTACGGCGGGAGCTGATCGAGACGCTGTCGCCGACGATGACGAGCTGGTTCTCACAGCGAGAGATCTTTGCCTTCGACCCGAAGCACCTCGATCTCGCACCCACGGCCCGCCGCTTCGAGAACGGCGCGCCAGTAATCCCCAGTATCTACCTCGCCCGCCCGGCGCTCGATCTCCTGTCAACCATCGGCCTGGAAAATGTCGCGGCCCAGATCGAACGCCTGACTCAGGCCTTCCTCGCCGGTGCGGCCCGGTTGGGCATCGCCGCCAAGACTCCGGCGACCAGCGTCGGGCCGCTCGTCGTCCTGCGGTCACACGACCCCGCCGCCGCTCTCGCTGGACTCACTGCACGCGGTATCGTGGTGTCGACCAGACGCGACGGGGTGCGGTTCGCGTTTCACGTCTATAACACGCTCGCCGATGTCGAGACGGCGCTCGCCGCGCTCGCGACGGTACGCGACTTCATGGTGCGGGCATGAAAATCCTCAACGGCGGGTGCCGCGTCTACGACGCGAGCGATGGGACGATCGCATCTCGCGGGAACTGGACGTCACGCACCGTGATGTCTCGGAGCTCCGGTGCGCCTCTCATCACGCAGACGATCAACGACTACGGGCCCGGCATCTCCCCGGCGACTCTCAACCCCGCCAGCGAAGAGGTGCATTACGTCGTCGCGGGCGCCGGGGTGTGCCACGTCGGCGGGTATCGATACGATGTGCGGCCAGGGTCGGCGCTGTTCGTCCCGCCAGGCACGACGTACCACGTCGAGAACCCGGGGCCCGGCACGATCCGGATCATCAGCGCGTGCTGTCCGGAGGACGCTGGGCGGCAGGTCCTCGACACGCCCCCCGCTCCCCCCGCCAGGAGCGGGACGGCACCCAATCTCATGGTCCAGGAGGCGGACCGCGAGCCTATGCGCGCGGGACGCGATCGCGAGTTCCGGCTACTCGTGAACACCGACGTGGGATGCAAGCAGGTGACGCAGTTCATCGGATGGATCCCCGCCAGCAAGGCCCCGTTCCACCGGCACATGTACGAGGAGGGGATCTGCGTCCTCCAAGGTCGCGCCATCCTGCACATCAAGGGAGACTCATCAGCGCCTGAGCTCGGGCCGGGCAGCGGGGTGTACTTCCCCGTCGGCGTCGTGCACTGCGTCGAGAACCCCGGCCCGGATCCGATCCGGCTGCTGGGCGTGTTCCACCCCTCGGGGAGCCCCGCCGCCGCCTATGAAGACTCCTGATCCCGTGGCTCCCGGCGTCGAGCAGGGCGAGCAGCTCTCTCGCCAGCTCAGCGCCGGCCAGCTCGGGATGATCGCCATCGGTGGGGCGATCGGCACGGGGCTGTTCCTGGGCAGCGCGCTCGCGGTGCGGACCGCGGGACCCGGGGTCATCGTGAGCTATCTGATCGGCGCCGCGATCGCGCTGCTGTTCATGGGCGCGCTGTCCGAGCTTGCGGTCGCGCACCCGACGGCCGGCTCGTTCGGCGTATACGCCGAGCTCTATGTGAGCCCGTGGGCTGGGTTCGTCGTGCGGTACACGTACTGGGCCGCGCAATGCATCGCGATCGGGGGCGAGGCGACCGCGATCGCCATCTATTGCCGGTGGTGGTTCCCCACTGTCCCGAGCTGGGTGTGGATTCTGGGGTTCTCGATCGGTCTCGTCTACATCAACGCCCGGAGTGTCGGGAGTTTTGGCAGCTTCGAGTACTGGTTCTCGATGGCCAAGGTCATCGCCATTGTCCTGTTCATCGTACTGGGGTTCTGCGTGATCGCCGGCGCCGGCTCCGCACCCGCGATCGGTTTCACGAATTTCACTGCACACGGCGGCTTTCTGGCGACCGGCTGGCGGGGGGTCTGGCTGGCGATGGTGTTCGTGATCTTCAGCTTCATAGGCACCGAGGTCATCGCTGTCACCGCTGGGGAAGCCAAGGATCCGTCGGCTGCCGTGCCGCGCGCGATGCGCTGGATGGTCGGGCGCCTGATCCTGTTCTACCTGGGCGCGATCACGGTGCTGATCGGTATCGTCCCGTGGACGGCGGTCCAGCCCGGTGCGGACATCACGGCCAGCCCCTTCGTGCGGGTATTCCGCCTGATCGGTATCCCCGCCGCCGCGCACGTGGTCAATCTGGTCGTCATCACCGCGGCCGCATCGAGCATGAACTGTAATCTCTACCTGACGAGCCGGATGCTGTTCTCACTCGCGCGCGGCGGCTATGCACCCGCCATACTCGGCAAGCTGTCTCGCCGCGGCGCTCCCCTCGCCGCTCTCCTCGCATCGGCCGCCGGTCTTGGCGTCGCGCTCGCCGTGTCGCTCAGTTTTCCAGAGAGCGCATATGTCTATCTCTTCGGGATCTCGCTATTTGGCGGGCTATTCGCGTGGCTCATGATCTTCATCACGCACCTGTACTTCCGGCCGCGATGGGAATCGCTCGGCCGCCCGCCTCTCCCCGTGCGCATGATCGGCTACCCCTACACGTCATGGCTCGGCATCCTCGCGGTCGTCGCGATCATGACCACGACGTGGTGGGTCGAGGGGATGCGCGTTACGCTCGAAGCGGGACTGCCATGGCTCGCCCTGCTCACGATCGCCTATCTCATCGTGGCCCGGCGGCGCACCCGGGTCGCCGCGGCAGCGGCGCTCATCGGTGCGGCCGGACAGACGATCCCCACCGACGGGATTGCGTGAGTCGCGCCCACGCCGATCCGGCTGCTTACTCCGGCACAACAGCCGTGACTTCGATCTCGACGCGAGCCTGCTTGTCGACCAATCCCGCCACCTGCACGGCGGTCATCGCCGGATAGTACTTGCCGATGATCTCGCGGTACGCGGCGCCGATCTCCTGCCGCGCGCCGATGTACTCCTGTTTGTCGATCACGTACCACGTCATCCGGACGATATGCTCCGGACGCGCCCCGCCCTCGGCCAGCACCGCCACGATGTTGCGGAGCGTCTGCCGCACCTGGCCAGCGAAATCCGGGACCGTGATCGCGCCCTGCGCATCGCAGCCGATCATACCGCTGACGTGCACCGACCGTCCGCGGGCCGCGACGCCATAGGCGTAGCCGTGCGGTCTCGCCCACCCAGCGGGGTGAAGCAACCGTGGATCCGAATCAGCTGGCATCCTGAAACCTCTCGATGCGGGCCCGAAGATCGTCGGGGATAGAGACCGCACGCCTCGACCTGGCATCGATCAGCACGACTACGGAGTTGCCTCGCACCCGCTCGCTCCCGTCGGGCCCGCGAAACTGAATCTCGGACGTGATCGACGAGGTACCGATCCGGCGCACCACGAGTGAGGCCGCCAGCACCTCCCCCAGCACGCTTGGCGCCGCGAAATCCACATCGAGGTGCACGGTCGGTAACCCCCACCCGCGACGCTCATGGATCTCGGCGAACGACACCCCGAGCTCGTCGCGGCACCAATCCTCGACGAGGTTGTTGAACATCTCGAGATAGCGCGGGAAGAAGACGATGCCGGCCGGGTCGCAATGTGCGAACCGGATCAGGATCGTCGAGCGATACGCGCGCGGCGATATTGGCCCTCCCCCGTTGGCCGGGGGTCGGCGGGACTCAGCCATGTAGTGCCTCGTGCTCGCGAAAAGACTTGATGATGCCACGGGCGACGATCAACTGTTGCACCTCCGTCGCCCCTTCGTAGATGCGGAGGGGGCGGATCTCCGAGTAGAGGCGGGCGACCGTCTCGTCCGCCACGACGCCGAGCCCGCCAAAGATCTGCATGGCGGCATCGATGACCTGCTGCGCCGTCTCCGTCGCTGTCATCTTGGCCATCGCGGCTTCCACCGTGACCGGCTGGCCGCGGTCCCGGAGCCACGCGGCCCGGTACGTGAGCAGCGCCGCCGCGTCGATCCCTGTCGCCATCATGGCGAATTTGGCCTGCGTGAGCTGGAAATCGGCGAGCGCCTGGCCGAACATCTGCCGAGTGGTCGCGCGGCGCAACGCCTCATCCAGGGCCCGTCGCGCGAATCCCAGGGCGGCCGCCGCGACCGACGTGCGAAAGACATCGAGCGTGGCCATCGCGACCTTGAAGCCACCACCCGGGTCGCCGATGCGCTGGGCCGCCGGGACCCGGCAGTCCGTGAAGCGAAGACGGGCCAGCGGGTGTGGCGCGATCACCTCGATCCGCTCCGCGATCGTGAATCCGGGAGTCTCCGCGTCGACGACGAAGGCGGTGATTCCTCGCGCGCCGGCAGCCTCGCCCGTCCGGGCGAACACCACGTAGAAGTCCGCTATCCCGCCGTTCGACACCCACGTCTTTTCGCCGTCGAGTACGTAGCCGTCCCCGTCGGCGCGGCCGGCACAGGCGAGCGCCGCGACATCGGAGCCCGCACCAGGTTCGGACAGCGCAAACGCTGCGATGGCCGTACCGCGGGCGACGGGCGGGAGGTAGCGTGCTTTCTGCGCGTCGGTGCCGAACAGAGTGATGGCGCCTGAGCCGAGCCCCTGCATCGCGAAGGCGAAATCCGCGAGGGCGGAATGGCGAGCAAGCGTCTCGCGAATCAGGCAGACAGCGCGGGTATCGATGCGGTCGGTCGCCCCGCCGTGCGCGGTGCCGCCGACCGCGTGCGCGAGCCATCCCGCGTTGCCCAGCGACCGCACGAGCGCGCGGCACTCCGCGTCAATGTCCGTCGCGTGAGCGCCGCGCAGGTGCTCGTGCGACCAGCCATCCAGCTCGATCGCGATCGCGCGGTGCCGCGGCTCCAGAAAGGGCCACTCCAGGTACGCACGGTCCGCCACGGTCAGTTGCCTTCGAAGCGGGGCTTCCGCTTCTCCACGAAGGCGTGATAGGCGCGGTGAAAATCGTTGGTGGCCATGCAGATCGCCTGTGCTTCCGCCTCGGCTTCGATCGCCTCGTCGACCCCCATGTTCCATTCCTGATGCAGCATCCGCTTGGTCATTCCCTGCGCGAACGTCGGGCCGGCGGCCAGCTCCGCGGCGAGCGCGTGCGCATCCGGCAGCAGCGTTCCGGGGTCGCAGAGACGATTGAAAAACCCCCAGCGCTCAGCCTCCTCCCCGGCCATGCTGCGTCCGGTGTACAGCAGCTCCGCGGCGCGGCCCTGACCGATCACCCGCGGCAGGAGCGCGCAGGCGCCCATGTCGCAGCCGGCCAGTCCGACGCGGGTGAAGAGAAACGCCGTCTTGCTGCGCGCCGTACCGTACCGGAAATCCGACGCGAGGGCGAGTAACGCGCCCGCGCCGGCGCAGATCCCGTCGATCGCCGCGACGATCGGCTGCGGGCACGCGCGCATGGCCTTGACCAGGTCGCCGGTGAGCCGGGTAAACGCGAGTAGGCCAGGCATGTCGAGCTTCGTGAGGGGGCCGATGATCTCATGGACATCGCCGCCGGAGCAGAAGTTGTCACCCGCGCCGGTGATCACGACGACCGTAACGTCCGGCGCGTGGACCAGCGCGCGAAACAAGTCACGCAACTCCGTATACGACTCGAATGTCAGCGGATTCTTGCGCTCGGGCCGGTTCAGCGTGATCGTCGCGACTGCATCGTGGACCGCGAACTGGAAGTGGCGGCCGACGTAGCCCGAGAGCGGGTGAGTGCCGGGCAGTTGATGGGGTTCTCCAGCGAGGTGGCGCATCGGTCTCCGCGGGGATGGGCTAGGAACCAGCGCTGTCGGACCCCGGCAGGGCGGTCGCGAGCGTCGTGACATGCGCCTTCAGTTTCTGCAGGAGCTCGAACATGCCGAGTTTGTCAGTCTGATCGAGTCCTGCGAGCAACTCGATGATCCATCGCTCGTGGCGGGCCGCCATGTCGCGAAAGCGGGCGAGGCCCGTGGCGGTGAGTTTCACGGCGACCACGCGGCGGTCGGCCGGATCGAAGATGCGGACGACGAGGTGCTCGCGCTCCAACTGATCCGTGATGCCGGTGACGTTGCCGCCCGATACCATGAGCCGGCGGGAAAGCTCCGACATCCGGAGGCCGTCGGGATGACGTTCGAGCTGCGCCATCAAATCGAATCGGGGGAGCGTGGTCTCGAACTCGCGGCGGAGCCGGTCGCGCACCTGGTGTTCAATCCGGATCGTGCAGGCCAGAAGCCGGAGCCAGAGTCGCAGGTCGTGGTGGTCGGCCACCGTCGTCCGCGTCTCCAGGTCCATGAGTGCCGTCGCTGGCGCGTCCAGGACCAGACTGGTCATCGCGGACGTCGCGTTGGGTGCCGCCCCGCCGTTGGTGAATGCGCTCATGTGACCTCTCCGCCCGCGACGGCGATCGCCTGCCCCGTGATGGCCTCACTTCCGGGTACGCAAAGCCACACGACCGCGTGCGCAACTTCGCCGGGAGTCACGAGGCGATTCTGAGGATTTTGCGCGGTGAGCCGGGCCAGCACCTCGGCTGGCGTCGCTCCAGTTCGGGCGACGATGTTCTGAATCGTCCGGGTGGTCATATCGGTATCCGCGTACCCGGGGCAAACTGCGTTGACTGTGATGCCGAGCGTAGCCGTCTCGAGGGCAAGCGCCCGGGTGAGGCCGATCACGCCGTGCTTCGCGGCACAGTACGCGGAGACATAGCGGTAGCCAGCGAGGCCAGCGGTGCTGGCGATATTGACGATCCGCCCCCAGCGCGACTCGGCCATCGCGGGCAGCGCCTCGCGGATGCAATGGTACGTGCCGTCAAGGTTGACGGCCATCATCCGGCGCCAGAGAGCGGCGTCCGTCGTGCGAAACGGCGCGGATTCCGCGGCGCCGGCATTGTTGATCAGGATGTCGATCGGGCCGAATTGGCCGCGGGCGTCCGTGAACGCGCGTGCTACCGACTCCGCGTCGGAGACATCCGCGCGGACGGAGCCGATCGCGCCCGACGTCCGGAGTGCATCGGCCGTGTGCGCCAGGGCGCCGGCGTCGCGTCCGAGGATCGTCACGCGGGCCCCGTGATCGAGCAGCGCTCGCGCGGTGGCCTCGCCGATGCCGCGCCCGCCGCCGGTGACCAGGGCGTGGCGGCCCGACAGGGGGCGCTTCGATTGCGCTCCCTGCTGCGTGGTGCTCATACCTGGAGCGCCAGTTGCGCCGCGCGCGCCAGGTTGCGCTCGAGCTGGATCTTGCCGCCGAGGTATGGAGCGGGCCACCAGACCTCGGCGTAGCCTTGCTTGGCCGCTTCGTGCAGAGTCCATGCGGGGTCGGCAAGATGGGGGCGGGCAACCGCGCAGAGATCCGCGCGTCCCGCGGCGATGATCGTGTTGATGTGATCCCCTTCGTAGATGTTGCCGACCGCAATCGTCGGGATAGCGGCTTCATTGCGGATGCGGTCCGAGAGCGGTACCTGGAACATCCGTCCATAGACTGGCCGCTCCGCCTTGCTGACCTGTCCAGAGGAGCAATCGATCACATCGGCCCCTTCCGCCTTGAAGAGGCGTGCGATCTCGACGGCGTCATCGGGTGAGACACCGCCGGGGACCCAGTCGTGTGCCGAGATCCGGACACTCATGGGTTTGTCCGCGGGCCACACTTCGCGCATGGCGCGGAAGACCTCCAGCGGATAGCGGCACCGGTTCGCGAGGGAGCCGCCGTAGGTATCGGTGCGGCGATTCGTCAGTGGGGAGATGAAACTCGAGAGCAAGTAGCCGTGGGCACAGTGGAGCTCGAGCCAGTCGAAGCCCGCCGCGACCGCGCGGCGCGTGGCATCCACGAAATCAGCCTGAATCCGAACCATGTCCTCGCGCGTCGCCTCGCGTGGCATCTGCGACACCCCGTCGATATACGGGATGGGCGAAGCCGATACGAGCGGCCAATTCCCCGTTTCGAGCGGCTGGTCCGCGCCTTCCCAGCCGATGTGAGTCGAGCCTTTGCGTCCCGCGTGACCGAGCTGGATCGCCGCGCGTGCGTCCGACTGCGCGTGGATGACGTCGACGATGCGTGTCCAGCCGCGAAGCTGCTGGTTGTTCCACAGGCCCAGGCAGCCCGGACTGATACGGGCGTCGGGCGAGACGCAAGTCATCTCCGTGAAGACCATTGCGGCGCCGCCCAGGGCGCGGGCGCCGAAGTGGACGAGATGGAAATCGTTGGGCATCCCTTCGGCGGCGCTGTACGTGGCCATGGGGGAGACGATCACGCGGTTCTTGAGCGTGACGCCGCGGACCGAAAAAGGCGTGAACATCGGGGGGCGGGGCTGCCCGGCCCCGCTGCGCGTGGCGAACCATCGTTCGACGTCTGCGATGTATCGTGCATCGCGGACCTTGAGATTGTCGTGGCCGATCCGCTGGCTGCCGGTGAGAAGACTGTACGTGAACTGCTCGGGTTCGAGGGCGGCGTAACGCTCGACTTGCTCGAACCATTCCATCCGATTGCGGGCCGCACTCTGGAGCTTGAGGGCCTCGATCTCGCGGACATCCTGGTAGCGCTGGAGTGCGGCCGGGATCTCGTCCTTCGAGATCTCGCCCGTGTGTTCGGAGAGCACGCCCGCGAGGGCGATGGCGTCCTCCATGGCGAGCTTCGTACCGGAGCCGATACTGAAGTGCGCCGTGTGGGCAGCGTCGCCGATCAGCACGATGTTCCGGTGGTGCCACCGCTCGCAGAGCACGCGGTTGAACGTGAGCCACGCCGAGGAGCCGCGGCGATGATGGGCGTTGGAGATCAGCGGCTGCCCGTCGAGGCGATCGGCGAACAGGCGCTCACAGAACTCCACCGATTGCGGCGTGTCCATCGCCGCGATGCCTGCCGCGCGCCAGTTGCGCTCCGGCGTTTCCACGATGAACGTCGACCAGTCGGTATCGAAGCGGTACGCGTGGAGATTGAACCAGCCCCACTCTGTCTCCTGGAAATCGAACGTGAATGCATCGAGCTTGATCCGCCCGCCGAGCCAGATGAAGCGGTTGGCGCGAGGCTGGACGTTGGGGCGGAAGGTTTCCTCGTGCTTCTTGCGCGTGGTGGACGCCGCGCCATCGGACGCGACTACGAGGTCGTATTCGGCCGCATAGGGGTCAGGGTCCGAGACCTCGCGCTGGAAGACGAGCGAGACGCCAAGTTCCCTGGCCCGCGCGTGCAGGATCTGCAGCAGCCGGAGCCGGCCGATCCCGCAGAAGCCGTGGCCACCCGAGACGAAGGTCCGCCCCTTGAAGTGGACTTCGATGTCATCCCAGTGGCGGAACGCGCCGGTGATCGCGGCGTGGGTTTCCGGGTCCGCGGACCGGAAGCCGTCCATCGTCTTGTCCGAGAAAACGACGCCCCACCCGAAAGTGTCGTCCGGCCGGTTGCGCTCGATGACCGTCACGTCCCACGTGGGGCGCGCTTTCTTGATGAGGATCGAGAAGTAGAGACCGGCGGGTCCACCTCCCAGGCAGGCGATTCTCATCGGAGAGCGGCCGCGAGCTTTTCGCCGGAGTCGTCGGCCAGTGCGGCCTGGCACAGTCCACGGAAGCGCGCGGCGGCATCCGGCGCCTGGCGGAGCGACGGGATCGCGGCCATCACGAGATCGTAGTTCCGGTTCCCGCGCTCACGAGTGTCGCCGTAGCCTTTGACCAGGCGCGGTGCCGCGGCCACTGATAATGCGAGCGGGTAATCATCGCGCGCGAGCGCGGCGACGTGGTCCAGCCACTCGCGGATCCGGGCGTGTTCCTGCTGGAAACGGAGCGCGCGCCGGCGGGCGGGGCGGAGCGCAGCCATCACGTAGAGCTGTAGGAACCCGAACAGAGATGTCGTGCGGAGGACCTTGCCCTTACGCGTCAGGCGACCCACCACGGCACGCGCCCATCGGCTTCCGAGCAGCCAGCGCCCCGCGCGCACGGGCAGGATCTCGGCGACCTGGTCCACCTGGGGGTGGAGAAACTCATCAATGTGGAGGACCTGATTGTCCGTCGCGTGGGATTCGGCTTGCACGCGGTCGAAGCGCGGGCGGCGGATCTTGAGGTCCGCGACGCGGATCGCATCCTCGTACGACATCCAGAGTGCGAGCTGGCGGGCCGTTTCCGTGAGGAGCGCGTAGTCACCGGCGCCGTAGCGCGCGTCCACGTCCCGTACGACGTCGAGCCGGTCGAGGTATTCACCGGCGTATCGCATGTCCTGGTAGTCGGCGAGCCGGGGGACGGCAGCGAGGAGCACCGCGTGGCTCGCGTCGGGAAATGTCCGCTCGACGCGATCAGCGAGGTGACGCACGCGCGGGCCGATCGACGGCGCGGCCCGCTCAGCGCCGATCGCGGCGCCGGCCGGCGGCGCGACATCGAGACCGGCCGTGTCTGTCATGATCGGCAGCGGGCGACGTTTCCCGTTCGTGCTGGTGGCCGGGGCGCTACTGGCCGCCACGCCGGCCGCGAAGGCGGCGAGACTCGCCGTCACGCCGACGCCGGCCCGGCGGATCGCCTCCTCGAATTGCGCGCGGCCGAAGGGCAGCGCGCCGCTCGTGGCGAGGGCACCGAGCAGCGGTGCACTGATCACGCTGCCCGTGTCCGCCGCGACGCGGGCGAAATCACGCGCGACGAACACCCGGGCCGCGGCCGCGCCGGAGGCGAGGAGACCGGCATTGTCGATCCGGCCGTCACCAGCGTGCGTCTTCTCGATCATCGAGTAAACGCGGTGCGTGGACGCGATCAACGTCGTGCGGTCTGGCGTGACGAGGCCACGCTGGACCGCGCGGCCAGCCTCCATCAGCTCGGAGGCGATCACGATGTCGACCTCACCGGGAACCGGCATCAGCGCGAGGACCGGGTCTTTGCCGGCCGCCACGGCGGCCGCTTCGGGAAACAGCTCTACATAGTAGATCGTGGCGCCCGTGCGCTGCGCCACGCCGGGCACGGATGTCGTCTGCGCGAGATACCCGTTGTGCTCCGCCATGTCGACGATCCAGTCGGCGAGCACCCCGCCACCCTCGCCGCCCATGGCCAGGATGGCGATCGTGATGGCGCGCGGGGGGCGAGACACTGTGTCGTTCGCAGCGGCGGGCGCGTCCAGAGGCAGCGGCAGCGTCGGATCCTCGGGTGCGTCAGCCCAGGATGGCCGCGAGGCGCCGATCGATGCCTCGCTGCAGAAAACCGATCACCGCCCGCTGGAACCGCGCGCTCCAGCGCTCGGCCACCGACGGGTTCGTCACCAACGCACTGCGGTAGAACGACGGGCACAGGACAGCGGCGTGCGCGACTTCGCCGCACAGGCCGCATCCCACACAGCTATCGATCACCGTCGCGACCGGATCTGTGCGGAGCGGGTCGGGGTTGTCCTTGATCGTGAGGGACGGGCAGCCAGAGAGCCGGATGCACGAGTGGTCGCCCGTACACGCATCGGCGTCGACGCCGAAGCGTTCTCGAACCACGCGGCCGCCCGATTTCGCGAGTTGCGCCAACTGGGGTTTAATGCGGCGCTGCTTGTTCAGCTCACACTCACTCTGGGCGACGATGACCTTGGGTCCCCGGATCGGAGTGGTGAGCGCCTCCCTGAGCACATCGCGCATCCCCGCCACATCGTACGTTCGCGTGACTGTGCGCACCCATTTCACACCGACGCCGCGCACCGCGTCCGCGATCGACAGTTTGGTCGTGCGGATCGGGTTGGATGCCGCGGAGGAGAGGATGTCCTGGCCGCCGGTGGCCGCGGTATAGCTGTTGTCGACCACCACGAGCACGCTGTCGCTCTGATTGAATACCGCGTTGCCGACTCCGCTCGTCAGGCCGTTGTGCCAGAACCCACCGTCCCCCATGATGCTGATCGTCCGCGCATTGGTCTCGCGTGTATTGAATGCGGCGGCGCCGGCCCAGCCCAGGCCGTAGCCCATGGTGGTGGCGCCAAGGTTGAATGGCGGCAGGATGGAGAAGAGGTGGCATCCGATGTCGCAACTCATGTGGTGCTGGCCCAACTCGCGCTCGACCAACTTCATTGCCGTGAAGATCGGTCGTTCCGGGCACCCGGTGCAGAATGACGGAGGCCGCGGGTGGATCTCGGCGGTGGGCGCCGGCGTCGGGTCCGACGGGGGAGCGGGCACCGCGGCCGGCCGGCGGAGCGATGGAAGGCGGGACTGGTCGATCGCGTCGGGGAGATAGCGGTCGACGAATCGGTGGATGCCCGTGATCATTGTCGCCGCGGTATACTCGCCGGCCATGGGGAGGACATCCTTGCCGTGGATCTTCGTCGGGATATCTGCCTTCCGGAGGATCGCGTGCAGGTTCTGCTCGATGAAATCAGGCTGCCCTTCCTCGATCACCAGGATCGCGCGCTTCCCGGCGCAGAACCGCTCGACCTCGGAGTCGATCAGCGGGTACGTGACATTGAGCACGTAGAGCGGGATCGCGGCATCGCCGAACGCGTCGGCGAGGCCCAGCAATTCGAGAGAGCGGATGGCGGTGTTGTACATACCGCCCTGCATCACGATGCCGACGTCCCGTGTGCCCTCGGCGAACAGCTCGTTGAGGCCATGCTGCTGGATGAACCGCTGCGCGGCGGGCCACCGTTGGTGAATCTTTTCCTGCTCGTGCAGGAAGCTCGATGGTGGCAGAACGATCCGGCTGGTATCGCGTCGTGGCGCCTCCATGGCGTTCTTGAGCGTGAACGTGGGGCGGACATTGTCCTTCGCGATGAAGCGGCCGTGGACGTGGCACGCGCGGATGCGCAGCTCGAGCATGACCGGCGTGTGACTCGCCTCCGAGAGCGCGAACCCCTGCTCCACCGCGCGCACGATCGAGGGGAGATTGGGCCGAGGGTCGAGGAGCCACATCTGCGACTTCATGGCGAAGGCGTGTGAGCGCTCCTGCATGATGCTCGACCCGTCGCCGTAGTCCTCGCCGACGATGATGAGCGCGCCGCCCTCGACGCCGCCGGATGCGAGATTGGCGAGCGCATCGGATGCCACGTTCGTGCCGACCGTGGACTTGAACGTGACGGCGCCGCGCAGCGGGTAGTTGACTGATGCGGCCAGTGTCGCGGCGGCGGTGGCCTCGGATGCACTGTGCTCGAAGTGGACGCCGAGGTCCTCGAGGATGTCGTTGGCATCGGTGAGGACGTCCATCAGGTGCGAGATGGGTGCGCCCTGATAGCCGGCGACGTACGACACCCCGGCTTGCAGCAGCGCCTTGGTGACGGCGAGGATTCCTTCCCCGTGGAACACCGCGCCGTCGCCGAGCCGCAGCTTTTGCACTTCCGTCGTGAATGTCCGTTCTGCCACAGCCGCCCCGGGTGGCCGTTACGTGCACACAGTTACGTGCGACTGTCTCTCGCGAGACGGCGTGTTGCGCTAGGAGCCCGTCGGACGGAGGCAGGAGTTATTGATATCTAAATACTTCATACGTCAACGAAGCGCCATACACGAGAGCATGTGAGACCCGGCCGAGTGAGTTGGGCGCTGCCGGGGCGAAAGCCGAGTGGCTTAGGCGGAGATCAGGGCAAGGACTCGGCAGGGGCTGCCGGACCCATTGACGATCTTGAGAGGCGGCGTGATCAGTATCGCACCGGTGGGCGGTAGCTTGTCCAGGTTGGTGAGACTCGCGAGGCCGAACTTGTTGCTGCCGTGCATGATGCTGTGACACGGGAACGGCGGCTCGAAGCGGAATGCCTGGCCCGCATCGGTGCCGACGCCTTCGGATCCCCAGCCGATGACATTGCGTTCCTTGGCCAGGAACGGAACGAGATCCGGGTGCGGTCCCGGGACATGTGACCCGTCTTCCTTCATGTTGAGAAAGGCTGCCGCATCGGTGCGTTTGGACCAATCGGTGCGCATCAGCACCCACGAACCCGCGGGGATTCGCCCGTGCTGGCGTTCCCATTCCTCGACCCGTTTGGGGGTCAAAAGGAAATCCGGGTCCGCGGCGACTTCGCGCGAGACATCGATCACGCACGCTGGCGCGACGAACTTCTCCACCGGGATGCTGTCGGTCGCATTGCGCGGGTAATCCTTCCCACTCACCCAGTGAACCGGGGCGTCGAAGTGCGTCCCGGTGTGCTCCCCACAGGAGAAGTTGTTCCAGTACCACGCCGGTCCCCGGCTGTCGTAGTGGGAGATCTCCTCGATGTGGAACGGCCACGACTTGCCGAGCTCCGGCGGCAGCTGAATCACCGCGGTGGCCGCGTTCAGCGGCTGGCTCAAATCGATGACCCGGATCGAGCCCGAGGCGAGTGCCTGGGCGAATCGAGCCAAGACATTGTCTTCCACCGATCATCCTCCGGTTCGCGGGAACGCAATGTAATTCCACCAGGAGGCGAGAGGATGGACGCGGACAGGTAGACATCTTCGCACGCAGTATCGATCCGAGGAATGCCAACTCAGGGAAAACGGTCGCCAAGCGAAGTCATAGCAGTGCGGTGGTGGCTAACATGTTGACAATCATAAACTTAAAGTCTTGCCCTTGCATTGGGTGAAATTGGTTGCATATTACATGTCATGTACTTGCCATTTAATTGTCAGCGACTGGCCAATCCCTTTATTGAACCAACATCGAGCGACCGACGGAGGGCATGATGAACTCCTGGCCCGCAGAGCCGCCCTCTTCATCGACCGCGCCTCGAGTGCCGAGTGAAACGGCGGTGCTAGTTGTCGGGCAACGAAACGCCTTCACGAAGCGCCTCGAAGCTGTGCTGCACAAGCATACATACTCGGTCTCGTACTGCTCGCTCAGCAAGTTTGAGCGCGGGTTTCCGCACCCGCACCTCCCGGAACTAGCGCCCGAGAACAGTTCGATTCGCCAGCTGGATATCCATGCGGGTGGACACCCACGCTATCTGCTTTGCGTGTTCAATTTGTTGCCTCGGACGCCCGTTGCGTTCACGACACCGGGTACCTACTCCGTGTACCGCACTGAGACAGCCAACAAGCATGGATGGTGGAAGCTTGCCGTGGAGCGATTCCACGCTAGCGATCCCCGGGCGCCGATTCTGGCGGCACTGGATGACCATGATACCGAGCTGGTGGTCGCAGCAATGCGAGCAGGTGTAGACGACATTTTGGGCCGCGCCGAGGCCATGGCAAGCGAGGTGATTCATGCCCGAATCGAGGCTGTGTTCGCGCGCCGGTACGCCAGCGACTTGGCCCTGTGGGTCACGGAGACGTGTTCCAAGCTCTACGCAGCGTCCGCGTGCTCGCCCGACCAGATAAGCCAGACTTGGATCGATTCTCGTCGGAGCGTGATCGATCGTAACGTGCGCGAGGGCCAGGTGTTCGTCGCTCCAGCTGCCACGCATGACGTGATCGCCGACGCCCGGAACGCGCCGGCGCCGCCGGACGATCGTATGGCGGCACTCGCGCGCGTTCGCGCTGCGGCCCAACATCTGCCGACGCCTGAGGAGCGTGCAAGACCGATCGCCAGCCGTCTTGGCGTCACCTCGCCTCATCTTCGTGCTAAGAGTGGTCGGCTGGATGCGCGCAAGATTGCCGCGCGCCTAAGCGTCTCGCTGAACCGCCTCGCCGCCGCCGTTCCAATCAGCCGCCAGGCCCTGCGCGCGAAACCGGATTCGCCGCGGGCACAGGTCGCTCTCGACCCCATCGCGCGCGTCTTGGACATTCTCGAGGTGATGCTGCCAGGACAGCAGATGTATGGCTGGCTCCAAACACCGCATATCCGCCTCGACGGAAAGACACCGCTGCAGGCCATGTTGGACGGTCAGGCGGAGCGAGTCGCCCGGATGCTGGAGATCGCCCGGGGGGGTGGCGTGGAGTAATGGCGGCGCTCCCCTCGCCGACCCCGCAAACTCGTATGTGGCATCTGCCGCACGCCGAGGCGGTAGTTGCGGTCGGCGAAATTCTCGTGGGCCTCCCTCGAATCATCGTGCGCCGTACTGTGTATCGGGCGATGTTGGAGATTTTCTTACATCCGCTGTCCGGCGCGACGCCCGAGCCCCTTCACTACCTCGGCTCGCTGGCAGGAGGACGCTACACGCCCCGTGGCGGTCCTGCCGGATTATATGCATCGTTCGATCCCGCGACGCCGATCGCGGAACTTAGGGCCGTCGTGTTCACCGAGGGGGTGCCGACCGCCACGGCTGATCACATGCCGATTGTGAGCCTTGCTGTGCACTGCGATGTGCGGCGTATCCTCGACGTGACGGCCGACGATATCTGTGCGCCGCTCGACCTCCACCCAGCCGACCTCGCGGCAGACTGGCAGAGCGGGCAGGAAGTCTATCTTCGTGGCGAGGGCCCGATGCCGGCAACCCAGTTGTTGGCGTTGGCCGCGCACGAGACCGCCATCTTCGCCGGCATCACATACCCGTCGGCGCGAACTGATTTCGGCACTAACCTTGTGATCTTTCCCGATCGCCTCAATGGCCCCGAAGGGGACCGGCTCGAGGTCATTGATCCATCTGGCCGTTACTCTCAGCGCTTGCCGGTCTAGCTGTTCACGCCCGGGACCAAGAGGACTCCATGACTATCGAGGTGGTACGGCACGCGCTCTTGTGGTGCTCGATCATCGACTATGGGATACTCCTGGCCTGGTACCTGATCTTTCGGTTCCCGCACCATTGGATTCATCGATGGTGGGGACAGTGGTTTGGCCTGTCTGCCGAACGGAGCGACGTGATCAGCGCCGCCGGTATGGTATTCTTCAAGGCGGGTATCCTCTTGTTCAACATTGTGCCATACGTCGCGCTGCGGCTCGTCGCCTGAAACGCGGGTGCGGCCGGCTCGCGGGTGGGCGCGGAGGTCCCAGTGCATCTCGAACTCGGATTGGATACATTCGGCGACGTTACTGCGGGCGCCGGCGGCGAGTTATTGCCACATGCGCAGGTCATCCGGAATGTCGTCGCCGAGGCCGTGCTTGCCGATGAGTTGGGGGTGGACTTCATTGGCGTCGGCGAGCATCACCGTGGTGATTTTGCGATCTCGTCGCCGGAGGTCATCCTCGCGGCGATTGCGACGCGCACACGCCGCATCCGGCTCGGCTCGGCCGTTACCGTGCTCAGCTCGGACGACCCAGTGCGTGTGTTCCAGCGGTTCGCCACGTTGGATGCCGTGTCGCACGGGAGAGCCGAGGTCATTCTCGGACGCGGGTCGTTTACGGAGTCATTCCCGCTGTTCGGATACGATCTGAGCCAATACGAAGAACTCTTCGCCGAGAAGCTCGACCTCTTCGCCGCGTTGATCACCCAGGAGCCGGTGACCTGGCAGGGCCGCACGCGGGCGGCCCTGACCACTCAGCGCGTCTTTCCCACGATCGAGTCCGGTTCGCTCAAGACATGGATTGGTGTGGGGGGAAGTCCCGAGTCTGTCGTGCGCGCGGCTCACTACGGCATGCCCATGATGCTCGCGATCATCGGCGGCGATCCCAACCGATTCGCCCCCTACATTGAGCTCTACCACCGTACCCTCGACCAACTCGGCATGTCCGTGTTGCCGATCGGCGTCCACTCGCCCGGCTACGTGGCCGATACTGATGCGCAGGCGAGAGACGAGCTTTGGCCGCCATTCAAGGTCATGCGCGATCGGATCGGCGCCGAGCGGGGGTGGGGTCCGATTCGCCGTGTCGAATTCGACCAGGAAGCCGATCATGGATCGCTCTACTGCGGCTCGCCCGAGACGGTCGCCCGCAAGATCGCCGCGACCGCGAAGACGCTCGGCATCGCCCGGTTCGACATGAAGTACAGCGCGGGGACGCTGGCGCATGAGAAGCTCATACGGAGTGTCGAACTCTACGGCAGCAAAGTGATTCCGCTCGTGCGCGACATGCTCGCGTGATTCGGGCGCCCGCTCATCGGCCGCCGTTTACCGCTGCCCCGCCATCGCGAGCGCCCGGTCGGCCTCACGTGCCGCGCGCTCGCGGGTGATCCAGTGGCCGAAGCGCGTAAGTAGTCCCGCGAGCACCCGGCGCGTAGCCTCGTCCGTCAGCCGTAGTTCATCGTCAAACTTCTCGTGGGCTCTTGCTATGAGAAGCTCCGGTGACGGCAGTGTGCGCGCATGTACGTGTGCGAGGAGCTGCCGGAGGTGGAGTTGCGCGCGCGCGGTACCGATCTGGCTCGGGGACGCGCCAAGAAGAGCGACGGGCTTGCCGACGAGCGGCGAGCGCCCGGGGAGGCGCGAGCCCCAATCGATCGCGTTCGTGAGTGCTCCGGGGATCCCGTCGTTGTACTCGGGCGTCGCGATCAGGACACCGTCGGCGTCCCGAAGTTGCGCCTTGAATGCCTCCACAGCCGGAGGGTCACCTTCGGCCTCGACGTCCGCGTTGAAGAGTGGCAGGTCTCCAATCTCGATGACGTCGATCTGCATTCCCTCAGGGGCGAGTTCGCGCGCCGCGTGGAGCAGCGCGCGGTTGAAGGAGGCGCGCCGAAGGCTGCCGGCAAAAGCCGCGATCCGAAGCTCGGCGCCGGGCAGATCGCTCACGCCCTGGATGGGCTCATTTGCCATGGTCTCGATTCCCGCGTCTCCCACCACCGCGGCGGGCACCCGCCCTGGCCGACGGAGCACGACGGGCCGCCGCGCGATGCTTGGACGCGCCACGGGTCTCACCCAGCGAGCGCGCCATCGCGACGCGCTCAGCGCACGTCATGCACGCCTCGATATGTTCAGCCACGGCCAGGGCTTCCCCGCGAGGGAGCGCGCCGACGAGATAGCGCTCGATTCGGATCTCTATCAGCTCGCACGTCCATCCAACCGGGTAGTTCGTCGCGCGCATCTGTCCGAGCCGGTGTGAGGGCAGCTGTCCCGATCCGCTGTTCCACGCAGGACACTGAGCACGACGTATTCACGAGTGGCGTGGGTCGACATCGCCTGTCACTCGCTCGTGTCCCGGACCAGTGGGCAGAATATACGATATCTCCGCCGGTGACCGCCAACGCCCCTCGGATGACGCCGGCCGGCCCCGCGATGCCATGCCCCCGACCCCGGGCTGCGACCCCGCGAGATGATGGGTCCGAACACTGTTAAACAATTGCCTGGGGTGAAACAATCCCGTCCCGGCCCACGTTAGGCCCTTGCGAGTCCCGATCCCCGGGCGTTGCACACCGCGGAGAATCGGCACCGCCGGTGAACGAGGTCGTCGACGCGGGCTGGTTGCACCTGGTTGACACCTGGGTGCGGCGGCCGGGCGTCCATGTCATTACGCCCATGGAGGTGGTCGTGCAGATCGCGTCGTTTGCCATTGTAGCGGTGCTGTCGCTGGCGGGGTCGTTTGCCGCGGCGCAGGAAGTCAGGGTCTATCCGGCTGGGCCAACGCCGATCTATCCCGTCAATCCGGTCCGCGGATACACCGACTTCGTCATTCACGACATCATCGTGGCGAACACCAGTGGCGGGCCGCTGACCGTGCGGTCGGTGCACGTCGACGCACTCCGTCACAGAGACGATATTGCGACGGTCGCGATCGATCGGGATGACATGCTGGGCCCGACTCAGGAACTCGTGGAGATGCGCACGCAGGGGTTGAACACCATTGCGGATCTCATGTTGCCTCCCGCGGCACTCGGCGCAGGGAATCATCCGGTCGCGCAACTGAAACTCCCGCCGCACGGCGCTCTCGTGCTGGGGCCAGTATACGTCGCGGTCCACGGAAGCCCGACATCCATTCGGATTCGCGCGACACTCGCCGACGCACACGGCGTCACGAGAGAGGTGATGACCACCGTGCCTGCGGTAGGGCCTGCCGAGCCGTACGCGTATGCCTTCCCTCTGCGCGGCGCGTGGTTTCAGCGATCCGTTCCCAACGTGACCAGCCATCACCGGTGGAACGCTCAAACCGAATACGCGATGGACTACTTCCGGCTGGACAGCACCGGCTCTCCCTCACGCGGCACAGGCGACACCGCCACCGACTACTACGGATTTGGCGAACCTGTGTACGCGGCCGACTCGGGCACGGTCGTCGCCGTGGTCAACGATGCGGTGCAGGACTACGCAACGCACCGTCACCGTGCAGGCGAATCGAGTGACGACTACGCTCGCCGCGTGAGCCGAGCCAATATGATGGCGATGGCCACCGATCCCTATCGTGGTACGATCGGTAACTACGTCACGATCGCGCACGCCAACGGCCAGTACTCCATGTACGGCCACCTCAAGACGGGGAGCGTGACCGTCGCGAAGGGGTCGCGAGTCGCGCGCGGCCAACAGATCGGCCAAGTGGGCGACACTGGGGATAGCCCGCTGGCCCACCTGCATTTTCAGATTGCCGACGGGCCCGATCCGCTCCGCGCGCGCAGCATTCCCTTTCGCTTCGGGGACATCCCCGCTGACGACCCGGACCTCGGCCAATTCGTCGTGGGGGGGAGCCACACGGCGCCATCGTAGGCCGAGTCGGGTGTGCGCGCGCATTTGACCGCACACGTTCGCCGTTGCTTGTGGTTTCGCCAGAGCGGAGAGCCGTCCAGCATCAGGCGGCTCTCACCAGTCAGTTCAGCGCGTACACGTTGCCGTCGGCGCTGCCGACGACGATGGCTCCGGGCGCCACGACGGGTGACGACAGGATACTGCCGGCTGTGAACATCTTGGTGATCGCCACCGGGAGATCGTCGTAGAAGGAGTTAGCGCCGATCTTCTCGAAGTCCGGCGTTCCATCTGGTTTCGTCAGCGCGGCGCGGTTGCGCTTCGCGGAGTCGGACTCGAACGTCCACGCGCGCTTCTGCGTCTTGAGATCGACCGCGGCGAGCGTCCCGTCCCAACTGCCGACATAGAGCATGTCGCGGGCGATCGCGGGCGAACTGAAGAGAAACCACGTCATCTGCAGGGAGAACACCGGCTTCCCGGTCGTGGCGTCCAGCGCGTGCAGCATCCGCGAGTCCGACGTCACGAAATACACGACGCCGTCGTGGATCGCCGGCGAGCTCACGACCCAGGAGCCCTTATTGTCGAACGCCCACTTCTGAGCCCCGGTCTGCGCGTCGAGCGCGTAGAACTTCGAGTCGCGGCACCCGAAGTACACCACGCCGTTGGCGACGGCCGCGGAGGACTGGATACCGACCTGGTTGCTGATAACGGAGTCTTCGCCGGTTTTGAAGCGCCACTTCACGGCGCCTGAGGCGGCGTCCAGGGCGTAGAAATAGGTGTCCCAGCTCCCCACGTAGACCGTGCCATCCACGACGGCCGGCGAGGTGTGCACGACGTTGCCGGTGTGGAACGACCATACTCGCTGCCCTGACTGCTCGTTGAGCGCGTATACGTTGCCGTCGCCGCTGCCGATGTAGACCGTGCCGTGTGAGACGGCGGGCGACGACAGGAAGACATCGAAGGGATCTGGCATGGTCTCACCGGCGGGTAGGAAGCCGTGGAGATGCTTGCCCGCGAACCGCCGTTCGCCCGGCGTCGCGAATTTCCACTGCACGGCGCCCGTGGCGGCGTCTACTCGATAGATGTTGCCGTCGTAGCTGGAGAAGAAGACACTACCGCCGTCGACGGCTGGCGATGAGGTGATGCGAGAGCGGGTCTTGAATGTCCAGCGCTGCGTTCCCGTGGCCATGTCTATCGCGTACATGTGGCCGTCCGTGCTGCCGACATAGGCGACCCCACCGGCGACCGCTGGTGAGGAGATCACTGGGCCGCTGGTGTGAAACCTCCACTTGACGCCTGTGAGAGTCTGAATGGGGGGTACGTCGTAGACGCCCGTGTGTGCCAGGTTTCCGCGGAACATCGGCGCGTCCTGGCAGAGCGCGGCGGAACCGGCCGAGAGACTGGCCAGGACGGCGGCGCTGTATGTGGTCCATCGTGTCGTGGTCACATAGGCATTGTCACGCCGCGGCTGGGAACGGTTGCTTCCGGAGGTCGCTAGCCGGCACGGCCCTGCTTCGCAGCCGGCGTCGCGTGCGGAGCTGCCGAGAAGACGTGGCTGCCCTGAAACCTGGTCACTCTGCGGTCGTAGATTAGGGCATCGGCAGTGTGCGTGGCGAGCTGGGACCGCACGGCCAGAGGGGGCTGCAGGGACCCCTGGCGTCTACACTATCAACGCCGGGTAAGGCGGATGCACGCACGAGCAGGTGCGATCGCGTTGTGCCTGTTGGCCAGCCCAGCCGCTGCGCCCGTCAGCGGACAGGGGCCGGGCCGGACGTGGATCACGGATGTGACCATCGTCTCGCCCGAGCGGCTCGATCAGGTGGGGCGCGGGAGCGTGCTTGTCGAGAACGGCCGCATCGCGCGGGTGGACCGGAATGCGGAGACCCGAGCTCCGGCAGGAGCGACTGTGGTATCGGGGCATGGCCAGTTCCTGATTCCCGGATTGATCGACTCGCACGTTCATCTCGCGTCGATTCCCGGGATGGATTTCAGCCGCGAGGCGGCGAACGCGGAGATCGTGAGGGAGTATCTGGTGCAGTTGCCTCGGTCGTACCTCTACTTCGGATACACGACACTCGTGGATCTGGCGGTGGTCAAGCCGGAGGTGCTCGCCGATTTCCGGAAGGCGCCGCTCCACCCGGATCTGTTCGACTGTGGCGAGTCATTGCCGGTGGCGAACGGCTATCCGATGTCGTTTGCGCCGCCAGCGCTGCGCTTTAAGGTGTTTCCGAATTTCATCTATGACTCGGGCCAGGCGTCGAGCATCCCGGCCGAGTACCGTCCCGAAGACCATACACCGGCGGCTGACGTCGCGCGGGTGAAGCAGGCGGGCGGCATCTGCGTCAAGACCTATTATGAGCACGGGTTTGGCCGAGACAGGCATCTGCCCGTGATGAGCGCCGAAACGTTTGCAGACGTGCGTCGTGCCGCGACAGCCACCGGGCTCGTGCTCATGGTGCACGCCAACTCGTTCGAAGCGCAGCGGTTCGCGGAGGACGGAGGCGCGGACGTGATCGCGCACGGGATGTGGAACTGGGGAGACCTGGACCGGAGACAGGATCTGCCCGGCGAGATCACGGCGCTGCTCGACCGGATCGCGGCGAATCGGACCGGATACCAGCCGACGATGCAGGTGATCGAGGGGTTGCGGGTGTATTTCGATCCGCAGTATCTCGGCATGCCGGCGATTCCTAAAGTGGTACCGCCGGCGATGCTGATGTGGTTCAAGTCCCCGGAAGGGGCGTGGTTCAAGAGTGAGATCGCCGACAGCGCGATGACGGATTCGGCGGAGCGTGCGGGAATCGACCGCGGGCCGCTGCGGCGTGGGCGGCAGGTCGTCGCGTATCTGGCCAAGAAGGATGCGAGCTTTCTGTTCGGTACCGATACGCCGTCGAGTCCCACGTACGGCAATCTCCCGGGCCTGAACGGTTATCTGGAGATGCAGCACCTGCACGAGGCGGGGCTGACCCTCGGGCAGATCTTCCGCGCTGCGACGATCAGCAACGCGCGGGCGTTCAAGATCGACAGCGCGTACGGGACGATCGAGCCAGGCAAGATCGCAAACCTCGTGTTGCTCCGGCGGTCACCACTCGAAAGCGTCGAGGCCTACGACAGCATCTCGATGGTCTGGGTGCACGGCCGCGCGATTGCGCGGGACAGCCTGGTGGCGCTGGCGACTCCGTAACGCTCTCGGTCCGGCGATGAACGAGACCGGAATCGCCGCGATTCCCGCCATCTTCCTAAACCTCCGTCTCCGTTGTGCCCAGCCGGTCGGATACAATCGGCTCATTGACGCCGAGGGTCGCCTGCTGCTTGTCAGGTGACGTAGCCACGTCTATCTTTGGAATAAGAATAAGTCTTATTCAGAGGAGCCGGCTGATGCCACGTGCCGCCGCGACCAAGACGATCACGATTTCCCTACCCGCTCCAATGGGCCGCGAGATCCAGCGTGTGGCCGCCGCCGAGGGCCGCACCGTTAGCGAATTGTTGCGGGAAACGTTCCGGCAGTACCAGGCTCGGCGTCGCTTCCGCCAAATCGCCCGTCAGGGGCAGCGCGCCGCCCGGCGGCTCAAGCTAACGCCGGAGGACCTGGGCGGCCCATTTGCCGAGTGAACCGAAACGGAATCCAGCGCCGCTAGTTGTGTGCATCGACGCAAACGTCTTTGTCTCGGCACTAGCGTTTGACGGCATCCCCGAAAGAGTCGTCGATCGGCTCCTGGCCGAGGAGTTTGCCCACGTCACGGGTGACAATATTCTGGCCGAGGTTCGGCGCAATGCGGTCGGCAAACTCAGGCTACCAGCCGCACGCATCGATGCGGTGTTGGACGATATTCGAGCTGCGTCGTCGGTGTACCGTCCGAGTGGCCGGACTACGTACATTCCGCACCAGAAAGACAACCTGGTGCTTGAGGTCGCATTCGCCGGCTCCTGCACCGTGCTCGTCACCGGTGACCGGATGCATCTCTTACCGCTCTCGCCCCTTCACGGGCTCATCATCGAACCGCCGGCGGCCTTTCTGAAGCGTTTCCGCTAGTCGAGGTCCGCGGTGCATGGCAATCCATGTTCTTCCGTGATCAAGACGCGCGGTCCCCTGATTCCGCACGCCGCGTGAGTTTGGGTCGATTACCTCTCCGTCCTCGATCGACATGTTGCCATTCGACCGGGCGACGCGGACTAGGTGTGATCTCCCAGCACACTCTTGAGCGCTTCGGCATGTGATGCGAAACGCTCGGGATCGAGGTGGCGTTCTGGCGGCCCCACGCTCAATTGGTGTTCCCACCACGCTGGCGCCGGGGCGTGATCGCCTCGCCACGTCGTGGCGCGGTCGAACAGCATCCACGTGTCCCAGGCGGGTGCGGGCAAGTCGAGAATGGGCTGGAATGCTTTGCCCACCAGCTCCTCACCGTCCCAGTAGTGGCGTGCGCGAATATCGGGCACGAGTGTCATCGCGCCGGCGACATGTTTCTCTTCGGCACCCAGTTGCCGAGACCAGACGACGTAGACCGCGATGTTACGGCTCGAGTCCTTGTCGAGCCACGCCCGCTCCAGCTCCGACGCGCCGCGTATGCATTCACCGCAGGTGGGGGATGCGAGGAATATTGCGCGGACCTTGCCGGAATCGCTGTTGAACGCCTCCCGAAGAGGTTCCATGCTCGACGCCAGGTTGACGTGCGGTGCGGACGTGGCGCGCGTGCACGCCGAGAGCGGCAGAATGGACAGGGGTAGGACCAGCGTAGGCCATGTCAGTCGCATCGTTGCCTCGAGCACATGGAGATGAGCGAGTCGTTACGACAGCGTGAGATGCACGACGACCGCTCCGACCCAGCACACGGCGCCTGCCCAGAGGACTCCTTTGGACAAGCGAGACATCCAGCGAGGCGGTCGAGACTCGTCGGTGCCAGCGGCACACAGAGTGCGAGGCCGGTACGCGCTCCAGAAGCCACCCGCCAGGAGCAGCAGCGAAGCGGCCAGGATGTAGGTGCTGTATGGTTTGAGTCCGGCGGCCCATGCCGCGCCCCCTGCCCCGATGGCGCCGACGATCAAGGGTGCCAGGACCGGACTCACGCAGCACGTTCCTGCGACGATCGTGACGAGAGCGGCGCCGAATCCAGTCGATCCTGCGCTGAGCGCGCCGACGGCGGACGCGGACGTCGCACGCGGCGGTGCTCGTGTCACCCGTTGCATACGACTTGTTCCGCGAGCAGGGCGTTCACGATCGTCGTGACGGACGGAGCGCCGCACCGGGATCGGCCCGCTTCGCCAGGGTAGATCCGGCACGAGTTGCCGTGTGCAGAGAGGGCCGTGCCCGGACCACAGATGTCCTGTCCGTTGACCAACACCGTGGGCGAGCCGAAGCCGCGGTACGCTGCCGGCGTGGCCGCCGAGTTCCGGTCCCATTCGTTCCAGACCGGTGGCGCGCCGACGGCCGAGAGCGCCGCACGCAGTGCGGTCCGGCATTCGTCGACGTTGGGGCAGTTCTGGTCGTAGACGAGGGCGACGGCCGACCGGACACGCGGTGGATCCATCATGATGGGTCTTCGCCGGGGCCGCCGAGCAGGCGGAGCAGCGGGCACTCGTCGAGTGCCGGTCTCTGCTCGCACGCGACGAGATATTTGCCGAGGGCGCTGCGCATTCGTTTGAGGTCGGTGATTTTCGTGTTGATCCGGGTGAGGGCGGCGCGAGCGCGGCCTTCCACTGCGTGGCATGATCTCACCGAGTCCTTCCACAGCATCAGGAGATCGCCGATCTCCTGGAGCGTGAAGCCCAGCTCCTGGGCGCGCCGGACGAATCGGACACGCTGCACGGCATCCGGTCCGTACGCGCGGTATCCGGATGCCGATCGGTCGGGCGGCGTGAGCAATCCGCGGCGCTCGTAATAGCGGAGCGTCTGAATGTTCACGTCCGTTTCGGTGGCGAGTTCGCCAATACGCATCCTCAGGCTCCCGGCTGGGCGACACGATAAACCCTGTACTATGGTACAGAGTCAAGCGCCCCGAGATATGCTCGTATCGAGCCCAAGGGTGCCGTCCGGCCTTTTGTTGGCTCCTGGCCGGTCTTGCAGGACGCGTGACGCGGGCTTATATGGTAACCATATGGTTACCAGTCCCCGGGCCAGAGCTCTCGATCAGGTATTTGGCGCGCTGGCCGATCCGACTCGCCGCGCGATTCTTGCGCGGCTCACGCGTGGCGAAGCCACGGTCGGCGAGCTGGCGGAGCCGTTTGCCATGTCGCGCCCCGCGATCTCGAAGCATCTCGACGTGCTCGAGCGTGCGGGCCTGCTGCACCGGATGCCGGAGGGGCGAGTCAACCGGTGCCGGTTCGATGGGAGGCCGCTCCGGGATGCGTACGAGTTGATGGAAGACTACCGGGAGTTTTGGGATGAGCAGATGGACAAGCTGGCCGCACATTTCGAGAAGGAGAGAAGACGATGACGACCCAGGCCGACACATTGACGCTGAGACTGGAACGACTCATCGCGGCACCGCCGGAACGCGTGTTTGCGGCGTGGACGCAGCCCGAACTGCTGAGGTGGTCCAGCTCCATCGACAATCTGGGGAAGTTGTTCGCGGAGAAGCGCGCATGAGCGAGATCGGCGGCATGCGTCATCAGGCGCGGCTCACGCGTGACGTAGTCCGCCTGAATCTGGAGGGCATTTCGCACGAGCAGAGCCTGATTCAGCCCAAGCCTGCGGGGAACTGTTCGAACTGGGTGGTGGGGCATCTGGTGACGGTCTACAACCAGGTATTACCGCTCCTGGGGCAGACCCCGGTGGAGAGCGCCGGCGATCTGGGCCGCTACGCGCGCGGGTCGTCCGCGCTCACGCGCGCGTCCGACGCGGTGCCATTGCGGGAGCTGGTGAGCGCGTGGGAGGAGGCGTGTGTGCGTGTGGATGCGGGCCTGGCGGCGCTGCCGCCGCGGCGGCTCGAGATGCTGGTGCCGGACGGTCCGACGGGCGACCCAAATGAAACGGTGGGGTCTCTCCTGGCGGTCGTGCTGTTTCACCAGGCGTATCACGCGGGGCAACTCGGTATCTTGCGGCGGATCGCCGGGGAGAATGGGGCGATCGCCTGACGGCGGCGGTCTCGTCCAACTCCATCGACAGTCTGGTGGATCTCCCCGCGCGCAAGACCCATCGCGCCGCTAGTGAATCCCGAGCAGGATCTTGACGATGCCCAGTGCGCGCTCGACCGTGGCCGGGTGAGCGGTGCCACGCCTGCGGAGAAAACGCGCCGTGGAGATCGATTTCACCTCTTCGCACTTGATGAACCCGATTTCGGTCTGGCCGCCTTCGCCGGCCGCGATGCGGACATGTGTGGGAATATGCTTGTCCACCGTTGAGACTGGCGCGACGATGACGAGCTCGGCGGGCCCGTGGTTGAGTGCATTAACGGAGAGGACCAGTGCGGCCCGCACCTTTTGCGTCTCCCGCCCCACCGCCGGATTGAGAGCGACCTGCCAGATCTCGCCGCGTGACGGTCGCGTGCGTGCCGGAGCAGGACTACCCGGCGTCTTTGGAGAACGTCCGCCGGTCACGCAGCATCGCCAAGCGCGACATCATCAATCGCGGCGTCCCAGCCGGCGCGTTCGGCCAGGACAGACGCCCATACGCTGGGCTCAGCATGGAGGGCCGCGAATGCGGCGTTCATCGCACGCAGCATCTGCGCGCGCCGGAAGTATTCGAGGGCATCGTGCACGATGTCCTGCTGCGACCGGCCCAGCGTCTCGGCGATCTCCTGGAGCAACGCACGGTCATCGGTCGAGACCCGGATGGTAGTTGTGGCGCTCATTGTAGCCCTTGATGTAGACGTTGTAGTCTACAGAATGCGCTACATTCCGTCAAGAGGGTCGTGGTCGTTGTTCCAGAGCTGAGGCTGCGAGCACTGTCGCGGTATTATCATCATGCCATACCGATCTCTCCGGAGCGGCCAGTATGAGCGTCCTTCGCGAATGGCGGGCGGAAATCCGGCGCGACCTCAAGAAAGAGTACGTCGACTACGTCGTCACGACCGGGATTGCGAGTTACCGACGGACCCCTGGCAACCTCGGCGCCGTCGTTGCCGTCCGTGACATCGATGGGGACCGCACCGAGATCGTGACGTTGAGCTGGTGGAAGGACCGGGGGTCGATCGAGGCATTTGCCGGAAAGGACATCGAGCGCGCCCGATATTTCCCGGAGGACGACCGGTACCTGCTCACTCGGCCGGAACTGGTCCAGCACTACGACTCGAGCGATCTCGTTCGGTAGCATCGCCGGCTTTTCCTGGGCCGGTCGCGACCGGCCCCTACCAGGGCTGTCTCGGCGCCGCGCAGAAGGCCTCCGGGGGGCGCCCTATGGGCTAACTGCCGGCAACGGATGGCGGTAAGTTAGCCCCAACCACCGGGCATTCTGCGTCAGGCGCCCGTGTCTGCCAACTGTCATCGCCGGAGGGATGCATGTCAGGCGTGCCGCCAGTTGCGCCAACCGCCGGGCCCCGCCCGCTTGTTGCCCGTGTACGATCCATCCTCGTGGAGCCTCGCGCCGAGTGGGCTGTCATCGACGCGGAACCGGCGACCATCGGCTCCATATACCGATATGTGTTGATCCTCGCTGCGATCCCGGCTATCTGCCGGGCGATCAGGTGGTCGATGGTGGGGTACTTTCAGCTTACCCCGCTCGGGGCGACGCAGTTCGCGATCACCAGCTATATCGGGGCGCTGATCGCCGTGTTCGCGCTGGCGCTCATTATCGATGCATTAGCTCCAACGTTCGGGGGCCAGAAAGGCCAGATCCCAGCGCTGAAAGTCGCGGCCTACTCGGCCACCGCGGCGTGGGTGTCCGGAATCTTTCTCGTGATTCCCCTACTGGGCATCCTGGCTCTCGTCGGTGCCCTGTACAGTCTGTATCTGCTCTACCTCGGATTGCCGGTCCTGATGAAGGCTCCGCCGGACCGGTCCGTCGCCTATACGGTCGTCACGGTCATCGCCGCCATCGTGGTCTTCACGGTGATTGGCGCGATCGTCGGACGACTCAGTGGAATAGGACCGATGTTTTCGGGGTATGGCGCCTATCAGTAGAAGCGGAGCGACACGACCGGATCGACGCGCGTTGCGCGCCGTGCGGGGATGTAGCACGCGAGGAGCGCAACCGCCGCGAGAATAACGGACACGGCCCGCAACGTGACCGGGTCTACCAGATGTGTGGGACCTCGTCGGCCGGCCGCACCATCGGGTCGCCCGGCTTGCATCCAAACGTCTTCGCGAAGTCCGGGTCATCCGACAGCGGGCCGTTCGTGCGCCATCTGGCCGGTGAGTGCGGATCCGTCGTCACGCGGGAGCGGAGCGCGGCGGGGCGGTCCTTCTCGCGCCAACTCTGCGCGAAGGCGACGAAGAATCGCTGCTCGGGCGTGAGGCCATCGATCAGGCCTGGGCGTCCCTTGCGGGCGAGGGCGGCTTCGAGCGCGTCGTAGCCGGTGAGGACGCCGCCGAAGTCGGCGATGTTTTCGCCCAGCGTGAGACGGCCGTTGACGTGGACCGAGTCGACCTGCAGGTATCCGTCGTACTGTTGCACCATCAGCGCGGCCTGGCGGCTGAAGGCCGCCGAGTCGGCGGGCGTCCACCAGTCGCGCAGATTGCCATGGGCGTCGAAGTGGCGGCCTTCGTCGTCGAAGCCGTGCGTAAGCTCATGGCCTGCCCAACTGGCGGCGAGGGACCCGTAGTTCGCGCCATCATCGGCGTTGGGATCGAACGTCTGGGGTTCGAGCGCTCCGGCCGGAAAGACCATCTCGTTCTTAGTCGAGTTGTTGTACGCGTTGACCGTCGGCACGGTCATGCCCCACTCCGTCATGTCGACCGGCATCCCGGGCCGGTTGGCGACGCGCTGCCATTCGAAGATGCTGGCACGCTGGGAGTTCAGGACGAATGGGCCGTCGGTGATCTCGAGGCGTGAATAGTCGCGCCATTTGTCGGGGTATCCGACCTTCTCTCCCATTTTGGCGAGCTTGTCGAGCGCGTGTGCTCGCGTGGTGTCCGACATCCACGTGAGACGCAGGAGCCGTTCGCGGAACGCGGCTCTCACATCGTCAATGATCTCGCGCGCGCGGGCCTTGGCGGCCGCGGAGAACGTCTTCGCGACGTACGCCTCTCCCAGGGCTTCGCCGAGCTGGCGGTCCGACGACTGCAAGCAGCGTTTCCATCGGGGGAGAAGCGCGGTCGCTCCCGTAAACAGCGACGCGTACGAGAAGTCCTCGTGCACGAAGGGTGTGCTGAGCCAGGGTGCGGCCTGCGCGAGCAGGTGATAACGGAGATACACACGCCAGTCGGCGAGTGGCACACTGTCCACGAGCACGTTGACGCGTTGCAGGTAGCCTGGTTCATTGACGTTGATATGTGTCGGCGCGTGCGCGAGGCCGCTCCGCTGGAAGTAGCCCCGCCAATCGATACTCGGCACGAGCGCGCGCAATGAATCGAGCGTCATCGGATGATCGATGTTCTTCGGCTCGCGTTGTGCGACGCGTGTCAGTTGGGCTCTGGCGAGGGCCGTTTCCAGGGCCATCACGTGGTGTGCGCCGTCTTCGGCCGCGGTCTGCGCCATCCCGCTCAGCACGAGCAGGCGCGTCACGTGGTGCACGTACGCCGTACGGAGCGAGTCTGCGACGTGCCCGGAATCCGTATAGTAGTTGCGGTCCGGCATGCCGAGGCCACTCTGCTGCAGTTGTGCGATATAGTGAAAGGTGTCGTGGAAATCCGGCGCCGGGCCGTACGCGAAGACCGCGCGGATGCCGCGCTCATGCAGCGCGGCGATCGTCTGGACGAGCGCGCCGCGCGTCCGGATGGCGGCGATGGTGTCAAGCATCGGATCCAGCGGCTTTATGCCGCCGGATTCCGCCCGCGTGGAATCCATGCAGGTCGCGTAGTAGGTGCCGAGCTTGCGGTCCGTGCTACCGGCTGTCGCGGTGTGGCGTTTGGCCATCACGTCGTCGAGGACCGAGCGGATGGCCAACTCGTTCTGGTCCGTCATGTCGCGGCTGACGCCATCCGATGCATAGGCGGCGGGGATGACATCCGTCGCGAGCCAGCGGCCGTTGGCATAGTCGAAGAAATCGGTGCACGCCTTGACCGTCGTGTCCATGTACGCCGGGTCGAGCACCTTGAGCGGCCGGGCCAATGCGGCGGTGTCACTCGCGGCGGGCGCCTGAGCCACTGCGCCGTGCGATGAGAGCGCCAGAGTCGCAAGGATCGCAATGGAGCGTGTGGCGGAGCGACGCACGACTCGAGGACAGGCGGTGCCGGCAAGTACAGCGGGCATGAACGACATCTCCAAAGAGTCAGAGCGTGGGTCGATCGTGGAACGGCCGAAGCGGCCCGTCATGAGGGACAATGCTCGAGACCGTCGCCTCATAATCTAGGAAAGGAACACCAACGCGTGAGGTGTGCGGGTGGGGCGACCAGCCGAGCCGATCCCGCCGAACGGTCTTATCGCGACCCGCGTTGGCGGCGGTAGGCCGCAACTGCCTGGGCGTGGCGCGCCCGGGCGTAGACGTCTCGGAGGCGGGGATTGGTGGCACTCTCGGCGACCAGTATGGCGAGCGCGCGGTCCGCTTCGGACGAGAGGCCGGCATCGATGAGCAACAGCGCCTCCCCAAGCCGCGCCCGGACGCTGACGTACTCTCCGATCCTGGCGTCGCGGCATTGCGTGGCGGCCGCTTTGGCGGCCACGAGAGCGTGCGCGGCATCTGCCGAGCGTCCCAGCGTCCGGTAACAGCTCGCGAGTCTGAGGGCGGCGAGCGCACTCGCTGGCGCGATGTGGCGGGCCGGGGCCGGGGCGGCTTCCGGCGCGTTCCTCGCGTCGGGTTCTTCCGGTGCTTCCTCGGCGTCGCGCGGATCGACACCACCACCGAATCTCGTATCCGATGCAGCGCCCGTGTCCCAGACCGTCGCGTAGACATCGGCCGCGAGGGGCCATGCGGAGCGAGCGAGCAGCGCATCGCCGTACGCGATCAGCGCATCGGCCACCGGCTCTGCCGGGTGCGGGGCGGGTGTCGCATCGGGTTCCGCGGGGAGTGGAGTGGTGGAACGGAACGCGGCGGCCACTGCGCGGAGGATGTCCTGCAGCGCGGCGCGCTCCGGGTCATTCGCAGGCAGCGCCTCGACGGCGGCGGAGACCCTCTCCTCTTCGTCGGCCAGCGCACCAGGCTCCCACTCCGTGTCGCTGCGCGCGAGCACATAGCGCAGGACGATCAGCCCCGCGCGTGTTGCCGTCCAGTCACGCGTCCCTTCGCCGTGCTGCAGCGCTTCGAAAAACGCCTGATGTTGCAGTCTCGCCGTCGCGCCGGGTTTGCGCGGAGGCACCTCTGGCGGCACCATCCGCGTGAACCTAGGGACGTCATGAATACTGCGCGATCGTGTCCCGCAAGTTGGGACGAGCGCGCGCAGCGCACAGCGCGCGCTAGAAAGTAGAAGGGCAGAAAGTAGAGAGTAGACGGAACAGGCCAGCGCTCGCGCTTACACGAGCTTGTGCAACACCAGCGTCGTGACGCGACGATCGCCTGCTCGATCGATCGTCACTGTCACGGTGTCGCCTTCGCCACTCCGTAGCGCGGATCGCCACGGCCAAAGCGACGTGCCCGGCGGAGCGGTGCCATGCACGCGTTCGACGACATCGCCGGTGCGGATCCCCGCGCGGTCAGCGGGCGAGTCCTGCACGATGCGATGCACGACGACGTGGCCGCTGTCACCGCCTTCTCGAATCAGATACATACCGCTCATGTCCGCTTCGGCGGGCGGCGGCAGCGCCGGACGGGGAGCGAGGATGAGATGTTTGCGGGAGTAGTCGAAGATCACGAGGTAGCGGCTCATGAACTCCGCACCGAGGAGGGCGTCATAGTAGTCTGACCGCAGTGTGCCCTCGACGGAGAGACCGGCGACGAAATCGCGCATCTCCGCTTCCGCGTGCGGGCCCAGTGCGAGCGAGGGCACGCGGACGAAGTCGTATTGCGTTTCGCCGCCGACCCCGGCGCCGAGCGCCGTTCGCATGCGGCGCGGAAACGCGTCGTCGATTGCGTGGGCTCGGATGAACGGCTCAGCGACGAGCAGATTCGCTTTGGCGCCGAGGTCGGCGAGGAGCCGCATCCGTATGTGAGCGCCGCCGGGCAGTGTGATCGTGCCAGTGAGCATGGGTGCGGTGCCTGCGAACGTGAGCGGCAGGATCGCGCCGGGGCCGTGGTAGGCGTACGTGGATGGATTGTAGACGCGCATCATGTGCGCATCGAAATCCAATTCCACGACATGTTCCGCGAAGAATTGCGCGCCGATCACGCCGGGTGTGCGGATGCCTGAGTACGGAAAGAGCACCGAATCGAGGGGGGCGACGGCGACGAAGGGTGGCGACAGCGGGACCCCACCGACCGACACCGGGATCGGGGCCGCGCGGCCCGTGTGCATCTCGCGCGATCCCGCGCCGGTGAACGCCGCCGCATCCTTGGGAGCGAGATTGAGGCGGGCGGCCGTTCCAGCGTCAACAATGATGGCTTCGGGGGCGCCGGTGTCGAAGATGAACCACCGCTGGGTCGTATCGTGCGCGAGCTGCACGGGGATATACACCCGGCCATCCTCGAATGCGAACGGAAACGTGGCAGTTGGCGATACTAGCCCAGCGGCGGCGCGCGTGGCGCGGGGCAAGCGCTGCCGAGGCGTGAACGAGGCCAGCGCCAAGGACGCCGCGAGAATCAGAGACCGGCCGGCATCGCGCATGGACGGTGCCTCATCGGCGTTAGGAGGTGATGGCGCGATCAGCAAGAGGGGCCGGCCTGGCCGGCCCCTCAGATTTGATCACCCGCTGACGGCAAATCGTTGCCGCCCGGCCGGTCAGAACTCCGCGATGCGGATGGCCGATGGGCCGGGGCCGACATTGATGCTGTCGGTGAGCGCATACGTGCCCGCCTTGTACACGAACACATATGGGTTGAGGTTCTGGCTCGGGCTGCCGAAAAAAACCTGATACACGTTGCCAGAGGTGTCGGGGCGAGCGTCGAAGGCCCCGCGGCATGCGCCGCCAGTGACCGGTGCACAGAGGGGGTTGCTCGGGCCGCGGACGAACGCCTGCGTGTTGATGTTCCAGATGACGGTGCCGGTGTCGAAGCCTGAGATGTAGACGAGTCCCTTGCTGTCGATCGCGATGGCGCCGGGCCCCACCCCGACGTTGGCCACAGTCTTGATGACGGCAAGCGTTGCCGGATTGATGATGGTCATGCTGCCCGGGTTGACGAAGTCGCCAGTGTTGACGACGTAGAGATTGCCATCGGGGCCGATCGCGCCGGCCGTGGCGTTGGTACCGCCGGTGGAGACCGTACCCAGGACCGCGAGCGTGTGGGCATCGATCGCCGTGACGATCCCGTTGCCGTTGGGCAGAAACTGGGAGTTGAGATTGGCGGAGATCACGAGCACCCGCGACCCCGCCACCTCGATATCTGTTGGCGACGGCGCGACGTGCACCGTGTCGCTGATCGTATCCGATGCCTGGCCCGTGGTGAACCGCCCGACATAGCCGCTGTCGGAGTTATCGGCGAAGATCGTGGTGTCATCGACGAACGCCTGGCCCGTGGTATTGCCCGCGGCGAACAGGAAGAAGCGGGTGATGGCGAGTGTATTGAGGTTGATCAGAGCCACGCTGGAGGCGTCGCCGAGTGGGACGGCAGCAATTTCGCCACGGACACTGAGTCCGACAGGTGTGATGGCATTAGAGGCGCCGAGCGCGACCTGCTTCGAATTGGTGGGATCGCCGAGCTGGAAGAGCGTGACGGCGTGGCCCGTGGAATTGACCACGATGCCGATCTGGTGATTCGACGACGTGCCGCGCAGGAAACTGCTGACGGCGGGGCCAGTGGCTTTGTCGGACGAGCATGCAGCGGCGAGCGTGATGAGTGTGACCAGAGCGTATCGGTGGAGCGGGCACTTGTGGAACATGGTGTTCTCCTGACGGTGAGAGATGGCAGTGGGTTGGCGCTGAGTAGAGGCCCCGGTCAGCCGGTGGATGCGTGGCGGATGCGGAGGCCGACCCGCAGCGTGCGGCCGGGGTACGGGTAGTCGAAGAGCAGCGCAGCGCGGGCGTCGAGCAGGTCGTCGACGCCCAGCAGCGCATCGAGCGGCCACGGGCCGCTGGCGATGCGGATGGTGGCCTGCGTGTTGGCGATCCAGTACGGCGCGAGGGAGTTGAGGGACGATCCCTCGACCGTGCGGCGGTCGCCCACGTACAGCGTCGTGAGGCTGGCGGTGACGCGGCCGCGGCTGATGCCGGTGGAGATGGAGCCGGTGAGACGGGGCTGGTAGGCGACCTGGCCGCCCAGCACCGGGCCGGCGTAGTCAACCGAGACCGCGCCCACTGTCGCGCGAGCAAAGAGCCCCAGTTTCGGAAACGTGAGCTGCGTGCTGGTGTCCCAGCCCGAGCGGTGGACATCGTAGTTGTCCGGGCTCCAGACGAACTGGAAATTCGGAAACCAGAGGATCATCCCGTCGATATCGGCGCGGTATACAGCCGCCTCGCCGGAGAGGCGGGCCTGGCCCACCGCGACATCCCGCACCGTGAGGCGAGCTTCGATCTCGTCTCGCACGCGTTCGGGGTGGAGATCCGGATTGGGGCGTACCGTGACGCCTTCGCGGAAGTACTGGTCGGCGAGCGAGGGCGGGTTGTAGGACTGGCCGCCCGACAGCGACAGCAGGAGCGGGGCGTGGCCGATGGACAGCCCGATGCGTGGCGATGCCACGGTCGCGTGGACGATCGAGTTCCATTCCACGCGAAGGGCGCCGTCGAACGCGCCGGTGAGTTCGGCGCCAAGAGCGTGCGATGCCCGCGCCTGGATCCACCCGGCATCGTCGCGCTCGACAGACGGTGCGCCGGTGCCGAGAACCGTGGCGCCGATCGAGAGGGACCGGACCTCGATGCCGGACGTGACACTGGCGGCAGGTCCGCCGATCGTAGCGGTGGCGGCGCCGATCACGCCGGTCGTGGCAGCACGATCATCGTAGGCAGGCGGGATCGAAGGCTCGGTGTCCACGTAGCGCGTGCGTTCGTGATCGGCGTCGGCCGCGATAGACCACGCGATGAGGCTGCGGTCGTCGTGTGCACTGAGGCCACCCGCGACACGGGTGTCGCCGTCGCGCGCGCAGCAATCCGGTGCGGTGATGGAGCCAGGGAGGCCGCGTCCGTCGTCGGTAGCGGAGCCATGCATCGAGAGCGCGACCGCTCCGCGGGTGTCGGCTGATGCCGATATCGACGTCAGTGTCGCATCGTCGTTGTCGCGGACAGCATTGCCGCCGCCGCGTTGGGGTGGGACGACGTACGAGAAGTCACCTTGCGTCGTATTGCGGGTGACGGTGACGACGCCGTTGGCGGTGCGCGGTGCATCAACCCCGGCGGAGACCGACGCATCGCGCTCGCCCCATGATGCGGTGGTGGCGGAGGCGGAGAGTTCCGTGCCGGCTGGCCGGCGGGTCTCGATCAAGACGACTCCGGCGAGTGCACCGGGGCCGTAGCGCGCCGACTCGGCCCCTCGGACGACGGTGATCTGCTCGACATCCGTGAGCGGAATCCGGGAGAGGTCGGCCTGTCCGCCGAGTGCGGAGTTAATGGGCTGGCCGTCGACGATGACCAGGACCTCGCTGGCGTTCGAGCCGCGGATGGAGATGAACGCAGGGGCGCCCGGGCCGCCTTGCCGGCTGATGAGCACACCGGGGACCTGAGCGAGGAGAGGAGCGATGTCCTGCTGGCCGGAGGCGGCGATCTCCGCACGGGTGATCGTGGTCGCGTCGCCGGTGGTATCGGCGGCACCGTACACCGAGACGGGAGCGAGTCGTGCGGGCAGCGCGTCGAGTACGATCGATGCGGTGGACGTACGGCCGTTGTCTGCCGTGACGGCCGAGTGAGCGATGCGGAATCCGATTGCGGAGACGCGGAGATCGTGGACGCCGGGGGTGAGTCCGTGGAGCGTGAAGGCGCCGTCGTCGCGGGTGGTTGTCGAGGCGTCCTCGCCGGTGTCGTCGACACGCGCGCCTCCGATCCCGTGTCCATCGGTCCGGGACGTCACGCGGCCGCGGATCTCGCCGGGCACCTGACCGCTCGCGGGGTGAGTGGTGGCGGAGAAGAGCGCCACCGGCGTGGCGAGGCGCCAGGCAAACCGCAGGGCGAACCGCAGGGCGAAGCGCATGGCGCGCCGTCCGGCGGTTACTCTCGCCGCGGCAGGGCCGGCGGCGGCGAAGCGGCGGTTATCTACGCCCGAAAAGCACAAAGCCCGTCTCCTTCCCGAAGGAAGGCCACGGGCTCAGACACCCAGCGGATGCCCAAATCAGATCGGATGGGCTGTCGCTCCGGCGCGTCGCCCCGCACCCCTCCCTCGAGGGTGTTCTGCGCGGGTGCGAGCGGAGCACGTCTCCTGGCTCGAGGCAGCAGTGCTCGCCTTCCCGGCACGCGGCATAGGCCGTGTACCAGTGGCAGATCCTGAGCACGCCGGATCGGCGGGTCATGGCACGCGCGCGCCGAAGCGCGTGCGTGGTGATTTCCTCCGAGCCTCTTACAGTGGCGGGGCCGCGCCGGCATTGCACCGGACTTCCGGAACCCCGTTCGCGATTCAGTTGTACGGGCGAAGGTACTGGCGCTCCCGCGCGCACGCAAGCGTGCGCGCGCCGGTAAGCTCGCCTCCCTGCCCCATGGGCCCATATATTCGGGCATCGTGCCGCTCTTCGCTCCGGTCTTCGACGCCCTCAACCGGTCGGGCACCCGCTATGTGGTAGTGGGTGGCGTGGCCACGATCCTTCACGGGTATGTCCGTGGCACGACGGATGTCGACGTCGTGATGGACCTCGATGAGACGAGTGCGCGGCGTGCGATCGAGGAGCTGGAGAAGATCGGGTATCGTCCGCAGGCGCCGGTGCGTGCGAAGGATTTCGCGGATGCGCCGACGCGCGAGACCTGGGCCCGTGAGCGGGGGATGATCGTACTCTCGCTGTACAGCGAGGCGAATCCCGTGGTGGTCGATCTCTTCGTGCGCTCGCCGATGGATTTCGAGGGACTCTGGATGCGGTCGGAGGTGCGTGCGCTGGATGGAGGTCCGGTGCGGGTGGCGTCGCTCGATGACCTCATCCGCATCAAGCGCAGCGCGGCTCGTCCTCAGGATCTCGTGGATGTCACCGAGCTGGAAGCGATCCGGCGTGACGCGAAGCCGGGGAGCCAGCCCTGATGAAGGATTGGGTGCCCCAGCAAGCGGGTGCGGATGCGTGGAGTGAGAGCGTGGGGTGGGAGGCATCGGCGAAGCTGCGCCGGGCTCGTGCGCTCGCGATGTCGGATGACGAGCGGCTGCTCGTGGTCGAAGAGATGATCCAGATGGCGGTGGCGTCCGGGACCTTTCGTGCGAAGCGGCCGCACGCAGCCGAGTAGCGGCAGGTGACGCATCCGGGCTGGCTTCTCGTAGGCGTGACTGTCCTGGTGACGCCAGCGGCTGCCTGGGCGCAGACCGCTACGGATTCGTTGGCTGTGCATTGGAACGAGGGGGCGGCGGACTGCAAGATCAATCCTCCGCCACCGCTCGAGACGCACGCGATCGGCGGGATGACGTACATCCTGCGGGAGAGCCTGTGCGCGACATACGAAGCGCCATTCATGTATCTGCTGATCGGCTCGGCCCGGGCGATGCTGATCGACGATGGCGACGTGGCGGACCCGGCGAAGGTGCCGCTCGCGCAGACCGTGCTGAGGCTATTGCCCGGAACCGGCTCATCGCGGCTGCCGTTGCTGGTCGTCCACACGCACCGGCACCTCGATCATCGCGCGGGTGATGGGCAGTTCGCGTCCCTGCCGAACGTGGAGGTGGTGGGCTACGACACCGGAAGCGTCAGACGGTTCTATCACTTTACTGATTGGCCGAACGGTGTCGCTCAGATCGAGCTTGGGGGACGAACCGTCGATGTGATACCGACGCCGGGGCACAACGAGACGCACGTGTCGTTCTACGACCGCAATACGACCCTGTTCTTCTCCGGCGATTTCATGATGCCGGGGCGCTTGCTGATCGACGATGCGGACGCCGAGCGGGCGAGCGCGAAGCGGGTTGCCGCTTTTGTGCGCGATCGGCCGGTCCGTGCCGTGCTGGGTGGCCACATCGAGCTTGATACCGCGGGGGCGACCTTTTCGTGGGGATCGCACTACCATCCTGGCGAGCATGCGTTGGCGATGACGAAGGCTGATCTGCTCGCGCTGCCTGCGGCGGCCGAGTCCTTTAACGGCTTTTACACCCGCAGCGGTCCGTTTCTCATGATCAACAGCATCCGCGTGCTGATCGCAGAGGCGATCGCGCTGTTCGTGGTGCTGGTGGCGTTGATCGTGGCGGTGGTTTTTCTGGTCCGGCGCCGCCGGGCGGCGCGCGGGATATCCGCTACCGGCGTGCGGCTGCCTCCGCCGACCGTGTAGGGTCGGCGCCCTGCCAGGTGACGTCGGCGGTCGGCCCGTATGTCGGGGGGACCTGGCGGTTCATGAGGCGGAGATAGACCGAGAGCTGCGTGCGGTGGTGGGCGGTGTGCAGCACGCGGCGCCAGAAGACCCAGATGCGCTCGCGGCGGACATCGAAGAACGGGACCTGTTCGAGCCACCAGGACTCCGTGGCCGCGGCGAGCGTGGGGAGACGAGCGCGGGCGAGATGTACGTATCGCGACGTCACCTCTCCGATCGAGAGCGCGGGTGGGAGGAGTTCCGCGGCGGGCGGTTCGGGTGCGCCGAGGAATTCCCCGAAGAACCGGCGTTCGGAGAGCACCTGGTGTTTCAGAATGTCGCCGACGGTGCTGGCGCGTTCATGCGGGCGAAACGTGAGATCCGCGTCGGTGAACGAATGCCAGATCGCGGCGACCTTGTTGGTTTCGCTCGCGTAGGTGTCGAGGATGTGCTGCGCGAAGGGCAGGATGGCGCGCGGCACGTCGGCGTCCGCGATCTCGGTGTGCGGGTACGTCATCGCCATTGGCCGTCACCTCGCTGGTTCAGGGGATCGTCCTGAACCGGCAAGATACACCGCACGATATCGTCATGTCTGGCGAGCCGCCCGTCAGGGCCCCCGTCAGAGGGTCACGAGCCGGGCGGGGTCGTGGGGCATTGGCCGTTGCCCAGGAGGAAATTGAGTGCAGCGGGCAGCCGCGCGCGCCAGGCCTGCTCATCGTGCTCGGCATCAGGGACAACCCAGTAGCAGGTTCGGGTCTGGGGGGAGTGGGCGGTGATGAGATCTGCGAGTGTCCTGGCATTGGTGACCATTTCCTGGTGGTCCTCCGGAGTCGAGAACTCGTTGGTCCCTACCCCGATGTACACACGGGCGGGCCACGTCCTGGTGGTGTCCGCCGCGTGGAGCAGGGCCTGGTCGCTGATGTGGAGGGACGGGCTTTCGAGGAGGAGGAGACCATAGTGACCGGGGCGTGCCATCACCGTGTAGAGGGCGATGGCTCCGCCGTACGACATACCGGCGAGGCCCGTGTACGCGGCGTCGCTCCGCACGCGGTACCGCGCCTCTATGAGCGGCCGCACCTCACTTTCGAGGAAGCGAGGAAAGAGTTTGCCATGCGGCTCCGGCATTGGCGGGTTCCAACGTGCGGGCGCGTCGGGGTATGGGAGGTATTCGTCGGCGCGATCGCGCGCGGGCGCCTGCGATTCCTTGGTGGATCCGCCGTCGTCGATCATGACGAAGACCGTGGGCGGGATGGTGCCCTGCCCTGTCAGGGCCGCGGCAATGCTCTCGAGCCGGCGCCCGCGCTGTGCGGAGATGCCGTCAGTGAAATAGAAGACCGGATATCGCCTGGACATCATCTGCGGATCGTCGTAGCCGGGGGGGACCCAGATGCGCAGGAGGCGCGTATTGTGGAAGATCGAACTGTGCAGCGTGAGTGTGTCGCTGCGCGCTGGGGATTGCGGGTGCGTGGTGGCTGGGGCGAGCGACATCGCGAGCGCTACCACCACGCTCAGCCTTTTTCGAACCTCTCCCATTCGGAACTCCGTCGGCAGGCGTTACTAGCGATCTGATGCGGGGCACCGATCGTTAGTGACCAATTCTGCCTCGTGGGTTCGATCCGGCTCGTTGGCCGTTCGTCCTAACTGGCGGGACTCCGCTCTTGTTAATGTAGCTACAGGTAGCTACATTACGCGCATGATCCGAGCTGGCATTCGCGATCTCAAGAACAACCTCAGCCGCTACATCAAGCGGCTGAGGGTCGAGAAACGCATTGTCGTCACCGATCGTGGCGAAGTGGTCGCCGAGCTGCGTCTCCCGGAGACGAGCGCCGGCGATCCGCGCGCTCAGCGCTACGCGGAGCTAGTCGCCGCCGGCGTGATACGTCCTGCGATGGACACCGGCGACCCGCTCGCTGACTGGCCCTCCGCGGAAGAACTTTCGCTGCCCGCCGGTACGGTGACGGCGCTGATTGACGAGGACCGCGACGATCGCTAGGAAGACGATCGCTAAGAACTTGAGCGCCCGTCGTAGCGGCATCCCCCGCCCGACGACGACGTACATCGAGACGAGCGCGCTGCTCGCTGCCTTGCTGGAGCAGGACATCGCGGCTCAGCAGATGCTGCGTGCTCCCGGCCGCCGGGTCACGTCTGCCCTGACGTTCGCGGAGGCGAATCGGGGCGTGGTACGGGCTCGCGTAACCGGACGGCTGACTGCAATACAGGAGCGCCGGGCGATTCAGGCGTTAGAGACCTTCGCTGCGCGGTGCGATGTCGTCGGTATTGCGGCCCCTGTTCTCGAACGAGCCGGGCGTCCATTTCCGATCGAACCGATTCGGACACTGGATGCCATCCGCCTCGCCACTGTCGAGTTGCTCGGGGATCAGCCGCAGTTCGTGACGGTTCTCACGCGCAACACGAAGGTTCGCGACAACGCACGCGCTCTCGGGTTCGCTATTGCGTAACCGTCAGATTTACGGTCAAGGTCCCCGTCGGCGGGCTCGCGGCCACGCCACTCACGTTCACCACGGCGGAATAGCTCCCAGCGGGGACGGTCGCGGCGTCGGCCACGAGGTTGAGCGCTGTCGGCGCGTCGGCCGTGGCCAACGTGGCCGTGAGCCAACCGGACGCGCCGGCCGAGTAGGCGCCGACTGCGGCGTCCAGGCCGTCGAGCGTACCACCCCCGCCATTTTTTACCGTCACGGCCCCCGAGGCGCTCCCTCCTGCCACAGCCGTCAACGTGATGCTGGCCGGCGAGAACACGATTTTTGGCTTGGGTGACGTGGAACTACAGGCCGATACGCCGAGAAGTACCGCACCAATCGCGAACACCGGCACATAGGGGCGCCGACGGCCCGGCAACGGCGGGCTGGCGCGCTCCGAATGAACGCGGCCCGAGGCTGAGGCGGCAGGCATCACGAAGATCTCCGGTTTGCCAACATGGGCTCCTGTTCCGACACGTACACGCGTACGAATGCAGATTGCGGGCCGCGGCGCTGCGAGTGAGTCTCGGCCACGCGGATTCGCAGAGCGTACTCGACCATCGCGTGATTGCCGGAATGGAGTTCGGGACTCAGATTCCGTGGCACACCCAAAGGCTAGGCGGCAAATTCTCGTTGCCGACGCTGCCCGGTCGCGCACGGTCATGCCTCGATGCTTCGCGTCGGAGGCGTCGCTGTCTAACTCTCACTCCGTGGCCATCGCCCCATGAGTGTGCCGGATTGCCCCCTGGCGGCAGTCTTTGCTGCGCTTCTCCGCGACTCGCGGATGGAGCTCACGGGCCGATGGCTCGAGCGCATCGCCGGCCGAGTGGCTCTCGAAGCGCAACGAATCTTCCCGACGGAAGGTCTGCTCGACCACATGCCACTCCTCATCGACGGGATCGCCAACTTCATCGAGCAGCCGGAGGAGCTGATTCTCGCCGACGCCGGGGTCGTCTCGCACGCCCGGGAGCTTGGCGCGCTCCGCCACGAACAAGGGTTCAGCGAGCAGGAGATCCTCAAGGAGTTCGAGCTGCTGGGGAGCATCCTGTTCGCGTTCCTCATCCGGGCAGCCGACGAGATCGACATGCCGTGCAGCCGCGCCGAGATCCTCGGCTGTGCCCAGCGCCTCTTCCAGGCCGTCGTTCTCGTCCAGCAAGCGGCGACGATGCGCTTCCTCGAACTGGCCAAGGCCCAGGTCAGCGAGCGGGAGGAGCGACTTCGCGGGTTCGACCGTGCGCTCACGCACGAGATGCGGAACAGAATTGGCGCGACACTCGGCGCCGGCCAGTTGCTCCAGATAGCCGACCTCCCGGCCGACCGGCGCACTGGACTGGCGGCGGTCGTTGTCCGGAACGCTAACGCCATGCGCCTCGTCTTGGAGAACTTGCTGGAGCTTTCCCGGGTGGATCCGAACTCGCGCCACGAGCGCCGGGTGTCGCTGCGTGCGGCGGCGGCCGAGGTCGTGCGGCAACTTCGAGACGCGGCGACAGCCGCCGGCGTGGAGGTGCGGCTGTCCTCCGATCTGCCCCCTGTCGAGACAAACGCCGCGGCGGTCGAGTTGTGCCTCACGAACCTCGTGTCGAATGGGATCAAATATGCCGATCAATCCAAGCCGCGGCGGTGGGTAGCGGTCGGCGCCCGCGTGGAGTGGAGCGATGGCGCCCCCGTCGAAGTTCTCGTCGAAGTACGCGACAACGGACGGGGAGTGCCGGAAGCCGCCCGGGCGCGGCTGTTCGAACGGTTCTTCCGCGCTCACGAATCGGCATTGCCAGAGGTCGAGGGGACGGGGCTGGGGCTAAGCCTCGTGCGTGACGTCGTCGAGAGCTTGGGTGGGCGTGTCTGGACTGAGCACCCCGGCGAGGGCGTTGTGTTCGGCTTCGCATTGCCTTGCCGCAGGATGGCCGACGCTACTCTGCTCACCGATGACGCCAGCGTCTCCACTTCGTCGGCGGAGCCGCACTGAGCGGTGCCGTAGCGCGCCGTGGATGAGCGTCGGCCGCGACACGCGCACGCCCGCTCAGGTGAGATACGGGCCGGTGAATGCTGGACCGCGGCGACCTTCAGTCCGCGACCCCGCCGCCGTCCACCACGAGAGCGGCGCCGGTCATGAACGACGCGTCGTCGGAGGCGAGAAAGAGGACGGATTTCGCGATTTCGTCCGGGGTACCGATCCGGCCCATCGGCCGCTCGGCGCAACTCGCGAGATACGCATCGAGGTCCATGCCGCGCTTCTGCGCGTCGTCCGGCAGCATCGGTGTGTCGACGTCGCCCGGGCAGATGCAATTCACGCGGATCCCCTGTTTCGCGTGGTCGATCGCCATCGCCTTGGCCATCACGATCAGACCGCCCTTGGCGGCGCAGTAGGCGGCACCGAGCGCGCCGCCGACGATGCCCCATCCCGAGCTGTTGTGAATCACGACGCCGCGGTGCTGCGCGATCATGACCGGGATCGTGTACTTCGACATCAGGAACGCGCCTTTGAGGCTGACATCGATCGTGTCATCCCATTCCTGTTCCGTGCAATCAGGGACCGTCTTCGGGAAAAAGACGCCGGCGTTGTTGAAGAGGATGTCGATGCGGCCGAACGCCTTCACCGTGGCGTCCACGGCTCGCTTGCAATCGATCGCCACACGCACGTCGGCTGGCACGAAGATGGCCGCGCCGCCGTCGCGGGTGATCTCGTCCACGACAGCCTGTCCTCGTGACGCATCGCGTCCCGTAATCGCGATCCGCGCGCCTTCGCGCGCGAACAGCCGCGCTGTCGCTTTGCCGATCCCTGATGTGCCGCCCGTGATCAGGGCGACCCGTGCGTCCAATCGCATCGTCCGGCGCCTCCGCCGAGTGAGTGTGCCGGATGATCGCACCCGGCGTTGTGGGTTGCCAGCCGGCGGTGGTGCCGGCGCGCGGCGACGGGGGCTGATAGATTGCGCGGCCTGATGCCCGACGTGATGCCTGACGTGATGCCGCGCGACACGCCCAAGCCCCAGCCGGATCGCCCGGACCGGGTGCACGTGTCGCGCGTGCGGGTGATCGCGGGATTCGCGGTTATCTACCTCGTCTGGGGATCCACGTATCTCGCGATCGCGTACGCGGTGCGGTCGCTGCCGCCGGTGCTGACGACGGCGGCCCGGTTCGTGGTGGCGGGCGGGATCCTGTACGTGTATGCATGGTGGCGGGGCGCGCCGAAGCCGGCGTGGGCTGAGTGGCGGGCGGCAACGGTCGCGGGCGCGGTGCTGGTGGTGGGCGGCACAGCGACCGTGTGCTGGGCGGAGCAATGGGTGCCATCGGGGCTGACATCCCTGCTCTGCGCGACCGTGCCGTTGTGGTTCGTCCTGCTCGAATGGATGGCTCCGGGCGGACAGCGGCCGCATGGGCTCGTGGCCGCGGGCGTGGCGCTCGGGCTCATCGGGATAGCGGTGCTGACCAATCCGCTCGGCGAGACGGCGGCGGGCGGCCGCGCGGTAGTCGCGGCCGCGGTTCTGGTGGTATCGTCGATCCTCTGGGCAGTGGGCTCGCTCTACTCACGTCACGCGGTGCTGCCGGAGTCCGCCGTGCTGGGGATGGGCATGCAGATGATGACGGGCGGTCTCCTCTGCATTCCGGCGGGTTATCTGATTGGCGAGCACCCGACCGTGGACCTGGCACACGTGCCGGCGGCGGCGTGGATCGCGGTGGCATTTCTGACATTCGTGGGGTGTCTCGTCGCGTTCACCACGTATCTGTGGCTACTGCGGGTGTCGTCGCCATCGCGCGTAGCCACCCATGCGTACGTCAATCCCGTCGTGGCCGTGGTGCTGGGGTGGGCCGTCGGTGGCGAGGCGCTGACGGGGCGGATGCTCGTCGCGGCAGCTCTCATCATCGGCGCGGTGGTGCTGATCACCTCCGGTCAGCAGCGTGTGACGCTCGGGGACGTGGCGCATCCCGGGTTGCCGGTCGAGGCGAGCTGACATCCTGCGGTTCCGAGACGAAATCGCGTGAGTGGCCGGCCCAAGCAGTACGATCGCGCGTACTTCGATCGGTGGTATCGGGATCCCAGGCGCCGCGTGATATCGCCCGCGCCGCTGGCACGCCGGGCGTCGTGGGCGATCGCGACCGCGGAGTACGTGCTCGGCCGGCCGTTGCGGACCGTTCTCGACGTCGGGAGCGGCGAGGGACACTGGGCGCCGGCGATCAAGCGACTGCGGCCGCGCGTCCGATACACAGGAGTCGATCCGAGCGAGTATGTCGTGAGCCGGTACGGCGCGCGCCGGAACATCCTGTGCGGCACGATTGCTGCGCTCGACGCGCTGCCGCTCGACGGACCATTCGACCTCGTGCTGTGCTGCGCGATGCTCAACTACCTGGGGCCCGGGGACGTGACGCGCGGACTGCGGCAGCTCGGCGGGCAGCTTGGCGGAGTGGCGCATATCGAGCTGTTTACGCGAGGGGACCCTGTCGAAGGCGATTTTCGCGGATGGCGTTGGTATTCCAGGGCGTGGGCCGACCGGGCGTTCCGGCGAGCGGGGCTCGTCGCCATCGGGTTGCAGTGCTATGCCGGCCGCGAGTGTGCACGCGAGATGTTCGCACTCGAGCGGGTCCGATAGGGCGGGAACCAAAAGAGAGAGGAGAGACGAGAAAAGGAGTGAGGAGAAACGGATATTCAGGTGACGTACTAAGCTGAGATGCTGGGTCTGGATGCGGCGGAGGCCGGGTGGCGAACCACCCGGCCTCCGTCACATCTCTCACATCGCGTGCGCTACGTCATTCTGTATGTCGCTGCAGCGTTCCCGCCCGTTGTTACCACCCGCGGCGATAGGCGACGCGGGGCCGGAAGTATGGGCGCGGGAACACTCGGAATGCGGGTGCACGGTAGAAGCGAGGACCCCACGCCACACCACGGTAGAACCACCGATGGTATGCGGGCACCCATACGTAGCCGGGACCAGGCGAGGGAATGACCGCGCTGACATAGACGGCCGGCGCACCCACGACGACCCGAGCCGACACTACCTGTGCTGATGCACGGGTTCCCATGACTCCGATAAGGGCGGCGCCGATCGCCAGCGCCATGAGCGTCTTGCGTACCATACATCCTCCTGAAGCTTGCCAAAAAACTCCGTGAACTCTGATCTGCATCTCGTACACTGGTGGGACGGCGACGGGGGGCCAATGTTAAGGGGCGTGCGGCGGCGTCAGGTTGCGCCGGGCAATCAGGGGGTCGCCGCCGCCGGAGGGAACGAATTCCGATCTGGCGAGGTAAGGTGCTGAGTAGCAATCGCTTGTGGTTTGCGGGCCGGCAGACAGGGCCGGGAGCGGGAACGTCCCCCGGGACAGCCGTCATGGGCAACGCACATGCATAGATCTCCGTGGGTCGTCGCCGCGATCGCGGGTGGGCTGGCGGCGCTATCAGCGGCCGCACAGCCGAGCGATCCTGGGGCGTCCGTTCCGGTGCGGCTCACCGTGTCGCGGCTCTGGTACGCGCCTGGCGACCATGGGCAGGTGTGGGTGCGTCTCGGCAGCGACGCATATCTCATCGTCTTGCACGCTGAGCCTGACGGTCACGTGCGGATCGTATTTCCGCTGGACCCATCCGATAACGCGTATGTGCACCGTGATTCCGCGATCGAGATCCGGTCGCGCGGCGACCGCGACGCATTCGTCGTCGACGATTCCTCGGGGACGGGAACGTGGTACGCGGCCGTGTCGAAGAAGCCGTACCACTTCGACCCGGTGACACTCGGCACGCACTGGGACTACGGGCAGATCCCGCACGTACTGGCGGTGCGGGATGCCGAGGGGGATCTGACTGCGCTGGTGCAGCGGTTGTCGACGGGGCGCTTCGACTATGACATCGTGCAGTACCACATCGGCCTGGAGCGGGGCGGGCGAGAGATTGCTGCGTCCCCAGGTGGATCTGGCGGCGCCCCTCCCCCGCCGGCACCGGCGGCGCCGCCGGACGATCCGGATGGGCCGTGGTGGTTAGGGCCATGGGGACTGGGGCCATGGGGCTGGCCGGGGTGGATATTGCCGCATCCGTCGCCGAATCCAGGGCCGCTGTATAATCGGGTCGCACCGGCGCCCGCGGGGACCTCGGGCGCTGGGCATACGGCGGCTGCGCCGGAAGCGCATCAGGCGCCAGAGGCGCATCATGACCATGAGGCCAGTGGCGGGGGCTCGTCGCCGCACCACTAAGGCCCAACCGCGCCGCCGTACGTCCGGCCCTTCCACGTCGCGCGCACGCCGCGCCACGAGCGTATCGTGGAGCTGACCGTCATCAGGAGATAGAGCGTCCCCGTGACCGGTAGCGCGAGCGCCCACAGGGGCGAGCGGCCGTAGAAGCGCAGCACGGGGATGTAGCTTGCGATCATCGCACATGACGCGATAGCCGCGAGCCAGCGTGCGGTCGCGGGGCCGGTGATCCATGCGAGCGGCGCGATCCAGAACGCCACGGCGAGCAGCACCACGCAGCAGGCGAGCAGCAGCCCGGAAAAGTGGAGCTGCGCGAAGGCCGAGCGTGCGACCATGTGCCAACTGGCGCGCAGCGTGCCCAGGCGACGCCGGCTGACTGCGGAATGCGTCAGACCGATCCAGGTGCGTCCGCCGGCGGATTTGATTCGTCGTGCCAGCGCGCAATCGTCGATCAGCTCATCCCGGATCGCGACGAATCCCCCGATCTGTTCCAGCATTCCAGTCTCGACCAGCACACAGCCGCCGGCGGCAGCGGCGACGAGGCGGCTCGGCGAATTGGAGATGCGAAACGGATACAGGAGCTTGAAGAAGTAGACGAACGCCGGGACGAGGAGCTTGTCCCAGGTGCTCTCCATCTCGAGGACCGCCATGAGTGAGAGGAGCTGCCGGCCGTCGAGCCGCCGGCGTGCGAGCAGGGCGGCGAGGATGCCCGGGCGCAATTCGATGTCGGCGTCGAGGAGGAGCGTGAGCGGCGTGCGAACGGAGTGACGCCCCTGTTCCAGCGCCCACATCTTGCCGACCCATCCCCCGGGCATTGGGGATCCGGCGATCACCCGGCACGAATCGCCGCCAGCGGAGCGCGCGGCATCCGCGGTGCCGTCGTCCGACTGGTCGTCGATGACGACGATTTCGAGACCGGCGCCCTGGGCGCGGAGCGCGGCGATCGTGTTTCCGATCACCGCGGCTTCATCGCGGGCGGGGATGAGCGCGGTTACGCCGGAGCAATCGGTGGTCGCGTCGCCGTCGCGGCTATCGGGGCTGCCATCGAGCCGCTCGCATGTGCTCCACGCGCGCCATGGTGCGAGAAGAATGCCGGTCCAGAGGGCGGCCGCCGCCGCGGCCAGCGTGGTGAGTACCACGGGGATGGCGATGCGGCGGGGGCAGAGCCGAGCGGCGCGCGCGGTGAGGTCGTGGAGCCGCGCGCGGACGGCGGGTCAGCTCGACTTGCGGAGGGGCGGCGATCCTGTGCCGGAGAGGACGGTGAGCGGGACACCGCCGCGCTCGCGAGCGTAGCGGATGGGCAGCTCGGGCGCCATGGGTCCGCTGGTGCGCGGTCCGCGCAGCGCGACCGTCAGGGCTTTGAGAGGATGCGCGAAGGCGTCGTCGACGGCGGTGCCTTCGTAGCCGCAATGCGCCATACAGTTGTCGCACTTCGGATTGCGGCCAGTGCCGTACGATTCCCACTCCGTGTCTTCCATCAGCGCCTTGAACGTCGGCGCGTACCCCTCGGTGACCAGGAGGTAGCAGGGCTTCTGCCAGCCGAACACGTTGCGAGTCGGCGTGCTCCACGGCGTGCACTCATACGTCTGGTTCCCCGCGAGGAAGTCCTGGAAGAGCGACGACTGGCTCAGGGGCCACTGCTTGCCTTTGCCCCGCTTGAAGATCTCGCGGAAGAGATTCTTGCTGTCGGTCCGGGCGAGGAACACGTCGTGCCGCGGCGCGCGCTCGTAGGTGAAGCCTGGGGAGACCGTGATACCTTCGACGCCCAGCGTGGTGACGAAGTCGAAGAACTTCGCGACATCCTCCGGGTTTTCTCCCTGGAAGAGCGTGCAGTTGATCGAGACGCGGAAACCGCGGTGGCGCGCCATGCGGATGGCGGTGACCGCTTTTTCGAAGACCCCGTCGCGGCACACCGATGCGTCGTGCCGCTCCTGGAGTCCATCCAGGTGGACCGAGAACGTGAGGTACTTCGACGGCGTGAATTCGTCGAGGCGTTTGGCCAGCAGGATCGCGTTCGTGCAGAGATACACGAACTTTTTCCGGGCGACGATGCCGGCGACGATCGTTGGCATCTCCGTGTGGATCAGGGGCTCGCCGCCGGGGATCGAGACGACGGGCGCGCCGCATTCATCGACAGCGGCGAGGCATTCGTCCACGGTGAGCCGCTTGCGCAGGATATCGTTGGAGTACGCGATCTTGCCGCAGCCCGCGCACTCGAGATTGCACTGGAAGAGCGGTTCCAGCATGAGCACGAGCGGATAGCGGCGTTCGCGGCGGAGTTTCTTGCCCACGACATAACGGCCGATGCGGTACTGCTGGTAGAGTGGAATGCCCATCGTTTTGAATCCTCTCGTCGTCAGCGCACAGACTGCCGGCCGAGCTCGGCGGGCAGTTTGAATGTAGTCGTCTCTTCGACACCGGGCGCCGTGGCGACCGTGGTTACCCCCAAAGTACGCAACCGCTCAATGGCGAGGTCAACTAGTACCTCGGGGGTAGAGGCCCCGGCGGTGAGGGCTACCCTGCCGCCCTGCGGGAGCCATGCCGGATCGATATCGTCCGCGTCCTCGATGAGGTATGACGGTATCCCCATTTGGGCGCCGACTTCCCGTAACCGGTTCGAGTTGGAGCTGTTCTGGGCACCCACGACGAGCAGGACTTCGGCGTCCGCCGCGAGGGCTCGTACGGCGTTCTGCCGATTCTGCGTGGCGTAGCAGATATCGTCCAGTCCGGGGCCGGTGATCTCCGGGAACCGGCGGCGGAGTGCAGCGATCACATCGCGCGTATCGTCGAGACTGAGCGTGGTCTGCGTCACGTAGGCGAGGCGCGCCGGGTCACGCACGATGAGTTTGTCCACCTCTTCCACCGTACAGAGGACGTGAACGGGTCCGTCCACCTGGCCCAGCGTGCCTGCGACCTCGACGTGTCCCGCGTGGCCGACGATGATGATCTCCAGTCCTTCACTCGCGAACCGCTGCGCCTGGCGGTGCACCTTCGTGACCAGGGGGCAGGTTGCATCGATGACGCGAAGCCCGCCGCCGGCAGCGCCGGATTCGACGCGGCGGGCGACACCGTGGGCGCTGAAGATCACGATGGCGCCCCGCGGGACCTGTGCCAGATCTTCGACGAATACAGCGCCTCGCCGTTCCAGGTCCTCGACGACGCGCCGGTTGTGCACGATCTCGTGCAAGACGAATACCGGCGCCCCGTGGACATCGAGCGCGCGCTCGACGATCTCGACAGCTCGCACGACCCCGGCGCAGAACCCGCGGGGTTGCGCCAGCATCAGATCCAGGGGCCTGTCTTCAGTTGGTGCTGATGGCATCGTCCCTGCCGCCTAGTCGAGGTAGCCGTTGGTTCTGAACCAGCCGGCGGCATCGCGAATCGCCACCCGGCCTCCGCGCGACCGGTATCCGAGCTCCGACTCGGCGCGCGCGCTGGAGAAATACATTCGCTTCCGCGACAATCGTACCCCATCGACGGTCGTTCGTGGCGTGCCGCCGGTAAGGCGCGCCCACGCTTCGGCAAGATACGCGATGGGCAGCACGACATCGTGGGGCAACTCGAGCCACGGCGGCCGGCGTCCCGCGATGCGGGCGCATTCCGCAAGAATCTCTCGCAAGCTCATGTCGTCGCCACCAAGTACATAACGCCGGCCAACCGTTCCGCGTTGGTAGGCCAGCAGATGGCCGTCGGCCACATCATCGACATGCACGATGTTGAGACCCGTGTCCACGTAGGCTGGCATGCGGCCCGTGAGTGCATCCACGATCAGGCGGCCAGTGGGAGTCGGTTTGATGTCGCCCGGGCCGACCGGTGTCGACGGATTGACGATGACCACGGGGAGGCCGCCGGCCGCCAGCTCATCCACGGCCTGTTCCGCGATGAATTTCGAGCGCTTGTAGTGACCGATCATGTCGTCGAGCGTGGCCGTCGTCTCCTCGCTGGCGGGAGTCCCGTCGGCGTGCGTGCCAAGTGTTGCGACGCTGCTGGTGTAGACCACGCGCTCGACACCGGCGCGGCGAGCCGCCTGGAGCAGCGCGCGTGTGCCATCGACATTTGCGCGGTACATGGCGGCGGGGTCTTTCACCCAGAGGCGGTAGTCGGCTGCGACGTGGTAGAGACCACTGCATCCTGCGATCGCCTTGTCGAGCGACGCGGGTTCCGCGAGATCACCGGTGACGGTCGTGACGTCGAGCCCCTGGATGTTGCGGCGATCGCTCTCAGGGCGCACGAGCACGCGCACATCGATGCGGGCCGCCAGGAGCCGCCGGGCGACCGCCGCGCCAACGAAGCCAGTCGCGCCCGTGACCAGGATCGTCATCGCGTGTGTCCCGCGCTGGTGGCCTCGCTGGTCGCGAGCAGACCGTCATCCGCGGCGCGGGCGACTATGGCGAGCGTGTGCATCGCGCGGCGGTAGGCCGACGCGAGCGACGGCAGCGAGGCGAGGTCCATGGGACGGCGGATCAGCGCTCGGAAGAAGCGGGCCATCTGGAAACGCCCGCGTGCATCAACCGCCACGGCGACAGACTGGGGCACGATCACATCCACGGTGTCGACCAGTACGCGGAGCGCGATCCACGGAATTCCCGCGGTAGCGGCGACCCCGGCGATCGCAGCCGATTCCATATCGGCGGCGACCGCGCCGGATGCGCCGAGCGCGCGTTTCTCGCTGGCGGTACGGACGACGTGGTCCGGGCAGGCGATGGTTCCGTTGACGAGCGGGACCAGGTCGCGAAGCCGTGTGGAGAGGCGGGCGGCCCATGCGGCGGCGGCCGTGGACGCGACGGTCGCGCCGGCTACCGCGGACTCGAGTTGGTGGCTGATGACGAGGGTGCCGGTGGTGAGTGCGGGATCGAGGCCCGCGGCGAATCCCCAACTCACGAGCGCAGTGGCGCCATCCGCGACGAGCGATGTGGCGGCGCGGTGAGCGGCGGCCGCGCCGATGCCTCCGGCCTGTGCCCGTACGTGTGCATTGACGGGGCGTGTCTCGCCGACTGCAGGCGTGGCGTGCAGGAGCGGCTGGAGCTCGGCGGGTAACGCCGCGACGACGCCCACGACCGTCAGCGGGCGCGAGTCCCGAGGCGGTCCCGACAACACGTCAGCGCGGCCCGCATTGGACGCGCCGCGCGGGCTCACGCCGGTTCGCCGGTGCGCGTGAGGTTGCGGTACCGAGCGAGGGCCCACAGCGGGAAGTATTGCGCGTAGCCGTGGTACTTGAGGAAGAACACGCGTGGGAATCCGGGCGCATTGAACCACGGGTCGTTCCACCCGCCGTCGGTTTGCTGGTGGCGGAGCAGGTACAGAATACCGCGCCGCACCTCGGGCGAGTGGACGTCACCGCTGTCCATGAGACCGAGGAGCGCCCACGCCGTCTGGCACGCGGTGCTGTGGCACGACCGCGGGACCGGGCCCGCATCCCAATAGCTCTCGCAGCCCTCGCCCCAGCCGCCGTCGGCGTGTTGCCGTTCCTTGAGCCACGCTGCGGCGCGCGCGATGCGGGGCGCGTCTTCGTCGCGTCCGGTGAGCGTGAGGGCCGCGAGGACCGACCAGGTGCCGTAGATGTAGTTCGTTCCCCACCGGCCGAACCATGGGCCGGCGTCTTCCTGTTCCCGCCGGAGGAACGCGAGACAATTGGCGAGGGCGGCCCGGTCGCGTGCGCGGTCCGCGCGGGCGAGGGCGACCGCGCAGCGTCCGCTCACATCGCTGGTCGGCGGATCGAGGAGCGCGCCGTGATCGGCGAAGGGGATCTCGTTGAGGTAGCGGAACGTGTTGTCCGCATCGAACGCGCCGAACCCGCCGTTGCGGCTCTGCATACCTGCGATCCAGTCGACGGCGCTAGCGAGCGATTGCGCGCGGCGTTCCGTGCGGGGGGCACGAGTGAGTGCCCACACGACAGCGGCCGTGTCATCGAGATCCGGGTAGTGCGCGTTGGAGAACTGGAACGGCCACCCGCCGCCCCGCACATCGGGGCGAGCGGCGCGCCAGTCTCCGGCTGCCTGATCGGGCAACTGCCGCGAGATCAGCCAATCGAGTGCGCGATCGACCGGTTCCGACGGGGCGCCATCGGCGACCTCCTGGATCGCGAGCACAGCCAGCACGGTATCCCAGACCGGTGAGACGCAAGGCTGGCACCACGCCGCGTCCTGATCCTCGACGACCAGCCGGCGCAGCGCGGTGCGCGTCTGCCGGCGATAGGGATGATCGGCCGGGTAGCCAAGTGCGGCGAGGGCTTCGTGGGCATTGACCATGGCGGGGAAGATTCCGCCGAGGCCATCGATGCCGTTCAGCCGCGCGATGAACCAGCGGGCGGCGCGGAGCAGCGCGGCGCGGCGGCCGCGGGCGGGAATCTTCGGCTCGCTGCGTCTGCCGAGGGCGTCCAGGTGCGTGAAGGCACGCTGGAGGTGCGACCGGATCGGGAAGTAGTCGCGCTCCTCGTCGGGATGCGTGACGAACAACTCCTGAATGCCGATGCGCAGCGGATTGCGTGCGCGTTCCTTGAGACTGCACAGGATCGCGAGCGGGACCATGACCGTGCGGGACCAGTACGACACCTTGTGCAGGTGGAACGGGAACCAGCGAGGCAGGAGCACGATCTCGACGGGGAGGAACGGTACGCCGCGCCAGGGGATCTGCTCGAAGAGGGCGAGCGTGATCCGGGTGAAGACATTGGCGCGCGCGGCGCCTCCCCGGGCGAGGATCGCGTCGCGGGCCGCTCTCATGTGCGGGGCGTGTTCGTCGTCGCCCGCGAGCTTGAGGGCGTAGTACGCCTTGACGGAGCAACTGAGATCGAGTGCTCCACCGGGGAAGAGGCACCATCCGCCGGCCGCGGTCTGCGTGGCGCGCAGCGATCGTGCGAGCCGCGCTTGCAGCGGTGTCTCGATCTCGTCCATGAAGTGCATCATCAGGATGTATTCGGCCGTAATGCTGGCATCGGCCTCGAGATGAAAGCACCAGAAGCCCTCGCGGTCCTGGAGTTGTGCGAGGCATGTAGAGGCGCGCGTGATCGCGGCGGCGAGCGAGTGGGGGTCGATCGTGGCGGACGCGCCGTGAGCGGGCGCACCGTGAGCGGGTGCACCGTGAGATGGCGCGCCAGCCGGCACAGCCTCGGTGGTGGCGGAGGATGCCGGCGTGGAGATACCGGTGGCGTGGGTGGACAGGAGCGTGGGCCTCATGAACGGTCTGATACTACGCAGTTCGGGATGGGAGGGAGTGGAATCTAGCCACGCGGTGGGCTGGGGCCATCGTCTCAGAGAGTGGCCAGAGGGAGAGTCGCCGCCGACTGATCGAAGAGGCGGGAGAGGATCCAGTCGCCACGTGCGGCGAGCGACGTGGTGATGACCGTCGCTCGGACCGTGCGCCGAGAGACCTTGACCTGGCGGCCGGCGAGGAAATCGGGGTTGTGGTGGATCTTGCGCAGCGTCAGCACGGCGAGGCCGAGCGCCCAGAGGCAGAACCGGCGGATGCCGGTCTCTCGAGCGGGGATCGCCAGCGTGTACGCGAGCGCATCGCGGAGGTGTGCGTGCGTGATGCCGATGATCTCATCGACCGCGGCATCGAGCGCGGGGCCATCGCGGCCTGCGGTGAGTGTTTCCAATTCGAGGCCGGCGCGGCAGAAGACATCGCGGGGCAGCCAGCACACGCCGCGGCGCCGGTCCTCCCAGGTGTCCTTGAGGATATTGGTCATCTGGAGTCCCTGGCCGAACGACGTCGAGAGGGGTGCGAGGCGTGAGCGGCGGGCATCGATTTCGGGAGAGTAGGCGCAGAACAGGTCCGTCAGCATTTCACCGACGACGCCGGCGACGTAGTAGCAGTAGCGATCGAGCTCACCGAGATCCGCGAGTCCGCTCAGGCGTGCGTGCCGCTGGAAGGCGGGCATGCCGTCGCACATGATGCGGACGCATCGCTCGATTGCTGCGCGTTGCCTGGGGTCCAGGCCATGCGTGACCTCGATCACGCGTGGCATCTCGCCGATGAGGGTGCGTTCGGCATCGGTCGTGGCGGATGACAGGAGGGGGGCGAGGGCCGCAGCGAATGCGGCGGCTGAGTCGTGGCCTCCGACGACGGCGACGAACTGGTCGTGGAATCGCTGTTTCTGGTCTGGGTCGAGCGAGACCTCGTCCTCGATCGTATCGGCGGTGCGGCAGAGCAGGTATGCGTTGGTGACCACCGGACGGAGGGCATCCGGGAGCTGGGGGATGGTGAGGGCAAACGTGCGGGACACGCCGGGGAGGAGTTGGTCCTGCAATCCGAGTGCGTCGCTATTCGTCCCCGTGCTCATGCGTTACCGGCTAGCGGTGGGCGCCTGGCCCGGCGGCACTAGGGGGCCGTCCAGGGTCGTGCGGCGGAGCCGGTTCCGGAAGGAGGCGACCACGGATGCAATACCGTGATGCGGCCTCGGGGGTTCCGTCCGCTATCCGCAATCTGCGCCGGCAGGCGGCGGGTGCCAACGGCACCCGCCGGGCGTGGTGTGGGCGGCGGTCCCTGCCGGGTTCATCGTGTCGAGACGAGGGCGAACGGGGCGCCTTGGGGGTCCGTGCCCAACTGAATGCGGGAGCCACCGGGCACGTCCATCGCGGGGCGGGTCACCTTGCCACCGAGCTTGGGGATCTGGAGGGCGGAGCGGTCGACGTCCGCGACGCGGATGTAATGCAGCCAGGCCGGCTTCTGGTTGGCGCTGGGTGGCGTCGCGTACATGCCGCCGAGTGTCACACCATTGCGGCCGTACATGTAATAGATGCCGTCCTTGCCCATATCCATCTGGCTGACGGGTTCCCATCCGAAGAGCGTGTGATAGAAATCGGCGGCGGCAACCGCATCGGACGTATTGAGCTCATGCCACATGAACTCACCAACCGCGGGTGGGCCTTCGCGCTCGGGCGTTGGATTTTCAGGTGCGAACGCGGAGAACGTGGCTCCTTGCGGATCCGCGAGAATGGCGTAGCGGCCGACGGTGGGGATGTCCATGGCGGGGACGAGGACCCGGCCGCCGAGGCGAGTCGCGGTCGCTACCTCCTCATCGACATTGGGCGTCGTGATATGCGCGAACCAGTGTGGCGTGGCGGCCGGCTGGCCGGTGACACCGCCCAGCGGGACCTTGTTGTTGACCCACATGGTGTACGGCACCGCGCCCGGCCAGGTCTCGGTTTCCCATCCGACGAGCTTCGTGTAGAAGGCGATTGCGCCGGCCGGGTCCGTCGTCACGAGGTCGAACCAGGTGAAGCGGCCGCGGGACGTCGCGGTGGCATTGGCTGGCATAGGGGCTCCTCAGCGTTTTGGCGGGGGCGGCAAGTCTACGGCGGGCCGCCCCCGAGCGCAACGGGGCGTGAGGTATCGCAACACAGGGCGTGGAGACATATCGGCCGGCGGACGTCGGGGCTAATTTGTGCGGCGCGGCCCTGTCGAGAAAGGAGAAAGGGGATAGGAGAAAGGAGAAAAGGCGAAAGGCAAAGGCGAAAGGCGAGAGCGAAGGACAAGAGCGAACAGACAAACAGCGAACAGACAAACAGCGAACAGACAAACAGCCATGCGAGGCGCACCATCGAGAGGTAGCATGCGAGAGGCACAACGCCGGGACGCAGGTCGGGGGGCCGAGTTAGCGCGTGTGTTTGCGCTCGTGTTTCTGATAGTGGCTGTGCCGGCGGCGGAGGCGCAGGACACGACCGATCATGCCGCGCATCACGTGTATGAGCTTGGCGCGTTTACCGTCGAGAGTGGCGCGACGATTCCCCAGGCGAAACTCGTGTACGCGACCTATGGCCATCTCGACTCGCATCGGGACAACGCGATCCTGCTTCCGTCGCACTACATGGCGGACCATCACGGGTACGACTGGCTGATCGGTCCGCCGCTGGCCCTCGACACGACGCGGTATTTCCTCATCGCGACCGAGATGTTCGGGAACGGACACTCATCGTCACCCAGCAACACACCCGAGCCGTTTCATGGGCCGCGGTTTCCGGTTACGACAATTCGGGACAATGTCGAAGCGGTGCACCGTCTGCTGACGCAGGAGCTGGGGATCACGCATCTCCGCGCGATCATCGGCTTCTCCATGGGAGCGGAGCAGGCCTTTCAGTGGGCGGTCAGCTATCCGTCCTTCATGGACCGGATCGTCGCGACCTCGGGCACCGCCAAGTGTTACGGCCACGGCTACGTGCGGCTCGAGGGGCAGATCGCGGCTCTCGAGGCTGATGGGGACTTCAAGGGCGGCGACTACACCGAGGAGCCCGTGCGGGGCATCCGCGCCTTTGGCGCCGTGTGGGCCGGATGGTTGTATTCGCAGGAGTGGTGGCGCCGGGAGTTGTGGCGTACACTGATGCCGCAGGCGAAGACCGCGGGCGATGCGATGGCGGCGGTCGTCAAGGGCTTCGAGGGCGCGGATGCGAACAACTACATCCTGCAGGCGCGGACCTGGGAGCAGCACGACGTAGGCACGACCAAGGGATTCGACGGAAACGTCGAGCGTGCATTGCGGTCGATCACGGTGCCGGTGCTCTACATGCCGTCAGCGACCGATCTGTATTTCCCGCTGGGCGATGCCGAGTACGAGAAGCAGTTCATCGCGCACGTGCAGTTCCTGCCGATTCCATCGCTGTGGGGCCATCCAGCCGGTGCGGGCGAAGCGCCGGCCGACCGCGCCTTTCTCAACACGCACATCCGGGACTTCCTCGGGCAGCGATAAGGGGCCGATGCGCGAATTGCAGGATGCGCCGTTCTCGAACGGCGCCTGCTGCCCTCGGCGACAGGCAGGTGGTGGGACGGCAACCTCACACTGCGGGGACAAAATCGCCGGCACGGCAGGCCCCGATCTGACCGCTCGAAAAACATCGGAAGGAAGAAAGGAGAAAGGAGAGCAAAAAAACCGCGGCCCCTTGGCCACGGGGCCTCATGGAGGCTACGTCGCCGCGCGATGCGTGGGACGTTTTGTGACCGCGCGGGCCGAGTCGTGTGCGGCCGGCGGTGATGGGACGGCGGGCTTCGGGGCTGGCTTGGCGGCGGCCGGCGTCATGGGCAGCGTGCGGATGGAGTCGGCTGCGAGGTACGTGACGCGCACGTCGCCGACGCGTGGCACCTTGCCTTCGACAAACGCGGGGCCCACGTACTGCACCGTGAGCTGTTTGGGGGCAGTCCACTGGACCGACACCGCGCGCGCGTTCTCGATCCAGACCGTCCCCGAGTCGCCGCTCGTGGCGGCGCGGGCCGCAGCGCTCGTGGCCGCGCTGTCGCGTGAACCGGAGCGGCCGATTCGCACGACGGTGTAGCGCCGGCCATTCACTCCAGCCTCCCGCACGGAGACCACGTGTGCGAGGTGCGTGGAGTCGGGGCTCGCGATGACCTGCTCGACCTGCTCCGTCGCGTGCCATGCGCGGTACGCCATCAGCACGCCTCCCGCGGCGGCCAGCGCGGCCGTGAGCAGCGTCGCGAGGACGAGGCGTCCGGCGCTCACAGAGAGTTCACGGAGAGCTCACGGAGAGTTCACGGTGCGCTCGTCCGCATGCGATAGGGTGACGCGCGTGACCGCCGAATCGGGCCGCGCGTCGCTCGTGGATGAGGCCTCTGGCCATCCGGGCTTGTTCGTGCCAGCGAACACGACAGAACGATGCGTCGCGCCGAGTGTATGGACCAGGATCCATGACACTTTCGCTGCGATACAGGCACGGCGCCCGGACGGCGCCGGGCAGGCCATCCGCGTGCGGAACGCCGTACGGGGTCCGGCGTGCCTTGTATCGGGGGATCGCGGTGCTGGTGATCTGTGCCGGGGTGGCGACGCCAAATGCCGCGGCTGGGGCGCAGGGGCGGCCCGATTCGTCGTCGGTGATGGGTGGGGGTGACAGTTCGGTTGCCAGGGGCAGTGCAGCGCGCGCGGGCGACAGTGCGCGGGTTGGCGGGCTCTTGCTGCTGCCCGCGGCGGTGGCGTCCGGGAGCCATCTGTACGAGCTGATCCCGGAGGAGAGCGACGACATCCGGTCGGCGATCGACGCCTCGATCTCTCACATGAACTTCATCATCCGGCCGATCGCGCGCCACCGTCTGTCCAAGGCGAATCGCCGGGCCGATCATCTCGAGTTCGAGGCGCAATCCGACACCCTCGCGGTGACATTCGACGAGATGAACCCGATCCTCACGCCGTTGAATGGCGATTCGACGCCGTGGAAGCGAGGGGGGACGCACGAGTGGTATCAGGTACGCCTGGTCCCGTCGGGCGACACTCTGCGGCAGATCATCAAGACCGATGACGGCCAGCGCGAGAACGATTTCATCTTCCTGGATGACGGCGCGAGAGTCGCGCTTCACGTGATCCTGACGGCGGAGCGGCTTCCCATCCCGCTGCAATACACCCTGCTCTACCGCCGCGAGTACTGACGCGCGTCTACTGCAGCGCGTGTACTGAGCGGCCCTCTGGCCGGTCCGGGCTGGCGGGTCAGCTCGGAATGAGATCGGCTGCGGCGAGGACCTGCTGCTCGGTGGCGGCTCCGTGGAGGAGATTGAGCGCGGCGCGCAGCTGGGCGTCGTCGGGGATGCCGCGGCGGAAGACCGCGGAGTCGCCGAAGGCGCGGCGTGCGACTTCGCGGTCGATCAGCCGGTCGATGACCGGCGCGCCGGCATCAAACGCCTGGCGGTCGACTTTGACCCCGTAGGCTTCGAGCTTGGTGTAGAACGCGGCGCGCCAGGCCGGGTCGTCGGTGTACGTGGAGTGTCCGCTGGCCGAAACCGCGGGGGTGACGTCGAGGGCGACATCGGCGAGGGCGCGGCGGGCGTCGGCGCCGTGTTCGGCGAGCAGGCGCAGCATGGGGCGGGCCGACGAGGGGAAGGTATCGGCCGCGACGAAGACATCGGGGATGATTCCGCCGCCGCCGTAGAGCGTCCGGCCCGCGTCGGAGTGGTACGTCGGCCGGCCCGCGCGCGCGCCGAGGAGGGACGTGGGAGCGGGCGTCGTGTCGTCGTCGACCAGGCGGTTATTCACGAGCGTGCGGTTGCGATGGATGGAGCGGCCCGACGGTGTGAACCACCGGCCGGTCGTCATCTTCACCGCCCAGCCGCCATCGAGCGGGAACATCGTCTGCACGAGACCTTTGCCGAATGACGTCGTGCCGACGAGGACGGCGCGGTCGTGATCCTGGAGCGCGCCCGCGACGATCTCGGAGGCCGAGGCGGTGCCGCCGTCGATGAGGACCGCGAGCGGGTGGGCGGTTTCGTCGCCCTGGTCGCGGGTCTTGAGCAACTGTGGCAACTGGCCGCGATAGCGAACGCTGACGACCGGCTGGTTCGCGTGCAGGAAGATATTGGTGACGGCGAGGGCCGCATCGAGATCGCCGCCGCCGTTGCCGCGGAGATCGAGGACGTAGGACGACGCGCCTTCGGCGCGGAGCCGGGCGACCGCGCGCGCCGCTTCGTCAGCGGCGGTCTCGCTGAAGCGCTGGACGGGAATGTATCCGGTGTGGGCATCCAGCATGACGGCATACGGGACCGAGGGGACGTGGACCTTCGACCGGATCATGCGGTCGCGGATCGCCGTGGGGACACCGGCGCGCGCAAACGTCACCTCGACCGGCGTGCCGACGGCGCCGGTGGTGTGTGCGGAGACCCGATCCGGCGTCCAGCCCTTTGTGGATTCGCCGTCGACAGCGACGATGCGGTCACCGATCTGCACACCGGCGAGGGCGGCCGGGAAACCGGCGAAGACCGCGGTGACGGTCACCTCATCGCCGGACTGTTCGATGCCCATGCCAAGGCCGCCGTAGCTATTGCCGATCGAGTTCCGGAGGAACGACGCCAGCTCGGCGGGCGAGTAGAGATCGGCGTACGGATCGTGGAGCTCTTTCACGAGGCCGCGGGCGGCGTTCTCGTAGAGGACGTCTTCCGAGAGCGAATCGACCGAATGGGCGGCCACTTCGTGGAATACCGCGTCGAACAGTTCTATGCCGGTCCGGTGCAGCACGGCCGGGGCGCTCCAGGCGGTGCCGGCGACGACAGCGAGAACTGCGGCGGTGCCCCAGACGATCCGATTGCGCCATGGGCGGCCGCGGGACGGTGTGGCCGGCTCACCGGCGGATGTCGGTTGCTCAGTGCGCATCTGATTCATCTCTCAGGGCTTGGACACTGGGTGCACAGCGCCAGTTGCCGCGGGGCCGGGTGGTTGGCTGGCGGACTGCGCCGAGCGATCGCGGCAATCTAGCGCCCGTGCCGGGCGTGAGTCACCGGGCTCGTCCGAAACAGGGGCTCGGTGTGTGCCGTATTGAGGAGTACAGGTGTGCAGGCATAGATGATCGTTGCGTTCCCGGGCCGGTCGCCACCGGAACTGGGAGCGGCTCGGGACGCACGGTCCACCCGCCTCGCGTGGGTTCTGAACGGAGTGTGTCATCCCTGGGCGGCCGAGTCGCGATCGAGGTACGGCGCGCCGGCCAGGGTCAGGAAATCGGCGAAGGCGTCATCGAGCACCAACTGATCGAGCAGGGTGGCGGCGTCCGCGAGGCGGCCAACGCCCGTGGTGCGCGAGCGCAGCGCAGTGACAGCCGCATCGCGTTCCCTGGCGTACATCGCATCGGTGAGCGGGGCTCCGCCATCGATGGGCACGCGGTGGCGCCGCCACTGCCAGAGCTGGGCGCGCGAGATTTCCGCCGTCGCCGTGTCTTCCATGAGATTGTCGATTCCGACCGCGCCTGACCCGTCGAGCCACGCCGCGAGATATTCGAGTGCAACGCGGATATTGGTGTGGACGCCGGCGGCGCTGACACCACTTCCGGGAATCCGCACATCGAGGAGCGGTGCGGTGTCGCCGCCGGGAGGGGTGGCGGAGCGTGAGCCTGCGTGGCTGACGTGATGCGCGAACGCTTCGCGTGCGACGGACACGAGGTCCGGGTGGGCGATCCAGGTGCCGTCGAAGCCACGCGCCACTTCGCGCAGCTTGTCTTCGCGCACCTTGGCGAGCGCCGTGCGGTTGACCTCCTCATCGCGGCGGCTCGGAATGAAGGCCGCCATGCCGCCGATGGCCTGGGCGCCGCGCCAGTGGCAGGTACGCGCGAGGCGTTCCGCGTAGGCCTGCATGAACGGCACGGCCATGGTGACGAGGGACCGGTCCGGCAGGACGAAGGCGGGATCCGTGCGGAATTTCTTGATGACGCTGAAGATGTAGTCCCAGCGTCCCGCGTTGAGAGCGGCGCCGTGCTCGCGCAACTCGTAGAGAATCTCTTCCATCTCGAACGCGGCGAGGATCGTTTCGATCAGGACCGTGGCCCGGATCGTTCCGCGGGGAATGCCGAGGGCGCCCTGCGCGGCAACGAAGACATCATTCCAGAGGCGTGCCTCGCGGTGGCTCTCCATCTTGGGCAGATAGAAAAACGGTCCCGCGCCGCGTGCGGCGAGCGTCCGCGCATTGTGGAAGAAGAACATCCCGAAGTCGAAGAGACTGGCCGACACCGGCTGGCCGTCGACGCGCACGTGTGATTCCGTGAGGTGCCAGCCCCGGGGCCGCATGAGGAGCGTGGCGAGCCGGGCAGCGAGGCGGTACGTGCGGCCATCGGGACTCTCGTAGGAGAGCGTGCCCTGGACCGCGTCGATCAGGTTCGCGTGGGCGCGGACGACATTGGGCCAGGTGGGCGAAAGAGAGTCCTCGAGATCGGCCATGAATCCCGACGCGCCGGAGTTGAGCGCGTTGATCATCATCTTGCGGTCCGCGGGGCCGGTGATCTCGACGTGGCGTTCGGCGAGCGCGGGCGGCGGAGCGGTGACGGACCAGTCGCGCGATCGGATCTCGGCGGTCTCTGGCAGCAGGCCGGGCCGCGCACCGGCATCGAGGGCGGCCTGGCGGGTGGCGCGCGCGTCCAGCAGGCGGAGCCGGGTGGGATTGAACGCGCGGTGGAGCCGCGCGACGAACGCCAGGGCTTCTGGCGTCAGGACTCGTCCCGCGTCCGGCTGCACTTCGCCGGCGATCTCGACCTGCCCTGCGGATTCAGACACGTTGGTCACGACGGACTCCCTCGATCGCTATCGGGTCACGGTGGGTGGCACGCCTCGGTAAACAACCGCTAATCCCGGGCCGTCCCTCTCAGATCACGGACGACGACATCAGAACGACATCAGAACGACATCAAACGTGACGGGAGCAACGGCCGCTCGTCCTAGCTAGTGCGCGATTGGGCGTCGCAGCATATGTTCCAACGCCTGCTGACGAGGATCTGTCGTCGATGAGTGCTCAAGCCGTTGCTCTTCCCCTGCCCCGTCCCTGGGTCGCGCCAACGTTGACCGAGCATGGTCCGTTGGCGGCGCTGGCGCACGCGACCGCGGGCGCAGTGCCGATGGTTGCGGCGCTGCTGCAGATCACGGTGAGCTGCGTGCAGAACCCGCCTTCCTGCACGACCTGAGCGAAGCACAGATCTCTCGCGCCTGAACGGCTGGGTGCGAGCGGGCCGGCACCTGCAAACCAGCTACAATTTGCGCCGGATCCACGTACGGGCGCGGGTGAACAGGTCGAACGCCCAGACCAAGAGGCGGACCGACGTAGCCATTGGGGGTCGCGGCATCGGCGGAAAGCGCTCCTCGATATAGCGGCGCCGGGCGATGCAGGCCGGGCATTGGGCGAGGTGAGCGAGGACGGCGTCCATGCGTGTGCGGCGGTCGCGGGATGATTCGGCATCCGTGCTTTTGCCAGCGTGCAGCGCGTGCAACTCGGCGCATTCCGGAAGCCCGCTCGCAGCGAGGGCGGCGTCGCGGTCGAGCATGCCGGCGCGCCACGTGAGCCACTGGACCACCCGGCGTGCAGGCTTGATGCGCCCGCGCTCCCAGGCGATCACCACGGCGGGTGTGAGATTCAGTTCGGCGGCCATGCCGTCGTGAGTGAGGCCGAGGCGCTGGCGGGTCGCGATGAGCTCTTCAGGAGACACGGACGAAGCATGGCCCAGCCGCCGGGCGCCCGCCACCCGTTCGGCACTGTCAGTTGCCAGCCCCCTGCTCGGGCGGGTCGTGCGCCGGGCGATCGAGGCGTATTATCGTCCCGACCGATACCGCCTATCCGGCACCGCGATCAGGGACGGGCTTCGTCCCGGGATTCGGCTGCAGCCCATCATCCGCCAGAGGGACCCATGCGCAGTGACATGACGACGACCGCCTTCACCATCGACGGGTACCGGGTGACGCGGACCCTGGGAGTAGTACGCGGGATCACGGTGCGATCGCGATCGGTGGTTGGGACGTTCGGGGCGAGGGTACAGACCATGTTTGGCGGCAACATCACGATCTTGTCGGAGTTGTGCGAGCGGGCGCGGACCGAGGCATTCGATCTGATGTGCCAGCATGCCGACGGCGCGGGGGCCAACGCCGTCGTGGGGGTCCGGTACGATGCGGCCGAGGTGATGTAGGGTGCGACCGAGGTCCTATGTTATGGCACCGCGGTCGTAGTCGAGCAGGGCTGATCCCGTCGGGTGATCGGCAGAGGGACCGGATTCGCGGAGATATGGCAGAGTCCGTCCGTAGCCTATCGCCGTGACAATCGTCGTTTCATAGCAGAAATCCGCCGGCGTAGTTACTGGTGGCGGAGCGGTACGAACGATACTTTGCCGTCGCATCGACGCGCCCGCGCGTCACACACGAGAAATGGCCAACCGGAGGCGCCATGCACGACAGGAAACGCGAGGCATGCCGTCCGCGAACCGCCGCCAAGGCACCCATGCTTCGCGTGGAGGGTCGCGTACCGAGTAATACTGATGCGACCATCGTGTTTCATCTGCCGTTGCCGCCATTGGCTGGCGCCGGCGCGCGCGCCGTTCATGCGCTCGAACGCCGCGCCAAGAAAGCGTATTTCGCCGTGCTCGATGCAATGCGCACCGGCATCGTGGATGCCGATCGCGCGGCGCAGGTCTCGCGACTCGCGGGAGAGGCGCGTGCGCGACGCTCCGCCGACACCGCATCCGAAGCGCTCGATCAACTGGTGTGGGTAATGGGCGCGGTCGCCGCGGGAGTCGCGGGTGCCCCGTTGCTGCCGCACTTGTCGGAGCCGCTCGCGGTGCTCGTGGTGGGTGTGACGTCGGCGTCGGCGTCCGCACTGGTGCCGTCGCCGAGTGAGGCGCTTCCCGAGTTTCTGCGCTGGCCGCTCGAGTGGCTGCAAACGCGGGGCTTTACCGTGCCGACGGGCCTCGAGGTCAAAGTCGCGACCCCGAGCTGACCTCAGCATCGGTCCCGGGTTGCCGTCGCGGTCCGCCACCTGCGCGGACCGCGCGCGCGATGTGATCTTTCCGGTCGCCCATCCCGGCTGGAGGATCTCTCTTGAACCATGATGGAGCCGCTGGCACTGCACCGGCGGCGATGCTGCCTCCTGGCGCCCATATCGCGCCGTTTCTCGCATCGAACGGATCGGCCGTCGCGCTGCTGATCGGCGAGCGCGGCGAGTTACTCGGTGCGGGCGTTCTCGGTGCCGTCGGGAAGCGTCTACTCGAAGATGTGATCGAAGAGCCGACGGAGGGGGCGCCAGTGGTACCGCCGGCTGGCGTCGTGCTGCTCGCGCGTGGCGTGCATCGGGCGCCGTGGTTCGCGTCGGCGGCCGGGGGCTCTGCGTACATCGCGGTGGATTCGCGATCGCGGCTGATCGAGGCCGATCCCGCGGTGGAGCGCGGACTCGAATCGCAGTGCCGCGCGGATCTGAGCGAAATGCTGGATGCGGCGGATCCGGTAGCGGGCGGCTAGGACCGCGCGGTGTTGCTGTTCCGATCGAGCCGCACGCAGGCGAAGATCGTCTTCGGTGTCATCGCCGGGTTGGCCGTCGCGGTGTCGCTCATCGGGATCTATCTCGCGCCGGCGTTGGGGACATTTGCCGTGGAGATCGCGATCGTCCCGCTGTTCCTGACCATGTGGATCGGGGCCGCGTGGTATCGCCAGCGGTTCGGGGGGCGGCAGTGGCAGTGGCGGGTCGCGGTGGCGATGGCATGGTCGGGCGCGCTGGGCGCGGTCGAGGCGTTGGCCGCGATGATGCCGTGGACCGAGTGGCCGAGCGCCGGAAGTGTGCTCCGGTGGACGATGTCCGTCGTGATCGGCTCAGCCGCGTACGGCGTCGCGTGCGTGCCGCTCATGTGGCTGGCCGACCGGCGGCTGCATCGGATCCGCGTCAAACGCCGTCATCGGACGAGCGCGGGGGGCGGCACGCGGCAGGCATCCCCTGGTGGCGGCGCGAGCGGATCGCCGTCGGATCAGTCGAGCACGTAGCCTCTGTCCTCATCGCCGCGGCGATCTCCGGCCAGACAGCGTTATCGTGCCGCTGCGGTCGCCGTTGCGGTTGCGGTTCCCGCCGCTCGTTCGGCCTGCCAGAGATGGCGGCGCTCGTGTGCCGCGAGGATCGCGAACATCGAGAGCAGATTGTACCGCAGGCGGCGATTGAACGGCGAGACGATCGTGGCGCGGTCGAGCGCGACGCCGTCGGCCGCGTGGAGCGATTCGATCAGCACATCCTGCGCGGCGACGAACGATGGCAGGACCTGTTCGGGCGGTCCGATATCGACCGGTACGACCGCCGCGCTGCTCGTGGTGCGGTACCGATACGGCGGCTCCATGATCCAGCGCATGATCCGGCCGAGGGGATCCATCCGGTACGGACCGGTGCCGCGGAGCCCGTGCGCACGCGCGCCCTCGATGGCCTGATCGAGGAGCGGTTTGAAAATGTGGGCGGTGAGACTGAGATGCGTCAGGCACTCGGCGGGTGACCAGCCATCCGCGGCGGGGCGGCGCATCAGGGCGTCGGGTGACAGCGTGGCGACGACGGCACGTGCTCGATCCGTAGCCATGTTGAACTGGCGGCCGAGCATTGCCAACTGTGGTGCATTGGGTACCCCGCGAGGCGTCACGGGGTCAGACTGTATCCCGAGCGATGGCTACGCGACCTCTGCGGACAGAGACACCCGAATCTAGAGTGCCCGGAGCCGAATCGCGATACCAGGTCTTCGTGCAGCGAGATATAGTGGGAGAACATTAACCGCCCTGGGACATGGGAACACTCACGACACCTCGCATTCGTCTGGCGACGGCGGCTGATGCCGCGCTGCTTGCCCGCCATCGTGCGGACATGTTCCGCGACATGGGGCGGCTCAATGCCGCGACATATGGCCCGTTGGCCGCGGCCTCGGCCGCCTATTTCGCGCGTGCGATACCCGCGGGCGAATACGCCGGATGGATCGCTACGACGGGCGATGAGACCGATGCGCCGATCGCGGGGGCGGGCGTGCAGGTGCGGGCGATGCTGCCGCGTCCGAACGAGACCGGAACGGCGCTCACTGATGGACCCGAGGGGATCGTGCTCAACGTGTACACCGAGCATGCGTGGCGCCGCCGGGGTGTGGCGGAGCTGCTGATGCGGCACCTGCTCGAATGGAGCCGTGCGCGGGGGCTGGTCCGCGTGGTGCTCCACGCCTCGGCCGGCGGGCGCCCCCTGTATGAGAAACTGGGATTCGTGCCAACCAACGAAATGCGCTATACCGGCACTGATTGACGGGAGGCCGCCGGGCGCGGCCTTGCGAGCGCTACTTTTCCAGCAGGTAGCATATCGCAGCGCGTACGACCCCGTACGGCACCGTACGCATCACGCACTGCCTAGACACCGAATCTTCCGGGTTCGACCGTCATGCCTGACTACGAGCACAACGCCGGCTCCACCAATGCGAGCAGCGATACAAGCGACGGCACTCGCGACAGCGGAAGTGGCAGCACAAGCAGCAGCGCGAAAAGCGAGAAGGCCAAAGACCCAGAGACGGACGCGCACAAGCATCTCACCGTCCGCTGCCAATTCTGCGAGACATGGAATCGCGTGGACGCAGCTCGCGCGCAGGATCGTCCAAAGTGTGGCAAGTGCGGACGGCCAATGCTGCTCGACCGTCCCGTCCCGTTGTCCGACGACACATTCCGGCGGACGATCGACGGGAGCGAGATCCCGGTGTTGGTGGATTTCTACGCGGACTGGTGCGGGCCGTGCAAGCAGATGGCGCCCGCCGTCGATGCGGTAGCGGCCGCGCATCGCGGGCGTGCGCTCGTCGCCAAACTCGACACGGATCGGGCGCCGCGGACGGCGAGCGAGTTCCAGATTCGCGGGATTCCGACCGTGATCGTGTTCAGCGGCGGCCGGGAAGTGGCGCGGCAGAGCGGTGCGGTGCCGCAGCCCGTGCTCGAAGCTCTGCTCCGGCGCGCTAGCGTCGGCTAGGGATGTCTGGCGCCGGAGAGTGCTTGCGGCCAGGCGAGTCGCGGCGGCATGTGCGCTGCGCCCCGCTCACCACTCGTATTGCGATGCGATCACCAGACAGAGAATCGAGAGGGCGCCCCAGAACACCGCTCGCAGCCGCGAGTGTGACGGTGGCGATTCCCCGCCCTCTTCGGCCGGCCGCCACGAGTCGTCGTACAGCGTACGTCCGCGAAATACGCCATCCAGTGCGAGGAGCAGGAACAGGCAGGCGAGAATCGTGAACATGGCAGGCGACCGAGTGCGCGCGGCGGGATTGGCGAGGGGAACTGGGAAAACGGTAGACGCGGGAGACCGTCGCCGCCAGCCTCGGGACAAAGGTCAGGGCGAAGCCCGGGGAGCGCGGCTGTGAGCACGATGGTGCTCGAGCGGCGTCAGGCGGCGGTCCGGCATGCGGATCCGCGGGCGCTTCGGCTCGCCTTGTTCACGGACAGCTATTCCCCGCAGCTCAACGGTGTGGCGCTGCTGCTCGGGCGGCTGGTCGAAGCCGTGCGCGCGCGCGGTGCCACGGTGCGGGTGTACACGACGAGCGATCCGGCGGGTGCCGAGGCGGATGATGTGCGGCGGTGGCCCAGCGTAGCGTTCTGGGCGTATCCGGAGCACCGGCTCGCGCTCCCGACCCAACCGCGTGTGCGTCGCGAGCTGCGAGCGTGGCGGCCGACCCTGGTGCATGCGGCAAGTCCGTTCGGGATGGGGTTGGCGGCACGCGCGGCGGCGCGGGCGATGGGGGTGCCGTTCGTGACCTCGTATCACACGCACTGGAGCGCATACAGCAGCTTCTACCAGATGGGCGCACTGCGCGGGACCGCGTGGCACTATCTGCGGTGGTTTCACAACGGGGGCGCGCGGACGTACTGCCCGACACAGGCCGTGCAGGATGAACTGGCGGCTCGGGGATTCCAGCATATGGCACTCTGGAGCCGCGGCGTAGACAGCGCCCGTTTCAATCCATCGTATCGGTCACCGGCGCTGCGCGCACGGCTTGGCGTCACGGACGACATGGTGCTCGCGATCTACGTCGGGCGGCTGGGTGCCGAGAAGGGGCTGGGTGTGGCGCTGCGAGGGATGCGGGAGGTCATGCGAGCCGCGCCCGGGCGTGTGCGGTGCGCGATCGCCGGCGATGGGCCGTACACGGAGGCGGCGCGCAAGCTCGCGCCCGAGGGGACAGTCTTCATGGGGCGCCTGACGGGTGATGCGCTGAGCGAGTTCTATGCGTCGGCTGATGTCTTCATGTTCCCGTCGGCGACCGACACGTTCGGCAACGTGTTGCTGGAGGCGATGGCGTCGGGGCTGCCGGTCGTCGGAGCGGATGTGGGGCCGACGCGTGAGCTGTTGGCGGAGCACACCGGAGTGACATTCGCACCGGGAGATGCGGCGGATTTTGCCCGGCAATTGCTGGATCTGGTACACAACGGGAGCCGGCGAGGGGGCCTGGGCCGCAACGCGCTGGGGTTTGCGCGCCGGTGCACGTGGGATCGAGTGTGGGACAGCCTGGTCGATGACTACTGTGCCGTTACGGCCGGGGTGTCGTCGGGGGCCTAGCTCGCAGGCCCAGGCTGACGCGTGACCTGGAGGGGCCGCGTCGCGTGTAATGAGGGTGATACGCGACCGGGCCACCCAGACAACGCGATCGAGCACCCATGGCGTGGCAGCCAGGGGGCTCGCCCCCGCCCTGGCAGCCATCGTGCTGCTTGCGGCGTGCCGAGGCAGTGGCGGATCGGTCGCGATGGGGAGTCCGCGTGCGACGATGAGCGACGCCGACCATGGCGCGTCGGCCGCCGCAGTCGACGCTATGGACATGCTCAGTGCCGACGCACTTCCGGACACCGAGCTGCACCTGCGACTCAGCGCGACGCGGCTGCCAACTGCGGACGATTCGACGCGAGCGGATATGCTCCTCGTCGATGTGCGGGACGCGCTCCGGAAATACGGTGATGTGCGAGTCGCCGCGGCTGACGGCTTCGAAGAAATGCCTGGTCCGACCGGCACGTACCGCATGCATCACTTGACCAACTGGGCTTGGGCCAGAGCGGAGAGCCGGCGATTCGACCCCACCAAGCCTACCTCCCTGCTTTACCGTGAAAACGCGGATGGCACATTGCGGCTGGCGGGCGCGATGTACACCGCTCCAGCCTCCGCTTCGCCCGAGGAGCTGGATCAGCGGCTTCCTCTGAGCTTCGCGCGGTGGCACCGCCACGTGAACTGGTGCACGCCCGCTAGCGGATCCGGATCGCAGTGGCTGGCCACGAGAGACGGGTCGCCGCTCTTTGGCCCGCGCAGTCCTGTCGCGTCCCGTGAGGCGTGCAAGTCGGAAGGCGGGATCTTCTATCCGCAGGTATTCGGGTGGATGGTGCACGTCACGATCGTGGGATCTGACGATCCGGCTGTGGTGTGGCGTGGCGGGTTGGCGATCGAGAATCCCGCCAACAGTCCGGACACCGCGGCGCCGCACGTCCAAGCCGCTGCGCCCGACACGGGGCGGCCCGCGCTCGCTCTTCCACCTGCTGCGACGGCCGCTGCGACACGCGCCGCGGCATCTCCGAGCACACCCGACGCGTCGTTAGCCGCCCGCTCCCCTGCACCGATCGCTACGGCACCCGGCGGGACGGTACCGGTCGTGACGGTGCCGGTCGTGCGGCGGAAGCAGCAGCGCGCTGCTCCTGTCATAACGGCCGAACCGATTACCGCTCCGGTTCAAACTCCTGTTCAAACTCCGGTATATCCGCATCCGGCGTCAGACTTGCCGGCGCGCACCGTGTTTTCCGCTCCCGTGTCCACCGCGGGGACCTTCCGGAGCGGGGCTGCCGCGATCGCGTACGACCGATTCGAGCCGTCCGGGCATGCCGGGCGTCGTCCCGGCGTCGTGCTTCTCCACGATGCGCCGGGTCTCGCTCCGCAGGCTGCTTTTCTCCATGGGCTGGCGATGACGCTCGTGCAGCGCGGGTACGAAGTCGAAATCGTGCATTACCTGGACCGTTCGGGGATATCGGCCGCCGATGGCGATGACCGTCGTGCGCACTTTCGCGAATGGGCGGGGACGGTACGTGATGCGCTCTCCGATCTCGCGCGGTCGCCGGGAGTGGATTCCAGCCGGGTGGGTGTGATGGGGACGGGCCTCGGGGGGACTCTGGCGTTGATGGCGGGAGCGACGGACGCGCACGTCAAGGCGGTTGCCGAGTACGGAGGTGCGATTCCCGCCCGGGCGGCGTCGCTCGTGCAGCGCATGCCGCCGGTGTTGATCATGCACGGCGACAAGGACCGCGCCGTGCCGTTGGCGGAGGCGTATCGCATCCGGGCCATGTGCCAGGCCGTGCAGGCGCCAGCCGATCTCGAGGTGTTTTACGGCCAGAGCCATGTCATCGAAGGAGCTGACGCGGACGCGCTTCGCGACAAGACCGTCGCGTTCCTGGATCGGTACCTGGGCGCGCGGTAACGCCGGCGCCCGCCCTACCGGCGCACAGTAGCCGCGGCGTCCTGGAGCAGGCGCCAGGCGGTGGCGACGTGACGGAGTTCGGTGCGCACGTTGCCGATGGCGAGGCGGATGGTGTAGCGACCCGCGAGCTTCGTGTGCGAGAGGTAGACCTCGCCGCTAGCGTTGACACGCTCGAGGATCGCGGCGTTGAGGGCGTCCGTCTCTTCGTCGTTCAGGTCCGGGTCGCCGGGATTGTAGCGAAAGCACACGAGCGAGAAGTGGACGGGGGCGACGCGCCGCCAGGCGGATGCGGCGTCGACCCAAGCTGCGAACTCCCGGGCGAGCGCGCAGTGGTAGCGGATGCGATCCGCGAGGCCGAGTGCGCCGAAGACGCGGATCACCGACCAGAGCTTGAGAGCCCGAAACCGGTGGCCGAGCTGGATCCCGTAGTCCATGTAATTCACGACCTCGTCCGGCGCGGTCGTGCTGAGGTATTCCGGCACGAGTGAGAACGCGCGCCGCAGTACGTCCGGGCGCCGGGTGTAGAGGGCCGAGCAGTCGATGGGGGTGAAGAGCCATTTGTGGGGGTTGATGACGAGCGAATCCGCGCGATCCACCCCCGCGAGCACCTGCTGCAACTCCGGGACGACCGCGGCGGTTCCGCCGTAGGCGCCGTCGACGTGCAGCCAGATCTTCTCTCGTTCGCATACCGTGGCGATCGCGGGCACCGGGTCGATGCTTCCGGATCCAGTCGTGCCGACCGTCGCGATCGCAGCGATTGGCAGGCGTCCGTGCGCGCGGTCCTCGGTGATCAGGTTCGCGAGCGCGTCGGGGCGCATGCGGAAGTCATTGTCGACGGGCACGTGGACGACGTTGTCGTGGCCGAAGCCCAGTGTGATCGCGGCGCGGTCGATCGAGGAGTGTGATTCCGCGGACGTATAGATGCGGAGCGGGGGGAGATCGGGCCGGCCGGCGAGACCCCGGGACCGCACGGCGAGCGCTGGCTGCGTTTCTCGCGCGGCGGCCAGCGCGAGCAGCGTGGAGATCGACGCCGTGTCGGTGATCATCCCGAACCATCCGGACTGGAGCCCGAGCAATTGCCGCAGCCAGTCGAGCGTGAGCTGCTCGAGCTCCGTGGCGGCGGGGCTCGTGCGCCAGAGCATCCCGTTGATATTGAGGGCGGCGGTGAGCAGCTCCGCCAGGATGCCGGGCGCCGATCCGGAGATCGCGAAATAGGCAAAGAATCCGGGGTGGTTCCAGTGCGTCACGCCGGGGAGGATGACGCGCTCGACATCCGCCATGACCGCCGCGAACGGTTCCCCGAGCGCCGGGGGGGCGGCGGGCAGCGCGGATCGTACCTGTCCGGGGCTGGCGCGTGAGAGGACCGGGTACTGCTCGGCGTCCGCGAGGTATCGCGCGATCCAATCGATGAGTGCGTGGCCCGCCGCGGCGAACTCCGCCGGCGCGATGTCACCGGGTGCCATGTCACCGGGTGCGGGCCTGAGAGGCTGGTTCGGCATGCGGCCAACAATCAACGGCGCGTGACGATCGTGCGCCACCATGTCCCGTGGCGATGCGTGCCCGATGACGCCGAGCCGGTCCCGTGGCGCCGCCGCGCGGCCCGATACTGACCAGCGGCTGACGCTGGCGTGAGAAGGTTCGCGGGTGACCAGCGTCGATCGAGTGCGGCGTGGGCCAGGGCGAGGCGCGGGGAGCGGGGGCCAGAGCGGGTGGCTGGCATGTGACACCGCGACGAGGCTCGTGCGTGAAGCGCAGGCCGGGTCACCTCGCGAACTCGACGCCTTGCTGGCGGCGATGCGGCCGTCGTTGTTCGGCTACTTCTGCCGCCGGGTCGACGCGGCCGCCGCGGACGATCTCGCGCAGCGTGCGCTCCTGATCCTGGCGCGCGAGTATCGCCGGATCGTGCCGGAGAGTGCTGGACAGTGGGTGGTCACCGTCGCTCGCAACGTCGTACGCGACGAGCATCGGCGGTCCGCTCGTGCGGCGGGGCGTCGTGCGCCCGCTCACGAGGCACATGGCGTGGCATCGCCGGAGATCGTGGGTGGCGGGATCGAATATGACGAACTGGCGCAGGCCGTCATCGGAGCGGCGCAAACGGCGTGTACCGCATCACTCCGAGTGGTGGTACTCGGCATCGTGAGCGGGCTTGGAGTGCCGGAGATCGCGCAGCAGGAAGGCGTCAGTGAGGCGGCCGTTCGAGTCCGGCTGACGCGTGCTCGCGCAGTGTTACGGCGCGAGCTTTGGCGGTTTCGCGACGATGCGATCCCGAGTGCCTGCTCTTCCCTGGCACGAGACGATCACGCGGCGATTGTGCTGGACGGGTGCGCGCCGCGGTGAAATACTACCGCGTGACACATTCCTGGCGGGTCTGGCCTCTCGTGGCGTCTCTGGCTGTGGCGTGCACGTCGCCGCCCCCCGTCAGCCAGCCCGTGCCGGAGCCGGAGCCTGCGGTCGGCGAGCAGGGACGAGCGGCGTTAGCGCTCGCGAACGTGACGCCGGAGCTGCCGCCGGGTGTGTTCATCACGGATGACACGACGCGTTATCCGGTGATCGGGGCGACGTCAGCGGAGCTGGCGCAGCAGCTGGGGATCGGACGCGAGAGCGCGAGCGACTCGGACTACATCGGACTGACCGGGACGCAGGTGCGGTGGCAATTCCGTCCGTTTCGCAGCGACAGCGGGTGCCGGCTCGCGCAGGTGGCGGTGTTCGTGCGCATCGTCACGACCCTGCCGCAATGGCTCGCGCCGGGGGGCACGCCGGACTCGCTGGCGCAGCAATGGACGCGCTTTCTCGACGCGACCCTGGTCCACGAGCGCGGGCATCGGAACATCGCGTTGCACACGGCCGCGGCGATCCTCCGCACCCTGCAGAACGTGCACGAGGCGGATTGTCCCGGCATCGGCGAGATCGCGAACCTGCACGCGCATGCGGCGTGGGATCTGGGGCAGCGACGGCAAGTGGACTACGACATCGCGACGGTGCATGGCGTGACCCAGGGCTCGCGCTGGCCGCCGCCGCGGGGGGTTGGCCAGCCTCCTGGACTGTAGTCGCCAGCCGATCGCTAGGGAGAGGCGAACGCGGCGGCGGGCGCGGATCCGGCGGCGCCGTTTGCGCCGACTGCAACCAGGACATCCTTGTCCGCGACAACGCTGTTGAAGCCGGTGTCGCCGAGCGATGTCCACGTCAGGCCACCGTCGCCGGACGTGAACGTGCCGGCTGGGCCGACGCTGACGATGCGGGCGCCGCTCGACGACACGCAGCTAGCGGCCGAGAGGAACGGCGTCTCGTGACTCGTGTCGGCGGCGATCCAGGTCGTGCCGCCATCAGACGTGACGGCGACATGTGCGCCATGGCCGACGGGCTTGGCGTAGTCACCGCCGACGGCGACACCGTGGCGCGAATCGCAGAACGCCACCGAGAAGATGCCTGCGGTTGGGAGGCCCGCGACGATCGGTGTGGTGGCGACCTTCCATGAGGCGCCGTAGTCCGCCGAACGCCAGACCCGGGCGATGGGGCCGCCGCCGGTCGCGATCCATGCGCGTCCGTGGGGCCCGGTGACGACCGACGTGTTGCTCGCGGCGAAGGCTCCTTCTCCAGCCATGGCGGTTGGCCGGGCGGCCGCGGGGCGAGTACGCCAATGGGCGCCGCCATCCGTCGTCGTGATGGTGAAGAAATGATTATCGATCGGATCTCCAGCCGCGAGGCAGCGGCGTGCGGACCAGCAGCCGATGCCGTCGAGGTAGACGCCGGGCTGCTCGAGATTGAGCTGGAGTGCCCATGACGCACCGGCGTCGGTCGTGTGGTAGATCCGTGCGGTGTCGGCGGCCGACACGACCACGAACGCGGTGCGTGCGTCGATCGCAGCGACGCCGCGGAAATCGAAACTCGCCGCACCGGGGACCGTATCCGTCTGCCATGTCTCACCGGCGTCGGTGGACCGCATCACGGTTCCTTCGGTGCCGCCAGCCCAGACGGTGCCGTCCGGTGCGACGCTGAGTCCGCGGAACGACGCGTGCGAATGCGTGTCGGCGTCGTTCCACTGGGCGCCTGCCCGGGCTGGGGTCGCGAACCAGGCGGCAACCGCAGCCGCAAGTGCCGTTGCCGTCAGCCGGGAGATGCCGGGTGTGCGTGTGCCGCGGGACATTGCCGCCATCACTCCCTCAGGCGAGTAACCGGGTGGTACCCTTCCGACAGTATGTCATCCATGGCGAGGCCTGTCACGGTGTGGACCATCGGGCATTCCACACTGCCGATCGAGGAGTTCATCCCGTTGCTCACAGCGATCGGGATCTCGGTGCTGGCCGACGTCCGGCGCTTCCCGGGATCGCGCCGGCATCCGCAGTTCGGTGCCGGGGCGTTGAGCGCGGCGTTGGGGGAGGCCGGCATCCGGTACGAGGCATACCCGGATCTGGGTGGCCGGCGGGAGCCGCGCCCGGATTCCGCGAACCTGGCGTGGCGCAACGCCTCGTTTCGCGGCTATGCGGACTACATGGAGATGGCGGAGTTTCGTGCGGCGATCGAGCGGTTGCTGGCGATGGCGCGAACGCAGCGGACAGCGGTGATGTGTGCCGAGGCGGTCTGGTGGCGCTGTCATCGCGGGCTGATCGCCGACTACCTCAAGGTGGCGGGGCATGAGGTGCTGCACATCGGCGGGGGTGTGGCGGCGGCTCCGCATCCGTATACATCGGCCGCGCGGATCATCGGCGGACGCCTGTCATACGCCGGAGATCCCAGACTGGACATCTGAATTCGGATGCGCTGGAATTTGTCCCTGGTAGGAGCCGGTTCATGACCGGCCCCTACGGATGCCGGCCAGACACCGCCGCTGTCTCATGCGACTCGGCCTGGCGGAAGCCGCACCTCACATCGTAGGCAGCGGACGACGTACAGGCGGGCCGGCACTAGCGTGCGGCTCGCGCGCGCGACGTGTCGATGACCGTCCCCGCAGAATCGGCAACGCGCACACGGACTTGCTGGCCGCGGGGCAAGAAGAGCCGAACACGAGGGACATAGGACGCTTCCGCGCGGTCGAGCGCCACGGCACTGTCCGGCTCTGTCGCGAGCCGGGCCTCCGCGACACAGACCCGCATCACGCACTCCGGCGTCGGCACATCCGTTGGAACGCGTAGCCCGCCGAGCCTCATCCAGTCCGGTCGGCCATGGTCATAGGTCGTTCGAGGGGTCAGCACTTCAAAATCAACGCCCGGGAAATCCGGCATATACGAACGCCCCGCCGAATCCATCAGCACGATCGGGACGGTGCGAAGCAAGCCCACCGCGATGGCCTCGCGGTAAACTGGTCTCTCATATTCGGGCGCGCTGTGCTCGCTCAGCGACGTCTGATCGACGGTGACCGGGTCGATGCTGCTGAGCTTCCGAAAATACGCCGCCATGGGCGACCATGTCTTGGTGACCGACTTCTTGACGTGACTGTAGCCCGCATGCACCAGGACCTTTGCGTGTGGATCCGCGCGAAAGATCCTGCCGTACAGATTAAGCGCCTCGATGCTGTCCCGGCGCTGCTGCGGGTTCAGACCGTCGAGCGAATCCTCTTGCGACGGTTCGCATTCGTACGGCACGATGCGATAGCCCAACCGTAACGCCTGGCGAACCACTTCGCCGAATACCGGATCGTCGGTGTAGTACCCGGTGGCCTGCTCGAGCGCGTACCCGCGCCGCGCGAGACCGGAGTCGGTATTGCTCAGCGTCTCGAGCGCGAGATACCGAAAGCCTTTGCCCCACAGCACCGGCAGGAGTTTCAGGGTGAGCAGCCGATCCGACGCGGCATGATGCCGCTCGTTGATCATGATCACGCGCGCCGTATCGGCGATGGACGTCAACAGGGCGAGCGCCGGAACCGCGCGCAGGCGCGGTGGTATGAAGACAGCCGGCCAAGTCCCGCCGTCAGCCTGGTCCCAGAAGCGTAGCGCCCCGTCGTTGTTGCCCAGTCGCGCCTCCGCTTGCGAGCGCAGTTGCGCGTACGTTCCCCACCAGCTGGTTCCCCGGTACCGCGCCTCGGCGGCACGGAGACGAACACCCGCGATCCAACTCGGCTCACCGGGATGAATGGTGACGAGATCAAACGGTGGGGCCACAGCGGTGTCGGTGTTCTGCGCCAGGGCGGGTGTGGGAGGTGCAAATGCCATCGTCAGCGCGCATAGGGCGACTGTACGGATGTCACGCGTCATGTAGCTGGCCGAGATCGCACGAGTATGTCTCCGCGGTGTGTATCTCAATTTGAGACACGCACGCGGCGACAATTGCTACGCGGTCGTTAGGACTGTGTTAGGAAATGGTTCGCACAGACGGTGGCGTACTTGGCCTGTCTCACCGACGTGTCGCGCGGTCCATTCCCGCCGCAACGGGCCTTCCTCCGTGATCATCTGGCACACGACAGCTAGGGCCGGTCATGACCGGCTCCTACCAGGGGCGAATTCGTTTGGGATACCGGCGGATGTGGGACGGATGCTGGAGGCGTTATCGAACGGACCTGCTGTCCGCCTCCGGGAACATCTGATGGGCGAGAGGGCTCAACACCCGTCGCTCACCTCGTCGACGGTGTCGCTGGCTGCGCGATGAGGCGCGCGAAGTGGGGGTCGCCTTTGAGAGGAGCCCACGCGGGATCGATCGTGAGCCATGCGGGCGAGATCAGGTACGGTTTGGCGAGCAGCGTATCGAGTTGGGCGAGTGCGCGTGGATGATCGCCGATGGCGACGTAGAGTCGGGCCAGCACGTGCCGGCAATACGGGACGGATAGCAACTGGTCGCCGACGGCGTGCGCGAGGGCGCACGCGTGCTCGCCCTCCCGGGCGGCCGCGACGTGCGCCCCGAGATACGCCAGTGACAGCGCGTGGAACAGATGCCGCTGGAAGTCATTCGGCGTGTCGCGAAGCTGAGACGCTAACTCTGTCTTTGCGGAATCGGCCCAGCGACGGGCGGCTACGGTATCACCCGTCATCCAGTACACCTGCGCGCGAATGCCGGACCATGTGCCGCGATCGCCGTCGTACGCGGATGGCGGCAGCGTCAACAGCAATGCGCGGTCGGCGCTATCGAGTACCCAGTAGAGGTCCCAGTAGTTCGCCACGTACGCGGCTAGCGCGGCGCGGTCGAGCGTGGGTGCAGCGTCGCGCAAGGCGGACTGGGCGCCCGGCAGGTCTCCTTCACCCAATAGGCTTGCGGCCCGATCCTCGATCAGCGAGAGGATAGTCGGGTCGGCCGCGAGCCCTCGGACGGCCGCGGACCGTGCTTCAGGATACCGGCGGAGCCAGAGCAGCAGCCGGCACAGGCGGTCGAGCGCCCCCGGGGATCGCGGGTCCAGGACGGCCGCCTGGCGCGCGTGGACGAGCGCGCTGTCAAAGTGGCCCTCGGCGGCGTCACCGTTGGCCAAGCCCGAGAGTGCGTCCGATGACGACGGCGCGAGGCGCACCGCGGTGTCGTATGCGGCGACCGCCCCTGGGATATCGTAGGCGACGGCAAGTTTGTAGAGGCCGCGTGCCACGTATCCCTCGGGGCTGGCGGGTGCGAGGGCGACGGCGCGATCGGCCGCAATGTGCGCCGCTTCGGCGCCGGCGGGCGTAGGGGTCGAGTTGTTGTAGATCAGGGACTCGGTCTTGGAGATCTGCGCCCACGCCGCCGCAAAGCCCGAGTCGAGTGCGACCGCCTGCCTGGCTGACTCGAGTGCGCGCCGGAGTGTCGGCGGGTCATTGCCGCCGAGCGCCAAGCTGCGCAAATAGGCGTCATAGGCCGCGATGTTCTGGGTCGGCCGGGCGGCGACCTGCGACTGGACCGGCGGAGAGAGAACGACCCCCAGCCGGTCCGCCACGCGATTGGCGACGGCGGACTGCACATCGAAGACATCGGCCAGCGTCGTGTCGAACGATTGCTGCCATTTGGTCACCGCACTGCGTCCTTCGGCAACCTGAATCAACTCCGGACTGACCCGCACGCGGCGGCCGCCGCCGGGGCGCTGCTCCGAGTGGACGGTGCCTGTGAGCAGGTATTGCACGCCGAGCTCGCGTCCGATCTCTTCGGGTGGTTTGGTGCTGTGCCGATACTCGTTGGAACTCGTGCGGGCGATGATCTGCAGCGCCGGAAGTGCCGAGAGCTTGCCGCGGATCTCGTCGGTGATCCCGTCGGCGAAGTACATGTTCGCGGTGTCGCCTTCCGTATCGAATGGCAGCACCGCGAGGCCGACGGGTCCGGCCGCGGTGGCGGCCGGCACGCGATCCTCCTGGCGGCGCCACGCGAACAGCGCGCCCGCACCAACGAGCAAGCCCAGCACGAGCAGGGCGGCTCCGCTCGGTATCCGCCGCTCGGGGCGCGTCGCCGCAGGCACGCCAGTGGCGGTACTGAGGGCGCTTCGCTCGGCCGATTCCATTGCCCGTGCGAATTCGATGGCAGAACCGAAGCGGTCCGCTGGGACGGGCGCGAGGGCGCGCTGCAGTACGAGGTCGAGCGCCTCGGGTACGGCAGGGCGAGAGCGCCGGACCGAAGGAGCGTGGCCGCTCATCATTTTTGCCACTGCGGCCTGCGCCGTAGGGCCGGTGAACGGCGGCTCGCCCGCGAGCATCTCGTACGCGACGGCGCCCAAGCTGTAAACATCGGAGCGGGGTCCGATGTCGCGCTCGCCGGCGGCCTGCTCGGGGCTCATGTACTGTGGTGTGCCGACGACCATGCCACGGCCGGTGAGGCGTTCGCCGGTATCGGCGAGGGGCACATCAAGAGCGCGCGCGATCCCGAAGTCGGCGACGAGCGTGCTCCCGTCGGTGGTGAGCAGTACGTTCTCGGGCTTGATGTCGCGATGAACGATCCCGTGCTCGTGCGCGTACTGGAGGGCGGACGCGACCTCGCGCGTGATGCGGACCGTCTCGTCGAGCGGCAACTGATGGTCGCGGAGGAGCCGATCGCGGAGGCTTTCGCCGTCCACGTACATCATCGTGAACCAGAGCTGGCCGGATGCCGCCTCGCCGGAATCGAGGACGGAGAGGATGTGCGGGTGCTGGAGCCGTGCGGCGACGCCGATCTCGCGCCGGAAGCGCTGCGGGCCGAGGCTGGCGGCGAGCTCCGCGTGCAAGACCTTGATGGCGACTGGGCGACCGTGCTTCGTATCCTGGGCACGATAGACGGTCGCCATGCCGCCGCGGCCGATCTCCTGTTCCAGTGTGTACTGCGATCCGATCGCAGCCTGGAGCCGGTCCAGCGCGTCCGATGATGCCACTCGAGAGCCGCCCGCAGAGAGTACGGCACGAAGTTAGGGGCGACCTGTGCGCCGTGCCAGCGGCCCCCGCGCCAGTTTCGGGTGACGATAGCCGGTGCATCCCCAGGGGGCTGTTGCCCGACCAGGGCGACCTTTGGTTCGAGAGCGGGCCCCGCCGCCCTTGTCCGTCAGGGCGTGCCCACACTCGGGCAACTCCCTGTGTCGCCGTCGCAACAGGCGTTGGCTGCGTCTCGTGGGCATCAAACGCACCGCGGCGCGCGAATCGTTATCCTCTGGCCTCGTGAAGCGCACCAACACCGCCGATGATGCCGGGGCGCCCGATGATGCCGGGGCGCCCGATGATGCCGGGCGCGGGGCGGCTCGTTCCGGCTCGGATTCGGCCCCGATGAGAGGCCCTCGGGTGCCGGCGCTGGCGCGTGCAATCGTTCGTGGGCGCCTCTGGATCGCGCTGGCGTGGGTGGTCGCGGCGGTGGCGCTCGCTCCATTTGCCCGACAGGCCGGTGATGCTCTCGACGTGGCCGGAAACCGGACCGGCAAGAGCGCGGCGGCCGAGGTGGAGCGGAGGCTCGCGTCGGATTTTGCCTCGCCGTATGCGCGCTATGCGCTACTCGTGATCACCGGGATTCCGTCTCCTGATTCGGCGGACGGCCGCGCCGTCCTGCGAGAGATCGCGTCGACGATCGACAGCTTGCCGGGCGTGGCGCAGACCGCATCGTACCTCTCGACGCGCGACACGGCGCTCCTCAGCCCGCACGGGACACTGATCGTCGTCGGGCTCAATCAACCGCGCCGGCATGCCGACGACTGGATCGTCGGGATGCGCGAGGTGACCCGTGCGCTGCAGCGGCGGCTCAGAACGCGGTATCCCGGTGCGACGCTCTCGTGGACGGGCAATGCCGCGCTCAACTACGACGTCCGGTCCGCGACGACGGATGATGCCACGCGCGCCGAGCGCCGCATTGTGCCGCTGACGCTCGTGCTGCTGCTCGTGGTGTTCGGGACCGCCGTGGCCGCGTGCGTGCCGCTGGTCGTCGCCGGAGCCAGCATCATGATGAGCCTCGGCATGGCGGTGCTGCTCGCGTACGCGCACTGGCCTCTCTCGATCGTGCTCCGCAACACCGTGTCGATGCTTGGACTCGGTGCGGGGATCGACTACGCGCTGCTCGTGGTGAGCCGGTTTCGAGAAGGGCTCGCGGCCGGGGAGACACCGGTGGAGGCGGCGCAGAGCGCTCTCACGCACGCGGGCCATACGGTGATGCTCTCGGCGACCGCTGTCGTGATCAGCTTCGCGGCGCTGTTGATCGTGCCCGCGGCCGAGTTGCGGTCGATCGCGACCGGCGGGCTGCTTGTGGTGGGCACCTCGTCGCTGCTTGCGACCACCCTGCTGCCCGGACTACTCGCGTGGCTCGGGCCTCGGATCAATGCATTGCGAATTCCCTTGCGGTGGCGACGCGGCGTGCACCTGCAGGCCGGGCCGCACCCGGGTTGGCGGGCGTGGGGCGCGTGGGCGTCTGCCCATCCGTGGTCCGTGCTCGCGTTGGGCGGCATCCCGCTCGTGGTACTCGGGTGGCAGGCGCGGCGGATCAACGCCAATCTGCCAAGCGGGGACTGGCTGCCGCAGCACGCCGAATCGGCCGTCGCGCTCGAATCGCTCGCCGCGATGGGCAAGAGCGGGCTGATTCAGACCCTGCGCATCATCATCGAGCTACCGGCCGGATCGGGAGTGCTGACACCCGCCGGCTGGGATGCGACGAAGCACGCGACCGCCCGACTGGCGGCTGATCCGCGCATCGCGATCGTCCGCTCGCTGCCGTCCGTCACCGGCGCCGTGCATCCCAGCCCGAGTTTCATCAACCTGCTGCCTGCCAACGTGCTGCGGGCATTCTCGAGCCGGGATGGGCGGGAGACCATCCTGGAAGTCGTGCCCCGGGAGAGAGTGCCGATCAGCGCGGTCGTGAGTCTCGCGCGTGAGATCCGGGTAGCTGGCCCCGGCGCGTTGACGGGTCTACCGGGTGCGCGGGTGCTGGTGGGCGGCTTGCCGGCGTTCAACGCCGAATATCAGGATCAGGTGCGCGCGCATATGGCGACCATCGTGTGGCTCGTGGTGGCGGGCTCGTTCGTGACCCTGCTGATCGGATTCCGGTCGGTGCTCGTGCCGATCAAGGCGATCATCCTCAACCTCGTGTCGGTCGCGGCGGCGTTCGGTGCGGCGGTCCTCGTCTTCCAGGACGGCTACGGCGCTGGATTGCTCGGGCTCAATGCACCGATCGATGGGCTGTTTCCCGCCGTGCCGCTCATCGTGTTCTGCTTCGTGTTCGGATTCAGCATGGACTATGAAGTGTTTCTCGTGTCGCGGGTGGCGGAGGCGGCCGGGCGTGGGGAGAGCGAGGAGACCGCGGTGGCCGACGGCGTCGCGCGGACGGGCGGCGTGATCACGAGTGCGGCGGCGATCATGATCGTCGTGTTCGCGGCGTTCGCGCTCAGCGATTTCCTGCTGATCAAGATCCTCGGGTTCACGCTCGCGGCCGCGATCCTGATCGATGCGACGCTGGTGCGGATGGCGGTGGGACCGGCGCTGCTGCGGCTGGCGGGAGACTGGAACTGGTGGCCAGGGCGGCCGCGGTCACGGTAGCCGGGGCGGCCTGAGAGAGTGCCGGTGCTGCTGTGCTATCCGTAGGGTGCCGTTCTCGAACGGCACCTGCTGCCCCGTCAGCAGAGTGCAGTGGTACGGCAGGATCTGAGCGGGGGTTGCTGCCTATCCCAGGTACCGTTCCGCCAATTGGATCAGGCGTTCGTCGCCGTCGGTTCGGGCGCGTTCGAGGAGTCGCTCGACGTGGGGACGGAGGCGGCGTTCGCCCCAGTAGTAGCCCGTCGCTTCTTCCGCGTTGCCGGTGTCGCCCGCGCGTGCGCCTTCGAGCAGCGCTTCCGCCGCCGCCGCGTCGTAGCCCGGATCGTCGCGCGGCGGGAGTCCGACGGGCGAACGGGCCTTGGGCTTCCCGCTTGCGTCTTCGTTCACAAATGCTCGCGACACCATCGTCTCCGCGTGCGGTCCTGACGCGAAAACTAGCCGGGTCCGCGGAGGCCCGGCGCCGCCATGGGAGGGGCGCTAGCGTACGATCGCTACTCGCTTGCCGGACGTTACCCGCCTGGTGCGACGACCTCGATCGAGTCGCTGTCCACGTCGAACAGCATGGCGCGCGCGACGTCGGCAATCGACTGGCCGGTGTCGGCCGATTCCTGTTCCATCAGGCGCATCGCAGTGACGCGCGTGAGACGTGCGCGCTCGACGAGCGCGGAGGCTGCCCGGGCGACGATGTCAGCGTCGCTCTCTTGCATCGGACTGACGGGACGGCTTCCGGGGATCACAGGCGTCGTCACCACCTCGATGGCGGGCGGTGAGTAGAGCGCGTCGACCATCTCGGCGATCGACGGGTCTTCGACCGCACCTGAGGCGTGGGACTCCGCGACCGCCGGTGTGCCGATGCCAAGCACGGCGTCCGGAGACCACGCGAGCTCGTCCGGCCCGATCTCGGCGGCGCGTGAGAGTTCGGCGGCCGCCGACGTTTCCCGGGCCTGCATGACGGCACGCCAGAGCCCCTCGTGCATCTCGTCCGCTTCCGCGTCCACCGGCAGGAGAGCGACGGATCCCCACTTGGGCCGGGAGGCAGGATCGGCCGCGGCGGGGTGACTGGTGAGCACGACCGCCGCCATCCCGGGCAGCTTGCGTGCGACGGCCATGGCGGCCGTAAGTCCGGGCCCGTCCTCGAGCACCGGAGAGACCAGCACGACGTCCGGCGTGAGGAAGCCTGCGTAATCGACCGCGCCCTGCGCGCTCGTCACACGGGCGAGCACTTCATGGCCGCGGCTCTTGAGGCGGCGTGAGACCTCGGAGTAGGCGCTGGCGCGCCGCTCGGCCAGGAGAACGCGGAGCGACCCGCCGCGCGCGGGTGCGGCGGACATCGGTGAGGTGGCTATAGCGTGTGCGGGGGCCATCGGCTCCGTCCAGCGGGGGAACTGGCACAAGGAGCCCGCCCGTTTGGCGGACTCGGCTATAGAGTACAGCGGTCAGAATGTCGCCATCCGTGACCCCAGTCACACCCGGCGCCGGGGGGTGGTGTCGCGAAATGCGACAGCGCGTTGCCGGCGATTGCGCAGCGCGATTTGCATAGCAGGGGCGAGCTCGCCTGACGACATTTCCGCGCATGGCAACTGAATGTCGGGGTATGGCGACCGATAGTGGCACGTCCACGGCCGCTGTGGGAGACGTGGCGGCGACGCTCGATCCGGCGGACTGGGATTCGTTCGCGGTGCTGGCCCACCGCATGGTGGACGACATGCTCGGGCATCTCCGCACCGTGCGTGACCGGCCTGCGTGGCAGCCGATGCCGGCCGGCATCCGGGCATCGTTCAGTGGACCCGTGCCGTGGGAGGGCGAGGGCGCGGAGCGGGCGTACGAGGATTTCGTGCGCACCGTGCTTCCCTACCCCAACGGCAATCTCCATCCGCGGTTCTGGGGCTGGGTCCACGGCGGCGGGACGCCGCTCGGCATGATGGCGGACATGCTGGCCTCCGGACTCAACGCGCATCTCGCGGGGTTCAACCAGGCGCCGGCGCTCGTCGAGCACGAAGTGATACGCTGGCTGGCGGAGCTCATGGGGATGCCGGCCGGCGCGAGCGGCATACTCGTGACCGGCGCCACGATGGCGAACGTGCTGGCGCTTGCCGTGGCGCGATTCGCCAAGGCACGCGACGCAGGATTCGACGTGCGCGAGGAAGGGTTGCAGGGGCGCGCGGGATCGCGACTGATGCTGTACGGATCGACCGAGACGCACGCATGGGCGAACAAGGCGGCGGAGCTGCTCGGACTGGGGCGCGCGTCGTTCCGGCAGATACCGGTGGACGACGCGTACCGGATCGACGTGGCGGCGCTCGAGGCTGCGGTGGCGGCGGACCGCGCGGCTGGGCATCTGCCATTCTGCGTGATCGGGACCGCGGGGACCGTGAACACGGGCGCGACCGGCGATCTCGAGCGGCTGGCCGCATACTGCCGCGCAGAACGGCTGTGGTTCCACGTGGACGGCGCGTTTGGCGCACTCGCGCGGCTCTCGCCTGCGCTCACGCCCATCGTCGCCGGCATCGAGCATGCCGACTCGCTCAGCTTCGACCTCCACAAGTGGATGTATCTGCCCTTCGACGTGGCGTGCGTGCTCGTGCGCGATCCCGCCGTGCACCACGCGACCTTCGCGTCGTCGGCGAGCTATCTGGCGGTGGTGACGCGAGGTGTCACGGCGGGCGGGTTCCCGTTTGCCGAGCGCGGCATGGATCTCACGCGGAGCTTCAAGGCGCTGAAAGTCTGGATGTCGATGAAAGCGCATGGCGTGCACGCATACGCGGCGCTCATCGAGCAGAACGTCGCGGATGCCGCATACCTGGCCGCGCTGATCGGCGCCGATCCGGAACTCGAGCTTCTGGCGCCCGTGCCGCTCAACGTCGTGTGCTTCCGCTATGCGCCGGCGGATGTGGCGGCCGAGCGACTCGATGCGCTCAACGCGGAGATCCTGGTTCGCGTGCAGGAAGAGGGGATCGCCGTACCGTCGGGGACCAGGCTACGCGGCCGCTACGCCATCCGTGTCGCCAACGTCAACCACCGCAGCCGCCGGGAAGATTTCCGAATGCTCGCCGAAGCGGTCAAACGGATCGGGCGAGAGAACGCCGCTAGTGGGTGTCCGGAGCCTGGAGCCCTTTCTCCAGGAACGCCACGAACACGTCCGGATCGCGCGTAAGGCCCGGGAGACTCGTCACCGTCCGGCCATCGGCGTCGACGATGGCGTAAAGCGGGAGCGCGACGGTCTTGAACTGCGATTCCTGGAACGCCTGCTGCCGCTCGTACATGTCGCCATCGCCGTCGGTGAACAGTCGTGACAGCACGAACTGTCCGAGGGCGGCTTTGACGTCGGCGCGCGTGAAGATGTTGGCTTCCATCCACCGGCAGTTCGTGCAGGTGTAGCCGGTGAAGTCGATGAACACCCGCTTCCCTTGCTGCTTCGCCAGTGCGAGGGCGGCGGGATAGTCATTCAGGCGCCACGCCAGCGACGCCGGGGCCGTTGCACCGTGGTTGATCGCCGTCGCGGCGGCGGTCTCGTAATCCGTCGGCGGGAGGAACGACTCGAGGTCACCGAGTGAGCGGCCCGCGAGGCCCGTGGCCAGCCAGGCACCGATGGCGAGTGCACCGGCCGACGCCGTCAGGTAGCCCGTGCGCATGGCGCGGGAGAGCTGCTGTCCGCCGGTGGTCCGCGGCTGCCGCAACAAGGAGATCACCAAGTAGATCACGGTGATCGCGGCGAGCACGACCCAACTCGCGAGGACAACGGTGCGCGTGAAGACGCCCCAGCGCCACACCACGTCGGTGTTGGAGAGGAACTTCATCGCGGCCGCGAGCTCGACGAAGCCCATGACGACCTTGGTGGACTGCAGCCAGCCGCCGGCGCGGGGCAGTCTCGACACCCATTCCGGCACGAGGGCGAGGACGCAGAACGGGACCGCGAAGACCGTCGAGTAGACGAGCATGCCCAGGAGCGGTTCCTGCCATTTCCCCTGTGCGGCGGTGACAAGCACCGTTCCGACGAAGGGCGCGGTGCAGGTGAACGATGTCAGCGTGAACGTCAGGCCCATCAGGAGCGCGCCCAAGACGCCGACGCCGCGCCCGGCTGCGCCCTGACGGCGCACGGCATTGTCGAGCGACGTGAGCCACGTGCTCGGGATCGCGACCTGGAAGATGCCGAAGAGGTTGAGCGCGAAGCCCACGAAGATCGCCGTGAGGAGGAGATTCACCCACGGGTTGCCAGCGAGCATCGTCACGCCGGCTGCGCCGACGAGCACCGCGAGCGCCAGGCCCAGCGCCGTAAAGCTGGCGATGATGCCGAATCCGAAGACCAGCGCGTGGCGGATCGACGTGCGGCGATCGGTGGCGGCGTGGCTGGTGAAGTACGACACCGTGATCGGCACCATCGGGAAGACGCACGGCGTCAGCAGCGACAGCGCGCCGGCCGATGCCGCGAGCCAGATGAAGGCGAGCGTCATGCGACGATCCTCAGGTCGCCGATTTGGCCGCGCGCGCGACGGTCACCGGGACGAGCACCGTCTCGGTGTGGGGCGGGAGACAGAGCGACGCGTTGCAGGTCTGAAAGCGTGCCTTGATCGCGAGTGTGTCCGTGCCGGGCCGCGCATCGGCCCCCACGCGCACGATCAGCGCGAAGGTCGCGAGATCATCGTACGTCTCGACGTTGATGCCGAAGTTCGAGTCAAAGCGTGTCTCGGGGGCGGGGCCGCGGACCGCTCCGATCAACTCGAAAGGCTGGCCAGGTGCGAGCGCGATACGGGTGGGAATCGGGCCCCCCGGTCCCTGGCTGATCGAGTAGACGTGCCATCCCTGATCGATCCGAGCCTTGAGTTGGACCGTCGTCGTCCCCCCGGGCGCGACAGCGGCAGGGGACGCCGTCGCGGTCCAGATCACGGGGCGCTCCTGCGCATTCACCGGTATCGCACACACGACCGCCAGCGCTGCACCGGCGATCATCCGACTTCCACCCGTCATTCATCCACCTCGTTGGGGCCGTTCTCGAACGGCCCCCGCTGCCTGGGGGCTGCAGGTCCTGCGAAAGACCTAGGCCAGCCGCCAGCCAGACGGGGCCTGATTCCCCGAGCCCTGCATCGTACACTACTATGGCCAACACGGCTACCGCGGTTCCACGGCCGTGAAGCGCCCGCATCGCTACGACGGATCCGGCGGGTGCTCCGTCACGCCAACTCGTTGGCCGATTGTACGTTAGCCGGTTAACGCCCGGTCCCGCCGCCGTGTGCCGGGGCTATACGTCCGGCGCACTCGCCGAAGCCGATCCGCATGGCTCCCTGGCGTTCGCAGGTGCCGCGCATCACCACCTCGTCGCCGTCCTCGAGAAAGCCGCGCGTCTCGCCAGTGGGGAGCGCCAGCGGCTCGGCGCCGCGGCGAGTCAGTTCGAGGAGCGAGCCGACGGCGTCGCGCGTCGGGCCGGAGATCGTGCCACTGGCGAGCAGGTCGCCAGGGCGGAGGTTGCAGCCGTTGCTGGTGTGGTGGGTGACGAGCTGCGCCGGAGTCCAATACAGGTCGCGTGCGTTGCTGCGGCTGAGACGGACCGCCGGGTTGCCGCGGTCGCGCATCAGGGCGGACCGGAGGGTGACCTCGATGGAGAGGTCAATGCCGCCGGCCGCGGCGCCGGGCGGCGGAGTCAGATACGGAAGCGGACGTGGATCGCCGGGCGGGCGGTCGCTCGGCGGAACGCGGAACGGAATGAGCGCGTCGAGCGTCACGACCCACGGCGAGATCGTCGTCGCAAAGCTCTTGGAGAGGAATGGTCCCAGCGGCTGGTATTCCCACGTCTGCACGTCGCGCGCCGACCAGTCGTTGAGCAAGCAGACGCCGAACAGATGTGACTCCGCGTCGCCGATCGCGACCGGATCACCGAGGGCGGATCCGGGACCGACGAATAATCCGATCTCGGCCTCGTAGTCGAGTGCTTTCGTGGGGCCGACGACCGGCGTGGCCGCATCAGCCGGTTTCGTCTGGCCGGACGGGCGTCGCACAGCGGTGCCACTCGGCACGATGGACGATGCACGGCCGTGATATCCGATCGGCACCCATTTGTAGTTGGGCAGCAGCGGATTATCGGGGCGAAACATCGCGCCCACATTGGTGGCGTGTTGGATCGATGCGTAGAAGTCCGTATAGTCGCCGATCGCAGCCGGGAGCCGCATCGAGACCTCGGCGGCGTTGACCATTATCCGGTCGGCGAGGCCGGGCGTTCGCGCCGCGGTGGATCCGTCGCGCAGCAACTCGGAGAGCTGCGTGCGGAGCGCGCGCCAGTATCTGGGGCCGAGGGCGAGCAAGCCGTTGAGATCGGAGCCTGCGCAGTGGCGGCCGGCGACTTCGCCATCGCCCGAGAGCCATCCTTCCGCGTGGAGTGCGCGCAGGCTGACGACCCGGTCGCCGATCGCGACACCGATCCGGCCCGCATCGTTCGCATCGTGCGCAAAGACGCCAAACGGAAGGTTCTGGATCGGGAAGTCAGTGGCGGCGTCGTTCGCCGACGCCACCCAGGACCGGAGCGCGGGATCGTGCGTCGCGTCCGGTGTGCTCACAAGAGATGCAGCGCGCGGAGATCGTCCACCGGCTCGCGGAACGAGCACGACCCGAACGCTCGTGCGATCTGTTCGCGCGTCGTGCGGAGATCCGTCGTCGTGAGATGGCGGTCTCTCCACCGGAGGCCGCCGGGCGCGAACCGGAACGCCAGCGGGTCCGTCTCCTCCAGCACCGCGACGGCGTCCGTTTCCGTGGCGCCGGTGCCGAGGAACGCGGCGGCGAGGAAGACATTGAAGAAGCCGTGCATGATGGCGCGGGGGCTATCCGCGGCGTAGGTGAGCGGATGCATCGCTCGCACGGGGTGGTGGAGACCGGCCGTGGCTTTGAATGCGACCCGTGCGCGCACGGCACCGGCCATGAAGCGGGCGAGCAGCGCGGTGCTGGGGATGGCGTCCGGCGTGACGCCGCCAGTGCGGACCTTGGCGCGAGCGCCTCGCCGGGCGATGGCGGCAAGCAGAGGTGCGGGATCGGGGTCGATCGGGATCTCGATGAACAGCTCGAACGTGCGCGGCGTGGCCGTGGCGAGCGCGTCGATCTCGGCGACGGTCGCCGCCTTCCCTTCCACCGCGTCAACCATCGCGCGTCCCGATGGACCTTTGGCGTAGGCGTTGTTGAAGATCGTGATGCGCGCGAGATCGGCCGCGAGGTCGGGACCGGCGAGCACAGACAAGCGCCACGGCTCGTCGGTCCGGCGCCGTGGGAGTGCCTTGGCGGCGGCGCCATGGAACTCGTCGAGCTGTGCGGCGGAGATGATGAAGCGGCCCAGCAGGCGCCAGTGCTCATCCGTCCGGTACGCGCCGTAATTCCGGGCGGCGGTCACCAGGTCGAGCCCGGCTGGCGGAAAGAGCCCTGCGTAGTCCACCACGCCGGACACCAGCGTATCGACCGACGGCATCGCCGCGACGACAGTCATCCCATGTTCTCCACCATGGCCTGGCCGAAGGCGCTCGTCTTGACCTCGGTGGCGCCGGACATCTGGCGCGCGAAGTCGTACGTGACGCGTTTTTGCGCGATCGTCTTTTCGAGCGAGGTGACGATGAGATCGGCGGCTTCGTTCCATCCCATGTAGCGGAACATCATCTCGCCCGACAGGATGACCGATCCCGGGTTGACGACGTCCTTGCCCGCGTATTTCGGTGCAGTCCCGTGAGTCGCCTCGAAGACGGCGTGGCCGGTGAGGTAATTGATATTGGCGCCGGGGGCGATCCCGATGCCGCCCACCTGGGCGGCCAGTGCATCGGAGATGTAGTCGCCATTGAGATTGGGAGTGGCGATGACATCGTATTCAGCGGGCCGCGTCAGGATCTGCTGCAGGAAAGCGTCGGCGATGACGTCCTTAATGACGATTCCGCTCGGGAGCTGCAGCCACGGTCCGCCCTGGTAGTCGGTCGCGCCGTATTCGGTGCGCGCGACGGCGTATCCCCAATCACGGAAGGCGCCTTCAGTGAACTTCATGATGTTGCCTTTGTGCACCAGCGTCACGCTCTTGCGCTTCTGGCTGACGGCGTAGTCGATCGCCGCGCGCACGAGGCGGGCCGATCCTTCCTCGGACATCGGTTTGATACCGATGCCGCTGGAGTCCGGGAACCGGATCGTGGTGGCGCCCATCTCGGTGCGCAGAAACTGGATGAGCCGATTGGCATCGGCGGAACGCGCTTTGTATTCGATCCCGGCGTAGATGTCTTCCGTGTTTTCGCGGAAGATGACCATGTCCACGAGCTCGGGTGCCTTGACCGGCGACGGCACGCCGGTGAAATAGCGGACCGGGCGGACGCAGGCATAGAGATCCAGTTTCTGCCGCAGCGCCACGTTGAGGGAGCGGAATCCACCGCCGATGGGCGTGGTGAGCGGTCCCTTGATCGCGACGAGGTAGTGCGAGATGGCGGCCAGGGTGTCATCGGGGAGCCAACTGTCGAGCTGGTTCTTGGCTTTTTCGCCTGCCAGCACCTCGAGCCATTCGATGCGGCGTTTGCTGCCGTAGGCTTTGCGGACGGCGGCATCGAAGACGAGGCGAGAGGCGCGCCAGATGTCGGGTCCTGTCCCATCACCTTCGATGAAGGGGATGATTGGCGCGGTGGGGACGCGAAGCGTTCCACCGTCGATGGTGATGGCTTCGCCCGTGGTGGGCGCGGTAAGATTCGTGTATGTCGGCATGGAGAATGATGGCCGGATGGCCTGGGGACGTGTAGTGGCGCGGGAATTATGAGCGGGTTGAGCGCGGCCGGCAACCGGACAGCGGCCGCGGTGGCGCGTCGTCTTTACGACGGGTTTGTAACGTATCACGACGCATTTCGCACGATCACGACGCAGGCTCAGGCGCGCTTCGAGCGCCGGGACTGGTCCGGGGCGCAGATCGACGCATCGACGCGGATCGCGCTCTACAAGCAGTGCGCGGACGACGCCGGGCACCGTGCGGAGGCGGAACTGGGCGGGCGAGGCGATCCGGACACGTGGAAGATGGCGAAGGCGGTGTACAGCGCGACCGTGCGGGACCGGGCCGACGCCGATATCGCCGAGACTTTTTACAACTCTGTCGCGCGGCGTGTGCAGGAGACCGTAGGGAGCGATCCGGCGACCACGTTTGTCGAGACCGAGGCGCCGGCGCGGATACCGGATCTCAGCGCACTATACACGACGTTGCCCGAGACGAGGCTGGACGGCGGCGCCATGGAGCGTGTGCTGGCGCTCTTCAGTTGGAATGTGCCGTTTGCCGACCGGGCGGGTGACGCCCAGCGGGCGGCGGCGATCGTGGCCCCGGATCTCGAGGAACGGTGCTCGGGTGCGCCGCTCGACGGGATCGACGTGCTCCGGTCGCCGTTCTACAGGAATAAAGGCGTGTACGTCGTCGCCCGCATCCGGTCTGGGCGGCGGGTGGTTCCGCTGATCCTCGCGCTCGCGCACGGACCGTCGGGCATCGTGGTCGACGCAGCGCTGCCGACCACCGACGAGGCGAGCGTGGTGTTCGGGTTCAGTTGGTCGTACTTCCAGGTGGACACTCTCGACCCCGCCGGTGTCGTGGAGTTTCTGGCGTCGCTGATGCCGCAGAAGCGGGTGGACGAGTTGTACACGGCGATCGGCTACAACCGCCATGGCAAGACGGTGCTGTACCGGAGTCTGATGCGGCATCTGGCCGAGAATCCCGACGCGCGGTTTACGATCGCGGAGGGTGATCCGGGCACTGTCATGACGGTGTTCGCGCTGTCGTCCTTCAACGTCGTGTTCAAGGTGATCAAGGACCGCTTTGACTTTCCGAAGACCACGACGCGCAAGGCGGTGATGGAGAAGTACCACTTCGTGTTCGTACGAGATCGGGTCGGGCGGCTCGCGGACGCGCAGAAGTTCGAGTATCTGGAGTTTCCGGTCGCGTGCTTCGACCCGAAGGTGCTGGAGCTATTGCTGCAGACCTGTGCGGGCACCGTGCGTGTCGCCGGCGACCGCGTCGTGCTGCAGCACGTGTACACCGAGCGCCGGGTGACGCCGCTCAACCTGTTTCTGCGGCACGCAGCCCCGGCGGCGGCGCACGACGCGGTACTCGACTACGGCCAGGCGATCAAGGATCTGGCTGGCGCCGGAATCTTCACCGGTGACATGCTGCTCAAGAACTTCGGCGTGACGCGGCACGGCCGCGTGATCTGCTACGACTATGACGAGCTGGCGCTGCTCACCGATTGCCGGTTCCGTGCGCTCCCCGCCTTGGTTCACGAAGAGGACGAGCTGGCGGCCGAGCCGCCGTATTACGTGGGCGAGTCCGACGTCTTTCCGGACGAGTTTCGCGTATTCCTCGTGCCGCCCGGCGCGCTGCGCGACGATTTTCTGGCGGCGCATGGCGACTTGCTGGATGTCTCTTACTGGCGAGACATGCAGACCCGGGTGCTGACTGGGGAGATGCTGGATGTCTTCCCGTACCGGCGCCGGCGCCGGCTGCGGCCAGCGGAGGGTACGAGCGGCCGCGTGCTGGTACCGTAGGCCGGTTACATCAGCAGCCGCTTGGGCTCGCGCCGGGTTTCTTCCGCACTCGCGGGGGCGGGCGGTTGATCGAGGGGAACCGGCGGCGCCGGCCGAAGAGGCGTGGTGTCCGAGGCGTGGACTTCGTTCTGCAGGTCGTTGACACTGCGTTTGAACTCGCGGATCCCCCGGCCGATCGACGAGCCGATCTCGGGGATGCGCTTGGCTCCGAACAGCAGCAGCACCACGATCAGGAGCAGGAAGATTTTTTCGATGCCGATGTCTCCGAACATGCGTTGCTCCGCGCGGGTCCCTAGTTGCGTATGCTAACGCGGTCTACGGAATGTGGCGCTTCTGGGGATAGGGGAACCCGAAGTAGTGGACCGGAACGGCGCAGAAGTAGCCTCGTGCGCCGTCGTCGGCGCCGATCGCGGTCCAGCTCCCGGCGAACTCGTCCTGGCCGATCCGGGCAACACTGAGCGCCAGGCCTGATCCGGCGGCGGGTGTGGGAGGGCAATCGCCGGCGGAATCGCATGGAGCGCGGCGATCGTTGGCGCTGGTGCCGATCAGCAATCGCCAGCGTCCTTCGCCCACCGCCTTCGACAGGCGGCGGGTGACGAGCACTCCGGGCCGCACGGGATCGAACGATCGCGGGTCGGGGACCGGGCCGGATGTGCCGGATGCGACGGGCACGCCGACGCCTGCGAGATCCACATTCACTGCGCCATACAGCGGAATGCTCGCGGTATCGGCGGTGAGGGCGCGCGTGGCGGCCTTGGTGGATGTGTCGAGCATGCTGGTCCGGCGCAGCCAGAGCCGGCCGCGGACCGACGCGCCGGAGGACGAACCGCCCGTCGCGACGAGGGTGAGTGTGTATTCACCCGAATCGATGCGTGCGAGCGGCGGGATGACGTCGCGCGGGCTCACGGCGTCGCACGAGAACGGGGCGGCGGCCGCGACTGGGTGGCGGGGCGCAAAGGCGAGCCTCGCCGAGTGAAGCAGCAGCTCGCGCGACGCGACGATCGCGGCGACGGCCAGGACTCCCGCGTTTGTCCGGTTCATCCATCCCGTTGTACGCATCACCGGCGCCGGATGTTGGGCGGAGATGGCGCCGTTCTCGAACGGCGCCCGCTGCCCTCGACGACAGGCCTTGGTGCGGGCGGCTGGAATGGCGCCGTTCTCGAACGGCGCCCGCGGCGCTCGACGACGGGCCTTGGTGCGGGCGGCTGGGATGGCGCCGTTCTCGAACGGCGCCCGCTGCCCTCGACGACAGGCCTTGGTGCGGGCGGCTGGAATGGCGCCGTTCTCGAACGGCGCCCGCTGCCCTCGGCGACAGGCCTTGGTGCGGGCGGCTGGGATGGCGCCGTTCTCGAACGGCGCCTGCTGCCCTCGACGACGGGCCTTGGTGCAGGTGGCTGGGATGGCACCGTTCTCGAACGGCGCCCGCTGCCCTCGACGACGGGCCTTGGTGCGGGCGGCTGGGATGGCGCCGTTCGCGAACGGCGCGTGCTGCCCTCGGCGACTGGCCTTTGCGTGGGTGGCTGGCGATGATCAAAAAGCGGTCGCTGGGTCACGTCGGCCATCATTGCGGGCGCGCCCGCTACCGCAGGAAGAATGGCAGCACCAGCTCGGCCGCGATTAGCGCGACGATCAGGACCTCGAGCGCTTCGGCGCGCGCGGCCTGCGATTCGTCGTTCAGCATCGCGTACGTCTCGCGGATGATCGCGAGTTTGCGGTCGATTCCCGCGCGCCACTCACGGCCACGGAAGATGTCGAGCGCCGCGGTGTAGATGCGCGCCAGGTAGACGTCGTCGGTGACCTTGAGCGCGCTCTCGACGCGCTCCACCAGCTCCGTCGAGTCGGCGACCAGAGCCTGGAGGTCGGACAGCAGGCCGGCGAAGCGGCGTTGCAGGAGAGCGAGCTGGCGGCGCGGGCGCGCTGATGCGACGCGGTCGTACATCGCGGGCAGCTCGGCATCGAGCACCGCGTCGTAGACGCGAAGCTCGAGCAACTGGGCGTTCGCGAACTCCAGGATGTACTGCACGTCCGTGTCACCGGGCGACGGCTCGACGACGAGCGCATTGTCCCAGGTGAGAATCGTGAGGTCGTCGGTGTAGTAGGAGAACCGGTGCGGGAGCAACTCGTGGCGGGCGGTCGCGGAGAGGGGGCGGCGCTCGTTGAGGAGGAGCGGCACCAGGTCCTCATCGCCCCAGGTGGCTGGCGACAGCGCGCCGCCGGCTCCGATGATGCCGTCGGGCGCGACAGTGCCATCGGCGCCGCGCACGGCGTTGATGCGGAAGACGACGTAATCCTCCGTGATCGGCGCGATCGCGGGACGCGTGATCGCTGGGGCGATGCGATCGAGCAGCGCGCCGAGGTGTCGTTCGAACACCGGAGAGAGATCGATGCCCGCGTCGACGGCGTTGCCGAACGCGGAGAACTCGTTCCAGGCCATGCCGGGCGAGGCGTGGATCGAGATCCGGAGGGAAACGCCGCCGAAGTCGAAGAGGCGCGCCGACACTTCAGCGTCGCCTGAGGCGCCCGGGACGCGTACGGGCTCGGTGCCGAGGATCACGGCGACCGGCGGATTCGCGATCTGAATGGCTTGTGCTTCACCGCGGAGCGGCCGGACGCGGGACGGTGCGCTCGATGCCAGCAGATCGGCCGCTCGCGGAAGGTCGATCTCGAACCCCACATCGAACAGCCGGTAGACGATCGCCACCCCGTCCACCCGGACATCACTGAGCGAGCCAGTGGGCAATGTCGCCGGAGCGGGCGGCGGCGTCACGAGAGAAGGGCGGTCAATGGGCTCCGGCGACGGCTCCAATCCGCTCGGCGAACGCGGCGTACAACTGCTGCGTGACCGGGCCTGGCCGTCCCGTGCCGATGGCGCGTCCGTCGATGCGGACGACGGGCATGATGTCGTTGTACGTGCTCGCGATGAACATCTCGGTGACGCGCGGCAGGTCGCGCGCGAGCACCGGGAACTCCCGCACCGGCAGATTGAGCTCGGCCGCGATCTCCATCACCAACTCGCGCGAGATGCTCGGCAGGATGTGCGTCGTCAGCGGATGCGTGCGGAGCTCGCCATCGAGCTGCAGGAACGCGGCGCTCGATGCGCCTTCCATGATGACGCCTTCGCGGACGAAGACCGCCTCGTCGGATCCGGCGTCCACGGCCTCCTGCTTGGCCATGATGTTGGGGAGCAAGTTGACTGACTTGATGTCGCAACGCGCCCATCGCACGTCGGGTACGGTGATGACCGACGCGCCGCGCGTGCGGAGCGCGTGCGGGAGTGCGACCGGACTCGCGCTGGCCAGGACCGTAGGCGGCGTTCCGGCGGGCGGGAACTGGTGTGTGCGGGGAGCGGTGCCGCGAGTCACCTGCCAGTAGACAAGCGCGTCGCCGTCCAGGTGATTCTCGCGAAGGAGTGTCCGCGAAATGTGACGGAGCTCCTCGATCCGGCCGTCGTCCAGCGTGATACGCAGCTCTCGCACGCCCCGCGCGAGGCGTCGCAGATGGCGATCGACCTCGATGAGCTCGCCGCCTGCCCCACGTACCACATCGTAGATGCCATCGCCGAACAGGAACCCGCGGTCCGTGACGGATACGGTGGCCTGCTCCGAATCCACGTACCGGCCATTGAGGTATACGCGCATACGCTGTTTCGCGCTCCAGTGCCGAGGTGTATGTTCAGAAACTATGCCTCACGCATCGTATGGAACAGTGACCCGTGGCCTGGCGCATGCCCGGCGGCGTGGCCGCCGCTGGATACCGGCGGTCGCGGGGGTCCCGATCGGGATCGTGCTCGCGGGGTGCGGGCATCTCTGGCAGACGTCGACGAAGCCGGTCCCTGCACCCGCACGCGATGTCTACGCCTGTGCGATCGCGCAAGCCACCGGCATGGGCTACAAAGTCGTCGTGGACACCGTGCACCGCGACCAGCGCGACGTCGAAGCATCGAAGGTACTGCCGCGGAGCAACGCGGGAGCGAATCCCAACGAGTACAGCCGCAAGGACGTGCTGTCGATCATCGTCAGCGGTGTGGCCGATGGGACGTCGACCATGCGCGTGGTGGCCGGCACCATATCAATCGACGAGAACCGGCGCGGGCCGACCGACATCGACGAGCCTGTGGATGCCAATGCCATGTCCGATGCGGATTCGCTGATCGCCCGGTGCGGCGTGGCGAATCCGCCCACGTCCAAGACCTAATTTTAGACCCGGCGCCTCGGCGCCGGGCGGTGGCGGGGTCAGTCCTCGTGATCTCCCGCCATCTCGTGCATGGCGTTCCGGCCCCAGATCGTAGCCGGGTCCGAGGCGCCGGGATAGACGTGCAGCATCCAGCCGAATGCCTGCTTGACGAAGCGGCCGCCCGCGGCGTCGCAGGCTTCCCTGGTCGTGATGGATCCGCGTCCGCCGAATAGCGGACGGCCATCCGGACCCTTCTCGCCCATGCGCGCCCAGTCGCCGCGCTTCGGCACGCACCAGTTCGTGTGCACGTGCCACTGGCTCACGCTCAGAGGGACCCGCTCATTGAGATCGGAGAGCGATGCCCATCTCGGTGCGGTGTACATCGCGCCCACGAGTTTGTAGGACGAATCCCCGGTGCGCTCGTAGAGAAGCGACGTCGGCGCGGCGGGATCGAAATGCACCAGCGCCTCCAGGCCGTGGCGATTGCTCGTGAAGTGGTAGACATGCTGCGGGACTCTGGGTGCGAAGATGTGAAACCCATCGGCGAGTGCGCGATGGAAGTCGGTGTACTGGGCAATGCCAGCGCGGAGCGCGACGAGGACCGCGGCGGCCCGAGCGCTATCGCCTGGCTGCGGCCGGCCGAGCACCGTCATGCGCATGTGGGGGGCGTTCATGAGCCCTCCGTCCATGGCCGTGCTCATCGCGGCCATCTCGCCGGTGTCGTTCATCGCGGCGCCGGCGGCGGGGCTGCTGGCCGGGCTTTGGGCGACGGCGGGGCTGGCGCTCCAGGACATGCAGAACAGAACCGCGGCGCCGAGCCAGAGTGCGCGGCGATGCGTTGCTTGAGCGGCGGTGTTGGTGCTCACGGGAAGCTCCATGATGGCCGAGCGGGAATTCGCAAACTCCTCATGGGTGACGGCTCCGGGCGGCCGGTGTTAATCCCGGCTGACAATTCTTTATCGCGGACGTGGTGGTGGCGCTCGGGGACGCCCGCGGATCGGCGTTACGGGTAGCTGAACAGGCTCGGAGTGACTGTCCGCTCGCGGCTGCGGGTGACATCGGGCGACTCCGTCCACCAGACGCGGGCGGCACTCGAATACGACACCCGGACCTCCAGACCCGATCGGGGCTGGCGTACGAGCGGCTGAGCGAGATCGATGCGCCAGAGTTGGCGGGACTCGCGTGGCACCCCGACGAGCAGGCCCAGGCCCGCGCTGCCGACGGTCGGCGACGTCGTGCCGAATGGGATGTCGCCGGCCCACACTCGTCCGGCGTCGACGAATCCCGCGAAACCCCATGTCGCGGCGCTGCGCAGGAGATGGAGGGGCGGGCGGAACAGGTTGCGGTATTCGGCTCGTCCGACGCCTCGGGCGGCGCCGGCGACATTGGTGCCGAGATAGCCCGGGACCCCGCCGTCCGGATCGCCGAGGGCGAGCTGGAAGGGGGTGCGGACGCGCTGGCCGTAGGCGATGTCGGTGCTGATGATGAGCGTCCGCGCGAGGCCGGCTTTGACGTACCACGCGGCGCGGCCGCTCGTGATCAGGCCATCCCATCGTCCTGTGGACTCGTCGCGCCGGGCTTCGGATTCGATGCCGCCACGGATTACCGAACCGCGCGACCCTGCCGCGAGGTCGAGCCGGCCGGAGAGGAACACATCGTGGGCCCCGGATCCGAGCCATCCGGCACTGCGGCCGAGGACTGCGGAGAATTGTCCGCCAAGGGGGATGTCCTGTTCGCCGAGGAGGGCGTCCATGCCGACGACCGTGATGTAGCGGACGGCGCGCACGCCGACCAGCAGATTGACGCGATCTTCGGTATGGGCGCCGAAGTGACCCGCGAACTCGTTAGCGGTCGCCGTGGTCGTGTCGCGCTGCAGACCGCTGGGTGTGATGAGGACGGGGCCGCCGCCGATGTCATCGCGTTCGTGTGAGACCGCGACGCCCACGATCGCCAGGCGATTCGTGCGTCGTGCCGTGGTGTCGCCGGTGTTGACCCTGCCTGCGGAGGGGTTGCCGATCCGCAGGAGGCCTCCGGCGTTGAAGTAGACGCGTTCGACGTCGAGCGTCGGCGCGTACACATCGGCGGGGTTTCGGAACTGGAAGTAGTCATGATCGCTGCCGCCAGCGACGCGCCATCCGATCGACTGCAGATCCACCAGATATGGGTGGGCCATCGAGGCGTCGAGGTCTCCGCCGAGGTGAGCGCGCTGGGCTGACGCGTCGAACACCCACGGGTGGCCGAACGTCTGGAAGTCGGCGAATTCACCACCGATCTGGTCGGGATAGTTCGGCGTGTGTGCCCAGTCGCCGGTCACGCGCATGGCGTTGCCAAGCAGGTTGCCGTTGCCGAGGCGCAGCGCGTCGATATAGGGGGCCGGCCTTCCGATGCCGACCTGGATCTCGCCCGACAACTCGTCCACGGTAAAGACATCGAGGCGGACGCCGCCCTGGCCGTCGGCAAAGGCGGCGATGTGCGCCGACTGAATGAACGGTTGCGCGCGCAACAGGCGTTCGGACTCGACGCGTCGTTCTTCGACGCATCGGTCGCCGACCCGCAGGGCGAGAAATCGGCGGATGATGGGTCCGCGCGTCGTGCTGTGCCATTTGGCGGCCTTGCGCAGGAACGCGGCGATCCTGGTATCGGCCGGGTAGCCGAAGTAGGGTGGCTGCGGGCGGATGTCGATCGACGAGATCAGGCGGCCGCTGCAATTGATGGCGTTTTGCATCGAGTCGCGGACCGCGCTGGCGCGCATCGAATCGCGGCGGACACCGCGCCGCAGCGTGTCCAGCGCGAGCGAGTCGACGTTACCCGAATCGAGATGGAAGGGTGGCGGGACGACGCCCGGCCGCTCGAGCGTCGTCGTGTCGGGGAAGGTGGGCACCAAGGTGTCGCTGGGTACGCGGTGTAAGCTGTCCGGCGGCGGATGTCCGGCGCGCGTCGTGTCCTGCGCCATCGCGCGGCCGGCCGGGACGGCGAGGCCGGCGGCGCACGTTGTGGCGAGCGCAATGATGAAGGGCGCGAGACCGCGCCGGTATCCGTGAGTCATGGGCCGCCCTTCCACGGCTCAATCATCGGAGAGAGTGACCTACTGGCCAACGCGCCCGGCGGCTGGTATCCGGCCGCGCCGCCCCCGCACACAAGCGCCGATCACCTGCTGATCCAACTGCCGATCAACCGCGGGACTCTACTTCGAATAGACGAACTGCGCGCTGCGTATCCCCTTTCGGACCGGGTGCATCCACGTGATCTGGGCCCCGGTCGTGGCCACCGTGTCGATTTCCTTGGGCGGGATGCGAAACGCGATCGAGGCACCAGCCAATGGCGCGTATTGCCCCTTGAGCGTGTCCGCTTCTGTCTGGACGAGACCGAGGTACGAAGTCTGGACGATGGTCTGGCAGATGTACGTGCCGTCAGAGTTGAGAGTCAGGACCCCGTCCATCACCTGGAGCTTGTGACGCGGGTCTTCGCCGGGGATGGGTGCGGGGAGGTTGCCCCCATCCACAGAGCGCAGCACGTAGCGCCCGAGGATGCCGCCCTGCGCGCGGGGCGTCTGGCTGGCGGCGAGGGTGGCATTGCCGGCGATCGCGTTGGCGCCGGCGGCGGGTGCGGGAGCGGTATCAGCCGGCACAGTGGCAAACGCGAGCGTGGCCAGAGTTGCCAGAATCGGACCGTAGAGGCGCATGGGTCCTCGGAGGGTTGAGTGGCCTGGGGGACAGTTGGTCAGGAGGTAATCGGTCCGTGGTCAGGGAAGCACAAGGGCCGATCCAATTGTACATTGGCCGGCCCTGAAGCGATCCCTACGCCCTGCCATTCAAATTTCGGACCCCGTTCGATCCGCCACCACCCGCCATCAAGGCCTAGTCGAGGGCAAATGGAATGGAAATGCCACCTGGGGGGCGAGGCTTGCTTCCGCGAAAAGGGGGCCAGCGGCGGGTGGCGTGATCAAGCGCGGCGAACCGGGCGGCCTCGCGGGTGGCGTCGCCATCCTGTTCCTGGCAATAGTCGTGTGCCGCCGCGGCGGTGTCGAACACCGCGCAGCGGGCGTCGAGACGCGAGAGACCGTCCTCGCCGTCCGTCGCGGTGCGCTCGCAGACCGCGTATCGGCCGTCGCCCATCAGCACCAGGTCGATCCCGACGATGTGAGCGAGTTGTCCGGCCTCCCGGCATTCCGCGCGGCCGCGTCCGAGCGTCCATCCCATCACGCGGAGGACGCCTTCCTGGCGCAGCAACGCCATAGGCTCGGGCTCCCCGAGCGTCTCGCGGGCGAGCGCGACGGCTGCGGTGGCTTCCGGCGAGGGTTTGGTGGATGGTGGCCCGTGCCTTCCCGCCGCCCGCGCGGGCGGTGAGGCAGTGGGGGGAATACTGGGGCGAGATTGGGGCGGAGGGGTCACCGAACTCAGGTAGCGACGGGAGCTTCGATTCCTAGCGAGGCCTGCGATCAAGGCTGTCGGATGGCGGGCTGTCTGAATGACGATTGGGATGGCGGTGGCGGTCACAGTTGCCCCCCTGTGGCGCGCTGGGTACACTCGCGGAATGAGACCTGCCGATACTGCATCCGCGCCGTCGTTGCACCGTGCGACACCCCAGGAGGCGGCCGCTTGCTACGACATCCTGCGGAGCTACGGCGAAAGCGTCGACCGCACGTTGGGGATCGTGTCGTGGGCCCATCCGCGCGCGGAGGCGTTCGTGCATGCGGACGCTGCGGCTGGCCGCCTCTACGTGGTGCGAAGGAGCGGGGCGCTGGCGGCGACGTTCGCGATCCTGGGGGAGGCAGCACCGCGATTCTCGGGGGTGCGGTGGGCCGAGCCGGGCGCGCGGGCCGCGTATCTGCACCGGCTCGCGGTGGCGGAGGCGTTCCGGGGAGCGGGGCTCGGGAAATGGTGCATGGTGCAGGGTGAGCGGATCGCGAGCCAGGAGGGATACGACTATCTGAGGCTGGATGCGCTTCCGACGGACGTGCGGGCGATCACCTTTTATCAGCGGCTGGGCTACACCAACCGCGGGACGATCACCGTCGAGTCGGGTGACCCGCGCCAGCCGCTCGTGGACCTCGTGTGCTTCGAGAAGCGGCTTCCGGGGGTGGGCGCCGGCGCTGCGGGCGGCCGTGCTGACCCGCGGGCGGGCAGCCGCGCCGCCGGGTAGGCTCGTAACGGAGTGAGCCGTATACGGATGCGGGACCGAGGCGTGAGGGCTCGTTAACGTCTCTGGCCGGGCGCCGTCTCACCATACGGCGGCCAATTTTCGGGACACCGCCGAGCGGTCTCACTTGTAGCAGAGGCTCCCAAAGACGGGGGCCGAGGGACACCCAATGCGGACGCGACATCTGGCGAGCCTTTCGCTCGCCCTGACACTGGGCGCGGCGACAGTTGCTGCTGCCCAAAGTACGACGACACCGGCCGAGCCTGCGCCGGGGCAGACAGTGGGGGCGCCGGCAGGAGCGGCGGCTTCGACGGAGACCGGACCACAGACGCCGCACCGTCACAGGCGGGACGATCATTCGCGGCTCTTCCGTGGAGTGCACCTGACGGCCGACGAGCGCGGCAAGCTGGCGACGATCCGGGAGCAGTACCGGACGCAGCTCAAGCCGCTTTTTCATCAGATCCGGACGGCGCGGCATGCGATCCGGACGGCGGCGGCGCGCGCGGACACCGCGGCGGTGAGCACGGCACGCGCGACGTTGCGCGATGCTCGGGGCAAGTTCCGCGCGGTGCGCAGCCAGTGGGTGAGTGATGTGCGTGGCGTGCTGACGCCTGATCAGCAGGCGCAGTTCGACAAGAATGTGGCGCGGATGCAGAGCCGCGACGGCGCGCGCGCGAATCGAAAGAGCTAGTTGCAGGGTCCGGTCACGGCCGGCCCGGCGGATGATCGGATTCACGCGGAGGTCGGCTGCATCGGAACGCAGCCGGCCTCCGTCTTGATCCGTCACTTCACGCGCAGCGTGACTAGGGCGGCCTGGTTCCAGTTTCTGGCGGGCCAGCGCATGCGGAAACCCGATGAGCCATAGACTATGGTCTATTAGTTTGTGCATTAACCATAGACTATAGCCTATTGACATATAGGCTAACCATAGGCTATAGTCTATCGACTGCTCACTAGACTATAGGTTATAGTCTATGAAAACGCCGCGCCTCACAGCCCAGGCACGTACACGGCTCGATGAAAGGTTCCGGGAGATGGGTCCAGTGTCGCGCTTTGCACCGCCGGTACACGGCTGGATCAAAGCGATACGCGAGGCCCTCGGCATGTCGACGGCCCAGCTCGCCAGGCGGCTGAGAGTAGCGCAGCCGACCGTCGTCGCCGCTGAGCTATCCGAAGAGAAAGGCACGATCCAGCTTGCGACGCTGCGACGCGCTGCAGACGCGCTGGACTGCAAGCTGGTATATGCGCTCGTGCCGAACCGGTCGCTGGAGGAAACCATCCGCGACCGCGCGCGGCTGTTCCTGCGCCGCCGCCGCGAGCCGGTCGAACACTCGATGATGCTGGAAGACCAGAACGTGGCGCGCAAGGACACAGACGCCCTTGTCCACCAAGTCCTGCAGGAGACGAGCCCGCGCCATTTCTGGGACTAGGACGGTGGGAGATCTCTTCGTCCATCCCGATGACGCGACGCCGCTCGGGCCCGAGGAACAGCGCGACCCGATCCCGACGCACATCGCTCCACGCGGCCGACAAGCACGATGTCGGTCCCCTGCTGGAATTCGCGCGCTCCTAGTCCCGTTGTTTGATCATGATCATCGCCCGCATTCGCAGCTCCGATGATGTCTGATGACGGAGGTCGATTCGGCCATCGCTCTGAAGTACTCACTGCTAGGGCGCCGGGTGTTGTTGGTCGTGAGGCCAGCGGCGCGGTGTGGATCGGTCAGTTCGCGCGGATCGCGGCGAGGGGCTCCACGCTGGAGGCTCGGATCGCCGGCACATACGCGGCGATCGCAGCGCTTACCGCCAAGACGACGACGGCGATTCCGATCGACGGCGGGTCGAAGACCCCGATCTCGAAGAGCCGGCCGCGGATCAGTTGTGCTGTCGCAAGCGCCACGGGGAGCCCGATCGCGATCCCGGCGGTCGCCAACGTCATTGCCTCACCCAGCACCATCCGGCTCACGATGCCGGGCTCCGCGCCGAGGGCCATGCGGAGTCCGAACTCCGCCGTCCGGCGCGTCGTGGCGTACGCCATGAGCCCGTAGAGTCCGAGCGCGGAGAGGACGAGCGCCAGTGCGCCAAAAAAGCTGACCGCGCTGGCCACCAGCCGGTCCTCCGCGACCGAGTCCCTGATCAGATCCGACAAGGGATCGATGTCCGTGATGACCAACGTGGGGTCGGCCGCGGTCAGCGTCTGGCGCACCGGCATAATGAGCTTGGCCGGATCTCCGCCTGTGCGCACCTCGATCTTGAACGTGCCCCTCGGCCGGTGCTGGACGATCGGGAAATACGCGCGCCGATCGGGTGGGCCGCGGACGTCGCTGTTCTGCACATCGGCTACGATGCCCACGATCTCCCAGGATGCGCTGTCCGCCGTGATGTGGTGGCCGAGGGCATCGCCGTGCGGAAAGTAGTAGCGGGCCATGGTCTCGTTGAGCACTACCACCTTGGGCGCAGTCTCGTTGTCCTGCTCCTCGACGTCTCGTCCACGAAGCAAGTGGGCCGCCACCGTGTTGAAGTAACGGGGGCCGACGTTGTCCTCCGCCACCACGGTGTCGCTGTCGGCGCGGGCGGTATACCCTTCGACCTGGAGCGTCGTGGCCAGCTCGTTTCCGCTGAAGATACCGTTCTGCGACAGGCTCACCGCTTCGACGCCGGGAACTGCCGCCACGCGCTTGAGCAGGTCACGCATCAGCGCGGTCGGGCCCGGGCCGGTGTAGTCGGACAGCTTAGTGTCGACGGAGGCGATAATGAGGCGATCACGGGCGACGCCGACATCGGCGTGTTCGAGGCGCTGGGTGGTTCGCACCAGCATACCGGTGCCGACGAGCAGCAGCATCGACAGCGCGACCTGGGCGACCACGAGACCTTTGCCGAGCGGGAATCGGCCAGGCTTGCTACTCGCCCCACCGCCATCTCGCCCGTGTGTACGGAGCGCGGTTGCGACGTCGGCGCGTGTCGCGCGGAGCGCTGGGACCAGCCCGACCAGCAGCGCGCTCCCGACCGACAGTGCCGCAGTGAACGCGAGCACTGGCGCGTTGAAGTGTACCTCGACCGGGAGCGGCTCGGGGCCGGCGACGGCGAGGCGCAACAACGCGGTGCGTCCCCACCAGGCGACAACGAGGCCAGCGACCGCACCGACACCGGCCAACAGGGCGCTTTCCGTGACGAGTTGTTGCACGAGCCGGAGGCGACCGGCACCGAGGGCGATGCGCACGCTGATCTCACGACTACGTGCGGCCGCGCGGGCGAGCATGAGATTGGCGACATTCGCGCAGACGACGATGAGCACGAGGCCCACCGCCGCCGTGAGCGTGTACATCGCGGGCGCGAGCGACGCCCGGTAGTAGGAAAATCCACGTGCACCCGATTCGATCCGAGGGGGGCGCTCGCGCAGTCTGCGTTTGATACCGCCCAGGTCCTGCCCGGTGGCGTGGTCGAGCAGCGACTGCGTCTCGAGCACCGTGATGGCGGCGCGCGCCTGAGCCAGCGACACGCCGGGCGCGAGGCGTCCCATGAGCTGCAGCCAGGACATGTGGCGTTCGGTGAGCCACCGGTCGTTCGGCGTCAGGACCGCCTCCATCGTGATCGGTACCCACAGATCCTGCGGCTCTCCGACGATATCGCCGGTAAATCCCGGTTCGGCGATGCCGATGATCACGAAGGGTGCGCCGTTGATGGTGATCGAATGGCCGACCACCGCGGGATCGCTGGCGAAGCGCTGGCGCCAGTAGGCATGGCTGATCACGACAACCGGATCGGCACCGACGACGCGACCTTCGGTGGCGGCGAAAGTGCGGCCAGCGGACGCGCGGACGCCGAGGACGCTGAAGAAATTGGCGGACACCAAGCGCCCCCGGGGGTGTTCCGTTTCCGCAGGGGTGCCGCCGCGGGCGCCGGGTCGCTGATCGGCGATGACATCGAGCTCGGTGATCAGGCCCGCGGCGTACAGGCCTGCGAGGACGTGGTTTCCGTCGCGGAGGTCGAGGTAGAGCGGATAGGACGCGATGTCCGCGCGCGGCGAGCCCGACACAACCGATCCGGTGAAGGCTGGGTCCCCGATGGTGACGAGCCGGCCGGGGTGATCGACCGGAAGCAGGCGGAGCATCAGCGCGTCGATCACGCTGAATGTGGCGGTGTTGGCGCCGATGCCGAGGGCGAGGATGAGGACGACGACGACCGCGAACCCGGGGTGCTGGCGCAGGGTGCGGATGGCGTACGCGGCGTCCCGCCGAAGGTTGTCGAGGTGCTCGGAGGCGGTCATGGCTCGGGTCCGTCGAGTATCGATGGTGATGCATTCGTCACGCACGCCGGCCGAATCCCCGAACTGGGCGGCGGCTTGGGCACGGGCGATCTCGGGATCAAGGCCGGTGGCGATGAGCGCTTGCGTGCGCATCGCCAGGTGGAACTCGATCTCCTGATCCACGTCGCGGACCAGGTGTTTCGCGCCAAGGGAGAGGCGGAAGGGCGGGCGGCGTCCGGCATCGGACATCATGCGTCTCGCTAGTGTAGCGCCGAGTCCCATCGCCACACAAGGGGAGAGATGCGTGGGCGCTGCGCGAGCGGACTATCTAGCGGGTTCGGGGATGCGGAGGGCCGGGACGTAGAGACCGGCGATGTGCGCGGCGACGCGCGGGGGGTGGGAGTTGTTGTCGTCGAGGTTGGTGAACATCCGGCCCGTCATCCCCCGGGATAGCAGCGGGCTCTGGGTGAGGACCGCGGCGCGAGGCTTCACGCTACGGGCGGTGATGGGGCCGAAAGATGATGTCGAACCACGGCGTCCAGGTCTTGCCGCCGTCGGCCGAGCGATCCGCGGTTTCACGCACGCCGCTGGAGTCGGGATACCAGATACCGCGCACCAGCCGCTGGGTGCCGCCGGCAAGCGTCTCGGTCGCGGTCAACACCATCCGCTTGCCGTCGAAGTGTCCGTCGAGCAGCAGAAGTTGGCCGTCATTCGTGACCCAGCTCTGGTGCCAGAGGCGCCGGCCGGCGTCGTACGTGCTGAAGCTCTCGCCTTTGTGGCCGCCGGGCTCCTCATAGTTCTCGCGCAGCGCGCAGCCACCGAGCATCGGCGTCACATGGTTCCGGGCCACCACCTTGGCGGGGGCGCCCACCTCGTAGGTATCCCAATCGCCCGCGAAAAAATCGAACTGGTGGTACTCAGCCGTCGCGCACGGCCTGGCCTGCGTTGCACCGCTAGAATCGGCGACGTGGCCCGACACGCTCGCCGCCAGGAGCGCGGCACCGAATGTCGCGCCGAGCGTTCGGCTCGCAAGTGTGAGGGTGCGCATCGTGCCGGTCAGCTCCCGAGGCGCAGGCTCGCAACCTTTCGCAGAATCGGCTCGAGCGATGGCCAGAGGCTGTCAGCCGGAGCCGGAAGGATGATTGCTCGTTCGCTACGCGCGAGGGCACCGTAGAGGGCGCGAAAGGCAGCGGTGTCGGCGGGGACAAGAGCGGCGGGCGGGGACTCGCGGACCAGGCAGATCCATGATTCAGGGTGCGCTGCGCGCACGCGGTGCAGGATGAGGCGAATGTTCGTGCGAGTCGAGTCGGCGCCGATGCCGCGCACGGCATCTTCGGATCCGGTTTCGAGCACGAAGACATCCATCGATTTGGCGACGAGCGAATCGACGCGTCCCGCGGCGTAGGCGGAGCTCTCGCCATACCGGCCGGCGCTCATGACACGGAACGGGAGCCTGGTGGAGTCGATCGCGTGCTGCAGACGAACGCTGGCGGCACCTCCTGACGGGCGTGCGTCGGGTGCGGTGATGCCGGTGCCGAGGAGGACGACCGCGAGCGCGCGCTGCGGGCCTGGAGTCGTGGAATGCGCCTGCGCGGAGCCGGGAAGAGCAGTCACGGCAATGGTTGCGGCGACGACCATCGCGACCAGCATCACGCCCAGCATCACCGGGCGGGCGGTCGGGCGGCGCGTCCATCGGCGCGGGAAGATTCGCGTGCAAACGCGTGAGCGGTACCACAGCACGACAACTTTGTGGCAGCCCGGCAAGCCCATGATGGAGATCTCCTATCGCGGGGAGCCTATCGCGGGGAGCGTGCTATCCTGACGCCATCCTAACATAGAAGCTGGCGCGGTCCTTGGTGATGGCCTAGGATGCAGGCGACATGGCCTCGTCTCCGATCGCCCGCGACGCCACGCAGGCCGCAGGCACCATCGCAGCATCGGTGTCACCCTCCACGTCAGCGTCCGTGTCACCGCGGCGCCGTGTGGACAGCATCGATCTCCTGCGCGGGATCGTGATGGTCCTCATGGCGCTCGACCATGTCCGTGATTTCGTCTTCAAGGGCACCCTGCAGTTCAACGCGACCGACTTTACCCAGACGACGCCGGAGATCTTCTTCACCCGGTGGGTCACGCATTTCTGCGCACCGGTGTTCGTGTTTCTGGCAGGGACGGGCGCCTATCTCCAGCGGACCCGCGGCAAGAGCGTGCACGACCTGTCGTGGTTTCTGCTGACGCGTGGACTGTGGCTCATCGTGCTGGAGTTCACGATCATCCGCTTCGGGATCACCTTCGACCTCAGTTATCAGGTAATCGGACTCCCCCAGGTCATCTGGGTGATCGGCGTGGGCATGATCATTCTCGCAGGGCTGATCCGGTTGCCGACCGCGGTAACGGGCGGGCTGGGGGTCGCGATCATCTGCCTGCACAACCTGCTGGACCAGTTCCCCACCTATCAATTCCGCGGCCCGGGTTCGCCCGCACCGACGGTGCTGCAGTGGGTGTGGGCATTTCTGCACGCGCCGAACGCGTTCCTTCCAGTGGGACATTCCGGAAGAATCATCGTGGTGCTCTACGCGATTCTCCCCTGGGTGGGCGTGATGGCGGCCGGGTATGCCTTCGGAGCCGTGTACACCCTGACGCCCAGTGTGCGGCGGCGCGTGCTGCTGCAACTCGGTAGCGCGGCGGTGGTCGCGTTTCTCGTCCTCCGCTTCCTCAACGGCTACGGCGATCCGAATCCCTGGGCGCATCAGGCGATTCCGCGCTACACCTGGCTCTCGTTCCTGAACGTGAGCAAATATCCGCCGTCGCTCGACTTCGCGCTGATGACACTCGGCCCGGCGATTCTGGCGCTCGCGTGGTTCGAGCGGGTGAATCCATCAGGCATTGCCGCGCCACTGATCATCTTTGGCCGGGTGCCGATGTTCTACTATCTGCTGCAGTGGTACGCGGCGCACGGGCTCGCGCTCGCGGTGGTGGTGGCGCTGCACCAACATCCGACCTGGCTGGTGTGGCACACGTTCCCGCCGCCGCAGGCCCCCGCCGGCGCGGGCGTGCGGCTCCGCACGACGTATCTCATCTGGTTCGCGGTGATCGCGCTGCTGTACCCGCTGTGCCGGTGGTACGCGGGGGTGAAAGCGCGGCGCCGTGACTGGTGGCTCAGCTACCTGTAGACGTCTGGTGAACGTCAGGTAGACTTCAGGCGCTGGCGTCGCTCTTCGGCGATCGCGACGGTGCGTGCGGCCTCGTAGTCCATCCCGCGGGCCATCAGCCGCCGTTCGATGGTCGCGTGCGCGATGAGGAGCTGCTGTTCATCAGGCCCCTGCTCCGCATCGATCCAGATCTCGGTGCGCGGGATCGCGGCGAACGAGTAATGATGGCCGAACGCCCCGAACTCCGCGTCGATGTTCCCGCGTACGTAGGCGCCATCGACCTGCCACACGGCGAGGCGCCCGTTGCGCTGGAGGCACTTGATGTACGGCGGGGGCCGGCGGGCGCGGGGGACCGCGCTGTGGGCGACTGCACCGCGCGCGACCGCACTGCGGGTGATCGCACTGCGTGGAAGCGCGGGTGGCGCGCCGTGCGGTGACTGGCGTGATTTACCAGGTGGGCGTTTGCGGGGCACGAGCTGCTCCGGCCAAAGGCTCGGCGAATCAGGCGGTTCGCCAGTTGAACTTAGTCGCGCTTCCCAGTCCGTATGCACGCTCACCCATGTCGCCGATCATGCGCGAAGACTGCGGGCACTGGCGCATGCACCCGTGCATGCACCTCCATGCACCTGCGCATGCAGGGATGCCTGTTGAGGTCGTCATCGCCGTGGTAAGGTCGTGAGCAATACGGCGGAGGTGGGGGCCGAGGGAGAGCGGCGGCGCGCGGTGGTGCTGCTGTTGGCGGTGATCACGGCCGGGGCGATCCTGCGCCTCGCGCGGCTCGGCAGCCAGAGCTATTGGCTGGACGAAGCCTTCAGTGTCCTGCTCGTGCATGCGCCGTGGCGATCGTTCGCGTATCAACTGCGCACCGCCGAAGCCAACATGAGCTTCTACTTCGTGCTGCTGCGCCTGTGGGACCGCCTCGGCGACAGCGAAGCGCAGGTGCGATTGATGTCGGCGATCTTCGGCATCGCGACGATCCCGGTCGCGGCGGCAGCGGCGACACGGCTCTACGGCGGCGGTGCGGCGCTGGCCGCGGCGGTCGTGATGGCGCTCGACCCATTCGACCTCTGGGCGTCGCAGGAAGCGCGGGGCTACGCGCTCGTGATACTCCTCGTGACGTGTTCCACGTGGGCGTTCGTGCGCGCCACGGACCCCGGTGAGGATCGGAGTGCGGCGTCGCGTTCCGGTGCTCGCATCTGGTGGATCCTGTACGTCGCGACGAGTGCGCTCGCCGTGTACACACATCTCTACGCCTCGTTCGTGCTGCTGGCGCAGTGGCTGTCACTCGCTGTCCGGCCGCGATCCGTGCCTTGGCGCGCGCTGATCACGAGCGGCGCCGCGCTGGCTGTCCTGCTCGTACCGATGGCCGTGTTTCTCCTGAGCGGGCCGCACGGCAACATCGACTGGATCCGCGGGTCATGGGGGCATCTGCGCGACGTCTGGAATTCGGTCCGGCAGGTGCTGGGTCGTGGTGGGGCGATCGCCGCGTGCGGCTATCTGGCCGTGTGCGTGGCCCTGCTGTGGGTCGTGGCGGGGATGACGTGGCGCGCCGCGACGCCGGCGGAACGTTGGGTCTATCTCGTGCCGCTGCTGTGGTTCGTCACACCGATCGCGATCCCGCTGGCGGTGTCGCTCACGATCAAGCCCGTGCTCGATCCCCGCTACGCCACCATTTGTGCGCCGGCGGTCGCGCTCCTCGCCGCCGCCGTGGTGGGCCGGCCAGGCGCCTGGCGCGTCCGATTGCTGGCGGCGCTCGTGGCGGCGGAGTTATTCGGAGACTGGGCGTATTTCGCGCGCCTAAGAAAAGAGGATTGGCGCGGCGTCACGCGGACGATGATTGGCGAGTCGCTGCCGGGTGACGTGGCGATATTCTACGCGCCGTACGTGCGGCGGCCGTTCGACTACTACGCGTCACGCCGCCCGGCGGACGAGCCGGGAGCAGCCAGTGCGTCGCGGCAGGTGAGGGCGATCTATCCGTCGGCGCGCTATTCCGACTTCACACTCGACACCATCGTGCCACTGTCGCTGGCCGGGGCACTGGACACGGCGCGTGCGGCGCCGCGTGCGTGGCTGGTGCTGAGCCACGTGCTGCGCACGGATTCCGCCTGTGCGGCGGCGCTCGACGCGGCATTGCGGCCCGCGCTGCACCGGGTCAGAGATCTCCGGTTCGCCGGCGGCGTCGAAGTCCGGCTGTACGCCCGAACGCGTACCGTGGCGGATAGCGGACGCGCCGTGACCGACACCCTCGCCCGGGCGTGCCCGCAGATGTGAGGCGTACACGATGAACGGCCGGCTCCGTGTCTCCGGAGCCGGCCGTTCAATCCGGCGTCTGTCCTGTGGTCAGATCTGCATCAGATCCGCGCGTCAGTCTTGCCGGATCAACTCGATATCGAGGTTGATCTTGACCTCGTGCCCGACCACCCATCCGCCGGTCTCGAGCGCCTGGTTATAGTCGAGACCGAAATCGCGCCGATCGATCTTTGTCGTGGCGGAGAAGCCTGAGCGATTGCCGCCCCATGGGTCGCTACGGCGGCCCTCTTCGGTGACATCGAGCACGACCGGCTTGGTGACGCCCTTGATCGTGAGGTCGCCGGTGACCTTCAGCTTGTTCTCGCCCGCGGGCGCGACGTTCGTCGAGCGGAAGGTGAGCGATGGAAACTGTTCGGCATCGAAGAAATCCGGCGAGCGGAGGTGTGCATCGCGCTGCTCAACGCCTGTGTCGATGCTCGCGACCTTGATGGAGACTTCGATCGACGAGCGGCTGGGATCGGTGGCGTCTTCATGCACCGTCCCGTCGACATCGGCGAAATGTCCCCGGACCGTCGTGATCATCAAATGTTTGACAGCGAACTCCGCGCGGGTGTGCGCGGGGTCGATGCGCCACTGTGAAATCGAGGAGGCGGGCGCGGCGGGCTTCTGTGCGGTAGCCATAACATTCTCCATGTGAGTACTCTCTCCGGGCCAGCTCCCATCCGGGAAGATCCGTGCCCATGGGGCGGACCGCCCCAACGCGTCATAAATCTTGATATCGAGATATTAGTTCCGCGGCCCTGGGTGGGGCGGGAGGCCGTTCCAGGGGGCCCTCAGGGTCCCGGCTGCTGTTACGGAGGGTTACTGGCCGTGCTCGGCAGCCAGGCCCAATCGCTTGAGGAGGGCCGTAACGCTCCGTTTCTCGTCCGCGGACAGGCCGGCCGAGGCGCGACGGATCTCCTCGGCATGGGCCGGGAAGATCGAGGCGAGCAGGCGGCGGCCCGCTGGCGTAATCGCGGCGTAGCGAACACGCTGGTCCTGAGCGCACCGGCGGCGAGAGAGAAGGCCTCGCCGGGCGAGCTTGTCGATGACGTACGTCATGCTGCCGCTGGTCAGGAGGACCCGCTCGCCCAGGTCTCCGATCGGCAGGTCACCCTTGTGGTACAGGGCCTCGAGGACCGCGAACTCGCTGCCGGTCAGGCCGTGCCGCTCCACGTCGCGCCTCGCGCGATCGGCCATGGCCCGGAAGGCGCGCGCGAGCACCACCCAGAGCTTGAGCGAGATCTCCCGATCCGTCACCGCCGCCGTCGTCGACATCTTGATCTCAAGATAACGTGCCTAGTGCGCGTGCGCGAATCGTGCACGCAAGATCGCACACCTGGGTTGGTGCCCGTCGCGCCCGTTGGCGCGGTGCACGCCGCGGCCTACATTCCCGCGTCATGCGAGGATCCACCGAACCGCGGGCGGCGCGGACCTCACCGACGGCAGCCGTGCTGGGCCGCATCGGACTGCCCGAGCCTATCGGGCAGCTCGCCGCGCGGCGGTGGGACGTGATCATCGTCGGCGGCGGCCACAACGGGCTGACGTGTGCGACGTACCTCGCGCGAGCCGGGCGGCGCGTCCTCGTGCTCGAGGCCCGGGACCGGGTGGGCGGGGCGTGCACACTCGAGGAGCCGTGGCCCGGCGTGCACTTCTCGCCGTGCGCGTACGTCGCGGGGCTGCTGCACCAGGTCGTGATCGACGAGATGGAGCTCGTGCATCGGGGACTCGAGTGGTTTCCGGCGGCGGGGGGGTTGTTCATCCCGTTCGACGACGGGACCAGCGTGCAACTCTGGAACGATGACGCGAGGTGCGAAGCGGAGATCCGGCGGTTCTCGCCGCGGGACGTTGCCGGATGGCGAGCGATGGTCGACGTGAAGCGGCGGCTGCGGGACGCGCTGCGGCCGGCCGGCGAGCGCGATATGTGGATCGGCCGCGCTCCCACGCGTGAGGCCATCGATGCGAGGATCGGCCGGGACGAGGACGCCCGGAAGCTCCTCTTCGAATGGTCGATGACGGAGTACGTCGAGCGGTTCCTCAGCGACGAGCGGTTGCAGATGGCGTATCTGGGCCAGGGTGTCATCGGGACGAACGCGAATCCCAGTGACCCCGGGACTGCATCCGTGTACTACCATCACGCGTCGGGACGGATGTTCGGCCAGGCCGGCACGTGGGGATATGTTCGCGGCGGGATGGGCATGATCTCCTTCCTGCTCTGCGATGCGGCGCGTGAAGCCGGGGCGACCGTCGCGGCTGGCGTCCCTGTCGCGCGGATCACGCCGGGTGTGGGCGTCGAGCTGGTGTCGGGCGAGCACATCGCCGCGTCCGCGATCGTGTCCAACGCCGACCCTCGCGCGACACTGCGGCTTCTGGACCGGCATGCCGATGCGGGCTGGCGTGCCCAGGTCGAGCAGATCCCGATGGAGAGCGTGACCGCCAAGGTCAACATTACCCTGCGCGAGCTGCCGGACTTCAAAGCACGGCCGGGAACCCGCGGCGACCATCACACCGGACAGATCAACACGCCGCTCACGAAGACCGAATGGGATCGTGGGCTGCGTGCCGCGCGCGGCGGCGAGTTACCGGATCGCGTGTGGACCGAGATCTATCTTCACACGGTGTACGACCCGAGCGTTGCCCCGGCGGGTGTCCACACCATGAGCGTGTTCTCGCAGTACGTGCCGCACCGGTTCGCGCGCGGGACGTGGGACACGCGGCGCGGCGAAGTTGGGCAGCGGGTGGTGGCCGATATCGGGCGGCACTGCAGCAACCTGCCGGACGCGATCATCGACCTGGAAGTGCTGGGCCCTCCGGATGTCGAGCATCGCGTCGGGCTGACGGGCGGTCACATCTTCCACGGCGACATCCGGCCCGAGCACATGTGGGATCGCCGGCTGTCTGCGCGGACACCGATGCCGGACTTCTATCTGTGCGGCGTGGGGACGCATCCTGGGGGCAGCGTCATTGGCATCCATGGCCGGAACGCCGCGCACGAGGTACTCGCGGCGGAGCGCTCGTAAGGGCCCTGCAAGCGTTGCGACACAACCGGCACCTGTGCGTGTCGCTCGCGGGGGGCGCAGCGGTTTCGCACGTGCGGCCCCGTTGGGGGCCGCACGTGCGATGCCGGCCTAGTCCATCACGTGCCGACGCGAATGCTTACGACGACGATGCGGAGGTGGGGTTGAGTCCGACCACATCGACGATCGTGCCGACCTTGCAATAGCTGAAGCCCGTGCGTGGCTTGGCGACGATCGTTGCCTGCGCGCCATCCACCAGCAACTCCGGCGGCACCTGGGCGGGTTCCAGCTCGTAAGCCTTGCCCTTCGCGGACTGGAACTCCCAGCACGGGGTGCCGTCAGCGGCTTGCGACGCGTGAACGGTGCCCTGCATCGTGAGCTGGCCTTTTGCATCCGGCTTATCTTCGTTGCTGCAGCCGGCTACGGTCAGCGCGAGAAACGCCGCCAGAACCGGGGCGTACCGGGCAACTCTGTGCATCTCCCACCTCCGTATTCGTAGGATCGGGTTCCCTACATACACTAGAGCTTCGGTGGCGCCAACGGGAGATCCTCGCTGGCGACGTGATTCCGAGGGCCTGGCAGGATCAGCCGCTGTATCATGGGGCAAAGGTGTTGCCATGTCCGCCAACCCCCTATCCTACTACAACTTACCCGCCACCGCTGGCAAGTAAATACCGCCGCGTCCGGTCCAGCCAACCGGTGCTGCGCCGAGCCTGCCCAGGCCCATTTCGCGGTCCTTCCCGGATCCGTCCTCCGCAAATGCTTTTTGGGACACCGGGTCGTCAGTTACGGGGCGGCTGAGCCACGCGACCCAGGGAGTCGGTCCCCGGGGCGCTTGTACCGGTCGTCCCGCGCTCTCGCCGCAGCCTCCGAACCAGCCACTCCGAACTAACCGCTCCGAGTTAGCCGCTCCGAGTTAGCCGCTCCGAAGGTGCCGGTGCACTCGCAGCCGGCTCGAACCCGATCGCCATCACTCCTTGACCGACGCCATCCGTTCGCCGATAGCGCGTCCTCCTGCAGGCACTGCGCCAGCGCTGTCCAAAGAGCTCACGGATTTTCTTGTCGAGCTCGCGGTGGCGTTGCAGCGGCGCGCGATGTATCCCGGCGGCCATCCGACCTTGGCGGCCGCGGAACAGCGGCTGATCCAGCGGATGACACCATTGCTCGCCAGCGTCGAGGCTGTGTCGGTGGGTGTGGCGCGGGACCAACTCGTCATCGACGGCAACGCGACCGATCCTCGCAATCCTCACCTCAGCGGCCTTGCGGAACGGTTACATGGGCACCGGCTGGCGGGCTTCCGGTTCGCGGACGGACTCACTCTCGACGAGCTGACGGGGTTTCTCGCGCGTCTCGCGCGCGATCCTGAAGAACTCGGGCGCGAGCCGTTGTCCGAGGCTGCGCGCGTCGTCGCCAGCTGGCGGCACATTACGCTGTACCGGCAATCGTACGAGCGGCTGGAACTCGCCGGCGACGAAGATGGCGAGGCGGAGGGCGGTCCGCGCTCGCTGCCGCGTGGCGCGGAGCTCTGGCTCGCGCTCGCGCAAGCCGCGATGGTCGTCGATCAGGGCGGCGGCCACGGCGGGGGGCAAGGCGGGGGTGAGGGGAGCGGCCAGGGGCCCGGGAGTGGCCCGGGTAAGGACATCCTGGCCGAGACAGATCCCAGCGAAGTCGCCAAGGCAATCAACGCGCGATCGCGCGAGACCGGGTACGAGCAGGCGGTCGTGGGTTATCTCATCCAGATCGCCCAGCAACTGCGCACGACCGACACGACCGACACCTCACAACTGCGATCGCGCGTCTCGCGTCTCGTGCGCGACCTCAGTCCCGAGGCCGTGCATCGCCTGCTGGAGATGGGTGGCAACCTGGTGCAGCGGCGCACTTTCCTGAACGACGCCTCCGCCGGCATGGCGACCGATGCGGTGCTCACGCTCACCGTGGCCGCGGCGGACGTTTCACAGAAGTCGATCTCGAAGACCCTGCTCCGCCTGCTCGTGAAGCTGGCCAATCACGCGAAGCATGGGGGCGCGTCGGCGCGATCCGCCGCCGACGCGGCTTTTCGCGAGCACGTGCGCGACATGATCGACAACTGGACGGCGCCGAACCCGAATCCCGCGGGCTACGAGCGGGTGCTCGACCGCCTCACGGCTCCGCTGGCGGAGCCAGGGCGCCCGCTAGCGGTATCGCAGGTGTGCGAGCCCGAGCGAACGATCGAGATCTGCCTCGAGCTGCGCAACGCGGGCACGTCGCTGTGGGACGCCGTGAACGCGATCATCGCGCGCGGCGACATCGAGCAACTCCTCGACATCCTCGACCGGGCGCCCGCCGACAATCCCCTGCCCGGTGTGATCCGGGGACGCATCTCGACGCCGGAGAACTTCCGCCGGGTCCTCGAGCTGCCCAATCCCGACCCCCAGCGGGTGGAGGCGTTCGCGAAGCGAGTGGGAGTGGCGGGTACCGACGTGCTGCTCGATGTCCTGGCGGCGTCGCAATCGCGAGCGGCGCGCCGCAAGCTCCTGGCTCTCGTGACGCATCTCGGCGACGGGATTGGCCCGGCGATCGTGGCCCGGCTGGGAGGCGCGCCGTGGTTCATCCAGCGGAACCTTCTGATTCTCCTCGGCAACATCGACGTGTGGCCGGACGGATTCTCCCCAGTGTCATACGGGTCGCACATGGACGCCCGCGTGCGGCGTGAAGCGATCCGCATGATGCTCAAGCGGCCCGCGACGCGCATCGCCGCGCTGACATTGGCGCTGGGCGACACCGATCCGCAGATCTTCCGGCTCGGGATCGACGCGTCGCAGAAAGACTGTCCGCCGGGCGTGGTGCCGAGGCTCGTGCAGCGCGTCGCCGCGGGGACTCTGCCTGGCGAGCTGCAGGTGCTGGCGATCCGGGCGCTCGGTGCGACGCGCGCGGCCGCCGCCCTGCCCTGTCTTCTCAATCTTGCGGTCACCCGGTCACGGTGGCTGCATCGCGAGCGGCTGGCGCCGAAGTCCGCGGCGGTACTGGCGGTGCTGTCCACGTTGGCCACCCACTGGCCGACCGCGACCCAGGTCGCGCCGATGCTGGCGCGCGCCGCGGGGTCGCCCGATCCCGAAGTCCGCGCCGCCGCGATGGCGGCGGCCCGTTGAGCCTCGCGTGAATCCGCCCATCCGCTTCCTGCACGAGCTGTCGCGTGCGCTGGCCGCGAGCTCGCTGTACGGTCCGCAGCATCCGGCGCGCTACAAAGCCATCAACACCTGCTACGAGGCGTTGCGCGCGCTGCAGGTGGAAGACGAGGAGCCGTCGTTCAGCTTTCTGGGACGTGATGTCGTGTACGGCTACGATGCGATCCGGGAGCTGCAGGACTGGGAGTGGTCCGACCGGTTCGCGACGATCGGCGTACAGCGCATCGAAGTGACGGCGGACGTCAGCCCCGATGAATTCGCGATCTTCATCGAGGACGTCCACGCGCGGCTGATCGCGACCCCGAACGGCGGCATCGGCGCGACCGGCGCCAATGGCGACGCGGCGGGGCGGGGCCCGCTGCAGAGCGAGAACCTGTCGCGGCAGACCGCGATCCGCTTCGGGCCGATCGGCATCCAGGGCGCCACGACCGGCGGCGGCAGCGTGGAACCGGCAATGATCGACGTGCCAGTCAGCCTGGATGAGGAGTCGGAGGCGATCCGCTACATCCACAGCCAGGTCGCGAGCGACGAGGCGGTGCCACTGGTGGAGGCCGAGGCGGTGGTGCGGTCGCTGTCGGGGGCATTGCACAGCGACGGGCAGATGCTGATCCCGCTGCTCAAGCTCAAGTCGTTCGACCAGTACACCACGACGCATTCGATCAACGTGTCGGTGCTCTCGATGGCGCTAGCCGAAGCGCTGGGGAACAATCCGCGTGACGTGCGCATCATGGGCGTCGCGGGGCTGCTGCACGACCTGGGCAAAGTCCGGGTCCCGCCGGAGATCCTGTCGAAGCCCGGCAGCCTCTCGCCCGAGGAGCGGGAATTACTGGAGCGGCATCCGAGCGACGGAGCGCGCATCATCCTCAACAGCGACCGGCGGCTGACCCTGCCGGCGGCGGTGGCCTTCGAGCATCACATCATGATCAATGGCGGCGGGTATCCGCGCCGGCATTTCGCCCGCGACTGCCATTACGCGAGCACCGTGGTGCACGTGTGCGATGTCTACGACGCCTTGCACACCGACCGGCCCTACCGGGCTGCGTGGCCGTCGGCCAAGGCGTTGCACTACATCGAGCGGCGGGCCGAGCGCGAGTTCGATCCCGTGGTGGCGGGAGCGTTCATCGCGCTCATGCGGAAGAACGAGCGCGGGCTGGAGTCGTAGAAAGGAGAAAAGCAGAGAGGAGAAAGGAGAACATCAAGCGACTCGCCGGAGTGCGCGGCCGAGTGTCGCGAACATCTGATCGATGTGGTGGCGCTCGGCGATGAGCGGGGGTGACAGTGCGACCGTGTCCCCGGTCGTGCGCATCATCACGCCCTGCGCGAAGCAGTCGGTGAACACATCGTACGCGCGGGTCGCCGGCGCATCGGGGCGGGGCTCCAGCTCGATCCCCGCCATGAGGCCGAGGTTGCGCAGGTCGATGACATGGGGGAGACCCCGGAGCGAATGCACCGCATCCGCCCAGTACTCGCTCAGCGAGGCTGCGCGGGTCAACAGGCCCTCCTGCTCGTAGACATCGAGCGCGGCCATCCCTGCCGCGGCCGCGAGCGGGTGGCCGGAGTACGTGTAGCCGTGGAAGAACTCGATGCCCGAGCTGGTTCCGTTGAGCACACCCTCGTAGACACCGTGGCGGACGATCGCGGCGCCCATGGGGATCGAGCCGTTGGTGAGACCTTTGGCGACCGCCATGATGTCGGGGAGGATGCCGAAGTACTCCGCGGCGAAGGGCGCGCCGAGCCGTCCGAAACCCGTGATCACCTCATCGAAGATGAGCAGGATGCCGTGCTTGTCGCAGATGGCGCGGAGGCGTTCGAGGTAGCCAACCGGGGGAACCAGCACGCCGGTGGACGCGGCCACCGGCTCGACGATGACCGCGGCGATCGTGTCGCCGTATTCGCGGACGAGCGCTTCGAGCGCATCGGCGCGGTCCGCGCCGTGGGCCGGCTGGCCGCGGCTGAACGCGTTGCGTGCGGGGTCGTGCGTGTCGGGCAGGTGACTGACGGCTGGCAGGAGCGCCGGGAACTGTTTGCGGTTGTTGTCGATGCCGCCGACGGAGATCCCGCCGAACCCAACGCCGTGGTATCCGCGCGACCGGCCGACCAGGCGAGTGCGGCGCACATCGCCGCGTGCCTGGTGGTAGGCGAGCGCGATCTTGAGCGCCGTGTCCACGGCCTCGGAGCCTGAGTTCGCGAAGAACACGTGATCGAGGTCACCGGGCATCTTGTCTGCGAGCCGAGCGGCGAACTCGAACGCCAGGGGGTGTCCCATCTGGAACGAAGGCGCGTAATCGAGCTCACCGGCCGCGGTGCGGATCGCTTCGACGATCGGAGCCCGCCCATGGCCCGCGTTGACACACCAGAGACCGGCCGCGGCGTCCAGAATCTGCCGTCCGTCGACCGTGGTGTAGTGCATGTCCTTGGCGGATGCCAGGAGCCGCGGCGCGCGTTTGAACACGCGGTTCGGCGTGAAGGGCATCCATAGTGATTCGAGCGAATCGGCGCTGGTCACGCCATGCGCCAGGTCATGCAGGGCGGTAGCAGACATGAGAGCGAGGGCTGGGGGGACGGAGCTACTGGTGCGAGGCTGCCGGCGATCGTGGCGGCGGCACTCGCAACTTATCCGCGGCGGCCGTCAAGAGCCACTGAGAGAGATGGAGCCGGCACTCGATGTCGCGAATACGCTCCCGGCGGACCATATCGCGGCATAGGTTCATGTCCCATGTCGTCCCTCCGTGTATTGCCGCGGCTCCTGGTGGTGGCCGCGATGGCGGCTACGATCGCGGTGCCAGCGGGCGCCCGCGTCGCGCCTGGCGCTCGGGATGCGCGGCCGGAAGCCGGTCGTGCCGGCAATCGTGCACATGCACGAGAGCTGGTCGCGACAGGCGCCTACCAGGGACGGATGGTGCGGCACGCCGCTCCGCCGCCAGCCGCGCCGCTCTACGATTTCCGGATCGAGCGCGGGTGGCTCCGGATGCCGGACGGTGTGCAACTCGCCGTCACGTATTTCCGGCCCGTGCCGCGATCACCGACCGAGAAGTTTCCGGTGCTCGTCGAGATGCTGCCCTACCGGAAAGAAGATTCGTTCTACCGGCGGGACTATCCCCTCTACAGCTGGTTCGTGCGTCGCGGTTATCTCATGGTGAAAGTGGATATCCGTGGCACCGGCTCATCCGAGGGGCATCTCCCGCCGCGCGAGTACTCCGACGAGGAACTGAACGATGCCGTCGAAGTCATCGCGCAACTGGCGAAGATGGCGGGGAGTACGGGCGTCGTCGGCATGTGGGGCAAATCGTGGGGCGGCTTCAACTCGATCCAGGTCGCCATGCGGCACCCGCCGGCGCTCAAGGCCATCCTCGCGATGTACGCATCCGATGATCTGTACCACGACGACGTCCACTACAACGACGGACTTCTCAAAGTCGATCAGTACGCGTTACAGATCGATCACGAGAACGGGCTGCCGGCGCCGCCGGACTATCGGACGGATTCCGCCTTCTTTGCGAACCGATTCGACACCGAGCCCTGGCTGCTGGCCTACCTTCGGCACCCGGTGGACGACGACTGGTGGCGCAGCCACTCCCTCCGTTTCCATTTCGACCAACTGCAGACCCCGAGCTTCCTGATCGGCGGGCTGCTCGACGGGTATCGCGATCCGGTGATCCGCATGCTGGACAGCGTCAAAGCGCCGATCAAGGCGGAGATCGGACCGTGGAAGCACGACTATCCGGACGACGCGGTTCCCGGACCGGACATCGAGTGGCGCGCGCAGGCGGTACGTTGGTGGGACTACTGGCTCAAAGGCGCCAAAAATGGCGTGATGGATGAGCCGAGGCTGACGCTCTTCATACGCGCGGGGCAACCGCCCGATGCGACGCAGCAGACGACGGCGGGCGTGTGGCGCTTCGAGGACTGGCCGATCACGCGGACCCGATGGCGGACGTGGTATCCGGATGCGAACCACGGGCTGGCGGACCAGGTCTCGGGGGCGGCCGGCGAGGATCGACTGCGATACATCGCGGGCAGCGGCACCGCCGTTCCCGTGTGGTGGAACGATCCTACGGGGAACATGGCAGCCGACGACGGGACGAGCCTCATCTACGACGGCGCGGTGCTCAGCGAGCCGCTCGAGATCGTAGGCCTTCCCCGCGTGCATCTCCGGGTATCGGCGACGGCGCCGATCGCCGACTGGACCGTGCGGCTGGAAGATGTGAATCCAGACGGCGAAGTCGCGCTCGTGACCGGCGGCCAGGTGAGCGGCGCCCAGCGTGCCTCACGGCTCTCCCCTATCCCGCTCACGCCCGGAACCGCGACCGACATCGTGGACACGCTGCATTTCACCACGTGGACATTTCAGCCTGGCCATCGCATCCGGATCGCGGTCGCGAACGCGCAATTCCCGATGGTGTGGCCGACGCCGTATGCGATGACGACGAGCCTCGCCACGAACGATGCGCGTTCGGCGCTCGAGCTACCGATCGTTCCGTTTGATCATGCGAAAGTCGCGCGGCTTCCCGCACCCGAGCCACGGACTGAGGCGCCGGACGCGCGCACCATCGCGCGCGGGGCGCCGTCGGGGCTCGTCGTCACGCACGACGTGCTGGCGAAGACCACTGCGGTGGAGTTCATGACCCGCGACGCGTACGCGATCGGGCAGCGAGAGATCGACAACATCGAGAAAGAGCGGTACGAGACACACGACGACGTGCCGGCGGACTCACGGTTCCTGGGGGACGAAGTCCACGTGATTCGCACCGGCAGCGGGCGCTCCATCCGCGTGCGCACGGTCATCGACATGCGCTCCGACTCGGCGGACTTTCACGTCACGATCACGCGGACCCTGTACGTGGGCGACGCGCAGGTGCGTATGCGGACGTGGACCGACACGATCCCGCGCGGGATTCACTAGCATAGTGACGGCTGCGGGAGGGCCGGTCGCGACCGGCCCCTACCAGGGACGAATCTGTGTCGCGGGCCTGCCGGGGCGACTCGTCAGGGGAGTGAGCAGACAATAGCTCACTGAATCCCGAAAACCGCTCCCTGAGCTCACTGAATTCTGAAAACTGCCACCTGCGGATGGAGACCCGGCGATAGCCTGGCGCCGCCCGGTTCCGCGAAGTGGAGCGTCACCGTCGAGGCACCGGACGGCGTGGCGAGCCGATAGTAGGTCATCGTCCCCGGCACCATTGATCTCGGCGGCGGCGAGCCTGCCGAGAGTGCCTGCGTCTCGATGGGGAACGGCCGCGTGACATTGTCCTCGCCATCGGCACTGGCGAACAGCGCATGGTAGACAGTGCGGAAGTTGTAGGACTGGAACTGGTACTGGGGCGGAATGGCGCCCCGCGGCACGCCGGGGAGGCTATCGGCAAACAGCGCAACGCCAAAATTGGCGAAGATCGTGGGGAACACGACTCCCGAGGCGGTCGCGAGGTTGGCGGTGCCGGTGACGGTGCCGTTCTCGAGCCTCGCGTAGACCGTCGAGTCGAACTGGTCGCCCATGTACCGGAGCAAAAGCCAGTCGCCGCCCCGCCACTGGAGACAGCAGTCGGCATCGGTGTGCAGTGTCAGCGAGATCGTATCGGACTCGAGCAGGTAGTTGTACGAATCGAAGATCTGTTCCGTGATGAACGGCTCCGCGGAATCGGGGAAGATCTGTGAAGGAGTCGTCCGCCCAGTGGGAGGCGGAAAGAGCGCCTCGTAGTGACGAGCGGCCAACTCGGTCGCGACAATGCTCTCGCCCTCGTCGAGCCATCCCTCTTCGGGAGGGCTGTTATGCATGATCACGTGGTGGCCGAAATTGATCATGTGCTGCAACTCGTGCAGAAACGTCCCGGGCGTCCCGCTCACGATGCTGGAGACCGAGTGCGCGCAACTGAAAGTCCCCGACGGATCAGGTACCACCTGATAGAAGATCTCGCCGTTGTTCGAAGCACGGCCACCAGGCGCCAGGTCGCCTGAGTAGAAAAACCCGGCGACATACCCTTCCGTCTGGCACTCGCTGGCCGGCGTGATGCCGTTGACGATCTGGGTGAGGAGCATGATCACGTGGCCGTTGTGATCGATATCAGTCGGCGCGCCGAAGGTATTGACGTCGAGGTTATACAGCAGGTTGTCCGCGTACTGGCCGAAGTTGGCCAATTGCGTGGGCGTGAATCCATTGCTTGGCGCGGCCGTATCGACGTAGACATAGACATTTGTGCCGGCGAATTCGAGACGCGCCACGCTCGTCCCGAACGTCGACCCGTCCGAGTCCGAAAGGACGTGGAACGTGCGCAACTGATTGATCGTATCGCGCACGGTGACGGGGCCGGCCGCCTGTGCGCGTGGTGCGCCGGTGCGTAAGATGCCACTCGCCGTCCGGCGCGCGGCCGCGAGCATTCGAAGATCGAACGATGCCTGGCGACGATTCAGGCGGTTGGCGGGCAGTGCGGGTTGCAGGCCGAAGACAGGTGCACTGGCCTGCCCTGTCGTTCCGAGCGGCATGGGCGGGGCAGCCACCGCAGTCATCGTCACGGGCGCGTCGTGACCCAGCGAGAACGTCTGGAACCGATACGGCACGTCGTCCACGGCGTATTCGGGGACGACAAGGTACGTCGCGCCGTTGGCGGCCAGCGTGATCGTGGTGCCGCCTGCCGAGCAGTCGAGCGTCGTGCCCCGTTGCGGCGCGAGCGTGACTGTCGCGGTGGGCGTGCATGGGCCGCCAGACCCGGCCGATGTGGGTCCGCTGCAGGCGGCGAGGAGCGACACCGCGCCGAGAGTGATCACACTGCAGGCCAGCACTGCAGCCTGCGGCGCCCTTCGCGCCAGCGCGAGCGGAGCGTCGGCTGGAGCGGCGATCGCGGTTGGAGCGTTCATGGTGACAGGGCGGAGGAGTCGTGCGCCGCGGTCGGCCTGCGCAGCGCGACCTGTGCCAGCGTGGAACATACCCGGCGCCGCCTAAAGAGTGCCTGGCGCCGGGCATTGTCCCGGACGCAGCGGGGTTAACGGCTGTCGGCGACTTCGCTGGCGTGCTCGTTGTGGCGCTGGGTGGCGTAGCCCACGATGAGTCCAAGCACGGAACCCGGGAGCATGATCGGCAGGTAGTACGCCTTGCCACCTTGCGCGATCTGAAGGGCCACGACGCCATAGGCGAGCACCGCGCCGACGACCAATCCGAAGAGGAGGCCGAGTGGGAGCGAGTGGACCTTGCGGGCGAAGTACCCGATCAGGACACCGGTGATGAGGCCCTTGAACGTCGAGCCGATCACGATGCCCACGATTTGCGGCGCAACCTCGGGGGCTGACACGAGGGCGGACAGCCCATCGAAAATCCCGAGGATACCACCGAGGATCAGACCAAACACTGGCTTGCTCACGGCCGGCCTCCAGCGAAGTGAGAGAGATACGCGCCCTTGGATTCTCTTCCGCGGCGGAGGGTCGTTCCTTTAGAACCCGGCAGAGAGAGGAGAAAAGAGAGAGGAGAAAGGGCTTACCGGAACGCGAGCAGGATTACCCGGATCACGATGTAGACGGCTACAAGGACGATCGCCGTCTGGTGTCTGGTGGCGTGCCTGGAGGCCCATTCGAGTGGGCCTTCGCGGTAGGCTGCGACCGGGTCGCCGGCGCCGTAGCGTTCGACATCGGAGGCCAGGGCCTCGACGGCCGGGTAGCGATCCGCCGGCGAGGCGGCGCGGGCTTTGGCGATAATGGCGGCCAGCGGTCGCGGAGTGAATTGGCCGCGAGGGGGCTGCGTGAGCACCTCCAGGAGGCCGCCCAGGGCGTACACGTCGGTTCGTTCATCGCTGGCGTCGGACCGGCCTGCCGCGAGCTCCGGGGCCATGAAGCCGGCCGTGCCCATGACCGTACCGGGCTGGGTGGTCACCGGTGAGACACCCGAGCGGTCGAGACGGATGCGAGCAAGGCCCCAATCGAGGACGAGGACCTCGCCGAACGCGCCGACCATGATGTTGGCGGGGGTGAGGTCCCGGTGGATGACTCCGGCCTGGTGGGCGAATGCGATGGCGTCGCATATCCGCGCGAAGATCCGGAGCCGCGCGGCCTCGGTTCGTGGGGACTGGAGGTAGGCGTCGAGCCGCGTACCGCGGATCCATTTCATGACGTAGTACGGGCGGCCGTCGGTGAGAACTCCGACATCGTGCACGGGCACCAGGCCCGGGTGCTCCAGTCCGGCGAGGATCCGTGCCTCGCGAGTGAGCCGCTCGCCGGCGAGACCGGTGCCCGCGGGCGGTTCCGGGAGGCTGACCACTTTGATCGCGACGCGCCGGTCGAGTGCCCGGTCGTGGGCGAGATAGACCGATCCCATGCCGCCGCGACCGATGCGCTCGAGGATGTCGTACTTCGAGTCGCTCGTGTCGGGCCAATCGGCGAGGGCGCGTAGCGAGGCGACGGCCGCGTCAGAGAGGGGCATCACGGGTTCGCGGCGGCCACGTCCGCTCCGAGGAGTGCGCGCGCCTCGGCACGGAATTCGGCGTCGTTGACGGTGAGGCGGCGGAGCCGGTCGAGAACGACCTCGCGGAACTCGCGCCGAGCGGCGGCGAGATGGTTGGTGACCTGGGACACCGGGATCATGAACTCACCGGCGAGGGCTGCGTAGGTCGGGCGGGCGCCGGCTTCCGCACCCCTGACATCGTAGCGCTCGAATACCTGGAACACGATTTCCCGGTCGCGGCGCTGGAGGCGGTCCCGCAGTTCACTCAGCGCATCGGCACAGAGACCGCGCACCCATTCGCGCTCGAAGAGTGCATCGACCGCGTCCGGGGCGATGAACGCCGGGGCATCCGTCTCGAGCGGGACGGCGGTGGTGCCTCCTCCCCGTTTGAGGCGGCGTGCCGCGGCGCGTTCATTGGCGACGTGTCCGTCCAGGCAGACGCGGAGGTAGGTGCGAAAGCGCGCCTTGGCGGGATCGTATCGTTCGAGGAGTCTGCCCGAGAGCGCGCGTGAGAAAAAACTCTGCGTCGTGTCTTCGGCGTCATCGCGGGACAGCTCCCAGCGCATCTGCACATAGGCGCAGACCGGCCGCCAGTAGCCTTCGGCGACCGTGGCGAGCGCTTGCGCGCGCACGCCCGCGTCGGCGCTGTGCAGGGCACCAAGGACCGAGTGGCGGGTTGCGGGAAACGGTACGCCGCGCATGGGGGTTGAAGATTTGGCGGCGCGGCTCGGACCGCCAGATCCCCCGTCATTCGGTGGTATGGACAGCAAGGGGGCGGCTTGGCGGACGGTCGCCTTGCAGCTCGGGGATGGAATACCCGCCACCGCGTCGGCCGCCCCGAAGGGTGCCTCGGGGAACGAGATCCAGGGTTCGGCGGCTGTCGGTCCGTCGATGGAGGGCGGTCTCTGCTGGCCACCCATTGGGGGCCGGGATACCTTTGCGGCGCCGCGTGCCGGGCATACTGGCACAGGCGTCGTCGTCCTTCCCCTCCCGAAGCCGGCTGAATGCACATTTATCGCAGGAACTGGTCCCGGAGCAACGGGTCCCGCAGGAACTGGCCCGCCCGGTCCATGATCATATGTGCCGTGGTGTTCGTGGCCGCGTGCGCGTCTGCGGCGCGAGTCTTCGCGCAGGCGCCGGCGCAGGTTCCGATCGACACGGCCAAGCTCGAAGACGAGGCCGTTCAGCGCACCACCGACTACATCCGGCTCAACACGACCAATCCGCCGGGGAATGAGGTGCTGACGATGCGGTTCCTCGCGCGGATCCTGCAGCAGGAGGGGATCCCCTTCGATACCGCATCGTCGGCGCCGGGGCGCGGCAACATCTGGGCGCGGCTCAAGGGCGGGCCCAAGCCCGCACTCGTGCTGTTGAGCCACATGGATGTGGTGCCGGCGGATCCGAAGTACTGGGATGCCGATCCATTCGCGGCGACCCTCAAGAACGGCCAGATCTACGGGCGCGGGACACTCGATACGAAGACACTGGGCATCCTCGAGCTGGAAGCATTTGTGGCGCTGCATCGCGCGCACGTGTCGCTTGACCGCGACCTGATCTTCATGGCGACAGCCGACGAGGAGGCGGGTGGAACGTACGGCGCGGAGTGGGTGGTGCAGCACCACCCTGAGGCATTTCGTGGTGCGGGCTTCGTCATCAATGAAGGTGGATCGGGCAGTATCGAGGGATCGAGCCGGTCGTTCTCGATCGAAGTCACGCAGAAGACACCGTTCTGGCTCAAGCTGACGGCGACGGGCGCAGCGGGGCACGGATCGACGCCGCTGCCGGCGTCGGCGACCAACCGGCTGATCCGGGCGCTGTACCGCCTGCAGACCTACGAGTTCGCGCCGCGCGTGGTGCCCGCGGTGGCGGCGTACTTCGCCGCGATCGCGCCCGTCGCGTCACCGAAATGGAGAGACAAACTCGCCAACCCGCAGACACTGATCGCTGACCGCAACACCTTGGCCGAGCTGCAGATCGAGCTGCCGCAACTGGCCGCGCTGCTGCGGAACACGTGTTCGATCACCGGGTTGCAGGGGAGCAACAAGATCAACGTCGTGCCGCCGGAGGCGCAGGCACTGGTCGATTGCCGGCTGTTGCCGGATCAGGACCATGAAGCATTCCTGCGGGAGTTCACCGGTGTGCTGAACGATCCCGAAATCAAGATCGATCGCATCATCGATTTCACGCCGGCGGTGACGGCGACGAACACCCCGCTCTACGATGCGATCGCAGCGGTCGTGCACACCCACTTCCCCGATGCGAGCGTCGCGCCGTCCGTCGAGACGGGGTTCACGGACAGCCACTGGTTCCGCGACCTCGGGATCGCGAGCTACGGGTTTGCGCCGTTCCTGATACCGCAGTCCGAGGAGTCAGGCGTACACGGCAACAACGAGCGGATCTCCGTGGAGAACATCCGCCGTGGGACGCAGATGATGCTGGAGATCGTGTCGCGGCTGGTGCGAGAGTAGCGGGTCATCATTCTGCGCCGGGCGCCGGGGACAAGTCCGGAGTGGACATGGCCAAGCTGAGGTGGGTGGCGCTCCTGGCGGTGTGGCTCGTTTCCGCGGCATATGTTGGCTCACGTATCGATCGGGGATGGATTCCTCTGGACGAAGGCGTCCTCGGGCACTCCGCCGAGCGGGTACTCGCGGGAGAGGTACCGCATCGTGATTTCGATGACGTCTACACGGGGGGCCTGAGCGAAGCCGACGCCACCGTGTATCGGTGGACTAGCGTACGACTCGTCAATCTTCGCTGGGCCCTGTACGGGGTCTTCGTCCTGTGGGTGCCAGTCGTCTTCTATATCGCCAGCCGCTTTGCGCATCCGGCAGGTGCTGCGATCGCCACATTGCTGTGCGTGGTCTGGAGTGTACCGACGTATCCGGCGGCGATGCCATCGTGGTACAACCTGTTCTTCGCCACACTCGGTACGGCCGCGTTGATCCGCTTCACGGAAACAGAGCACAGGCGATGGATTGTCTGCGCAGGTGTCCTGGGCGGCCTGTCGATGTTGGTCAAGATCGTCGGACTGTACTACATCGCCGGCGCTCTGCTGTTCTTTGTGTGGCATGAATACCGACTGGCGCATGGTCGCGCCCCGACCGCAGGCGCCCGGCCGGATCGCTGGTACGCGATTTTTGTAGCTGCGGCGTTGGCGCTCTTCGTGGTGATGCTCGTCAAGCTCGTGGCAGGGCTTCCGAGTCATGCGCGCTTCCTGCATTTCGTGCTGCCGGGGACACTGCTCGCGGCATTGCTGGTGGAGATGGAATGGCGTCGCCCTCCCGGCGTCTCGTCAATCGCCCGGTTCCGATTCCTCACTGGGTTGATTGGGTTCTTTCTGCTGGGTGTCGCACTACCCATCGCTCTATTTCTCGTCCCGTACGTCGAGGCCCACGCTGTAGGAGATCTTGTTCGCGGCGTGTTTGTCGATCCCACCCGGCGGGCGCTGTACGCGGCCGAGCTTCCAGTTTCGCTGAAGACCATATGGGCCGCCGTGCTGTGGGTCGTGGTCCTCGTACCGTCGTGGCGTAGCGTCGAGCACCGCGACGTTCGCGCGCGAAGTGTGTGGATCGCGCTGGCGGTCGCCGCCGGGCTGGCGCTCGTCGTAACCGCGCACGGCGGCCCCGTGTACGCCGACCTGTGGCTTGCGATCCGGTACCTCGCTCCGGCCACCGTCGTGGCGGGAGGGTTTTTACTATGGAGATTGGACGGCGCGCCCACGGATTCGCCGCGCCGCCGGGAGCAGATCTGGCTCCTCGTCTGCATGACGGCGCTATGCAGCCTGGTGCAAGTTCCCTACGCCGGCTCGTACTACATCTTGTACTTTGCCCCCATCGCGATTCTGGCGCTGTTGGCGACCATCACATCTCGCGAGGGAGGCGTCGGCCCACGACCGGCGGTTGCGGCCGCATTTTTCTTGGCGTTCGGAGTCATGCGCGTGAATCCGGGGCATATCTCGGTGGTCGGCCGATACGCGCCTCAAAGTGCATGGCCTACGGTCGCGTTGCCGATTGCAAGAACGGGCCTATGGTCCAGTCCGATCGAGTCGCTGCGTTACACACAGGTCACCAAGCTATTGCGCGACCACAGCGCGCCCGGCGGGTACACGTACGCGGCCCCAGATTGTCCCGAACTCTACTATCTCTCGCAACTTCATAATCCGACACCAACTCTGTTCGATTTCCTCGACGACCCTAAAGGGCATGACGCCCGAGTGCTTCGTGCCATCGACTCCCATCGCGTGACAGCCATTGCGGTCAACTCCACGCCGCTCTTTTCAGCCCGCATTGATTCCACTCTCGCGGACAGCCTGCGAGCGCGCTTCCCAGACTCATCGGTCGTCGACAACTTCGTTGTGCGGTGGCAGAGCCAATAGGGCAAGAAACGCCCATTCGTGGTCGTGTGAATATTATTTATGCCGGGCCGTGTTCGGTTGGGATCGCGACACCGGCTGGCCAGGCCATCCGAGTGAACTGGCCTGGCTGACGGCCGTGCCCAGGACCGCGGGCGACTCGTCAGACCTAGACGCCATACCCTGGCGTGGATCACACGGGAGATGGATGATGCAATTCGCGTTGGACAAGGAGTGCAAGGCGATTCACGGGCAGCGTGTTCTGGTGACCGGAGGGCTTGGCTTCTGCGGTTCGAACCTGACACGCTTTCTCGTCGAGCGTTTCGATTGCCGGGTGACGGTCATCGATGACTGCTCTAATGCGTCGTTGCCGGATGCGCTGCCACGAAACGTGGACGTGGTCATCGGAGACATCCGTGACCCCGCGAAGTTCGAGACGCATCTGCGGGCGAATCCGTGGATCTTCCATCTGGCGTGCCGTACCATCCTGACCTGCGGGACGGATCCTGAAAGCGATCTGACCGTGAACGCGATGAGCACACTTCGCTTGCTGGAGTGGCTCCGTCGCGAGCAGCCCGCGGCCCTGCAGCGCTTCCTCTATACGTCGTCGACGTCGATCTATGGAAACTGCAGACACCTTCCTGCCGACGAGCTCGATCCTCCGCACATCCTCAACCACTACGCGGCGACGAAATACCTGGGCGAACAGTACGCATTGCTGTATCACATGGCATACGGGCTACCGACGGTCTGCGTCCGGTACTCGAATGTCTACGGCCCGGGGCAAACTACGTCGAACCCGTATTGTGGTGTCATCGGGAAGTTTCTCGATGCCGCGGCGGCGGGCCAAGTGCTGACGGTGCACGGCGACGGTGAACAGACGCGGGACTACACGTACATCGACGATGTGGTCGAAGCGACCGTGCTCGCCGCGGTCTCGCCGAAGGCGATTGGCGACGTGTTCAACATCGGTACTGGTGTCGAGACCTCGGTGAATACGATCGCGGCCGAAATCCGAGGCCTCTTCGGGGAGGGCATCCGCATTGAACACGTCGACCGCCGGGACATCGACAATATCAGGCGCCGCGCCTTGAGCCCTGAGAAGATCCGAACCCGGTTGGGGTGGACGCCCCAAGTGCGGTTTCGCGATGGCATCCGCCGGACGGTGGACGAGGGATGGCGGGCGTCCGCCCTGTCGGTATCTCCGGCAAGTCGCCGTCCACCGGCAGCGTAGCGCAGCTTGCCCCTGACTGCCCCGCCTCGCGCTGCAAGGCGGGCGCGCAGCTATCGCCATAGCACGGTGAAGTAGCCAGCGCATGCCGAGTCGGGGTACTGGTCTCCCAGCGCATCCTCGAGCGCTGAATCCGGTGCGGAGAAACGAAATTGCCCGTTCAACACGACTACCCCGACTCGATGATCGCGGATCGCACGCAGGGTGCGGTCCCTTGCACCTGTTGAGTCGTCCAGGAACTCGAATGTCGTAGGCGTCGGGTTTTTCAACCCGGCCAGGAAGTACGCCTCGGGACAGTCGGGCGTGCAGTACATGTAGTCGTTGGTCGCATGTGCCCGCACGGTGGCAACCAACTCCGTGTAGATCGCGCTGTCCTCGCTGCTCACGCGCAGACCACCGCGAGGCAGCGGCAGGACAGCGGCCGGCTTGGGAGCCGGCCCGCCGACGCCGAGTGTGACGTACTCCCTAGTGTTCATCCTCCAGACGGCGAAGCAGACGGCGAACACAAGCAATGGACCGCCAACTCCCGCCGGAATGCGAGGGTTCAGCTCCGCCGTGATCGCAATGATAGCAAGGAAGGCGAGCGGAACGATGTAACAGAAGTAGACGACAGCAGCGAACGGGAACTGTATGAGGCTGAAGAAGACCACCACGAACACCAGCAGTACTGCCCGCTGCCGGCTCGCCGATGCCGGCGTGTGCCACGTTGGGATCGCCAGTGCCAGCGCCACGATGGCCGTTATCGGAATCAGAGCGCGCGCGGCGTCCACAATATCGACATACAGCGTTCCATGATACGAGAGCGCCAATACGACGGCACCTAGAGGGATCGCGACCAGAATCGCATATCGCCGTACCGATTCCCCCAGACGAGTAGCAGCCCAGACGCCAGCAATAATGGGTAGCGCTCGTGCGGCCTCGGCAAACGATGGCGGTGGCAACGTGGCGGAGACGAGACGCCGGAGCGGCGCCACGAATACTCCGGAGATGAGCGCACCGACCGCATGTCCGGCGACAAATGGAATCAGAAACAGGCACGCGGGCAGGGCGATGCCCGCGGCGAACGTGGCGAGATCAAGCAATAACTCAGTCCAGCGAACGTGGCGAGATCGCAGGCCAGCCAGCGCGACGATGATTGCAACCGCCACTCCGGGGAAGATGAAGTGGAGCACGACGCCTGACGTCATGGTGCGGTGGACGAGGCCCACGACTCCGGCCGATACCAGTGCGGCCACAACGAACGCCGTGACGGGCCCGATCCAGCCACGCATCACCGGCGCGGGAGCGGCACCGGGCTGATCGCGGCTGGCAGCGAGGCGGCGCCAGTAGAGAAAGAGGCCAATGCCAGCGATGACGTAGACGCCTACGATCTTCACGAGGACTGACGCACCGGCGCAGCATCCCGCGATGACGAGCCAGCGGCGACGTGTTGGCTCGTCGAGGTACCGGAGCACGGCCAATGTCGCTGCTGTGGCCAGAAACAGGTTGTACCACGAGGGCATGGAGGCCGAGTAGTTCGGTACGCTCCACGCGACGGCCGCAGCCGTCGTGATCGCCGCGCCCGGCGAACCAAGGAATCGTTTTGCGATCGCGTAGTAGGCTGGTATCCAGAGTGCAAAGGCCAATAGCAGCGCAATCCGGAGCGTCAATAGCGAATGCCCGCCGATGGCAAAGGCTAGCGCGTGATACGCGGTCAACAGCCCCGTGTACGCATCCCTGAAGTCACGATGTGGCAGTTGGCCTGCCAGCAAGCGCTCGGCGCTTTGCGCGAGCAATCCCTCGTCGTGCGGCGTCCAGTCGCGGTTCACCCGAGCCGCGAGGTAGGCCACACAGGCGATCCAGACCGCGGCCATCGTGGCCCACGACCGTGCCGAGGCTGGTGGCCGTGTGGCGGGCACCGGCGACATGGGCGCGATGTCAGGGGTCATGTCTGGGCGAAGCCTAACGCGCATGAGACAGAGACGTGACCCCCATCGCTCGCCGATCGGCTTACACACAGACGCGTGTCTGGCACCGTCCGGCCGTCGTTTCTCTTATCTTGCATTCATGGCGTATTGCAACCTGATAGCCGCCGGCGGCGGCGAAAACCGCGGCGCGTGATGGGCCAGGCGGCCGGCCGGCCGAAACTCAGCCTCGCTGGAAACGGCCCCGAGCCCGCGGGGCGGCCGTATTCGCTGGGCGAGGAGATCGCCAACAGCATTACTCACGGCGCCGGGCTGGTCGGAGCCATCGCCGGCTCGGCGATCCTGCTCTTCGTCATCGCACAGCAGCATGACGCGCTGTGGTTCGCGGCCGACGCGGTGTACGCGCTGTCACTCATCCTCCTCTACGCGGCGTCGACGTTTTATCACGCGATCCCGAACCGGCGCGCGAAGCCAATCTTCCGCGTCATGGACCACGCCGCGATCTATGTGCTGATCGCGGGCACGTACACACCGTTTGCGCTCCTCAACCTGCGTGGGGCGTGGGGATGGTGGCTATGCGCCGCCATCTGGGTACTCGCGATCATCGGCGTGCTCTTCACGGCACTGATCCGGCACCGGCTGTCGCGCGCGACGACGGTGATCTATGTGGTGATGGGGTGGCTGGGCCTTCTCGCGGCCAGACCTGCCTTCGACCACTTGAGCGCCTGGGCGATCATCTGGCTCCTCGGCGGCGGTCTCCTCTACACCGCCGGCACGTTGTTCTACGCGTGGGAGCGGCTTCGGTACGGACACGCCATCTGGCATGTGTTCGTCCTGGGCGGCAGCATCTGCCACTACATCGCCGTCTTCCGCTACGCCGTTCCGAGCCTGTAAGCGCCAGGATTGGTGACGATCTGTTGGCCGATTCCCGAGCCGTCTAATAAGCCTGAGTAGTTGTGCTGGAGAGTGCCGACGGGGTGACTCGAACACCAGGCCATCGGTTTAGCAAACCGCTCTATCCACCTGAGCTACGGGGACGAAGTGACCCCCTGTTTCGTGGTCACCCCAAGGGACTCTTCTACCTCGCGTTCACCGAAGCGTGGGAGCGATTCTCCTATTACGGAATGACGGCGCTGTTGGCGCTGTACATGATCGACCAGCTGTTGTTGCCCGGACACGTCGGAAATGTCGCCGGGTTTCAGGCGCTTCGTCACTCGCTCGAGTTCTTCGCCGGGCCGCTGTCGAACCAGGCGCTCGCGGCCCGCGTCGTTGGGCTCTATACCGGATTCGTGTACTTCACGCCCCTGCTCGGCGGCCTGATCGCGGATCGCTGGATCGGCCAGCGCAACGCGGTGGTGATCGGCGCCGTGTCGATGAGTGCAGGCCACCTGGCGATGACCTTTGATCGGGCATTTCTGCCCGCCCTGCTCATGCTCGTGGTAGGATCAGGCTTTCTCAAGGGCAACATCTCGGCCCAGGTGGGTGCGCTCTATCCACCAGACGACGAAGCGCGCCGCAATCACGGGTTCGTCATCTTCAGCACCGGCATCAATGTCGGCTCAGTGCTCGGACCGTTGCTCTGCGGCCTGCTCGCACAGGTCTATGGGTGGAGCTACGGCTTCGGCATCGCCGCCGTGTTCATGATGTTCGGCCTCGTGACCTATCTCCATGGCTACCGGTATCTGCCGGCAAGGGTGGATCCCCCGGCGTCTGAGAGCAGCCGGCTTACCCGCGCCGACTGGCACATCATCGCCGTGCTCGGTGCGGTGACGGCACTGAGTGTCTTTCAATCGACGGCCTATTATCAACTCTTCAACGTCTTCCCGGTCTGGATGCAGCAGCGTGTTCAGCCGACAGTTGCCGGTTTCCATGTGCCGATCCCGTGGTACATCGCGCTCAATTCGTTCACCTGCATCGTCTTGGTGCCGCCGCTCCTCTGGGCCTGGCGGCAGCAGGCGTCCCGGGGTGGTGAGCCGGACGACGTCACAAAGATCGGAATAGGCGCGTGGCTCGCGGCAGGGAGCAATCTGATTCTGGCGGCCGCGAGCGTCCGGCCCGGTGACGCACTCGTCAACCCGGTCTGGCCGATCCTGTACTCGGCGACACTGGGCGTGGCATTCCTCTATCAGTGGCCGACGCTCTTAGCGCTGGTGTCACGAGCCGCCCCGGCGATCGTGAACTCGACCATGATGGGGATCGTGTTCATGAGCCTGTTCGTGTCGAACATCCTGATCGGATGGATCGGCGGGTACTACGAACGGATGAGCCCCGCGAGGTTCTGGGGCATTGACGTCGTGATTGCCGCGGCGGGCGGGCTGCTGCTCCTGTTGTTCGGGCGACGCCTGACGCGAGCGCTTCGGACCCCGTATTCGGAACGCAAATGACCGGCTGGCTCGCGGCAGTAGTGAGCGCGACACGCTGGAGGAGTGATCCGGGGTGACTCGAACACGAGGTCCGCCCACGCGATCGTCGCTGGCTTATTCGCCGTGACGCGGGCGTGATTAGCACTAACTACGGCTAGGGCCCGAACACCGCGCCGTGCGGCATCGCCATCCCGATGACGCCGTTCGGCCAGCTCGCGCGCCTGAAGCTCACGCCCGGTGACGTCGCCCCGGAGTCTTTGAAGTTCGTGTCCCACGCCAGCCGGCCGGTCATCGCATCGAAATGCATGATTTTGACCACCGATTGGCCGTCGCCCTGGTCCGTGACGACGATCCGGTCACTCCCGGGATCGACTGACGCCCAATGCGGAAAGAACGTTGTGTCGGTTGGGAATGAAGCGACCTCCTTGGGGTGCGCTGGGTCGGCGATGTCGATGGTCGCGTAGCGGTGCGCATACGCGATGGGCATGACCATATAGTGGCGGATGATCACCGGCACCGAGCAGCCGAAGTTTCGCGGATTCGCCTGCGACATTGCCATCACCCGCTCGATCTTCGGCGTGCCGGCAAGCCCGGTGATGTGGAAGAACCCACAGTGGTAGCTATTCATGAAGACGCTGCCGTCGGGCAGCGCGCGCACCTCGAACGGCATCACATGCGCCGAGTCGCCGGCGACGGCGGGGACTTCCATCGTCTTGAGGAGTGACAGGTCGGAGAGCCGCCATATCTGGATCACGTTCGCAGTGATCTCCCCGTCCATCGGCGCACTGGTGGTCACGATGCGGTCGGCGCCCGGGACTACGGCTAATGCGTAGGTGCGGATCCTCGCGCCCGGGAAGGCGGAGTCTCGCGACCACCCGACCCGCACAAGTCTGCCGTCACCATCGAACTCGGCCAACCCGCCGGGCGCGCCGGTGATTGTCGAATCGCCGAACTGCACCGTGGCCATCACGTGGCCGTTTGCGAGCCGGGCGAAGGAGTGGAGCTTCCGGCCGTTCGGGACACTCGCCAGCCGTCCGGCCAGGCGCGGGGATGTGCGCTCGCTGAGATCGAAGAGGAAGGACTTGTCGCCGCTGTAGTCGTTTGCGAAGAGGAAGCCCGTACCCGGCATTGAGAACTCGGTGTGGTGGGGCATGCGACCGTTCGAGTCCACCGTGATCGCGGCGAGCACGGCGCCATAGCGTGAGCTCGATGGATCGGCGTCGAGTACGGTCATCATATCGAGGCCGCGGATCGTATCGTTGCCGGTGCCAGCCCACGCGTAGATGTGGCGCGAGGGACCGGACGCCGCCGATCGTGGCGCTTCACGACACGCCACAAGAAGGATCGCGAGCAAGCCTGCCGGGATACTCGGACGACCCATCACGCATTCCTCCCGGGTGTTTGCAGACGACCAGACAAGGTCTGCGACTAGCAACGGACCATGAACGCCGCGGCCGTGATGGGCAGCCGGTGGCGTTGCGGGCTAGCACCAGCTTGCGCGCGACTTGTACGGCCCGCAAGACCCCGTACCTTCTAAATCGTCATCGAGGCGTTTTTCACGTCAGGCCCCGTTTTCGGCAACGCTCCACGGTCGCCGCGCCTCACGGTACCTCGATGGGCGCGGGGCTCAACGATCTCGCGCGCCGTTCAGTATCTTTTTCGGCGCAATGTCCTCACACTGGCCCGAATCGGCGGCCTGATCCGCGTACCCTCATACTCGACACTCAGATGTCCCAACGACGCGTGCCGGCGATTGTTGTCGCCCTGGCTTCGGTACTCTGGGGCGCCTGCGGCGGCCATTCGGCTTCGCCCAGCACGAACCCGCGACCCGCAGCCGGTGCCGCAGCCGGTGCCGCAGCCGGTGCCGCAGCCGAGCCCGCGATCAGTGCGGCCGATCTCCGCCGGCGTCTGTACGCGTTTTCTGATGACTCGATGCTCGGGCGCGAGGCCGGCACGCTGGGCAACGTCAAGGGCACGAACTACATCGCCGCGGAAGCTGCAAAACTCGGGCTCCGTCCGGCAGGTGACAGCGGCACGTTCTTCCAGACCGTGCCGCTCGTGCTGCACCGGCCCGACCCGGCGTCGAAGCTCATCGCGAATGGGACGCCGCTGATATTGGGCCGCGACTACGTTGTCCTGCCGTCGTTCGGAGGATTGTTCGGCGCGAGCTTCGAGGCGTCGGGCACACCGGTGATCTATGCGGGGCGGCTCGGCGACTCGGCCGAGAACCTTTCCCCGGATCTCACCGCGGGCAAGATCGTCGTCTTCGATGCGCCGTTGGGGCCCGACGGCCGGCCGTCGGGGCAATTGCGCGGGCGCGCTGCACTGGCGCGCTATTCGAATGCCGCGGCCATCGCAATCGCAGTGCTCGACTACCTGCCGCCGGCCATGGGCCGCCGGCTCTCGCAGCCGCAGACCGAGGTGGCGGGCACCGACGCGCCGGCTGCGAGCCGGCCGCTCGGGTTGCTGATCACGCGGCGGGCCGCGACGCAGATGCTTGGCGCACCCTTCAACAGCCTGCAGGCCGGGTCGTTGGGCCAGACGATCTCCGCCAGCGTGCGCATGCTGGACACGCCCACCCTTGCACCAGCGAGAAATGTCGTCGCGATCTATCCGGGAAGCGATCCGGCGGTGGCGGGCGAATATGTCGCCATCGGCGCGCACAACGATCATCTGGGAATCGACGACCACGCGAGCGACCATGACTCGGCACGTGCGGCTCTCATCGAGCGGTGGCGGATGCGGGGGCTCGACCCGGAAGGGCCAATGCCGACGCCAGCCCAGATCGCGGCCATGCACATCGACGTCGATTCGCTACATCATATCCACCAGGCGCGCCGGGACTCCATCTTCAACGGCGCCGACGACGATGGGTCGGGATCCGTATCCGCTCTCGAGATCGCGCAGCAGTTCGTAAGAGCGCCGGACCATCCCCGCCGGTCGATCCTGTTCGTGTGGCACACGGGCGAGGAGAAGGGTCTGCTCGGATCGCAGTATTTCACGGATCATCCGACCGTGTCGCGCGACTCGATCGTCGCGCAGCTCAACATGGACATGGTTGGCCGGGGCGATTCGGCGGACATCAAGGGTGGCGGGCCCCGGTATCTCGAACTGGTCGGCTCGCGCCGGCTCTCGACCGAGCTGGGTGACCTCGTCGAGGCCGTCAACAAGACGGAGCCCATGCCGTTCGTATTCGACTACCAGTTCGACGCCAACGGCCATCCGGAGAACATCTACTGCCGCAGCGACCACTACGAATACGCGCGTTACGGCATACCGATCGTGTTCTTCACGACGGGGCTACACGAGGATTACCACCAGATCACCGACGAACCGCAGTACATCGACTATGACCACATGGCGCGGGTGGACAGGCTGGTCTACGACATCGCGCTGAAACTGGCCGATCTCGACCACCGGGTCGTCGTCGACAAACCCACGCCTGACCCGCACGGGCAATGCCGGCAGTAGGAGATAGAGAGGAGCGACACAGAAAGGAGAAAGGAGACACTGAGCTTGGGCGCCCGGGCATGCACTGAGTGCCAGGTCGCCCACGCGGACTACCTCACGGTCTCTCGCAGCGACCGGATTCGCTCGAGGTTCTCGTCCGCGCCCTGGGCCTGCTCTTCCACCATGTCGTGGATCGCCTCCGGTAGCGGCTTGGCGAGCGCGCTCCGATAGTGCTTCGCGGCGATCACCTCCCCTCGCTCGATTTCGGCGAGGATGGCTGCATTTCCGCTGGTGAGCGCCGCGCGGAGCTGAATCCATCCGCGGTGCATGCGGGCGGTGGGGTGGCCGTGTTCGGCGGGATGGGCGCCGAGGTGCTGGATCGCGGTGTAAAGGTCGGCGGCCGCCTCGTCGATCCGCTGGATCCGCGACTGGCAGAAGGCGATGACGTCGTCGTTGTCGATTTCCGTGATCGCGGTACGGAATCCATCGAGTCCGTCGTAGCAGGTTTCGAGCAACTCGTTGAGAACCCCCGCTACTTCGGCGTTAGACATCGGCGCCATCAGTGCGCCGCCGGGGGTGTGATGCTCCCCGGGTGGGGCCATCCGCCACCCAGCGACTGATAGAGGCTCACGACGCCGGCCAGCGCCTCGAACTCGGCAGCCACGAGCGACTGTTCGGCTGTGAAGAGGCTGCGCTGGGCAGTGAGCACATCCAGGTATGGAGCGTAGCCGGCGTCGTACTTGTCCTTGGACAGGCGGTAGGCGATGCGCAGCGCCTGCACCTGCGTCTGCAGGGCCACCGTCTGGCGGCGGTCGCTCTGGACTTCCGCGAGCGAATTGTTCACGTCGTGGAGCGCGGTCAGGACGGTCTTCTCGTACGTGTTGCGTGCTTCGACGACACGCGCTTCGGCGGCGTGCTGGTTGCTGGCGAGCGCACCGAAGTCGAAGACCGGGATCGAGACGCCGGCGTAGATCTGATAGAGCTGGGTATTCGGCTGGAAGAACTGGCCCTGCGGGATGTAATTGGTGGAGGAGAAATTCTCGAACCCCCAGTAGCCATTGACGGAGAACTTTGGCAGGCGGGCATCGAGGGCGGCGCCCACACCAGCGGTCGCCGACCGCAGGAGGGCTTCGGCCTGGAGCACGTCCGGGCGACGGTCGAGGAGCTGCGGCGGGACGCCGACGGGCAGGTCCACGGCACTCAGCACTTCGTTGAGCGGCCGGCCGCGCGGAATCGGTCCCGACTGTTGTCCGAGGAGAAGGCTGAGCTGGTTCTCCTGCTGGGCGACAAGTTTCTCGTAATTGGCGACGGATGCCGCGGCGTCGCCGACATCGCCCTGGAACTGGCGAAGGTCGAGCTCTGCGATGGCGCCCCGGTCGAATTTCGCCTGGGAGAGCCGGTACGTCTCCTGGCGGGAGGCGAGCGTGTTCCTGGCGATCTCGAGATCGAGGTCGAGCTGGCGCAGCTCGAGATAGGCGGTGACGACGTTGCCGACGAGGGTGAGGACGACGAATCGGCGGCTGTCTTCCTGTGCGAGCAGATTGGCGCGGGCTTCGGTGCGGGTGTTGCGGAGCCGGCCCCAGAAGTCGAGCTCCCACGAGACATTGGCCAGCGCCTCGAGATAATTCTGCGCGGGGATGGTGAACGTCGAGGTCGTCCCCGCTGGGCCGGGCAGCGAGATGTTTCCGAAATTCTGTTTTTGCCGCCCGGACTGGCCGGTGAGCGTGAACGACGGAAAGAGATTGGCGGTCGCGAAACCGAGGTCGCCACGGAATTCCTCGACCGTCGCGGCCGCGATCCGCACGTCCCGGTTGTTGTTGATCGCGGTGATCACGAGCTGCTTGAGCACCGTATCCTGAAACAGGTCGAACCACGACAGATTGGCGGCGGTGTCCGCGAGCTGGAAGCTGGGGCGTGCGAGCGGGTGGACTTCCGCGGCCGACTCCGACTCCGCCGTGTCGTGCCTGCGGGCCGCCATCGAGTCGCGGCTCGCCGCCAGGGCGGCGTAGGCCGAGTCGAGTGAGTCCGCGCCGGCGGATGGGGCGCGGTAGGCGGCGGGGGGCGCCACATCCGGGCGGTGGTACCCCGGACCGATCGCGCATCCAGCCGCGAGCACCACGGCACACAGCACGGATGCCGGCGCAAACAGCGAGCGCTTCATCGAGCGCGTCGTCGAGCGGTTCATCACGTCAGTCGTCTCCGGCTGGTGCCGATGACACGCCCGGGCTGGGGACCAGCACGGGCGCATGGTGCACGCGTGCCGCCATGCGCTCGCTGATTTTCCGCACGAAGATGAACAGGTTCGGGATGATGTTGACGCCGAGCAGGGTCGACACCAGCATCCCGGCGAAGACCCCGATCCCGAGCGAGTGGCGCGCCGACGCGCCGGCGCCGGTGGCGATCACCAGTGGCACGACGCCGAGGATGAAGGCGAAGGACGTCATGAGAATCGGCCGGATACGTTCTCGGCCGGCTTCGACCGCCGCTTCTTCGATCGATTTGCCGGCGTGGCGCTGCTCGATCGCGAACTCCACCATCAGGATGGCGTTCTTGGCCTCGAGGCCGATCACGACGAGCAATCCGACATCGAAGTACAGGTCGTTGGGGTGCTGGAGGACGAACAGGCCGAGGAACGCACCGAGGATGCCGAACGGCACGCCGATCATGACCGCGAAGGGTGTGGACCAGCTTTCGTACTGTGCGGCCAGGACGAGGAACGCCATCACGAGACCCAGGCCGAAGACGATGCCGCCCTGGCCGGTCGACTGCTGTTCCTGGAAGGATTCGCCGCTGAACCCGAAGCCGACGCCCATCGCCGCGTACTTGTCCTTGATGAGTTTCTGGGCCGCGTCGAGCATCTGTCCGGAGCTCTTGCCGGGGCCGGGCACTCCGATCACGAGGGCCGACGTGAAGCCGTTGAAGCGGCTGACGACGGTGGGGCCGGCGCGGAAGTTCGTGCGGACCAGTGAGTTGATCGGCACCATCGTACCGGTGGCGCTCCGGACGTAGAACTTACCGATGTCTTCGGGCCGCTGGCGGAAGGGTGCCTGCGCTTCGACCTGCACGTGGTACGTCTTGCCGTACAGGTTGAAGTCATTGACGTAGTCGTACGCGAGCATCGTCTGGAGCGTCGTGAAGACGTCGGTCAGCGAGACGCCGAGCGATTTGACCTTGTCGCGATCGACATCGAGGTAGAGCTGCTGTGCGTCGGCGCGGATCGTCGTGTTGACGCCCTGCACGTCGCCGGTCTTGTTGAGCTCCTGCGCGAACTGCTGCGCGATGGCGGCGAACTTCCCGTAGTTGGCGACGCCGCGATCCTGGAGGTTCATCTCCAGGCCCGAGGTGGTGCCGAGCCCGATGATCTCGGGAGCGTTGAAGGCGAAGACGAAGGCTTCGGGTATCTGGGTAAAGAAGTAGCCGTTGGACGCGCCAAGAAGTCCGTCGATCTGGTCTGCCTTCTTCTTGCGATCCTCCCAGGGTTTCAGCACCGCGAAGAGGGTGGCGGAACTCGTCTGATTGACGCCCTGGATCAGGCTGAACCCGGACAGCGCGAAGACGTGATCGACGCCGGGCTGGTGCAGCAGGAACTGCTCGACCTTGTTCACGACATTGGTCGTCCGCTGCGTCGAGGAGGATCCCGGGAGCTCGACGGCGACGATCATGTAGCCCTTGTCTTCAGTCGGCAGGAATCCCGCGGGCGTGGTCTTGTACAGCAGGATGATGATACAGACCGCGACCGCCAGCACGCCGACCGCGGCGCCCGAGTACGGCGACACCTTGTGCATCGTCTCGACGTACTTCCGGCGTGCCGTGTCGAACGACCGGTTGAACCACCCGAAAAATCCTCCCTGGGGGGCCGTCTTGGCTTCGGTCAGCAGCACCGAGCACAGCGCCGGCGTCAGCGACAGTGCGACGATCCCCGACAGGACCACCGAGATCACAATTGTCACCGCGAACTGCTTGTACAGGGCTCCCGTGATGCCGCCGATGAAGGCGACCGGGATGAAGACGGAGCACAGAACGATGACGATGGCGATCAGCGCGCTGCGCAGTTGGCGGATCGCCCGATCGGCCGCCACGCGTGCCGAGACATGCTCGTCCTCCATGATGCGCTCGACGTTCTCGATGACGATGATCGCGTCGTCCACCACGATGCCGATGGACAGCACCAATCCGAAGAGCGTGAGGAGATTCACCGTGAAGCCGAGGACTGCCATGCCGAAGAAGGTACCGATGATCGATACGGGCACGGCGAGCGCCGGGATGAGTGTCGAGCGCCACTTTTGCAGGAACACGAACACCACGATCGTCACGAGGATGATCGCGAGGAAGAGCGTGATTTCGACCTCGTGAATCGATGCCGTGATGAACGGCGTCAAATCGAAGCCGTTGATCCAATGCACGCCGGGCGGAAAGTTCTTCGCCAGCTCGTTCATCCGGGCCACGACGCCGTCTTTTGCCTCGAGGGCGTTTGCGCCCGCTCGCAGGAACACGATCAATCCGGCGGTGGGTTTCCCGTTGAGGCGGATGACGTTGTCGTAGCTCTGCGATCCGAGGCGGACCGTGCCGACATCCCGGATTCGGAGCACCGACCCATCGGGCCGGGCGCGGAGAATGATGTTGGCGAACTCCTCGGGCGTAGAGAGGCGGCCGACGGCGGTGACGGGGATGGTGAACTGCGTCCCCGGCGGCGCCGGCTCGCGGCCGATGCGGCCCGAGGGGTTGGTGGTGTTCTGTTCGTTGATCGCGGCGATGACATCGGTCACCGTCAATCCGACGTGCGCGAGGCGGTCGGGGTCGAGGCTGACGAGCATCGCGAACTGGAGGCCGCCGAATGTCTGTGCCTGTCCGACGCCGGAGACCTGGCTGAGCTCGTCCTGGATGTAGATCCTGGAATAATTGCTGAGGGCCGCCGCGTCCCAGCGCGGATCGTCCGATGTCAGCGCGACGCCCATCAGGATGTCGGTCTGCGCCTTGAGCACCGTGATCCCGAGTTGCTGCGCCTGCTGCGGAATCTGCGGAGTGGCGATCTGCACGCGGTTCTGGACGTCGACGGCCGCGAGGTCGAGGTCGCGCGCGATGTCGAAGTACGCCTGGATGACCATCGAGCCATCGCTGGCGCACGACGTCTTGTAGTACTCGAGACCCTGGATGCCGGGAAGCTGTTGCTCGATGGGGGCGGCGACGGCGACGCACACCTGTTCGGCCGTGGCGCCCGGATAGGTCGCGGTGATCTGCACCGACGGCGGTGTGATCCGCGGATACGTGTTGATCGGCAGCGTTCGCAGGGAGAAGAGGCCGAGGAGTACGATCACCATGGAAATGACCATGGCGAAGATCGGCCGCTTCACGAAGAAGTAGGTGACCTGCTCCTGTCCCGGCGGTGTCGCGCCGGGTCCACCCTGCCCTGTGGCGGTGCTATCGGCGGCGCTCATATCAGCGCCCCGAAACGAGCGGGAACGCAGGCGCGGCGGGCACATCCTGGCCGACGGGCTGCGCTCCACCGGTATCAGCCGCGGCCTGATACTCCACCGGCTTCACCGGGGCGCCGGGGAAGATCTTCTGCGTCCCGTCGACGATCACCTTGTCGCCCGGCTTGATGCCGTTGTCGATGATCCACTGGGATCCGGACCACGACGATGCCTGAACGGGCCGGATGCCGACCTTGTTGCTGTCGCCGACCACGTAGACATACGAGCCGGCGAGGCCTTGCTGCACCGCGCGCTGTGGGACGAGAAGCGCGCCATCCCGCTTGAGGTCGAGCAGCTCGACTTTGACGAACTGGCCGGGCAGGATGATGTGTCCGGCGTTGGGGAACGTGGCGCGCAGCGTCTCGGTGCCGGTTTCCGACTGGATCGAGATGTCCGCGAAGTTGAGCGTACCGGGCTGCTCGACGACACTGCCATCGGCGAGGTACACGCGGACGCGCAGCTTCCCTGTCGGGAAGGAGAGCCGTTTGGCGGCGATTTCGCGACGCCACTCGAGCAAGTCCTGGTCCGATGGATTGAACTCCACGTAGAGCGGGTCGATCTGATCGAGCGTGGTCAACGAGTCGCTCGATCCCGTGACGCGTGATCCGAGCACGAGGTACGCGAGTCCGGCGCGGCCCGAAACTTCGGCGCGCACGAAGCAATCGTTGTAGCTCTTGCGGGCCTGATCGACCGCGCCCTGGCTCGCATCCACGTCGGCCTGCGCCTGGCGGTAGATCTGCTCGGCGCTATCGACGGTACTCTGTGCGACGGCGCGTTCGGCGAGGAGCGGCCGGACGCGATTGAGGTTGATGTTCGCGTTGGCGAGCTTGGCCTTCGCATCGTCGAGGCTCCCCGATGCGTTGCGCAGCGCCGCCGCGTATTGCGTCGTATCGATCTCGTAGAGGAGGGTGCCCTTGGCGACATCGGTGCCTTCGATGAAGGGGCGCGCGATGATGACGCCGGCGACCTGGGCGCGCACGATGATGTGCTTCGACGAGCGAGCGATGCCCTGATAGCGATAGTGTGCCGCGATCGTCTGCGGCGCCACGGTCACCGTGGTGACCTGCGTCGGCGGGAACTGCATGGGAGCCTGTGGCCCTTTGCACGCGGTCGCGGTACACAGCGCGAGAACCGCGATTCCCGCTGGCCGGACGACGGCGCGGTATGCTGACACATTCGGCTGCACGATCGAATGCCCCCTTTCAATAGCGACTGGCAAGACGAACATCACTTCCGGGCCAATCCGGCGATTTTCCGATCAGCCATCCTGATGCGTTTTGGAACTCTGCACGCACACGGACGTTGCCGTACGCGCGGACTGCCACGTATTACGACGTTCAGGGTGCGGCCCAATCGACAGTGGGGGCGGCGCCCTCACACGTAAGCCAGGAAGGGTCTTAGGCTTTGGGAAGTTCCCAATCTAGTCGGACCGCCGTCGAAACGGTCGGGGTCCTCCGACACTTCGCGCGAGGTAACGGCTGGGGCGCGTCGCGTGTCGTGGTGCCTCAGCGGCGTGTGTTTACGGTGCCGACGTGGTTCGCCGCGGCAGTTATCAACAATGCGCCAAGCTGTTGACCGGTGGACATATCAGCGCGTCATCGACGCCACAGGTGGCGTACGGCCTTGGCCTGCGCCGACGGCGTGCCGCTACTGCAAGGCGAGCCGGGCTTTCGTCCAAATCACGATTTTCACACAGCCTGTGTCAGGGTGGTGTGGCACGCCCGTCCGACGATGCCGTGCCGTGAGTGCTGTTGGTTGCCGGTTTCGCCGCTGCAGGTACGTGCAATACGAGCGCGACGACAAGGCGGCCATTGAGCGAGAGCGGCCGGCTGACGGCGCCACTGTCGGCTGTGGCGATGATCGCCCGGGCGACGCCGTTCACACTGGGCGGCAAATTACAGAAGCGGAACCCGCCACCCGGCCCAGTCGTGGTGTCGCGAATGCGTTGAATGCGGTGAACGCCGATGTTGGTTCCGGCCTGAATGTCGGTCCAACTGAGCGTCACCCTGACGCCGGCGACCGGCGCTTCGGTTTCCGCATCGAGGACTCGGCCGACGACGACTGACGGACCGATTCCCGCCATAGTGTCGATCTGGATCGGGCCACAGACGAGGCGGATGAACGTGGGGGCCGATGGCGTGGCGAGGATCAGCCCGAGCGTCGAATCCGCGAAGACTTGCAGTGGGGGCGATGCGATACTCAGAATGAGTGAGTCGAGAAGCGGGTGGAAGACGCCGATACGGTATTTGCCGGGCGGCACCGAGTCGATCGTGAAGCGCCCGGCCGAATCGGTCATCGCCAGGTTGTTGAGTCCCTCGACCGAGATCTGAGCGCCGACCAGCGGGCGACCGTACAGGCTGTCGACGACGATCCCGGTTATCACGCCGAACGGCGAGGGCGCGGTCCTGGGTGCGGTATGGGGCGCTCCGGTCGGAGCTGAACTGCTTTGGCTGCTAGCGGTCCTCGCAGTCGCGACGGCGAAGGCCAGGGTAAGGAGACGGGCGAAAACGCCCGCGTGCCTGCTCGCGGCGGGGATCATAAGCGGTCCTCATTGCCGTTGTGGCCGGAATGTCTGGCGAGAACGTCTAGAGACCGAGTCGGCCCTTTGTCCAGATGATGACCTTCATACACCCTGTGCCGCCGCCAGATCCACCGCTCGGCATCATGGTGCCAGCGCGCCGTGTACCGGTTCCCATACGGCCGAAGGTCGGCGAGCCCGCCGTCATCGTGGGAGGCGAGTAAGCGTATTGCGCTGGCGACTCGGTCGGCTGGTACACCTCGACCGCGCCGATGTCGTCGGCTCGCACGAACGTGTTGATATCGCCGGGCGTCATCTCCTGGTACGGCGAGCCGTCGACGACGTAACGGACGCAACTGCTCATTCCGCGCGTGCCGGCGAGATAGTCCTCGCCGTTGGGTCCAGGCCGCCGGACGACGCCCGGCATTCCGGCCATGAGATCGACGAACTCGAACGCGTTGCGCTTCGCGATGTCGTCGGGGCCGAGGAAGTGGCCAATGCCCATGTGTTTCCGCGAATCGAAGCCGACGCGCTGCAGTCCGGCATTGAGCGTAGCGGTGACGATGACCGCACGCAGGACCGCAGTTTTGACCGCGAGCGGAACGGTGACCTGGCGCGGCTCACGCAGGGCGAGATCCACCGGCATGGTGACCGGCTCCCATCCGAGCGCGTGCACTTCGAGTGTGCGACTGCCTGCGGCCAGCCCGCGCAGGGTGAACTGCCCGCTGTCGTTGGTGACAGCAGTCTGTTTCGAGCCGAGCACCATCACTTGCGCACCCGCAAACGGACCGGATCCGTCCGAGCGAATGACACGGCCGGTGAGCACACTCCCCGTGGGTGGCGCAGGGGCGCCGCTCGTGGACGCAATGGACTGATCTCGCTGGGGTGCAGCGCCTGGCACGTGCAACACTACTGCGCCGACGAGGCGGCCCATCAACGCGTATGGGCGGGTGACGGCACCGCTATCGAGGGCGGAACTGAACGCGCGCGCCGCCCCGTTCAAATGGGAGGGCAGATGACAGAACCGGAACTCGCCGCCCGGGCCGGTCGTGGTGTCGCGCACGCGCTGGATTCGGCGCAGGCCGATGGAGGCTCCGACCTGAATATCGACCCAGCTCAGGGTGACTTTCGCATGCGCCTTGGGTGCTTCGGTTTCCGCGTCGAGGACGCGGCCGGCGATCACCGAAGGACCGATTCCATTCATGGTGTCGATCTGGATATTGCCGCAGACCAGATGGATGAAGGAGATCGCCGAGGGTGTGCCGAGAACCACATCGAGTGTCGAGCCGGAGGGGACCTCGAGCGGCACCGTGGCAATGCTCAGGGCCAGCGAATCGAGGAGCGGGTGGAAGATGCCGATGCGATACTTGCCGGGCGGCACCGAGTCGATCCGGAAGCGGCCGCTGGAATCCGTCATGGCGAGCGCATTGAGCCCTTCGACGGCGATCTGCGCGCCGGCCAGAGTGCCCCCGTTGAGGCTATCGACGACCAGGCCCGCGATGGTGCCGTAGCCGGAGGCCGTAACCGCGGAAGCTGCCGGGGATGGCGCGGCGGTCGCGGAGGGTGTCTGCCCGACTGCGGATCCGGCCGCGACCAGGGTGCACCCGAGCGTACACGCGAGGAAGAGCCATCGCGTGGCCGACCCGACCGGGCGGACAGCGGGGATCATGGGCAGTCCTGTGAGCGACCCCCTTTGTCCCCCGATGGACCGGCCCGCGGAGATCCGCAGCCCGAGGGTGTTCCGGGTCGGTCACCAACATAGGATGTCCCACAATTTGACGCCAGCCTCGGCTGTAACACCCGCGCCCCGATATGTAACCGGATAGCGCCAACTGCCGTTATGGCGGACCTGCGAAGAATTGTGGCTACAGGCCGAGCCGGTTCTTGGACCAGATGAAGATTTTCACGCAAGTAGTGCCACCGGCCAGGCTGAGGCTGTCGACCGCGCCGGGATTTCGTAGTTGGCCCGATTGGCGGGATAGGGCTTGGCCGCCCTGGGGTGCAGGCGGGCTGAAGGCAGCGCCTGGCGGTGCTTCGGCCGGCTGGTAGACCTCGATCGCACCTATCTCGGCAACCGGCATGACATCGTTGATCTGGCCGGGTGTGGCTTCGACGAACGGCATGCCGTCGATGACGTAGGTCACGCAGCCGACCGAGCCGCGGGCGGGGGTGACGTACGCATTGCCCTGGGGATCGATACGCCGCCTCACGCCGGGCATCGTCACCATGAGATCGACGAACTCGTTCGCGCTCATGTGGGCGAGGTCGTCGGGACTGAGGAAGTGTCCGATGCCGAGTCGCTTTCGGGCGTCGAAGCCGACGCGGTGGAGACCGGCGTTGAGCGTCGCCGTCACAACGACGGCGTCGAGAACCGCGGTCTTCGTCGCCAGCCGAACGACCACATTGTGTGCGGTGCGGTCAGACAATTCGACAGGGAGCGCTTCCGGCTCCCATCCCAGTGCACGCACTTCCAGAGTCCGGCTGCCGGCTGGAAGGCCGCGCAAGGTAAACAGGCCATCGTCGCCCGTGATCGCGGTGTCTCCGGTACCGGCGACCGTGATCACAGCGCCGATGAACGGGCGGCCGTCATCCGAACGGTAGACGCGGCCGCTGAGGGACGCGTGGCCGGGGACCGGGGTGGCACCGGCAGCGTGCGCCGCCGAGGAGTCGTTCGCGGGCACGTGGAGCACCAGGAATCGAACCAGGCGGCCTCTCATCGTGAACGGGCGGCCGACGTCATTCGTGTCGTGCGCGACGCGCGCCGCATGTGCGATGCCGATGAAGCGATCCGGCACGTGGCAGAACCGGAACTCGCCGGCCGGCCCGGTTGCCGTGTCCCACTTTCCCTGCGTAAGCCGCAATTTCTCCGACAGCAACGACCGTATGTGTGCCCAGCGAAGCGACACGTGGGCGCCGGCGACGGGCGCATCAGTCTCCGCGTCGAGAACGTGGCCGATGACCAGAGCCGGGCCGCTCTGGGCGGAGGTGTCGGCCGGTCCGCTGCCGCAGGCGAGCCGCACGATGGTCGGCGCGGAGGGTGTCGCGAAGGCGAGCGACAGAGTGGAATCCGCCGCGACATCAAGCGGCGGAGATGCAATGCTCATCCCGAGCGAGTCCAGGATCGGGTGAAAGACTCCGATCCGGTATCGGCCGGCCGGCACCGAGTCGAGGCGGAACCGGCCTGCCGAATCAGTGAGGACCTGGGAGACAATCCCTTCGACCGAGATCTGCGCGCCGACGAGGGGCCCGCCATCCAGGCTGTCGATGACAACTCCGGCGATTGCGCCGAGGCGCGGAGGCGGCTGCGGAGCGAGGCGGCGGGCAGCGTTCTGCGTCGGTGGCGATGTGGCCGGCGCGCCGGTCCAGGCAGCCGCGATGAGGGCGGCGGCGGCAAGCAATCCCACCCGGCCGGCCTGGAGACCAGCAGCCCTCATCGGGTGGCGGTGGGCTGGAACGTTGGATGCGCTCATAATGAAACCAGCCTCAACGGCGGTGGCGCAGCTCTCGTTGTATCTGCACGATAGGGCCGGGACCGCGGATAGCAAGGGAGCGATTCGCCAAATCAGGACAGCCCGATCCTCCGCGGCCGGCAGAAGCCGGTAACTCCGGTCGTGCGTGTCGCCGGGAATGGTTACCGTTAGTCCCGCTGCTGCTGGTCGCGCAGTCACCCTGTCAGCACGACGGTCCCTACCACCCCGGTCCACGATGCAGATCTTCGACGAAGCCCGCGTCCGCGCGCTGCTCCACTTTGACACTCTGATCCCCGCGATGGAGCGCGCGCTCACGGATCTTTCCGCCGGCCGTGTTCAACAGCCTCTTCGCAGCATCATCCCGGTGCCAGCACATGCTGGTCTCTTCGGACTCATGCCTGCCGTCTACGGCGATGTGCTGGGTGCCAAGCTCGTGACGGTGTATCCGGGAAACGTGGAGCGCGGGCTCCCGACGCATCTCGCGACGGTGCAACTCTTCCGCGCGACGACGGGTGAGCCGCTGGCCACGATGGATGGGCGGCTCATCACCGAGATGCGTACGGCGGCGGTCTCCGCGGTCGCGACAAAGCTGCTCGCCCGGCCGGACGCGCACGTGCTCGCGATCCTGGGGAGCGGGGTGCAGGCGCGATCGCACATCCAGGCGCTGCGACTCGTGCGTGCCTTTGACGAAGTGCGCATCTGGAGTCCGACACCGGCGCACGCGAGGCGGTGTGCCGAGGAGATGGGGGGTGTCGCGATGCCGGCAGCGGACGCGGTGCGTGGCGCGGAAGTCGTGGTGACCGTGACCGGGTCGGGCGAGCCGGTGCTTCGGGGTGCGTGGCTTTCCGAGGGTGCTCACGTCAACGCGGTTGGCGCAGTCGGTCTGGCGCGCCGGGAGCTGGACGACGAGGCGATGCGCGGGGCGGTGATCGTCGAGACGCGCGAGGCGGCGCTCGCCGAGTCGGGCGACATTCTCATGGCGAAGGCGCCGATCTATGCGGAGCTTGGGGAGTTGCTCGCGGGTTCGAAGCCGTTGCCGCGCGCGCGGAGGACGATCTTCAAGTCGCTCGGCCAGGCCGTCGAGGACATCGCGGCGGCGCGGCTCGTGTACGACGCCGCGAGTGGCGAGCTATCGGAGCGGCTGCAGCAAAAAGGAAAGCCGAAGGCGGCAGCGAAGCACTAACTGAAGGAAGGGATGCGAGATGCGGCGCTGATCCCGGAGTGTCCAGCCGCGTGTACAGTTTTGGGCGCAGGGCAGCGGTCGTCCCACTAAACCGGACTTGCTCGCGCGTGCGCTTCGGGGGGCACATGTTAGCGGCATGCCATCATCGACACTCTTCTTCGACATACTGGGCTGGCTTGGCGCCGCCTGCGTCGTGATCCCATACGCGCTCGTGGTGACCGGGCGCCTCGCCGGCACGACGACGACTTACCGTGCGGCCAACATCGTGGGAGGGGTGCTTCTCATGCTCAACACGTGGTACCACGAGGCGTACCCGTCGGCTGCCGTGAACGTTCTGTGGATCGCGATCGGGGTGTACGCGATGAGCCGGCGGCGCGTCGTTCCGTAACCCGCGGGCACCCCAACAAACGGCGACGGTCAGTTGTAGTGATGGTAGAACGCGGGCCGCTCGTGCCTGCCCAACACCGTTCGCCGAGGTGTCTCCATGACGCTCCGCCAGACCATCAGTGTGCTCAGTATCGTCCTGCTTCCCTTCACGTCCGCGGCGTGCGGCCGTCACGCGCGCGGTCATCACGGCTACCGTATGATGATGGCGGGGCGCGGCGGCATGCGCGGCATGCGTCGCATGCGTCGTGGGATGGGCGATCCCGTTGCGCAATTGCTCGACCATCAGGCCGCGCTCAAGCTCACGTCCGCGCAGGTGAACAGCCTGATCTCGATCGACGAGAAGCTGATCGCGGACAACAAGCCGCTTCGCGACCGGTTGATGGCGCTGCGGCCCGCGATCGATGGTGATCGCGGCAAGAAGCCGGACTCTGCGAGTGCGGCTGCGCGCATGGCGCAGCGCGATTCCGCGGGTGCAGTGTTCCAGCAGATGCGGGAGAACCGCTGGCGTGCGATGAACGCGGCGTACGGCCAACTGACCGACGCCCAAATGAGCGAGGTTGGGCGGCCCGGCGGCGACGGGCGGCCGGGCGGATTCCGCGGCGGATTCGGGGGGCGCGGCGGACCTGACGGGGGGATGCGCGACGGCGGGCCGGCCTCTGGCCGGATGGGTGGCGGACGTCCGCACGGCGGTGCGCCCGGTGGTCCTCCGAGCGGTTCGAGCGACGACCAGGAGTAAGGCACGGGCGGGGGAGGACGGACGGGAGCGGGAGCAGGAGACAAGAGCAGGATGGGTGGCGGGCGTCTCGCGCTGGATTGGCGAGGCGCCCGAGCGTTTTGCGACTGATTCGACGGCGGTGTCCTTGGGAGGTAGCATTATCGGCGCCGTGTGACGGGTGATCCTTGCCCCGATGACGCGGGTCTTATCTCAGCCGCCGAAGTGTGGCCATCCGACCCCTCACCTCCGATCTCATGCGCCGTCTCGTCGTCCGCCCGTCGCTCTCCCGCCGAATCCTGCGAGCGGCCGGGTCACTGTCTGCCGTGGCACTCGCGGCATTGCCACTTGGGGTGCCGCTGCGCGCGCAGAGTTCGCAACTCGGGCCGGCGCCTGCACCGATCACCGACGCGGACTACGCTGCCCGGCGGGATTCGCTGCTGGCGCACATCGACAGCGGGGTCATCATCGCGCCGGGCGCGCGCGAGCCGGTGGAGCACTACCCGCGGTTCCGGCAGCATCCGTCGTTCAGGTATCTCACGGGATTTCTGGAGCCTGATGCGACGCTGATCCTGGTCAAGCGGGGTGGTGCGGTGACCTCCATGATCTTCATCGAGCCGCCGGCGCCACGGGCCGAGTTCTACACGGGGACGCGGGTGCGCTACGATGAGCTGGGCCGGCGGCTCGGCATGGTGGCGCGGTCGAAAGACGATGTGAACCGGGTGCTCGATTCGCTGGCTGCGACCCACCTTCCCTACTACTTCGTGAGTGATGCGGAGTCGGCGGAGTTCGTGACGAACGACTCGCTGACCTTCGGACGGGCGCTGGCGCGCCGGCTGGGTGCGGCGCATCCGGGGCTCGACATCCGGGATGCCACTCCGATCGTCGAGGCGTTTCGCGCGCGGAAGAGCGCCGCGGAAGTCGCGCTCATCAAGTACGCGGCCGACATTTCGGGACTCGGGCATCGGGCGGCGATGGACGCGTTGGCGCCCAACATGAATGAGTACGAGATCCAGGCGCTCATGGAGTACACCTTCCGCCGGAACGGTGCCGACCGCCCGGCGTACGCTTCGATCGTGGGGTCGGGCCCGAACTCGACGACGCTGCATTACGATCGCGACAACCGCGTGATGCGTGCGGGTGAAGTGCTGGTGATGGACGTCGCGGCGGAATATCAGGGATACGCCGCGGACGTCACGCGCACATTGCCCGTGAGCGGCAAGTTCACATCCGACCAGCGGGTCATCTACCAGATCGTGCGAGATGCGCAGGCGGCGGGCGAGCGGCAGGTGAAGCCGGGCGTGCCGGCCAAGCAGGAAGTCGATTCGATCGTCGCGGTCGTGGCCGCGGGGCTTGCGCGGCTGGGACTCGTGGATTCCGCGCGTGCGACGATCGAAGCACCGCCGGGATTCTGCCGCGGCGGCACGAGGTGCTTGCAGATGTCGCTGTTCCTGCCGCACGGACCGGGGCACGGCCTTGGGCTCGACGTGCACGATCCCGCGCAGTGGTATACGCCGCCCCTGCAATTCGGCGTGGGGGACGTATTCACCATCGAGCCGGGTATCTACATCCGCCCCGGGATCCTCGACATCCTGCCTGACACCCCGGGCAATCGGGCCTACATGGCGCGGGTACGGCCGTTGCTCGAGCGGTACGCGAACATCGGCGTGCGCATCGAGGACAACTATGTCGTCACGCCGGCGGGTCTGGAGCGGTTGACCCTGGCCCCCCGAGAGATCAACGAGATCGAGGGGATCATGAAGGGGAAGAGGAAGAAGTAGGAGCGCAAACCGGGGCAGTCCCGGGGCGAATCCAGGGCCCTGGGGTCTCCGTTGGTCCCCTCGTCCCCGTGTGGGGACGGTAGCGCAGGCGCGAGTGCCGCCCTGCCGCGTGTCATTCATCCCTGAAGATCGGCCCTTGGCCCCTAAGTACCGGGCGGTAGCGGTAACGTGCCGGGTATCCGGTCGTCTCCAAAGCGTTGGCGCTGGGCCCCTGGCCCGCGCCTGGTGGTCCCTTTGTGGCCTTGCTACCGATGACCGATTCGACATCGCCGGAGCTGCGGGACGACGCGAGATTTCCGCCCGGCAATCCGTTGCCATTGTGGGCGATAGCGGTCGCGCTTTACGGCGCGACCTACGTCGCGTGGATCGCGTACGGGACCCCGGCGGCGACGCCACTTGGCCGGGCGCTGGTCAACGCCGTATTCCTGCCGCTGGCGTCGATCGCGGTGCTGCTGTTTTTCAGAGCCGGGAAGCGCCAGACCTCCAATCCGACCCTCCGCCGGGCGCTCTTGCTGTTCGCGGCGAGCTTCGGCGCGACAGGCGTCGGCAACCTGATCTGGTTTGTCCAGGCGACGTTGGACGGCAGGGATCCGACCCATTCGTGGGCGAACGTCGCCTACTTCGCGAATTACGCGCTAGTGCTGTCCGCGCTGCTGTCGCTCCCGCGCGCGCGCCGGACCCGAATCGAATGGTGGAAGTTCGCGCTCGATGCCGCCACGGTGACCGTCGGCGGCGGGATCGCGATCTGGTGCCTCGTGCTCCGCCCGGCGGCGCCGCTCTACCATGGCACCACCGATCTCGCGTTCGGCCTCGCCTATCCGATCGCCGACTTACTGCTGCTCCTCGGCATCACGACTGTGCTGCTTCGGCGCCCTGCCAGCGGCACCCAGTTTGCCTTTGCGTTGCTCGTGGTCGGCCAGCTCTCCGGGATCGCGGCCGACCTGCTGTACAGCCTCGCATATCCGCTGACCGGTTACACCGGAGTCCACTGGACCGACGGACTCTACATCGTCAATTACGTGCTCATGATCTGGGCGGGCGAGCGGTACGTGCGCATGCCGCGCCACCGATTCGTCTCGGGACCAGACGCCGGCGATTCCGACGAGAGCACGGTGCACCGGTTGAGTGCCCTGCCCTACGCGGCGGCGCTGGTGGCGGCATTCGCGGTGCTCAACGAGAGCATCGGGAACGTGCCACACGCGGACCGAGTACTCATGGCGGCGCTCATCCCGCTCGGCGCGCTGCTGCTGGCGCGCCAACTGCTCGCTGTCCACCAGAACTCGCTGCTGCTGTCCGAACGCGCACAGCGCGCCGGTGAGGACCGATTCCGTGCGCTGGTGGAGCATTCGTGCGACGTCATCATGATCGTCGACGCGGGTTTCATGGTGCGGTTCGTGAGTCCCGCGATCAGCGCCGTGCTGGGCGTGAAGCCGCCGGACGTGGTCGGCCAGCCGCTGACGTCACTCCTGCATCCCGAGGATGTCGTCGGCGGGACGGGCTTCCTTGACAACGCGCTGCGGTGTCCCGGGCTGACGCCGTCGATCGCGTGGCGCGTGCGGCACGGCGACGGCGACTGGCGGAGGCTGGAAACGGTCTGCACGAACCGCATGGACGATCCGAACGTGCGGGGCCTCGTCCTCAATACCCGTGACGTGACCGAGCGGGCGGCGCTCGAGGGCGAGCTGCGCCGGCTGGCGTTCCACGATGGTCTGACGGGCCTCGCCAACCGCGCGCTCTTCCGCGACCGTGTGGAGCACGCGCTGGCATCGCGGTTCCGGGCAGGCACGAGTCTCACGGTCGTGTTTCTCGACCTGAACGATTTCAAGAAGGTGAACGACAGCCGCGGGCATGGCGCAGGCGATCAACTGCTCGTCGCGGTCGCCGACCGCCTCCGGACGTGTGTGCGTGGCGCCGACACTCTCGCGCGTCTGGGCGGCGATGAGTTCGCCATTTTGCTCGAAGGGTCCGGGACCACGATCGACGACCGGATCGATGCCGTGGTCGATCGCGTGCGGCATTCGCTCAGCCGTCCTCTGCAACTCGAGAGTGGCGAGGTGGCCGTCGAGGCGAGTATCGGGCTGGCGCAGGCGGACCCGGGCGACACGGTCGATGCGTTGCTGCGGCGTGCCGACGTGGACATGTACCTCAGCAAGCGCCGCGGCAAGCGCGGGCGCGACGGCGTCCCGATCGGGCTCGACGCTCGCGACCCCGCACGGCTCGAGATGGAGGCGGAGCTGCGGCACGGGATCGAGCGCGGAGAGTTGGTCCTGCAATACCAGCCGATCGCCGATCTCTCCGACCAGTCGGTGCGCGGCGTGGAGGCGCTGGTCCGGTGGCAGCATCCGACGCGCGGGCTGCTGGCGCCGGTCGAGTTCATTCCGCTCGCCGAAGACACCGGGCTCATCGTCCCGCTCGGCCAATGGGTGCTGGCCGAGGCGTGCGCGCAGGGTAAGAAGTGGTACGATGCGTCGGGCGGCGCGTGGCCGCAGACCATGACCGTGAATCTGTCAGGCCGCCAGCTCGTGGACGGCGTGATCGTCGACACCGTGCGCGAGGCGCTCGAAGTCTCGGGGCTGCCGGCGCGGATCCTCGTGCTCGAAATCACGGAGACCGTGGTCCTCCACCAACTCGCCGATGTCGTACCGCACCTGCGGGCGCTCAAAGCGCTCGGCGTCCGCATCGCGATCGACGATTTCGGCATCGGGTACTCGTCGCTCAGCCGGCTGCACACCGTGCCCGCGGATCTCGTGAAGATCGCGAAGCCGTTTGTGGACGACATTGCGTCGAGCGACCGGGCGTCGATGCTGGTCCGGGGCATTGTCGCGTTGAGCGCGACGCTGGGACTGGAGACGATCGCCGAGGGTATCGAGCACGAGGCGCAGCGGAGCACGCTGGAGAGTGTCGGCTGCGGGCTGGGACAAGGCTATCATTTCGCGCGGCCGCTCGAAGCGGACGAAATCCTCGCGCGGTTCGCGGTGCGGCCACCGGCGGCGACTACGGCGGCGTAGGCCGCCGTTCGTAGAAACGCGGCGGCCCGGCGTAATTGGTGATGGTCAACCACCTCTTACTGGGCCGGTCGCGACCGGCCCCTACCAGGGCAAGGCCGGTGCGCTTCCCGGCAGGCTCCCGCCAGTCGCACCCTTTGCCGAGTTGGCTATTTCGGGCGGCCGTTCATCGTGACCTCGGCCGTCGCGTGGAATGCTGGTGGTTGGCGCATGGTGGCGAGTTGCTCGTAGGCATACGCGAGCCGCAGTAGCAGTCCCTCGCTGTAGGCGCGGCCGATGAACGACATCCCGACCGGCAGTCCGAAGACGAAGCCGGCCGGCACCGTGATGCTCGGGTAACCCGCGACCGCAGCCGGAGTCGTGCTGCTGGCGGCGCCGGGGACCGAGCCGTCACCATCGACGAGATCGATCGGCCAGGCGGGTGCGCCTGTCGGCATGACGATCGCATCGAGCCGGTGCTGGTCCATCGTCTTATCGATGCCCATCGTGCGCGAGAGCTTCACGCATTTCGCGCGAGCCGCGACATATGCTGGCGTCGTGAGCGGACCCTTGGCCTGGGCCTGCTGCATCAACTCCTGTGCGAAGTACCGCAACTCCGCGTCGTGATGCGAGTCGTTGAAGGCGATCACGTCGGCGAGCGTGTGCACCTGGGCCGAGGGGCCGAGCTCACTCAGGTAATGATTGAGGCCGGCTTTGAACTCATAGAGCAGCACCTCGCCTTCGGCGTCATCATACTGGCCAACCGTTGCGAGGTCGGCGGGATCGACAATGATTGCGCCTTCGTGCCGCATGACATCGATCGCATCTTCGACCGCCTTGTCGAGTCCGCGGTTGAAGCCGAAGAAATGGCCGCGGGCGACACCGATCCGGGTGCCCTTGAGGGCCGACGGGTCGAGGAACGTCGTGTAGTCGGTGGCCGACTTGCCGCGACTGCCGGCAGTGGCCGGGTCTCGCGGATCGACGCCGGTCATTGCGCTGAGCAGGATCGCCGCGTCGCGAACGGTCCGGCAGATCGGGCCGGCGGTGTCCTGGCTCTGTGAGATCGGTACAATGCCCGCGCGGCTCAGCAGGCCGACAGTCGGCTTGAGGCCGACGAGGGACGAGACCGACGACGGCGAGACGATGGAGCCGTCGGTTTCGGTGCCTACCGATGCCGTGCAGAAGTTGGACGCGGTGGCGACGGCAGAACCCGAACTCGAGCCCGACGGGTTGCGATCGAGGGCGTACGGGTTGCGGGTTTGGCCGCCGCGGCCGCTCCATCCGCTACAGGAATGGGTGGAGCGATAATTGGCCCACTCGCTGAGATTGGTCTTGCCGATGATCACCGCGCCGGCCGCGCGGAGGCGTTCGACGATGTGCGCATCGCGCGGCGGCGTGCCGCCGACGAGGGCGAGCGACCCCGCGGTGGACTGCATCTTGTCCGCGGTGGCGACGTTGTCCTTGATCAGCACCGGGATGCCGTGCATGGGGCCCCGGGGACCTTTGGCCTTACGCTCGGCATCGAGTGCGTCGGCGATGGCCAGCGCGTCGGGATTCAGCTCGATGACGGCGTTGACCGTGGGGCCGCGCTGGTCGAGGGCATCGATGCGGGCGAGGTATTGCTCGGCGATCGACCGCGCCGTGTACTGGCCCGATTGCATCGCCTGCTGGAGGCGATCGATCGTGATCTCGGCGAGCGGGAAATCATCGGGCGTGGTCCACGGCTGAGGCGCTGGACTGCCTGCGGAGACGGCGGCGCCCGCGCGACGGGGGATAGCGGTCCCGGCGACCGCGAGGGCTCCGGTGACGACGCCCGACACAACGAACTCGCGGCGATTCATGGCCGCGGGTCGTCGGTGGCCATTCTCATCTTCGTGCGGGTGCATAATACTCCTGTCAGCCGCTGTCAGTACGGCGCTCAGTACCGCCAACTCGTCGTGTCGGCGCCAGCCGGCGCGGTCGCGAGCCAGTGGGCCACCACCTGCGGGATCGTGCGCTGCGTGAACGTGAGCCCGGAGATTGAATTGGGCCGGGCGGGATCACCCGTGAAGCAGTGCTCGTGGCGGGGTCCGTAGACGATCTCCGCGTCCGAGTGCGGATTCGTCGTCGACTTGAAGAAGTCTTCGGCGCGGTAGACCGCGTCATTCAGGAACCACGTGTCGGACAGGCCGGCGTAGATGTGGAGCTTGCCCTGGAGCTTGGCGCCGAGGGTGGTCCAGTCGCGCTGCATGATGTGGACGAGGTCGAAGTGGTCGCGCCAGTACGCGGCCGTCACGGAATCGATAGTGCCGGTGCGCTTGTCATAGATCCGGCGCGGGTATCCGTCCGCACCGGCTGGCGAGAAGACCGCTTCCCAGATGTCCCACTGGCCGCCCGAGCGTGAGTGCGTGCCTTCGACCAGCTCGCGGAGATTCTGCTGCTCGACCGTCGAGAGCATGTCGCCGTACTCATCGCGTTCGCCATCGCGGGGCGTCTCGCGCCACGGGCCGATCGAGTAGTACGCGTTGCGGGCGGAGTAAATGTCGAAGTTCGTGTACTGGTGGAAGTCGATCGGATCGGGGCACGCGGCGTACGATCCGTTGTACTGGTCGGGATAGAGGACCTGGACGCCGAGGGCTTCCCAGCCGCCGGTGGATCCTCCGTAGAGAGCGCGAGCCCAGGGGCCGAGTCCGCGGTAGTGGTCCTCGATGTACGGGATCAACTCGTAGGTGATCGCGTCGCCGTAGGGGCCGACATTCTCGGAGTTTACCGCGTAGGAGTCATCGTAATACGGATTCGCGTGCTGGATCGTGACGAGGATCACGCGCGGGTAATTCGGTCCGGTCCAGCGCTTGTAGAAGTCGTAGTACGTCTCCTGTGCGAGCCGGGTGAGCGCGCGCCGGTCGCAGGCATCGCGTTCGCTGCCGTTGGGGCAGTCGTGGGCGATCTTCGCCGTATCGGGTACGGGAAGGGATGAATCGGGCAGTTCCTCGCGCCACGACGGCGGTTCTCTCTGGAAGTGGCCCTGGTAGATCGCGAGGGGATAGTGCGCGGCGGTGTGGGAGTCGAAGCCTTCCGGCAGGACGAGAATCGCGCTCAGGAACGTCGGCCGCCCCCAGAACTTCGTGAGGCGGTCGCTCTGGATGCGGACGTGCTTGACGTATTTGGTGTCCGGGATCTCCTCGAGCGGGGGGACGACCGTATCGAGGACGATTCGAAACTCACCGCCCGAGCGCGGGTCGATGTGGACCTTCCTGGGCCGGCTCATTGGAGAGCCGGGGGCGCGGTTCCACTGCTGTCCTTCACCGTGGTCGGGCGGCAGCTCGAGGTTGTGTCCGTTGGAGAGGTGGTAGGTCTCGTACGGGTGGAGGATTGCCTGCACCCAGTAGTCGCCGGGCGGGATATGGGCGAGGCTTGGCAGCGGGTATCCGAACGCGCGGGAGCCGAAGACGCCGGGGTGTGTCGCGCTCAGGCCGTGGACATCGATCCCGAACAACTGTTGCGTGTTGTCCAGATCGGAGATTTCGAGGCGTGGCTCGCGGGTGCTATCGGTCGAGATGGCGAGCAGGAGCCGGCCGTCGTGCGGCAGCCCTCCCGGATGGGGGCCAAGGGTGACGACCACCTGGAACGCGCGGCCGTGGGTGGTAGTCGCGGGCGAGGGTTGGGCGTGCGCGGCTGCGGAGGGCGCCGCGGCGAGGATCGTGGCGGCGGCGAGGGAGGAAAATCGCGGCGACATAGCCGCCATCTTAACTCGGCGGCGTGGGGGACTGCTAGAGAGTAGTAAGGAGAAAGGAGAAAGGAGAAAACCCGTTTGGCTCAGTCGGCGCGTGCGAGCATCGCGGGGTAGCATTCCGGGCATACGAACGCGATGCCGTCGCGGTACTTGGCCGCGAAGAGGACGGGCCGAGCATCCGGGGATTTGCAGGTCTCCGAGGCGCAGTGCGACTTCGTCATGTCGGTGTGCGTCGTGGCTTCGCGGTACTTGGTGGTGTCAGCCACGCGGTGATACTCGCGCACGCCGCGGTGCTCGGCGTCTTCGCCGCCGACGCGGCGCATCCCGCGCGGGAGCGGGTTCGGGATGTTGGCGACGTCGTGCGTGAAGCCGTTCTGGTCGATGAGGGTCACGTGCATGGTGGCGTCCTCCGCCGGGCGGGGTAGTCGTGCGGGCCCGCATCGAAGCTACGGCCGGGCGGCATAATACGCGATGGCCGTGGCGCGGGCGCCGCGTGTCGGATTGCGAAAAATGGGACTTAGGCCGTGGTCCAGGCGAGCCACTGCCGAACGGGCCATACGGCCGGCCATGCATGGCGCGGGCACGCCGCGAAATGCGGGACGTGCGAAACGCTATTCCATGGCTTCCAGGGCCGCCATCGTTTCGATGCCATCCCAGAGATTCTGCAGCCGGATATTCTCGTTCGCGGCGTGCTGGTTGTCATCGTAGTTGGCGATCGGCACGGCGATAGGGGGCGCGTTCGCGGCTTGCTCGATCATCTCGAGCGGAACGCTGCCGCCCATGGTCGGAAGCTTGACCACCGGCCCACGGGCACTCTCGACCGCCTTGATGATCGCTTGCCCGATTGGGAGATCCATCGGTGTTCGCACGGCGTTGTATCCGAGCCGGCCGCGAACCACGAGCGCGACCCTGGGGTGGGCCAGGAGCATGGCTTTGTCCGGCGTGGTGTCCGTCACGAAGTAGCCGCGCGAGGCGATGTAGTCGATGAGGTGCTGTTGCTCGTCTTTCCAGTCAACGCCTTTCACGAGGCGCAGGTCGATATCGGCCGTGGCGGTCGACGGGATCACGTTGTTGGCGGTTGGTCCCGTCCGGGCCGACGTGATCCCGTCGATGTTCAGTGCCGGCTCGTTGAGCAACTCCAGGAGACGCTTGCCATCGCCTTCGGTGTGGCCGAGCGCGAATTCCTGGCGTAAGGGAGCCTCATTGGCTGGCGCGCCGGCGATTGCCTGTTGTTCCAGCGTGCCGAGTGGTGCGACTCCATCATAGAAGTGTGGGATCAGGACATGTCCCGTCTCGTCCTTCATCCCAGCGATGAGCTGCGCGAGCATCATCGCCGGGTTCGGCGCCCAGTTGCCGTAGTGACCGCTGTGGAGCTCGCGGTTCGGGCCGAAGAGCGTGATCTGAAGATGAGTGACGCCGCGGGCCCCGAAGACCACGGACTGTCGTCCGCTCTGATCGACGGGGCCGTCGCAGATGAGCCAGACATCGCCGCCCAGGTCAGTGCGGTACTTCTCGATGATTTCGCGGAGGTGAGTCGATCCCGCCTCTTCCTCGCCTTCCCAGACGAATCGCACGTTCGCCTTGAGCGGAATGTGCGCGGCTTGTAGAGCATCGAGAGCGGTGAGCTGGGCGATGATGGCGGCCTTGTCGTCTGCCGCCGCGCGGGCAAAAATGCGAGGCTCACCGTTCACGACGCGTGTCACTGGAGTGAAGGGTGCTTTACCGTCCCACTCGTCGGGTGTGACGGGCTGCCCATCGTAGTGTGCGTAGAAAACAATCGTGTGCTTGGCTCCCGGGGTCTTGATCTCGCCGTAGACGACGGGATTAGCGCCAGGTATGGAGAGCAGCTTCGCCGCGACGTGGCGCCGTTGCAGCGCCTGGACGAGCGCGTCGGCGTTTCGCCGGATGTTGGAGGTGTCGCTGGCGACATCCGGAATGGCGAGCAGCGAACTGAATTCCTGAAGGATTTGCTGCTCGTGCTCGACGCGCCAACGGTGAGCGGCTTGGGGAGCTGATTCCCGAGGGTGCTTCGGGGGTCCTGGCAACGCAAGGGTGAGCACGGCCGCCAACACCGGTCGGAATATCATACGGCAATAAGTCGTATTGTCATACGCCAATAATACGAAGGAGTGACTGGCTTCGGATGCGCCTCTCTCGAAACTCCCGACCGGCCTGGCGGCGGTAGTGCTGATCGGGCCGACGGGGGTGTATGCCCTCGTCGCCGCTCCCAAATGTCTGCGCTCGCTGAGCGGTCAAGCCAACCTATCCTTGCGGCGGCTGTTCTGAAACGAGTGCAGGTATTGGCCGGGGGTCACGCCAGTCCAGCGGCGAAACGTCGTGGTGAAGTGACTTTGATCGGCAAAACCGCAATCCAACGCCACTTCCACAATGGAGTGGGACTCACGAAGCAACGCCTTTGCTACTTCAATGCGCCGTGCAGTTCGATACACGTAGGGGGTGCTGCCTACCTGCCGTCGAAACGCCCTCAGGAGCGCCAGCGGAGAAAGCGAAACGAATTGTGCCAATTCGAGGAGCGTCGCGTTGTGGGCCGGGGCGTCATCCAAGTACTCCCGCACCCGTCGCAACTGGCTCTGAAAGCATGCACTCCGATTCTGTGCGCGACGAGACCCGCTCTCCAAGAGCAGTGACACAAACTCAAGAAACGCCGTTTGTGCCCACAGACGATCTCGTCCCGAGAACACTCCTTGAACGAAGTCCAGGAGCCGGCCTTTGATCCTTGGAGAAATCGACACTGGTGACTGAAAGGACGGGGTGCCCTTACGGAAATGTTCGGGTATGGTGGCGCGCAATAGTTCAATACTCGGATATGCTGCCACATAGGCCCACGCCGCTCCTGCCGCATGGCCATTGTGCGATTCGGAAGGATTGAGGTGAATCGTCGAGCCACGAGGTGCGTGTGCCCCGGCGCCGCGATGCGTGAACACCTCGGTCCCCTCGGTCACTTCTGCAACTGTCAATACCGGCTGAAAATGTCCCAGCTTGTACCGGGTGAAAATGTCCCAGGTTTGGGAGGTGCGCTCTAGGCGGAGACCTGGTCCTCCTGGCGGCGGGGCCGGC
>JAJPIM010000044.1 GCA_021324775.1 Gemmatimonadota bacterium
CAAGCCTTGCCCATGCGTTCACGATGACAATCCAAACAGCCGAGGCCTGGGCGCATGGGATTCACAGAGCCGACAGTCCCCAGGACATCGTGATCAATGCCGCTGTTGGAGTCTTGCTCCTTGTAGTCCTTTTAGGCCTTCCGGCAAAAGAACCAGCACTGGCCCGCCCTGCCCCTGTCAGTGGGTCGCGCCTGGCCGAAGCGTAAAGCACCTGGTCTGCCGCGGCGATTTGGGGCTCTCCGGTAATTTCGGGCATCGCGTGCGCCGGAGCTTGCCGCGCTCCCTGACTGTTGGTACGTTTTTCGGTGCGCTGTAGGCTTTGTACGTCGCAGTAAAGGCTTCCGGCAAAACGACTTCGCTGACGCGCGCAGGATGCGCGGGCCTCCGCGGGTCGTTCCCCTCCCCCACTCGCCGGTCGCTGCAGTCTCTCCTCCGGCACTTCCTGCGCATTGCATCGGCCTATCTATTGGTCCGCTCTGATCCCCGGTCTCGTCGTCTCCGGCGTGATCGTCGCGGGCGCGAGTCTCGTCCTGATCTTCGGCCGGGTCGGTGAGATGCACGGACCCACCGAACGGATCTATCTCGCAACGGACCACACTCGCTCGGTCACACCCGGCACCGACGTCTGGCTCGACGGCAAACCGGTTGGCAAGGTCGAATGGATCCAGTTTCAGCCGCCCACCACTGACACCGCGTACCGCATGCTCATCGCGATCGATGTCCCCGCGTCGGTCCGCCGGCGCCTTCGCCGTGACACCCGGGCGCGCATCAGCGGCGGCACGAGTTTCATCGGAGCGCCCGTGATCGATCTGGCCAGCGGTTCCGCGTCGGCCCCCGAGTTGGCCGACGGCGACACGCTCCAGACGATTCCGCGTGGGGAGTTCGATGGGGCGCGCGCGTCCCTCGCCATCGCCGCGCAGAACCTCCCGCAGATCGTCGACAACGTGCGCGAAGTCAAAGCGGAGGTCTTCTCGCCAAGTGGGACGATCGGCGCCGTGGGAAACGGCCACGGCGTCACACGGCCGCTGGCCTCCATCACCGACAACCTGGCGACGCTCGCCTCCCGCCTCGACCGCCGCGCGGCAATGCACCACGCCGGTGCCGAAGACCTGTCGGCCCGCGCGCGCCGCGTGATCGCCGCGGCCGACTCCGTGCGCCGGTCCGCCGCCGCCCAAGCCGCTAGCGCGAGCCGCTCACACAACGATTCCGCCATGGTCCGCACGATTCAGGATGCGCGCGCCCAGATCGACTCGGTGCAGCGCCTCCTCGCGTCGTCCGCCGCGGACTCGGCCGGCCCGTCCCCTGCCATCGCGCGCCTGAAGCAACGGATGTCGGACCTCGACGCGCAGCTCGCCAGCCTCCTCACCGACATGATCCGGCGGCCGATGCGCTACCTCACGTTCTGATCCGCGATTCCACCTCCGTACGCTCGAACGACCCCTCCCTCCCTGTTGGCCGGGCTGCTCTCGCCAGCCGCGAACCGCCGTCACGCTACTCCCCCCCGTGGACATAGTCGATCTCAAACGCAAGAACATCGCTGAGCTGCAAGCGGTGGCCGAAGACCTCCAGATCACGAATATCTCCGGTCTTCGAAAACAGGATCTCATCTTCCGCATCGAGCAGAAGCTGCTCGGCTCCGATGTCGCGCTCCACGCCGAAGGCGTGCTCGAGATCGTGGACGAGGGCTACGGCTTTCTCCGCAGCCAGGATTGGAGCTACCTCGAGGGGCCGGACGACATCTACGTATCGCCGTCCCAGATCAAGCGCTTCGATCTCCGGACGGGCGACACGATCGCCGGCCAGGTGCGGCCACCCAAGGAATGGGAACGCTACCTCGCGCTGCTCCGCGTCGAGACGATCAACGGAGACCCGCCGGTCGCCGGCGCGGCGCGGCCTATTTTCGATAACCTGCGCCCCCGCTACCCCGACCAGCGTCTCCACTTGGAAACCGCGGGCGGCGACATCAGCATGCGCGTCGTCGACATCGTCGCGCCGATCGGCAAAGGCCAGCGCGGGCTGATCGTCGCCCCGCCGCGCGCGGGGAAGACGATCCTCCTGCAGAAGATGGCGAACGCCATCGTCGAGAATCACCCCGAAGTCACGTTGATCGTGCTGCTCATCGACGAACGGCCGGAAGAGGTCACCGATTTCCAGCAGAACGTGCCCGCCGCCCAGGTCATCAGCTCGACGTTCGACGAGCCGGCGACGCGGCACGTACAGGTCACCAACATGGTGATCGAGAAGGCCAAGCGGCTGGTGGAGCACGGCCGCGATGTGGTGATCCTCCTCGACTCGATCACCCGGATGGCGCGCGCGCACAACACGATCGCTCCCCATTCCGGCAAGATCCTGTCGGGCGGCGTCGAGGCGCAGGCCCTGCAGAAGCCGAAGCATTTCTTCGGCGCGGCCCGCAAGATCGAGGGGGGCGGCTCATTGACCATCATCGGAACTGCCCTCGTGGAAACCGGCTCCCGGATGGACGATGTCATCTTCGAGGAGTTCAAGGGAACGGGCAACATGGAGCTGGTGCTCGACCGCCAGATCGCCGACCGCCGGATCTACCCGGCCATCGATGTCGCACGGTCGGGCACTCGCAAGGAGGAGTTGCTCTTCGCGCCGGTCGAGGCCAACCGGGTCTTCCTCCTCCGCAGTTTCCTCGGCGACATGCCGGAAGACGAGGCGATCTATTTCCTCCTGGAACGCATGATGCGAACGAAGACCAATAAGGAATTCTTCGTCAGCATGGCCGAAGGCTGAGACACGACATGGCGGACGGCACCCGGCTCCTGGGCATCGACTACGGCGACCGCCGGATCGGACTTGCGGTGAGCGATCCCACGGGCACGATCGCGACGCCCGCAGGCCATCTCGTGCGCCGCCCGGGGAAACGCGCCCCCGTGGCAGCCCTCGTGAAGCGGGCCGAGGAGCTGGGCGCGACTGGGTTTGTCATCGGGCTCCCGCTGGACGCCGAGGGCGGCGAACCGCCCCGTGCGGCCGAGGTGCGGGTCGTTGGCGCCGAGCTCGCGAAGCGGACGGGATACCCGGTGCGGTATGTCGATGAGCGCTTCACCACGGCGATCGCCCTGCGAGCCGTCCACGCCGTTGGCGGCTCCGCCCGCGGGCGCAAGGGAGACGTCGATGCACTCGCCGCCGCCGTGCTGCTGCAACATGCGCTCGCGCTCCCCGGCTGACCGGCACCGCATGGCCGCCGCCCGCCTCCCTGCACTGGCGATCGCGATGGCCATCGCCGGGGGAATGGCCGCCGCGTGTGGCGGCGAACCGCACGGAGTCCCGGCACACGTCGTGATTCCGATCGGCGCCTCGTTTCGCGCCGCCGCGGACTCGCTCGGACGCGCGGGCATCGTCGAGTGGCCACGGGCGTTCAGCGTCTATGCGAGCCTGACGCACCGCGATCGCGTCCTCAAGGCCGGCACCTACCTCCTGCAGCGCGGGATATCATGGTCTCAGGCTCTGGACGCGTTGACTCGCGGCAAGGGCCTCGTGCACACGATAACGATCCCCGAAGGATGGAATCTGGCCGAGATGGTGCCGGCACTGTCGCACGCGCTGCTCGTGCCCCCGGAGTCGGTCGAGGCGGCGGCACGCGATACGGCGCTCCTGTCGCGCGTCAGCGCCACGAGCGGGACGCTCGAGGGCTTTCTCTTCCCGGACACGTACTCGTTCCCCGACGGGACGACCGCGCGGGCTGCGATCGGCGAGATGGTGCACGAGTTCGAGCGCGAGTGGAAGCCGCAATGGGACGAGGAACGCGCAGCGCTCGGCATGAGCCGCAATGATGTCGTCACGCTGGCGTCGATCATCGAGAAGGAAGCGCGCCTCAGCGAGGAACGCCCGGTCATCTCCGCGGTCTATCACAATCGGCTGCGGCTCGGGATGCCCCTGCAGGCCGATCCGACGATCCAGTACGCGCTCGGACACCACGTGGGACGCGTCACGTTCAAGGACCTCGACGTCGTGTCGCCGTACAACACCTACCGGCACCCGGGACTCCCGCCCGGACCGATTGGAAGCCCAGGCACGGCCAGTCTCGACGCGGCGGTCGCGCCGGCCGATGTCCCCTATCTGTATTTCGTCGCGGCGCCGGACGGCCATCACGAGTTCCGCACGACGTTCGCGGAGCACACCGAGGCCCGCCACGAGTTGCAGCACAAGACGGCCAAGCACAAGCCCGCGCCGTCGCCGCCATCGTGACCGGCCCGCACGCGCCGCCTGGCCAGCCGGCTCCGATTCCGCCCTACCGCCTGATCGCGATCACCGATGACCTCAGAGACGGGCAGGACGGCCTCGCGGATCGAGCTGCCGCCGCCGTGCGAGGCGGCGCGACCATGGTGCAGCTCCGTCTCAAGCACACCGATGCACGCGTCCTGGCCAGTGTCACCCGGGCGTTGGTCGCGCGCGTCCCGGTCCCCGTGATCGTGAACGACCGCGCGGACATCGCACTCGCCTGCGGCGCCGCCGGCGTGCACGTGGGGCCGGACGACATCCCGGCGGCGGCGATTCGCCGCATCGCCCCGCCGGGCTTTCTGATCGGAGTCTCGGTGGGAAGCGAGAGTGAGATCTCCAACGCCGCCGGCGGCGACTACACGGGGATCGGCCCCGTTTATGGCAGCCTTTCAAAGCTCGACGCCGGCAACGCCATCGGTCTCCTCGGATTCGCGCACCTCGCCGATGCGGCCGGACTGCCCGCGGTCGCGATCGGCGGGATCACGACCGCGACCGCGGCCGATGTGATGGCCGCTGGCGCGTCCGGGATCGCGGTCATCGCGGCGATCTTCGGAGCCAGTGATCCGGAGGCGGCTGCACGTTCGCTCCGGCGCGCGATCGGCCGGCCATGACCACAGGGATGGCCGCGGTCGTCTCCGCGCGCGGCGCGCACCGCATCGCACGCGGCCACCCGTGGGTGTTCAGGAGCGACGTCACCACGCGTCCCGACGCCCCCGCCGGCGTCCTCGCGGTCCGCGACGGTCACGGCCGTCCGCTCGGCTGGGCGCTCTGGAGCCCGCGTTCCGAGATCGCGCTGCGGCTTCTCGATCGCGACCCCCGTGCGGACATCGGCCGGGCGTGGTGGCGCACCCGGATCGGGGCCGCGCTTGCCCGCCGCGTCGCCGTGGCCCGAGACACCACGGCCTACCGCGTGGTGCACGGCGAGGCGGATGGCTGCCCGTCGCTCATCTGCGATCGCTACGACCGCTGGCTGGTCGTGCAGCTCCTGAGCGCGGGTCTCGAGGCCTGCCGCGCTGACATCATCTCCGCACTTGCCGATGCGACCGAGCCGCTCGGCATCCTCGCCCGCCATGATGTCGCCACCCGGCGCAAGGAAGGACTCGGCGACGTCGTGGAGGTACTCGCGGGCACGGTGCCCACGGAGATCGAGGTGCTCGAGCATGGGGTCCGGTATCTGGCCGCGCCGTGGGACGGCCAGAAGACCGGTGCGTTTCTCGACCAGCGGGAGAACCGCGTGCTGGCCGGGCAGCTCGCCCGGGGACGCGCATTGGACTGCTTCAGCTATCACGGCTCCTTCGCGCTCCACCTCGCACGGCGAGCCGAGCACGTGACGGCCCTCGACAGCTCCCCCGCGGCACTCGTGCGCGCGGAAGCCAACGCCGCGCTCAACGGGGCGACGAACATCACGTGGATCGAAGAGGACGCGTTCACCTACCTCAAGGCCGCCGAGCGGCGCCGCGAACGGTTCAGCATCGTCGTGCTCGATCCTCCGGCGTTCGCGAAAACGCGTGCGTCTGCCGGGTCGGCGCTGCGCGGCTACAACGAGATCAATCTGCGCGGCATGCGCCTGCTCGAACCGGGCGGCGTGCTGCTCACCGCGAGTTGCAGCCACCACGTCAGCAAGGCGGCGTTCCTGGACATGCTCGCCGGGGCCGCGGCCGACAGCGGCCGCCGCGTCGCGCTGCGCCGCGTGCTGGGACAGGCAACCGACCACCCGGAGCTTCTCACGGTGCCCGAGACCGGTTACTTGAAGGGCGCACTCGTGGAAGCCCTGGACTAACAGCCGTCCGCCGGCCAACATCTCGCCGTGTACCCTCCCGCGTCGCCTTCGGCCACGCCCGCGACGCCGGATTCTGTCCCAGCGCCGCCCACGCGTGGTTTGCATCAGCCGGCCGTTCGCCGGGCCCTGGCCGTCGTCCTCTTGGTCAACGTCGCGGTCGTCGCGGCCAAGACCGCGGTCGGGTTGAAGACAAACGCCCTCACGGTTCTCGGATCGGCGCTCGAATCGGGGCTCGATCTCCTCAACATCGTCATCGGGATGACGCTCGTCACGGTCGCCGCACGCGCGCCCGACGAGGAGCACCCCTACGGTCACGAGAAGTTCGAATCGCTCGGCACGCTCGTCATCGTGGGATTCCTTTCGATATCGTGCTTCGAGTTGCTGCGCGGAGCCGTGGAACAACTGCTTCACCGCGCGACGCCGCACGCGCCGACGCTGGCGGATTTCGCCGTGATGGTCGCGACGATCGCCGCGAACGGTTTCGTCGCGTGGTATGAACGGTCGCGAGGTCGCGCACTGGGCAGTGCGTTCCTGCTCGCCGACGCCAGGCACTCTGGCAGTGATCTGTATGTGACGGCGCTGGCGCTCGTCTCGCTGTTCGTGACACGCGTGGGCCGCGGCGGTCTCGATGCACCGCTGGCGATCGTCGTCGCCGCGCTGATCGCGCGCAACGGCTACGCGATCCTCAAGGGCTCCGTGCCCGTCCTCGTGGACCAGCGGGCGGTCGATGCGGCGCGCATCCGCGAGTTGGTCACGCAAGTGCCACGCGTCACGGACGTGCGACAGGTGCGCTCGCGCGCGACATCATCCGGCCTGTTGTTCGCCGAGGTCACCATCGGCGTTGCGGCCGCCACCTCGGTCGCGGAGGCACACGCGATCTCGGACGCGGTCGAGACACAGATCATCATTGGGCTGGGCGCGGCCGAAGTCACCGTGCATGTCGAGCCAGCTTAACGACTTGCGGAATTCGAGAAGGGGTCTACCTTAGTCCCGGGAGCCGTGTCTCTAACCCCTTTCTCTTGCGCGATCGCTCACTCCGCCAGCAGTACGACGAAGAAGTCGACCAGGCAGTCGAGCTGTATAAGGAGTCGCTCCCTCGCAATGCGATCCTGAGCATTGGTGACGAGGCGGTGGCGGCAATCCGCCAGCAAACGCAGCTCGGGTTGACCGAGCTCCTGCTGTACGAAGAAGTGAACCGGATCATCAAGCGCCGCCTGGGTATCAAGGATTATCCCGCATGGCGGCGGCGGATGCTCCGCCTGCTCAAGGAATACCGGCGCGCCGAGCATTGGGGACTGCGCCCCGAGAGTCCCCTCGTGCGCGAGATTCAACCCGATCAGGGATCGCACGTGCTCCTCGCCGGCGAGACCGCCGAGCGCGCCGCGCTGTACCTCGCCGCGAATGGTTGCGAGGTGACGACCGTCGAACTCTCGTCGGATGCGATGGAGCGTGTGATGACGGCGGCCGGCAAGGCGGGACTCATGTCGCGCGTACATGAATGGCCCACCGGTATCGGCCACTGGCGCCCAGACTGCCCGTTGAATGCGGTCGTGTGTACCCCGTCGGCATTCGCTGGACTCACGCCGGCCGAGGTGAGCAAGGTCATCGCGCTGTTCCAGGAAGCGACGATGGATGGCGGCGTACACCTGGTCGAGACGATCGTCGCTGGCCAGGATGCGATGTCACTCGCCGAGTTACGTTCGCGTTACGTGGGTTGGGACATCAGCATCGAGCGAGACGGCAGCGCATCCCGTTCCTTCGTCGCTCGGAAAAGCGCCGCGTAGCATACGGTCCAGCCGTGGCGAATTGACACGAACGTCTCCCGGATTCGTGTCGTATCACGACACGTCGCGAGACAGGGCCGCGGAGCGCTGCAACTAAAGCGCACCCTGGCAAACACTTAGAAAATCCGGCGCGGTGGCACCCGAGATGCCTTGGGTCTATCACACCCGTCTCGCAACTTTGCGCGGTGGGTGTCTCACTCGGGAGTGCCCTACTATGAAGAACAACATTCGGCAGCGTCCTGTTGCTGACGAGCCCGTCGGCATCGTGATTTCTGGAGGATCGCGCGACGAAGTGCTTCCCCGCGTCTGGGCCTACATCTGGGGTCCCGTGCCGGCTGAGGACGAAAACAGCTCCAAGGCGGCCTAACCCCGGCGTCGCCACTCGTTGAACTGCACTTGCCGTCCGACTAAAAGCAGTCGTCGAGCGCAGTAGGCGCCGTTCGGGAACCGCGGGTCGGCCTGTTCGGCCAACGGCGCATCTCCATCGCCAGTCGCCGAAGCGCGAGTCGCCGAAGGCAGTAAAGGCCGGTTGCAGCGAGTCGCCGAAGGCAGTAAAGGCCGGTTGCAGCACGCTGCTGCAGCCGGCCTTCGCCTTTTCCCCAGATCGTGTGTCCAGGGTCGTGATGCGGTCCTTGATGCGCGTAGCGCGCGACGACGCTCCGGTCTCCTGGAGTGCCGCCGCGCGCTATGCGGAACAGTCAGCTAGCGACGCGCCTTTTTCCGGCCGCCCTTCTTCGCCGACTTTCTCGCCGACTTCTTGGCGCCCTTCCTCTTGCCTTTCTTGGCTGCCATACAATCAGCTCCATTGGTGGAGTGAAACACCCGGCCGATCCCCCGGTGGAGCGGCAGGCGCGGTCCCATCGGATCCGGCGTGAAGCCGGACGGATGAGAGCCGAGGATGCACGGTCGCTTCAGGACCCGTGCAGCGGAAGCGCGCGGTCATCGCGCGCGAAAGTTCATGTGTGCCGAAACCGCCGTGGCGCGTGCTCACGATCCGGCCACGCAGGCGTCTGCGCCCGGTACCGCCGTCGTCGCGAATCCGATCGAGGCGGGGATCACGCCACTCCCGCGGAGGCGAGAGAACCAGCCAGAGCGGTGGGCGCGGGTGCGCCGTCCATCTCGCCTGACCGAAGCCGTGTTCGCGCCCTGATACCTGGTGGTGCGACACTCCGCCCTTGCGGCTGGTGAGCGGCACCATCTACGCTGGCGGCGCGAGCAATCATGCAATGCGAAAACCGTGAACTGAGATATCGGACTCGCTGTGTGACTGGTGATGCGCGAACGGACCGTCGTTGTCCGCATCGCGAATATAGGACGCACCAAAATGCATTGCAATACGTAAAAGTTGTGGAATCACGATTCATGGATGCGAATCGACGTGCGATCCCGGGGTTCAGCTCGCCGGATGCAGCGCACGCATCGCGACCCCGATCGATGCGATTGCATGCGGTCACGCGGCGAATGTACATGCCGATGGACGCATCGCGCGATCAATCGCCCGCTGCCCGATGCACGCATCGCCGGTGCGATTTCATCGCGTTTTTCATAGGAGAATCGTGCTGCGCGCGACAACGCCGCGTGCCGGCCGATGACGCGTCGGGCGCGGCATCGCGCCGCGCAGCGCGGCCGCGCATCCGGGTCTCGTGGCGCATCGCGGGGATCGCGGGATCATACCGGTCAGCCCCGCCTCGCGCGGCCGAACCGCACGCAGATCCGCGGTGCGGCTTGGGATGACCCTTCCCGTGTATTGCGACCCTCGCGGCGTCGCGCGGCGTCGCGCGGTGCCGTTCATCGGCTGGCGCCGCCGGTCCCGGCGTGCGAGCTTTCGGTCCGCGCCGGTCATCTGGCGCGGTTTTTTTTCCTCTGGCTTGGAGCAGATCTCTCGGTGCGCGCTCTCGTAAAACGAACGGCCGGCCCCGGCCTGGTGCTCACGGAAGTCCCGACACCCACGATTCGGGCGGATGAGGTGCTCATCCGCGTCCGGCGCGCCGGTGTCTGCGGCACGGACGTACACATCTACACCTGGGATGACTGGGCCAAGGGACGCATCAAACCGCCGATCATCGTCGGTCACGAGTTCGCCGGAGACGTCGTCTCGACCGGCCCGCTCGTCACCGATGTCCAGGTCGGCGACCGCGTGACGGCCGAAGGCCATATCGTCGACGGCCACTGCCTGCTCTGCCGGACCGGCAACTCGCACGTCTGCCCCTACACCCGGATCATCGGCGTGGACCGCGACGGATGCTTCGCGGATTTCATCGCCATGCCGGCGACCAATGTCTGGCGCCTGGATCCCGCGATCTCCTATGAAATCGGCGGCATCCACGATCCAATGGGCAATGCGTTCCATACCGCGCTGACCGCCGAGATCCCGGGCGCCAATGTGCTGATCACGGGGTGCGGTCCGATCGGTCTGTTCGCGGTGGGAATCTGCAAAGCGGCCGGTGCCGCACGCGTCATCGCATCCGATATCAACGAGACCCGCCTGGCGCTCGCCCGCCGCATGGGCGCCGACGATGTCGTCCACCCCGGCGAAGCCGATGCCGTCGTCCGTGGCGCAACGGATGGCCTGGGCGCCGATGTCGTCCTCGAGATGTCGGGCGTGCCCGCCGCCGTTCACCAGGCGCTCGATCTTGTCCGCGTCGGCGGCCGCGTCCAGATGCTCGGCATTCCCGCCCGGCCCATGGAGATCAACCTCGCGACGCAGGTGATCTTCAAGGGCATCACGATCTACGGCGTTGTCGGCCGGCGGATGTACGACACGTGGATCTTGATGAGCCGGTTTCTGCGGTCCGGCCGGTTCGACCCCACACCCGTCATCACGCACCGCTTCCCGCTCGAAGCCGTAGACGAGGCGATGCGCGTCATCCAGCAGGGAGAAGCCGGGAAGGTCGTCTTTGAAATCGGCTGACGCTGCCCATATCATTCGCCGATGGCCGCCACCACCCAGCCGACCCCGTTTGCGGCCAGCATGGCCGCGGAGATCGATCAGCTCAAGCGCGATCGGGTCTACAAGCGCCTGAATTATCTCGAGAGCCCACAGGGTCCCCGGGTCCGCATGGAAGGCCGCGGCGAGATCCTGATCCTCTCCTCCAACAACTACCTCGGCCTCTGCGATGAGCCCAGCGTCGTCCAGGCCGGCATCGCCGGGCTGCAGACCCTCGGCGCCGGTACCGCCAGCGTGCGGTTCATCTGCGGCACATTCGCCATCCACCGGACACTGGAGGCCGAGCTCGCCCGCTTCGTGGGCACCGAATCGTCGCTGTCGTTCGTATCGGCGTGGAACGCCAACGAGGGGTTCACCGCCACCGTCGTCGGCGAAGGCGATGCGGTCCTGTCCGATGCCCTCAACCACGCATCCATCATCGACTCGATGCGGCTGGCCAAGGCGATCACCAAGTGCACGACCGCCGTCTACCGGCACGGGGACATGGACGACCTCGTGGCCAAGCTGGAAGCGACGCGCGGCGCCCGCCGCAGGATCATCTGGACCGATGGCATCTTCTCGATGGAAGGCAGCATCGCCAAACTCCCGTCGATCCTCGAGATCGCCCGCCGGTTCGGCGCGATCGTCGTCGTCGACGATTCGCACGCCACCGGCGTGATCGGCGAAACTGGCCGCGGCACGCCCGAACACTGCGGGGTCTTCGGCGAGGTCGATGTGATCACCTCCACCCTGGGCAAAGCACTCGGCGGCGCGTCGGGCGGGTTCGTCGCGGGCCCCGAAGCCGTGTGCGACATCCTCACGCAGCGCTCACGCCCACAGCTATTCTCGAACGCGCTCCCGCCAACGGTCGCGTCGAGCGCGCTCGCCGCGGTGCAGTTCGTGGCCGCCCACCCGGAGCGCGTACGCACGCTTCGGGACAACACACGCTACTTCCGCGAGCAGATCAGCGAGGCGGGGTTCAAGCCGCTCGCGGGTGAGACGCCGATCGTCCCGATCATCGTCGGCGAAACCGCGACCGCGATTCAGATGAGCGACATGCTGCTCGACGAAGGCGTATTCGTGACGGGGTTCGGATACCCCGTGGTGCCCAAAGGCGAAGCCCGCGTCCGCTGCCAGTTGAGCGCCGCGCATACACGCGCGGATCTGGACCAGGCCATCGCCGCCTTCAAGACCGTGGGCCGCAAAGCGGGGATCATCAAATAGGGAGCCGGCCCCACCCAGTAGTTTCTACTTTCAACTTTCTACTCTCTACTTTCTGATGCGGCACGAGACCGGGCGCGGCGGCACCGCTCCGGCCTCGTTTCATCCGCCTGCCGCCCCAACCCGCCCGCGACGACCGCCTCGGACAACTTGACCGAATCCGGTCAGGGTGCCCGGGCACCCTCCGTGACGCGGCCGCGTTGATCCTCGTCAGACGCTAGAAACGGCAGGGCCAACATCCCGCCGCCGGGCTTTATGACCCGGATGCGTCCATTACACTAGAGGTCTTTCGCCATGCGGCTGAACCGAAGCCTGTGTGCCGGGCTCACCTTCCTCGCGCTAGCGCCCACGGCGGGTAAGGCGCAAGAAGGGCGTCTGTTCAACAACTCGTGGTTCTGGGGCCTGGGCGGCGGTGCGCTCACCTACTGGACCTCGACCACCGCGCACTCGCAGGCGCCGACGGTCAGCCTCGACTGGCTGATCACCCGCACACACTGGGCGCTGTACCTCGGGGCCGACCAGGCATTCTTCACGGCCAAGAATCTGACCTACACTGAAGTCGGCCGCCTCTACACCGACACGACGCTGACCAACTTCAACAACGTCTCCTACTACGCCCAGGCGCGCGTCCGCAACTCGCGGCATATCGAAGGCGCGCTCATGGCGTTCCCCGGACACGGGATCCTTCGGCCGTACGCCGGCATCGGTATCAGCGCGAACTTCGTGCAGGGCGCGGAAATGACCTCCGCTCCGCCGGCACTCACGCCCGCCAACCAGTGGTTCCCGCAATTCTATCAGGATACTTACCGCCTCCAGGCCTCCGAATGGGTGTCGCCCTTGGCGATCCTCGGACTCCAGGCGCAGCTCAGCCGCTTCTCCGTCTACGGCCAGGCGAAACTGTTCCCGCAGGACGCCGGCCAGTATAACCAGCGGTTCTTCACCGACCAGGCGTTCTTCATGCTGCAGGCCGGTATCCGCATCAACGCGTCCACCGCAATCGGAAAGTTCTGACGCTGCTCTGAAGATGTTGGTGCTGGTGTAGGGCGTGGGTAGAGTTCGGGTATGACCGCACGAAGGCCGGCTTGCAGCAGCGCTGCAGCCGGCCTTCGTTCTTTCCTGCCGCCGCACCGCACGGCCGCACCCGCGGCTTTTGTCTACTTTCTACTTTCTGTATTGCTACTTTCTCTTTCTGTATTGCTACTTTCTACTTTCTGTATTGCGACTTTCTGATCGTTTGCTTTCGCCGCCGAATGCCTCGGTCACGAAATGCGACGGCGTGCGCGACACGTACGGGCTGTCACGGACGTAGAAGCGGCACGGCAGTTCGGCTGCCCGCGTGATACCGATCCGCGGCGATACGACCACGAGCGAGTCCGGAATGTCATGGCCCGCACGGATCGTGAGCGGCGGCCGCAGCAGCGTCACGCCGTTCAGCCGGCCGTCGATCCCCAGCGCCGCGCAGAGCTTGCCCGGCCCGTTGGTCAGATCCCGGTCGCGGCGACCCACGCCGTCCAGCGTTGCCGCCCGCGCACCCTTCCGCCGTGCACCACCGCGCACCCACCGGCGGCGACGCATGAGCGCAAGGCCATCCACCGGCTCGAGACCCCGGATCAGTACCGCCGTCCCCGCCCCGTGCCGGCCCGCCACGGCGTTCACGCACCAGTGCACGCCGTAGATGAAGTAGACGTACGCGGAGCCCGGCCGGCCGAAGAGGTGGCGCGTCCGCGCCGTGAGACCCGCGGCAGCATGACTCGCGGGATCGGACGGGCCGAGGTACGCCTCGGTCTCCACGATTCGTCCCGACGCCCGCCCGTCGGGGGTCTCACACTCCAGCACGGCCCCGAGCAGCGCCCGCGCCACGACCTTCGAGTCCCGTTCGTAGAACGACCGAGGGAGTGGGCGGCGCCGGGCGGCGTTCGCTACCACTCCCTCAGTTCCCGACGCCGGCCGGTGCGCGCGCGCACCGCCCATGCACTCATCCGTCCGTGCTCTTGGCCGGCGTACGGGTCCGCCCGCGCTTCGCCTTCGCTGCCGGTCCGGCTGCAGCGGACCCGCTGGTCTCGGACGCACCGCCACGCTTGGTACGCGCACGCGGCCGCTTCGCCGTCGCCCGCGGCTTGGCCGCCGGTTCGTCGACCGCAACTGCCGGCTCCTCGGTCGCGACCGATACTTCACCACCGGGCGAATCCACCACGCCGACCGACAGCAGTTCCGGAGGCAGCGCTCCGCCCCGGCCGCCGAACGCGCCGCGCCGCGAGCCACGCGGCCCCAGCCCGCGCGGCGCCGCCGGTGCCGCAGCCGGAGCCGGACCATTGGCTCCCGTCCGTGCACCCGCCGCCACGTTCAGTTGCTCGGTCACGGGCGCCGCTGTCGCCGCGAGTGCGACATCGTAGTCATCGCCACGACGGCGCACATCGATCACATCCGCGTCGTGCGCGTCCCGCAGGATCCGAGAGAAGTTCCGCTCGCTCAGGCTGTCGCTGTCCCGCCCGAGTAGTTCCGCCGCCTTGGCGCGGACATCTGACGCGCGCACCGCACCGTCACCGGCGACGAGTGCCGCCACCGCACGCCGCACCAGATCGAACGCCTCTTCACGCGTGAGGCGCTCGCCCGACACGCCGATCGCCGGCTCCGCCGGATGTGCGTTCGCCACCCGACTGTCCGCGTGGGCAGTGGACTCGGGCGCGGCCACCGTCCCGTCGATCGCACCCGCCGCGTCCTGCACCGGCGCCTCAGCCCCGACGTGACCCACCACCGGCGAGTGTGACTCCCGCCCCGCACGGCCCTCACGATCGCGCCCACGGCCACGACCACCACGCCGGCTCCGGCGCGGACGATCCTCACTCCGCCCCTCGGCGGCGGGAGCGCCGGCGTGCCGTGCGGCCGGAGCAGGCGGACGCGTGGTATGCGTGGTGGCATGCGTGGTGGTGTGCGCCGGCGCACCGGCGGCCCCTGGTGCGCCCCCCGCAGGAGGCGCCACTTCGAGCTGGCCATTGTCCATCTTGGTCAGCGTCACGAGCCCGCGGTGGGCCGCTTCCTGCACGAACCGCGAGAACTTCGACATGCCGAGGTTCTTCTCGTCGAACGAGCTGTCGATCCCCTGCATGACTTGCTTGAGCCGGTCGGCGCGCATCACGTCGCCGTTACGCTGCATCCGGGCGATCGCCTCGCTGACGAGTTCCCACGGATCGCGCCGCGTCCCGCTCTGGTCCTCTTCGTCGCTGCGCACGAGTCCAGCCAGCGCGTTGTAGCTGAAGTACTCGTCGCAGTTCATGACCAGCAGGTCGCTCGATGATTCGCGGAGGCCGACTCCGATCACGTACTTGCCGTACTCTTTGAGCTTGATCACCAGCGTCGAGAAGTCGGAGTCGCCCGACAGCAGGATGAACGTGCCGATCTCGGGACGCGTGAACACCAGCTCGAGCGCGTCGATCGCCAGCCGGATGTCCGTTGCGTTCTTCTTCGACGAACCGTAGGCCGGTGCCATGATCATGTCGATCGACGACTCGGCCAGCGGGGCCACGTATTGCGGATAGCGGCGCCAATCTGCGTAGGCGCGCCGGAGTTGCACTTTGCCCTTGATGATGTCCGACGAGAGGAGGGTCTTGAGCTCCGTTTGGAGGTCGGAGCGGATCCCCATCGTGACGTTGTCGAAGTCGATCAGCAGGGCGGCATTGGGCGCGTAATTGATGGGCGCGGCAGCGGGTATCGTCACACTGGCAGGCCGGTGCACCGCCGTGGCAGGGCGCGCCGGCGTGTGGCGGGGTGAGCGTGGATTCATGTATACGGGATGAAGGGATGGTCGGGGCACCGCGCGCGCTGGGCGCAAAACGGGCACTCGCGACCTGCTAGCAGCCTACTACTACTCCAGTGGGGGAAATGTAGGAGGGGCGGAGGGCAGAGGCCAGAGGCGGGCGGAACAGCGCGGAAGTATACTGGTCGCATGGCGCCCCCGCGCTTTCGCACGCGCCTCTTCGTCACGCTGTCGCTCTTCGCGGTCGTGCCATCGGCCGTGTTGACGCTGCTCTGGGCTACCACCCTGAGCACGGCACTGCCGCTCCTGAGCGGGAGCGCCGCGTGGGAACGAGTCGCCGCCACCGGTGAGCGAGCGATCGCGGCCGCACGCTCTGAGCCCCTGAGCCCCGCGGCCCGCGCCGCGATGGCCGCCCACGAACAGGAGTTGACCGTTTCGGTCACCGATGCCCACCGGTACCGGTACATGGCGGTCCGCGCCGTCCCCATCGTGCTCGCCGTCGCTGGCGGCGCGCTGATCGTACTGGCCGTTGTCGCCTCTCGCGTAGCGGGCCACCTCGCGCGGCAGCTCAGCCGGCCGCTCGACGAACTGGTCGGATGGACGGACCGCATCGCACGCGCCCTACCGCTCCCCGCCGGTCCGCCCACCCGCGGCGCCCCCGAGTTCGCCGTGCTGCGGAACGGCATGCGAGTCATGGCCGCGGATCTCGACACCGGACGAGCCCGCGCGCTCGAAGCCGAGCGGCTCCGCGCGTTCCGGGAGACCGCGCGACAGGTCGCGCATGAGTTGAAAAACCCGCTGACACCCATACGCCTCGCGGTGGCCCGCCTGCAACGCGATGCCTCGCCCGCACTCGCCGATACCGTGGACGTCCTCGCGACTGAATCCGCCCGGCTCGAAGCGATGGCGCACAGCTTCTCGCAGTTCGGACGACTGCCCGAAGGTCCGCCCGCCGATGTCGACCTGGGCGAGCTCGCTCGCTACACGGCCAAGGCTGCGGTCCCGTCGCACATCCCCGTCATCGTCGACATCGATGCTGCAACGCCGCTCGTCCGCGGCCACTACGACGCGCTCGCACGCGCCCTCTCCAACATCCTCCTCAACGCCGCTGATGCCTGCGCGGGCCGCAACGGTGCCACCATCACGCTCCGCGTCGCGCCGGTCGCCGACGTACGCCGGGATGGCGGCCCCCACCTGCCGGTCCCGGGAGCCGAGATCCTCGTCCGCGACTCCGGATCGGGGATCGCACCGGAGCACCTCGCGCATGTCTGGGAGCCGTACGTCACCCACAAGGCCGGCGGCACGGGACTCGGGATGGCCATCGCGAGGCAGACGGTCGAGGCCCACGACGGCACGGTCGAGCTGCACAGCATCGCCGGCCAGGGTACCGAGGTCCGCTTCACACTGCCGGTCTCGGGCACCTCCGGACCACCCGCTAACGGAGCAGGTCGTTGATGGCGTCCGTTCTTATCGTTGACGACGAGCCGAATATCCGCCGGATGCTCGCCGCGCTCTTGGCCGGCGAAGGCTATGAGGTCCGCGACGCCCCCGACGGCGAGTCGGGCGTCGCCGCCGCGGCAGAGGTCCCGCCGGACGCGGTTCTCCTGGACCTCATGATGCCGGGTCGCCTCGACGGCCTCGCCACGCTGGCCCGGCTCCGTGACCGCGACCCGGAACTCCCGGTGATCATGATGAGCGGACGCGCGGGATTGAGCGATGCGGTCCGCGCCACCAAGCTCGGCGCCTTCAACTTCCTCGAGAAGCCGCTGTCGCCGGAGTCGGTACTCCTCGCGCTGATCACGGCGCTCGACCTCCGCCAGGCGAGAAAGGCCGCACGTGCGCTCCGCGAAGAGTTGGGGCTCACCGGGCAGATGGTCGGCGCCAGCGCGCCGATGCGCTCAGTCGCCGAGCTCATTGCACGCGTCGCGCCGAGCGATGCGCGCGTGCTCATCAACGGGGAATCCGGCACCGGCAAGGAATTGGTCGCCGCCGCGATCCACGAAGCGAGCCCACGCCGCGACCGGCCGTTCGTGCGCGTGAATTGCGCCGCCATCCCGCGCGATCTTGTCGAGAGCGAGATGTTCGGCCACGAGCGCGGCTCCTTCACCGGCGCGACCGCTCGGCGCATCGGTCGCTTCGAGATGGCCCACACGGGCACCCTGCTGCTCGACGAAGTCGGCGACCTGGGTGCCGAGGCGCAGGCCAAGCTGCTGCGCGCCATCGAGGCGAATGAGATCGAGCGCATCGGCGGCGCCAAGCCGATTCGCATCGATGTCCGCATCATCGCCGCCACCAACAAGGATCTCCCGCGCGCGGTCAGCGAGGGCGCGTTTCGCGAGGACCTGTACTTCCGCCTCAACGTGATCCCCCTCGCCCTCCCCCCGCTCCGAGACCGCGCGGAGGACATCCCCGCCCTCATCCACCACTTCACGGCCCTGCAGCGCGCTCGCACGGGCCGCGCGCTCGTCGCGTGGTCGCCTGACGCCATCTCGCTCATGGCGGCCTACCGGTGGCCAGGCAATGTCCGCGAGCTCGCCAACATCGTCGAGCGCCTCGCGATCCTGCACGCCGGTGAGGTCATCACCCCCCGGCACGTGCACACGGTCCTCCCGATCGATCGCGACACCCCCGCGGCGCCACTCGCCGCGGTCACCCTCCCCGCCGACGGCCGCCGCCGGCAAACGCCCGAAGCCGGAGCCCCGGAGATACCCCAGGCATACGCGCCGCCCGCACCCCTCGCAGGCGCGCTCGATGCCTACGAGCGTGAGCTCATCACGCGCGCGCTCGCGGCGGCCGACGGCAATGTCACGGAAGCAGCACGACGGCTCGAAACCGACCGGCCCAATCTGTACCGGCGGATGCGCCGGCTGGGAATCGCATTGGGCACCCTCCTGGCGTGCGTGGCCGCGGCGGCCCTCACGACACTGATCCCCGCCAGGGCATGGGCGCAGGACACGACGGCGCACCCGCCGGGCGCCGCCGATACGGGAGCCGCCAGACCGGGCGCCGATTCCGCACGTGATCAGCCGGATACCATCCCGGCGCCGTCGGACAACTGGTGGCAGCGATGGCTCCTCGGCCAGCGGCCACCGAATTACGTGGGATTCGGAGTGTCGTCGGCGCACACGTACAATCGCGTCGAAGGATTCCCGATCTACCTCGGGCCGACCGCGCGGCGCGTCTTCCCATGGGGCGCGATCTCCGGCGATGCCGACGGCATCGTGCGGATCTCCGACAAGCTGCGCTGGGACGAGGACCACATCGGCTATGCCGCCCGCGCCGATCTGCGGATCGGACCGGAGAACGGGCAGTCGCTGACGCTGGGCGGCCGGTTGTACGACGTCATCACCCCCGTGGAGTCGTGGGGACTCAACGATGCCGAGGTCGGACTCTCCTCGTTCTTCCTGCACCGGGACTATCGCGACTACTTCGCGCGGCACGGTGTCACCACCTACGCCGCGCTGCGCGCGAGCGACCTGCTTCGGTTCACGCTGTCGTACGCGGACGAGCGGTGGGCGACTCGCCCGGTGCGCGACCCGTTCACGCTGTTCGACAACACCGCCACGTGGCGGGCGAATCCGCAGGTCGATGATGGTCTCTTCCGCCTCGTGACCGCACACGCGGAGTTCGATTCGCGCAACGATCCGAACGATCCGTGGTCTGGGTGGTACGGCACCGCCGACGTCGAGCACGGCGATGGCAATGTCGGCACCTTCGGACCGCGGACGGACGGCGAAACGCTGTCGGTGCCCCCGGGCGGTATCAGTCCGGTGCAATACTGGAGGGGATTCTTCGACGCCCGCCGGTACAATCGCGTCGGCCCGGATGAGCAGCTCAATGTCCGCCTCGTGCTCGCCGGTTGGCTCGGTGGGGATCAGCTGCCCCTCGAACGCCGCCTGTCCCTCGGCGGCGCGGGTACGATGCCGGGCTTCGATTTCCGGAGTACCGGCACCGGCCCCGACGTCGCCGCCTGTTCAGCTTCCCGCGAGCCGCCGCCGGGCAACCCCGCGCAATGCGACCGCCTCGCGATGGTGCAGGCCGAGTTTCGCCACGACATCAGGGTCGGGCTCGCGGACTTCATCCGCGGCGTGCCGCGCGATGGCGCGTGGATCCTCTTCGCCGACGCGGGACGCGGTTGGCTGGTCGGACCGCACGACGGTACGCTCCAGTATCCGTCGGACGCCCTCCCGGGATTGGGCACCTCGCTGGCGGATGCGGGCGCCGGCATCACGCTCGGTCCGTTCGGCGTGTACGTCGCGCAGGCCATCTCGCCGTGGAATTACGGTCACGGCCCGAAGCTCGCGATTCGCCTGCAGCAGCGGTTCTGAGCGGTGCGCACGACCCTGGCGGCCCTCATCGGCATGGCACTCGCCGGCACCGCCGCTCGAACGGCCGCCAGCCAGGGCACGCCGCGCCTTGCGATCGATCTGCCACCCGCCGCCGCCGATCCCACACCCGGCCAACCAGGCGCCGCGCCGGGCACCGGCCCGGCCGTCCGCGCGCTCGACGTCCTGTCGGAGGGCCAGACCCGCGACTTGATGCGCAATGGATTCCCCGCGCGCCTGCACTTTCGCGTCGAGCTGTGGCACGCGGGCGGTATTTTCAACGCCCTCGACGGCACGCGCGAGTGGGACGTCATTGCCCGCTACGATCCGCTGGACAAGCAGTACCGTGCCGCGAGGCTCGCCGGCCAGACGGTCACGGTCCTCGGCGAGTTTCCACAGTTCCCGGCGCTCGCCGCCGCCATCGGGGCGCCATACACTGTCCCGCTGGTCCCCGGACGTGGCGGTGGCAAGTACTACTACAACGCGGTCGTCGATGTGGAGATGCTCTCGCTCAACGATCTCGACGAGGTCGAGCGATGGCTCCGCGGCGAGCTGACGCCAGCCGTTCGCGGCCAGCGGAACCCCGGTGGCGTTCTGGGACGCGGGCTACGAACGCTGTTCGTGCGCCTGCTGGGAGCTGAGCGGCGGCACTACGAGGTGCGGTCGAAGACGTTCAGGGTCCACTGACGCGGCAGTGCGGGCCCCGGTGCCGCCCGCGATGCGGTGCCGTTACCTGATCGTGGCGATGGCGGTGCCGCTCCGAGCCGCCGCCCGGTGCTCCAGCTCTTCGAGGTGGTGCAAGGTATCCGCCCCGTAGAACAGCTTGATGTAGCGGGCCTGCGTGGGGGTCAGGCGGCGCACCGCCCAGCTCAGATGCACGAAGTGCGGCTCGACCGGCGGCGTGATCGGATGCATGCCGATCTCCTCCGGCAGGCGATTCGCCTTCCGCGTGTTGCACGGCGCGCACGCGGTCACCACGTTCGACCAGTCGTTGGTGCCGCCGCGAGAGAGCGGCACCAGATGGTCACGCGTGAGTCCCTCGCGTGGCTTGAGATCCGCGACACCGCGGCCGCAGTACTGGCAGCGGTAGCGGTCGCGCGCGAAGAGGAAGGTGTTGGTCACCTGGCGCCGGAAGCGCCGCGGCACGTGGATGAACCGCGTGAGACGGATCACGATCGGCCGCGGTAGCGTCAGACGCTCCGAGCGAATCACGCGATCGGCGTCCGACTCCACCACCTCCGCCTTGCCGTCGATGACCAGGCGCAACGCGCGCCGCATCGGCACCATTGTCAGCGGCTCGAAGGATGCGTTGAGTGCCAGACACCCGGCGATCACACGCACCTCTGCCGCGCGTGGATCATCTCGAGGCGACAGCGGGCTCGGGAACTGCCGTCAGCCAGCCGCGCTCGTCGGGGATTCGCCCCTTCGCGATACCGAGATACCGGTCCTGGACCGCCTTGGTAATCGGCCCCGGCACACCGTCGCCGACCTGAATCCGATCCACGGACCGGATCGGCGTGATCTCCGCGGCGGTGCCGCTGAAGAACACCTCGTCGGCCATGTACAGGAACTCCCGCGGGAGCGCCTGCTCGCGCACCTCGTACCCGAGATCGTGAAGCAGCCGGATCACCGTGTCGCGCGTAATGCCGCCGAGAATCGCCGCCGCCAGAGGCGGGGTATACACGACGCCCTCGCGCGCGATGAACACGTTCTCGCCGCTGCCTTCGGAGATCTGGCCGAATGAGTCGAGCATGATCCCCTCGATGAAGCCGTTCTGCCGGGCCTCGAGGAGCGAGAGTTGCGAGTTGAGGTAGTTGCCGCCGGCCTTGGCCAACGTCGGGAACGTGTCGGGTGCCGCGCGCCGCCAACTCGATACACATACATCGACGCCTTTCGCCAGCGCGTCGTCACCGAGGTACCGGCCCCACTGGCGCACGATGATGAAGGTTTCGAGCGCCGGCTCCTTGTCCTCCGGCATGACCCCCATTCGGTCCCCGGTCCGGATCACGAGCGGCCGGATGTAACACTCATCCAGCTCGTTCACCGCGACCGTCTCGAGGCAGGCCTGAATCAGCGTGTCCGCCGAATGCCGCAGCGGCATGCGGTAGATGCGCGCCGAGTCGTGCAGCCGCCGGATGTGCTCCGGCAACCGGAACACGGCGCCGCCCTGCGGCGTCGCGTAGCAACGAATCCCCTCGAAAATGCTGGAGCCGTAATGGACGACGTGGCTGAGCACGTGGATCGTTGCGTCTGGCCAGTCCACGAACTGGCCATCGCGCCAAATCTTGGGAGTCGGCATCGTGCAAAACTAACGCGCTGGCAAGCTGTGGCGCCACGCCACGAGCGCCGCCGCGGAGTCGGTCACCCGGCCCGCGAGCATGGGGTCGAGTCCCAGCACCGCGCCGTCCCGGACTCGCGGCTGCCCCGCCACGGTGACCAGGACCGCCGGCGTCCCCGCGATGGCCAGGGCGGCCGCCTCCGGCCCGAGCGTCGCGGCACGCACCGGGTCGAGCCGGAAGGCCGCGAGATCCGCGTCTTTGCCCACCTCGATCGATCCTACTCTCTCGTCGAGTCCGAGCGCCCGGGCGCCCCCCATCGTCGCCAGCGCGAGCGCCTCCGCCGTGGACAGCACGTCGGGACGCTGCAGCCGCGCGCTTTGCATCAGGCTCGCGAGCCGCGCTTCCCCCAGGATGTCCATCTGGTCGTTGCTCGCCGCCGAATCGGAGCCGAGTCCGACGACCGCGCCGGCATCGAGCAACTCTCGCACCGGTGCGATGCCGTGCCCCAGGACCGCGTTAGAGGCGGGACAGTGCGCGACCGGACACCCGTAGTGCGCGATGAAGTCCACGTCCGATTCGTCGAGCTTCACGCAGTGGATGAGCAGCGGCCGCGCGAGCACCACGCCCAGCTCCACGAGCAGATGGACGGGCGAATGGGACCGCCGCTCGACCGGGAGCCCGCGCGCCCGCAGCCCCTCCGCGAACGGCCCCTCGGCCTCGCGAAGAAACGCCGTCTCGGCGTCGCTCTCGGCGAGATGGATCGCGACCGGCAGCCCGGCGCCGGCCGCGTACGCCGCTGCGTCGATCATGAGGTCTTCGTGCACGGTGTAAACGGCGTGCGGCGACACGCCGAGGTGCACCAGATCGGTCTCGAATGGGCGGAGTGCCTCCACATCACGACGGAGCTGAGCCATCGCTTCCGCGCGCTGCGCGGCGGCCGGGCCGAACACTTCCTGGTACATGATCCCGCGCACGCCCATGTCGCGCATTGCGCCCAGCACCACGCCCGACGCCGATGTGTCCGCGTATGTCGTGATACCCGCCAGCAACCCCTCGGCGACCCCCAGACACGCCGCATCGCGCATCGCGGCCGGCGTGAGCACCGCCGCGCGTGCCGCGGTCAGTGTCCGGATCCAGCTCACGAAATCGAGTCCCGTGAGCAGGCCGCGCATGGCGGTCAGCTCGAGATGGGTGTGTGCGTTGACGAGTCCCGGCAGGAGCACCGCGTCGCCCAGCTCGATGTCCTCGCCCGGCGGTGCGTCGCGCCGCGGACCCACGTACGTGATACGGGCGCCGGCGACCGAGACCGTCGCGCCGGCGAGCGGGGGACGCGTCACCGGTACCACCCAGCGCGCGTGGTAGTTGGTCTGTGTGTTGGTCACGGACGCCGCACGCACGCGGTCAGCGCTCGACGGACACTCCGCGCCAGAACGCGACGTGATCTTTGATGTTGGCCGCCGCCGGACTGGGCGCGGGATAGTACCACCCGGCGTCGCGATTGGTCTCGCCGTTCACGACCACGTCGTAGTAGCTCGCGATTCCTTTCCACGGACAGGTCGTATGGGTCGCGCTCGATCGTACGAACTCCCGGCGAACGGCGTCAGCGGGGAAATATGTATTCCCCTCGACCGTCTCGACGCGGTCGCTCTCGGCGATCACCGCGCCCTTCCACAGCGCTCGTGCCATCCGGACACTCCTTGGAGAAAAAAACGAATGCGCTACCGGGCACCGCTCGCCGCGCGGCTGCTGCTGCGGGTCGCGCCGCCCGCACGGGGCCGGGTGCGCGACCCGTGCCGCAGCGGATCATACAGATCCTCGTCACGCACGCCCACGGCCCGCGCCATGCCGAGCGGCCACACGACGTCGCCCACGGCGGCCGCCGAATGCCCGTCGGAACCGAGCGAGATTCGCGCGCCGCCGACGTGCGCCCGGCGCACGAACCGCTCGTGCGGCCGGTACCGGTTCGATATCTCGAACGCGATGCCCGCGCGCGCGAGCGCCGCCACGGCCCGGGCTTCGCGCGGTTCGGTCCAGAGGTCCTCCAGCGGCACCTGGCGCAGGGGCATAGGCAAGAGCGTCGGGTGTGCGAGAATGTCCACTGGCATCTCCGCCGCGAACCGCTCCAGCGTGGCGACATGAACGTCCATGTAGGCGTCCGGTGTCAGCCCCGCCGGCAGGTCGCCGTTGAACATGTCGAGCAGAGAGCCATCGGGGAGCACCACGGCGTGCAGCGACCCGATCCGGTGTGTGAAGCGGCGGACTACGTCGGGCGGAAGCTCACGCCACAGCACATCGTGCCAGCAGCACTCGCCGGCGATCCCCAGGTCAGGATCTCCGAGGGATTCCAGTTCGTCGAGATACGCACGGACGAGATCCACCGAGGTCAAGCCGTGCGTGGCATCGCGCGTCACGTGATCCGAGATCGACGGGCGAACGCCGCGCGCCCGCACAGCCGCGATCACGGCCTTGACTGGCAGATCCCCGTCGGACCAGGTGGTGTGCGCGTGACAGTCGCGAGGCTGCCATGAGGGGTCGCGGGTCGGAGTCACAGGGCCCGCCCCGCCCGGCCGGTGCTCACGGTCGCGCCCGCGTGGGCGCGCCGGGCGGTACCGCTGCCCCTCCCGGTGGCGCGACACGCACGCCGGTCGCCGGTCTGGTGGTGGGCGGCACATTGCCCGTGAGCGGTGACCCCGCGCCCGCGACGCCGGGATGCGCAGGCGCCGCCGCAACCGGTACAGCGGCGCGCGAGACAGGCTGCGCCGCGGGAACGATGATCTGCGTCACGCCGGCCGCGCCCGGCGGTGATCCACCCATGGGCTGCGGCGAGACCGCGGTCGGCGTCCCCACCGGACCGTTCGGCGGTCCGGGCCGCTCGAAGTGCATCGAGTCGCCAACCATCGTGTCGGTCGCTGAATGAACGTCGCACTCCTGCGTAGGCTCGGTGCCAGGTATGTACCACTCGGTCGTCACTACGGCCGCCGGGCAATATGCGTTCCGCAGCATTCCGGTCGTCCGATCGATCTCGCGCGCGATCAAGCCGTCAGGACGCGGCCAGTCAGGCGGCGCCGGCTTTCGCCGGTAAACCTCGGTCATGAACGAGGTCCACGCCGGCGCCGCGAGGCGGCCGCCCTGTGCGTCCCGCATGATCTTGACCGGGCGGTCCATCCCCATCCAGACGCCCGCGACGAGATCCGCGGTATATCCGATGTACCACACGTCGTTGCCGTCGTTGGTGGTGCCCGTCTTCCCCGCCGCGGGATAATGGAATCCGGCGCTCCACACGGACCCGAATGCCGAGCCGTGCTGCACGACGTCCTTCATCATGTCCACCATCTCCCAGGCTTCCTGCGGCGAGAGCACCGGCGTCACGGTGACTGGCGGCTCCCAGAGCACCTCGCCCTTTGCGTTCTCCACCCGCGTGATCGCCATCGGCGTAGTGCGCTGTCCGAGATTCGCGAACGCGGTGTACGCCGCCACCAGCTCGAGGGGGTAGACGGACTCGCTGCCGATGTAGATGGAGGGATACGGGTGGATCGGCGTGGTGATGCCGAAGCGGCGCGCTTCATCGATCACACTCTCGGGGCCCAGCTCCATGCCCACGCGGATCGCCACGAGATTGCGCGAGAGATACAGGCCGCGGCGCATCGTCATGAGTCCCTGGAACGTCAGATCGTAGTTCTGAGGGGTCCAGGTCGAGCCATCGGGCTGCGGCACTTCGAGCGGCGAGTCATCGACCATGTACGACGGCGGCCGCCCGTTCTGGATCGCGTCGGCGTACACGATCGGCTTGAACGTCGACCCGGGCTGCCGGAGCGCCTGCGTCGCCCGATTGAACTTCGAGTCGTCGAAGTCGCGGCCGCCGACCATCGCGCGGACGGCACCCGTGCGCGGATCGAGCACGATGAAACACCCCTGGAGATACGGAGACGTCGCCGCGCCGTTCTGATCGCCGCCCGCGGACGCGTTCTTGGCGAGATAGTCTTCGAACGTCGGGTGCGGAAACTTCCCGTACTTCCCGCCCTCGATGGCGCGGAGTTGCTGCTCGAGCGAACGCTCCGCCGCCCCCTGCAGATCCGGATCGAGTGTCGTGTAGACTTTGAGTCCCTGCTCGTACAGTTGCCGCCCGAACTGCGCGTCGAGCTGCTGCCTCACCCACTCGACGAAATACGGCGCCTGCTCGCCGCCGCTGCCGGGCTGCCCCTTGTGCGCGAGATCGAGAGGATAGGCACGCGCCAGGCTGGCCTCGGAGTCGCTCACCACCGCAGCGCGGCGCATGAGTTCGATCACGGTGTTGCGGCGCGTCACGGCACGCTCCGGATACCGCCGCGGATTGTACCGCTCGGGCCCCTTCGGCAGCGCCGCCAACGTCGCTGCCTCCGCCAGGTTCAGATCGCGGGCCGACTTCCCGAAATACTGCTGGGACGCCGTCTCCACTCCATACGCCCCGTTGCCGAGATAGATCTGGTTGAGGTACAGCTCGAGGATGTGGTCCTTGGAGTACTTGTCCTCGATCGCTCTCGCGACTTTGGCTTCCTTGAGCTTACGGATCAGAGTCTTCTCGCGTGTGAGGGTCTCGGGAAAGAGATTCCGCGCGAGCTGCATGGTGATGGTCGAAAACCCCTGCGCGTACCCGCGCGACGCGAGGTTCCGGCCGGCGGCACCCGCCACACGTACCCAGTCGATGCCGTGGTGGCGGAAGAACCGCTTGTCCTCGGTGGTCACGAACGCGTCGCGGACGCTCTTTGGGATGTCGTTGAGCGTGAGCAGGGTCCGGCGCTCTAGCCCCAGTTCGGCAATGAAGCTGCCGTCCGCCGCGTAGAGCTTCGAGGTCTGCCGCGGCTGATAGGCGTCGAGAACGTCGATCGACGGACACCGGCCGGCATCGCAGACCAGCGTCCAGGCCGCGGTCATGAATCCGAGCGCGAATGCTGTGAGTCCGACGAGGGCGAGCATCGTCGCACGCATGGCCCCCGGACGCTGGCTCCATCGCGCCACGACATGGTCGCGGAGCAATCGGATCCAGTCCAACGGCCCGTTCGACCGGCCACCGGCACGCCGAAGCCGGAACCCGGCCCCATCGCTCGGCCGGTCTCCCCCATTGCCGCCGCCGGCGCCCCCGGGGGTGCCCGATCGGGGCGGGTTATTATTCGGCGGCACGCACTACTCGCATGGCGTCACAGAAGAGTACGACCGAGCACTGGGCACGGCAACGAACGAGGCACCCATCGAGCCAGATATTCTCCGAATCCCGGTTGGTCCGGGCGCAGTCCATGTCGAACGGTACGGGCATGGAGGCACGCCGATCGTACTGTTACACGGATTCGGAACGTGTGGGTTCCTCTGGCGAACGGTCGCGGCCACTTTGGCCGAGGGCCGCCACACGGCGGTTGCGGTCGATTTGCTCGGATTCGGCGAATCCGACCGGCCGCTCGATACGGATTTCGGAATCGCGGGACAGGCCGAGTACGTGGAGCGTGCGCTCGCCGCACTCCGGATGCCCCGTGCCGCCGTCGCGGGCGTCGATCTGGGTGGCGCCGTCGCCCTGCGCCTCGCGGCCACGCACGCCGGCCGGGTGTCGCATCTGATACTCATCAACAGCCTCACGGCGGAATCGACGCCCGCCGATGACGTGCGCGCCCTTCAGCGGAACACCGCGCGTCATGCGCTACGCGTCGCGACCGGTGTTCTTGGCGTTACCCCGCTACTGACGCCGGTGCTCGAGCGAAGCGTCGCCGACAAGGCGCACATGCCGTGGCGGCTCGTCGCCCGGTACCTCGCGCCCTACGTCGGACAGGACGGCGTCCGCCACTTGCTCGCGCTCGCCGCCGCCGTCAACGACAGCGACCTCGAAGGCCTTGACCTCGCGGCGCTATCGATGCCCACGCTCGTCATTCGCGGCGAAGCCGATGGGTGGCTCGAGGACGCCGTCGCGGAACGCCTCGCGGCTGCGATTCCGGAGAGTCAGTTGGTCCGGCTCCCCGCAGCGGGCCGCCTGGTACCCGAAGACATGCCCGACGAGCTGGCGCGTCTGATTCTGGATTTCGTCAAGGCGCGGAAGAGCGTCACACCCACCCGTTAGCGATTTTTTCTCCTTTCTCCTTTCTCCTTTCGCCTTTCTCCTTTCTCCTTCGGCCTATCGGCGGAGCGCCGGCGGGAAACCCAGCGCGGTGTTCAGCCAGCGCACGAACGGGACGACAGCCGTGTACGAGCGGGCCAGCCGATCCGGCAAATCGCGCCGCTTGAGATCGGCGCCGGTGAGCGGGCGGCTCACGGTGAACGACCTGTAGCGCAGCCACGCGGCCGCAGGATGGTCCGGCTCGTACCCCCGCGGCACGCGCCGCAATACCGCCTCGTCGCTGAGCGCGCCGAATTGCCGGCGCATCCGGCGCAAGGTGCCCTCGAACCCGCGCGAATCGGCCGCCAGCGCGCGGCGAATCCGGGCGAGCGCCACCGGAGGCGGCATCCAGATGCCCGCGGCAATCATCGACGCCCGCGGCTCGAAGTGGAAGTAGAGGCCGGCGCCCCCATGCACGACCGCCGCCGCCGAGCGGCCGAGCCCGCGATGATTGATCCAGAATCCGGCGTTGGTCTTGTAGGGCGACTTGTCCTTCGAAAACCGGATGTCGCGATGAATCCGGAATACCGAGGCCTTGGGATCGGCCACCAGTTCCGGCGCCATCGTCGCGAGCCGGACGTCGAGCTCTTCGAGTAGCTCCCGTAGCGGCCCGCGCACCTCGGTCTCGTAGACCTCCCGCCGGGCCTCGAACCACTCACGTCGGTTGTTTCGCTTCAGCCCGCGGAAGAACTCGAACGCCGCGGGCCGGAATCCCGTAAAGGCCATTGGACGGTTGGCTGTCTCGGTTTTTGCGATTCCCGCTTCCCGGCGTCAGCGCTTTGGTGCCTCGGCGCGTATGCCGTGTACGGCGGGAGTGGCTTCCGTTCCGCCGGGTTCGAGCTCCCGCGGCTGTTCAACATATACGGCCGCGCACGCCCGCCAAGGGCGAGCCCGATCGATTATATTTGTGGCATCAGGAAGTCATCACATTCTCGGAGTGACATGGCCAAGCAGCGCAATCGCCGGTTCCACGAAGTAGCGACACCAACACCGTTTGAAGAGGCGCGCGACGAGCTCTTTCGGCAGATCATACAGTGCGGAGTCATTGGAGCAGACGCGACGCACCAGGCCGAATGGTTCCACGACACGATGGCGTATCTGTCCGATCGGTACCCGGAGCTCGCACCCCCGCAAGTCGCTGAGCTCCGCACGTTGGGCGACCGGTTCGTGCAGCCGCCCAAGCGCGGTGAAGGCGGAGAGAGCAGTAGCGCCACCGCGGCGTAAGGACGGCGGTCAGCGACGATTCGCGAGACCGCGGCGCAGGACGATACCGGCACGCACGCCACCACCGAGTCCCAGCTCGAACGCTGGGACCACTGGGTGAGACACAGGTCCCTCGACGCCGGCCATGGCGAGGGCGTACAACCGCCCGCGCGCCCGCTCGTCAGCGCGGAAGCTGCCACCGGCGACCAGATACGGCGCCCACCGCGATTCCCCACGCGGATCCAGATGGAAACGGCCGTAGAGATCCACACGCGAACTGAAGAAAGGTCCGCCAGTGCCGCCGGCGACCCCCGCGGCGAGATCCCCTCCCAGACGCAGATACTCCCCGGTAGGCGCCACCGCACCCACGCCCAGTTGCACCGCTGAGGACCGCGCAGCCACCAGATCGGCTCGGAGTTCCGGCTGCACCTCGGAGCCGGCCTGTTGGGACCACGCCAGCCGCGGCCAGACACAGGCGGTCAGAAAGACCGACGCACGAACGACGGTGATGGCCGCGCGGGCAAGCGCCGCGGCACGCTGTATTCCGGCACGCATCGCCGCGAAGCTACCCGGGCCGCCAAGCGCTTGCCAGCGTTCGGGGACGGGTCTAGCTTGCGCCCCCCAAGGTCGTGCTGTCCCGTTCCCGACGACCTCTCATGATCATCCCTGGTTCCGGGTGGCGCGGGCGCCGGGAGGACGATCGATGAGCCGATGAGCATGCCGCTCGTGAGCCCGGCGCCGGCGTACGTGCATCTGATCGCCGATTTCGTTGGCGTCCCCGAAGCGCAGCTCCAGGATGCGTCGCTTCTCACCGGATTGATCATCGCCGCCGCCAGCGCGGTGGGACTCACGCCGTTGGGATCACCTCTGGTGCATGTGCTCCCCCAAGGCGGCGTGTCCGGCATCCTCCTCATGCAGGGATGCCATCTCGCCGTTCACTCCACGCCCGGCCGGCGGTCCATGCTGCTCGATGTGCTGGTACCCCGGAGCCACGACGCAGCCAAAGCGCTCGCGGTTTTCGCCCGGCGCCTCTCGGCCACACAGATCCTGACCGACCAGCGTCCGCGCGGGTGATCGTTCTCGGAGTGCTCGCGGCGGTCGTCCTCGCATGGGACGTCTTCCTCGCCGGACACATCGCGCAGCAGCGCGGCGTGCCGCGCGAGGTGGCCGCGCTCTCGGGGCTCGCCGCGTTGCTCGCCGCCCCAGCGCTCGTGATCGCGGTCGCGACCAGCTCGGCGCTCACCGGTCGCTCGGTCGCAGGCGTGGCGTGGATCTGGCCCGCCACGGTCGCCATCTTCGTGCTGCAATCCCTCTACGCGACGATCCGCCGCCTCGTGACGCCGTGGATCGGCGTTCCGATCGCGGCGTACGATCTGCTCCTCATGGCCGTCGCGGCCACGCGCTACCTCGGCGGAGGCGGCGGGTCGCCCCCCGCGTGGGCCCTCGCACTCACCGCCGCCCATACCACGGCCCTGGGCGCACTCGCGGGCCCATGGGTGCTCTCGTCACCCTACGCGCTCCTCGTTCCGCTCGTCGCACCGGCGTTTCCGCCGCGCTGGCGGTTGAGCCGCCCCGTACGCGCGGTGCTGGCGGCGCAGGCCGCCGCGTGGGTCGTTGCCACCGGCCTCTGGCTGCCATATGCCACGAACGCCCTGCACAGCTACGACCGGTACGCGGCGGAACCCCTTCGCGTTCGCCCCGGAGGTGATTTCTCCATCGGTCTCCGCCTGCTCCCGCCACTGGATGCCGCGCCCGCTCCGGTCGACCTCCGCAACGACCTCGCACTCCTCGACACGACCCACGCGGAGATCGCGAGTGTGGTCGTCAACCCCGCAGGCGCGCACCGGCAGACACTCGACTCGCTCGCCAGGGTCTTCGATCCGCTGCGTCGCGACAGCACGATCCTGATCGTGACGCTCGGCTACCCCGACAACGCGGGCGCCGCATACGGCCTCGATCCGGCAGCGTACCGGGCAGCCCGCGTGGCGGACGCGGAACGGATCGCGCGCGAGTTGCACCCCGACTACCTCGTGCTCGCGGATGAGCCCTACGGCCGCGGCGCCCGCGTACTCGGCAGACTCCCCGTCTCCGCCTGGGTCGAGTACCTCTCCGCAGCCGCGCGCGCCGTGCACGCGGCCGATCCGCATGTCAAGACCGGCATCGCCGCGTCGGCATATGATGCGCGCGATAGCGCCCTGTACCAGTGGGCCGCCGCTCCAGGCTCGCCGGTCGATGTCGTGGGCTTCACGCTGTTCCCGACGTTCGGAGGTGCGCTGTCGCTCGACGCCCGCATGCGGATCGCGGAGCGGTGGATGCAGCGGCAGCCTGCCGCGCAAAAGGAACAGTGGATCTTCGCCGCAGGCGGCAATCCCGCCGCGCACGGCGAGGACGCACAAGCCCGCGCCGTCTGGGGTGAGGTGGTCTGGGGCGCGAGTCACGCCGCGATCAAGGGCGTGATCGTCGCCGATGCGGCGGACTACGAGACGATCACGGGCCTGCGCGCCGCGAGCGGACGCCTGCGGCCCGCGGCGGGCATCGTGGCCCGCGCCAGCCGTGAGGTGAAGAACAGCGAGTAGGATGTCAGCCGTCCGCCGATGGCAGCTGGCCAGGACAGCAGGCGCCGTTCGAGAACCGTAGGTCGCCCTGTTGGGCAACGGCGCTACCCGGCGCCGCGGACGATTCCCTCGGCCACCCGCGCCGGATCGAAATACGCGCGCGCAACACGCTGCACGTCGGCCCGGGTCACCGCGCGGACCCGGCGCTCGTAGGTCTCCAGTTCCTCCAGCCCCTCACCGAACACCCACGCATCGATCACTTCCCCCAGCACGACGGCGCCGCTCTGCCGGGAGATCGCGTAAGTCCCCACTGCATACGTCTGCGCCTGCGCCAGCTCGTCCGCCGTCACGCCCGATTCGCACAGTTTCGCGAACTCGCCCAGCAGGCCGGCGCGCGCGACGTCCTCCTTGCTGGGCGATGTCGCGATGTAGCCGATGAACATCCCGGCCAGGGTCCATTCGAGCGCGAAGGCGCGGACCGTATAGGCCAGAGACTGGCGGTCGCGAAGCTCGTCGAAGAACCGGCCACCCAGGCCGCTCGCCACGGTGCCGATCAGCTCGGCCACCATCCGGTCGCCGTCGCTCCGCGCCGGACCAGGGAACGCCAGCGCCAACGCGGTCTGTGCTTTCGCACGCTGCTCGGCGCGCACAACCGGCCGCCGCGGCCACGACGGCGCCGCGATCTCGCTGGGCACTCCCGGTCGCAGGACATCGAAGGCGCCGATGACGTCGCGAGCCACCGCATCGGGCGCTTCACCGGTCACGATGCCGATGACCGTCGGCCCCCGCAGCACCTGCGCCGCGTGCCACTCGCGAACGTCCGGGTTCGTGATGGCACGGAGCGACGTCTCGCTCCCCAACACGCCGGCCCCGTACGGGTGATCACCGAACGCGGATTGGGTCACGAGGCGGAGAGGATACCGGGACATGTCGTCGCGCAGCATCGCGAGCTCGGCCAACGCGAGCGCCCGCTCGGTCTCGAGCGCCCCCTCTTCGAGCCGCGGCTGCTGCACGACATCCGCGAGCAGGCGCAGCGCCGGCGCCGTGAACCGCGCCGGTACCGATATCGACCACCCGGTGTTCTCGCTGCCCGTGCTCGAGCCGATGCTGCCGCCAAGCATTTCGACGGCGTCGGCGAGTTCCGGCGCTGTCCGCCCGGCCGCGCCCTTGAGTGCACAGCGCGCCATGAGCGTCGTCAGCCCACCGCGCTCCGAGCCTTCGTCGCGCGCCCCACCGAAGGCGAAGACGCCGGCGTGCGTGATCTGAGCACCGGCCTTGTGGGAGATGAGGATCGGGATCCCCGCCGCGGTCCGGTATAGGCGCACACCCCCGGCTTCCCGTTCGGCCTGGACGCGCCCACGCGTGCGGCGCACGCGAGTCGGCGTAGCCTCATCTGTGCTCTGTTCAGACGCCACGGGCGCCAGGTCACCGGATGGCGCCGCCCCATCGCCGCCCACTACGAGCAGCATGCCGGCGTCTGCGGCGACGACCGGACTGGCTGCTGGACGGTACACGATTGCTGACACACCGTCGGGATCGAGGTAGCGGCGGATGGCCCCGGTGACTTCACCCGGCGCGACCGAGAGGACGCGCTCGAGGTAGTGCTCCCCCAGTGCCCAGTCGCCGAGTGCTTGCCACTCGGCGAGATACGACGCCTGCCCCTCCATCGACTCCGTGCGCCGCACCCAGCGGGATTCGAGGAGCCGCTGCGCCCGCGCCAGCTCGTGGTCTCCCACTCCCCGCTCGCGCAGATCCGCCACCTGTCCCCAGATGGCCCTCGCCGCCGCTCCTGCGGAGTCGGCCGGACATTCGGCGTGAATGACGAAGACGCCCAGTTCGGTCGGCGAGTAGTCGTAGGCGCTCACGCTCGTCGCGAGTTGCCGCTCACGCACCGCGCGGAAGAGCCGCGAGCTCCGGCCCGACCCGAGGATCACCGCCGCGAGATCGAGCAACGCCGAATCGGGGTGCATCGTCGGGACCGTGTGCCAGCCGAGCGCCACCTGCGTCTGCGCGATGTCACCACCCCACTCCCGATATCGCGCGCGCGATCCCGTCCCCGCGGGCTCCGGCGGTCCCGGCACCCGCACGGCCGGCACGTCCGCAAGAGCGCCATACTGCGACTCGGTCGCGCGCAGCACCGCGTCCGGATCGACATCCCCCACGATGCTGAGGATCGTGTTGCGGGGACGGTAGAAGTTGTGGTAGAACGACCGCACGCGGTCCCGCGTGAACGTCCGCAACTGTTCCGCTCTCCCGATGCGCCACCGGCGGATTCGGTGCCGGTCGAACATGAGGGCATAAAGTGACTCAGAGGCCATCGCGCCGGGTGAGTCCTCCTTGCGATGCACCTCCTGGATGATGACCTCGATCTCCTTCGCCAGCTCGACGGCATCGATCACCGACCGTGCGTACGCGTCCGCCTGAATTGCGAGTGCGTCGCCGAAGCGCGACGCGGGGACGACGGTGTAGTAGCTCGTGTGATCGTAGATCGTGTGCGCGTTGAGATAGCCGCCGCTCGCTTTGGTCTCACGCGCGATCTCGCCGACGCCACGGGACGGCGTGCCCTTGAAGTACATGTGCTCGAGCACGTGCGCGATCCCCACGACGTCGTCGGTCTCATCGAAGTACCCGGCCTTGACGTAGGTCACGATCGCGACGGCGCTTGCAGACCGGTCCCGGCGTACGAGGAGAGTGAGTCCGTTCGGCAGGACGGTGCGATGCACGCTCGCCGCCGGACCGCCGAGCGGGGACTGCCTGGAGGAATGCGTTCGGGCCCGAACCTGCGCGGTGGAGCCCCCTGCGGCGTCACCGCCGCCGGGATCGGTCACCGCACGATGCGCAACAGCCCCGCGTCCGCGCTTCCGCGCACGAAGCTCTCGGCGTCGTGTGTCGGGATGTGCACGCCCGTGATCGAGAGCCCCCGTCGCGCTTCGTTGAGCATGAACTCGCTCAGCGAACGGCCGGCGAACGTGCCGTTGGCATCCCGCATCGCGGAGACGATGTCGTCCCACGTCCCCACGTATTCACGGTCGTCCCGCACGACGCGGTGGGTCTCCGTGTCCCGCTTGGACGTCGCGAGATCGGTCAGCAGCGCCCCGAACAGCTCCAGTTGATTGCGCGCTTCCCCGTTGGCCTCGTCGGTCGCCTTCTGCTCGATCTCCGCCAGCATCTCGTCGATGTCGTCGGTGTCGCCCGCCAGCTCGGCCAGCCGCGCATCCCACGGACGGAGCTCCGGGTCGTCGTCGCTCAGCCGGTACACGCTTTTCTTGAGCTCGACGAGCCGCCAGATGCCCAGCTCATCCCAGTGGTCGTCAGGCGCCGTGCGGTCGAGGTGATAGAGCGCCGCCTCGTATTCGCCCCGGTCGTAGAGGATGTTGCCCAGGTAGATCCGGGCTTCGCTGTGATCGCCGTCGAGTTGCAGCGCACGCCGGAGGGTCGTGATGGCGGAGTCGTCATCCCCGACCCGGTGCTGCGCATAGCCCACGCACGCGACGGCCTCAGCGGAGTCCGGTACCTGGTGCGCGGCAATGTCGAAGAACTCGCGCGCCGGTTCGATCAGCGCCTCGCGGAAGAGCGCGCGCCCGGCCTGCAGCATCAACTCGACGTCGTCCCGGTACCCGAGCTCCAGAATCCTGCGGAAGTTCTTGATGGCGGCCTGATGCTGGCCGAACTTCAGGAGCGTCTCCCCGAGCCCCGCGAGCGCGTCCTCGTGCTCCGGATCGAGCACCAGCGCTTCCTCGAAGCTCTTCCGCGCCCACGCGTATTCCTCGCGAGCGAGGCGCGCGTAACCGACCCCCACGTGCAGCTCCACCGCGTTCGGGTAGAGCGTGAGTCCCTCGCGGAGCACATCGAGCGCCTCGTCATACTGGCCGTCGTTGTACAACTGATGCGCGCGCTCATCGTACTCTTCAGAACTCAGAAATGGGGTTGGCATGGCTCCACGAACCTCCATCGCATGAGGGACTTCCTATTGTAGCATTCCGGCATGCCCCACTTCAACAAATATCACCGGCGTGCAGGCCGGCGTGCATCCCTCCGTCCGTCGTGAGCCAGCGCGACCGCTGACCACCGCGCCGCGCCGCAGCCGCGCCGGCGGTCTCATTCCGGTGGTCTCATAAAGGTAGACGCGCGCAAGCCGCCGGGATCACAGCCCGAACGCCGGTGCACGACTTGCGTCCGCGCAGTGGCAGCGCGCCAGCACGCGTTGGCTGCGCGCAGCCCGGCCGCAGGCCTCACGGCTGGGCCGCGCCGTTTGCTGCCTGCCGGTGGAACTCCGCGCCCGCACTCCACGTCGGCTGCGCCGATGCATTTGCGAGCGACGTGCCGAACCCCAGCACGATGTCGGCGAGTTGCGTCGCGCCGGAGAGATCCCAATCCGGCCGGTACTCGTCGGACGGTTGATGATAGCGGTGCGCGGTATAGTCCTCGTCCTGCTCCTTGCCCCAGCCCTCCGGCCGGCCGGCGAAATCGATCCCTGCCCCGATGGACACCGACGGCACGCCCGCCTTGGCGAAGGAGAAATGGTCCGACCGGTAGAAATGCCCCTGCTCCGGATGCGCGTCGGGCGAGAGCCGTAGCTCCATCGGCGCCACGTACCTGGCGAGCGACGGTCCGAGTGAGCTCTTGTGCTCGCCGAGCACGTTGAGATCGCGCACGCGGCCCAGCACGTTGCCGCCGTCGATGTTGAGATTCGCCACGATGTCGGTGATCGGCACGGTCGGATGCTCCGCGAAGTACTCGGAGCCGAGTAGCCCGGATTCTTCCGCCGTCACGAAAACGAACAGGAGCGTACGGCGCGGGTGCGGCGACGCTGCGGCCACGCGGGCCATGGCCAGCACGTCCGCGACGCCGGACCCGTTGTCCACCGCGCCGTTGTAGATGGAATCCCCGTTGACGGGCGGTCCGATGCCCAGGTGGTCCCAGTGCGCCGTGAACACGACGGCCTGGTGCGAGAGCACGGGATCGCGTCCCGCCACGACGCCAATGACGTTCGCCGACTGCAGATGCTCCACATGGTTGGCGAACGACACGTCGAACATGATCCCCGTCGGAACCGGATGGAAATCGCGCGTCGCCGCCTGATCGCGTAGCTTCGCGAGATCGAGTCCCGCCTGCGCCAGCAGCGCCGTCGCCGCGCTGTCGGTGATCCAGCCGCGCACGCCGAGCGGCGGCGGCAGGTTGGGATCCCTCGGCAACATCCGCAACGATTTGGCGAACGAGCCGACGACCGTGTGCCAGGGATATCCGGCCCGCTCTGTCGTGTGGATGATGAGCATCCCCGCCGCACCACGCCGCTCGGCCTCCTCGTACTTGTAGGTCCACCGGCCGTAGTACGTCATGGCGTTGCCGTCGAAGAGTGCCGGCTCCGCCGGGGTCGCCGGAGGGTCGTTCACCAGGACGAGCAGCATCTTGCCCTTGACGTCGAGTCCCTTGAAATCATCCCACCGGTATTCGGGCGCCGAGACGCCGTAGCCGACGAACACGATCTCGGCGTGCACTGCGCTGTTGTCGGTCGCCGACCCCGGCGCCAGGACGACGTCTTCCGGATCGCGCAGCGCCATCGTCGCCTTCCCCGACGTGGTCGGACGAATGTGGGCCTGGTCGGCCGCCACCACGTCGATCGGTACCGGCTGAAAGTACGAGCCGTTCACGCCCGGCTTGACTCCGGCCGTCTCGAGCTCGCCCGCGATGTAGTCCATCGCCAGTTGGCCGCCGCGCGTAGCGGGCGCACGCCCCTCGAGCAGATCAGACGAGAGGAACCTGATGTGCGCGTCGATCTCGCTCGTTGTCGTGTGTGCGGTGGTAGAGGCGGTGGCGCGCGCGGCGCTGGACGGCGTGGCGCCGGCCGATGAAGTCGCGCGTGCCGCCGGTGCCGCCTGCGCGCTCTGCGCCGGCAAGGCGCGCGGATGCGCCGTGGCAAGGAGCGCACAGGTGGAGGCGGCCAAGGTCCCGAGATTCCGGATTGTCGTCATGCGGCCTATGTTAGCACCCGGATGGCGTCGCGCCAGCGGTCGTCTTTTTGCCCTAGCGCGGTCTTTGCGATAGGGGGTGGTGTCCGCTGCCGTGGCCGCATGGCCCTGGATAACGCAACTTCCGAGGAGTCGCCCAATGCGCGTCGTGTCTCGTCTGCTGGTCGCCACTGCATTCGCCGCGCTCCCTGGCCCGCTGCTCGCGCAGAGCACGACGCCCGCGGCCACGCCCCTCCAAATCGAGCCGGCACCACCCGCCACGCAACCGGCCCCGGATCCCCAGCCAGCCCCCTCGTCCCCACAAGCTCCAGCCGCTACGCCAGCCGGCCCCAGCATGGATGCCGCGACCGCCGGAATCCACGCCCGCGTCGCGGATGATGGAGCCACGCGCGCCGCGGACCATCACGGTGGCGGCCTGGGCACGGGGGGCGCCCTCATGATCGTCGGCGGCGCCGCTCTGATCATTGGACTGATCATCGGCGGAGGCGCGGGACTCGTCATCGCCATCGCGGGCGCCGCCCTGGGACTCTACGGCCTCTTCCTCTACCTGCAGTAGGAACCGGTCTCCGGTAGGAACCGGCCAAGTCGATAGTTAACGATCATTCATTTACTATCAATTGTTCTACTTTCTACTTTCTACTTTCTACTTTTCTGCTCTCTGATGTCGGGGTTGCTCCGGCCTTCCGCCGGGCGTCTGCTCTCGTATGGGGCGCTCCGCGACACAACCGACCCGGGTGCATCACGTCTTCACCCTCGGTGCCAAAATCGCGACCGCAATGGCCGCCCTCGCGACCGTCCTGGGCTACCTCCATTCCTTTGGCCTGATCGGATCGACCACCCGCCGCACGGTAGGAACATTTGGCGCCGCCTGGGTGGGCTTGGCGCCCCCAACCGATACCGCCACCTCGATCGGTGACACGCTCCACCTCGCCGCGACCGTCACCGATCGCCACGGCACCGCCCTCGTCGGCGCCACCATCGGCTGGACGTCGAGCGACTCCGGTGTCGCCACCGTCACCGATGGCCTGGTGATCGCGAGGGCCAAAGGCGTCGCCACGATCGCCGCCGCCGTCGGTGACTTGGTCGCCCGCTCGCACATCGTCGTCCTCCCCCGCGTCGCCGCGGTCCACCTCGCCAATGACAGCAGCATCGTCGTCGCTGAGAATGCCGCGCGTCTGGTCTCGCTCCGGACGACTGATGGCCGCGGCTACGTGATGCCGGCGCCCGCGGGCACATGGCGCAGTCTCGATACCACGGTCGTGTCCGTGGATTCCGGCGGCCGCATCTCTGCGCTTGCCGCCGGACACACGACGGTCTCATGGAACATTCCTGGCGCGACCGGTCAGGTACCGGTGGCCGTGGTACCGGTTCCTGGTGCGCTCGCCGTCGTCGCCGGCGACGGCCAGGACGGCGCTGCTGGGTCGGTACTCCCGTCGCTCATCATGGTCCGCCTCACGTCGCAGCGCGGACGATCCCTCGCCGGCCAGCTCGTACGCTTCCGGCGGATCGATGCGGCTGGCACCGCGGACGCGGGCGCCGCCACGACCGACGCCGACGGCCGCGCCCGCATCGCGTGGCGCCTCGGCGATTTCCCCGGACGCCAGCATCTGATCGCCCGAATCGACGGCCTCGACAGCGCGGCGGTCCTGGTCGCGGAAGCTGAGCCAGTGGCTCCCAACACCCGCGCGACGTCCGGATCCGACGGACAGACCGCGCCGGTCGCGACTCGGCTCCCCAGCCGCCTGGTGGTCCACCTGGCCGACACCAGCGGCAGACCGCTCGCCGACGTGCCCGTCACCTGGACGACCCCGGACGGCGGAACTGCCACACCATCTAGCCCCCGAACCGATGCCTCGGGGGATGCCACCGCCTCATGGGTGCTCGGCCCGTCCGCCCGTGTCCAGCAGCTCCGCGCCACCGTGGGCAACGGGCGCCTCGTCAAACCGGTCTACTTCCACGCCACGGCGCTCCCGGGTCCAGCGGCGGTCGTTGCCGCGATCAGCGGATCGGACCAGCACGGCGTAGCAGGAAAGGAACTCGCCAAGCCGGTCGTGCTCCGGGTAACCGATGCGGCCGGCAACGCGGTACCGAACGTGCGCATCACGCTTCGGCCGAGTGCCGGGGTGCTGGCTGACAGCGCGCCCGCGACGGATGCCTCGGGTGCCGTTCGAGCCCGATGGACACTGCCGGCCGCCGCGGGGGCCACCACGTTTCACCTGTCCGCGCACGTGGATGGTATCGTCCACCCGGTGGACGTCGTCGCGACATCGGCGGCCGCGCCGGCGCCGGCCAGCTCTCGGCGCCGACACCCGGCGGCGTGAGCGGGGTAGGGAGCGACATGATGCACACCACTATGGAGACCGGCATGCACGTCGCGATGATGGCTAGTGACACTGGACGCTAAATGCCCGACTCACTCGTTCCCTCGCATCGCATCGTGTCTCCTCGCATAGCACTGGTACTGGGAGGCGGGGGACTCAAGGGCTTTGCGCACATCGGCGTGCTGCAGGCACTGGCCGAAGCGGGCGTCCGCCCGTCTCTGTACGCGGGGACGAGCATCGGCGCCCTGGTGGCGGCGGCCGGCGCCTCCGGCATGGAAACGTCCGCGATGGCGGACCGCGCCATGCGGCTCCAGCGGCGCGATCTGTTCCGCCTCAATCACGTCGGCATGCTGCTCGAACGCCGCCGCACCTCGTCGATCTACGCCGGCGAGCCGCTCCGCGCGCTGTGCGTGGACAATGTGCCGCCCTGCACATTCAACGGACTCCCCGTCCCCGTCCTCGTCAACACGGTGGACGTCGAGCGTGGCACGCAGGTCGTCTGGGGCCTGCCCGGCCTCCGCGATGTGCCGGTCTGCGATGCGGTGTACGCGTCGTGCGCATTGCCCGGATTCTTTCCCCCGGGCGCCGTCGGGGGCCGCCTGTGCATCGATGGCGGAACGATCGATAATCTGCCGGTTCAGATCGCGGGCCTGGAGGCCGATGCCGTCATCGCCGTCGATGTCGGCAGCACGGACCTCTCGCATTCGGGCAATGTGCTGTCCCAGGGCTTCGCGGCGATCTACATGCGGGCCGCGACGGCGATGATGCACTCGCTGCAGCTCGTGCCGCTGACGGAATGGGAAGGCCCGCCAATGCTCCTCATCCGTCCCCGCATCGGCCACGTCGGCTGGTTGAGTTTCTCCGACACCGAAGCACTGATTGCCGAGGGCTATCGCGCCGCACGGGAAGCGCTCTCGAACTGGGAGACGGTCATTCGCGCACCGCACGGCCGCATCTTCCCCTGCCGCCACGTTCGGATCGACGTCGATCGCGCGAAATGCACGGGATGCGGTATGTGCGTGGCGCTCGCCCCCGAGGTGATGCGCCTCGATGGCTCGGGCAAGGCCCGCGCACTGGGCGACGTCCAGTGGTCCCCCGCCGACGGCGACTTCATCCACCAATGCCCCGTGAACGCGCTCTCCACGCAGACCCTCGCCACCACCGAGGCCGGACGCCGGTCCTCCGCGGAACGCCGGCGGGAGCTCGAACGGCGCAGCGGCGGCGGGGGAACGGCGGCCGGGGGCGAAGAGGTGGCCTGACGCTGTTTCTACTTTCTGCTTTCTACTTTCTACTTTCTACTTTCCCTCCCCGACCAGTTGGCGCAGCACGTACGGCAGGATCCCGCCGTGGCGGTAGTATGCCATCTCCTCGGGCGTGTCGATCCGGAGAACGACGGTGAAGCTGATGTCGCGCGCCCCCGCCCCATCGCGCGCATGGACCACGAGCCGCGACCGCGGGGCCAGTGCCGCCGTGAGTCCGCCGATCTCGTAACTCTCATACCCGGTTAACCCGAGCGACTGCCGCGTCGCACCATCCGCGAACTCCAGCGGAAGGACACCCATCCCCACGAGATTCGAGCGATGGATCCGCTCGAACGACTCCGCGATCACCGCCCGCACGCCGAGCAGCCGCGTTCCCTTGGCGGCCCAGTCACGCGATGATCCGGTCCCGTATTCCTTCCCCGCGATCACGATCAGCGGTGTCGCGCTGCGTGCATAGCTGATCGACGCGTCGTAGATGCTCATCGCCTGCCCCGACGGATCCGTGCGCGTCCACCCGCCCTCGGTGCCCGGCGCCAGCTCGTTGCGGAGCCGGATGTTCGCGAAGGTGCCGCGGACCATGACCTCATGGTTCCCGCGACGCGCCCCGTAGGAGTTGAAGTCCGCCCGCTGGACGCCGTGCTCGATGAGCCACTGGCCCGCCGGACTCTTGACCGGGATGTTGCCCGCCGGTGAGATGTGGTCCGTCGTGATCGAGTCGCCGAGCATCGCCAGCACACGCGCGTTCGCGACCGGGATGATGCCGGGCGGCGTGCGGGTCATGCCCTCGAAGTACGGCGGGTTCTTCACGTAGGTCGAGTCCGCAGCCCACGCGTACCGGTCGCCCGTCGGCACGTCGAGCCCCCGCCAGCGGTCGTCCCCGGCGAACACGTTCCCGTACTGCTCACGGAACATCCCGCGCTGCACCGACCGGGTCACCTCCGCTTCCACATCGCGCGACGCAGGCCAGATGTCGCGCAGGAACACCGGCCCCTGCGTCCCAATGCCCAGCGGCTCGGTCGCGAGATCGATGTCCATCCGGCCCGCCAGCGCGTACGCCACCACCAGTGGCGGAGACGCGAGGTAGTTGAATCGGGTGAGCGGGTTGACGCGCCCCTCGAAGTTGCGATTGCCCGAGAGCACCGCGGCGGCGACCAGTTTACCCTGCTCGATGGCGTCGGCGATCGCGGGCGGCAGCGGCCCGGAGTTCCCGATACAGGTCGTGCAGCCGTACCCGACGACGTTGAACCCGAGTGTCGCCAGGTCGTCCAGCAACCCGGCCGCCCGGAAGTAGTCGGTCACCACTTTCGAACCCGGCGCGAGGCTCGTCTTGACCCACGCCTTGGTCGACAGCCCCGCACGCACGGCGTTCCGCGCCAGCATCCCCGCCGCCAGCATCACCGAAGGGTTCGAGGTGTTCGTGCAGCTCGTGATCGCCGCGATCACGACGGCCCCATGCCGCAGCACGAATTGATGCCCGTTCATCTCGCACGAGACGCCCGGCGGCTCGTGCTGGGGCTGCGCGCCACCCTCCGTGTCTTCGGCCATCACGGCACGGACGACATCGGGCGGTGCGGCCATCGCCGTGGCAGGACGGGGCTGGGTCGCCGCCGCGGGCGCCGGTGCAGGCGCCGCGAGTTTCAGCAGCTCCGCGCTCAGCGCCTCCCGGAACATCGGCTTCGCCTTCGAGAGCGGCACCCGGTCCTGCGGCCGCTTGGGGCCCGCCAGACTCGGCTCCACCGTGGCCAGGTCGAGCGTCACGGTGTCGGCGTACATCGGATCGGGGGACGTGTCGGTCCGGAACAGTCCCTGGGCGCGCGTATACGCTTCGACGAGACGCACCTGATGCGGATCGCGCGCGGTGAGCGTCATGTACGCGAGGGTTTCGGCATCGACCGGAAAAAATCCCATCGTGGCCCCGTATTCGGGCGCCATGTTGGCGATCGTCGCGCGGTCGGCCAGCGAGAGATTGGACAGCCCCGCCCCGTAGAACTCGACGAACTTGCCCACGACTTTCTTCTGGCGCAGGATCTGGGTCACCGTCAGAACCAGATCGGTGGCGGTGGCGCCCGGCGGCAGTTGGCCCTTCAGCTTGAACCCGACGACTTCCGGCACGAGCATCGAGAGCGGCTGGCCAAGCATCGCCGCCTCGGCCTCGATTCCCCCCACTCCCCATCCGACCACGCCAAGGCCGTTGATCATCGTGGTGTGCGAGTCGGTTCCGACGAGCGAGTCGGGATAGGCCAGCGTGGCATCGCCGTCCTGCCGAGTGCACACCACCGACGCCAGATACTCGAGGTTCACCTGGTGCACGATCCCGGTATCGGGCGGCACCACGCGGAAGTTCTCGAACGCGGTCTGGCCCCAGCGCAGAAACGCGTAGCGCTCCTGGTTGCGGTCGAATTCCAGCCCGGCATTGATGAGGAATGCCGCATCCGATCCGTACTCGTCCACCTGCACAGAATGGTCGATCACGAGATCGACGGGCTGCAGCGGGTTGATCCGGGTCGGATCGCCACCCAGCGCAGTGATCGCGTCCCGCATCGCCGCGAGATCGACGACGGCAGGCACTCCGGTAAAGTCCTGGAGCAGCACCCGGCTGGTGCGAAACGCGATCTCTCGCTCGGGCGGGTGCGTGACATCCCACGAGGCAAGCGCAGCGATGTCGGCGCGCTTGACGAAACGGTCGTCTTCATTGCGCAGCAGATTTTCGAGGAGCACTTTCAGGCTGAATGGCAGCCGGTCGGCCGTTGCACCCGGAACGCCGCGGAGTGCGTCCAGCCGATAGATGGTGTAAGCCCTGCCGTCGACATCGAGCGTCGCGCGGCTGCGAAACGAATCAGGGTGTGGCATTGTGAGGTCCCCTGGCGACGTGCCAAGCGGAGCCGGCCGGATCGGCACCCGATCGGCGCGGCGTGGATCCCGGAGCCACTGCGCGTGGGGCGCGCAGGCTGAGATGAAATCTAGTTGGTGACTCGCTTTCGTGGTCAGCCTTGGCGTCCCGCTCTCCACGCGCCACCTTCCAGTCCCCAATCCCCAGTCCCTAGTCCCCAGCCCCCAGCCTTGCGTCCCATGCCTCTTCCGTTCACTCCTCTCGATCCGGTCGCACTCACGCTCGATCTCGCTCGCGTACCGTCCATCAGCGGAGCGGAGAGCGAGGTCGTCGCCACCGTCGAGCAGTTGCTGCGCGGCCGCGGCTGGGAGGTGCAGCGGATTCCCGTGTCGCCCGGACGCGACGACATCCTCGCGACCACCGGCACGCCGCCGGTTCTCACGCTGTCGACGCACCTCGATACGGTGCCCCCGTTCATCGCCCCCAGGCTGGACGGCGACCGTCTCTCCGGACGCGGATCGTGCGATGCCAAGGGGATTGCGGCCGCCATGATTTGCGCCGCCGAACGCCTGCGGGCGGATGGGACGGCCGTCGCGCTGCTCTTCGTGATCGGCGAGGAGTCGTCGCACGATGGCGCAACCGCCGCCAATGATGTCCCGACCACGAGCCGCATCCTCATCAATGGCGAGCCGACCGAGCGCGTGCTCGCGACCGGCACCAAAGGCGCCCTGGTGGCGACGCTCCGCACGATGGGGCGCGCTGCACACTCCGCGTATCCTCACCTCGGACACTCCGCCACTCGCGACCTCGTGCGCCTGCTCGCAAGTCTCGATGCGGTCGTCCTCCCCACCGACCCGGTGCTCGGTGCGACGACGGTCAACATCGGCATGGTGTCCGGCGGCGTCGCCGAGAATGTCGTGGCACCATCCGCGGAAGCACGCATCATGGTCCGTCTGGTCGGTCCGTCCGATACGGTGGAGTCCCGGCTGCGCGATTGGGCGGAGCCCAAGGGCAATCTCGAGTTCACGAGGCTCGTGCCGCCCGTTCTGTTACGGACAGTCCCCGGGTTTGAAACAGGCGTCGTCGCATTTGCCACGGATATCCCGAGGCTCACGAATTGGGGGACGCCATACCTCTTTGGCCCGGGCTCGATCCACGTCGCACACACGGACCACGAGTTCGTCTCCGCCGCCGATCTGGTGCGGGCCGTGGACGACTACGTCCGACTCGCCGGCGCGGCCCTCGCGGCCGCCGAAGCGCCCGCGGCTACGGCGGTGTAGGCTCGCCTGACGAGGAAGCCGGCGGCGGGGATGCCGGCGCGCCCGCGCCGGATCCATCGGTCTCGTGGTCGGGCGCCGCACCGACTGGAGTCGTCGCCGGGATCGGCGGCGCCATGGGTTGCCGGCCGGGGTCGCGGGCCTGTCCTTCCGCGGCCGAGAGTCGTGCCGAGAAGATCGCGGCGACGGTATCGTTCGACAGGACACTGACGGAGATCTGCGCGGGCAGGAAAGCGTCGCCCGAGGTCTCCAGCGACACGAGGTGCGCCCCCGGCCCCACGCGGATGATGAGCGGCGAGAACCCGTACATGCGTCCATCGATGCGCACGCGTGCCGTGCCGCCGCGCGCGAGCACCCGGACGTACCCGGGCGCGTCCGGCGCCGGGATGCGGTTGCGCGCCGGGAAGAGGGTGCGGTCCGCCGATACGGGCTCGCGCTCCGCCGCGGGCGCCGGCACGCCCAACGGCGTTGCCACTCGCGTTGCCGCAGGCGCCGCGCCGGGCGCGGCGGACCGGTTGACGTCGGATGCGGTATCGCTGGTGGACGACGAATCGGGGGCCGCGGCCACGGTCGATGGCGCCGGTGTCGCAATGGGCTGCGGCCTGCGGAGTTCCATGTGCCGCTCGATCATGATCGTTCCCGCAATCACGATCGCCGCGAAGATCGTGAACGCCACCACGACGTAGAGCATCATCCGCCCGGAGCCGCTCTCCGCCACCGGCTGCTCGGCGCGCGCCGCCATTCGGACCGAGGTGCGGGTCAGCCCGGATACCGGACGCCTGCCGGCCAGTGAATCGACGAACGCCGCCGCCGACGTGAATCGCTCGCCGCGGACCTTGGACATCGCCCGCCGGATCGAGAGATCGACGAACGGGGGCAAGGCCGGCTTGATCGACGACGCGTTCGGCACGTCGGCCGAAAGGTGCAGCTTCATGAGGTCCTGAACCCGCACGGTCTCGAACGGACGGTGTCCGGTGAGCATCTCGAACGCCACGACGCCGAGCGCATACTGGTCCGCGCGCGCATCGATCTCGTCGCCCCGCCACTGCTCCGGCGACATGTAGCCCGGCGAGCCGATCACCGCGCCCGACCCGAGCGCCGAGTCGCCCAGCCCGAGCCCGCGCGCGATGCCGAAGTCGGAGACCATGACGTGGCCGCTGTCCCCGATCAGGATGTTCGCGGGCTTGATGTCCCGGTGCACGACGCCCTGGCCGTGCGCATAGTCCAGCGCCCGAGCGACTTCCCGCAGGATCTCGAGCGCATGCTGGAAGTCCAGCGCCCGATGACTGGCCAGCAGATCTTCGACCGTCCCGCCGCGCACGAGCCGCATGGTGTAGTACGCCACCGTGTTGCGCTGGCCCACCGCGAAGATCGGAACGACGTTCGGATGGTCGAGGCGCGCCGCAAGCTTGGCTTCGCGCTCGAATCGCGTGTACGCCTCCGGCGAGAGCATCGGGTCGAGCGTGAGAACTTTGAGCGCGACTTCCCGGTCGAGTGCGACTTCCCGGGCACGGAACACGATGCCCATGCCACCACGCCCCAGGAGCTCCACGAGCCGGTACGCGTCACCGATCGATTCCTGGATCCGCAGCCGGATGCGCTCCGCCTGCTCGGCCGGTTGTGATCCGGTGATCGCGGAGCCGCAGCGCGGGCACGCGGATGACCCCGACGCCACTGTCGCTCCGCACCGCGTGCACGCCCCTGCCATGGGCGCTGGGGTGGTCACCGCCGCGTTGGATCGGGCGTAGGCTACCGCCGCCTCTCTGGAGTTGTGCTGCCTGCCGGTCACGGGACTCCGCGCGCCAAAGACGCCACCGCTCAGGGCAACGTGCGACATCGCGGAGGCGCATGCTGGAACAACCGAACGCGTTCTCACCAAGACGGCCTCAGCCGCTTTGACGTCACGGTCCGGTCACAATGTCCGAAAACCGCTCCGCTCGCTCGAACTGTTCAATCTTCGACTCTCCCTTTGCCTTTCGCCTCTCTCCTTTCTCCTTTCTCCTTTCTCCTTTCTCCTTTCTCCTTTCTCCTCTCTCTCCTCTCGCCCCTCCCGCCCATTCCCTCCCCGCGCCGTCTCCTGACACAGTTGTTCGAGGCCGCGGTCGCCGGCGCCCAGCCGCGCGCCGCCACACGTGACGCCGTCGCCGCGCTGGAGATCCCGCCTGCAGCCGCCATCTGGGTAATCGCGCTCGGCAAAGCGGCGCACGCTATGGCGGCAGGCGCGGTCGAGGGATTGGCTGGCCGGCAACGCGACTTGGCCGGCGGCGTGATCGTCGCGCCCTCCGCCACGTCCGGTCTCTCTCTCCCGCGAGCGATCGAGCCGGCACTGACACACCTGCGCGTCGTCGCGGGCGATCACCCGATTCCCGGCGCACGATCGCTGGCCGCTGCGGACGCGATCGGCGAGACGGCGGCATCGGTCCGCGAGGGTGATCACGTCATCGTGCTGGTCTCCGGCGGCGGGACGAGTCTGGCCGCCGCCCCCGCGCCAGATGTGAAGGACTTCAGCCAGGATGATCTGGCCGAGCTCTATGCCTCGCTCGTGACGTCGGGCGCCGACATCACCGCGATCAACGCCGTGCGGAAGCGATTCGCACGCTGGGCCGGCGGCCGCCTCGCCCTGGCCCTCGCACAGGCCTGGGTGCACTGCCTCATCGTCTCCGATGTCGTGGGCGATGACGTCGCATCGGTCAGCTCCGGCCCCTGCGTGGGTGACCCCGTCACCGCGCGCGATCTCGTGCCTCGCCTCGAACGCAGCGGAGTCTGGGCCCGTATCCCCGACGCCGCACGGCGCCACCTGTCCGCGGTCGCCAGCGGCGACGCACCCGAGACGCCCAAGCCGCACGACCCGGCCTTCGCCCACGTCGCGATCCGCGTCATCGTCAGCAACGCGAACGCCGTCAGCGCGGCGGCCGCCGCCGCCCGCACTGCCGGGATCGACGAGGTCACAGTCGCCGAGGTCCCGCTGAGCGGCGAAGCATCCATCGCCGGCGTCCGGCTCGCGAGTGAGCTCATGGCGCGCCAGAAACGCGCGCGCGGGGCCGACGCACGGAAATCGAAATGCGTGATCTGGGGCGGCGAGACCACCGTGACGTTCGCGGGCTCCGGAACGCCATCGGAGGAGGCGCTCGGCGGCCGCAACCAGGAACTCGCTCTCGCCGCCGCCCGGTCGCTCGATGATGATGGCGAACAAATGAGCCGCATCGCGATCCTGGCCGCGGGCACGGACGGCCGGGATGGACCCACCGACGCGGCGGGCGCCATCGTGGACGGCACCACGTGGCGAGCCGTGGAGACGGCCGGCCGCGACCCCGCCGCCGACCTCGCATCCCACGCCGCACACCGCGCGCTCGGCGCCGCCGGCGCCCTGCTCACGACCGGCCCCACCGGCACCAACGTGATGGACATCGTGATCGGGCTAATTTTGTAGCCATGCACCGGACGTTCACCGTGGGTCTCATCCAGGCGGCCGTCGAGGCGGACGCCACGGCCAATGTGCGCGCCGCCGTCGCGCACGTTCGCGAGGCGGCCGCACGAGGCGCGCAGATCGTGTGTCTCCAGGAGCTCTTCAACTCGCTCTACTTCTGCAAGGCGCAGAAGGGCGAACGCTTCGATCTCGCGGAGCCAATCCCGGGCCCGGCGACGGACATCATGCGGGCGCTCGCGCGCGAGTTGTCCGTCGTCCTCATCGTCCCGCTGTTCGAGCGGCAAGCCGCCGGCGTCTACCGCAACTCGGCGGCAATCATCGACGCGGACGGCACGATGCTCGGTGTCTACCGCAAGATGCACATCCCGGACGACCCGCTGTTCTACGAGAAGTACTACTTCACCCCCGGCGACGCGACGCAGGATGAGCGTGGCACCACGCCAGGCGCCGCCAACGGGTTCCGCGTCTGGGAAACACGGTACGCCAGGATCGGGGTCCTGATCTGCTGGGACCAGTGGTACCCCGAGGCCGCGCGAATCACGAGTCTGCTCGGTGCCGATATCCTGTTCTATCCGACCGCGATCGGATGGCACCCGTCCGAGAAGCAGGAGTTCGGCCCCGCACAGGTCGAGGCCTGGCGCACCGTCCAGCGCGGGCACGCCATCGCCAATGGCATCTATGTCGCCGCCACGAACCGCGTGGGGCACGAGCCCGAGCCGGGGACCGATGGGCTCGAGTTCTTCGGACACTCGTTCGTGAGCGATCCGTTCGGCCGTGTCATCGCGGATGCCGGGACGTCTCCCGAGATCCTGATCGCGCAGTGCGACACGGCGGTACTCGAGGACACACGGCGCAATTGGCCGTTCCTGCGCGACCGGCGGATCGATGCCTACGGGCCGATCCTTCAGCGATGCCTCGGGTGACAGGCGCGTAATGCCGTACCGAATGCCCGCGGAGTGGGAGCCGCACGAGTCGACCTGGATCGCGTGGCCGCACCACGAGCCGGACTGGCCGGGGAAGCTCGAGGCGATCCCGTGGGTGTACGCGGAGATCGTTCGCGCCCTCGCGCCCACGGAGATGATCCACGTGCTCTGCCAGGACGCTGCCGTCGAGGACCAGGCCCGGACCGCCATCTCCGCACACGGCGTCGACGCCGCCGCATACCAGCTCCACATCGTGTCCACCGACCGGGTATGGCTGCGAGATTCCGCGCCGACCACGGTACTCGGCAGCGACGGCGCGCCCGCCCTCGTCCGCTGGCACTTCAATGCCTGGGCCAAATACGACAACTACTCCCAGGACGCACGCGTCGGCGACGCCATCGCCCGCCTCGCCGGCCTGCCACTCGTCGAGGCCGCACGGCCGGACGGACAGGGTGCGGCAGTGCTCGAAGGTGGCGCGATCGACACCAACGGCGAAGGCATCGTGATGGTCACCGAGGAATGCCTCCTCGGCGACGTGCAGGTCCGGAACCCCGGCCTCACCCGCGACGGCTACGAGCAGTTGTTCCGCGACTACCTCGGTGCCCGCCAGACGGTGTGGCTCGGAGCCGGGTGCGTGGGGGACGACACACACGGCCATGTGGACGATGTCGCGCGCTTCGTGGCCCCGGACATCGTCGTGCTGGCGTTCGAACCCGACTCGGCGGACGACAATCACGCGTCGTCCGAGGACAACCTGCGGCGGCTGCAGCTCGCCGGCGGCGATGACGGCGCGCTGCAAATCGTCACACTCCCGTATCCGAGACCGGTGGTGATGAACGGACAGCGGCTGCCGGCGAGCTATGCGAATTTCTATATCGCCAACGGAACGGTCATCGTCCCGACGTTCAACGATCCCAACGATCGCGATGCGCTCGCGACGCTCGCCAGCGTCATGCCGGACCACAGGGTGGTCGGCATTCACGCGGTCGATCTGGTCTGGGGGTACGGCACCCTGCACTGCCTCACCCAGCAACAGCCCGCGGCCGGCGCGCCCGCCCGGTAGCCGATTGTGGGCCACAGGCTGGCGGGATGGTGCTGGTTGCTGGGCACGGGCGCTGCAATCGGCAGTGCACTGGCGGTTGCGCCGGCGCGCGCCGCAGCCCAGGTACAACCGATCGCCAATCTCGTCGTGGGCGATGGCGTCATGGTCGTCAAAGCCGGGCCGGAGAAACACGTCTACGTCGGTGCCGCCGGCGCTGACACGCACACCGTGACGCTGACTTTCGACGCGGGAGCCGTCGACGACTTCGTCGGCGATGCGCAGGCCCTCGTCGCGCGCGGAACGCGCCCCCTGCCCACGCACGCATCCGACCGCCCGGAGATCGAAGAGTCCGCGAGCCCGCGCGCGATCTCCGTAACGCGCCACGTGGACCGCGCCCACGGCACGCAAACGGTCAGCTATCACGTCTTCGTGTCCGACGACAAGCTCGGCGGATTCACGATCGTGACGACGCCCGCCGAGATGCGGTCGATCCTTCTCGCGCTGCACAAGGCCGCGCGGGCCGCCTACGCCGCGAGCGCACCGCCGGACACCACACACCATCCGAAGCCGAAGCGGCGGCCCACGCACCCGGCAGCCGCTCCCACACCCAGCCCGGCACCCACTCCCCCAGCCACGACGCCCTCAACGACGACACAGCCGGCACCGCATTGACGCCCCTCGCCGCCTGATCGTCGCTCTGGCATGCACGTGATCCTCGCGGCGCTGTACGCTGCGCTCGTCCAGCAGGCCGGTAGCGGTGCCGCCGCGCAAGATCCCATGGCGACCGTCGATCGCGTCGCGATACGCGGGTTGCAGGCCGGCGGCTACCCCGGTATGGCGGTCCTCATCGGCCGCCGCGACACGACGCTTCTCGAGCGCGGCTACGGACACCTCGACTGGCTGCCGGGGAGCGCCCCGGTAGACCCGGCACGCACGATGTACGACCTCGCATCGCTCACCAAGGTCGTCGGCACGACGACGGCGCTGATGCTGCTCTACGACCACCACCGCCTCGACCTCGATGCGCCCGTGAGCCGCTATCTGCCGCAATGGCGCGCCGGCGGCAAATCGCGGGTCACCATCCGAGATCTGCTCACGCACCGCTCGGGACTTCCCGCGGGCCGGGAGCTCTGGCGCATCGCGCGGACGCCTGCAGCCGCCCGGCGCGCTGTCCTGGCGACGACGCTCGCCTATCCGCCCGGAGAGCGCTACGTGTATTCGGACCTGGGCGCCGACATCCTCGGGTTCGTGGTCGAAGCCATTACTCGCCAACGGCTCGATGACTACCTCGCGCAGCACGTCTACCGCCGCCTGGGCATGCGCAACACGCGCTTCCGGCCCACCCGCGCCGACGACCGCCGGGTCGCTCGCACAGAGGCCCCGCTCGGACGGGTCCACGACCGGAACGCCGCGACACTGGGCGGCGTCGCCGGCCACGCCGGTCTGTTTGCATCAGCGGGCGACCTCGCGATCCTCGCGCGCATGATGCTGGACGGTGGAGTGTACCGGGGCGTCCGCATCGTGTCTGACACCACGATCGAGCGGTTCACGGCACGCGAGCGTGGGACGCGCGCGCTGGGTTGGGACACCTGCGCCGGCGGCGCGAGCTGCGGCCAGTACATGGACACCACGGCCTACGGGCATACCGGATACACGGGCACGTCGATCTGGATCGATCCGGACCACGATCTCTTCGTGATCGTGCTCGCGAATTGGGCCAGCGGCACGTACGAGCATCCGACGGGACCCGGCGCGATCCTCGCGGACGTCCGCGCCGATATCGCCGACCTCGCCGAGGCGACTGTCGCGGAGACGCACGCGGATTCGGTGGCGCGCCGTGCGGCCCTCGCCCTGCGCTCCGACGGCGAACGCGGCTGGTAGAGCGGCAGCCCCAACCTCTGACCCGCGGCGTTCGCGGTCGGTACTTTCCACAATATGGTCGATATCGATTTGCCGAACGGGCCCCGCGAAACGCGGGACGGCAACGCCGCGGCCGCCATCATCCTCCTGAGCGGCGGGCTCGACTCCACGACGCTCCTCGCCCAGGTGACCCGGGCAGGCTACCGCGTCGTGGCACTCACGTTTCGCTACGGACAGCGCCACCGCCACGAAGTGGCTGCGGCAACGCGCATCGCGGCCGCATACGGCGCCACACATCGGATCGTGGATATCGACTTGCGCGCGATCGGGGGCTCCGCGCTGACGACGGATATCGAGGTGCCCAAGGACCGTCCGGTGGCCGCGATGACCACGGGCATTCCCGTTACCTATGTCCCGGCCCGCAACACGATCTTCCTGTCGTATGCGCTCGCGTGGGCGGAAGTCGAAGGCGCACACGACATTTTCATCGGTGTCAACGCGATCGACTGGAGCGGGTATCCCGACTGCCGTCCCGAATTCATATCGGCGTTCGAGCGCGTCGCGAATCTCGCGACGCGCGCCGGCGTCGGGGGGACGGCGCCGATTCGGATCCGCGCCCCCCTCATCGGTATGACGAAGCGCGACATCATCATGCTCGGCCGCGCGCTCGGCGTCGACTACGGGATGACCACGAGTTGCTACGATCCGGATCCCGCCGGCGCGGCGTGCGGGCGATGCGATGCCTGCCAGCTCCGCCAGAAGGGATTTCGCGAAGCTGAGCTCACTGATCCGGCGCCGTACCAGCACGCCACGCTCACGCCTCCATGAGCCGCGGTGCGCCGGTCCCGCAACATGGCGTATGACGTATACGGTGAAGGAGATCTTCTATACGCTGCAGGGCGAGGGCGCGCAGGCCGGGCGGCCCGCGGTGTTCCTGCGCTTCACGGGTTGCAATCTCTGGACTGGACGCGAAGCGGACCGCGCGTCCGCGGTGTGCCGGTTCTGCGATACGGATTTCGTCGGTACGTCGGAGGACGGCGGCAAATTCCAGGACCCTGACGCGCTCGCCGATGCGGTTGCCGCACGATGGCCGCGGGGTCAGGATCGGCGGTTCGTGGTCTGCACAGGTGGTGAGCCGCTGCTGCAGCTCGACGAGCCGCTGATCGGCGCGCTGCACGCGCGCTCGTTCGAGGTGGCGGTCGAGACGAACGGCACGATCGAGCCGCCGGCATCGCTCGACTGGGTTTGCGTCTCGCCCAAAGCCGACGCGCCCCTCGTGGTCCACGGCGGCGATGAGCTCAAGCTCGTGTTCCCTCAGGAACGAGGCAGTCCGGAGCGCTACAGCGGGCTCGATTTTCGCAATTTCTTCCTGCAGCCGATGGACGGCCCATCCGCCACCGCCAACACCCGGCTCGCGCTGGAGTATTGTCTGGCGAACCCGCAGTGGCGCCTGAGCCTTCAGACCCACAAGCTCCTGGGCATCAGATGAGTACGGTTCCGTCCGGGTCCGCCATGGAGCTGTTCGCCGAGTTCCGATTCGAGGCCGCGCATCAGTTGCCGCATGTGCCGCCCACGCACATGTGCGCACGCATGCACGGGCACTCCTACACGGTTCGGCTCACGATCGCGGGCCGCGTCGATCCGCATGCCGGCTGGGTGATGGACTACGCGCTCATCGCGGACGCGTTCGAGCCGTTGCGCGCACAGCTCGACCATTACTGCCTCAACGACATCCCGGGACTGGAGAATCCGACCAGCGAACACCTCGCCATCTGGATCTGGGATCGGATGTGTCCGGCAGTCCCGGCCCTGCGGTCTGTCGAGGTACGAGAGATGCTACATATGGGCTGCGTCTATCGTGGACCGCACTCGATCGTCTAGATTAACCGCACATGCCCTATAGCCGAGTTCGCCTCCTCAGTGCTGTTGCCGTCGCCTGTGTGCTACCCATCCAACGGGTGCTCGCACAGGCCGACGTCGCATCATCCCTGAGAGGCAATCAGCGCCCGGCTACGCCAGCGCTCGACAACATCACGCCCACCGGGACCCCGCTTCCCCAGACACCGGTCACGACTGGCGCGGCCACAGCACGCCGCGGTGTGCCGCACCGGGATCTGTCGGAGCCCTTCGCGGCGATCTCGGCGGGCGCCCGGTCACTCGGCGATTCGCTGGTCGCCCTCGCCCGCGCGCAGATCGGGCGCCGCTATCGCTTCGGCGGTTCAACGCCGGAGCACGGCTTCGACTGCAGCGGCCTCGTTCGGTATGTGATGGCCGCGCTCAAGATCGAATTGCCGCGCACCGCTCACGAACAGGCGAAGAGCGGCCAGACGGTGCCACGCGACACCGCGGCGCTGCAGCCCGGCGACTTACTGATGTTCGGCTCCACGCGCCACATCTCGCACGTCGGCATCTATGTCGGGAACGGCCACTTCGTGCAAGCCAGCAGCAAGGCCGGCCGTGTAGTGGAAACGCCCCTCATCCGCCCGATGGTACGCGGCGTCAAGCCGTGGCGGGCGGTCCGTCGTGTGATGCCCGAGTCTAATGCGGACTCGACGTGGGCGATACCGGAGTTGAGTCTCCCGGATGTGAGCGTCGGCGCGGGCTGATCGCTCCACTGTCGGCCGACGGGCCAACTGGGCCCCGCTCGGAGATCGCCCCGGTTGCCCTGTCGATGCGGGCTCCGGTCGCAGGAAAGTCCAGCCGGCTGAGCGAGTCGACGAGCACGCGTGCCCGGTTCGTGGAGTCGGGCAACACGGTCCCGGGCGTCGGCTGGCGCGTAGACCACATCACGGCACTACCTGCCTGCCCCGCCGAATCGAGTGTCGCGCACACGATCGCACCGCGATTCATGGGTGGGCCCAGTCCGAACGGACCGTAGTTGATCAGATTCCCCATCGAGTACAGGATCAGCGCGCTATTCCACCACTCGATGGCGCGGAGTACGTGGGGCCCGTGACCGATGATCACATTCGCGCCGGCCTCCACCGCCGCGTGCGCGAACGCCACCGGGTTCCCGCGATCCTCTCCAAGATACCGCTCCGCCGCATCGATGGTCCGCTGTGCCGCCCGTCCTTCGGCGCCGAAATGCGCCGTCACCACCACGCGCCCGTACCGGTCGGCCGCGTTCGACACGATCCGGCGGACGTGATCCAGGTCGTTCACGCTCGGGACCGACCACACACTGAAGCCGAGCACTGCGATGGTATCGCCGCGCGCGGTGATCGCGAGTGCCGGCACGGTATCGGCCCCCGTCACCAGCACGCCCGCGCTGTCCAGCATGGCTAGCGTCGATGCGACTCCCGCCGGGCCAGCATCATGCAGATGATTGTTCGCGACGTTGGCGACGACGATGGCGCCGCTGCCGGCAATGTGCCGGATCGCCCGCGCAGCCTCCGGCGGCGCCCGGAGCAAGTAGCAGGTCTCGTGGTCCAGATCACACTTCGGAGCGTCGACCGGACCGTCGCCGATGGTCCCCTCGGCGTTGATGACCACGATGTCGGCGTCGCGAACGAGCGCCCGGATCGGAGCGACGAGGGCGTCGGGCCGGTGGCGCTCTCCACTGGTATCACGCGTCGCGACCGCGTTGCGGCGCGACCACGCGCTGTCGAGATTCGTGCCGAGGGTCACGTCTCCGCCGGCACAGAGACGGACCGGGCCCCGCACGCCGGCCGCCGGATCGGATCGGGCAACCGCGGACGCTGGCTGATCCTGCCCCGCCGCGCGCGATCCGTACGCCACAAGGCCCGCGACGATCGCTGCCGCGCATGCCGCGGACCGCCGCGCGAGACGGCGGCCCGTCAAGCCCCTGACTCGCGCCGTCGCGTCACATCCCGGCCGGCGCTTTCATGAGCGTCGCAAATGTCCACGCGTAGTGGTGCCCGCTGGTCATGATCGGGCGGCGCTGGGCAGCGTACGCCGCGTATTGGGGATTGCCATACTGATCGGCCATCGCCTCGAACATATCATATGCCCAGTCGTCGCGCGGCCCGTTCGGGACCGTCGCGTTCTGTGCAAATGACCAGTTCGACGGCTGCTGCAGCGCATTGAACAGGTACGCGAGCGCCGCATCGATCCGCTTCCCGCTCGGCGACGTCCAGGTGAACAGGTTCGGGCCGCCACTGTTCTCGATCACGCGTGCGGCGGCGGTCATCGGGGCCAGCGAGAAGAACGTATACCAGATGCCAGCCTGGCCGCGGGTGGTCTCGTCCGGCATGTGCCCGTCCGCCGCGATCGCCTGATCGATGTGATGCTCGAGTTTCACCGTCTCGGCCGCCAGCCCATCGGCATCGTCCAGGAAATGGTCGGCGATCACCATGCCCCATGTTCCCCACTCGCCCCAGTTGTTGGTGCGGTCCTGGATGGCGTTGGCCGCCTGCCCGATGTACACCGTCCGGACCCAGTTCTGGAATGCGGCCCGATCATCAGGTGACCAGCCGGGATAGTTGCCGAGCAATTCGCCCGCGAGGACGAGGCCCGCTCCCATGTAGGCCATGGTCAGTTGCCCGTCGTGCCCCGAGATGCCGGTATTGTTGCGCGCCCATGCGGTGAGGATCCGCTGCGAGCGGTCCGCGAGGTTCTGGTCGCCGTTCAGTTGGTACGCGAGCGCCATCATGTACGCGGCGTCGGCGTCGGCAGTCATCTCGTGCGTCGACGCGAAGAACGCTGCCTTGTCTTCGTAGTACCCGGGCACGTTGAACACCTTGGGCACGTTCGGTTGCGTGTTCTTCTTCTGCGCCACGGATCCCATGAGACGCGCATATGCCGACGTCCACGGTTCGGCGTGCGAGCTGATCTGATTCTTGACGTAGTCGATCTGCGCCTGCGTGTAGAACCCGCCAGGATGCGGATACGGTGCCAGCCTGTCGCGCATCGTCGGCGCCGGGATGCTCATCGCGGCGAATGCGACCGGTATGACCTGTGCGGCCGGCGCTGACGCCGGAGCCGGCCGCAGCGGTGCGACGACCGCTGCCGCGAGAAGGCCCGCCGCGGCCACGCCCCGCCGGGCGGCGCGCGCCGACCGGATGCGATAGAGCACGACGTCGCCATCGCCACCGATGGAGTCGGCGTGAGCGGCGATCGTGCGGCGGGCGACGGGATTGCGGCCAGCGACGATGATGTAGTCGAAGTCGCTCGTGATGCGCCGCCAGTCGAGATTAGGCATGGAATCGGTGCCCCAGTGCTCGTCAGGGTAGTAAAGGTGAACAGGCTCCTGGAAGTGCCCAAAGAACTTGTGCAGGAGCCGCGGTGGATTCGAATCGAATTGCGCCTCCTCCACGAGAAGCCCCGCCACGCGGCCTCCATCCTCGATCGTGTGCCACATCGCGAAGTGACGATAGGGATCGACGCGCCCATGCCGCTTGCCGTCGGCGACCAGCGGCAGCACCCTCGCGTCGGACGGGACTCCATGTAATACCCGCCGATACGCCATGAGATCGCGGTCGATCTGCCGTCCCTGCACCAGGACGAGGCCGGCGTGTAGTAAGGCCATCGTGAATGGCACCGCCAGCCACACGCGCTGCGCCGGCACCGGACCTGAGGCCGTGGCTGCGAACGGCAGCAGTATCGCGGGCAGCATCCATCGGATGTCGACGAACCCTGCGCCATCGACCGAATAGGGGAACACCAGATACAACACCACGAACGCTGCCGCCGATCCGAGCAGCGCGTCGGCGCGCAGCGTGCGGCGGTTCACACCCAGAAAGACGGCGAGCGACGCGAGATACCCGCCTGCCATCACCACCATCTGCGTCTTCGACAGCGAATAGAACGGGCTCGCGAGGTTCGAGATTTTGGAACCGAGCGGCCGAAACCACGGAGGGACCGACGCCGGCGCCTCGTAGCCGAGCGACAGGTGCCAGACCACCGAGTAGAGGCCGACGGCGATGCAGGCGGATGCCAGCATGGCGAGATGAGGCGACGTGATCATCGGCCACGACAGGCGCCGGGCGGCGGACCATGACTGCCAGACGCCGATGAGCCACGCGACGGCGAGCACCACGAGCACCGTCATCGCGCCCGCGAGGTGGACGAGGAACACCAGCGCGAGCGCCAGCGACAACCACGCGCGGGTCGTCCAGGACGCGGCATCGCGGCGCGGCCACCAGGCCGCAAGCCACAACAGCGCCGCGCCGATGCCCGCGACAAAATTGAAGAACCCGAACAGGAAGTAGAAGCTCAGACTGCATTGGACGCCGGCCAACGCCCACCCGCGGCGCGCGGGACAGGTCGCGGACACCAGCCGGTAGACACCCAGTGGCACGATGCAGATCAGTAGTGTCGCCATCGCGCGGAGCGCGGTCGCCGGGCCGAACGCGTGCACGAATGCGACGCCGATGAGATCGAGCCCGATGTACGGCGTCGGGAGCAGACGGACCCGGACAAATGGCGCCGGATGCCCGAACCACGCGCGGTCCATCAACACGTAGCGCGCGAGGTTGTTGGTCGCGTCGTGATACGGGAAGTACTGCACCGACCACGCAACCGCGGCCGTGCAGACAGTCGCCACGACGACGAGCCAGGCCTCGAGCCCCCCGCGGCCGGTGGTGTCTCCCCCATTCGCCAGGCGGGATGTGATGCGGATCACAAAATGGAGGATGCGATCATGCGGTCGGCCGGGCCGGGGCGGCTGGTGAAACCGCGGGTGAAACCGCTGGTGATGCCGGAGTGCGTGAGCAATTTCGTGGCCCGCCCGGCCGGGCGACGTCGTCCCGCCAGGAGTTTATGATAGATACCAGTCCTATCCCACCCCTCGTGAAAGCCGATTCACTCCCACTGGCCCCATGACGGGCCCGGGACCATCCATGGCCACTGGCGCCGGCTCGCTCCCCCTGCCCCCCGCCCGCGGGCAGCCACGGGCCGTGCAGGTCACCGGGGCCCTCATCGCGCTCATGATCCTGGGCACGCTGCTGCGCTGGCACCGCCTCGGCTACCAGAGCTTCTGGAACGACGAAATCGTGACCTGGCTGAGCGCCCAGGGGTCGGCGTGGAATGTGATCACGCAGCGCATCGAGAACAGCAACATCCCGCCCCTCTACTACCTGATCGCGCACGCGGCTCTCCCCCTTCGGGGGCGACTGGGCCTCGAAGAAGCCATGCGGCTGCCGTCGGTCGTCGCCGGCGTGCTCTCGATCCCACTCCTCTACATCGTCGCGCGCGCCTGGATCGGCTCCCGCATCGCGCTGCTGGCCGCCGCCCTCCTGACGGTATCGCCCTTCCACGTCTGGTACAGCCAGGAAGCCCGCCCCTACGTCGTGCTGCTGCTCGCGGCGCTCGTCGCGTTGGCGTGCGCGCAACGGGCCCTCGAATATCCCGATCGGGGATCGTGGAAAGCGGCGTTCGCGCTGGCGGCCGCCGCCACGTTCTACCTGCATACCGTTGGCGCCGCGTTCATTGGCTTCACCGTCTTCTACATCGTCATCGCCGCTGCCGTCCCTGACGCCTCCGCCAGTGGCGCACGCCAGGCGGGATCGCGATGGGCCGCGTGGCGCGCCGGCATCCGCGCCGCCGGGATGACGTATTGGCGGAGTTGGACGCTCACGTTCATCGGTGTGGCCCTGCTCTGCATCCCGGCCGTCTACCGCCTCGCATCGTTCCCCCCCACGAACTCTGCCGATGCTGAGCGGCCCTTCTCGCCCGTGCAGTTCGGCTACGCCCTCTGGAGTTTCGGCGTCGGGTACTCGTACGGCCCGAGTCTCGGCGATCTCCACGCGGCGAATCGCGCGGCAATCATCCTGCATGACGCGTGGCAGGTCGTCCCGGCCGGCGCGGCCCTCATAGGCCTCTACGCCCTCGGCACCTGGTGGCTCGCCCGCTGGAGACCGCGCGCCCTGTGGTACGCCGGGCTCTGGTTCGTCTTTCCCATGCTCTTCGCGACACTCGGTGCCCTCGTCACTGTCCACCCTTTCAACGTGCGCTACGCGGTCATCTCGTTCTTGCCGGCTCTGATCGTCCTGGCGTGCGGGATCGATGCGCTCCCCTCCGTGGGCGCCCGCGCCATCGCCTGGGTGGGTGTGGTGTGTGTCTCCGCCCTCGCGCTCACCGGCTACTACAATGACCCCCGCTACGCGCGCGACGACTACCGCGGCGCCGCCGCCTTCCTGACCGCCCATGCGGGGCGAGGGGACATTGTCATCGCACACCGGGCGTTCACTGCGCGGGACCTTCGGTTCTACGCACGGCCGTTTCCCGTGCAGATCATCGGCTTCCCCATCACGTCCGAACCACTGGACTCGGCCCAGACGATCGCGGCGCTCGCATCCGCGATCGGCGACGCGCCGCACCTGTGGCTGTTCCTGAGCCGCGGCACGCCGGAAGAAGACGGTCCGCTCGCCGCGTACTGTGAATCGCATTTCCGCCGTACCTACACGTACACGTCCACGGGCGTGCGTCTCATCGCCTACGAGCGCGACAGTGTGTCCACGCCGGCGGCGGTCGCACCCCCACCGCCGGCAGCGAGCCGCCACTGACCGGCGTCGGGATCTTCAGGCTCCGCTATCCGGTCGGCTCCGAGACGTTCATTCGCGAGCAGGCGGGTGCCCTGAAACGCTACCAGCCCACCGTGATCACGCGGTCGCTCGTGGACGAGGCGCAATCCACTCTGCCCGTGTACGCGCTCGACGGCCGCCGGCGGACTGCTCCCGCACGGTTCCGGAGAGCGATGTATTCGCTGACCGCCGCGCCCCGCCTCTTCGGACGCAGTGACTCGTTCCCGGCTGTCGGACTGCTGCACGCTCACTTCGGACCCGATGGCACGTACGCGATGCCGCTCGCGGCCGCCCTGCACGTGCCGCTCATCACCACGTTCCACGGATGGGATGTCACCGTCCGGACCACTGCGATGCTCGCGTCGCCCAACCCGACCATCGCCCGCTATCTCCTCCGTCGCGCCGCCCTCCGCCGGACCGGAGCGGCATTCATCGCCGTCTCGGACTACGTGCGCGACAGGCTGCTCGTACTCGGATTTCCGCCCGAGCGAGTCGTGCGACACTACATCGGCGTCGATACCACACGCTTCACACCCCTCCCGGCCTCGGCTCGCACGACGGACCGGTATGTCCTGTCCGTCGCCCGGCACGCGGGGAAGAAAGGCCTCGACACGCTGTTGCGCGCGTTCGCGCTGGTCGCACCCCGGTTTCCGGACGTTCGTCTCGTACAGGTCGGCCGCGGGCCGCACACCGCTGAACTGAAGGCCCTCGCGTCGGACCTCGGGATCGCCGAGCGCGTCGAGTTCGCCGGTGCACAGCCATACGATCGCGTGCGGGATCTCATGCAGAACGCCACCGCGGTCGCGCTCACGTCACAGACGGCCGTCGACGGCGATCAGGAGGCGCTCGGCATGGTCCTTAACGAAGCGAGCGCCTGCGGGATACCGATCGTCGCCACCCGCCACGGCGGGATTCCCGAAGCGGTAATCGACCGCGAAACCGGATTGCTCGCGCCCGAGCGCGATGCGCCAGCGATCGGCGAGGCGCTCGCCGCGCTGCTCGGCGACCCGGGCTACGCTGCGCAGTTGGGGCGGCGCGGGCGGGAGTTCGTCTGCGATGCCTTCGACCTCCGCGCGCAAACCGCCGCGCTGGAGCGCATCTACGACGGCGTGAGGGGCATCACTGGCGGCTGATCGGCCGCGGCGGGCGCTGCGGTCACCACCGGAGCCCGAAAATCCTTCAGGAGCGCGTCCCGTATCCGCAGCGCGAGCGCGACGATTGTCAGCGTGGGGTTCGCGAACCCGCCGGTCGGAAATACGGAGCTGCCGCTCACGAACACATTGGGTGCGATGTGCATCCGGCTGTCGGCATCGACCACGCCGCGCCGCGGGTCGCTGTGCATCCGCGTCGTTCCCATGTGGTGCCAACTCCCCATGATCCGTTCGGCCCACACCGCGTCGGGATCGTCAGGCAGATATACCGTCCCCGCACCGTTGCTGGCGAGTCCTTTGCCGATAATCTCCAGACTCTCGCGAATGTTGCGGAGGTCGGCCGGGTTCACCTGCCAGTCGAGTTGCGACATCGGCATTCCGAGACGGTCTTGCTCCGGCCGTATCGTGACCCTGCTGTCCCGGAGGGGCGTCTGCTCACCGCGACCCATGATCTCGTAGACGACGGGATGCCCCGCGGGGTGGTCCCCATCCTCGGCATGGAGGAAGGAGCGCGTCGATCCGGCTTCGAGGGCCGTGCGCACGAACTTGTCCACGACACGGAGACCGAAGCCGAGCACCCCGGCGCGCGCGATCGAGATCCCGTGCAGCATCCACTGGGGCGGCTGGCGGGCCTGCCGGTGCAGCACGGACGCCACCGAACGCCGGCGGGGCGGGAAAAAAGCGGCTGAGAAGCCGTAGAGTCCGCGGGCGTGGCGCTCGGGTATCGTCACCGCCAACGCACCCAGCGGGCGCCGGACGCTGCGCCGGCCCTGCACGTACAGGGAGAGGTTCGTGTCCGCGCGCGACGGCACGAAACATCCGAGCCGCACGTGGACGTGCTCCATGAAATACCGCCCCACCAGGTCGTTCTCGTTCCCGAGCCCCTCGGCCTGCACGCCGCGAGAGGCGAGGAGGATGCGCGGGTTCTCGATGCCCCCGGTCGCCAGGACGAACACGCGCGCCTCGACGCGCCAATCGCGCCCCGACAGCGTCTTGACCGCCGCTGCGGTCACCGGTCCGCCGCGCTCCTTCCCCTCGAACGCCACCACGTTCGAGTACAGATAGACCGTGACGTTGCTCGCGGCCTCCAGGTCGGCCCGGTACGTATGGCCGAAATGGGTCGGCGGGCTGAACTCGTACATGACGGTTTGCAGCTGGGAGTGCATGCCCAGCCTCGGACGGCGCGGAATCGGCGGCCCATGGTCGAGATCACCACGGGTCACGACGAGTTGGCAGAGCGCTCGGGCTTCAGGATAGTACTTCTCCAGCTCCTCCCGCCCGAACGGCCACCCGCTCTCCGCGATCCACGAGCGCTCCTCGAAATCGTCGGCGTCGAGCGCGCGGCACCAGCCGCCCCACCGCTGTGTGCTGCCGCCGAATGTCCGCACGCGACACCCGTCGAGCGCGAAGTAGTCGCGGCCGACGTTCCGGCCCCGGTAGAGCGCCTGCGTCTTCGGCCGCGGCCACGAGCTTCCGCTCTCCAGCAGCGCCACCCGCACCTGCTGGCCGCGCAGCGCGCGTGCCAGCGTGATGCCGGCTGCACCGGCTCCCACGATGCAGACGTCTGTCTCGATGACCTGGCGCGAGGGAACTGTACGTCCGTCGATCAGCATCCGTGCTTCGGTGCGCCGCCCGTCCCGTTCGCTGGCCCGCTCAGTACGCCGCCGCCGAGACCCGCACCGTCGGGAGCCGCGGCGGTTCCGGCACGTCGTCGTCGCGCGCGGCGGTCCGGAGCGCGAAATGTGCCAGCAGGATCATGACGATGAAGGTGCTCACGTGCGACAGATCCACCGCCTCGGGGATCAGGGTCGCGACGTACCACACGAACATCGCGAGCGCATACAGCGCCAGGGGCGATCGGGTCAGCCGATAGCGGACGAATGCCGCTCGTAGCGCGGCGATCAGGATCAGGACGAGGATGCTCAGCCCGAGCACGCCGGTGTCGAGCAGCTCCTGGATGTATCCGGAATGCGCCTGGATGATGACCCATCCGCGGCGGAGCGAGATCTCGGCGATGTGATCGGCCGTCCAGAACGAGTCGAATCCGTAGCCCAGCACCGGCTTCTCGGCGGCGTAGGCCATCAGATCGCTCCACAGCAACGTCCGGCCGCTGAGCGTCGCCGGGTCGTCCGACTTCGCCGAGCGCTCGAGCAGTGCCGCTTCATGGGCACGTCCCGCCACGTCCGGGGCGAAGATCACGACCGAGCCGGCGACCGCGGCCACCGCCATGGCGAGGACCAGCAGCCGGCGGCGCGACACCGCCACCATCATGCACACGGCACCCGCCAGCACGACGGCACCCACCGCGGTGCGCGACTTGGTCAGGTACAACAGTACGATCCCGAACACCAGGATGCTCAGAAGCGGCACTCGCCGGCCCCCGAGACGAAGGGCGCAGAACGCGGCCATCACGAGACAGGCGCCCTCCAGTCCGTGTACGTTCGGGTGCGCGAGACCCGTGAACCGGTAGGTCTGTGTGAACGGATGGAAGTCGCCCCGGCCCACCGACAGCACGAATCCGAGCAGCAGCGGCATCAGGTTCGCGATCAGCGCGAAGTACACGACATCCCGCAGCGACCACGCCTGTCCGAGAACGAATGCCGCGAACGCGATCACGAGAAACGCGATCAGACGGCGCGCCGTGAACCCGGGATCGATAGCCCACGCCACACTCGCGGCCGCGACACCGAAGTATCCGAGCAGAAACCACGCGAGCGCCGTTCGCCGCGCCGGTGCGCCGGTCAGCGAGTTGGCGACGGGCGCCGCGCGCCAGACCACCGGTGACTGAAACCGCGTGTCGCCGGTCGGGCTCACCGCCACGGCCTCCCACTGCCCGCTGCCGCCCTGCGCGGTGCGCCGCCGGCGCACGGAGCTGAGGGTCAGTGCCGCGAACAACCCGAGGGCCAGGATCGCGACGCGCCGCGTCTTCGCCCCTTCCTCGACGCCACCGCCGGACTGCGCTGCGGCGGTCTGCAACGCCGCGGCACCCTGCTGTGCTTCAGCGGACGACCGGTGCAGGGAATACGGCCCCATGAAGGCGAACAGCACGACCAGCACCGCGTAAGCGCGCCACGGCCGTGTCCGGCCACGGATGGCCGCCTGAGCCGCGCGCACGAATCCAGGAGCAGCCTGCCCCGCCATCGCCGCGCCAGGTCCGGCCGGGTACGGCGCCCAATTGGTAGTCATTGGTGACCTCGCGGGCGGCGACCCGCCCATTCCGATACGACGAGTCCTAGTACCCACCAGGGCTCGATGAGATAGCGCCGCCACATACGGCCCGGTTCAGCGGCCAGCCGCCACAGCCATTCGAAGCCCGCCGCCGATGCCCCCCGCGGTGGCGTCGGGACGATTCCCGCCACGTAATCCATGGCCGCGCCCGCGATCAGCGTCGCGTTGGCGGTCAGGGCCTCGCGGTTGTCGTGCACCCAATGCTCCTGCCTCGGCATCCCCATACCGACGACGAGGACCTGCGGCCGGTACGCCGCGATCCGTGCCAGCACTGCCTTGGTATCCGCACTCCCCGGCGAGGCGTCGAAATACCCGTGCGTGCCGTCGAGCTGCAGCCCGGGATAAGAAGCCCGGAGCCGCCCGGCGGCCGCTTCGAACACCCCTGGCTTGCCTCCGACCGAATAGACGCGCCAGCCGCGCTCCGCGGCCTCCGCCATCAACGGCCCGATCCAGTCCACGTAGGTCACGCGGTCGCGCTTCGTCAGCGGTACACCGACCAGCCGGCCGAGCGCGATGAGCGACATGCCGTCCGCATGGCAGACATCGGCCGCTGCGTGGAAGTCACGAAATTTCTGATCGCGGCTGTGCAGATACACACTGTGGAGGTTGTGGTTCGCGATCACGATCCGTTGTCCGGTCTCGACCGCGTTGGCAATGCACGCGTTGAGCTTCGGGATGTCGTACGCCCCGACCCGGATGCCGAGCATCGCATACTGGGGCACCGGCGCCGGGCCCACGCCGGCCGCGGACGCCGCGGCGGTCACGCGAGGTCCAGCGCGACGCGCTTCGCGGACTCGACGATCATCCGGCAGCGTGCCGTCCAGCTATGCCCCTGCTCGATCAGATACCGCGCTCTCGCGCCCATCGCCGGCAATCGCTCCCGCGCGACGTACGCCCGGCGCAAGGCCTGCGACAGACCGTCGGTGCTCCCCGCGTCGAACAGGTACCCGGTCTCACCGTTGACGACGAGATCCACCGCATCCGCCACGGCCGAAGAGATGATCGGCTTCGCCATGGCCATGTATTCGTACAGCTTGAGCGGCGACCGGAACACCGCGCGCCCCTGGGTATCGGTGTGCCCGGAGTAGCCGACGTCGCCGCTGGCGATGATCGCGGGCACGGCCTCGCGCGACACGGTACCGAGAAAGTGTACGCAGTCGGCGAGCCCGAGTTCAGCGGCCAGCTTCTCGCAATTGCGCCGCACGGGCCCATCGCCCGCGATCACCGCATGGAGCGCAAAGCCATCTTCCACACGGACCGCATGAATCGAACGGAGCAGCAGCTCGATCCCCTGCCACGGTTCGAGCCCGCCCGAGTACACGATCGTGAACCCCTCGAACGTCCGCGGGGCGTCGGGCCGCGGCTGGAAGAAGTCGGTGTCCACGCCGTTCGGGACGACGACGACTTTCGCCGCCGGGATGTTCAGCCGCTCGGTCACCAATGACTTGAGTGGTTCGCTCACGCAGACCAGCATCCCGCAGTCGAGATACGCTTGCCGCTCGTGACGCCGTGCGCGCGACGTGAGTACGAGACTGTTCCGGTCGACGCGTGCCTCTTCGGACTGCATCTCGTTGGTCTCGAGGATCCAGGGAATCCCCGCGCGCGCGAACGGCTCCCCGAGGTTCTGGAACACCGAGTACCGCTCGTACACCCAGTCCACCCGCCCCGCGAGCGCGCGCCACGCGGCACGCGTGTTCCTCGGCGCGAGCCCGATGCGCATCACGTCCGCGAGCAACGCCCACTGGCGCCCCTTCCGCAGCAGCTTGCCCGCGTCACGCGCAATGACGCCGGGCGACCGGTCGCCAATGATGAACGGATGCACCGACCACCCGATGTGCTCGAAGCCGGAAATGACGCCGAGGATATGGGATCGTGGGCCGCCGATCTCGGCGTCTCGCCGGGTCGACACGCGTGGGGCGCCGGACAGAAAGCCGAGCCGCCGGCTCTCCCGCACATCTCCCTCGCCGTTTGCCTGGCCGTCTGCGCGGCCGTTGGTGCGGCCGTTTGTGCGGCTGTACGTGTGGCTGTACGTCTGGCTGTTGCTCTGCCTGTTGCTCTGGCCGTCGCTCACGACGCACCTCCGGCGACGGCCATCGCCGGCACCGGCGCCGGCTCCTCGCGGGTGCGGTCTTCCCGGCGGCAGGTCGCCAGCAGCGTCCACCACAGCACGAGGGCGAGCAGCCCGTCCGAGCCGAGGCTGGACCACGCCGCGCCACGCCAAGACGCCAGCAGAATGAGCGGCACGTTGACGGCGATGTTCAGCACCGCAATGACCACCTGCACGAGTGTCCGGCGCCCCTGATATCCGGCCCCTGTGAGCGCATCGGCAGCGAAGTAGTGAATGGTCTTGAGCAGTGGAAGAAGGGCGAGCAGACGGACTGCCCCGACACTCGCGCGATAATCCGCGCCGAGGAGCCGCGGGAGCTGTGGTGCCAGAAGATACAACACCATGCCCGCGCACGCCGCGTACGTGCCGGCGAACGGCAGGAGCTTGCGCGACACCGCGAGACTGGCGCGAGCGCCACGCGCGCCCTGCTGGAAGAATCGCGGATAGGCCGCCGCGAGCAGCGACCGCACCGGCACGAACGACACGTCGATGAGCCGGTACGCGGCACTGTAGATACCCGTGGCCTCCAGGGTCGACAGGCGAGCCAGCATGGACTTGTCGATGTCATTGTAGATGTTCTGTGCCGACAAGCTGGTAGCAAAGTACATACCCTCGCGAAGCTCGGCGGCCGGATAGCCGATCACGCGCTCCGGGCGGCCAAGCTCTCGCCACGTCACAATGACCGAGATGGTCGCGCTCAATGCGGAGCTGCCCAGATACCACATCGCCCACCGCGCGGGGGTCGGGTCGCCGATCAGCAGGAACAGGCCCGCCGCAATCAGCCGCGACACGGAGATCAGCAGCGGGAACTGCGCCGTGCGCGACAGCCGCTCGTGCGCCTGGTACGCCTGGCCGCTGATGTCCAGGACCCGCGAGAACAGCAGGTCGGCCGCCACCACGCACCCGACCACCTGGACCGGAATCGTCGCCGGCAGTACGAGCCGCGAACAGGCCATGATGATGATCCCGAGCACCACCCCCGAGATGATCGTGGTGGACAGCGCGCCGCCCCAATACCGCCGAAAATGCCGCGGATCGCGCGCGACGTGCTTGATCAGCAGATTGCCCGCCCCCAGGCTCGCGAACGGCGAGGCCAGCGCCACCAGCGCGACGGCACCGGCAAACGCTCCGAGGCCGTCCGGGTGCAGCGCCCGCGCGACGAGGACGAAGTACGACGCGCCCAGCGCTACGCGGCTCCCCTGCCCGACCGCCATCCACGCGGTGTTCTTCGCCAGGGTCCCCCGCCAGCGCGGGCCGAGCCATGGGACGTTCTGGACGGTCGGTTCCGGCACAGGCCCTCCAGACCCCGGAGGGCCGGAGGGCGGGTCAAGCGGCATCAGTGCGACGGACGACGAGGCTCGCGAGGCGCCGCAGCGCTCAGGCGGCCCCGCGCCCCCAGAGGACGGCGGGAACGGTCTTGGCGAGAATCTGCAGATCGAGTCCGAGCGACCACCCGTCGATGTACTGCAGGTCGAGCATCACCCAGCGGTCGAATGCCAGATCGCTGCGCCCGCTGATCTGCCAGAGCCCCGTCACGCCAGGCGGCACACTGAACCGCCGCATGAGCCACGACTCGGAGAACTTGTGGACGTCGCGCACCGGCAGCGGTCGCGGCCCCACGAGCGACATGTCGCCCCGCACCACGTTGAAGAGCTGAGGCAGCTCGTCGAGCGACATCCGCCGCAGCAACCGCCCCACACGCGTGATCCGGGGATCGTCGCGGATCTTGAACACCGGGCCCGACGCCTCGTTGCGCGTCTCGAGATCGGCCTGCAACGCCTCCGCTCCGTTGATCATCGTGCGGAATTTGTACATCGCGAACCGCCGCTTGTTCAGCCCGAACCGCTGCTGGCTGAAGATCACCGGGCCCGGTCCGGACAACTTGATCGCGATCACGATGACCAGCATCACCGGCGCCGCCAGTACCAGCCCCACGATGCCGCCGACCAGATCCATCGCGCGCTTCACCAGCATGCGGTGGTCGTCGGTCACCACGTGCATCCGCACGACCGGGAACCGGCCCGTCTGCTCATAGCTCGGCCGCCCCAGCGACGACTGGAACACGTCCGCGAGATACGCCGCCCGCACGCCCAGCCGCTCGCACAGCGCGATCGTGTTCTGGATCTTGCCGTAGCACGACTTGATGGGCAGCGTGATCAGCACGTCGTCGATCACGTGGCGCATTAGAATCCCTTCCAGATCGTCGAGCGTCCCGATCATGCGCTCCGCGATCTCCTCGGCGATCGGATCCGGATTCGTGTCCACGAAGCCGTAGATCTGCACCGCGTCCTCGGCATGCGCGTACAACTCGTGATAGAGCCGCTGCGCGCGAGGCCCGCTGCCCACGATCAGCACGTTGCGGATGGCCGCCGCCGGCGATGGAGCCGCCGCAAGCCAGACCAGCCACCGGAGCGCCGCCAGCGTCACGACCGCCACCGTCACGAAATACCCGACCGAGATCGGCCGCACCGCCCCGGTGCTGCTCGCGATCGGGAACAGAATCAGCGGCACACCGCCCACGAGACAGGCGCCGACCAGCCGCACCGCGTACAGCATCGGCTCCTCGAGCCGGCGCTCATCGTACATCCCGAACATCGTCAGGCTGGCGTGCAACACGGCCGCAAAACCCGCCAGCAGCAGCAGGTTCTTGACCGTCACGCGCATGTTGAGGAAGCCGGCGATGCTGGCCGCCCCCGGATGATTGGAGTTCGTCAGCACGAAGACGCCCACCACGGCGCCCAACACCGCGGCCACGTCGAGGTACCGGCACGCGTCCAGCATGCGCTGCGTCGCCCGCGCGGCACGCGGCGGCAGCACGCCCAGCCGCGCGGCGGCCGCAATGCCGCCGCTGTACGCGGTGGCGAATCGGTCCACGGGGCTAGCCTTCACCTTGGCGTCGCCGTTTTTCGACGGCGCCTGCGGTTTCGGGGGTGCCTTCAGGGCGGGTCCGGCTGGGGCAATCACCGCAAACCTCTTAGGCCTCCGCCATGTAGTACCGGTCCCGATGACCCTGGAACCGGTAGGCTCCATCGTATGCCGCATCCCGATGGAAGTCGATATCGTTGAGGACCGCGCCCAGTACAGGCGCCCGTACGTGGCGTAACTGCTCCATCGCGAACATCAGGGCCTGCACCGCCGTCACGCCCGACCGAACCACGACCACCACACCGTCGGCGTGGGCCCCGATCAATGCCGCGTCGGTCACGACATTGATGGGCGGAGAATCGAGGATGATCGTGTCATAATGCTGCTTGAGACGCTCCATGAGCGTCCGCATCGCCGGTGAGTCGATCAGCGACGCCGGATTGTGCGGTAGCGCACCAGTCGTGAGATAGTGGAGCGACCCCGCCCGCCCCAGATCCACCCGTCGCAGCGCCGCCTCGACCGAGGTCGTGCCCTGCAGTATGTCGGAGAGCCCAGGCTCGCGGTTCGACCCGAACACCCGGTTGATCACGCCACGCCGCAAGTCCGCATCGACCAACAGAACCGAGTGGCCACGCTGGACCAGGGTCACCGCGAGGTTCGTCGCGCTCGTGGTCTTGCCGTCACCGGACAGAGGGCTCGTGAACACGATGGTCTTGAGCTCCCCGCCCGGGTGAATGAACGCCAGATTCGTCTGCAGGGTGCTGTACGCCTCGGCCACCGCGTTGCGGGCCGACGGATCGGTCACCAGCACGCTGTCGGACCCGTTGCCGTTGAGATGCGGCCCCGTGAACGAACGTCGCTTCCCCGTCAGCCGCCGGCGGCCACCGGTTCCCGGTGGTCCCAGCTCCTCGGCCAGCCGGAGCCTCGACATGAACTCGTCGCCGAGGTTGATGCGCGGGATGAGCCCGAGCACCGGTGAGCCGGTCGCGGCCAGCACGTCGGCACGCGTATGGATCGTGTGATCACGCGCCTCGTTCGCCATCGCGAGCCCGATGCCCAGCATCAGCCCGAGTATGATCGAGGCCGCCATGTAGAGCACGGGCCGCGGCATGACCGGCTTGTGCGGGAGCACCGCCGGATCCATGACGTACACGCTCGGATCCACGACGGCCGCCGACACCTGTGCCTCCTTGAGCCGCGTCTGGAGCGTCGTGTAGATGTCCTCGAGCACCTTCGGCTGGCGCGAAAGCCGCGTGAACTCGATCTCCTTCGCCGGAATCGTACGCATCTTGGCCGTCGAGATCCGCAGCACGCTGTCGTCGGCCGCGACCTGGTTGTTGAGCCCCTGCAGGTAGGTCTGCCCGATCGATTTGAGCTGCTGATCGATCTGCTCGATACGGGCCGTCAACGTCAATACGTCAGGATCCTTGGCCGTCCGGCGCTCGAGCAGCGCCGTCCGCTCGTCCTCCACCGTCGCCAGCGAAGCGAGCAGCTCGGACGCGGCGTTGTTCTTGAGCAGCGTCGGGAACGCGATCAGGCGCCGGTACGGCGACGGCTGGTCGGGACGCTGCCGCGCCGCCTGCGCGGTCACATCCGACATGAGCGACGACAGCGCGTCACGCTCGGCCCCAACCGTGTTCCGGTCGGCCTGCAGCTCCGCCAGGTGATTGACATCGCTCGTCGCCTCGTCGGGCAGGCTGACAATGTTGTTCTGCGTGCGGAATGTCTCGAGCTCGCTCTCGGACGCCGCGAGCTGCCGCTGCACGCTGTCGAGTTGCTGCGCGAGGACCTTGGCGGTGCTCTTCGCCTCCACCTTGTGCTGCGAGTTGCGGTCGGCGATGAAGAGCCCCGCGAGCACGTTCGGCACATCGCGCACCAGGGTCTTGTCCGTGCCGCGATACGTCAGCGTCAGCACGTTGGCATCCCGGTCGGGCCGGTCCACCTTCAACGTCTTGCTGAACCTCTCCACGGCGACGTCGCGGCTGGTCACGTCGAGGGTGAATTGATCCTCGGTCACGCCGGGCGCCACCGTCACGGTCACGCCCGGAAGCGCGATGGTGCCGCCCGGCTTGACCACGCCGATGTCCTTGTCGGCATTCTCGTCGTGCACGGCGTACGCCTTGTCCGATTGCCGCAGCGTGAACGTGAACTCACCGGAATCGTCCGCCGGTGCGACGGCGATCGCGCTGAACAACGAGGCCCGCGGTACCCGCACCGGTGTCGTGACCGCACGGAGTTGCAGCGAATCGATCGTGGCTTCGGCCAGCCGGCGGCTCTCGAGCGCCGCCTGCTCGGTGCTGACCTCACGGTCCTGCCCGATCCGCGTCACGAGGTCCGGAAGATCGACCTTGGTGTCCTCGAGCCGGATCGCCGCGACTGCCTCCCACCGCGGAGGAATCAGGAACGTGAAGAGCCCGACCACCACCACCATGATGATGACACCGATCGCGACCGTCCATCGATGCCGCCGGATCAGACTCCAGAGGCCCGCCACTGTCGCGGGATCGACCCGGCCAGGCCGGTCGATCGCCGCCAGCGGAACGTGCGCCGAGACCACGGGGACCTGCGGCGCGGCATGCGGCAGCATGGGTTGAGAAGGCGGTTGGCCGTCGTTGAGCAGCATGTCAGTCAGTTGGTAAAAGCCTGGCGGAGCTGGCCAGTAAATGACGAAAGTGGGTGGTGCCCTGGAGCTTGACGATCAGACACGAACACGTGTTGCAGAGCCACTGCACGGGACATACCGCGACCAGATGCACGACCTAGTGGTGCTGCACGATGATTGTTGTGGTGATCAGTACCGCCGCGCCGATGAGCGCACCGACGACGTAGCCGTTGCGGGAAACCCAACTGCGCTCCGGCAGGAACAGCTCGTCCCCCGACCGGATCGCCAGACTGCCGACACTCGTTCGCTGCGTGAACTTCACCCGCTGCTTCTTGCCGCCGCGGATCACATCGACCTTGTCCTGCATCCCCGTTGGATCGGCCCCGCCTGCCAGCGCCAGCACGTCGGCGATGGACATCGTCGGATCGACCGGATAGAGCCCAGGGTTCTTCACGGCGCCAATGACCGTCACGCGACGCAGCATCGTCACTTCGATCGACGGGTCCTTGAGATACTGCGAATACGTCCCGATCAGCATCCGGCGCAGCGAATCCGTCGTGATATCGGATACATGGACCTGCCCGATCTTCGGAAACACGGAAAATCCGTGCTCATCGACCTGGAAATCGCCCGAAAGGTCCGGCTCCCGCCAGATCTTGAGCCGCACGAGATCGCCCGGATACAGAATCGCGTTCGCAGCCGCATCCGATGCCGGTGTCGCCGGATCGGGCGCCGGCCGGCTCTGCACGCCCGGCGGAGGAGCCGTGGCCGGTGCGGGCGGCGTCGCCTGGGCCGTTGATTGTCCGATCGCGACCGCGGGCAGCATCACGCTGCACGTCATGGCGAGCACGATCGCGACAAGCGCAGGCACGGCGTCCGGAGCCCCGTGACGGGCGCGCGATCCCGCGCGGCCCGCGTCACGAAGCGCGCCGCCGCACGCTCGCCGAGATACCGTTGCTACCACTGCCGCCTTGACGAATTGCACGTGCCACTCCCCTCAGCCGTGTGACGCCGGTCTCGTACGCCGCCCGCTGACGGCTGGTACGCCCCTCGGCCCCCCTGGTAAGCCATCTGAACCGCCTGCCTCCGCGGACGCCAAAGCATGCGAGGCCGCAGCCCTAACAGCCGCAAGTCTCGCACCGGTCTGGCGCCCGCGTAACTAACGCCCCAATTGGGGTTAAGGGCTGTGACGTACATCACTGTTCCAGGTCTTTTTCGCGACTCGGCTACGCTTTCGGGCCCCCGGACAGGCGCCGGGCCGCTGGTATGAACCCGCAGGGAGCACACCATCCGTTGCGCGCCAGCGACACTCCTCCGCCCGCCAAAGGAAGCTACGCGGGTACCGCCGCCCCGGTCCGGCGTAGGCTGAGATTCGCACGCATGGCCCTGCCATCGGCGGACATTTTGACCGGATGCACGGCCCGGATCCCCCGCCGCAAAAGCTCATCGGCGCCGATCGGAACCGGAGGCCGGAATTGAATCCAGACGTCAGGCTTCGCCGGGTCGGCGTTGATGTCCATCAACTGATGGCCTATGGCCTTGGCCCCGAGCCCCAGCAACACATCCTCCTCCACCGTGAGCGCACGGTAGTCGTCCGGAATCGCCAGAAACCCGGCGTCGCGCAGCCCGCGCAGCGTCGCACCGTGAAGGCCGCTGAGCGCACCCAGCACATGCTCGCCCAATTCGTACCCGTTCCGTCGCGCGCGGGAAACAAACGGAGCCCAATAGGGCCGGCCAACCCGGACCGACTGGCGGTCCTTGTGGAGCCCGACCGGCAGCAGATCGAGGAGCATGTTGCGCCGGATCCGCCCGAACTCGCGCATCGCGCCTGTCGGCGACATTCGGTACGCGCCGACCATCCCGGCGCCACCGGCGGCCAGACGCCCACGCATCAGATCGCACACGCCAGGCGCGAGCAGACAGGTGTCAGGGTCGATCTTCACGACGAGTCCCGGCACGCCTGGCTCCGCCGCAATCTCGGACAGCATCCCGAACATCGAACGCGCGATGCCGCGGTAGCCGCGAGACTCCGGATTCTGCAGGATCCGGCTCCGCGCGTGGCCACGCCCCCACCGGACCAGTGCCTCGTACGTCCCATCGTCCGTGCAGTCGTCCAGCACCCACGCTTCCGCCTCGGGCTCGAATGCGGCGATGCGGTCGAGCGAGTCCAGGGCGATCTCCGATTCGCCGGGCCCGACCACCATGACGAACACCGTGCGGCTCGCGTCGAGCCCGATTTGATCCATCCCGAATCGCCCCTGGTAGTCGGTCCGGCGCCCAATGATTGGCGCGGGCGCGCATTCTCGCAAGAAATGCGCGAGGGGCAGAGAGAGCACGTGCGCCCTCTGCCCCTCTCGGCACCGCATTCAGCGGCGCAAGCTAATGGCCCGGCTACTATCAGGACCGGCGCGTCATGGTTCCAACGGCACTCGGTCAACCTGTCCGGCCACCCGCCCTTAGAATCCCTGGCGAATTCCGATCCCCACCGTGGTCCCGTAGTACTCGCGCTGGTTGTCGTATGGGTGTCTGGTCGTGCCCGTGAAGAATCCGAAGACGGCGTTGTTCAAGTTCAGCACTTGCGCGGTGAGAGCGGTCTCGCCGCGCACCACCCACGTGAGCTGTCCATCGATCTGCCAGTGCGCATAGTTGTAGACATCTCCGGAGGCCGGATTGCTCGTCCCATCGGAGCCGTACTGGAAGATGCTCGCCGAGGTGTACTGGCCGCCGAGCCGCGCCGTGAACGGCGCATAGTCGTAGAGCAACGCCACGTTGAAGAGAGTGGGGAATTGGCGCGGCAACGCAGCCTCGCGGTTGGTGCCGTCGCCGTTCGGTACCTCTGCCCTGGACTCGACGTGCGTGTAGTTCACATCGAAACCGAGGCCGTGCAGCGCGCCAGGCAGGAAGCTCAGATGTTCGGTGTAGTCGAACTCGGCGCCCCACAGGTGCGCGCTCGGGCCGTTCTGAGTCTGCGAGGCGTAATAGCCGTCGTATTGCGCGAGGTTCCCCGTGTACAACGCGGTGCGCTGGAAAATGAAATCATAGATGTCCTTGTAAAACAGCCCGCCGGAGAGAACACCCACCGCCGAGAAGTAGTGCTCGCCGAGCAGGTCGAAGTTCCAGGCGTATTCCGGCGCGAGCGCCGGATTCCCGACACTGATCGGGAAGTTGATGTTGCCCTTCTCCGCGTTCTGGGCGGTCAGACTCGGCGACAACTGGCCATAGTCTGGCCGAGCGACACCCTTCGTGACAGCAGCCCGCAAGTTGGTGTTGTCATCGAGCGCGTACTTGAGCTGAAGGCTCGGAAAGAGATCCGTGTACGCCTTGGTCCCATGCACGACGGTCGAAGCGACCGTGTCGTTGGGAGTCGCCTCCGCATGGCCCGCATACCCCACGTCCGTGTTCTCCACCCGCAGCCCAACGTTGACGTGGAGCGCCTTCACGTCGAGCGTCTGCATCACGTACCCGGCGATGACCTGCTCGGTGCCGGCGAACGTGGCAAGGTTGTCGGACAATACCTGGCCGCCGTTTTCCTGGAATTGCCCCATGTGCGCCAGGTAGTACTTGTTCACCGGAGGCATGTTGCCGAACGGCGCAAGCGTATAGCACCCGTTACAGATATGATCGTAGAACCCAGGGTTGCTGTACGTCGACGGGAACATGGCCAGCGTGAGCGGATTATTCCCCATGTAGTTGTATGACGGCTGGAAGGACAGGTAGCCTTTGTGCTCGTTGCCGATCTTGGCCCCGAACTTGAACGACGCGGGAAGGTCGCCGATCTCGTACGGCACGAGCGCATCGGCTTTCGCCCCCACGGTCTGCCCGCTATTCAGCTCGTTGTCCGTCGCGAACGTGCCCAGAGTGTAGTCGTTGGGGTTCGCGATGGCGGCACGCACCGCTGGCGACACGGTGTACGTCGGCTTGAGCGGGTTCGTGTTGTAGGTGTAGTTGAAATCGTTGATTGGGCTATTCTGTGTTGGGTTGTAATCATCCTCAAAGTGATCGTGCTGCGTCGCCTGCGACCCGGCATAGTTGGCGGAGTACGACAGATGCACGCGGCCAAGGTCCTGTTTCCCGGTGCCAGTGAATCCCCAAGTGTGCTCGATGGGACCGCGATTCGCGATGGCCTCGCTAACCGAAGCGCCGGTGACCGTCGGCACCCCGTTGACCATTGCGTCCGTACCCCCGCCGACGGCCGTCTCCCACCGGTTGGCCTCGTCGAAGAACGCGCTCCACAATCCCTTGATGGAAATCGATGACGTCGGGGAGAACCGATAGTCGAGATCCCCCCCGAGCCCGTAGCGCGTGCGATAGTAGTTGTAATCGCGTTCGCTCCACTGCGCCGGGTAGACATGGTTGAATCCGGAGCCGCTGGGGACCGGCGTGACGCTGCCATTCGGTCCGATGAAGTCGGCGCCGAATGACGGTTCGACATCGTCAATCGTGCGATTCGTGCGGTTATAGGTCCCGCTCATGAGGAAGCCGAGCTTCTGTGTATCACCGACCCGGCCACCATAGCTCACGTCCGCCTGGCCGTTGTCGGTGCTCGCGAGCGATTGATAGGCGTAGTTGCCCGCGAAGTAGCCGTGCGGCGAGCCCTCGGGCACTTTGGTCACGAGATTGACCGAGCCGCCAATCGCGCGGGCGTCCTGGTCGGCGGTGAGGGTCTTCGTGACTTCGAGGGCGCCGAGCAGATCGGCCGGCACGTCATCGAGCTTCACCGCGCGGACGTCGGTGGCGAGGGTCCCCGGGACATCGGCGCCGTCGATCGTCACGTGCTGGAAATCCGGCGGCGTCCCGCGGATCTCGACGTACTTGCCCTCGCCCTCGTCGCGCTCCGCGGTCACGCCAGGCAGACGGGCCAGCGCCTCGGCCGCATTCGCATTGGGGAGCGCGCGGATCTCATCGCCCGACATCACGGTCACGATGTTGTCCGCGTCTTTCTGCTCCTGTAGCGCGCCAGCCGTCGTCTCGTTGAGACGCGGCGACGTCACGAGCACCGACTTGAGTGTGTTGACGTCGGGTCGCAGGACGATCCGGTGATACGTCGCCTGCCCCGCCGTCACCGCCACGGAAAACGTGTCGGGCTTGAATCCGATGAAGTGGGCCTGGAGCCGGTAGCTGCCCGCCGGCAGGTCGGCGATCACGTACGCGCCGTCGGCGCCGGCATTGGCGCCGAATCGCGCGTTGCCGATCACGCTGATGTCGGCCGCGAGCGGCGCGCCCAGGCTATCGACGACGTGACCGGAGACGGTGCCGCTTTGGCCCTGGGCGAGCGCAGTGACCGGGGAGGCCGTGAGCACCCCAATGGCAGCGGCGGCAATGAGGGCGAGTGATCGGACCGACAGGCGCACATCGGCTGGTCGCATGCGAGTTCTCAGGCTGAGGTTGGCCGCGGGGGGATCGACGCCCGAAGCTACGCCTGCGAATCGCCGTACTGAGTCACGCTTGTGGCACGCGTTGTATCACTTCCCTCGCCCGTTCGTTACGCGCCGTGACACAACTCCCCGCCATTGTCACGACTCGGGTGTCTGCACAGCCCGTGTTGCCTTCTACTTCCCACTTTCTGTCGTTCTTTTTCCCATTTTTTTTGGTTTTCTATTCTCCTTTCTCCTTTCTGGTTTCTGAATCGATCCCACGCCTCGCTCGCGACCCCAATCGGCAATCGCCCCACACAAAAAAGTTCCGGCCCCACAGGTGCGCGGAGCCGGAACGATCGAGCGTTTGAGTTCGCGAGTGCCAGGGACGGCTATGTCACGCCATTCTCGCTAGCGGATGTGACCGCCGTTACCGGTGGCCGCCGCCATGTCCGCCGCCACCGCCGTGTCCGCCACCACCACCGCCGCCATGTCCGCCGCCGCCGTACGAACGGCCACCGCCGCCGGAGGCACGCACGGTTCCGCCGCCCCCTGGCCGCGGGCCTTCACGGACACCGCCTTCTCGCATGCCGCCTTCGCGCATGCCGCCTTCGCGCATGCCGCCTTCGCGCGGCCCCATGTTCTGCGGCGCCGGCTCGACTCGGCGTCCAATCGCGCCACCCGTCGCTCGCTCACCCGATGGGCCAGCGTACCGCGACCCGCCGAACGACCCTTGGCCCATTCCGCCGGCGTGCGGGACCCGCTCCGCCATCGCCGGCCCGCGGCCCGACATCGCACCGCCCGCTGCCGCGTCACCGCGTACCACGAGCCGCCCCGAGCCAGGCCGCGCGACCGGACCGGCCGCCTGCACATGCCGGAAGACCGTCCCACCGCCAGCGTTGCTCGCGAATCCGCCGCGGAAACCGCCCGCGCCGATACCGCCGCGCGACGTTGTCAGATGCGCGTTCGCGAACACCGCGGCACCACGTCCCGCGAACACCTGGCCGCGACCACGGAACCCGATCGGAGGCCCGCCCACGAAGGAGTGCCCGGGGAAAAACGTGCGTCCAGGGAAGAACGGCCCGCCGAACCCGAAGCCGAAGCGTCCGGGGAAGAACCCGCCCCCGAAGCCAAACCCGAAGCCAAACCCGAACCGGGGGCCGAAGCCGAAGCCGAACCCGAACGGCGAGTAAAACCACGGGTCGTAGAACCACGGATCGTATGCGAACCCGTACCCCGGACCACACATCCACGGATCGCAGTACGGCCCGTAGCCGTAGCCCCCGTAGCCGTAGCCATAGTACGGATAGGAATATCCGTCGTAGTCATCGGCCGGCGGACCCTCGCTGTACATATAGGTGCCACGAGTCCGGTCGCGCGGCGAGGTCACCGTGTAGTTGACCAGATCGTAGTCGAAGCGGCCACCCGATGCCGACATCGCCTGGACGACATTCGTGAGCACGCCCTCGGCATTCTGCCCGCGAGCCGTGTCGGGAAACGCGCTGGCATTCCACGCGCTGCCGCCGCTGGCGAATTGATCGAACTTGAATGGATCCTTCGAGACGGCCGCATACACCGTCCCCGTGCCGCGCGTCGCGGCCACGACGAAGCTGCCGTCCGATGAGTGCGAGCGAACGTCGAACTCCTCGCCGCCGTGTACGAAGTCATCGTCCGCGGGAGTCTCCGGGTACAGCACGGTCACGCGCCCGTCAGGATCAGCTCGCAACACGACCAGATACGAGTCGTCCCGGACGCGCACTCGCACGCGAGCCCGGTCGCCAGCATCGAACACGTTCTGGCTGTTGAGTGTGACACGTACCGCGGGCTCGTCGGCAACCCCAGCCGATCCGGCGCCGCTGGTCGCGCTCCCCACACCAAGCGCCGGCGCGACCGCCACCGAGCCCGTCAGGAATGCCCCAAGCAATGCCGAGATCATAGACGCCTCCATCACCTGCTCGAGAGAGTGGACTACAACAACGCTACGTGATACCCCGAATCGTCGCCAATGTCCCACCGCATCGCACGGCTGTCCGCACCGTTACCTGTCCTTCTGCACCGCTACCTGCCCTTCTCTTGCTTGTCCGGCTTCTCCGCCTGCCGCGGCCGCGGCGGCGGCGGCTTCTTCGTGACGCGCGGCTTACTACTAGTAACAGTCCCGTTCTTCGGCGCACCGTTCCCCTGCACCGTCGGACCATTGGAGCTGGTTGCGCTCCCGGTCGCGCCAGCGGGCTTCCCGCCATCAGCGCTGCCGTTCGCCCCAGCCGGCGTCGCGCCGGGCCTGCCGGCTGACGGAGGCACGCGGATCGCCGCCGTTACCCGGTTCGGCGGACGTGCCACTCCATTCGTCTGGGCCTGAGACGTCGCCGCGACGCTCGCACCCGCTGGACGAGGCGTACCCGCCGGCTTGGCAGCGGCCAGCCGGTACAGGCTCGTGTTCGCGCGCGCCAGTGCCGGCGTGCTCTGACGGATCTGCGTCTCTTGCGCCGGCGCCAGCGGTCTGCCGCCGTTCGCTGCCAACGCTTGCTGCTTCGCCGCAAACGGAATCGGTGTTGGCGGCGGCGCCACTTTCGCCACGACCGCTCGGGTCTCCAGCGCCGACGGCGGCGCCCGCAATGCTCCGCCCTCAGCCGAGACTCCCAGACTCGACCGCGTCGGCACCACGCCGGGCGACGCCGCCACGACAGCCGACGTCTGCATTTCATGCGTCACCGGCATCGGCGCCAACTGCACCGGGCGGGCGCTCGCGAACGCACTCCCCGATGTCGCCATCATCGCTCCCGGCGCCATACGGTTCCGGTACTGGACATTGGTCGTGTTGTTGTTGATCACCGTCACGTTCGTGATGTTGGTCACGTTCGTAACATTCACCTGTCGTACATACGTCGGACTGACCGCGTACGCTGGCCGATAGACTTCCTGCGGCCCGAGCGCGAACCACGCGACCGCCCCTCCCGCGGCGACCACCACGCCGGCCCCCGGCCGCGGACCCGGGCCACCGCCAACGAACACGACGAGCGCCGGCGCGTAGTACGGATGGGGAGCGATGGGCCCCGGAATCCAGCCCCATGCTCCACCGATGTACGCCCAGCGTCCGTAGTGATATGGCGCGTACCCCCACGGCGCGTCATCCACCCACGACCAACCCCAGGGGTCCACCCACACCCAGCGACCGGTGTGGTACGGCGCCCAGCCCGGTGCCTGGTTCGCCGGCACCCACACCTGGCCGTAGCCATCCACGTACCGCCACTGCCCGTATTCGTCGAGATCCTCGTAGCCGGGCATCTCGCGCGACACGTAGCGCGCCGACACCGCGTTGTCCTCGTGCACGTCACGGCTCACGCACCACTGGTCCCACGAATCCGGCGCCGGTGCGTCGGTCAGGTTGTACGTCGGCGACTCCGTTCCCGAGATCGACGCCTGCTGATGCGCGTTGACGGAGAACGACGACCCCGCGGAGGTCACCGCGGCGTTGCCCGACCACACCGACACCGACGTGGTCGCACCGTCCGCCCCCACATCCACGCGATATTCGCCGGCCTGGCCGATCGACACGGCACCATTCGGTGTGTCGATTTCGTAGACCTGGCCATTGTCCAGGTTCCGCACCCGGATCGTCATCGAGCCCTGCGCGAGCCGCATCTGCAGGGTATTGTCATCGACCGATGTGAAATCGAGCTCGGTCTGCGAATTGATGCGAACCGCGGCCGACCCGACATGCACCTCAGCCCGCGAATCGTTATCCGCCCACAACCGGTCCCCCGTCGTCAACGGCCGATTCGGCACGGCTGGTGCCCACTCGTCGCTGCCCGCAGGACGGAACGAGACGGATCCAGTCATATAGTTCAGCCGGCCAACACGGGCCGGAGGATCGGCGTCAAGCGTGCTCGGCGCCACAACGCCCAGCACACCCGTCGTAGCGATCGTCATCAATGCGGTATACCACACGTTTCGTTGCATGTCAGTGCCTCCGGCTACTCTACCATTAGCAAGGGCTGGTCCCAGGAATCCTTCCGATAAGCAGACGACTCATGAACCAGATAAGTCATTACATTGCTTCCGCTTACCAAATACCGTCCTGGCCAGCGCAGGTGCCGTTCGCCCCACCGGTGCGCTCTGGTCTAGACTCTTGGTGACCTCCCAAGGGGACACCACATCTCCCGGATGACCCTGCCGGCCACGAGACCGATGGGCGAACCCATGGACTCCGGGCAGGATGCCGCTGAGCCCGGCTCCAGACCCTCCGGATTGGACCAGCGCCCACCCGCAAGCAGGCCCGGCGGCAAAGCAGCCACCAAAGGCGGCCTCGCGCTCGCCCTCGTCGCCCTCGGCGTCGTGTACGGCGACATCGGCACGAGCCCGATCTACGCGCTCAAGGCGTGCTTCGCCCGGGAATACGGACTCGCCCCGACCGCGGTCAACGTGTACGGGGTCGTCTCGCTGATTATCTGGGCGCTCACGATCACCGTCAGCATCAAGTACGTCGCGGTCGTCATGCGCGCCGACAATCACGGCGAAGGCGGAATCCTCGCGCTCCTCGCCATCATCCGCGGCGACCGCGATGCCCCGCTGCCGCGCCGCCGCCTCTATCTGGTCGGCCTCGCCCTGTTCGGCGCCGCGCTGCTCTATGGCGATGGCGTCATCACGCCCGCCATCTCGGTGCTGAGCGCGGTCGAAGGGCTGCACGTCGCATCGCCGCGGTTCGCCGGGCTCTCCGTGCCCGTGAGCGCCGCGATTCTCTTCGCGCTCTTCGCCGTACAGCGGTTCGGAGTGCGCCGCGTCGGCAGCGTGTTCGGGCCGGTGATGCTCCTGTGGTTCCTCACGATCGGCACCTTCGGCGTGATGGCCCTCGCCCACGACCCGATGATCCTGCGCGCGATCGACCCCTCATACGGCGTCCGCTTCTTCATCGAGCACGGCGCGCATGGCTTCGTGATCCTCGGCGGCGTGGTCCTCGCCGTGACTGGCGCGGAAGCGCTGTACGCGGACATGGGATACTTCGGGTCGGGACCGATCCGCTGGGGATGGTTCGGCCTGGTGTTCCCGGCGCTGCTGCTCAATTACGCCGGGCAGGGCGCCCTCCTGCTGCAGGATGCGTCGGCAGTCGCGAACCCGTTCTTCCTCCTGGCGCCGCGGATGCTCCTCTATCCCTACGTCGTGCTGGCCACGATCGCGACGATCATCGCGTCGCAGGCACTCATCTCCGGCGTCTTCGTACTCACCAACCAGGCGATTCAGCTCGGCTACGCTCCGCGGCTGACGGTCATCCATACGTCGCGCACGCCGGAGCACGTGTACATGCCCGCGATTAACCGCGTGCTGATGCTCGGCTGCCTGCTCCTCGTGGTGACCTTCCGGTCGTCGGACGCGCTCGGCGCCGCGTACGGGATCGCGGTGACGGGTACGATGGCGATCACGACGGTGCTGTTCTACACGATTGCCCGCACGCAGTGGGGATGGTCGCGCGCCCGCGTCGTCCCGCTCTGCGCCGTGTTCCTCGCGGTCGACGGCGCCTTCCTCGGCGCCAACGCTCTCAAGATCGCGCACGACGGCTGGGTGCCGCTCGCAATCGCCGCGACCGTGTGGATCCTCATGACCACGTGGGCCTGGGGCCGCGAGCGCCTCGTCGCATTCCGGCGCCAGAACGCGGTCCCGCTTACCGATCTCCTCGCCCGGCTCGACCGCGAGAAGATCCCGCGCGTCCCCGGCACGGCGGTGTTCCTCACATCGCATCCCGACGGCGCACCGCGTGTCCTCATGCGTCAGCTCGACTACGCCCACGTCCTCGCCACACACGTCGTCCTGCTCCGGATCGTCTTCGAGGAACGCCCCTGGGTCCGCGGCCGGGACCGGATCTCCATCACACCACTGGCGCAGGGATTCGTGCGCGTCGTCACCCGCGTGGGATTTCTGCAGGAGCCCGACCTCTCCGCGGTGCTCGCCGAATGCCGCCTCGAGCACGTCGCATTGGCCGCCGAAGACACCGTGTTCTACATGAACGCCGAACGCCTGATCCCGAAACCCGAGAGCAACCCGTTCCGGCGCTGGCGGAAAGCACTCTTCATCGTGCTCCTGCGCAACTCACGCGCAGCCCCGGACTTCTTCGGCCTGCCCGCTGACCGCGTGGTGGAAATCGGCGAGAAGGTGCCGTTCTAGCACGATGCCGCCGCGCACCTGTCCTGTCTTCTTCTACTTTCTACTTTCTACTTTCTGTTTTTCTACTTTCTACTTTCTGTTCTTCTACTTTCTAGTCCGGCCGGCCCCGACGGATGCCGCCACCACCTCTGTCCCATCATCACACACACCGTGGCTAGTAGCCGAGCGTCACGCGAACAACGAGATACCGCGGCTGCGGAATGACCGTGTACGAATAGACAGGATCCGCGTTGCCGTCGGTGTTGATCTCGGGATCCGTGCCCTTATACGGAGTCCACAACCAGAGATTGCGCGCGACGAGCGAGATGGCGGCTGATGTCGTGCGCAATACTCGCGCGATGCCCGGACTCGCATTCACCGTGAACGACAGCTCGCGGAATCGCACGAACGACGCGTCTTGCACCGGGCCGGAGTAAGTCTCGGCGATGTTGTTCGCGTTTTCGACCGCGATCGCCTGTGCCTGCTCCGCCAACGGCGTACGCGGGTCGGCCGACGCGCGGGACGTCCCGAAGAGAAGCTGGTCGCCAAACACCGGGTCGATCAGCCCGTTCCCGCCCTTGTAGTCGATCAGGGCTCCAATGCGAAATCGGCCCCGAAGGAGCGAGATCGTGTTCTGCAATCCCGCTCCACGCGTTGGCACCGAGCTGCCCTGGTCGGCGGGAGCGCTCAGACGAACTTCATTCGGCTCGATCACGCCGTCGCCGTTCGCGTCGCGATAGGTCAGTTTCGATTGCGAGATCGCGTAAAGTGCGTGTCCGGGTGACACGAGGTATCCAAAGGGAGCCTCTGACGCCGCCTCAGGTCCGAGCGATTCGACGCGATTCTGATTGCCCCACGCATTCACCGTGAGATCCCACCGGCTTGCTGGCGTGCGGACCGCGACAACGTCCAGCGTCAGCTCGATACCTCGATTGCGGACAGATCCGGAATTCAGAAACTCTTCTTCATCGAAGCCTTCGGGATCCTCAAAGACAAACGGTAATGCCATGTCATCGATGGTCCGTTGATAGATGGTGGCGCCCGCCGAGATGCGACCCCGCTCGGCGTCGATCCCTGTTTCCGCCTCGTGCACGTATTCCATCCCCGCCGGCCGGGGAAAGAGGAACGGACCGAACGGCGCGGCGAAGAACTGGCTGCGCTCCGCCTGCACCGCCGCGCTTTGGATGATCGGCAGATCTGCACTCACGCCGTAGGCTGCGTGCACTCGCACGATATCCGTCCCGTGCTCCCAAGGAGTCCACGACGCAGCGACCCGTGGAAAGCCCTGGGTACTCTTACCGAGCAGCCCGTGCGGCCCCTGAGCATGCACCGCTCCGGTCAGTGTCACGCGCCCGTCCCACGTGACGGTCTGCTCGAAGTATGCACCCCGCTGAATCGCATCGAGCTTCGGGAAAAACTCCGAAAGGGAGGCCGCCGAGTCGGGAAAGGGTTGGCCAGTAGGGAATAAACCGGTCCTTGCTGTGTCGATTTGCCGCTGCTCCCGGTATTGGACGCCAGCATCCGAACGGAGCACCCAGGTACTCCCGGCCGGGAGGGAAGCGCTCACACCCGCGTCTCCAGTGTATTCGTCTCCCGCAACATGTTCCGTGGTTTCGCTGCTGATCTGGCAGAAGGGCGGGTTGCACGGCCCGAATCCCGGCTCGAGATCTTCGGAGTGGCTGTCCGACCTGTCCGCCCCCGCCGCGAAGTGCATCGCGACGGACGACACCGGCCGCAGCGTGGCGGTCGCGCCGTATGTGTACCGTTCCACCCGGTCGGCCGCCTCGTCGGCGAATGTGATGCTTGGCCGCGCGATTCCTCCCGTCCCCCATCCGGCGTTTCGCGCCCCGCTTGCCAGAACGACATCCCCCGCAAGCGCTGCGTCACTGGACGTGCGGTGCACGCCTCCCATCGTATTGCCGAAGACGGAGATGTCCCCGTATTCGCCCAAATCCGCGCCGAGCGTCCCACGAAGATTCGTGCGATCGAGAGAGTTCGGATGCTGTTGCCCCGCCAACGGGGCGTGCCCGAACTGTGTTTCGAAGTCGGGTAGTTCTGATGCTGGCATCTGAAGTATGCCCATCTCGCTCTGGCGGTCGCCCGACACGAAGTAACGCCCCGGGCCGACCCCGCCCCCGACCTGCAGGCCGAACCGATCGCGAGATCCGTTCGTGAATGGCGTTGCAGCCGCATCGCGGAGTGGTGAATAGTGCGTCACGCTATCGATGACGCATGAGTGTGCAGCCTGCTCCCAGATTGCGCAGTAACTCTCGCCGCCGCCGCCAACCGGATGACCCCACGGCATGTAGTTGTCTTCCACGCGCGGAGCGGGCGGGCTGAGTACACCGTCCTCCGCGTACGCGCTCCAGTGCGGCGCCCCCGCGTTCGGGCGGCGTGTGGTCACGAGCACGACCCCGTTCCAGGAATCGAGGCCATATTGTGTCGTCGCAGCCGGCCCGGTGAGCACGTCGACACGCTCGATCTCGTTCGGGCTCAGGTCTTCGAGGCGCCCCATCTGAAGTGGTCCGGGGGTAAAGGACACCGGCTGCCCCGTTACGCCCGCCCGGCTGGGATCAGCCGCGATGCGCACACCGTCGAGGTACACCACCGGATCACTGCCGGCAATGATCGACCCGCCACCGCGAATGATGATCCGCGCACCGCTCCCGCTCATCCCGCCGCCACTCTGCACATCGACACTGGGGAGCCGCGCGGTCAACAGATCGGTGAATTGAAAGATCGGCGCGGTCGGCACGATCGAGTCCGCCCGGATCGTGCCGATATACGCCCCCACCTGAAGCCGCGGGAGCCACGCGCCGGTCGCGGGAACCGAGTCGCCCCCGAAGCGTCTGACCGCAGTGTCGCTGGCAAGGGAGTCAGGCGCCTGCCCGCGTGCGCCAGTCCCACACAGCGGGACGACAGCGCCCGTCATCAACGCGGACCAGGCGATCCAGCGGGCCGGCGCGATCATTGGGACCTCTAGGGGAAGGCCGCGAGGCTCGAATTGTGGGAGCGGCCTCAACCGGCGCCCAGATATATCGCCGGGCACCGGGCTGGTCAAATCGTCGCTACGGCGCGAAGTCAACCCCGTACCGCTGCGCCACCGACGCCAACCATTGGCGATCGTCGTCGAGATCCGCCGACCCCACCACTTCAACGGCGTCCGACGCCCTGTCGAACAGCGCCACCGACAACTCACCATCGTCGTGCCGGGACCGATAGATCAACCCGTCGAAACAGTCCGGCCGCGCCCAGATGCCATCCGCCGCCTCCCGGGACCGCGGATAGTCGTCGCCGGTCGTCGCCACCGCAGTGACTCCAGCGCGCGCCAACCCGGGCCCGTGCAACACAACGAGCGCCACCGGCCGCCGAACCCGAACGCGCGTCAGCCGGCGCGACCGGAGCTGACGCATCGTGATGTACTCCACACCCGGATCGCGCAAGAAAACCTCCGCGAATGACGCCTCGCGGGTCGTCCCCAAATAGGCGATGTGATATCCACCACGTGGAGCATCGAAGCGGTGGCGCGGCGACCCACCCGGCCCAGGGCCAAAAAACACGGGCGCATCCTCTCGCCAGTGGATGCGCCACCAGATCGTGTCCGCCGCGATCCGCTCCACGAGCGGCGCGCGTATGATGCTACCCCCCCTGCTCGCCCGCCGTCTCGGCTAGGCGCAATGCCTCGTCCACGAGCGCGTCATCGCCGCTCGCCAGCGCCTCGCACACAGTGCGCCCGCCGAGCGTTCTGGCCTTGGCGGTCAACAGTTGGAGCTGCATCCACTCGTCGCGCCAGCCGCACACCGCCAACCACTTGGCAAGATGCGGCACAACGTTTCCATCGGCGGTGAACTGCACACTCGGATACCGGTAGTCACCACTGGGGGAGCGAATCGCCAGCAGCTTTCCCTCCGCACGCCGTTTGTCCACTCCCTGCCGCGAGATCCCAAGCAACGTCCCAACCTCGGTCGCGCCGATCTCCCCGCCCGCCCGCTCGATCACGCGCCGCTTCCGCTCCGCGGACCGCGCATACGACGCCGCCAATGGGTCCGCCGCGTCGACCCCGGGCGCCAGCACCGCACCCTCCGCCACCAAACGAGCCATCGACCCCAACGCCGTCGGCGCCGTGAGCGCTGCCCGCACGACGCTGTCTGGCATCTCGCGCACTAGCGCCAACAACGCGTATGCGGATCGGGCGAACAGCACTTCCTTGAGTGCGTTCGCACCATTCCGGTGCCCGCCCTGCGACGCCTCGAACGCCGCCTCGGCCCACGTCGCGTGAGAAGACCCCGGCGAATCCGCCGCCACTCGCCGCTTCGGACCGCGCTTTTTCGAGGAAGATCCCGCCATAAGTGCACCCGCGATAGTTGACGTCGTATAATATACGACCAATCAACTACGACGTCAACTCAGCCAAACGCCGCGTCCACCGCCTCGCACCACACGTGGATCAGCATGAGATGCACTTCCTGGATGTGCGCCGTTACCGCGCTCGGCACCCGGATCACATGGTCCGCATCCGTCCCGGCCAATCCTGCGGAGCCGGTCAGCGCGACCGTCAGCGCCCCGCAGCGCCGCGCCGCGGCCAGCCCCCGCACCACGTTCTCCGACCGCCCGCTCGTCGTGAGCCCCAGCGCAAAGTCCCCCGCCACCGCAGACGCCTCGACCTGCCGCTCGAACAACGCGCCATACCCGAAGTCGTTGCCGATACACGTCACGGTCCCGGCATCCGCTGACAGCGCGATCGCTGGCAACGGCCGGCGCGTCCGGAGATAGCGACCCGTCAACTCACCCGCGAGATGGCTCGCCTGCGTCGCACTTCCCCCATTCCCGAACGCGAGCACTTTGCCGCCACGCCGCAGCGCCGCGACGAGCGCCTCCGCCACCGCCTCTGCCTCCGCTGACACCTGCTCGATGCTCGACCGCACGACCCGCTCGTGCGCCTCGAAATGCTCGGCCATCCGCCCCGGCGCCATATCGTCCCGCTCTCCCTGTAAGTTCGCGTCGGGGAATCTGCCCGCCCGCCATCCGTTTCGCGAGGCAGCCATGGCAGATGGAGTGGCACGGATTCTCCAGACAAGCACCGCACCAGGAGATGCGATGGCCGCCAAGAAGCGCGCGAAGCCACGGACCGCCAAGAAGAGCAAGCCGAAATCCGTCACCGCCAAAGCCAGCGGAAAAACCGGATCGAAGCCCGCCGCGAGGGCATCCGCTCCGCCGAAACTCGGCGAATACCGGAGGAAACGCGATTTCAGCAAGACCGCCGAGCCCGAGGGCGGCACCGCCGCACGCACCGGCACCCTCCGCTTCGTCGTCCAGAAACACGCCGCCCGCCAGATACACTTCGACCTTCGCCTCGAGCTCGATGGCGTCATGAAAAGCTGGGCCGTGCCCAAAGGCCCGAGTCTCGATCCGTCGGTCAAACGCCTCGCGATGCAGGTCGAAGATCACCCCATCGAGTACAACACGTTCGAGGGCACGATCCCCCACGGCGAATACGGCGGCGGGACGGTAATGCTGTGGGACCGCGGCACCTACATCGCCGACCCCGCAATGGCCGCCGGTGCGAGCGACGAGGCTGCCGTGCAGGCCGGATACGACCGCGGGGATCTCAAGGTCATCCTCCACGGCGAGCGCATGCGCGGCTCCTGGGTCCTGGTCCGCACGCGCTTCGGCCCGGGACGCTCGAGCGCCAAACCATCATGGCTGCTGATCAAGCACCGCGACGCATTCGCCTTGCCAGGCTCCGACATCGTGGCGGATGCGATGACGTCCGTCGAATCGGGCCGCACGATGGAAGAGATTACAGCCCAGCCACCACCTGCCGCCGCATCGTAGGCTGCGCCGCCGGTCTCTCGCGCGCAGTGTCCGCGATCAGTTGCCCCATCGCCTCCGCAGCTAGCGGCCGCGCGAAGAAATACCCCTGACCCATCTCGCACCCCAACGCCCGCAACCCAAGCCACTGCTCTCGCAGCTCGATCCCCTCGGCGATCGTCCGCAACGACAAGGACTCGCCGAGCGCGATGATCGCGCGCGCCAGCGCCGGATGCCCCGCGCCAGTTCCCACATCGTCCACGAACGGCTTCGCGATCTTGAGGATGTCGATCGGAAACCGCTGTAGATAACTCAGCGACGAATACCCGGTCCCGAAATCGTCGATGGCGAGCCGCACGCCGACGGCTTTGAGCTCGGTCAGGCGGTCGAGCATCGTCTCCGTGTCCTGCATCAACACGCTCTCCGTGATCTCGAGCACGAGATCGTGCGGCCGCAACCCCGATCGCGCCAGCGCACGCCGCACGACGTCGACCACCCCGGGGTGCTTCAACTGCTGGCCGGAGATGTTCACCGTGAGACTGAGCGGCACGGCGGGATGCCACTTCGTATCCCACGCTTTCGCCTGCCGGCACGCCTCCCGCAGGATCCACTCGCCGATCCCGACGATCAGCCCGGTCTCCTCGGCCAGCGGGATGAACTGCCCGGGATACATGAGCCCCCGGTCGAGGTGCCGCCACCGCACGAGCGCCTCCATTCCGATCACGCCGCCCGCATCCAGCGACACGATGGGCTGATACTGCAGCGTCATCTCGTCCCGCTCCAGCGCGCGACGAAGATCTGCCTCCAGTTCCAGCCGGTCGAGTGCCTCGCGATGCATGCGCGTCTCGAACCGCTCGGACCGCCCCTTCCCCCGCCCCTTCGCGGTGTACATCGCCATGTCGGCGTTCCGTAACAGTTCCGACGAGGTCGACCCGGACTCCGCGAACGCGATCCCCAGACTCGCCGTCACGAACACTTCCTTCCCCTCCAGCTCGAACGGTGCCCGCAGCGCCGCCGTGATCCGCTCGGCCGCGACCGACGCCAGGTCTCCCGAGGCATCTTCGATCAGCACCGCGAACTCGTCGCCGCCCAGCCGCGCGACCGTGTCGGCCGCCCGCACGCACACGCCAAGCCGCACGGCCGCCGCCACGAGCAGCCGGTCTCCCGCCGCGTGCCCGAGGCTGTCGTTCACCGTCTTGAAATTGTCGAGATCGAGGAACAGAACCGCCAAACCCTCCTGCATCCGCTCCCGGCGCTCCAGCGCATGCGTCACGCGGTCGAAGAACAGCGCGCGGTTCGCCAGGCCGGTCAGCGGATCGTGAAACGCCTGATGGGTGAGTTGCTCTTCCAGCGCTTTGCGATCGCTCACGTCCCGCGCGTTGACGACAATGCCCCGCACGGTCGGCTCGTGCAGCAGATTCGTCCCCACCGCCTCGATCGCCACCCAACGCCCGTCACAATGCCGGATGCGCCACTCGGCCGCCGCCGTCACCGACCCGGGCTCACGCGCGGTCGCGAACGCCGCGGCCGCGTGCACCGCGTCGTCGGGATGCAACAGATCGATCAATGGCCTGCCTTCGAGATCCAACGGCACATAACCGAACAGACGCTGGATCGAGGGACTCACGTACCGCAGCACGCCGTCGGCGTCCGCGATCGCGATCATGTCGGTCGAATGCTGCACGAGCGCGCGGAACCGCGCTTCGTTCTCACGCGCCGCGGTTTCGGACACGAGCCGGGCGTTCTCCCGCACCGCCGCCAGTTGCCGAAGCACGACGAGACAGGTGAGCACCACGCACCCGACAGCCAGGAATGCCCAATGCTCGCCCGACTGCTTGATCGCCTCCACCACCAGCAAGCCGTAGCACACGACGACCGCGGCGTACGGCAGCAGCGTGAACGGCTGGACGCGCGACCCGCCCCCGCTCGGCCGCTCCCGCTCGCCCGCAGCCGGCGGATCGGCGGCGTAGCGCTGGCACGCCCACGCCAGCATCAGATACGCCGCCATGAATGTCATGTCCGTCCACTTGATCCCGCCGTACCCGACGCTCTGGATAACGAGTTCGCTCGCGAGGTCCGACGCGATGTACACCGTGATCCCGAGCAGGAACAGGACGAACGGTCCCCGGCGCGGCCCCGGCAGCCGGCGCAGGATCACGGTGGTCAGACCCAGCGCCACGGCCGCATCACCGGCCGGGTACGCGACGTTGAAGAAGCGCGCGATCAGGCTCTGCGAACCGGTGAGCGCCGTCGGAACGACGATGAGATGCCACACGGCGATGCCGACGCCGAGAAGAATGGTCGCCGCATCGTACAGGAACTTCCGCTGCTCCGACCGTACGCGCCGCGCGCGAGGCAAGGCCAGGAGCGCGACCAGCCAGCACGGATACAGGATCAGATACGGAATGCCGAGCAGGGTGTCGTTGGGGTCGCGATGCCAGCCGTGCACATACGCGAACGCGCAAACGTTGCCCGCGAGCACGCCGAGGAACCCGGCGCCGGTGAGTTCGAGCGCCCGCCTCAAGCCCGCGTGGTCCTCCGCCGGAATCCGGCGAGACGCTCCCCACGCCAACGCCACGATCCCCACGTTCATCGGGAGGAACGCGAGGAGCAGAATGACTTGGCGGAGGACGCTGTCGGCCGGCGCCGACCCGAGCCACGCCACGTACACGACCGCATAGGCGGTCATCGCGGCCGCCAACACGATCCCCGGGTCGCGCATCCAACGGCGCGGGGGATCGGCGTGCTGCCGTCCCCCCTCCCGAGGCCCGGAAGTCCTCAGGCTCCCCGAACGGTGCTGGTCCGGCTGGCCCATGGCCGGTTGCTCCGCCTGCACCGTGTTGTCCATACGCTACAGGACGCGCCGCGAAGCGGCCGGGTTACCGCCGGATCGCCGCTCCCCGCGCCGTCCTGGCGCCCGTCAAACGAGACGCCGGACGACTCCCCGGAACGAGCCGGGGATCAGATATGGCAGGACGACAGGCCCCGCTTCTCCAGGTAGCGCTGGTGGTACTCCTCGGCCGGGTGAAACGCCGGCGCCGGCTCGATCTCCGTCACGACCGGGCGATGAAGCTTGCCGCTCGCCTGCAGCGCATCACGGGAGGCCGTCGCGGCCGCCTTCTGCTCCGGCGTCGCGTAGAAGACCACCGACCGGTACTGCGTCCCCACGTCAGGCCCCTGCCGGTTGCGCGTCGTCGGGTCGTGGTTCTCCCAGAACACGTTGAGGAGCGTGTCGTAGTCCACGCGCGACGGGTCGTACGTCACCTCGACCACTTCGGCGTGACCCGTACGATCGGTGCAGACCTGCTCGTACGTAGGGTGGTCAGTCGTGCCCCCCGCGTAGCCGACCCGGGTCGCCAGGACACCGGGCACCTGGCGGAACGTCGCCTCGACGCCCCAGAAACATCCCGCGCCGAAAAGGGCCGTTTGAGTGACCGCACCGGGCCGCGGCGTCGCGGCCGTGGGCGAAGGCATCGTCGTTGGTGTCGTCATATCGCGCCGCAACGAAAAATTGTCCGTGTATCCCGATCGAACGGGGACGAGCAAGCTTCGCGCAACGTAATCGGTGCCGCGGCCGCTGGTCCAGAGAGGCACCACCGGTCTCCGTTCGCCCACGTCCCGTGCCGCGCGCCCGGTGCCACACTAACTTCTGCACGTGACCACGTACCGAGTGGTGAGCGGCCTGATGATGGGAGCCACCCTCCTGCTCTCGTCCCGAGCGACCGCGCAACAGGTGCCGGCCCCGAGTGCCGGCCGCGTGGCAGCACAGGCGAGCGTCGGCGTCGTCGCGATGCCGATCGGTTTCATCGGCGGCGGACTTGCCACCCGCTGGGTCGCCGACCGGTTCGGCGCATCACCCGACGGGGCATCCTCAGCCGGGCTCGCCGGCGCCTACGTGAGCGCCGCGTTCAGCACGGCCGCTGGCCCGGCGCTCGTCGGAGCCGGCCCCCACGCCAGCGGCTCGTATTTCGGCGCCCTCGGCGGTGCTGTCGTCGGCGGCGCGGGAAGCTTCGCCCTCGTGCGCCTCAACCGGCTGGGCGATGCCGGCGGCGTGCTGCGCGTGCTGAGCTTCGTGGCCGTCGTGATCCTGCCCAGTGCCGGGGCCACGCTCGGCTACGACCTGACCCGCCGTTACCGGAGGTGACGCTCCCGCCGTGATCGCGCACGGGATCATGCAGCGATGGACCGCGTTCACCAGTTGGTTCAATCGCCGGGAGTTCAGCGAGAACGCGGTCCTGCTGGGGTTCGCTATTGCCATCGGCGTACTGGCAGCCCTCGGCGTGATCGCGTTTTACCGCACGATCGACCTCGCGTACGCGGTCTTCTACCGCTGGTCCGTACCGGTGCTGCCGCCTGCGGCCAGCTTGCTCTACCGCCCCGTCATCACGGGCGCCGGGCTCGCGCTCGCATGGTGGGTGATGCGGCGACTCGGTCGCGGCTACGACGGCCTCAATGTCCCCGACGTCCAGCTCGCCGTCGTCCGCCGCGGCGGATCCATCCCCGCGCGCCCCGCCATAGCCCGAACGCTCGCCAGTGCCATCACGATCGGCAGTGGCGGCTCAGCCGGCAGCGAAGGACCCGTGGTGGTGCTGGGCGCAGCGATCGGCTCTGCGCTGGGCCGGGCGTTTCGCTTCACGCCACAACGAACGGCGACGTTCGTCGGGTGCGCGAGCGCCGCGGCCATCAGCGCCGCGTTCAACGCACCGCTGGCCGGCGCGTTCTTCGCGATCGAAGAGATCCTGGGATCGTTTTCCGTCGCCTCCTTCTCCCCCGTGGTGGTGGCGAGCGTCGTGGCCGCGATCGTCTCGCGCGCGGCCTTCGGCAACCACCCTGCCTTTCCGATGCCGGCGCAATACGGATACGGCCCGATCGGCGAGATCCTGATCTTCTTCCCGCTGCTCGGCGTCGTGACTGGGTTCACGTCTATCGCGTACGTCCGCGCCTACTTCGGCTTCGATGCGCTCGCGGCCCGGTTCCGGGGCGCCCGGTTCGAGGCGCTGGTGCCCTGGATCGCCGGCGCCGTCGTCGGCGCCATGGTCTGGCTGTCGCATGGGCTGCTCGTCGGGTACGGGCACCTCGCGCTGCACGCCGAGATGTTCGGCCGGCTCGCGTGGTACACGCTCTTCGGCCTCGCGGCCGGTGGGATCGTCGCGACCGCGATCACGCTGGCCGGCGGCGGTTCGGGCGGTGTGTTCACGCCGTCCCTGTACATCGGCGCGGCAACCGGCGGCGGCGTCGGCGTGCTCCTGGCGCGCCTCTGGCCCGCAATGGGGATCCATCCCGAGGCATACGCGGTCGTCGGCATGGGGGCACTGGTCGCCGGCGCCACCGACGCGCCGGTCACCGGCATCCTCCTCGTGTTCGAGATGACGAACGATTACGCGATCATCATCCCGTTGATGATCACGGTCGTCGTCGCCCACGCCATCGCGCGCCGCTGGGAGCGGGATTCCCTGTACAGTGGATGGCTCCGCCGCCGGGGCGAAACGATCGAGCACGGGGCCGACCGCGATGTACTCGCCGGTCTGCAGGTTCGCGATGCGTACGACGCGAATCCGCGCGTGATCAATGAGGCCGCGCCGCTCGAAGCGTTGCTCGCCCTGCTCGATTACACCCAGGCCTGTTACCCAGTTGTTGACGCGGAAGGCCGCTGCCTTGGCGTGATCACGGTTGCCGGACTTGGGCAGTTGGCCGCCGCCGCCCGCGATTCCGGTCCCCTGATTCGCGCGGCCGATGCGGTCGAGCCCTCAGAGACCGTGGGTCCGTCGGACTCGCTGCTCGATGCGGTGCGCAAGATGGGCGTGCGCGGCGCCGCCGCGCTCCCGGTCGTAGACCGCGTCTCCGGTCAGGTCGTGGGACTCATCACCCACGCGCACGTCGTGACCGCGTACGAGTCCCGGGTGGCGCGCACCGCGAGTACCTAGCGGCTTGATCCCGCCGCGCCACCGGGCTCGATCGCTCCGATCCTCACCGCTCCATGCCGGCCGGCGCGGGATCGTGTCTCTTGCTGGTTCGTGTCTCTACTGCTTGACCCACATCGTTTGCTGCGCGGAGCCGTTGTTGGAGACGTTGACCTGCAGGGTGTCGTGCGAGACCACGAACGCGCCTTGCGTTGGGCTGCCTTGATTGACCAGTGAGGTCAGGACGATCGTGCCGGCAACCACGCCGGCCGCCGACGCCGTATCGACGGCGACATAGGTCCCGCTGTCGGGCCCCAGTTTGCCGTTGAAGGTGCCGGTGGCCTGCAGATTGTACGTGGACTTGGTGAGGGCGATCGTTGCGCCGTCATTGGCATCGACCGTCTCTCCAGTGAAGAACACCAGGTCATACGTGCCCGAGAGGTTGACGGAGTCGCCCTTCGATGCGTTCCCTGGATTGGTCGGCCCGGTCGCGCTCGTGGCCGTGGTACTGCACGCGGCAATGACCGCGGTCAATGCGATCGCTGCCACGGTGAGCAACGAGTTGTACTTCGGATGCAGCCGCATCACGAGCTCCTGGGAATTCCATGGTGGTCCAACTGTTGCGCGCCACCACATGGTGTCGCTCGCGTTGCATGAGTGCATCCGCTGCGAGTGTGACTGCCAGCCAACTGAACCGGTCACCACACGGCACCCACGTGAGAACCATCTAATCCAGCGCAGACCAGCGCGTTCGAGCCGGACGCGTGGGGAGGTGAGCAAAGGAGGGAGCGCCCTGGCAGTCACCACCAGGACTACTTCTCTCCTCTCACCTGTCTGTGGTTCTCCTCTCTCGGCCCGCAATGCGGGCCGTCAGATCCCGCCGTACCACTCGTAACCCTGATCGCTCCAGTACCCGCCGTTCCTGACGGGCATGAACTCGATCCGGGTCAGATACTTGGTATTCTTGTACCCAAGTTTGATCGGCGAGTGGATTCGCGCCGGACCGCCGTGCGCCGCGCCAAGGAACGCGCCGTCCATCCCGTAGGCGACGAGGGTCTGGGGATGCATGGCACTCTCGATGTCCCAGCTCTCATGATATCCGTCGTCGAACGACTGGAAATCGGCGTATCGCGCCGCCGGGTCCACACCCACGACCGCGGCGAGGTCGCGAAGCCGCACCCCGGTCCACGATGCGATCGCCTGCCACCCTTCCACGCAGTAGTGGTTGATGCGCTGGGTGACCGACGGCATGCGCTGCAGGTCGGCCAGTGAAAGCCGCATCGGCCGCGCGACCATGCCGCTCACCTCGAGCATCCACGGGCCGTTGGCCGTGGGGTCCCAGACCGGAACCGACGGCGCGATGAAATACGCGGGGAATGCATTCCCGGCATCCAGCGCATGCCTGCCCGCGACATCCATCGACCTGTGACGGAACAGCGCCCGCTCCACGACTTCGTTCTTCCGCTCGGCGTACATCAGAATGCGCTGTGCGCTCTTCGGTCCGTAGCTCCCGCACGCCGCGAGGAGCGCCGCACCGGCCCCCCCGCCGGCCGCAAGCAGGAAGCGGCGCCTGCCGATCGCGCTCGCGTCACCCGATCCGGCGACCCCGGCGGGTGGCATGGACTCCTCTGTCATGATCGGCTTGCTCACGGTTCGGTTGGCGATGCGGGAGTCGGGGCAGACACGTGCGCTTCTGGCGCGTCAGCCACAGCCGGACGTGGCGCCCACCGCGGCAGCAGGTGATAGAACGGCCGGCCGTTCCGCCGCTCGGGCGCGAACCGCTCGTTGTAGCGGCCGGTAATCATCGACGGGAGAACGTACGGATCGACGGCAAACACCATGAACACGTGTCCGGCCGCCAATCCGAGCAGCGCCACCATCCCGATGAAATGCCAGTAGCGAGCCCACACGTAGCCGCCGAACAGCGTGGTGAGCGGCGCGAGTTCGACCGGCTTCCAGATCGCGATGCCGGACAGCACGATGAGCACGGCGATCCACGGCATGGCGAAATACGCACCCTTCTGGAGTGCGTTGTACTTCCCTTGCAATGGATGCTCGCGCCGGATGAACAGGTAAAACCGCACCATCTGCACGACATCGCGGATGTCGCCACGCCGCGGGACGAGGTCGCGCCACTCGCCGCGCAGATAGACGTACGCGAGATACACGAAGCCGTTGGCCACGAGCACCCACATCATCGCGAAATGCCAGTGGCGGGCGCCGCCCAGCCACCCGCCGAAGGTGAGCCAGTCAGGGATGGCCCGCCCCTCGAACGGGTAGCAGCAGAACGTCTCTCCCCTCCGGTGAAACGCGGGATACGCATTGAAGATCCGCAGCCCCGATCCGGCCATTACGAGGATGGCCACGACCGCGACCCAGTGGGTCACACGCACGATCGGCGCGTGCCGGTTCCGCTCGATCCGCGGAGGCGGCAGCTCCTCCTCCCCATCGTGTGCCTGAGGGATCGGCTCGTCCGGCATCGTCACCCGCGCTCGATCAGTGGTCAACGCCCGAGGTGCCTCACCGCGCCGCCGTCGCGCTCGATACCGCGCCCGACGACGTATTCGGTGTTGTGTTGGGTCCTGCAGTGGGTGTCGTCCCCGCAACGCCAGCCGACGTGAACAGCGGCAGGTACTGGCCGTACCCCTCGGATTCGAGCTTGTCGACGGGGACGAAGCGCAGGGCCGCCGAGTTCATGCAGTAGCGGAGCCCGGTGGGCGCAGGACCATCGTCGAAGACATGGCCCAGGTGGGAGTCGGCATGCGCCGACCGCACTTCGGTGCGCGACATCAGCAGTCCCCGGTCGGTTCGCGTGGTGATGTTGGCCTGGTCGATCGGCTTGGTGAAACTGGGCCAGCCGGTCCCCGATTCGAACTTGTCCAGTGAGCTGAACAGCGGCTCGCCGGAGACGACGTCGACGTAGATCCCGGGAGCGTGATTGTCCCAGTACTCGTTCCGGAATGGCGGCTCGGTCCCCTCACGCTGCGTGACGGTGAACTGCGACGGGGTCAGCTGGTGCTCCAGCTCCTTCTCACCCGGCTTCCGGTAATTGCTGAAATCCATGGTGCCTCCTGTTCGCGGAACGGCAGCCGGCTGCGCCGGGCGCTCCGATATGATCACCGGCCGCGAGGCGGCCGACGTGACAGCGAGCTGAAGCGAGTATGTGGCCGCGGCGGCCACGATGACGGCCACGATGGTCGTTGCTGCCGCCGTTGCGCCAGGGCGGGCCCGCCGCTCCGCGTATTTCCTTGGTGATCTCATACACCCACAACTATGTCAGGCCAGCCGGGTTGGTTCCCCCATTCGGAGCCCATCCGCCCCCGAAGGATCGGCCAGAGCCCGCGAGCCCGCAACCGCCCAATCGAAACCTGCGGGTGCGCTGCCCTCGTAGGGATGCCAGAACCCTCTGCGGAGTCCGCCATGCTCGACGCACTGCTCCGTCTCTTTGCGCTACGCCCCCTCTTCACGGTGGCGATCCTGGGCATCCCGCTCCTGGTCATCATCGCCGTGGGACTGTTCACGATCGTTGCGCTCAAGCTCCTGGTGTTCGTGGTGCTGCCGATCGCCATCATCGTCTGGATCGCGCGCCGCGTATTCTGGCGCGACAGATTCGATTGCCCGCCCGACGACTGGGCGTGACGACCCAGCCAGAACCACGACGGAGAATCGAGACGGGAGATCGCACGCAGGAGCCGGGCGTCGCGCCCGATGTTCCGCGCAAGGGCTGACGGCGGCCGCCCGCGCGCAAGGGCTGGCGGCCGGCCCCACCCGCAAAGGCCGGCGGCCGCGCGCCCATTCGTCGCTGGTAGGGGCCGGTCGCGACCGGCCCTGCTTGTCGCCCACCGGATGCCTGCGGAAAACGCAGCGGGGGCCGTTTGCGAACCGAAGGCCGCCCTGTGCGGGCAACCGCCCAGCCTACTTGAGCCAGACCGTATTCTGAATCGACCCGCCGAGCTGGATCACATTGACGATCAGCGAATCGTGCGACAGCACGAACGTGGACACGGTTTGCCCCACGCCCGGAATCGCTGACGTGAAGATCAGCGAGCCTGCGTCGATCCCGGCGACCGACGACGTGTCGAGCGCCACGTACGCGCCGCTGTCGGGTCCCAGGCCACTGTAGTTGCCGAATCCGCGCACGGAGTAGGTCGTCGCGGTCATCACCAGCGTCGCCCCGTCCGCGTGGTCGATGGCCGGCCCACCCGCAAACGATGACAGGTTGTACGCGCTCGAGAGATCGATGTCGTCGCCCTGGGCCGCGTCACCAGGGGTGGTCAGTCCCGTCGTGGTCGACGAATGGCATCCTGCCAGCGCCGACGTCAGAGCGAAAGCGACGACGGCGATTCGGGCCTTGAGCATCAGGAACTCGCCGCCTACTGACAGCTCTTCGCCTTGACCGCGCTGAACACGTTGATGCGCCCGAATCCGTATTTCGGATCGGGACGCTTGCCGGTCACTTCCGTCGAGGACGTCGCGATGCACGTCTCGAGCGCCTGTCCCACGACGCTGTTCGACTGCCCCTTCACCACGGCCGCCTCACCCGCCGCCATGGGCGACGCGAAGCTCGTCCCCGCACCGATCAGGTACACGGTGTCCGCCCCCGGACAGAGTGAGACGGTCGCCGAGCTGCACGCACCGATCACCAGGTCCGCCTGCCCGTCGGCCGTGTCCGAGGGAAGCGTGTCATCGACATTGCCACCAGGTGCGAACACGGCCACGCCATCATTTCCGAAGTTCGAATAGCTGGCGATGTCGTCGAAGTTCGCCTGAGCGATCGGGCCGGTCGCGCCGACACTCAGAACGTGATGCAATCCCGCCGGTGCGTTGAGGCTGTCCACGAAGCTGCCCGCCGCGTCCGTTGCGGTATTGAAGTTGACCGAGTCGTTGCCAGCCGCGGCCACCAGCAGGATGCCCCGCTGGAACGCGTAGTCCACCACACGCTGGAAGACGTCGATGAACGACATGTCGTCCGCGCTGGTCCGGTTGAAATACCCGCCGAGGCTCATGTTGATGACGTCGGCGTTGTTGTCCGTCGCGTAGAGGATCCCCTCGAGATTTGCGAAGAAGGAACCCGATCCGTTGTCGTCCAGCACGCGGACCATCACGAGTTGCGCCTGCGGCGCGACGGCCGCGATGCCGATCGAGTTCGTGGCGATGAGCGACGAGACGAACGTGCCATGCGATACGACGTCGTGGCTGAACGGCAGCGGCTGCGACGACGTGTCGGTAGCGAACGCGAATGAGGTGCTGAGCGCGGTGTTGACCCGGCCCGCCAGATCGATGTGGGCGGTGTCGACGCCGGTGTCGAGAATGAACACTTTCTCGCCCGCGCCCTGCGACGTGATCTGCCACGCGGTGTCGGCCTGGACCACGCTCATGTTCCACTGCGCCCCGAAGAACTTCGCGGTCCGCGGATCGGTCGCGCCCCGCGCCGTGAACGACCGCATGCGCACCCCGGACGGCCTGATGCTCCGGAGCTGCATCCTCGCGAACGACGGATCGGTCACCCGCATCCGGTGGACATCCGCGAGGACGGCCTGCACGCCGTTCCGCAGGCGCAGCTCGCCCGCCGACTTCGCCGAGAGCCCGGCGACGATCACGATGCCGGTCGGTACGTGCGAGAAGACGATCCGCCCGCCGTCCGCACGGATCTGCGCCGTGAGCGCCGAAGACGGCGCCTGCCCGGCCGGCAGTTCAATGAGGTATCGCGGGGCCGCGGGCAGCGCCGCCAATACGGCACGCGCGGGCGGCGGAGCAACTGGAGCCATGTCCGAGCAGCCCGCGAGGACGCCGGCGGAACCGGCGGCGGCGGTCAGAACGAGCCGGCGGCATGACTGCACCGCGCGCCAGCCGCGAATACCCCATAAGGTGATCATATAGTCGAAGCTGCGAGGGTGTACATGCGCCGTCAAGCCACTATTTCAAGTCAGACGGAGGCGTGGGGTGAGCGGTCACGTTTCGCGTGCCGCGACCTCGTCCTGACATGTCTTTCGCAGGTTCCACTCCCCAACAGCAGGTCCCCATGACATACTTGCCCGGGAAGTCACCGATCACGGACCCCGGTCGTCGAGAGTACTGAATGCAAACTCGTCGTCTCGCCATTGTAACGACACTCGTGGTAGCGACACTCGCCGCTTGCCACAGTTCGTCCGCTCCGAAGCCGACCCCATCGTCGATGGAGGCCGATCACTTCGACAGCCTCGCGGTCGAAGCATCAGCCGCGGGAGAGTTCGACCGGTACCGCCTCCTCACGTACCCGATCGCGTTCCTGGCGGAGAACGGCGTCCCGGCAACCATCTCGCTGAACGTCGATGGCGCACCACAGCAGTACAAGGCCGGCGTCCTTGAGCTGGTCGGCCAGACGGCTGGCCCCAACCCCGTTCCAGGCGACTCGATCTTCATCGAGTTCGCGTGGACAGGCGCCGATGTAACTCAGTTGGTCTATGCGCAGGTTCTCGTCCCGGACACACTCGGCGACGTCGCGGACCTCGTCGACACCGCCGCCAATGCCTCGCTCGACTCGGTGACCGTCATCACGGCCGGCTCAGCGGGCGTCAGCGGCAAGTGCCGCACGTTCCCGCTGCCGGTCGTCAACGCCGCGGCGGAAGATCTCCTCAGCGGATCGACGTGCTCCTCGGGCAACATGACGGCCGCGTTCTCACTGTACTTCACGCCCACGACCGGCTTCCCGAATAGTGCGTTCATCCTGTCGAGCCAATCCCTCCCGGGCATTCGCCTCGTTCTCGCCCAGTCGAACGGGGGTCAGGACCGTATCCGCGCGCTCAGGACCGGCCGCGCCCAAATGGTGCTCCACTGACGCTTCGTCCCGGGCACTCTCCACGCCCGGGCCCCCCAAGGCCTCCGCGCCCTCACGGAGCCTTGCCGCACCGGGCAACCGCTTCCGCGAATGCCCAGCCAACATGCGGACTGCCCAGACCGTAACCGTAGTGGAAGCACGTCTACGGTCCATGATAGATTCGGTTCGGACGCGCGGTGTCATGGACGGCTGGTTTTCGGACGGCCGGCGTGGACCACGACTGCAACTGGACGTGCAGGGAGCGGAGGCAGCATCCCCGTGCGCGAATAGAGAGCGATCGCTCTGCACCACGCTGCGAGCAGTCCCGGTGGTAGCCGGACTGGCGCCCTGACCGCGCGCGCGGGCGTAACGCGCCACGGCGCGAGACGCCTCGGCGTGGTCCTCGGCCCCGCCCTCGTCGTCGCACTCGTGGGCGCTGGCACGCTCTGGAACATCCGCGATGTCACGGATCGCGAGAATTGGATCCGCCATACGGACCGGGTCAAGCTGGTTGCGGCAGACCTCCTCGCGCAGCTCAGCATATCCCGGACGGCCATCAACAAGTTTCTCATCAGCGGCGACACGGCGGACATCTCGCAGTACCGCGCAGTAGCCGATTCCGCGACCAGCGACCTCGCCCTCCTGCGAACGCTTACCAGTGACAACCCACACCAGCACCCCCGCCTCGATGAGCTCGATCGCGTAGCGAGGGAGCGATTCGCGGACATCGACTCCACGATCGAGATCCGCAAGACTCGAGGCGAAGCCGCGGCCGCCGCGACGTCGCTCGCACCTGGCCGCGCACTCATGGATACCGCCCGCGGCGTCGGCGCCGCGCTGACGGCCGAGGAGGACCTGCTCCTCACCCGGCGCACACCGGCGCTGAACCGCCGGCGCTCGATCACGGCGACCGTACTCGTCCTCGGCACCGCGATCGCTCTGCTGCTCGGCGTCCTCGTGAACACGTACCTGTTGCGGGCCGCCGCCCTCGCCGCGACGCAGAACGAACAACTCCGCAAACAGGCCCGAGAGCTCGAAGCCCAGAACGACCAACTGCAGGACCAGGCATCGGAGATGGAGAGCCAGGCCGACCAGATGCAGCGGCAGGCCGCCGAGCTCGAAGCCGCGAATACCGCGAAATCCGACTTCCTGACCAGCATGTCGCACGAGCTGCGTACTCCGCTCAACGCCATCAGCGGCTACGCCGACTTGCTCGATGCCGGCATCCGGGGACCGCTGCTGCCGCCCCAGCTCGAAGATATCCAGCGCATCCGGCGCGCGAGCGCCCACCTGCTCGCACTCATCAACGATGTCCTCAATGTCGCGCGCCTCGAAGCAGGCCACGTGGAGGTCGCGTCGAAGCCTGTGCTCGTCGAACCGCTCCTCATCGAAGCAGCCGCGATGCTCGAGCCGCAAGCCCGCGCCAAGGGGATCATCTTCGAGCGCGTGCGATGCGCTGCCGACTACACGGTCGCCGGGGACCGCGACCGCATCCTGCAGATTCTCCTCAACCTGCTGTCCAACGCAGTGAAGTTCACCGCCCAGGGAGGCCGCGTCACGCTCGTGTGCGAGGACTCGCCACGCCACGACGACGGACGGATCTCCATCGCCGTCCGCGACACCGGCCGCGGTATCCCCGCCGATCAGATGGCGCGTGTCTTCGAACCGTTCGTGCAGGTCGGACGACGCCTCTCCGGTACCGACGAGGGCGCCGGCCTCGGACTCACGATCAGCCGTGATCTCGCCCGCGCGATGCACGGAGACCTCGTAGCCGAGAGTCGCGAAAGCGTAGGATCGTGCTTCACGCTCGTGCTGCCCTCTGCCGGTGGGGCGGGCATTCCCGGCCCGTCAAGGGGGGCCGGCAGCCCCCTCGGTGTCGCGCCGCCCCAGGATGGCGCCGCGGGCGCCGCTGGCCAGGAGGGCGTCCGCGTCGCGTACGCCGACACCGATAGCCGCTAGGACGCGACGCCTCCCCCAGACTCCGCCCTCGCGCACGACGCGCGACGAAGGCGCAATACGGTTCAGCTCCGCGCCGCACCCCACACAAGCCACACGAGCACCATGCCGAACGCGGGCACCGCGAGCACGCCGAACGCGGGGACCAGCGGCTGGACCGGAAGGTGCGCGACCGTGCGGGCGCGCACCAGCGGCACCCCTGCGCCGATCAGGATCACACACCCCGCCGCGCACGCGAGAAGCGCGCGGTTCTCGGCGGCGCGCCACGGCGACGTCGCGGGGACGGACGGTATCGCGAAGGTCAGGATCGCGTCACAGATGGCGAGAACCGCCCACACACGCTCGAGCGTGGTGAGCATCCGCCACGGCGTGCGCAATGCCGAGACCGCGATCGCGATACCGACGAGGATGACTATCACATGGTGATGACGACCGAAACACGCGTCCGGTTCTGTCGCTATGTCCGGGTTTGCCGCCCGTCATCGCATCGCGTGTGCATCGGTTGTGCGTTTTCGCACCGCGAACTAGCCAACCCTCCGCGGGGAGTTGCTGTCCAACGCACCATGACACTCCTCATACAAGCTCTCGATGCGATTCGCTCCGCGGCGCGGCCACGCGCGCGAGTTCGCAACCGCGCAGCCTCCGTGGCCGCGGCAGCCGTGGCCGCACTGGCGATCACCGCATCGCGTGGCGGCGCGCAGCCGGCCGGGCCCAACGAGTTCAGCTACCGCGTTGCAATCGAGGCTGGACAAAAAGCCGAAGCCGCGCACGACGAGGCGGCGGCCCGCGACGACTACGTCCGTGCCCTCACGCTCATGAAGGGCCATCCCGACGTCGTCTATCTCATCGCGCGTAGCGAGGCCCGGCTCGGACACGCCGATGCGGCGGTCGCCCGGCTGCGAACGATCGCGGCAATGGGACTCGCCTACCCGATCGACCACGACTCCGCATTCGCGACGCTGCGCGGCCACGAGGACTTTGAAGCGGTCCGCACCGCCATGGCCGGCAATCGCTCCGCGATCTCGACCGCCACGGTGACCCACGTCCTCGCCGATACGAACATGCTGGCGGAGGATCTCGCATACGACCCGGGTAGCCGGACGTTCTACGTGAGCAGCATCCACCGGGGCATCATCGTTGCGGTGCCGGAGAACGGTCCCGTACACGATTTCGTTCCGGCCGGCCGCGATAATGTCTACGGCATCATGGCCCTCGCGATCGATACACGGCACGGTGCGCTGTGGGCGACGACGTCCGCGATGCCCCAGGCTGATGGATATAAACCTTCCGATTCAGGCCGGTCCGCCGTCCTGCGCTACGAGTTGTCCACCGGGCGCCTGCTGCGCCGCTTCGATGCGCCCCGCGATGGCCGCAGCCACAACCTCGGCGATATGACGGTCGATCAGAATGGCACGGTCGTCGTCTCCGACGGCGTCAGCGGCGACATCTATACCGTGCGCGCCGGCCGCGACACGCTCGAGACACTCGTCGCGCGCGGCACGTTCCGGTCGCCACAAACGCCCGCCGTACTCCCGGACGGACGCGTCCTGGTCGCCGACTACGCGCTCGGACTCGCCGTGATCGACCGCCAGGACGGAACCGTGACCTGGGTGCAGCACCCCGACACGACGGCCGTCAACGGCATCGACGGCATGTATGTCGATGGACACATGCTCTACGCCGTACAGAACGGGACGTCGCCCGAACGGGTCGTGCGATTCACGCTCGACTCCCGGTACGCCAACGTCACAGGCTGGAAGGTCATCGAGCGCGGCTCGCCCGGCCTCGGCGACCCCACGCACGGCGTACTCACCGCCGACGGGTTCTACTTCCTCGGCAACAGCGGGTGGGACCGCTTCGACGACAATGGCTCCATCAAGGCGGGCGCTGCATCACCCCCCACGATCCTCCGCGCGCCGCTCACCTCATGATCCCCCGCGTGCCCCGTTGCGTCTTCACTGGACGCGACCGGGCCTTCGCGGTATCCGTAGACGCCCCCACACCCGCAGGATCAGACCGGACGCAGCCCGCACGGGAATTTGTTAGGCTTCGGGAGATGCCCGCCGGCCCGGAAACGCGATCGGCCGGCACGCTCACGCCTCGTGCACTGCCTCAACTCTGCCACCGGGGGTCCAGATGGCGCAGCATTCGGGCTCGCATCATCATCGCGAGGCCGCCGAACACTACGACCAGGCGGCGAAACACCACCGCGAAGCGGCGAAACACCACGACGCCGGAAACCACGAGAAGGCCGGCTACCATGCCTACGTCGCGCACGCGCACCACACGTTCGCCGCACAGCACGCCGAGGAGGCTGAGAAACACTACGCGACGGCGCACGCGCCGCCATTCTGAGTAGGGGCCGTCGCCCGAAGGGGGCGACCTACGGTTCGCGACCAGCCCAATCGGACTGTGGCACCGCACCAACCTGTCCCTGGCAGGGGCCGGTCATGACCGGCCCAGTAGGACTGTAGTTGCCGTCCCGCGATCCCCCGTCGCCGAACGCACCGGGGGCCGCTCGCGAACTGCCGGTCGCCCTGTGGGGCAACGGCCCCCGTCAGTTCCCGGCGCCGCCCGCGCTCGCGTACACGAATGACCAATCGCTCGTGGCCTGCCCGAGCCCGATCAGCGCGTGGGCGTACTGCTGCTGCGCGTCGTAGGATGCGATGAAGACGTCGTTGGCCGTCTGTTCCGCGGTGAGGACATCGAGCAGCGATGCCGATCCGTGCTGGTAGCTGTACAACTTCGCACGGCGTACCCGCTCGGCATCCATCAGGATGCCGCCGGTGTACTGCGCGACCTGCGCCAGCGCCGACTGGTACGCGGCCCACGCCGTATGCACGTCGATACTCGCCTTCCACTCCGCCGACTGTACCGCGGTCGCGGCCTGCTTCGCCGTGTACTGCGCGCTCGACAGCTCCCCGTGAGAAAAGTTCGACAGCGGGATGGGGAACGACAGCCCCAGGTTGAGGGACGAGAAGGTAGGCGTGGGGTCGATCGCGTTCGTGCCTCGGGTGAAGTACGAGGTGCCCAGCGTCAGATCGATGTCCGACCATCGATCGCCATGCGCCACCCGGACGCTGGCCACCGCTGCATCGGAGAGCCGGTGCGCCGCGATGACGTCCGGCCGCGATGCCACGGCAGCCCGCGTCAGGCTGTCGAGGTCCAGCGGCCCCCGCAACGCCGCGGGGCCGGACCACGTATCCGGCGCCGCGCCCGCCGCCGGCGGCGCCAGTTGATCGGGCGTGATCGGCGCATCGGTCGCCGGAAGGGACACGAGTTCGGCCGGCGCCTCCGGCGCGACGAGGGTGTCTGTCTTGCGCGGCGTCAGAAGTCCGGTCATCGCGAGGTGCGCCGCGTGCACGTCGTTGGCCGCTGCCACGAGCGCGCCGCGGAATTGAGCCGCGTCCACCCGCGACTGCACGAGGTCGATCTCGCCGATGTCGCCGGCTTTCACGCGTCGCTCGTTGAGCGTCACCAGCCGGTCCAGCTCGTCGGCGGTCTGGCGCTTGCGTGCGTAGACCTGCTCCGCATGAACGGCGTCGGCGTACGTCGTCGCCGCCGTCGCGCGAAGGGTGCGGAGAAAGTCGTCGAGTTGCGCTCTGGCCGCGGCCAGTTGCCCGCGCGCGACGTCGGTCCGCGCGCCCCGTTTGCCGCCGATGAGGATCGTCTGCGTCAGCGCGACGTCGTACGATGTCGCCTGGTGCTGCCCCGACACATCGAGCCCGGCACCCCACGCGAGCGACGGATTGGGATAGAGGTGTGCCACCGACACCTGCGCATCGGCGACCGGCACACTGTACGCTTGCGCGGCGTAGTCGAGGTTCTGATGCCCTACGAGGCCGACATACCCGGCGAGTGACAGCCGAACGACCGGCGAACGCTCGGCTGCCACCAGAGCGCCGGTGGCGGGCGCCGCGGCCGCGGCGGCTGGCTGCTGTGCGCCTCCAGCACCTCCACTCACCACGACCGCCATCGCGATTGCCACCGCGAGGGCAATCGCTTCGCCTCCCGGAACGCGGCTCATGCCGCCTCGCGCCGCGTCGCACGGCGCTCCTCGAGGACGACGTAGAGCGCCGGCAGCACGATGAGCGTGAGGGCCGTTGCGGTGACCAGGCCGCCGACGATGACCGTCGCGAGCGGCCGCTGCACGTCGCTGCCCACCCCCCGCGCCAACGCGGCCGGCATCAGTCCGAGCGTCGCCACGCTCGCGGTCATGAGCACCGGACGGAGCCGCTCGGTCGCGCCATGCATGACGGCATCAGCGAGCGATATGCCGGCGATCGTACGCCATCGGTTGAGGTTCGCCACCATGATGACGCCGTTCTGCACCGCAACGCCGAACAGCGCGATGAATCCTACCGCGCTCGAAACGTTGAGCGTCATCCCGCGCACGTGGAGCGCGAGCACGCCGCCGAGAAGGGCAAGCGGCACGTTGAGGAGGATGAGTCCGGCGTGGGAGATGTCCCCGAACTGCCCATACAACAGCACGAAGATCAGCGCCAGTGCAGCGGGGACGATGATCATCAGCCTGGCCTGCGCCCGCTGCTGGTTCTCGAACGCGCCACCCCACTCGACCTCATACCGCTGGTGATCGTAGGGGACCTGCTGTTCGATCCGGTCCTTGGCATCGCTAATGAATGTCGCGAGGTCGCGGTCCCGGAGATCGAGTTTGACGGTGAGGTGCCGGCGTCCCATCTCGTGGGTGATCGTGCTCTCGCCCGCGTCCTGCCGGATCGAGGCCACCTGTGAGAGCGGAATGCGCGCGCCCGCCGCGGTCACCAGTTGCAGGTCGCCGATGGCGGCCGCGCTGTTCCGCGCGTAGCGGGCGAACCGCACGGTCAGGTCGTAACGCCGTTCGCCCAGGAACACCTGCGAGAGCGCCTGCCCGCCGATCGCCGTCTGCACCAGATCCGCCACGTCGGCGACGTTGATCCCGTAGCGCGCCGCGGCCGCGCGGTCCACCACGACCTGGAGTTGCGGGAGCGGCGGCTCCTGATCGATCGCGGGATCCGCCGCCCCGGGGACGGTCCGCAACACGCCGACGACGTGCTCCGCGAGCTGCCGCGTCGCCGTGAAATCGTCGCCGAACACGCGGATCACGAGCTCGCTGTGCGCCCCGGCGATCATGTCCTGCACCCCGTCGATCATCGGCTGCGAGAAGCTCACCTGATAGCCAGGCATCTCCTGGAAACGCGCATCCATCCGCCGGATCAGCGCTTGCTTGTCGCCGCCCCAGTCATCGTAGGGTTTGAGCCCCACCGAGGCTTCAATGTGCGACGGGGTCCACGGGTCCGTGCCGTCTTCGTTGCGGCCCAATTGGGTCACGACGTACGAGACTTCGGGAAAGGTCCGCACGACGTCGCGGAGCTTGGCAGCCATCTCGCTCCCCTTCTCGATCGAGATGCCGGGCGGCAGCTCCACCTGCAGCCAGATCGAGCCCTCATCGAGGTACGGGAGGAAATCCCGGCCCAGGGTCGCGCCCAGAACGATGGCGAGAACAGCGGCGATGGCGCCGGGAATGATGGCCACCCGCGGACGCAGGACCACGCGCTGGAGGAGCGCGGTGTACCCGGCGGTGATCCGCTCGAGCACGGGATTGCGGTACACCCGCCGCGGCCTGCGGTAGATGGCGTACGCGAGTCCAGGCATCACGAGCAGCGCGGTCGCGAGGGCGCCGATGAGGGCGTAGCCAATCGTGAACGCCATCGGTGTGAACAGCTTCCGCTCCACGCGCTGAAAGGCGAAGAGCGGCAGATAGCCGGTGATGATGATGAGGGTCGCGAAGAAGATCGGCCGCGCCACCTGCAGCGCCGCGTTGCGCGCATCGCTCTCCGACAGTTCGGCGTCGGGATGCGCTTCGCGGCGCCGGAGGATCGTTTCCACGAGTACGATCGACCCGTCGACGATGATCCCGAAGTCGATCGCCCCGAGCGAGAGCAGGTTCGCCGGGATGTTCGTGATATGCATGCAGATGAACGCGAACAGCAACGACAGCGGGATGGTGAGGGCGATCAGCAGCGCGCCGCGGATGCTCCCGACGAACAGCAGCACGACCACGGTCACGAGGATGAGTCCCTCGGACAGGGTCCGCGAAATGGTGTGAATGGTCGTCCGGATGAGGTTCGTGCGGTCGAGGTATGGCACGACGCGCACGTCCGGCGGGAGCATCCCGTGGTTGAGCTTGTCCACGCGTTCGTGGATCGCCTCGAGCACGCCGGAGGGGTTCACGCCCCGCAGGAGCAGCACGATGCCGGTCACGACATCCGGCCTGTCGTCCTTCCCGACCATGCCCTCGCGCTGCAGGGTGCCCAGGTGTACGATGCCGAGGTCTTTGATGAAGATCGGCACGCCGCTGTGCGCCGTCACGACGATGTTGCCGAGGTCGTCGAGGGATGTGATCTGGCCGATCCCGCGCACGACGATGCCCTGCTCGCCGGTCACGAGCACGCTGCCGCCGGCGTTGGCATTGTTCGCCGTGATCGCATTCTCGACATCCCGGAGCCCGAGTCCGTACTGCGTCAGCTTCGCGGGATCGACGACCAGTTGGAATTGGACGGTCTCGCCGCCGAACAGGGTGACGTCGGCGACGCCCGGCACCTGCTTGAGCTGCGGGAACACCACCCAGTCCTGCAGATCCTTGAGCTCCCGGGGGCCACGGTGCGGCGACTCCACGGTGTACCGGTAGATCTCCCCGATCGGCGAGGAGATGGGGTCGAGCCCCGGCGTCGCGCCAGGCGGCAAGGTCACGCCCTGGATCCGCTCGGTGATGCGCTGCCGCGCCCAGTAGTCATCGGTCCCGTCACGGAAGACGAGGGTGATGAGCGACAACGCGAAGGTGGTGCGCGACCGCATGACCTGCAGCCCCGGCGTCCCCGCCAGCTCGCGCTCGAGTGGCATGGTGACCTGCTGTTCCATCTCCTCGGCGGCGTGACCCGGATACTGCGTGACGACCTGTGCGGTCGTGTCGGCGATATCAGGATACGCTTCGAGCGAGAGCTGGTACCACGAGTAGACACCCGTGGCCGCCAGCAGGCCCGTCATCACGAGCACGAGCCAGCGCCGTTCGAGGCACCACTCGACGATCGCGTCGATCATTGCAGCAGCACCACCTGGCGAGCCACGACGAGCTGTCCGCCCGACACGCCCTCGCTCACGATCGCCCGGTCGCCGTCGAGACGACCCACGATGACCGGCCGGCGCTCGAGGGTCCAGGGCCGCACTTCAACGAAGACGTAGTCCGAATCGCTCACCTGCAGCAGCGAGGTCGCCGGTACGACCACGCGCGCCTGCGGCCGCGCCGCAAAGGTGATGGTGGCGTACATCCCCGGCTTGAGCCGTCCCTGACGGTTCGGAACGCTGACGCGCACTTTGGTCATACGCGTCGCGGTGTCGACCACCGCGCCCACCATCGCGACGACGCCCCGGATCGTGTCTTCGGGATACGCACTCACCACCGCCACGGCGCGGTCGCCGGCCCGGATCCCGTGCAGGTCCTTCTCGGGCACGTTGGCCGCCAGCCACACGGTGCCAAGGTCCGCGATGGTCATGACGGGTACGGTGGGATCGTTGTGGAACTCGCCCGATCCAACGGTCAGATCGATGATGCGCCCCTCGATCGGCGACCGGATCACCAGCGCCTGGTCGCGCAGCACGACGCTCGTATCGATGCCCAGTACCGACAGCCGCGCGGCTGCCCGCTCCCGGTCGCCGTCCGCCTGGCTGAAATCGGTCTCGGCCTGCTCGACGTCGCGCTGCGCCGCGATGCCGTATTGCGCGAGATCGCGCTCGCGCGCGAGGTTGTTCTTGGCTTGCCGGTATGCCGCGAGAGCATGCGCGTAATCCGCCTGCGCGGCGGTGAAGTCGGGTGAGTCCAGGGTCACCAGCGGCTCCCCCCGATGCACCGGATCGCCCAGCCGTACATTCAGCGCCACCACCCGGCCCGCCATCGGGGGAAACAGCTTGACGGTGCGGGACGGATCGGATTCGACCGCCGCCGTCGCCGTCACGACGTCGCTGAGTGTCACGGTCCGCGCGGTGTCGAACGACAGTGCGGACCGGAGCGGCGACCCGTCGGGAATCGTGATCTGGCCGTTGCTCCCGGTCACGCTCGCGGGCACGCCGGCCGCGGGTGCGGCCTTCCGGCAGCCCCCGAGTGCCACCACCAGCGCCACGCCGCCAGCCACCAGGCTGCCAGTTGTCCTCTCGAGCCGCACCATGCGTTGCCCCTCGCGCGAAGTCATGGCCTGCTCCCGCCGTTCGCCGCTTCCCACATGCGGGTCCGTGCCCGCTGCCCGTGTCCCCCGATACCCAGGCACCCTATCCCATCCCGCGTCCGGGCGCGGGTACAATATCCTACCCGGGTATTCCATGTCAAGGACTGCGGGGTATCGATCCCGTCACTGCGGGAACGCCGCCGGCGGTCCCCGCCCGGGCGGGGATCACACCGGACTGGCGCGGCTACCCTGGGCCCCTATAGTATTCGGGTCCATCCTTCAATCCCCCGCTCCCGATCCGGCGTACCGGGCCGAGGCTGGCGGAAGGAGCACCATGCGCCACGCCGAGACCCGCAACGGCGCCAGAGCCGCCACCACCGGCCCGGCCACCGCCCCGTCCCCCCGCATGCTCAAGCACAGCCTCCGGGAGAAAACAAAACTGCTCAACCGCGTCAAACGGATCCGCGGGCAAGTCACGGCGGTGGAGGACCTGATCGAGGACGATGGGGACTGCGAGATGGCGCTGCACACCCTCGCCGCCTGCCGCGGCGCGATCAATTCGCTCATGGCGGAAATCCTCGAAGACCACATCCGGTACCACGTGGTCGCCCCGGGTGCCGACCCAAACTCGAACGAAAGCCTGGCCGCCGAACAACTGGTGGACATCGTCAAAAGCTATTTGCGGTAGCTGTTCAAGATCTGTCGTTGCCGTCTTGCATAGGCCGGTGGCCTACGCAGCAGGCGCCGTTCGCGAACCGAAGGTCGCCCTGTTCGGGCAACGGCGCGGCCACCCACCGATGCCAGTTCCCCGCATCCGTCCACCATCCGTCGCTGCCGCCCCGTAGAATTCTCAGGAATCCGGGTTCGTCGCCCACACCGTCGCACTGGTCACGAACGCCCGATCGTCCAGTTGCAGCATCCCCACGATCACGTTCGCGATATCCTCGGCGTGCAGCTTCCGCGGATTGTCCGGGCGCGCACCATAGCCGTTCGACTCGAAAAACGGCGTCATGACTTCGCTGGGATTCACCTGCATGACGCGGATATCACTCGTGCGAAGCTCCGCCCGCCACACTTCCGTGAGCCCGCTGAGCGCGTATTTCGTCGAGGCGTATGCCGAGCTGTTCGCGCCCGCACGCTGGCCCGAGGTGGACGCCACGTTGACGATCGCGCCCGACCGTCGCGGCACGAAGTAGCGAGCGCTCTCCCGCGCCACCAGCGTCGCACCGAGCACGTTCGTCTCCCATACCCGCCGCATGTCGGCCGCGGTCACCGAGAGCAGTGGCGCTGACGACCCGATCCCCGCGTTGTTGATCAGGACGTTGTAGCCGCCAAGTTCGCGCGCGACCGTCTCGATGAGACGCACGACGCTCGCTTCGTCGGTCACGTCGGTCGTCACCGGCGTCGCGCCGATCTCTTTCGCGGCCCGGGCCAGCACCTCCGCGCGCCGCCCCGAGATCGCCACCCGCGCCCCCTGCGCCTTGAGCGCCCGCGCCGTCGCCAACCCGATTCCCGAACCGCCGCCCGTCACCAGCACTCTCGCGTCACTCAACCGCATGCGTCTCCCCCTCGGGTCTGTTTCGCCGGAGACAATCTAGACGCCCGGGCACTTCCTGCTGCTGTTGTGTGTCTACTTTCTACTCTCTACTTTCTACTCTCTACTTTCTACTTTCTACTTTCTACTCTCTATTTCTAGCTTTGACTGAGCGCGGCGAGCTTGAGCACCGTGTTCCAGTTCCTCGCCGTGCACCGCGTACCGAGCTTGGAATCGATGACGGCCGCCGTCAGCCGCGACCTCCCCGCACCGTCCGGATACACGACGTAGAGATGACGCTGTCCGCTCTCCACGACTTCGCGCCCGACGATCGCGGCCCGTAACGCCGCCACCGCCGGCTTGGCCGGCGCCTTCTTGAGCACGACCACGTGGAGGCGCGCGGGATCACGCTCCGCCTGCTCCCGGAACGGATTGCGCGCGATCAGGTCCTGCCACTCGTTCGGCGTCCGGACGAAGAACTCCGCCTCGAAATGGAGCCGCTTCGCAGCCTCCGCCTCCAGCCAACGCTCGACGTCGTCGCCCGCTCGCTTCCGGTTGCCGAATACGACGTTCCCGCTCTGCAACAACGACCTCGGGTGCTCGCACCCCACGGCTTCCAGAAAATCACGGAGCACACTCATCGCGATCCGGCGATTGCCCCCGACGTTGATCCCGCGAAGCAGCGCAATGTATGTCGCCATCCCGCCCCCCAAGGCCGCTATCTTGTCTGCACGCCAGTTGAGTTCTCTCTGAGTTTCTCTTTGAGTTTCTCTCTCAGTTTCTTTCGCCCGCGCCCCCCGCGCAAAGAAAGCCCATGAGCCAGGACCAGGACAAGGATCGGTGGGCCGAGGTCGACCGCTACCTGGCTGGCGCCCTCCTGCCCGACGATCCGGTTCTTCGCGACGCGGTTGCCGCCAGCGACGCCGCTGGCCTTCCGGCCATCCAGGTGTCGCCGCTCCAGGGCCAATGGCTGGCGATCCTCGCCGCCGCGATCCGCGCGAAAGCCATTCTCGAAATCGGCACCCTCGGCGGCTACAGCACGATCTGGCTGGCCCGCGCCCTCGCGCCCGGCGGACGGCTCATCTCGCTCGAGTTGGATCCGGCGCACGCCGCCGTCGCACGCGCCAACCTCGTGCGGGCCGGGCTCGCTGATCGCGCCACCGTCCGCGTCGGCCCTGCGCAGGAATCGCTACACGCCCTCGCCGCCGAAGGGCTCGGGCCCTTCGACTTGATTTTCATCGATGCGGACAAGACGGGATACCCCGCGTACTGGACATCGGCCCTTGCCCTGGCACGGCGGGGTTCGCTGATCATCGCGGACAACGTCGTCCGCGACGGCGCCGTCGCGGATGCCGGGAGCCAGGACGAGAATGTCATCGCCGTACGCCGGATGTACGACCTCATGGCCGCCGATCCGCGGGTCAACACCACGGTGCTGCAAACGGTCGGCGTCAAAGGCTACGATGGGTTTGCGGTCGCCATCGTGACCGGGAGCCCGTGATCGTGCGCGACCAGCATCGTTTCGCGATCCGTCGAATCCTTCCTCCGCTGGCCGGAACCTGCTGATATGCCCACCCAGGCCGAGCACGCGGCAGCGTTTCACCGGCTTCATGTGAAGGGGCACCCGGTCGTCCTGTACAACGTCTGGGACGCGGGCACGGCGCAAGCCGTCGCGCGGGCGGGCGCGAAGGCCATCGCGACGGGAAGCTGGTCCGTCGCCGCGGCGCACGGCTTTGAGGACGGCGAGCGCATCCCGCTGGACGCCGCGCTCGCCAATCTCCGCGAGATCGTGGCGGCGGTGCAGCTTCCGGTCAGCCTGGATCTCGAGGCCGGCTACGGGACCTCGCCCGAGGAGGTCGCGACGAGTGTCACCAGGGCGATCGGCGCCGGCGCGATCGGATTCAACCTCGAGGACCAGGTCATGGGCGCCGCCGACGCCCTGTACCCGGTGGCCGAGCAGGAGGCCCGCGTCCGCGCCGCCCGCGCGGCGGCGGACCGCGCTGGGATCCCCGTCTACATCAACGCGCGGACGGACCTGTTTCTCAAAGCGGACCCGGCACGCCACGACGACGCGCTCGTGACTGCGGCGCTCGAACGCGCGCACGCATACGCGCGGGGCGGAGCGAGTGGGTTCTTCGCGGCCGGGCTCATCGATGAGTCCCTGATCGCCCGGGTCTGCAAGGAATGCCCGCTCCCGGTCAACATCCTCGTCCGCCCCACCGCGCCGTCCGGCAAGCGGCTCGCCGCGCTCGGCGTCGCCCGCATCAGCTATGGGCCCGGGCCCTACCGGGTCGCGATGCAGTCGGTCGAAGAGGCCGCGCGTCAGGCGCTCGCGTCAGTAGAGGGGTAGCCAGAAGGCCCGCGGAGAGCCGGCCCACGGACTTGCCGGGCCCACCTCGCCCCGGCCGTCGTGACGATCGCCACGGATGATGGTCGTTTCGCCCCTCCCATGTCGCACCGCCATCCGGGGCCGTCACAGATTGAGATACCAATGCTGCGCATATTGATCGTGGACGACGAGCCCCTCGCGCGCGCCCACCTGCGGTCGGTGCTCGGGGGCGACCCCGAGATCGTCGTCGCTGGCGAATGCGGCGACGGGGCTAGTGCGGTGGCCGCCATTACGTGCGACCCGCCCGACCTCGTGCTGCTCGACATCCAGATGCCCGAGCTCGACGGGTTCGATGTCGTCCGTGCTGTCGGCGTCGAGCAGATGCCCCTCGTCGTCTTCGTGACGGCGCACGATGCCCGCGCGCTCGAGGCGTTCGCGGTGCACGCGGTGGATTACCTGCTCAAGCCCGTCGCCGCGAACCGCCTCCTCGCCGCGGTCGCGCGCGCGAAACGCCACGCGACAGCGTCCGTCCGCTCCCGCGCCGCAGAAGTCGCGGCCCTGGCCGCGTTGATCACCGACATGTCGGCCAGCCGGTCCGCGCCGTCCCCCGAGCCGCCGCGCTTCGCCATTCGCGGCAACGGACGCGTCACGCTCGTGCCCCCAGCCGACATCGACTGGGTCGAGGCGATGGACAACTACGTGCGCGTACACATCGGCCCGACCAGTCATACGATCCGCGACACGCTCACCCGTGTCGTTCGCCGTCTGCCACCCGACATGTTCCTGCGCGTCCATCGCTCGGCGGCCATCAACATCGGACGCATCCGCGAGCTGCGCACCCTCGCGGGCACACAGCACGTGGTGATCCTCGCCGATGGCACACGGGTGGCCGCCGGCCGCCGCCATCGGCCCGCCATCCGGAGACTGCTCCGCCAGTCGCTGTAGCGAGCACCCGCCCAGTGAGAGGCGAAGGTACGGACGCGCCTGCACACGCCGGCGGATCACATGGCGGCAGGCATCGGATCCGAACCGAGTGGTCCGCGTCTGCGTCCCCGTCCGCGAGCGAGGCGGATTCGCCTCGCGGTGTTCCCCCGCCGGCCGTCCGGAGGCGTCTACTGGCTGTCGGCCAACGGCGGCATCCCCACGCGCGCGAGGATGCGGCGGAATGCCGTGTCGCGATGCAGCGGACGGAGCAGCATGTCCGATCGCATCGTCGTCATCTCGTTGTCGTGCGAGTCGTAAGCCTGCTGCAGATGCGCGATCGCGCTGGAATCCTCTCCGAGCAGCGCTTCGGTCTCGGCGACACGAAACGCGGATTGCTCACCCCTCGCCAGCCGCTGGCGCTCCAACGCCACCATCGCCTGCAATGTTCCCGTATGGCCACCACGCTCGAAACCCCGCTCCGCCTCGGCCGCGAGATCGCTCATCGCGGTGTTGTGGGCGAGGGCCGCCGTTTGGCGCAGCTCCGCGATCGCGTTCCGGTCATCACCCTGCACCAGGTAGTAGTGCCACAGATAGCTGTGCGGCGAAAGAAAGTCCGGATCCGACGTCTCGATCTCCTTGAGGAGCTTCACTCCCTCGTCAGGCTGCCCCATGACCCACAGGAGAAGACCCTTGTCGGAGAGAATCGCCTTCGACGTCGGCTCCAGCTCCTGTGCCCTGTCGATTTGGGCGCGCGCCTCCGTGAATCGGCCGAGCTGCATCAGGCAGTTCGCGTACCAGTGATGCGTCGTCGCCGAGAGCGGGTCGAGCGCCAGTGCGCGGTCGAACTCGTGCTGCGCCCCCGCCAGATCCCACGACCAGTAGAAGTCCACGAAAGCCAGTGACCGATGCGCCGGCGCAAGCTGGTCGTCCAGCGCGATCGCGCGCTCGGCTGCGATCTTCGCCCGCGGATACGCCGATTCCGAGGGCATCGCCGAGTACTCGCGCAACAGGTTGTAGCTGTCCGCCAGCCCGGAGTACGCCGGCGCGAACTTCGGATCCAGCACGATCGCCTGCACGAACAGGTCGGCCGCCCGCTGCAGGTCGTCCGGCGTCCGCTTGTTCCAGTAGTAGAGGCCGCGGAGGTACAACTGCTCCGCCTCCGGGTTCGCGGCCTTCGAATGCACCCGGAACGCGGTCGGCCGTGTCGCCGTCTGGCGGCCATAGAGCACGCTGCCCACGGCCACCACCACCACGACCGCCGCGGCGATCGCGACCCAGCGCCCGCGCCGGAACAACGACCGCTTGCCACCGGCTGCCGGTCCGGCCGCCACCGGACCACTCTGGCGGCCGTTTTCGCCGAGTCCCTCTCTGGCCGCCTCCCGCCGCTCCTCCCGAGTCCAGTGCCTGGGCCGCTCGGCGAGCGCACCCGCGGCAGCGACGATGGGAGGGTCATCCAATTGGTCCGTCGTGGCGAGCCACCGCTTCAGATCATCCGTATAGGCGTAGACAGACGCCTTGCCCGAGCCCGGCACACGGCGCACCGGTAGCCCCCGATCCTTCTCCCAGCGCATCACGGTGCGATCGTCGCGTCCAAAGTACGCGGCGATCTCTTTCCAGCCGGCCAACCGTCCGTCGCTCGGCTCGCTTGCCATATGGCTCAAGTATATGAATCGAGCGTCACCAGCGGATCGCGGCTAGATCCGCTCGTACTCGGCGACCGCCCGCGGATCGGCCACCCCGCCCGTGTGCAGTATCCCCGCCGGCTCGACCAGCACCAGATGGACTTCCTCCTCGGCCACCGGGCGGTGCTCGACACCCTTGGGGATCACCACCAGCTCCCCCGGCCCAAGGGTCACGGCTCCATCCCGTAGCTCGATCCGGAGCCGGCCGCGCACAACCAGAAACAGCTCGTCCTCGGCCTCGTGCGAATGCCAGACGAACTCCCCCTGCACTTTCGCGACTTTGACGTGGGAGCCGTTCATCTCCGCGATGATCTTTGGGCTCCACTGATCCTCGAACTGAGCGAGTTTGCCCGCCAGACTCACCACCTCGACCATCTGGATCTCCCTGTCTTGGAAACCACGCCGACCCTCAGTCCCGAACCCCCAATCCCGAATCCCCAATCCCCAATCCCTAATCCCCAGTCCCCAGTCCCCAACAATTTAGCCAGAGTTGCGGACCGGCCCGCCTGGCGCGACACTGTCCCGGTGCCCCAGCCCACTGGGTCCGCCCGGGTCGAGCAGCAAAGCGCTTCGCTCCACAAGGAGCTCGGCCTCACCGATCTCGTCCTCACCCAGATCCTCTACGTCGTCGGACTGAGTTGGGTCGGTGCCGCCGCCAAGCTCGGCACATCGCAGATCCCCTTCTGGCTGGCCGCGATGGCCCTGTTCTACCTGCCGCAGGCCGCTGTCGTGGTCTACCTGAGCCGAAGATTCCCTCTCGAGGGTGGCCTCTACCAGTGGGCCAAGCTCGGTCTCAACGGCGGCGTCGCTTTCCTCGTCGGCTGGAATCTCTGGATCTACGCCATCGTGCTCCTCGGCGCGTTCGGGCTCTCGGTCGCCAACGCGATCGTCTATGCGATCGGCCCGAGTGCCGAATGGCTCTCCGGAAACCACGTCTTCATCGGCGCCGTGACCGGCATCCTGCTGGGATCTCTGATCGTCGTGTCGATCCTCGGCCTCGGCATCAGCAAGTGGGTGCACAACGCGGGCGCGGTCCTGCTGCTCACGGCGTTTGCCTTTCTGCTCATCCTCCCGTTGATCAACGTCGCACGCGGCACGCTCCGCACGTATCACCCGCTCACGATCACGGCGCCGGCCATCACGCTGCTCAATGTCAACATCTTCGGGAAGCTCGCGGTCGGCGCGCTCTCGGGTTTCGAATACGTCGCCGTGCTCGCCGGCGAGGCACGCGACGCACAGCGCACGATCGGCAAGTCGGTGATCATCGCCGCACCCATCATCGCCCTGATGTTCATCCTCGGCACATCCGCCGTCCAGGCGCTCGTCCCCCCAGGCCAGGTGGATCTCGTCGGCCCCATCCCGCAGGCGTTTCGCCTCGGACTCGGATCGAGCGGCATCGCCGCCATCGTGATCCCGTTCGCTGTCATGGCCGTCAATGCGCGCACGATCGCCAATTCGAGCGTGCTGTTCACGGCGACGAGCCGCATGCCGATGGTGGCCGGGTGGGACCGTCTCATCCCGGGCTGGTTCTCCCGCCTCCACCCGAAATACCGCACGCCGGTGAATTCCATACTGTTCATCGGCGCCTGCTCGCTCGCCTTCGCCGCTGCCGGTATGACGAACGTCGGCGAACAGGAAGCGTTCCAGCTCCTCGACAACGCCGCCGGCATCCTGTACGGCCTCACGTATCTCGTCCTCTTCGGCATACCTCTCGTCGGTCTCGCCCGCACCGGTGAACGCGCGCCACGCTGGATCGCCGCCGCCGCGGCGGCCGGTTTCGCGACGACGGTGCTCTACGTCGTCCTGTCAGTGCTGCCGATCGTGTCTGTCGTGAGCCGTTTTGCTTTTGCGGTCAAGCTCAGCAGCCTCGTGATCCTCGTGAACGCCGCGGGGGCATTCATCTATCTCCGCGCACGCCGCGCCCGTGTGCAGCCGGCTCCCGCCGGAGCCATATCGTGACGACCTCCCGCGCGCACGCCGCGGCGCGGCTCGTGGACGGACTGGACGCCGCGGAGCGCGCCTCGCGCGACGAGATACAGGCCCTGCAACGGACACGGCTCGCCTGGACGCTGCACCACGCGTACGAGCACGTGCCACACTACCGCCGCGCCTTCGATGCGGCGGGCGTTCACCCATCCGATCTGCACGATCTGCGGGACCTGTCGAAGTTCCCGTTCACGGTGAAGCAGGACCTCCGCGACAATTATCCGTTCGGCCTCTTCGCCGTCCCGCGAGAACAGATTGCCAGGATCCACGGATCGTCGGGTACGACGGGGAAGCCAATCGTCGTCGGCTATACCCGGCGAGACATTGAGATGTGGTCCGGAGTCATGGCCCGCTCGATTCGCGCCGCGGGCGGACGGCCCGGCATGATGATTCACGTGGCGTACGGGTACGGTTTGTTCACAGGCGGCCTCGGTGCCCACTACGGCGCTGAACGCCTCGGATGCACCGTCGTGCCGATGTCCGGCGGCATGACCGAGCGGCAGGTACAGCTCATTACCGACTTCCGGCCCGACGTGATCATGGTCACGCCCAGTTACATGCTGTCGATCCTGGATGGATTCCGGAGCCACGGTATCGACCCGCGCGCCTGCTCGTTGCGGTTCGGCATCTTCGGCGCCGAACCCTGGACCAACGCGATGCGCCAGGAGATCGAACAGGCGTTCGGCATGGACGCCACCGATATCTATGGACTCTCCGAGGTGATCGGCCCAGGCGTATCGCAGGAATGCGTCGAGACCAAGGACGGACTCCACATCTGGGAGGACCACTTCCTCCCCGAAGTGATCGATCCCGCGACCGGCCGCGTGCTCCCCGATGGCCAGCTCGGGGAGCTCGTGTTCACCTCGCTCACCAAGGAAGCGTTTCCGATCGTCCGGTATCGCACGCGGGACCTGACCCGCCTCCTGCCCGGCACGGCACGCCCCGGTATGCGACGCATGGAGAAGCTGACCGGCCGGAGCGACGACATGCTGATCCTCCGTGGCGTCAATGTGTTCCCGAGCCAGATCGAGGACGCCCTGCTGGCCACCGACTGGTGCGGTGGCCACTACCAGATCGAGATGACGCGAGAGGGGCGGCTGGACGCCATGACGGTCCACGCGGAAGCGCGGCCGGACCGGTGGGACGGCGCCGGCCTTACCGCAGAGGCTGCGCACCTGGTGACCACAATCAAGGACACGATAGGTCTGACGACGACCGTGATCGTCGAGCCGCCGGGCTCGCTGGAACGGTCTCAGGGCAAAGCGAAACGAGTTATCGACCGTCGCCCCAAGGGGTGACGCGCCCGGGCAAACCGCCACCTTCGGCCGACGCCCGCGGCCTGCAAATCAGGCCCGGACGGCCGACGCAGCCCAACTGCAACGTTTCGGGCCGGGCCGGTGTCTACCCGACGGCCGGGAATCACCTCTCGCGCTTACCACTCCCCGATACCGGCAATAGAATTCACCGCCAGCCGCGCGACCTGACGCCCCGCCCCGCCGCACCCTCTACTCGGCTTTCAAACGCCATGAGACACACACAGTTCCCGCGCTTCGGCACCGTCGTCCTCGCGGCGGCCGTCGCAGGCTGCGCGAGCAGTACCAACAACACGATGCAGACGGCCCCCGCGCCGGCCGCCGCCAGTTCTGCCAGCGCGCCCGCCAGCCCCGTCAAGACCGAACCCTCCGCAATCGCGGAGGCCCGGGCCGACAGCATCCGGCACCCCTACACGACGGCGGACGTGCAATTCATGCAGGGCATGATCGGTCACCACGCCCAGGCCATCATCATGGCCGGCTGGGCACCGACCCACGACGCGAGCCCGTCCATTAGTACCCTGTGCGCACGGATCATCAACTCGCAGCAGGACGAGATCGCGACGATGCAGCACTGGCTGGCCGACCGCCAGCAGATGGTCCCGGACGGACGTACCCCAGGCATGAAGATGGTGGTAAACGGCACCGAGCAGGTCATGCTCATGCCCGGGATGCTCTCCTCTGCCCAGATGGCCGAGTTGGATCACGCCAAGGGTCTCGAGTTCGACCGCTTGTTTCTCACGTTCATGATCCAGCACCACCGCGGAGCCGTTTCGATGGTCCACGACCTTTTCGAGACACAGGGGGCCGGACAGGACGAGCTCGTGTTCAAGTTCGCATCCGACGTCAACGTCGATCAGACGACCGAGATCGCGCGTATGGAGAAGATGCTCGCCATCGTGCAGCTCATGAGCGGCGCCCAGTGACCGCCCCCGGTGATGCCGGCCAATCGGCACGTGGTGAACGTCACGTCGTGAACGTCACGTCGTGAACGTCGCGCCGTGATTCCACTGTTGTCGCAGGTCCAATTGCTCCATTCCGTCCAATCAGAGGAACTCTCAATGGCATCCGTGTACCACGCGCGCCGACCCGCGACGCGTCTGAGCGCGGCCTCGTCGCTGCCGCTCGCTATCGCGTTGCTGTCCGTGGCGGCGTGTACCCACTCCATGGCGTCAGGAGGCGGCAACCCGTCGCCGGCGAACGACATGTCGACGTCGCCGCCGAGCCCCGACCCGCGCGTCGGCCTCAAGGCAGGCCTGTTCAATGCACAGGAAGCGACGTGGAACATGCGCGTGGTCTCGCAGACGCCGCCACCCGAGAAGTTCAAGGGCATCACCAACTCCGACCTCGCTTTCACCGGCCCCTACGCCATCCAGGGCAACTACAACGGGTTCCAGGTGTGGGACATCTCCAACCCGCAACAGCCGACGGTCAAGACGGCATACGTCTGCCCCGCATCGCAGAGCGACGTCTCGGTGTACAAGAACCTTCTCTTCGTTTCCGGCGAAGGAACGAGTGGACGCCTCGACTGCGGCACACAGGGCGTGACTGATACCGTCAGCCATGACCGGCTCCGCGGCCTTCGCATCTTCGACATCTCCGACATCGCGAACCCGAAGTACATCGCCAACGTGCAGACGTGCCGCGGTTCGCACACGCACACGGTCGTCGCCGAGCCCAATGACCCGCAGGATATCTATGTTTACATCTCGGGCTCGGCTGGCATCCGCTCACCGAGTGAGCTCGCCGGCTGCTCGAAAACGATGCCGGACCAGGACCCCAACTCGGCGTATTTCCGCATCGAGGTCATCAAGGTGCCGCTCGCACACCCAGAGCAAGCGGCGATTGTGAGTTCGCCGCGTATCTTCAACGACCTGACGGCACCCCCCAAGCACGGCGCCGCTGCCGCGGACGTAGCTGCCATCGCGGCCGCGAAGTCCAAGGGGGCGTTCGTCGCGAACTTCGGCGGCGAAGATTTCGTGCTGCCCAACGGGTTCGTCAAGCCTCGGCTGGACAGCATCGTGAAGGCCCGTGGGGGGACCGGCGACCCGACACCGCAGGACAGCGCCGCGCTCCACGCCGCCATTCCCGCCATGGTTGCCAGAATGGTCGGCGACCGCCCGCAGAATATCGGCCCCACGCAGTGCCATGACATCACAGCCTATACCGCGATCGGGCTCGCAGGCGGCGCATGCGAAGGCTACGGCATGTTGCTCGATATCCACGACCCGGCTCACCCCGTTCGCATCGACGCGGTGTCGGACTCGAATTTCTCCTATTGGCATTCCGCCACGTTCAACAACGATGGGACCAAGGTCCTCTTCACCGATGAATGGGGCGGCGGCGGACAGCCGAAGTGCCGGGCCACGGACCGCAAGGAATGGGGTGCCGACGCGCTGTTCACGCTCGACAACGGCAAGATGAAATTCCAGTCCTATTACAAGATGCCGGCGCCGCAGACGATCTACGAAAATTGCGTCGCCCACAACGGCTCGCTGATCCCGATTCCGGGCCGCGACATCATGGTGCAGGCCTGGTATCAGGGCGGCATCTCGGTGTTCGACTGGACCGACGCCGCGCACCCGAAGGAGATCGCGTTCTTCGACCGCGGACCGGTGGACTCCACACGCATGGCATCGGGTGGTGAATGGTCCGCCTACTGGTACAACGGCGTGATCGTCGGCTCCGAGATCTCGCGCGGCCTCGACATCCTCCAGCTCACCCCCAGTGGCCTCGTCTCGCAGAACGAGATCGACGCCGCGGGGACGGTCCACCTCGCGGAGCTCAACGTCCAGGGCCAACCGAAGTACGTCTGGCCGCCCAGCTTCGCGCTGGCACGCGCGTACACGGACCAGTTGTCCCGCTCGAACTGCCTGCCGTCCGGCAGGATCTCGGCGATCCGCCAGACTCTCGCCGGCGCGGAGAAAGCGTCGGGTGCCGACCGGCAGACCGCACTCACGCAGTTGGGCACCCAGTTGGACGGCGACGCCAACGGGTCGTGCGATGCACCAAAGGTACAGAAGCTGGCCACAACTGTCAGAAGTCTGATGGCCCCAACGGCCTGATGATCTCGAGGCAGTAACCGCCCGGCCGCAAGCCGGCGGGGCCAAACAAGGAAGGGCCGAGACAAGGAGGGGCCGGCTGCATCGTTCTGCAGCCGGCCCTAACCTCATCTACTTTCACCTTTCTGTTTTTCTCCTTTCTGTTTTTCTCCTTTCTACTACAGCCGATATTTGAACCGCGCCCTCATCGCTCGCTCGCCGACCGCGGAAAACGAGACGACTCGCGATCCCCGCTGCCGCCGTGCCCAGCCAAGCGCGTAGACACGGTTCAGGATCGCCGCGCCGAGCGCACCCGCCAGATGGTGCCGCCGCACGCTCCAGTCCAGGCAGGAGAGGCACACCGGACGGCGCCCAAGCTCCAGCGCCGCCACGTCGATCCCGATGTCGCGACAGAATCGCTCGCCCTTTTCCGTGAGGGCCGGTGTCGCGCCGGTCGTACGCAGACACCCCTGCTGGCTCAGACTGTCGAATACCAGCACGCCCAGATCCCCGGCCAGATGATCGTAGCACACTCGCGCCTTGCGCATCGCCGGATCACTCGGCCCCGTTTCGATCGGCGTCGCCCCGAGCCGGTGCGCCAGCCCAACGAGACTCTCGATCACGCCGGCCACGTGATGGTCGGCGATCCGGAAATACCGGTGCCGCCCCGCATTGGCGACCGCCACGAGGCGCGCGCCGACCAGCTTCGACAAATGAGCGCTGGCCGTCTGCTTCGTCACGGACGCTGCCCGCGCCAGTTCGCTCGCGGTGACCGATCGCCCTTCCATGAGCCCCATCAGGATCGTCGCCCTCGTCCGGTCACCGATGAGCCCGGCGATGGCCGCCATTCCAGGAGTATCGTCCATGGTTCCATGATAGGCGAACCATTCCCGCCGGGCAAGATGTTATTCTGGAACCGGTCCTCTCTCCTCTCCTCTCTCCCGGAGGTACGATTGCGGTACAACTCGGTGGCATCCACACTACTGGTCGCGGCTGCAGTGCTCTCACCCGCGGCTGCCCGCGCGCAGGTCGCCCACGGAGCCGAGTGGAAGACGACATGGGGCTATCAGGGCGACATCGGCCCTGATCATTGGGGTACCCTCGCGCCGGAGTACGCTGCGTGCAACGGCACGGAGCAGTCGCCGATCGATATCCGCAATGCGAAGAAGGCGAGCCTGCCCCTGCTGCGCTTCGATTACAGCAGCGGGCCGCTCGTGATCGTCAACAACGGCGTCACGATCCGGGTCAACTACCCGTCTGGACCGTCAGGCGATTTTCTGATCGCGGGCGACACGCGCTATCAGTTGGTCCAGTTCCACTTCCATCGCCCCAGCGAGGAATACATCGGTGGCAAACCGTACCCGATGGTGCTCCACTTGGTGCACAAGAGCAGCGACGGGAAGATCGCCGTTGTGGCCGTGCTGGTGAGGCCGGGCAGGGCGAACGCCACCGTGCAGCAGCTCTGGAATCACATGCCGATGACGCCCGGCCCCGATCAGCCGATTCCGGGCGTCGAGGTGAACCCCGCCGATCTCCTGCCGGCCGGCTATGCCTACTACACGTACATGGGATCCCTCACGGCGCCGCCATGCACCGAGGGCGTCACGTGGATCGTGCTCAAGTCCCCGATGGAGATCTCACCCGCGCAAATCGCGGCGTTCGCCAGACTGTTTCCGCACGATGTGCGTCCTCTCCAACCTCTCAACGGACGCCTCGTGCAGGAGAGCCGGTAGCGCGCACGTCGGCGTATTGGCCGCGTATAAGCCGGCGTATTAGCGGCGTATCAGCCGGCGCAATAGCGGCGTATTAGCCGGCGTATTAGCCGGCGTATTAGCCGGCGTATTACTGTGCCGCTGTTGCCATCACTCTCGTTGCCGTAACTGCCCTTGCATGTCGACAAGGCGGCGGGCGCCATTCGAGAACCTAGGTCGCCCGGCAACGGCGCTGCCTGGCTGTACGGGCGATCGCGCCCGGTGCGCCACCACGGCGCGTCCGGTCAAGGCACCGGCACCCACTCGTCGCCCTCGAGGGTCGACATGGCTCCCGTGCGAATGTCGAAATGGAACCCGTGCAGCTGCAGCCGTTTCGCCTCCACCGCCTCGTTGATCCACGGAAACGTGGCGAGATTGGCGAGCGACAGCCGGAGTATCTCCGACTCGTAGTGGTCCACGAGATTGGGGCGCCGGTCCGGGTTCGACGGCCGGCGGAGGATCGGCTTGGCGATCGCCATCCACGCCTCGACGAAATCCCGCGCCTCGGGTGGAGCCCCCTCGACCACGGCGCGCACCCCCCCGCACTGCGCGTGGCCTAGGACGACGATGTGCGAGACGCCGAGCACACGGACGCCGTACTCGATGGCCGCGCTCGTGCCGTGGCACCCGACATCCGGTTGATACGGCGGCACGAGGCCAGCCACGTTGCGCACGACGAACATCTCGCCGGGTTTGGCGCCGAACACCGCCTGGGGATCCACCCGGGAATCCGAGCACGAGATGAGAAGAGTCTCCGGCCGCTGCCCCTCATCGGCCAGCGTCTCATACCGCGCGCCCGCCGTTGGCCAGATTTCGGCGCGAAACCGGCGATACCCTTGAAGCAGACGATCCATCCTCACCCTCCCCAATGACTGGGCCGCAAAACTCCGGCATCCCGTGCAGCATCTGATCCGGAGGCACGAACCGCGCCGATGACTACTCTCTACTTTCTACTTTCTACTCTCTACTTTCTACTCTCTACTTTCTACTCTCTACTTTCTACTCTCTACTTTCTAACTTTCTACTTTCTACTTTCTCGATGATGAAGTCTGCCTAATCTCAACCACCGGTCTTCCTCTCACCATTGGCCCTCCTCTCTTCTCTATAGTAGAGTAGCGCCGGTCGTCAGTAGAGTAGCGCCGGTCGCCGCCGATACCGAGCTCGCCGAGCCACCAAAGCATTTGTTGCCAACGGTCGCCCAGCCCGCAACTCCGCGATCGCGACTCATTGCAGCAGCCCTAAGCAGCGGGGGCCGTTCGGGAACCGAAGGTCGCCCGGTTGGGCAACGGCCCCCGAGCTCGCCGAGCCACCAAAGCATTAGTTGCCAACCGTCGCCCAGCCCGCAACTCCACGATCGCGACTCGTTGCAGCAGCCCTAAGCAGCGGGGGCCGTTCGAGAGCCGAAGGTCGCCCGGTTGGGCAACGCCCCCCAAACCCGCCCAGCCACCAAAGCATCTGGCGGCCACGCCTTGCAGTCTCTATCATTCCTGTAGACCGTCTACAGGAGCAATATGCTGCTGCAAGGGACGCTCGAAATGCTGGTCCTCAGGACGCTCCTCCTCGAGCCGATGCACGGCTGGGGCATCGCCCAACGCGTCGAGCAGATCTCGGGCGGCGTCTTCGCGGTGCAGCAAGGATCGCTCTACCCCGCCCTGCAGCGCATGAAACGCCGCGGCTGGATCACGGCCGGCTGGCGCACGACCGAGAATAATCGCCGCGCGCGCTACTACGAGCTCACGGCCGCCGGCCGCCGCCAGCTCGACATCGAGCGCGCGACCTGGGAACAGGCGTCCACGGCCGTCAACCTGGTATTGGCATGAGCATCCTCTCCGATCTCATCGAGCGGCTCCGCGCCCTCATCTTCCGCGCGCGCGAAGAGCGAGAGATGGAGGAAGAGATGCGATTTCACATGGAAATGGCCGGCCGGCAGGCATTCGGCGGGATGGAACAGCACAAGGAGGACGTCCGCGACGCCCGCGGGACGCGCATGCTCGAGGAGTTCGTCGCCGATATCGGCTGGTCGGTCCGGTCACTCGTCCGCCGCCCCCGCTTCACGATCATCGCGATTCTCACGCTTGCATTGGGCGTCGGAGGCGTCACGGCGGTGTTCAGCGCCGTCGATGCGGTTCTTCTCCGGCCCCTTCCCTACGATCAGCCCAACCAGCTCGTCCGCATATACGGGACGTTCATCAGGACGCCCGATGACCGAACGTTCGTCAGCACGCCGTATTTCCTCGCCGTCCGCTCGCAACTCGACGCAGTCGCCAGTGCGGCAGCGACGGATACGTATGATGTCAAGGGCGCCGACATCGACCTCGGGAATGGCGCGGAGCGCATCCGCATCCTCCCGGTGAGCGCGGACTATTTCGTCACGCTCGGCGCACAACCGATCCTCGGACGCGCGTTCAACACGCAGGAGGATAACACCGGCGCGCCCAGCGTCATCCTGAGCTACGACTTCTGGCTGCACCGCTTCGGCGGCGATGAACACGTCGTCGGCCGCCCGCTGGTCATGGACGCCGTACCCCACACGATCGTCGGCGTCGGCCCGGCCGGTCTCCACGACCCGGTTGCCGGCACGATCGACGCCTGGACTCCGGTCAATGTCGGCGTAAACGAAGGCAATACTGGCAACTCACACGTCGGGAACCACTGGCTCACGGTTCTCGCACGCCTGCGGCCAGGCGTGTCGCTCCAGCAGGCGCAAGCGCAAACCGATGTACTCGGCAGCGCCCTCGCGATCGCCTACCCCGACGCGCGCGAAACCCGGTTCCGGATGGTTCCGCTCAAGGCCGATGTCGTCGGTCCAGCCGATCGCGCCCTCGAGCTGATGCTCGGCGCCGTCGCCCTTGTGCTGCTCCTCGTGTGCGTCAACATCGCGAACCTTCTCCTCGTCCGCGGCTCGGAACGGAGCCGCGAGATCGCGGTCCGGACCGCACTAGGCGCCAGATCCACTCGCATCGTGCGCCAGTTGCTCGCCGAAAGCGCGACGCTCGCTATGGCGGGTGGACTCGTCGGATTGCTCGTCGCACGCATCGCGATGACCGGCCTCGTACGCCTCGGCGCCGGCTCCATTCCGCGCCTCGAACAGCTCACGCTCGACCCTCGAATGCTGGGCTTCGCCCTGCTCGCGTCGTCCTCGAGCGCGCTGGTCTTCGGCCTTGCACCCGCGCTGCGCGCCGCACGTACGGACCCGAACACCGCCTTGCGCGAACAGACCGCCGGAGCGTCTTCCCGGGCCGGACACGGCGGACTGCGCGCTACGCTCGTAGTCGCCCAGGTCGCACTCGCCTTCATGTTGCTCGTCGGCGCCGGCCTGCTCATGACCAGCCTCGCCCGCCTGCGCCAGACGCCCCTTGGGGTCCCGACCGATCACGTCTTCACGTTCCGGATCAGTCTCCCCGACGCACGGTTCGACTCGGTCGCACGAGCGGAGTTCTACGAAAGGCTCGCCACCCGCCTCGCCAGCATCCCCGGCGTGCGGGCGGCCGGCGGGATCTCGCGGCTTCCAGCCACCGGCCAGTTCCACCAATGGGGGACAACCGCGCTGTCCGGCCCTCTCGCCGGCGATCGCCGCGCCAACGCCATGTCCGAGAATCGTGTCGCATCGGGCGACTATTTCGCGGCCGCGCGTATTCCCGTACTGGAAGGCCGCGTCTTCGACGCGCGCGACGACGCCCACGCACCGCGTCGCGTCGTGATCAGCCGCACCGCAGCCCAACAGTTCTTCCCCGGCATCGATCCGATCGGCCAGCGCATCGATGCGGGCGGCCACGAGGACATCGTGATCGGCGTCGTAGGCGACGTCGCAATGACCGTCGATGGGGCCACCGAGCCCTACGTCTACTATCCGCACCTCCAGTTCGCCGGTGACCGCAACTGGTCGCTCACCCAGGTGGTCTACACCAGCGGACCACCCCTCGCAATCGAGCCCGCCGTCCGGCGAGCCGTCGCCGCGCTCGACCCCCAGCTCGTGGTCGAACAACCCGCTACGCTAGACGACATCGTCGGCCAAAGCTCGGCGCAACGCCTCTTCACGACTCGCGTCCTTTCGGCGTTCGCCGCGGTCGCCTTGGCGCTCGCGGCCGTCGGCCTGTTCGGCATCCTGTCCTACGTCGTCACGCTCCGCGGAAAAGAGATCGGCATCCGCATGGCACTCGGCGCCGGCCGCGGCACGATCCGCGCGATGGTGCTGCGCCAGGGACTCACACTCACCGTCATCGGCATCGCGGTCGGACTCTGCGGCGCCATGGGTCTGAGCAAAGTGATCGCGTCCCTGCTCTTCGGTACGAGCGCGCTCGATCCGCTGGTCCTCGCCGGCGCCGTGCTCTTCATGACCCTGGTCGCCGCGATCGCCGCCTGGTTCCCCGCCCGGCGCGCGACCGCGGTCGACCCGCGTACGGTGCTTCAGGGCGAATGAATCAGCGCTCGCTCCACACCGCCAGTTCGTTCCCGCTCGGGTCGGCGAAATGAAAGCGACGGCCCCCGGGAAATGAGAACGGCGGCTTGACGATCTTGCCACCCGCCGACCGCACTCGGCGCTCGGCATCCGCGAGATCCACTGCGTAGATCACGATCAGCGCCCCGCCGGCCGGCGCGGCACGCCCCTTCGCGAACCCGCCTGCCAGCCGCCCGTCCTCGAAGCTCGTGTAGTCCGGACCATAGTCCGTGAACTTCCATCCGAACGCGGTCACATAGAACTGCTTCGTGGCCGATATATCCGTCGCCGGCATCTCGATGTAGTCGATGCGATGGTCGTTCGCGGCGTTCGGGCCAGCCGATTCGGTACCGGATGCGGGAGGTGTCATGGGGCGGTTCGATGAGTGAGAGGAATACGAGGCGACGGTCAGAAGAATAGTGGCGACTGCTGCTGCTGATCGCACGGGCACGTACCGCCAGGGCGGTTCGTGTGAGAAACGCGTGGGACAACCGAAGTACCCGCGATTCTACCCGCCTGGATTCCCGGCGTCTTGAACAAATCGGACACCGGGGTTCCAAGCGCGGCTAGCGCTTGGAGGCATCCATGTAGCTCCGCGCCTCGGCGTGCGGCATGGCATCGGCCGCGAACCCAAATGTGCCCTGGTCCCGAACCTCGAGCGCCGCCCGAACGAACGCCCCGAGCGCCGCGCGCGCAAACGCCCCGCCGACGCTGATCCGCCGCACGCCGGCCGCTGCCAGCTCGCCGACGGTGTACGTCGCCCCCTTGAGCCCCATGACGACGTTCACGGGTTTCGATACCGACGCGCACACGGAGCGGATCGCGTCGAGACTCGGAAGCCCCGGCGCATAGAGCACGTCCGCCCCCGCCTGATCGAACGCCTGCAATCTGCGGATGGTGTCGCCGAGGTCGGGACGCCCATGCAGGAAGTTCTCGGCGCGCGCCGTCAGGACGACCTGCCGCTTGCGCGCCGTCTCGGCTGCCGCCGCGACTCGCTCTACCGCAAGCGCGAAGTCATAGATCGGCGCCGCCGCATCGCCCGTCGCATCTTCGATCGACCCGCCTGCGAGTCCAATATCGGCCGCGAGCCCGATCGTCTCCGCGCACCTGTCGGGCGACCGCCCGAACCCATCCTCGAGATCGGCCGACACCGGCAGATGCGTCGCCTCGGCGATCGCTCTGGCGTTCTCCAGCACTCCATCCCGGGTGAGCCCCGCCGACGAGTCGAGACGCCCCGCATCGAAGGCGTAGCCGGCACTCGTCGTCGCCAGCGCCTCGAAGCCCAGCGCGGTAAGAATGCGCGCGGTACCCGCGTTCCACGGGTTGGGGATGACGAACGCGCCCGCGCGCTCGTGGAGCGCACGAAAAACTTTGTATTTCTCCTCGCGTGACACGATGCTGTTCCCCGGCCGCCGGAGGGAGTTGGCAGTTACGGAGCGGTGTGCAGGTAGCGGTCCGGGATCGTCACGCCCGCGTGCTCATCGTCCCAGTAGATTGTCACGATATACCAGCGCTTGCCGTCGTTGAAGAGTTGGAAGCTGTTGATCCCTCGCGCGAATGGCTTGGCGTCGCCAGGTTCGTGCTTCGATTGGTACGCGCTGAATGCCTGGGTGACCGCGCCGAAGGTGTTCGATTCCCGGCCGATCTCGTTCTCGTAGAATGGATTCTTCGAGAAATAGTCTCCGGCCAGCGCCGCGAATTCATGCGGCGTCATCGGTTGGAGATGCGCTGGGCCCGTCGAGTCGCGGAGCGTGCGGATGAGCCGTGCACCCGGCGCGAACAACGAGTAGAAGCGGTTCCAGTCGCGTGCCCCGGCGGGGCCGGAGATCACGTCGTACGCGGCATGGATCACCGCGGTGATGGATCGGACATCCGCCGGCGCCGCTGGCGGAGCCCCCGAATCCCCGGCGGGAGTCCCCTGGGCGTTCGAGTCGTTGGCCACGACGAAAAATAGAGCGAACGAAACAGCCCCGGCCAGCTTCGCCCAGCGGTGGCCCGCGCCGCGGTGTGCTCTCGAGAAGGTCGTCATACCAGCAACCATGCGACCGCTCGGCCGCCTCCGCAAGGCGGCCCCACTCAATGGGACCGCGAACTCTCCCTCATCCCACTCGCATCGCGATGGCCGGATCCACCTTGGCTGCACGCCTCGCGGGTACCCAGCAGGCGAGCAGCGCGACCCCGAACAGACCCGCGACGACGGCGGCATATGTCACGGGATCGAGCGGCGCGATGCCGAACAGGAGCGCCGAGATACCCTTCGTGAGCGCGGCCGCCCCCGCGATGCCGGCGACCACACCAACGCTGGTCAGCGCCAGACCGCCTCCCAGAATGAGCTGCAGCACCTGCTGCGGCGACGCGCCGAGCGCCATGCGGATTCCCAGTTCACTCGTCCGCTGGCTCACGGCATACGAGATCACGCCGTAGATCCCGAGTACGGCGAGCACGAGCGCGATCGACGCGAAGGCGCCGAGGACCAGGACGTAGAACCGCGGCTCCGCCACGGAGGCATCGAGGGCGTGGCTCATGGTCGTGAGGTCGTAGAGGGCGATCGTGGGATCGATGTCGCGAACGATCGAACGGATCGCTGGGAAGAGGGTGGCCGCCGCCTGGGTCGTCCGCACGGTGACCGACACATGGAATGGCAGTGTGCTGAACGGGACATAGGTCCGGGGGCTGGCCGTGTCGGCCAGCGACTCGTCCTTTGTGTCCGCGACGATGCCCACGATCGCCCCGCGCGAGGTCGCCGTATCGGCCGCGGTCGCACCGGTGTCGTGGGTGATGCCGAGCACGATCCGCTGCCCGAGCGCGTTCTCACCGGGGAAGTACCGGTGCGCGAAGGCTTCGTTCACTACCACCACCGGCTGCCCGCTGCGGCGATCGTCGGCCTCGGCGAATGTCCGTCCCGACACGAGCCGAATGCCGAGCGCGTGAAAGTATCCGGACGATACTGGCAACAGCTCGGTATCCGGTTCCTTGCCGCGTTCGGCCTTCGGCCTGCCCTCGATGTCGAACGACGTGCTGATTTTGAAACTCATGATCGGTTCGAACGGACGGGCGTCGGAGATGCCCACGCTCTCCGTCCCCGGTAGTGCGCGAAGCCGGTCGGTCAGGGTGTTGGCCAGCGCATTGACTTGCGCATCCTTCGGATACCGCACGTCGTTGAGCGCGAGGTCGAACGCCGCCACCTGCTCTGGGTGGAATCCCGGATTGACGCCGGTCAGGCGGGCCAGGCTCCGGATCAAGAGCCCCGCTCCCACCAACAGAATGACTGCGAGTGCCATCTCCCCGACCACGAGCGCTCCGCGCGTGCGTGCGACTGTCGTCCGGGTCATGCCGCGCCCGGCCTCACGCAGCGGTGTGGATTCGGACCGCCCAGTCGCCTGCAGCGCGGGGATCAGTCCGAACGCCAACCCGGTGGTCAGCGCGATCCCCGCCGTCACGCCGAGCACTCGGACATTGACGACGATCTCATCGAGGCGCGGAAGCCCGTGCGGCCCGAAGGCGACGATCCCCTTGACTGCCCAGATGGCGATCGCGGCACCGAACACAAAACCGGCCGCCGAGAGGAGGATGCTCTCGATGAGGATCTGACGGACGATGCGCCAGCGGCTCGCGCCGAGGGCGGTGCGGACGGCGATTTCCGTCTCGCGTGCCGCGGCTCGGACCAGCAGCAGGTTCGCGACGTTGGCACACGCCATGAGCAGAACGAGGCCGACGCCGCCGAGCATGACGAGGAGCGCGTTGCGGGCCGGATCGACGATCTGCGCCTTGAGTGGGACGACCGACGCGCCGTAGCCCGTGTTCTGCTCCGGATACTGCTGTTCCAGGCGGCGCGCGATCTCGTTCAACTCTCGCCGCGCCACCCCCACATCGGTACCCGCGCGGAGCCGGCCAACCGCATACTCCTCCCGGAGCGACCGGCCGCCCGGTGTGGTCTCCCAGGAGGCGTAGACCAGTGGGATCCAGAAGTTGGGCGAGCCGGGATACCGGAATCCCGGCGGGGCGACGCCGACGACGGTATATGGCACGTCACGCAGCCGGACGGGGCGGCCGATGATGTGCGGGTCAGCGTGGTAGACGTCGCGCCACGTGGCGTCAGACAGGATCGTGATCTTGGGACTGCCGGGGACATCTTCCCCATGCGCGAAGGCGCGGCCGAGCTCCGGCTTGATGCCCAGCAGCGAGAAGAAGTCTGCGCCGACCGCATCCCACGTGAGGTGCAGCGTCGCACCCGCGTCCCGCTGTACGCTGATGCTGCTGACACCTCTCATCGAGACCAGGCCAACCAGCGTGTGGCTCTGCGCCCGGTAGTCGGCGAGGTCGAGCGGCGACGCATCGGAAATCTCGCCGCCGCGCCCGGTGGACCCGACCCGGACCAGTTGCTCCGGATGGGTGAAGGGCAGTGGCCGGATGAGAACCGCGTCGACGACGCTGTAGACAGTGGTCGTCGCGCCGATCGCCAGCCCGAGCGTCAGGACGGCGACGACGGTAAATCCGGGCGTGAGCGCGAGTTTCCGCGCCGCGTAGCGAAAATCGCTGAGGAGAGAGTCCATAGCGCGCGCCCGACGAAATAACCGTGCCCGGCGACGCACAGGTTGATGCGCGCTAGCGCCCCGCAACTAGGGATGCCGGCGCACCAGGTGTTCGCCTGCAGGACGCCCTGTCCGATTCCGGACAGGGGTCCGGACGCGAAAATCAGTCGCTCAATGGGCCCGCAAATCGGGCGGGATGGCGCTCGGGTCGAGATTGCCGTCCCAGGACACCGACGAGATCCACCACCGTTTCCCGTCGAAATAGAGCTGGTAGACGTTGACGCCTTGCGACACCAGCTTGTCGGACGACGCGAGCCTGCCCTCGTAGCTGCTGAACACGGTCGCGATGTTCCCGTAGCGGACGATCTTGTGCGCGACTTCGTGCTCGGTAAACCCGGTCTTCACGAATTGCGCGTCGGTGGCGTCCGTGTACTCCTGCTGCGACGGGGACCACGTCCTCACCGCGTGGGTCTTGGGATCCGTCGACGCGACGAAGGATCGCGCATTGGGATCGTACAGTGTGAGGTCGCGTGACCACTGCCGGGCGACTCCCACGCCGCCGGAGATGCACTCGTAGTCCGCTTTGACTATCGCCTCGATGCTCCCCACATCCTGCGGCTGCGGCGCGATCACTGGCACGGGGACGTGCGTCTTCGGCGCACCCTGTGCCCCCGCTCCCACCGTCGCCGCCGCCAGCAGCAGCATCGCGCAAGGTATCGATCGCCCGTTCGTCATTGGTCCCCCGTTTCGCGTTCGGGATACATGGCAATGTTGGTCGGCCAAGGCGCTTGGTCTACTCTCTACTCTCTGTGTTGCTACTCTCTGATTTTCGGTCGGCCCAGGCTCTTTCGTCTACTTTCTACTTTCTACTCTCTGTGTTGCTACTCTCTCACATGGCAGCCTTCGCGGCGAGCACCTGGACCACGGCGATGTTCTGAAGCAGATCCGGCGGAAGGCCGTGCCGCTGCTGAAGGTACGCAGGGCTGTTGTACGACACGGACACTCTGCCCGCCGCATCCTGGGCCACCAGCACCTTGAGCGGCAGATCGATCGCAATGCTGGGAGCCGCCAGCATGAGCGGTGTCCCGGCCTTCGGACTGCCGAAGATCAGCAGCTTGGTCGGCGGCATCGAGAGACCCGCCTTCGCGGCCTCCCCACTGTGGTCCACGAGCGCAAACAGGGTCACGCCCTTTGCCTGCAACAGACCCGTGAGCCGCGCCACTGTCTCATCGACCGAATGGTTGCTCGGAATGCTGGCGATGCCGTTGCTCGCAGCGACGACCCCGGTCGTTGCACCTGTTGTCGGAGCGCCTGCCATGGATGTCTCCGTCGTCTCGTGTAGCCGGATGTTGGTGGGAGTGCGAAATGATATGAGATAGATCGCCATCGCGATGCCCACGAGCGCCAGGAACACCGCCACGCCGGCGGCCAGCGTGGACGATCGGATGGCCGGCATGGACCCCTGATCCAGCTCGCGCACCAGCCGGGCGTGCTGCCACCCTGAACCGAGCGTGACCACCACGCCCGCCGCAATGAGCGCGACGCCGAACCAGAGCGAGAGCCCGTTTGGCGACCCCACCGCCGGCCCGTGCTCCACGACCTGCAGCTCGCGGATGAAAAGACCAAAGCGGGCGACTACGAACCCAAATCCCATCAGCGCGAGCCCGGTCCGGATCCACGCCAGCAAGGTACGTTCGGCCGCGAGGTAGTCGCTCAGCGACCCGCGAGTCGTTGCCACCGGACGATCCATCGGATGCCCCCTCGTGATTCCGGGACTCGGTACCCCTCGCTCAGTACCCCTCGGCACTCCCGTGCACGCGCGGATCGGCCATGCCCGCGATGCCCGTACTCGTGCGCATGATCGACGCACCGATCCCGATCGCGCCGAACGACGGCCCGACAGCCTGGCCCATCGCGCGGAGCGCGCCGACGACCGAGTCGCCCAACCCGTTCCGTTCGAAGATCAGCGTATCGGGGAGATGCTGGTGGTGCACGCGCGGCGCGCTCACCGCCGCGTTGATCGGCATCCCGAAGTCCGTCACGTTCGAGAGTACCTGGAAAACCGCGGTGATGATGTGGCCACCGCCGCTCGCGCCGGTCACGAGCATCGGCTTCCCGTCATGCCCCAATACGATCGTCGGGGTCATCGAGGAGAGCATCCGCTTGCCGGGCGCGATCGCGTTCGCGTCGCCCATGACCAGCCCCTCGCTGTTTGCTGTCCCGGGCTTGGCGGTGAAGTCGTCCATCTCGTTGTTGAGCAGAAACCCAGCGCCGGCTACTGTGGACGCCGATCCGAACCCGGAGTTGATCGTCGTCGTGAGTGCGACGGCATTGCCCTGGCCATCGACGACTGAGAAATGCGTCGTGTGCTTCCCTTCCGGGGGTGCTCCCGTCGGAAACGAGATTGCCGCCGATGGTGTCGCGCTGGCCGGCCGGATGCTCGCCGCGAGGCTGTCCGCGAACTCTGGCGACAGCAGCCGCTCCGACGGGATGCTGACGTACCCGGGATCGCCCAGGAAATGGTTCCGCACGGCGAAACCCCGCCGCATCGCCTCCGTGAGAAGATGCAGCTCGGCAGCCGAGTGCCACCCAAGAGAGTCCAGATGCCGGCTCGCGAGCATATGGGCCATGAGCGCGATGGTCATACCGCCGGAGGAAGGCGGCGGCATCGAGATGACGTGGTAACCGCGATAGTCGAACGTGACCGGCGTCCGCCACTTCGCCTGATAGGACTCGAGATCCGCGAGTGAGATGATGCCGTGCCCGCGACGCATCTCCGCCGTGATCGCCTGCGCCGTGGGCCCCGCATAGAAGCCCGACGGTCCTCTGGCCGCGATCCGCCGAAGCACCGCCGCGAGTTGCGGGTTGCGCCAGCGAGCACCGGGGCGGAGTGGATGGCCGCCCGGGAGGAAGAGCGCAGTGCTCGCGGGAAACTTCGACAAGCGCGCACTGTCGTAATACGTCGCGTTGGCGAAATCCGAGTCCGCAACGAACCCGCTGTCGGCGAGCAGAATCGCCGGCGCCAGTAACTCGGCCCACGGCCGCGACCCGAACCGCCGGTGCGCTTCCCAGAGCCCGGCGACCGACCCCGGCACCCCCGCGGCGAGATCGCCGGTCAGCGACCGGTCGTCAGGCTTTCCATCGGGACCGATGTACATGTCGCGCTTGGCCGCACCCGGCGCCCGCTCGCGGAAGTCGAGCGCGACCGGCGCGCTGTCCGCCATCTTCGCCACCATGAATCCGCCGCCGCCAATATTCCCGGCCTCCGGAAAAACGACGGAGAGCGCAAATGCCGTTGCCACCGCTGCGTCGATTGCATTCCCCCCTTTCCGCAGCACCTCGGCTCCCACGTGCGTCGCGAGCGGCGCGTCCGTGGCCACCATCCCGTGCGTGGCGATCACCGCCGGTGCGTCGATCGGGTGAGGCCACATGCCGGGAATCGCATCCGTGAATGCCTCCAGCGGCGACCGCGTCGCGGCCGCACGATCGGCTGACGATCCCGATTGGCAGCCCATGGCGATGGCCGCCGTCAGTACCAGAAGGGGCAGGTGGGCGCTCGGCCGTTCAACCATCATCAACTCCGAAGTCGGGGGGTCCGCCGTGGAAGCTGATTTCTTGCGGGGCCCTGCGCTAGCCATCCTGCGCTCCGCGTTCACGACTACTTCCAGTTGCCGTGGCCCGTGGTGGGGCGCACATTTCGGGACACGGATCGCATCCTCCGGAGGCGCACCATGCCGCACGTGTTGCTGTCGCGCCGGGCTTTCGTGGCTAGTGGTCTCGCCGCCGCGATCGGCGCCATGTTGGGCGCAACCCGATTCCGGCGTCCGGCCTGCGATCACGGCGCGGGCCGCTCCGATCACGGTCCGCACCCCACGCCCCGCCCTGGCATCGACGCATCGCACGTGCTCAAGGCCGAGCAATTGAAGGACGCCGCCTTGGCCATCCCCGCGTTCGATGAGGTGCGCCAGATCCCCGAGATCATCGACGGGATCCGGTGCCACTGTGGATGCGCCACGGATAAGAAACGATACTCGCTCCTGAGTTGCTACGAGGGAGACGGGATGGCCAAGGACTGCCACATCTGCCAGGGCCAGGCACGGATGGCATTCCGTCTCCACCAAGCGGGCAAGTCGTTGGCCGAGATCCGAGAGGCGATCGACGCGAAATACGATTGAGAGGCGAGCGAAGTGAAATTGAGAGGCGAGCGACGTGAAATACGATTGAGATCCGCTTGAAATCGGCCGCGCGACCAACTGTCCCTGGTAGGGGCCGGTCGCGACCGGCCCAGTAAAATCGTGGCTGCCGTCCCACCGAATCCGGTGGCCCACGCACCCGGAGCAGGAACTCGTAGTTCGGTTTTTTTCTACTTTCTACTCTCTGCTTTTCTACTCTCTGCTTTTCTACTCTCTGCTTTTCTACTCTCTGCTTTCTGCCCTGACGTCCGCTCCCATGCGAACCGCGAACTTCGCTTTCGCGCTGACTGCCGCACTAGCGATCGCATTGACCGGAGCCTCCACGCGCGCCGGAGCACAAACGCTCAACGCGAGCGAGCCGGCGACTGTGTCACAGGTCGTCGATGGCACCAAGGTCACTGTCGAGTACTCGCGACCCAGGGCACGCGGGCGTACGGGCCTGTTCGGCTCCGAAGTGACGTTCGGCCATGTGTGGACGCCGGGTGCGAATCAGTCGACGACGCTCGCGGTGAGTAAGGACGTCTCGATCAACGGGCATCCCGTGGCGAAGGGCAAGTATTCGGTCTGGATGGTCGTCGCGCCGGGTGATTGGGAGTTGGTGCTCGACCATGACACCACTCTGTACCACACGAATGGTCCGAGCCGCCGCCCCGGCCAAGTACGCTTCATGATTCCGAAAGAGCACCACCCTTTCACGGAAGTCCTGACCTGGTCGTTCCCGGTGGTGGGCACCAGCGGCATGGTACTCACGATGCAGTGGGACACCGTATCCGTGCCGCTCGCAATCAAGGTGACGCCGACCTTCACGACCGCTGTGCCGCCGGAGGCCGCCCAGCGCGTCGTCGGGACGTACCATTGGCATGACGCGCCCAGCGCCTCCGGAAATGGCGCGGCGCCGCCCGGTGATTCCGCCAGTCGCCATGCGTCGGCATTTACCGTCCGCTACACCGGACGGGAGCTGCACGCCACGCTCGATCCTCCGCTCTTCGGCGATCCCGCCTACGGCGAATACATATTGATCCGGAAGGCGGGCGATTTGTATAGTCTCGGACGGGTCGACCGCGGAGAGCTCATCGAGGTCATCGACTATGCCACGCTGCAGTTCTCACCGGCGAACGGCCGGCCGAAGTCGTTCGAGGTCCGCGGAACGGACGACGCCCTCTGGGCGAACGGAGCGATCGCGCCCTGACGCCCAGTAATACCGTGGTTGCCGTCCCACCGAAGCCGCTGGCCCACGCGCGACCGACTGACCTTGGTAGGGGCCGGTCGCGACCGGCCCAGTAATACCGTGGTTGCCGTTCCGCCCAGGCCAGTGGCCTACGCAGCGGGGGCCGTTCGGGAACCGTAGGTCGCCCTGTCGGGCAACGGCCCACACCCCACTAGCCCGCAACCCCGGTCTCGAGGCCCCGCGACCGACTGTCCCTGGCAAGGGCCGGTCGCGACCGGCCCAGTAATACCGTGGTTGCCGTCCCACCCAGGCCAGTGGCCTCCGCAGCGGGGGCCGTTCGAGAACCGTAGGTCGCCCTGTCGGGCAACGGCCCACACCTCCACTGGCCCGCAGCCCGGTCTCAAGGCCCCACGACCATCTGTCCCCAGCCGCACGACCGACTGTCCCTGGTAGGGGCCGGTCGCGACCGGCCCAGTAATACCGTGGTTGCCGTCCCACGCCAGCCGCCCGCACCGCCAGAAACGCTGCCATTCAGCGGTCTATTCGCGGCCGGCGCCCCGCGCCATTATTCGCACGACGCGCCCGAGATTGCTGAGCACAATCCGCGCGGTCGCGCCTCACGTTCTGATCACCCAATTCGAATGCAGGTCTGTGCCCACCATGACCTCTGATCCACGCGAACGCAGCGAGCTCGCCACGCCGGACGACGCATCGGCCCCGGCCCCGACCCAACGCCGCCGCTTCTTAGGCCAGTTAGTCGGCGGCGCCGCCGCCATCGCGGCGGGCGCGTGCACGAGAGCGGTCCCGGCACAGGCAGTCGCGCCAGCCCAGGCCTCGGCCGCCGACTCGGCGAACCACCTCGCGGGTGCCGCCCCGGCGACTGCCGCCCACCATTCGTGGGACCTCTCGTGGACCACCCGCGTCGCGAGTGCGGGCACCCACAAACAGGTCTTCGACTCGCCGGAGATCGCCGAAGGCACGGCGCTGCACCAGGCGCGCATGTTCTTTGTCAACTACAAGGAGATCTACAACTCGGCCGACGCCGACCTGGCTGCCGTAATCGTGGTCCGCCACGTCGCGATCCCCATGGTGCTCAACGACGCCGTGTGGGCCCACTACCCGTTCCTGGGTAAGAAGGTCACGAAGCTCAAAGACCCCACGACAAATGAATGGGCGCTCCGCAATCCGTTCCTCAACGCGAAGAAGGACGACAAGTACGCGCTCATCTGGCCGGATGCGGGCCTCGACACGCTGATCGGACGCGGCACGATCGTCCTCGCCTGCAACCTCGCACTCACCGGCTTCGCAGGCCGCATCGCCGCGAAGACACATCAGGCCGACGACGTCGTGACGAAGGAGCTGACCGACGGCCTCGTTCCCGGCGTCATGCTCGTGCCGTCAGGAATATTCGGCGTGATTCGAGCCGAGCAGGCCGGCTGCGCGTACATCCGCGCGACCTAGTTGGCGGCATCGGCAGATCTCACGTCTCACGCCAACGCCAACGCTCACGTTGCTGTACAACATCTGGCGCTGCCCGGCACACGCGAAGCAGCGCCAGCGAATCCGCGAAACAGTTCTGAGATCTACGCGTGCGCCGCCGCCGCCTTCGAATGCTTGCCCAACGCGCCCTTGATCTTCGCCAGATGATGGTAGCTGTGCCGGACGGCGTGATCCTCGAGCATGAATTGGCACGTGAGCGGCGCGTCCGCATTCAGTGAGAGCGGAGCAGCCGAGTCGAGTTGCGTGTCGCTGAGCGCGCGAATGGCCGCCGCAGCCGCCGCACTGTTCCGCTTGAGCAGCGCCAGCGCCTCTTCCTTCGTGATGCCGTCGAACTCCTTGGCATGGCCGGCATTCATCTTGGCAATGTCGTCCCAGCTCACACCCTGCACGGCCTCGCCCGCACCAAGCTTCTGCGCAAGCTGGATCTCGATCGGATACACGTTCGCCACGTGATGTACCACCACTCCGATCTTTCGGCCGTCCTTCGGAACCCGCGTCTGCCACTCGGCCGCCGATAGGCCGCCCGCGAAGGCGGCGAGTGCAGCCGCACCCGCTTCGAGACGCGCGGCAAGGGCTTCGCTACGCTTGCTCATGGCTGATCTCCACTGATCCAAAGGGTCACACGCGACACTGCGGCGAACGGAGACCTAATGTAAATGCCCCCTGCCGGGCACCACATGACCGCCGTCCCGATTTCCTGCTCGCCCGCAGCAGAATGTCTTGATGAGCTCGCGCAGCGCACCCGGACGCCCGGCTTGCGCCCCAAATCGCCGCGCACTATGCTGCTACCCTAAACGATTTATGCCAAAGCCAAAGGACCGCCCACCCGAGCTCGTCCAAGGCACCCTCGACATGCTGGTCCTCAAGGCATTGGCCCGCAGCACGCTACACGGCTACGCCGTCGCCGACTGGATCCGCGCGACGTCGCACGATGTCCTCCGCGTCCAGGAAGGCGCGCTCTACCCCGCCCTCCACCGCCTCGAGCTCCAGGGCATGCTCACCGCCGAATGGGCCGTCAGCGACAAAGGCCGCCGGGCCAAGTTCTACTCGCTCACCCCGGCGGGCCGGACCCACCTCGCCGCAGAAGCCGAGTCCTGGCACCACCTCGCAGGCGCGATCGCGCTCGTGATGCGCACCGCGTAATCACGCACATGCCCGCCGGCCTCCTGCACGACCTGCTCCTCCGCCTCCGAACGCTCGCACACCGCCGGCGTCTCGATGCGGACGCCGACGATGAGTTGGCGTTCCACCTCGAGATGCGCGCTTCGCAGATCTGCCTACTCTCCACTTTCTGTGTCGCTATTCTCTACTGTCGCCGCCACCGATGACCCGCATCGTCCCTGGCCCTGACATCGTGAAGCGAAGCTCGCAAGCCCCGTTGATATTCTTTGCCGCCGGAATCATTGGCCTCGGCGTCCTCGCCCTCGTGTTCGGCGATTTCGTGGAGGTGGGACAGACCGTCCCCGCGTGGATCCCCGGCCGAACGATTCTCGCCTACGCTTCGGGTGTCGTCATGGTGTTGGGCGGAATCGGCCTGCTGAGCGCACGCACCAGCGGGTTGTCCGTTCGGATCTTGCTGCCATTCCTCATCATCGGGTTTCTGGTGCAAGCCCCCACTCTGGTGGTGCCGCCCTTTGCCGAGGTCAGTTGGGAGAGCATCGGCGAGATCGCCCTGCTCGTGAGCGGAATGTGGGTTCTCTTCGCCACCCGGTCGGGGCTTGGACAGGGATCGCGGTTTGCATTCGCCATCGGTGAGAGAGGCCTCCGCATCGCCCGGATCACGTTCGGCCTATGGCTCATCCCCATCGGTATTTCACACTTTGCCTATCTCCAGAACACGGTGAGTCTGGTCCCGGCATGGCTCCCGTTCCGAAAGGGCTGGGCCTACCTGGGAGGCGCCGGACACATCGCCGCCGGCCTTGGTGTGCTGTTCTCTGTCGTGCCACGATTGGCGGCCGCGATGGAGGCGGGAATGCTGGCGGTCTTTACGGTGCTGGTCTGGCTCCCGAGGATCGCAGCCACTCCGATGGGAGGCCGTGGCTTGTGGACGGAGTTCGTCGTGTCCTGGACGATCACTGCGGCGGCATGGGTGATGGCCGACGGTTTTGCAGCGAGCGCCCCTTCCCCGGATCATCCCGTGTAGGCACCCTGTCGCCGGCAGGGTGTCTTGACTTTCGGCTTCGCTTGCCGCCGCACCAGGCTTCGATCGCCCCGCCGCGTAACGCCAGCATCGACGAGTGCGCGCACACGCGCTGCGCCGTGGCCGGAGGATCTGCGAATGACCACGCCATATTCACGCAACAAAGCAAGCGTTGTAGCGTTTCGCCGCCACAGTAATGATTGCTTCCGCCGCTTCACTTGGAAACCGTCCAATTCGGCCAAGTGACAGACAAGCACCAGGTGCGCTTCGGCGCCTGGGAATGACGCGGTCACCTGGCCAATCGCGCGTTATCCCGTCTCTCCTGACCCACAAATGCGCAAACTCCTGATCTTCGCGCTTTTCGCGACCAGGGCACTGGGGGCCCAGCCGACGACGCCTGAGATCACCACGGCAGACCTCGAATACCGCCTCAAGATCATAGCCGACGACTCGATGATGGGTCGCGAGTCGGGAAGCAAGGGCGATTTCATGGCCGCCGAATACATCGCGTCGGAGTTCAAGCGATTGGGGCTCGAACCCGCTGGCGAAGGCGGCACGTATTTCCAGACAGTGCCGTTCTGGAAGGCGGCAATCGACCCGGCCTCGCAGCTCACCGTTCGGGGCACTGTGCTCCACGTCGGGCGCGACTTCATCCCAGGAAGCGTACGCGCGCCCGCTCGCACGCTCGACGGTGTGCAGGTCCTGTATGGTGGCAACGCCGCGGACAGCTCCGGGTGGATCTCATCTACGCAGGCGGCGGGAAAGATCGTCCTGCTGGACGTTCCGCCCGGTACCGTGCTGCGGGGAGTGGCGCGTCTCCTGGCCCATTGGCGGGCGTCCGCGGCCGTCGCCGTGGTCACGCTCGACCAACTGGGCAGCGAAACAGTCGCCCGGTTGCGCGAAGGTGTACCGATCGCCGATTCGGCGCGCGACACGTCGGCGACACCGGTCCTCGTAGTCTCGCGACGCGCCGCCACAATCCTGCTCGGCGGAGCGCCATCAGCGCTCGCACCCGGAGCAGCCGGAGGCACGGTCAGCGGGCATTTTGATATCGCTCGGTCACCTGTGCCCTTCCCCGCGCGCAACGTCGTCGCCGTGCTACGCGGAAGCGACCCGCGACTCCGCGGTGAATACGTCTCGCTCACGGCGCACAACGACCACGTGGGGTTCGACCACAGTCCGGTCGATCACGACTCGCTGCGCGCGTTCAATCGGGTCATCCGGCCGATGGGCGCCGACTCGCCGGTTCGCGATCCGACGGCCGAGGAGTGGACGCGCATTCGCGCGATCCTCGACAGCGCGCGCCGCCTGCGTCCGCCGCGGCTCGATTCGATCCGCAACGGCGCGGACGATGACGGCTCCGGAACGGTCGCGATTCTCGAGATCGCCGAGAAGATGGCCCGTGGCGGCGCCCGCCCCAAACGCTCCATTTTGTTCGTCAGTCACACCGGCGAGGAAGCCGGATTGCTCGGCTCGAGCTGGTACACCGATCATCCGACGGTTCCCCTGGACTCGATCATTGGGGAGATCGATGAGGACATGGTCGGCCGCGGCAAGACGACGGATTTCCCGCGCGGTGGCAAGGGCGCAGGCGATCCCACGTATCTGGAAGTGGTCGGTGCCAAACGGCTATCAAGGCAGTTCGGCGCGGTGCTCGAGGCGGCGAACGCCAGGCAGCAAGTCCCGTTCGTATTCGATTACGAGTACGATGTTCCCGGACATCCGCTGCAGTACTACTGCCGGGCGGACCACTACAGCTACGCCAGGTACGGCATTCCGTCGGTAGCGTTGTCTCGCGGCGAGCACCTGGACTACCACCAGGTCACCGACGAGGTGCAGTACATCGATTTTCCGGATCTCGCGCGCGTGACGCGTATGGTGTACGACGCGGCAATCGCGTTGGCAAACCTCCCGGCGCGCCCCGCGCTCGATGCACCCAAGCAGCAAGACCCGCACGCGGCGTGCAGGCAATGAAAGCCCGAACGCGCGCCGTCCGCGTTCGCGCCGCCCCCTGCGGTGAAACGCAGCGGGGGCCGTTCGAGACCCGTAGGTCGCCCCCGTCGGGCAACGGCCCCTGACTCCCAGCGTCCGGCACGGATGCAGTTGGCATGGGTACTGCTGCTCGGGAAATCCGTGCACCGCCGATCCGGCCAACCCGCAACCACACTCAGCTGAGACGTCACCGTGCGCGCATACTCGGTTCAGCGCTTCGGCGATGCGCCCGCCATCGCCGACATCCCCATGCCCCAGGCTCCGGACGCCTACCTCATTCGGGTGACGTACGCGGGCGTGAATCCGGTCGACTACAAGTCCGTCGAAAGCCTGACCGCCAAATCGGCGTATCCGTACGTCGTGGGCGTCGACTTCGCCGGCGTCCTGGAGGAGCGCGTTTCTTCGAGCGAACGTGACCTGCATGCCGGAGACCGAGTGTTCGGGATCGCACGAACGCAGGGCACGTATGCCGAGTACACTGTCGTCCCGGTCGGCGCGCAGGGGAGCGCAGTCGCGCGGATTCCCGACGGCGTCGCCGACGACCAGGCGGCGGCGCTCCCGACCCCTGGGATCACAGCCCTCGGGTCCGTCGAGCTGAACGGTGTCGCGGCTGGACAATGGTTCGTCGTCATGGGCGCCACGGGCGGCGTGGGCGGGTACGCGGTGCAGATAGCCAAGGCGCGGGGCGCGCATGTCATCGCGACCGTGCGTGGCGATGCCGATGAGGCTCGGCGCCTCGGGGCGGAGGAAGTGTACGACAGCCAGACCACCGACGTCATCGCGGCCATCAAAGCCAAGCATCCGCAAGGGGTGGACGCGGTACTCGATCTCGTGAACGGGCCCGATGCCATCCGTCATGACGCCGACATGCTCAAAGCCGGTGGCCATCTCGTGTCAACCGTGGGCGCAGCGGACGCCGCGTGGTTCGCTGAGCGCCGCATAACGACGCACAACATCGCGTCACGCACGAATCCACTTGCATCGCGCGAGGGCCTCACTGAACTGGGGCGCCTCCTCGCAGCCGGCACGATCACCGCCCGCATTACGACTACCGAGCCGCTGGACGCTGCGGGCGCGCTGCTCGATCGCCTCCGCCACGGCGGCGTCCGAGGCAAAGCGGTCATTCGCACGTAATTGGTCTGGCCGCCTGACAGCCACCGCCGAGCGCGACGACGACAGCCAGATCGGGATTACGGGAAGCTGGCACGCCCATCGAGTGACATCGCTGCCCGCAGCAGAAGAGGCGGCCGCCTCACCAGCGTGCCCGTGCGATCGTGACCGCACGTCCGTCGGCGGCGATCACCGTCAGATCGCACGACGTGGTATCAATCTTCCTCGACCGGATCTTGAACGACGTTCCGCCGATCAGCGGCGATACGTGACGGAATGCAAAGTGGATCAGCGGCGCATGCGCGTGCGCCTGAGCCAACCGCATCAACAGCGTGGATTGGAGCGGGCCCTGCACCACGATGCCGGGGTATCCTTCAGTGTTCCTCGCGTAGTCACCGTCATAGTGAATGCGGTGGCTGTTGAAGGTGATTGCCGAGTAGCGGAACAGGAGCGTCGGGGTAGCCGCGACGACCTCGATGCGATCGCCGGGAAGATCCGCGTCCGCTTGGTCACCGAGCGGAGTGGTGCCATCCGAGGGGAGGCGATACGCTATGTCTTGTCGCTCACTGATCGACACCCCGCGGCTCGTCTCGTAGTCGTGCCGGATCACGACGAAAGACAGCGCACCGGTGCGCCCCTCCGTTACGCGCACGTCCTGGATCGTCGAGCGCCGGCTCACCCGATCGTGCAACCGGAGCGGATCATGGATCGCCAACTCGCCGCCGGCCCAGACGCGCCGGGCAGAGGAGATCGGAGGCACGAGCACGCCACGAAGCGGATGCCCATCCGGCCCCAGTCCGTCGTTGTCAATTGCTGGCACCGCCAGGCACCAGTGCAGTCCGAGCGGAGCCACGTCCGCATCGTCGTTGGGTTCCTGCCGTCCGACTACCGCGACGAACCGGTCACGGAGCGTCTCCGTGATCGTGTCCATATGCACGTCCGACGACCCGATCCAGCTCTTCCAGTCATTCACAGTCTCAATACGACCGCGGAAGGCCGAGCACGTGCTCGGCCAGATAGGACAGGATCAGGTTGGTCGAGACCGGCGCGACCTGGTACAGCCGCGTCTCTCGAAACTTCCGCTCGACGTCGTACTCTTCGGCGAAACCGAAGCCGCCAAACGTCTGGATACAGACGTTGGCCGCATCCCATGCCGCGTCGGCCGCGAGCAGCTTCGCCATGTTCGCTTCCGCTCCCGCATCGGCACCGGTATCGAACAGCTCCGCGGCCTGGTTCACCATGAGCGCCGCCGCGCACGTGCTGGCATACACCTTCGCGAGAGGAAATTGGACCCCTTGGTTCTGTCCGATCGGCCGGCCGAAGACATGCCGTTCGTTCGCATAGTCGGTGGCCTTCCGGATGAACCATTTCGCGTCCCCGATGCACTCGGAAGCGATGAGAATGCGCTCGGCGTTCATGCCGGAGACGATGTACCGGAACCCCTGTCCCTCCTCGCCGATGCGGTTGGCCGCCGGCACTCTGACGTTGTCGAAGAACACCGCGGTCGTCGAGTGGTTCATCATCGTGCGAATCGGCCGGATCTCCAGACCCGCCGCGCGCGCGTCACGCATGTCCACGAGCAATACCGAGAGCCCACTCATTCGGGTCGTGACCTGCGCTTTCGGCGTCGTCCGGACCAACACGATCATGAGGTCGGAGTACTCCGCCCGGCTGGTCCAGATCTTCTGGCCGTTGATGACGTAATCATGCCCATCGCGCATCGCCACGGTCTCGATCGCGCTGGTGTCGGTGCCGCTCGTCGGCTCGGTGACGGCGAACGCCTGCAGGCGCAGCGCCCCGGAGGCGATGGCCGGCAGGTACCTCGCCTTTTGCTCGGCGCTGCCATGGCGGAGGAGCGTGCCCATGACATACATCTGCGCGTGACATGCGGCGCCGTTGCAGCCCTGTAGATGAATCTCCTCGAGGATCGCCGATGCGGCCGCGAGAGGGAGTCCGGCGCCGCCGTACTCTTGGGGGATCAGCGCCGCGAGATAGCCCGCCTCGGTCAGCGCCGCCACGAACTCCACCGGGTACCCTCTGCTGCGATCGAGCGCGCGCCAGTACTCCCCCGGAAACCGGGCGCAGAGTGCCGCGACTGCCTCGCGAATCGCCAGAATGGTCATCAACAATCGCCTGGACGCTGGTGCCGGCCACCACGAACGCAGATCGGGCGCGCGGATCAATATATCGCGGCTACATCAGTATTCTCCAACGCGCTCGCGGGCCCAGTGGCGACGATCAACAATGGCGATCAACGCGCCGTGGCTGGCATGGCGCGCGCCGCGTCCGCGCTACGCAGGATCACCGCGGCCGAGCGGTCGATATCCTCTTCTGTCGTCGCCCAGTTCACCACGGAGAAGCGCATCACGTGCATACCGTGCCAATCCGACCCGCCTAGCCAGCACGTGCCGTCCTGCTGCACACGCCGAATGATGTCGGCCGTGTAGGTATCGGCGTCGCCGCCATCGGGAGGCTCGAACCGCACCAGCACCTGGTTCAGGACGACATCGTTCAGGACGCGCACGCGGCCATCACCCGCGAGCCGGTCCGCCATGCGCCGCGCCAGCGCGCAGCAACGGTCGACGAGTTGCTCGACCCCCTCGCGGCCCAGTGATCGGAGCGCCGCGTATACCGTGAATCCGCGCGCCCGCCGCGAGGATTCTGGCACGAAATGGTGATTGGAGCGGCCTTCCCCGGCACGGCGCGCGTAGTAGGAGGCCTCGAGGGTCATCGCCGCACGATGCGCATCCGGGTGCCGCGTGAACGCGCACCCACAGTCGTATGGGACGTTGAGCCACTTGTGCGCATCGACCGACAGCGAGTCCGCCTGCTCGACGCCGTCGCACAGATGCCGATGCCGGCGAGACGCCGCGGCCCAGGCGCCGAACGCGCCGTCGACGTGGAGCCATCCGTTCGCGTCGTGCACCAGCGGCACGATGTCGGGGAGCGGGTCGAACGCTCCCGTGTTCACACTCCCCGCCTGGGCGCAGACGACGAGTGGAGGCCCCACATCCCGCAGCGCCCGAGCCAGCGCGTCCGCCCGCATGCGACCGTTCTGGTCGGTCGCCACGCGGGTGACCCGCGTGCGGCCCAGGCCCAGCATCTGCAGAGAGGCGAAGATCGTCGCGTGGGATTCCTCGCTGGCAATGACCGTGAGCGGCGGCGCGCCGAAGAGACCGAGTGCTTCGGCATCCCAGCCAGTTTTCGCCAGCTCGGCGTGTCTCGCGGCGGCCAGGCACGTGAAGTTCGCCATGGTCGCCCCGGTCACGAGCCCGAGGCTCACATCGGGCGCGAGACCGAGGAGATCGGCGAGCCAACGCCGGACGACCTCCTCGGTGGCCGCGGCCGCCGGCGACGTCGCGAACGAGAAGGCATGCTGATCCCACGACGCCGTGAGCCAGTCGGCAGCCACGGCGACGGGGAGCGCACCGCCGTTGACGAACCCGAACCACCGCGGCCCGGCCGTGGCGACCAATCCCGGCTCGGCGTCGCGCGCCATCTGCTCGATGACCCGGATAGGATCGCGCGGCGAGGTTTGGAGTGGCCCGCCAAGCGTGTCGACCAGCGTGTGGTAGTCCGCCTCTGACCCGACGAAACGCTCGGGGAGCGTCGCCATGTACCGTTCACCGATCTCGTGCGCGCGCTGGAGCAGCGCACTCGGCGCAAGTGGAAGACACATCACGGTCGCCGACACGGGGCACACACGACTGAATTCGGCTGTCGCGCGAATCGCGTCCGGTACGCTGTCCCTGGCCCGAGTGGTAAACCCGATCGTCTGGAAGTAGCGCTCCGCGGTCGTGGTCAACAGATACAACGCCCGCAAGCCGAGCGCCGACGCATCACTGGTGAGCCGTTCAACGAGTCGTCGCGCGACACCCCGGCCGCGCCACGCTGGGGCGACCGCCGTCGACCGGAGTAGCCCGTACGTACCGGCCGCTTCGACACCCGCAACGCCGACGATCCGGCCGTCGGCGTACGCCACGACGAACCCAGCTAGCGCATCGCCAACCCCGTCGGCCGGGAGGTTGCTCTCGGTGAGGAGTGCGTGTATCGCCACCAGATCCGTGCCGGCAGCCTGCCGAATGTCGACGTTCATATCACCGAGCTCTCCGCGATCGATGCGCGGGTTTGAGTAAGGCGGAGACGCCCGCTCAGCGCCAACTGGCGTTCCAGCGTCACCCAGGCTTGATGTCTGCCAACTCGCGCACGAGGTCCCGCGTGCGAACGATCCTGGCGAATCGGTCGCGCAGGGCGTAGCACGTGCGCATCCCGGGTAGATCCGTACTCCTGAAGCAGTTGCGCGTCGCCTTGACGATTACGGGTTCGTCGGGACGCGGCGAGAGAAACTCCATCAATCTAAAATGCGGACGCCGTCCGGAACAAACCGCAGGTCGTATGACGCGGTCGCCGCGCTAGAGCTCGAATGGTCCCTCCATGCGCGTTGGCCAGCGTGGCGCAGGTGGAATCGAAGCGTCTGCAGGCGGATTTGCAGCGCATACATTAGAGGAGAGGTCATCGCCGCTGGCTGTTGGGAACACGATTCAGCGCTCCGCCACAACGGATCTCGCTCCCGTCGAGATCGGGATCAACCGGAGGGTCTCCATGCTTCGCCTCGCTCGGCAACGCGCCATCCCGCTCGTACTCACTGTCGCTGCCGGATGTGGTCTCGCCGGCCTGGTGCTCGCGATCACTGGCGCGGCGAGCCCACGGGTTCCTGCTGCGGCCACGGTCGTGGAATACCCGCTCCCGCGCCCCAACGTCTTCCCTCATGACCCGGCCGTCGGACTTGATGGGTCCGTGTGGTATTCGGATCAGGTCAACAGCTACATCGGGCGGCTCGACCCGGCCACCGGCAAGGTCACGGATTTCGCGACGCCGACGCCGAAGTCGGGGCCACACGGGATCATCGTCGCGCCCACGGGCGGCATCTGGTATACAGCCAACGCGGCCGGCCGCATCGGCCGCCTCGATCCGGCGACCGGCCGCATCCGCGAGATCGTGCTTCCCGCCGCAGCTCGCGATCCCCACACGCCGCTCCTCGTCGGCGCGAAGCTGTGGTTCACCGTCCAGCAGGCCGATCTCTACGGCGTCCTCGATACGGTCACCGGGCATGCAACCATCTATCACGTGCCGACGCCGAGGGCATTGCCGTACGGAATCGTCAGTGCGCCCGATGGCACGATCTGGATCGCGCTGTTCGGCACCAATGCGCTCGGCCATGTCGATCCGGCCACCGGCGCGCTGCGTGAGGTACGGCTGCCGGACGCGGGTGCGCGGCCGCGACGACTGGCAGTCGATGCCCAGGGCCGGGTATGGTATTCCGATTACGCCCGCGGGAAGCTCGGGATGTACGATCCGCCGTCTGGGAAGGTGACCGACTATCCCTGTCCCGACGGGGATCGCGCCGCCCCCTACGCCATCGCGATCACGCCCGACGGCCGGATCTGGTACGACGAGTCGGGCAACAGCCGAGTCGTGGCGTTCGACCCCCGCACGACGAAGACAGAGTCGTACGATCTGCCGACCAAGGGTGCCGTCGTCCGCAACATGTCACTCGACACGTTGCGCGGCCGATTGTGGCTCGCGCTCAGTGGGACCGGCCGGCTCGGTCGCATTGACTACGCGGCGGAGAAGGTCGCATCCGGGCAAGGTTCGTAGCCGTCGCCTCGCTCAACGGTTGACCCGGTTCGCCCGCAGTTGCGACACGCTGGCGCTCAACGCCGCGATCCTGGAGCGCGCCAGGCGCGACTTTCCGGTCGAGCCGGTCCGCACGCTCGATGGGCTTCACCTGGCGACACTGAAGATGTGGGATGACACCGTGGGCCCGGTCTCCGTTCTCTCAACGGACAGCCGCATCCGCGCCAGCGCCGCTGCATGGGGACTGAGCCTCGTACCCGCCTGAAGCGGGCGAAAACCTGCAAGCGCATTGCGCTTTTTGCCGAGGCATTCGGCTTCGAGGCCGCCCTGATCTCTGGATCACGCCGTTGGCGGCTCGGCAAGCGATTCTACGATCACGAACATGCCTGCCTTTCGGTCGAGCCTCCGCATTTGCTTCGCAGGAGGCGACACTGAATAGTAGGTGAGTCCTATCCCGGCGGCCGGCAGCCACCGCTGCCGGGAGGCCGCCTACGCTGAGTCCAATCACCTGGAGGATCTCGCCATGCCCCGCGTCATTATCACGCACCCGGTCGGCAACATGGATACCTGGCTCGCCGGCGGAGACGAGCGCAAAGAGCTATTCAAGACATTCTCCAGCTCCTACCGCGTCTACCGCCACGCCAAAGAGAACAAGTTCGCCATCGTTTGGGAGAACGTTGACATGAAGAAGTTCGAGGCCGTGCTGAAGGACCCCAACACGGACAAAGCGAAGGCGAGACACACGGTCCGCGAGCCCGGTGAGATCTATGTCGAGATCGAAGGGGCCGGCTGAGGACGAGAAATCGAAGCGACCTATCCGGCGAGAGGCGGCCTTCTTCGGACACGTGTCAGCGGGCATCCGCATCGATGTCCGCTGGGTTCCTGCGAAGGCCCCCCTCGTACGGCCAGTCCGTCCCGCGAGGCTGGACGAACTCGCGCCCCTGACGATATTGCCGTCATGATTCGCCTCCTCTTGTGCACGCTCGCACTGGCACAGCCGCTCGCCGCTCAGCCGGAGCTGATGGCCGCACGCGGCCTCATCCACGCCGTCCCTGGGGACCTTCCGACCGCGATCGGGTATCTCAACGTCGCCGAGTGGTCGTGGCCGCTCTCCTTCGCCGTCGAGAACGCGCCGAAAACGACAGTGTCGTCGCCGACGCCCGTGTTCCAGATCCGCTTTGCGCACGGGTGGATCATGGCCGACGCGGCGATGGACCGCGAGATCGCAGCCGCAGCAGGTGACTCGAGCCAGTTTTTCGATGACCGGTACACCCGCGCGATCACGGCCCTGCGGGGCGCCAATCTCATTGTGGTCACGCACGAGCATTACGACCACATCGGCACGGTGGGCCACTCAGCCTTCGCCGACGAGCTGGCGCCGAAGACGATGCTCACCCGAGCGCAGGTGGAGTCACTGCTCCACAATCCGCAGATGACGAAAACGCCGTTCGACTCGGCCCGCGCGGGGCGCTACATCGTCGTCGACTACGACCGCGAATTGCCGATCGCTCCGGGCGTCGTGCTCATCAAGGCGCCGGGACACACGCCGGGATCACAGGTGGTGTACGTCAAGCTCGCGTCGGGCCGTGAGGTGATCCTCTCGGGCGATGTCGCGTTTCATCACCTCGGGATCGAGACCGAGAAAGAGAAGCCCGATTCGGCGAGCCGGCACATGGCCGAGGACCGGGCGGCGATCGCCGGCGAACTCGCCTGGCTCCATCAGGCCGAGCGAGCCGGTGTGAGCGTCGTCGTCAGTCACGACGGGGAGCAGCTCGAGACATTCGCCCGCCAAGGCATCCTGAGCCAAGGGTTAGTCGCGCGATAGCACGAGCGGAATTAGGGAATCGCGATCAGCAGACCGCCGCTCACACCAAGCGATTGTTCATGCCCCCGCGCAAAATCGTAGCCATAGCTCGGTTCGAGGTACAAGCCGAACCGATGCTTCGAGGACGGCCAGAACATGAAATCGAGGACCGTCTCGCCAGCAACTGAGTTCGTAGTCGAACCGTGAGCAATCGTATGCGCCCATTCTGGCCCGGCACCGAACATGAACTCGGCGTTGTTGGACAACGTCCAAGGCTTTTTGAAGAGCAGATCGATGTCCCATTCGGTCGCGTCATGACCGAAAAGAGGCGTCACGCCAGCCTCCAGCTCGAGCCAGTGCTCGATCGGCGTGACTTCAACGGCGGCCGTAGGCCCGACACTCTGCCCGCCGCCCTTGAGACTTTGTTGACCCGCGGCTCCCAACTCAACCACTGCAGAAGGCTCTTTATCTTCGGTTTGACCGAAAGCTGTTCGGCCGGCCGATGGCAGGGCGAGCACCACGCCCGCAGTGAGCCGTACCACGGTCCGTAACGACATTCTGCAGAAGATCCCGGGCCCGCGTGACCTCAGCACGTCACGGCTTCGGCGCCTCCAATCCCCTCACAACCCTCGCCAGCGCACGCACGCGCGGGGCGTCACTTGCAGTCTTGGCGTCGCGGTCAAGCTCCGTCGCGAGCCGCTGGAGCGTTGCGGTACGCGCGGTTCCCTTCGCCTGCTCCGCGGCCTGCAACGTACTGGCGATGGCCGTGGTCCGCGCTTCCGGCAACCCGCTGTCCCGCACCAACTGGTCGAGATACGCGCGCGCCACCGGGAAGGCCGCCGGCCACACCAGCTTGGGCTGCTCCTGGACGTTGAGCTCGCGGAATCGCACGAGGTTCGCGGCATCGATCTCGTTCTGCGTGAGGTCGGGCGTCGGCGTCAGCTTCAAGACATCGAGCCCGCGTGCGATCTCCGAGCCGTACACGTAGCCATTGTAGTAGTACGTCGACCAGAAGCCGCCGAGCGCCAGCTTCGTCGAATCGATCGGCCCACGATCGAAGTAGGCGATCTCCTTGGGGTGGGCAGGATCCGTAATGTCCACGACCGATGCGCCGCCCTGGTACCAGGCCTGCACGATGATGTCGCGGCCGGGAACCGGCACCAAGCTCCCATTGTGGGCGACGCAATTCTCGGTTGATGTCTGCGCCGCGGGCATCTTGAAATACCCGACGTGGGTCAGTGCGTTGTGATCATTGGTGAAGATGGCGTCCGCGCCCCAGTCGATCGGATCGGTCGCCCGGCACTTCGCCTGCGTGCCGCCACCCCACTCGTCGGTAAAGATCATCTTCGATGCGTCGTTGCTGAACGTCGCCGAATGCCAGAACGCGAAGTTCGAGTCGGAGACGGCCTGCAGCCGTACCGGGTGCACGGGATCCTTGATGTTGAGCAGCAGCCCGTAGCCCGCGCACGCACCACCGGCCAGGCCCGCCGCCGGGTACACGGTGATGTCGTGACACTGCGACGGCCCGGACGGGTGGTAGGCTTCGGGCGGGAGCTGAAGCGCGACACCTGCCTGCCGGAGCGAGTCGGCGTAGGGCGCCATCTTCAGGCTGTCGCCATGTTGCAGGAACAACAACGAGAACAGATGCGCGATGCGCGCCGTGTCGGCTGCCGATGCGGTGCCGGGCACCTGCGACAGATACCGGCGCGGCACGCGCAGCACCGCCCCGTTGGCCGTGTCGGCCGGCGAAAGGCCGTGCGTCGGAGCGGCCGCCAGGTCGTTGAAGATGCGCGCCGAGCTGACGATGCGGGCCGATGCGAGGTTCGCCAGCGGCACGCGAATGACTTCGATCCGGAACATCGCGCTGCTCGGATCGTTCACCCCAGTCCCGACGCAGCCCGCCATCTCGCTGCTCGACCGCACGCGCGCCAAGCCCGATACGTACACGTAGACGACGCCTTTGTCCGTCGGATCGGGCACGAGCGTATGCGTGTGCGAGCCCCGACAGGTCTGAATGTCCGCGACCTGCTTGGGATTCTTCGGATCGGAAACGTTGAAAATACGAATGCCCACCATGCGATCGCTGCTCACACTGTCCTTCACGCCCTGGGCGCTGCAGTCCAACCGGCTCCCGGTGTTCTCGGCCGACACGAACAAGAGATGGCCGTCGATCGAGACATCGCCCTGCTCCGTGAAACAGACCTCGGCGTGTGCCAGCGTCGGGTTCGCCGGGTCGGCGATATCCCAGATCTGGAACCCGCTGAAATTTCCTTGATAGAGATAGCGGCCACCGAACGCCATGTCCGAGTTCGCGTAGACGAGCCCTCCGGGCGTATCGGGATGGAACACGTCCGGCTTGTTGCGGTGCGCGACGAGTTCCATGCCCTTCGCGGCAATGCCGGCATCGTACAGACCGGCCTTGAGGTGGGCGCGTGGGTCGGCGGTATCCGACTGGGCGAGGGCAGCCGAGGCGAATGCCAGCGGCGCGAGGACGAGGAAGAGAGTGGCGTGGCGCGGCATCATGTGGGATGGGTGGAATTGAGCGTGTTCAACATGGCCTGCATACGTGCGATTTCGACCCGCTGTCCGGCGTCGACGTCGGTGGCGAGACCGAAGAGATCCGATTGCTGTCCGCCACGGGGCGTCGCGAACAGATCGGCCACCATGGCAATGGCGCCTCGGTGGTGCGTGATCATCCCGGTGAGATAAAGGCGGTCCCAGGTGGTGTCCCGGGCGGCATCGAGGCGTCGCATGTCGTCGGCCGAGAGCATGCCCGGCATCATCATCATGGGGCCCGTCCCCATGTCCATGCCCGGCATGTGCATCGGGCTCGTGTCCCGGATCGGGCCGGACTCGGGCGACGCCGTGTGCAGGGGATCCGGCGCACTGAGGCCGCGCTGCTTGAGCCACTGCTGCATGACCGCGATCTCGTCGCGCTGCGAGAGCGCGATGCGCTTGCACAGGATCACGAGGTCGGGCCGCGCCCCATGCGTCGCGGCCCAGTCGGACATCACGATGGCCTGGGCATGATGCATGATCATGCCCTGCATGAAGCGAACGTCCGCGTCGGTATAGTCGCGCGCCGCGGGTGTCGTGGTCTGGGCGCGGGCGACGCCAGACAACCCGATCAGCGCGACGGTCGCCACGACTACCCGATTCAATGATTGACCCATGGTCACCCATGAAAACGGGCCGTTCCCACGAACCGTTGAGAATCCCGCATATTCACGCATCGGGGGCAAAGGCTGAGACCGGTTGCCCGCAGTCAACTGTAGCAAACGGCCCGGTGATTTATCGAGTCCGCTAACTTCTCCGCCTCGTCGCGGCTGAACGGGCCAATGAGAAAACCCTTCCCGGTAATGGGATCAAGGATCTTCGGAGAGCAGACACGTTCCTGCTGGATTGCGCCGCTGTGCCAGCTACAATGCTGACTTCCATAGTCGGGCAAGCCGGAACCACAGACGCTCGTGTCTGTGCGTGCAGCATGCAAGAGGCAATCGGCACCAGTAACAACGCAAGCATCCTCCTCATTCCTCCCCCAAACACCTCGCCTCCCCTTGGCCCGGTGTCGCATTTTGGCGAGCGATGAGTTTTGATGGCGCCAGCCGTCATACTCCCATGCATACCATTCTTCTCTCTCGCCGCGCGGCGGCCGCCATCGTGATCACACTTGCGGCCGGCGCGACCCCCGACCCAGCCATGCGTCCGGTCGAAGAATACCTGATGCCGCGGGACGCCGAGATCGCGCTCGCCCGGACCGCGGCTCCGTACGCGATCTCGCGGGACGCGACCATCTTGGTCCTCAGCCGGCGCGGATACGAGACTGCCGTCGATGGTACCAATGGTTTTGTCTGCTTTGTCGAACGTGGTTGGATCGGCCCCTTCGACCTGCCCGAGATGTGGAATCCCAGGATTCGAGGACCGGATTGCCTCAACCCGCAGGCCGCGCGCAGCGTGCTACCGTTCATCGAGAAGAAGACGGCGCTGTTCCTGGCCGGCCGGTCCAAAGCAGAGGTCATTGCCGCGGTCAAGGCCGCTCTCGCAAACGGAGAGTTGCCCGGGCAACTCGAGGCCGGAGCCATGAGCTACATGATGTCGCGATCGGCGTACCTGTATGATGAGGGCGACCACAATGGATCACACCTCATGTTCTATACGCCGATTGTGCGCGCGGAGGATTGGGGCACCGGCGTCGAGCATTCGCCGGTCGTGGCAGCCGTATCGTACTGGTTCATGTCCAAACACCCGGAGCCTGTCAGTTTTCCTCCCATCATGGTCTTCGCCATCCCTCTAGCAACGTGGTCGGATGGGTCGCCAGCCCAGCACTGACTTCGCCACCCTGTTCGAGCGTCACCGGCGCGAACTGCACGTGCATTGCTACCGCATGCTCGGCTCCCTCGACGATGCGGAAGATCTCGTCCAGGAGACCTTCCTCAAGGCTTGGCGGAAACGGCAGACGAGCCGTGGACCGGCGACGATCCGCGCCTGGCTCTATCGCATTGCGACGAACGCGTGCTTGGACGCGCTCGAGCGCCAGCCGCGCCGCGTCATGCCCTGGCAGCTCGGGCCGCCGATGGCCGGCGGCACGGACCCAGGGCCGCCGGCCGACCTGCCGTGGCTCCAGCCGTATCCGGACCGGCTGCTCGACGCGGACGCGCTCGTGGTGGCGAGAGAGACGATCGAGATCGCATTCCTCGCCGCGATGCAGTTGTTGCCCCCACGGCAGCGGGCCGTGCTCATCTTGTGCGACGTCCTGGATTGGTCAGCGCGCGAGGCGGCCAAGAGTCTCGATACGACGATCGCGGGGGTGAACGGCGCGCTCCAGCGCGCCCGGGCAACCATGCGAGCACACCATCGCGCGCCGCGAAGCGTCACCACGACGGCCTGCAGTTCCGAGGAACGCGACGTACTGGACCGGTTTATCGCGGCATTCGAACGCTCGGATTGCGCTGCGATCGCGGCACTTCTGAGCGAGAACGCACAGGCCACGATGCCGCCCATTCCCGCCTGGCACGGCTGCCGCGACATCATCGTCGCCACGCTCCGCGCGGCGCTCGAGCCCCGGTCGCCCACGTTTGTCGGTCACATGCGCAAGGTGGCGATCGTGGGGGCGAACCGGCAGCCGGCGTGCGCCCTCTACCTCAGCACCCCCGCGAACCCTGTCCATCGTGCGCACGGGATCGAGCTGCTGCGGATCGAGGGCGGCAAGGTCGTCGAGATCACCGCTTTCCTCGACGCAACGCTCTTTCCGGCATTCGGGCTCCCGGCGACCGACGGTTGAGTCGGACGTGCAGATCATCACTACGTACGAAGCCTACCGGTAGCCCGGAGAGCGATAATGGCGGCCAAAGCGAAGCAGGCGAAATTCGCTGAGCCTATCGAGATACAGCCGAGCACTGTTGAATTCGTCGGTGCGATTACGTGACTGGCCGGCTTGGCATTATCTGGCACGGGTGAAGGAGGTGATCAAGAGCATTCCGTTGATCGACGGATCAGTCGGTGACCTCACCCCGTTCATCGTCCGGTAGCCGCCCTGCGCCCCGATCTGCCGGGCGGATTGCATGGCTTTGCCGGCCACAGTGCCGACTTCCATAGTCGGGCAGGCCGGAGTTACAGACGGGGCGTCGCGAACGCCGGTACTGTAGAGACCGCTTGCCCTCGGATCCTCTACGCCGGGAAGCCGCGTCGCGTTGATGTGACGTGATCAGCCTCCAAACAGGTAACCTGCTCACGCAACCGCAGGTGAATTGGCAAATACCCCTCGCCACCCATGTAGCGATGTGGCACGTCGTCTGCTTGTGCCGCTATCCAGACGCGGGACGCGGCCTCGAGAGCGGCGACGCCCGCCTTGAACGCGCCAACAATCACGCAGGGTTCTTTCGCCGTCAACGCCACGTTACGATTTCACACGGCTCAACCACGAATGCAGTCGATGCCGAGGCTTGGTCATCGCGATTCGCTAGGCGAAGTCAATGCAATGTCGATGCAAACCGCTGGCTGAGATGCCGGCACCCTAGTGGAGGAGTGTAGCCATTCGCTCTGACATCGTGCCGGGAGCCCGTTTCCCTGACTACGAGCTCCCCGATCACACGGACACCCCGCGCAAGCTCAGCGCGCTACAGGGCGACGACCCGCTGATCCTCACGCTCGCGCGCGGCCATTATTGCCCGAAGGAGCACCAGCAGCATCTGGAGCTCGCCGCGTTCTATCCGAAGATCGCCGCGGCGTATACGCAGATCGTCACGATCGCCACGGACGACCACCACACGCTCCAGGAATTCCGCGCGTCGGTCGGCGCGCAGTGGACCTTCCTCGCCGACGTCGAACGGACTATCCAGAAGGACCTGGATATCCAGGAGTACACGGATCCCGCCAACAACCCAATGATTCCACACACGCTTGTGTTGAAACCGGGCCTCGTGATCTACAGCATCTACAACGGCTACTGGTTCTGGGGCCGCCCGTCGGTTGCCAATCTTTGGGACGACTTGCGGGCCGTCACGCGCGAGATCCGCCCGGACTGGGATCTGAGCGTGCCTGGACTCCGTGAGGCATGGAACGCAGGCGACCTGTCGCGTTTCCACGGATGGGACAAGAAGACCAAACCGAAAGCACACTCGCAAAGACGGAAGGGCTAGCGGCGGCGCGTTGACGAGCAGACTCGGGGTGGCTATGATGTTCACCATGACGCTACAGCGCAGCGGAAATCTCGCCTGTTGTTGCCGGGCCATCACCCTGAGGAGCCCGGCCGCGTAGCGCATCGTTTTTTGTGAATCACTGGCGCCCGTGAGCTCTGGCTCGCGGGCGTTTTTGCGTTTGTGACCTGAGAGGCCACTATGAAGAATCTGTCGAGAGATACTTGGGCGGTCATCGTCGCGTTGGTGCTGGCGGCGTTGGTGCGGGTCGGCGCCATCGGGCACGTGCCATGGTAGCGCCCACTGTCGCGCCGCCGGCGCCAGTGATATCGCGGACTTCTCCTTTCCGCGCCGTACCAGGCGTGGCGCTGCTCTTCGCGGTCGGATATGCGGGTAAGGTGATGGAGCATACGATCAATGCCGCCGCCAAGGCACACCACTGGACGATTCCCAATATCGAGTATGTGCTGTGGGCGATTGTGATCGGACTGGTGATCGGCAATGCCGTCAGACTGCCGGAGATTTTCCGGCCGGGAGTCGATACGTACGAGCTCTGGCTCAAGATCGGGATCGTGTTGCTCGGTGCGCGATTCGTGCTCGGCGACGTGCTGCGGCTCGGCACGGTGAGCCTGGTGCTGGTCATCATCGAGATCGTCATGGCGACCGTCATCATGATCGCGCTCGGCCGCTGGTTTGGGCTGCGGCCGAAGATGACGTCGCTGCTCGCCGTTGGGTCGGCGGTCTGCGGGGTGAGCGCGATCATCGCGACCCAGGGGGCGATCGGTGCCGACGATGAGGATGCGTCGGTCGCGATCACGGCGATTCTCCTGCTCGGCGGGCTCTCCCTCGTCGTCTTCCCACTCGTCGGACACGCGCTGCATCTGAGCGATCAGGCGTACGGACTGTGGGCGGGGCTCGGCGTCGATAACACGGCCGAGGCCACCGCCGCCGGAGTGCTCTACTCCGATACCGCAGGGAAGGTCGCGGTGCTGGCGAAAACCACCCGCAATGCCATGATCGGGTTCGTGGTCCTCGGGTACGCGGCCTACTGGGCGAGCCGGGGCGAAGCCCAGATCGTCGGCAACCGGGTGCGTTTCGTGTGGGACAAGTTCCCGAAGTTTGTGCTCGGCTTCTTGATCGTGTCGGTGTTGGCGACGGCACACGTGTTCACCGGCGAGCAACTGGTGTCGCTCGGCAATCTCTCGCGTTGGGCGTTTCTGCTCACGTTCGCTGGCGTGGGCCTCAAAACGAATGTGCGCGAACTCCGCACGCTGGGGCTCCGGCCATTTGCGGTCGGAGCACTCGGCGAGATCGCGATTGCCGTGTTGACACTTGGGCTGGTGGCCGGCGCGCAACGACTCGTCAACGTCTGACGAACTCGATCCGCCATCCAGCCGGTTGCCCTGGCGTCACTATGGCAACGAACGGCCCGGCCGGCCTCCGGCAAACCTCGCACGAGACAAATGGCCCGCTGGCGCGATGACGAGACTGGCTGCGGTGGCCACGTCCGCTTCAACTATCCAGAGGCCGTTCCCGTTGGACCGAAAGTGGGAGCCGGGCAACGACTCTCCATCACCGAGTACACCGGATCGTCGTGTCGCGCCCCGAGCCCTTTGACTTCGAGCCAAGTATGTTGCCAGATTATTTGGCTGAATCCTCTCCCGGCTGACGCGCTCCATCAAGGAGCATCGATCCTGACTTGGCAACGAAATACCCCGGCGTCGATGCGATCGAGAAACGGAGCAGCAATTGCGCTTCTGCCTCCTCCGGGATGATCTACCCAAACTTCGCGGCGATTACGTGAGCAGCCGGCTTGGCGTTCTCTGGCATGTGTGCGCGCTGGTCCTTGCAGCCGGCGGGCTCCAGCCGCTGGCCGCCCAGTCAGCCGCGGATTCTGTTCAAGCCGTCACGTTGGAAAAGGTCAAGGCGGTGATCGCCACTTACGAACCGGCGCGGGAGATCCGCTGGTATCGAGCGAGCAACCCGTTCGACCTCGACGGGTTCTATGACAAGGGACTCCACTGGGCATCGCGCTTGGAGATTTACATCACGGTCACGCGTCAATCCACGATCTGGTTGCGTGTGTACCCACAATATTATGGACATCACATCAACCTGAACCGGGTCCACGACCCGAACGGGTTGATGCAGCGGATGCTGCGGTTTTCGTACCACAATTTTTTCTTCTGGGGGCTCGACGACAATCTGGACGCCTTCGCGGGCTATCAGTTCACGCTGGAGTCGGGCTTTCCCGAGGAAGCGGTGAAGGAGGTGATCAAGAGCATTCCGTTGATCGACGGATCAGTCGGTGACCTCACCCCGTTCATCCTCCGGTAGACGCCCGCGCACGTCTTGAGCGTCCAAGTGTAATGAAGCGTTCCTCTCCTACAGAGTGATCCGGATCGGTTCGTGCGACCTGCCCACAACTATCTACTCAACCCGGAGCATCCCAGGTACGGCCAGATCGTCGTCTCGCCGCCCGAACCATTTGACTTCGACCCCCGATTGTTGCCGGATCGGGCCGCCGAGTCACGTCCAGCCAAATCGCCTTGAGAGACGGCGCTTCAATCCTTCAGTGACGACGAGATAACTTCCTCGCCAAAACGCGGCATCACCGCACAGGGCCACGGTCAGAGTGTTGAACGCGCTCAGTGTGTATTCGACGCGGTTTCTTCCGTTCCGTCCGACCAGTGACCCACGGGAACGTTGAACTCGATCACCGGTGCTGGATCCCAAGACACGAAAAAGGCAGGATCCCGAAATACGCCGTCGCGTGGAAGCTCAAACATCACATGGGCCAGATTATGGCCATCCCGATCGGTAAGGTACGCTTCCTTGGACATCATGTAGGCCATGGAACCCAACTCGGGAGCACCCAGCTCTTTCTTGGCCACTGCGGTCCTGATCGCATCGGTGATTTGGGCTTTAGAGGCGCCAGCCAGTGCCATCCCGGCCTCTTTCATGGCATACGGCATGAGGGACCGCGCGGCCGGCGGATTGTAGCAGATGGGGCTCCGATTTTTTGGATTCCAGAACTCGAGGTTGGTCAATGGCCCCGCAAACGCTCTGCCGACCAGGCAGACGTAACCATTCTTGCCTTGGACCGCGGTTTCGAAGTTCTTCTGTCCCAGCACCAGGACCTCCGCATCGCGTGATATCGACGCAGGGGCCGCGGTGCGTGCCATCGCGATTTCTGCATCACGGTCCATCCGGTATTGCTCGATCGGAGCCATGCTGGGATACGGCGATGTGGCGTCCTGCGCCTTTGTGTCCTGCGCATGGATCGGCCATGCGGCAGCCAGCACGGCGACCAGCACCACATTTACCCATACCATCGCGCTGACCGTGTTTCGGAGCATGGATTGTCTCCGGTCTGATGTTCGCTCGTGGCGCGCCCATCGTGGTGACGAGCGCCGCCTGGAAATGGGTGCTCCCGAACGCCGAGAAGGTTGGAATACGCCTTGAAGTCCCGCTGCCACGCACCGTAGCTGAGCACGAGCACGTGCGACAGGCTGTCGTCTTCGGGGCGCAACAGCCGGCCCAGGACGGCATGATGCGAACGCCCACCCCGGCGAGGGTGGGCGAAGTCGTGTCTAGCGTGGGAGTTGCCCTCTCCTGGGCTCGAACAAGGACTCTCCTGATCCAGAGGCTTGTATTTTCCCGAGGCTTGACTGGAGTTAGCAGTTTTGCTAACATACAAACATGCCGGCGCCGGTAAGGCCTCCTCTGAGACCACTCAAATGGGTCGGCGGGAGCAAGAAAAGCCTGGACGGTGTTCCGGAAGATGTGAAGGATGTATTCGGAGCAGCGCTGCTGGACGTCCAATATGGCGATACCCCGGCTGGCGCGAAGCCATTTGGAGAGGGTCTACCCCGCCAGATTTGGAAAATCGCCGAGGACTTCGACGGCAATACCTATCGAGCGGTGTATACGGCGGCGTTTCCCGAGGTCGTTTACGTACTCGACGTCTTCATGAAGAAATCGAAGTCTGGAATCGGCACGCCGAAAATGGACAAAGATCGTGTCCGTGAGCGGTTCAACGCCGCAAAGCGGGATTACGACGAAACCTACCGAAGGACTGGAGAGAGCTAATGGCGACTAAAGCCAAGCAGGTGAAAACCGCCGAGCCTATCGAGATAGAGACGGGCACCGGCAATGTCTTCGAAGATCTAGGGCTCCCGGATGCAGCAGGCCGGTTGGCCAAAGCCGAATTGGCGCGCGTGATCCGCAAGATCATCGCTGATAAGGGTTGGACGCAGCGGCGGACAGCCGAAGTGCTCGGCATCGCTCCTCCCGACATGTCGGACCTCGTCCGCGGCAAACTCGCGCGCTTCAGCCAGGAACGGCTCGAGCGTTTTCTTAACTCGCTGGACATGGATGTTCGTATCCAGGTTGGACCGAGACGCAAAGGAAAGAAACATGCGAGCGTGACGGTCGAACTCGTCGGTGCTTTCTAGGTGCACCGGACCGACGGCGATAGCCCCTAGTCGCGCTGCAGCATCTCAACACGCCGGACAGCGGAGGGCTTTCTCGCCGGGGCGCTTTGAATTGTCCCTCCTATTACACGGCCTCCACTGCGGCTCACGGCGACCGGGCAACCTCGATCGTGTGGGCAACGGCCAGGAGTTCCTGATAGCCCGCCTCGTCCCCGGTACTTCCCGTCATTAGGGCCGTGCGACCGTCCGCGAGAGGAAGGACGACGAGTATTACTCGTCGCCGCTGCATCCATTCGAAGCCGCCCGAGGCACGCCCGCGCTCGACAACAGCCTGTCGGCCGCCAATCTCCAGAGTATCCGCCTTCACGTTCTCGTACCGCGTGCAGTCCGCGCGACACCCGCGTGCATCACTGAAGTGGGATCCCTGGAGATCGATTAAGTGCATGTGCCGCGACCCTCCAGAATCCGCCACGGAGAGGCAGAGATCCCTCCAACCCGGGCGGTCTTGCAGCCGGGCATTTCGACTCCAGCATCCATAGGCGTTTCGTGCGCGGTAGTCACCGGGCAAACGAACGCGCAGTGCGCCGTCCGGTGTGACGACCGTGCGCCATGTTCGATGGCCTTGGGCCCAAGTCCGTTCCGATGTCGCCCCAAGAAGGCAGATCGCTAGAGCTGAGACGGCGCCCCACGAGTATTTCGACAATGGTCTGGCCTGGACTTTTGCTTCAGAGAAGGCTCGGACAACGACTGGGAATCCCGGCGCCTACGTGGCAAGAAGCTCGGCGCCTGAACCGAGAACCCGCCCAAAGAGGCCCCGTACCGCGCGGAGACTATCGGCATCCGGAACAGCGCGCTTTGGTAAGGCGAACGCGCAGGCGGGCCCCGTGAACATCAGAAAGAACTCTGGAGTCTCAATCACACGTGTGATCCCCGACCACTGGATCTTTAGGTTGGTGGTTACGCAGTGCGCTTCGACGCCATCCGCAGTGACCACGCGCACCTGATCGTGGGGGATACAGCGCTGATGATCGCGCGCATAGGCGCGAGCGCTGAGATACGGAAAACCCCAGCGGATCAGAACGAACCAGAACGCGATCAGCACCACATAGGGCAAAGACCCTGAAGCAACGCGCGACAACGGAACAGGAGATGCCGCCAATGCCGCCGCCTCGGCGACAACGATAAAGACGACCCCAACCGGAAGCAGCCGCCGGTACCAAGCGCGCCGCCAGACCACGCGCCGCACGGCCTTGAATAGTCGCCGATGCTCCGCCGCATTCCAGAGAAATCGAAACTCTAGCCGGTCCGGCACAGGAGTGACGATCGGGGGTGTCGGTCGCGTCGTCATATCTCTCGGTTCTCGAGCATGACAGCACACCTCATAGGTTTGGCTCTTTGTCAGCCGCCTCAACGGTATGCATGGTGCGCAAGGCTTGCCAGGAGATCGATCAGACTACGTGCGCCGGTGTAACGGGGACGATTCTCGATGTCATACGAGCTACACTAATCGCCCCGCCTCGGCGCAAAGCAAGCGGCGCTATTTCAGGAAACCGAAGCAGCGCCGCGAGTTATCTCAGTTGCCCCTCCTGGGCTCGAACCAGGACTCTCCTGATCCCGAGTCAGGTCCCGGAAGAGGCGTTCACCGACAATAGGTCCGTTTCAAAATCGCTCGGATTCACGCCGGTGACATACCACCGGCGCGTCGCGGCACGCGCCGCACCGGAGCAAACTGACTCATTGTGTTCAGCGTGTTCCACGCGGTTACATAGCGAATCTTTGTGTTACAGCGGACCGCTCCGTCTGCGCACCAAGCAACGCCGGCGTGTTAGGGGCGAGCGGTCACCGCGCCGATGTAACACCGTGATTCTCTGTGTCACTTCAAACCCGGAGACCGCGGCTCACAGGGCGTGTGGTCCGACTGTCCTGGCTGAAGTCGCACGGAGTGTTTTCCCTCGCGTCCCTCGACCCGGAGCGGCCTCGCCGGTATTGTAGTGGACCTTTATCCGGTGTCGGCTATGCGTCTGCCCGCGCGCCCGTTGTGCCTGGCTCTCAGCATCGCAGCCGCTGCCGTTGCAGCCTGTAGCGTTCCCACCGGCCCGCATTCGGGCGCACTCGCGGTCCTCATCAGCGCACCCAACGGCGTCGTGCCAGCCGTATCGGTGCACGGTCCCGGGGGATTCACGAAATCACTGACTGCGTCGGCCACGCTGCCCGGTCTCGCTACCGGCACGTACACAGTCACGGCCGCGCCAGTGACGATTGCCGACTCAATCGCCGGATCGATCTTCGTGGGGACAATCTCCGGTACCCCGGTATCTGTCGTCCGGTCGAAGACTCCGGACACGGTGGTGGTTTCGTATGGCCTCCGGCCCGGCACTGGCGCGTTGTGGGTCGCCACCTTCGGCGGATTTTCATCCATCGCTGAATACTTGTCTGAGCAGCTCGGCAAGCAGCAGACGGACCTTCCGGCGACGAGCGTCGCGGCGCAGGGTGTATTCGGCGCCACGTTCGATGCGGCGGGCAATTTGTGGGTGCCACTATTCACGAGTAATGCAGTCGAGGAGTTTACGGCCGCTCAGTTGAGCGCGGCAAATGGTTCATCAACTCCGCCGTCACCTGCGGTCACGCTGATTGCCAACGCCGGATCGTTGAACTCGCCCGCGGCACTGGCCTTTGATGCAAACGGGAATCTCTGGGTGACGAACGTCGCCATGGGCGCGAATACCGTCGTCGAATACTCGGCGAGCCAAATCCTGACGGATGGCAGTCCGATTCCAGCCGTGACGATCGGATCCGCAAGCGGATCGCTGAATCAACCCTTCGGCATCGCATTCGACGCCGGCGGCAACCTGTGGATCGGTAACGACGACGGACAATCGACGGTGGTGGAATTCACGGCCAGTCAATTGGCCCAATCCGGCACGCCGGTTCCCGTCGTCACGATTACGCCAGCCCCGGCGGTTTTTCTTGAGCCGCAGGGTATGGCCTTCGACTCACACGGTGGTCTTTGGATCGCGAGTGGCTTCACGAATACGATCGTCGAGTTGTCGGCGAGCCAGCTCACAACGACCAGCGCTCCGGACCCCGCCGTCTTCTTGACCGCGTCGAGTGGCTCGCTCGATGACCCGGCAGGCGTGGCGTTCGACAATAGCGGCGACCTGTGGGTCTCCAACTTTCAGGGCAATGCATCGATAGTCGAGTTCAGCAAGGGTCAGTTAGCATCGAGCGGACATCCCCAGCCGACGGTCCGTGTTTCATCACTCAATGGACCCATCGGAATAGCCTTCAACCCGCACGCCGCAAGTCTCCCCCTGAAGCCATAGCCCAATCGATCTCGATGTCACGACCTGGAGCAGACCCGGCTGTCTCGTTGTGCGCCTCAACGCTGTGGCTCGCTCTCCTCATCGCTTCCGCGATTCCGGCCGGTATCCCCTCGGCCGATGCTCAGACGCCACACGCCGCGCCGCACCCCGTCGTTCAATTGGTTCGGAGCGACACCATTTACCGTCTGGCCGTCGACAGCACGGAATACCCGGATCACGGCTCGATTCTGCTGCTGGATGACGTGGTGGTCACCGTCCAGACCGACGGGCGAAAAACCGTCACGCGGCACCAGATCATTCAGGTACTGCGACACAAGGGAGCCGAGTCCCTCCAGGAACGGAGGATCGAATACGATCCCGATCACCAGCACGCGACATTGGGCTGGACCCGCGTCTTGAAGACGGACGGAACGACGATCAGCGACAAACCATCGCTCGTGCAGGAATCGGACGTCGCGGCGTCAGTCACCACTCAGGCGCACGCCCGCCGTAAAATCATTCGGATGTCACTGAGCGGGGTCGCGCCCGGGACACTGATCGATGGAAGTTGGACCGTTGATGACTGGAAACCGTACCGGCCCGGCGACTTTTATTTCAGGTGGCGCCTCGCGACGCAGACATCGGTTCGGCGGGGACGCCTGGTCATCGATGCGCCGAAGGATATGGCGCTCCACATGGTCGAGCATCACCTCGACTTCGAACGGCGCGATACGGTCATCGGCCTGCGCCAGGTCCATCAGTGGACGAAACAGCAGGTGCGATGGAAGAGACAGGAGTTGTACGCGCCACCGCTCGATTCGACGGACGCTGCCGTCGGTGTGGATGCGGCCGCAGCCGGAACCTGGCGCGACGTAGGGGTCTGGTTCGCGGATCTCGCCGCGGATCGGCTTCGCCCGGACAAGGCGATACAGGACACGGTTCGCGGCGTCGTCGCCCGCGCCACGACACTGTCTGACTCGGTCCACGCCGTCTATCGATGGGTGGCCCAGGACATTCGCTACGTCGCGGCCAACCTCGGATCGGACGGATATCGGCCCCGGTTCCCCGATAGCGTGCTTGCCGCCGGAATGGGCGACTCCAAGGATAAGGCGACGCTGCTCATCGATGCGTTGGGCGTGATCGGGGTCCAGGCATTCCCCGTGTTGACCAGTGTGATCGATTCCCCGGATTCGACGCTGCCGACTATCCGCGCGTTCGACCACGAGCTGATCGCCATAAAGAGGCCCTCAGGGTATCAATACGTCGATCCGACGTCGGCGTTCTATCGCCTTGAAAGCCTCGCCGAACCCGACGCGGGCAAATTCGCACTGGTCCTCGGCCACGACGGCCACGTCGAGGACGTGACGACGCCAACCGATTCAGCCGACTCGAGCCGAATGGTGGTCACTCTCACTGGAGAGCTCACCGGCGATGGGACGTTTTCCGGCAGGGTCGTAGTGAGCGGACACGGTAGGTCCGAGGCCTTGCTACGCGCGATCGTCAGCGCGGCTGAGGACTCCGCACAGCGTAACGCATTGCTTCGATCCTTCGTGTCCACCACCATACCGGATGTGAAGATCGACAGCGTGGTGCTATTCGACAGCAAGGACTTCAAGGCAGTGCCGGTCGTGTCGTTCGTCATCCGCGATGCGCATCCAACGCAACGGCAGGCCGACGTGGACATTCTGCCTCATTTCGACGCCTCCGCGACCTTCACGCAAATGGCCAATGGTGTCGCAGCCCCATATCGAAGTCAACCGATTGATGCCGCGCGCATTCTACCATCGTTGACTTTCGTCGACGAGACACACATCGCTCTGCCGCCTGGCTGGAAGGCCAGGCTCCCACCCTCGGTCTCCGCGTCGAGTGTCTTCGGTGCCTTCGACATCACATATCAACAGAACGGTCGCTCTCTCGACATCGTACGCCGAGCGACCGGCGGGCACGGTCTCTTTCCAAAAAACCGCTTCCCTGATGTCATTGCGTGGTTACGCGAATGCGCCAAGGATCATGCACCGGTTATCGTGATCGATCACGGGCTCCCGGCACCCGGCTCGCGCGGCGAAAGATAGGCCGCGCCGGCCGATAATTGACGTCTATTCCACACTCTTGTGATGATGAAACTCACCGGCGCCCGACGCCTCGCACCGATCGTTCTTGCGGTTCTCGCCCCCGCTGCCGCGTCGGGCCAGTCGGGGTTGTACACGGGCCCCGCCGATACCGTGTTTACTGCAGTGAGAAACCCCTATCGCTTGTATTGGGTCAGCCGCCATGACACTACTTGGGCCGCGATTTCGGCCTATTCGATCGCCGCACAGCGCTGGGTCGGCGATCGTTCCGGGTTCATGGTGCAGCTCACGGATAACCAGCTCAACGTCGGTCGGCGGATCCACCGGGACAGCGTCCACGTTGACACCCGCGGTCGCGCCACGAAGCCAAACCCAGTTACTCATAAGCCCGAGCCGACTGAATTCTCGCTGCGACTCTCTCCGGCACACACACGTCTCACGCCCGGCACAACATGGTCCGATACTCTGGTCGCGGGCTTCACAGGGGGTGGCGGACCAGGGAGCGCACCGCACGCGTACGACATTACTCGCATTTTTCGCGTCACCCGTCGGCTGGATACCTTGGGCGCGCACATGGTGGAGATCGTAGGCGACGGCACTGCTCATAATAGTGATGCGTCGTGGGCCGACTCGGCCGCGGGCTCGTATAGTTGGTACGACGTCACGGGTTCCATCCACGAGAGCTATCTCTACGATCCGGCCGCTGGCAGGGTGCTCGTGCACCGTGCGCAATTCGACCTGCGGGGCCGCGGTGGCCGCCCAACCGCGACCGGCACTGACACCGCGGATGCAGCGGGTCTTGTCGCCACGGACGACGTGTGGGCGATTTCGACCGCTCAAGCTCGCCTCGCACTCCGTCCGCTTCCGGGTGCCGACACCAGCTACACGTTCACGATTGCCGATAACGCCGTCAGCGGCGTGCTATTCGTGCACACCGAGCATTTCACGTCGGCCTCGTGCGGATCGACAATCGAGTCCGGATTTGCCCGCAACGATGGTCTGGTCGGTACGATCCACGCGACGTACCTCGGCAACCGGGTTGCCACATACGAGGCTTTGTGGTCGGACTCGACCCTCCGCCCGCTCCACCATCGTGTCACCGCTTACGGGGATAGGGTCTCGCTTCGTGCCGACGCCACGCTCGATACGCTCCCGCTGGCCGCAACTGACACCACGATGCTCGCCCCCCGGCACCTCTGGGCGGTTGCAGACTATGGCATGCCTGAGTTCCTATCGCCCCTGATCCATTCGGTTGGGGCCGATACGACGCCCCACTCTATCGCCATTTTTCGCCCAACGCCCCGGCACTGGGACCTCGGCACTCTTCGAGTAAAGCGCATCACAAACGGCGATGCGCCCGCTCTCCTCGCTACTGTGACGGACGCTCGCGACAAAAATCCAATGATTCTCATCGTCGCCCCTGATGGGACGCTCCTCTACGGTGAGAACTCTGGCCCAACGGGCGCTCGCAGGGCGCCAAAGGCAGGCTCGGCGCGCAACGCCGAATTCCTCGCCATCCGGCGACAACTCGGACAGCGAAAATGAGCGACAGGACGGTTACAAATGAGGGGATTGCGGCCCGTTTGCCGGCCCATCGGATTCGGTATCACCGCGTCTGGTACCTCGTGTAGACGTAGTCCTTGGTCTTCACGATGGTGTGACACGCGAGTCCGCACTTGGCGTCGTGCGCCTGCGGCGGGCTATCCGCCGTTGTCCCAGGCTGGAACGTCTTGGACGCGGCGTCAAACTCGAACTCCGCATATCCCCAACCGCCCTCCGGGAATCGCTTGGCGTCCTTCACCATGAAATCGACGTCATGCTGGGTCGTGGGCACCACCGGCTGGCCGGGCTCTGAGTCGTTCACTTCTGTGTTCCAATGGATCTTCGCAAACTTGGCCCCGTCGGGGAACGGTTTGCCGTTTCCGGGAATACCACTCTTATACGCGGCGATCAGCGTCGGATTCCCGAGGATGACCGCAAGCTTGTCGCCGTTATGACTGACCGCAACGGTCTCCCACGCTTCGTATCCCTCGAACTCGGCGAACGCCAGACCATTCGGCACCTGGAGCGCGTACTTGGCATCGCGCGGACCCTCGTCATGAGGAGCCCTCGCCTGGCAACCCATAACGGCGAACGCTACCGCGATGCCCACGCTGCTCAGCATGACTGGTCGTCTCATCGCCGCGACTCCAGTTTGCGGTCGGCCAATTGTGCGGACGGTGAGCGTCTCCGCCGCATCGCAGGTATTCATGGCAGAATGTGATATCGCCCCTTGGCTAGCGCCAGGGCAGCGAGATCACTGAGTCACAGGTTACCCTGGGAGGCGCGCTCCTGGCCAACTAGGTAGCAGCGCCGACCGTGCGGCGCGCGATGCGCCACCCGCTGTCCGTGCGTACCACATGCTGCGTGATGGCGGCCACACCGATCACTATCGCGGGCGCTCCCGCCGTTGCGTTGGGTGCGACGATCAAGAGCGTAGACGACGCCTGATGGTAGACATCGCGCAACTTCAGGCAGCGCGCGGCCATTCCCGTTGGCCGTCTAGGGCAAGGTATTCCGACGTATCACGCTAACTGTCGACCCCTTGGCCACACCAATCGGGTTGGTCTCGATCCAACCGGCTACAAGCATCCGATAATCGAGAAAGGGCAGCTGTCTCTGATCTAAACCGTTCTCTCTATATGCTCTCGGCAATTCCTCCCAGAAGGACAGGAATCGCTTCTCGATCATCGCACCGCCTTTCATCGACTTACTCGGTCTCGCGCCCCGAAGCCAATCACGAACTGCGGCGATCGCAGGGGCGGCAAGATTGCCATGGGCACGAATGTCCTGCCCAGCAATATCGGAGCAAAATCTCTGATACCGAAATCGGTCCCGATCTAGAATGACACATGATTTCCGCCGCTGGACGCGTCCCCCGTATCGTTTCGCTCCAAGAAACAATCCCAGCTCGAGCGGCATGTTGAATCTGGGTAAGCCTCTGGTTAGCGCGACGCGCGACAAATCGTGAACCCCAAGGGGACATTGGCGGATGATCCGATAGAGCGTCTCCATCCGGACAACACTTCCGTCGCCCACCTCCAGACTGCACCGTGAAACAAAGCCGCACTCGTGAATGGTGAACACGAGTGCACGAAACAAACTCTCGTATTGTCTGTCGAAGGGAACGTTTATGAATACACCTTCGACTCGAGCCGCCACGCGTTCCTCAGGTTATCGTTTCTTTTTGGCTTCGGTTTTCGCCGCCCGCCCCTTCCTTCCCTTCGCACCCACGGAACCGCGCAGGGATTTCCTTGGCCCCGGGCCAAAATGGCCCAGATACCGTTCCCTATTCGCGTCACTGTAGACCGACGTCATGTCGCGTGGACGAGCGGCCTTCGCTGCTTCCATAGCCTTCCGGGCAGCCGCTAGAGTCAGAGTCCCGGGCCCCGCAACTACGTGCACCTCGTTGCGCATAGCGCCTCCTTGGCTCAACCCACAGTATACCGCCTCGTCCCGCTCAGACGCATCCTTCCATCGCACGACATCGTTTTGCTGTCGCAACGATGCTGTCAATACCGGCTGAAAATGTCCCAGCTTGTACCGGGTGAAAATGTCCCAGGTTTGGGAGGTGCGCTCTAGGCGGAGACCTGGTCCTCCTGGCGGCGGGGCCGGC
>JAJPIM010000025.1 GCA_021324775.1 Gemmatimonadota bacterium
AATAAGGCGATCGCGACCATGGAACGGTCAATTTAACCCCGCACGGTGCGAACGGGGCAGCGGGCTCGCAGAAACAATCGTGCCCGGCGCAGCTCGCTGCCCGGGCACGATCTCAAACGCTCATCGCCGGCCTAATGGCCGGCCGCTAACGCCGCACGGGCCGTGTGATGCCACGACTCCGATTATGGCGCCTTATTGCGCGCGGGCAGTCACTTTCGCGGCGATACCTGGCTCGATGTCCGGCTGGGTGCTCGCGAGAATCTGGGCCGTCGCCGAATACCCGTTGACGCGGACGATCTGTCCAACCGCGATCTCGCTCTCGGGCAATGTGACGCTCGACTCCGGGACGCGCTCGCGCGGCCGGTACAACGTCACCTGGTCGCCGACGTGAAGTCCCTGCTTCTCGGATGCCTCGAGCACGACGTAATACTGGATAGTGGTCAGGACGTTGTCATCCTCGACCCACAGGACTTTCGTCTTCGCGCCATCATCGACGTGCAACGGGCGCTCCACGGGCATCGGCGTCATGTCGAGCGGCAGCACCTGCTGGTTCTTGTTGACCACGGTGAAGATCGTCGTGAGGCGGGCGATCGTCGCGTCCGTTCCCTCTCCAGGCTGAATCACCGTCAGGATCCCGGTCGGAATCACGACCTGCCCGCGGTCGCCGAACGATGTGCCGAGGTGGTAGGTGTAGAACCGGTCGCCAACAGCCCCCGTGCTGCCCTTGGGCATCGTGATGTAGACATCCTCTCCGAGATCGAAGTGCACGCGGTCGGATGCATCGATGACATTCGACACGGCGACTGTACCCAGCACCACCCCTGCGCCCTTGGGGCCGCCTTCGCGGTCCAGATAGGGCGCGGCCTGCTTGTAGTTCAGGCTCCTGATGGGCGGCACGTTGCGCGATCCGCTGCGATTCGACGCCAGCGACATCTCGCCGCGCGCGTTGAGCGGGAACATCGTCCCCGGCGCGGCGCTGCGGTTGGCGGCAGGTGTCGGGGCCGGCGCCGCATCGGCCGCCGCTGGCGGCGTGGCGCCGCCGGCAGGCGCCTCGGCCACCGAGTTGCCACCCGCGGCGTTCGCGGGGATCCGGAGGACGGCGTTGGTGTAGATCCAGTGCGGATCCGCGATCACGCTCGTGTTGAGCCGGTAGATCTCGGGCCACAGGCTACCGTCGCCAAGATAGAGTTGCGCGATGTCGAAGAGCGTCTCGCCCGGCCGCACGGTATGCGTGCGGTACGTAGCGGCGCCCGGCTCGGCCGGCGCTGCGGCAGCAGCCGGCGCAGCCGGCGCGGGATGCGCGGCCGCCGAATCTTGCGCGCGCGCGGACGGCGCCAAAGACATCAGCGCCACGGCGCACAACCCACCGCGCTGGGCGGCGGTGCGGATTACGTCTAGGACCATTCCCTTCATCGTAAATCCCCCACGGGGCGCGACGGGGGACGGGACGGTCCCGACCGCCGCCAACGAGTGGCGTACCCGGGCGGTACCCGGGACGGCTGTCCAGGGGGAGACGACGAAGCCCGCTAGGACGAAACGGGGGGCCGATCGGTCAGTCCGTCCCCTTGAGCCCTCCGGCTGCGACGGCAGACTGCCGTGCAGACGGGCCGTATTGAGTGGCCGTACTGGGTGGCCGCCGTACCAGGTGGTCCGCTGCCTGCCACCCCCCAGGCCCGCTTTGCCCTCGGCTAGCCGCCGAGCACGAGCCTCGTGAAGGGAGTCACATACGCCTCGAGGGTCACGAGCAGCCCGACCAGCGCCACGAGCAGGACGCTGTGGAGGAAGACGAACCGCAGGATCTCCCATTCGTGGCCATACCAGCGGGTGGTGGTGCTGGCCACGACGATGCTCTGCATGTCCACCATCTTGCCCATCACGCCACCCGAGCTGTTGGCGGCGGACATGAGAATCGGACTCACTCCGACCTGGTGCGCGGTGATGCGCTGCAGGCTGCCGAACAGGACGTTCGAGGAGGTGTCGGACCCGGTGAGCGCCACGCCGAGCCAGCCGAGGACCGTTCCGAAGAAGGGATACCACGCGCCCGTCCGCGCGAATGCGAGCCCGAGTATCGCGTCGAGCCCCGAATACCGCGTCAGGAAACCGATGGCCAGCATCGCGGCGATGGTGAGCAGTGAGACCTTCACGGTGTTCAGCGTCCGGCCATACGCACGCAGCGCCTCGCGGGGCCCGTATCCCATCACGGCGGCGGCGATTAGTGCCGCGATGAGGATCCCCGTACCCGTTGCCGAGAGCCAGTTCGCCACGAAGACGGCGGCTTCCGGTTTCGCCTGCGCGACGACCGGCGGCATCCGGAGCACGAGGTTGTCGAGTCCCGCGACGGCAAGCGCGGGTCTCGAGATGCCGTCCAGGAGCGCCTTGACCTGTGGCAGTCCCCAGAGAAACACCACGACGCTGAGAATGAGCCACGGTATCCAGGCTCGAAGTTCCTCGCGGCTGTCGCTCCCCGTGCGCGATGGACGGGGCTCGCGCGGGACATCGGCGGGGTGCCAGATCCGGAGTAGCGCGGTCACCGCGGCGAGCGACACGAGCGCGGCCCCGACGTCGACCAACCACGGTCCGTGATAGTTCGAGATCAGCCACTGCGGTATCGCGAACGCCACGCCGGCTACGAGAAGTGCCGGCCACACCGCGAGCGTCCGCTTTGCGCCCGCGTACGCGAACATCAGCCAGAACGGGATCAGCACTGAGAAGAACGGAAGTTGCCGTCCGACCATCGCACTCAGCGACGCGAGCGGTAGCCCCGTCACGCCGGCCAGGGCGACGACTGGTGTCCCCAGCGCGCCGAATGCGACGGGCGCCGTGTTCGCGATCAGTGAGAGACCGGACGCCTCGAGCGGCGAGAAGCCGAGTCCGAGGAGGAGCGCGCCGGTGATCGCGACGGGAGCACCGAAGCCGGCCGCGCCCTCGAAGAAGGACCCGAAACAGAACGCCACGAGCACCAGTTGCAGGCGCCGGTCACCGGTGACCCGCCGGAGGCTGTGCTGCAGGACGCCGAACAGCCCGCGGTCGAGCGTGAGCTGGTACAGAAAGATCACGTTGAGGATGATCCACCCGATCGGCAGCAGGCCATACGCGGCCCCCAGCGCCGACGCCCGGACGGCGAGCGAGACCGGCATGCCGAGCACGCCGATCGCGACCGCGAGGGCCGCCGCGAGCCCGAGCAACGCGGCGTAGTGCGCACGGATGCGCAGCACGGCGATGGAGCCCAGGAGCGTGATGACCGGCACGGCCGCCACGAGCGTGGACCACGCCGGATGGTGCAGCGGATCGTAGATCTGCGGCCATGGCGCCATCACGCGACGGCGGGCCCGGCGCTCCGGCAGCCGCTCTCGCGGCCGCCGCTAGAACGGCAAATCGTCGTCCTCTTCGGCAAGCGCCGTCGGGAAATCCTCGAAATCCTCGCCGCCAGCCTCCGCCCCCGGCGCGCCGGGCGCAGCGCCGCTCGGGCCGCGGGCGGCCGCGCCGCTGCGTGCCGCCGCCGGCCGGCTGCGTGGCGCGCTGATTTCACCCTCGCCGCCGCCGCTGCCCCCGCCCCGGCCACCGAGCAGCATCAACTCCCGCACGTTGATCTCCGTCACGTAGCGGGTCTGTCCTTCCTTGTCCTGAAACTGCCGGTACTCGATGCGCCCCTCGACGTACAGTTTCTCGCCTTTCCGCACGTATTTCTCGACTACATCCGCCAGCCCGCTGCCGCGCTGCGCGTTCCACACGACACACTTGTGCCACTCGGTCTTCTCCTGCTTGTCACCGGAGGGGCCGTTCCACGAGCGGCTCGTCGCGAGCGAAAATGTCGCCACGCGACTGCCGTTGTTGGTCGTCCGAATCTCGGGGTCCTGCCCGACATTGCCGATGAGCGATGCCTTGTTCAGACTGCGACTCACGTCCCCTCCCGGCCCATGGGCCATGCGGTAACCAGTCCAAAATCTACACAGCCAACGAGACGGGGTGTGCTGTTCGAACGCCGTCGGCTCACGAGACGGCACTCACGAGACGGCACTCACGAGACGGCACTCACGAGACCGCGCCTCGTCCCACCTGAGGCGGCCTATACCGGAGCAGCAGGGCATCTTCCGTTGGGTTGCGATAGTAGGCCGAACGGCGGCCCACCGCCAGGAACCCACGCCCCCCGTACAGCGCGCGCGCCGCGACGTTCGACTCCCGGACTTCGAGATACAGCGACTTCGCTCCCCCAGCCAGCGCCTCGGCCATCGCCGAATCCAGCAGGTAGCGGCCTATCCCCTCACGCCGCCGGGCGGGTGCCACCGCCAGATTCGCCAGCTCCGCCTCGTCCGCCACGAGCCACATCACCATGTAGCCCACGACGGCATTGCCCCCACCCCCGGCGGCCGGTGCGCAGGCCACCGTGAAGCGCACGCGCGGATCGTCCAGCAACGACGCGAACGACCGCCTCGACCACGGCGGATCGGAGAACGACACCCGCTCGATCAACACCACCGCGTCGAGATCGGACGCGGTCGCCGGCCGAAGCAGGAGTCCGGCCGGAGGCGCCGCCCCCACGCCCGCCATCCCTACGCGCCCGCCCGATCCGCGGCAATGGCCGCACGCCGCACCTCGGCCTCCGCCAAGCGGCCGTAGTCCGGCTCCCAACTCTCGAGATCGGCATCGGACACATGATCCCGGAGCAGCAACACCCCGTGCGCAGCCGGCCACGCCTCGATCGCGCACCCCGGGCCAATCATCATCGCGCCGGCCTCACGCGCCCACTCGCCCACTACTTTCTCGGGGAGCCGGCGGGCTGCGCTAGCCGGTACGATGCGCACCCCGTCCCCGCCGCCAGCACCAGCGCCGCCAGCGCCTCCGGCGCCGCGTTCGAGCCTCACCAGCGCCGCGTGACGCTCTCCACGCAGCGCATCGATCGAGGCCAGATACGTGCCGGCAGCCAGCCGGTCCGCGGCGCCCGCTACGATGAGTAGCAATGACGGAACCGACGCGAGGCGTGGCCCGCCCGGTGCCGACGCCAGTCCCTTGCCCAGCGCCGCGGCGATTCGGAGGCTCGTGAAGCTGCCCGGCCCGGCCCCGCAGACGACGCGGTCCAGTGCCGCCACGCCAACGCCCGCCTCGTCCAGCACGGCGGCCACCGCAGGCATGAGGTGCTCGTGCTCGGCACGCCCGGTCGCGACCTCACGCTCCGCGATCACGCGGGTCCCGGCGACGAGCGCGACACTCGCCTGGTAGGTCGATGCCTCCAGAACGAGCATGTAGCCGATGTCCGCCCCGGGGACACCGCTTGGGCCGGCCGTCATCCCGCGAGGAGCATGCGGCGGGTGTCGTCCCCCGCCACGTACTCGAGATCGATCGGCACGTGCCCCGGCGGCAGCCGGTCACCAGCCCGTTCGGGCCACTCCACGAGGATCAGCGCGTGCGCGGCGACGATCTCGTCCCAGCCGATCGCCGTGAGGTCCGCCGGCCCCGTCAACCGGAAGAGATCGAGATGAAAGACCGGCGACCGCGGCGCACTGTACTCGTGCACGAGCGCGAAGGTCGGGCTGGTCACGGACGCCGTAACGCCGTACCCGCGGCACACCGCCTGAATCAGCGTGGTCTTCCCTGCGCCCAGCGGTCCGGAGATGGCGATGATCATCGGAGCGTGTGCGGCCCGTCCGACTCCCTCGCCCCACCTCACCAGCTCGTCGCGCGTCACCGCCAGACGACCGCGCCCGGCGCGCGACGGGATCACATGCTGCCCCACGTGCTGCCGCACCTGCTGTCCCTGGGGGCGCGACGCCGGTGACGACCCGCCTGCCGGGCCCGAGCCGGTCACGGTCTGGACTCAGCTTCGGGGTGCGCCGGACGACACGCGGCGCCTCGCGCCCCCATAGCCTCCGCCGGCTGGTCCACTCGAGGATCCGCCGGAGGATCCGCTGCCCGCCGCGCGAATCTCGAACAACGCGTCCCGCAACCGCGCCGCGGTTTCGAAGTCCAGCGCCGCCGCGGCTTCCTGCATCTCCTTCTCGAGGCGCGCGACCGCCGCCTCCCGGTCGCCCGCCGCCGCGATCTCCGCCGGCGACCGGCGCGCCGCCCGGGCCGCCTCGTGATCCGTCCGGGCATCCGCGACCCGCGTGATGAAACGCACCTGATCGGCACTCTTGATCACGCTACGCGGGGTGATCCCGTGTTCGAGGTTGTAGGCGCGCTGCATCGTCCGCCGGCGAGCGGTCTCGTCGATCGCGCGCTGCATCGATCCCGTTACGCGATCGGCGTAGAAGATCGCCCGTCCTTCCACATGCCTCGCCGCCCGGCCGACCGTCTGGATCAGCGACCGGTCACTCCGCAGAAACCCCTCCTGATCGGCATCGAGGATCGCCACCAGCGACACTTCGGGCAGATCGAGCCCCTCGCGCAGCAGGTTGATCCCGACCAGCACATCGAACTCGCCGAGTCGCAAGCCCCGCAGGATTTCCATCCGCTCGATCGCGTCGATGTCGGAGTGCATGTAGCGCACGCGCACGCCCACCTGCTGGAGATAGTCGGTCAGATCTTCGGCCATCCGCTTGGTCAGCGTCGTGACCAGCACTCGCTCGCCCACGCGTTCGCGAATCCGGATCTCGTGCAACAGGTCATCGACCTGCCCCCGGACGGGACGGACCTCGATCTCCGGATCGACCAGACCCGTGGGACGGATGATCTGCTCCACCACCGCGCCCTGCGACAACTCCAGCTCCAGCTCGCCCGGCGTGGCCGAGACGTCGATCGCCCGCGGGGTGAGCGCCAGGAACTCGTCGAACACCAGCGGCCGGTTGTCGAGCGCGCTCGGCAGCCGGAACCCGTACTCCACGAGCGTCAGTTTTCGGGCGCGGTCGCCGTTGTACATGCCCCGCACCTGCGGCAGGGTCACGTGCGACTCGTCGATCACGACGAGGAAATCCTCGGGGAAATAGTCGAAGAGGCAGGCCGGGCGCTCGCCGGATGCCCGCCCGGACAGATGCCGCGAGTAGTTCTCAATGCCCGCGCAGGTCCCGATCTCGAGCATCATCTCGATGTCGAAGTTCGTGCGGGATTCCAGCCGCTGCGCCTCGAGCAGCTTGTTCTCGCGCCGCAGTTCCCCGAGGCGGTCCGTCAGCTCCGCCCGGATCAGCGCCACCGCCCGCTCGAGGGTCGGCCGGGTGGTGATGAAATGCTTCGCCGGATAGATTGCCGCCCGGTCGAGCGTGGTGATCGTCTCGCCCGTCAGCGGGTTGATCTTGGAGATCCGCTCGATCTCATCGCCCCACATCTCCACGCGCACGCCCTGCTCTTCATACGCCGGCAGGATCTCGACGGTGTCGCCGCGCACGCGGAAAGTCCCACGTTCGAACGCCACGTCGTTCCGTGCGTACTGGATCCGCACGAGAGCGCGCAGGATATCGTCGCGGGCGATGCGCTGCCCGCGCTCGAGGGTGACCATCGTCTCCCGGTAACTCACCGGATCGCCGAGGCCGTAGATCGCCGACACGGTGGACACGATGATGACGTCTTCGCGCTCCATCAGGCTCGACGTGGCGCGCAACCGCAGGCGATCGATGTCCTCGTTGATCGAGGCGTCTTTCTCGATGTACGTGTCGGTCGTCGGCACGTACGCTTCCGGCTGGTAGTAGTCGTAGTACGAGATGAAGTACTCGACGGCGTTCCGCGGGAAGAAGCTCTTGAACTCGCCGTAAAGCTGCGCGGCGAGGGTCTTGTTGTGGGAGAGGACAAGCGTTGGACGCCCGACCGACTGAATCACGTTGGCCACGGTCATAGTCTTGCCGGACCCGGTGACCCCCAGCAGGGTCTGGAACCGGTCGCCGTGCCCGATGCCGCGGATGAGCTCCGCGATCGCCTTGGGCTGATCGCCGGCGGGCAGGAAGGGAGCTTGAAGGTCGAAGACTGCTTTGGCGGGGACCGGCACCGCCGAAATATACCGGCCCAGTCCCCCGCTAGCCCTCGGCGGGAACGCGCTCCCGGCGCGCGACCTCGGACACGCCTTTCACCTTGCGGGCGGACTTCATGATCTTCTCGAGGTGGGCGAGGTTCTCGACCTCGACGAGCGCCGAGCCGGTGACCCGGCCGTCGACGGTCTTGAGCTCCATGCTCTTGATGTCGGTCCCGGTCGCGCTCACGGCGGCGGCCAGATCGGCGTAGAGCCCGCGGCGATCGTGAGCTTCGAGCGTGAGCCGCACCGTGAACCGCTCGCCTTCGGCCTCCTGCCAGTCGATCTCCAGCCGGCGTTCCGGCTCGTGCGCCAGGAACAGGAGATTCGGACAGTCGCCCCGGTGAATGCTGACACCGCGCCCGCGCGTGACGTAGCCCACCACCGGGTCGCCGGGCACGGGCTGGCAACACTGCGCGTACCGGACCATGAGCCCGTCGGCCCCCTGGATGCGGACACCCTTCGACGAACGCCGCAGACGGTCCACCAGCCGCTCGACCGCCGACGGCTTGGCGGGATCGGCTTGCTCGAGATCCGGGTGAAGGATCTTGAGCGCCTGCAGCACCTGGACGTCGCCCTGGCCAATGGAGGCCAGGAGGTGCGTGGCATCGGTGAGCCCGAGCGCGGTCGCGACACGTCCCAGGTCCGGCTCATCCGGCTTCGCGAGCCGGCGCCGCTTGATTTCGCGGTCGAGGATGTCGCGGCCGATCTTGGTGGACGTGGCGTGCTCTTCGTGCTTGAGCCACTGCCGGATCTTGTGCCGCGCGCGCCCGGTGCGCACGTGCGCGAGCCAATCCCGGCTCGGCCGCGCGGTCGCGGCGGTCATGATCTCGACCGTCTCGGAGTTCTTGAGGGCGCGTGAGAGCGGGGCGATCCGGGCGTTCACTCTCGCACCCTGGCAGTGGAGCCCCACCTCCGTGTGCACCGCGAACGCGAAGTCGATCGGCGTCGCTCCCTTCGGGAGCTGGATGACATCGCCCGTCGGTGTGAAGACGAAAATCTCATCCTGGTACAGATCGAGCTTGAGGAACTCCAGGAACTCGTCCGGGGTCTTGGCGTCGAGCTGCAACTGCAACACCTGCCGGAACCACGACAGATGCCGCTCCAGATCATCGGCGTTCTTCGCCCCGTCCTTGTACAGCCAGTGCGCGGCGATACCGAACTCCGCCGTCCGGTGCATGTCGCGCGTCCGGATCTGGATCTCGAAGAGCTGGCGGCCCGGGCCGAAGATCGTCGTGTGCAGTGACTGGTACCCGTTTGACTTGGGCTGCGCGATGTAGTCCTTGATGCGCTCCTGCAGCGGCGTCCACCCGTCGTGGATCACACCGAGTGCGTGGTAGCACTCCGGCACCGTGTGCACCAGGACGCGAATCGCGAGGAGGTCGTAGATCTCTTCGTACGGCCTCGCGCGCTTCATCATCTTCTTGTGGATCGACCACAAGTGCTTGGGCCGTCCCGACACTTCGACGTCGGCGATTCCCGCCAACCGAAGCTCCCGGAGCAACGGCTCGGTGAGCTGCCCGATGAGCTTCTCGCGCTCCCCACGCTTCTGCGCCACGAGCTTGGCCAGCGCGCGGTAGTCCTCGGTTTCGAGGTGCTTGAACGCCAGGTCTTCCAGCTCCCATCGCATCTTCGCCATACCGAAGCGGTGGGCGAGCGGCGCATAGAGGTCCCGCGTCTCCTGGGCGATCCGGCGTTGCTTCTCGGGACGCAGGTATTCCAGCGTCCGCATGTTGTGCAACCGGTCGGCGAGCTTGATCAGGATGACTCGCGCATCCTTGGCGATCGACAGCAACAGTTTGCGGTAGTTCTCGACCTGCCGCTCCTGCGACGAGTGCGCGGGAAGCGTGCCGATCTTGGTCAGCCCGTCGACGATCGACGCGATCTCGGCCCCGAACTCCTGCTCGACTTCCGCGACCGTCGTCGGTGTGTCCTCGACGACATCGTGGATCAACCCGCTCGCCACGGTGATCGAATCCAGTTGCAGGTCGGCCAGGATCTTGGCCACCTCGACACAGTGCGAGACGTAGTCCTCCCCCGAGAGGCGCTTTTGCCCCAGGTGCGCGCGCTCGCTGAACCGGTACGCCCGCGCGAGCAGCTCCTCGTCGAGCCGCTCCGCGACTCGCTCGCCAGGGACCGTCCAGTTCGGGATGACTTCCTGTAACGCGACCGCGCTCATAGTCTGGAATCCGGGACCGGGATCGTCTTCCCCATCAATCGGGAGTGCTGCATCTACAGCAGCCGCTGCTCGGCCAGGCTCACGTGACACCCGCGGCCAATGATCACGTGATCGAACACCGGGATGTCCACCACCCGCCCCGCTGCCACCATCTCGGCGGTCACCCGCACGTCGTCGGCCGACGGCGTCGGATCACCGCTCGGATGATTGTGCACGAGCACGATGGCAGCCCCAGCCTCCGCGATCGCTTCGCGAAACACCTCTCGGGCATGTACGGGCGACGAGTTCAGCAAGCCGCGGGATACGACCGCGTCGCGCACCATCCGATGCTGAGAATCCAGCACGACCACGTGCAGTTCCTCCACTGACAGATCCGCCAACCGCGGCCCCAGCATGGCGACCACGTCGAGCGGGCTGCGCATCGGCCGCCGCGGTGACGCCCGCTCGTCGGCGCACCGCTTCGCCAGCTCCAGCGCGGCATGCACGACCGCCGCCCGCGCCGGCCCGACCCCCGGGATGGCCGTCAGCTCCGCGATCGGCCGCGCCGCCAGCGCTCGCAACGAGCCACGGCCGCGCCGGACAATCTCGTAGCCCAGGGCGATCGCCGAGTGACCGACCCCTCCGCTGCCCAGCAGAATGGCGAGTAACTCCGCCGTACTGAGTTGTCCGGCGCCCAGATGCCACATCCGCTCTCGGGGCCGCTCACTCGGCGGCAACTCCCGAATAGCTAACGCGCCAACCTGTCCCTCGCTAGAGAGGGACGACGCAGCCGGCGCGCGCCGGCACGGTCGGGATGACGGCTGGCGGCGAGCTTCGCGCACAAACACGTACCGGATCCGAGGAGCAGCGATGCGCCGTTGGTGTATCGCGGCACCGACGCCGCTGGCGCGACGCCGCAATCTGCCGGCCGATCCGCGACCGGCCGTACCATTTCATCGCCTCCCCACCATTCCGCGGCGATGGTCGCGGCCAGCCGCTCGCAGTCAGGGCCTAGGCGCTTCCTGCACCGTGGCACTTCTTGTACTTCTTGCCCGAGCCGCACGGACAGGGATCGTTGCGGCCCACGGCCGACCAATCCGCACCGGCCGGGGCGGACGTTTGGCCGAGCGGCTTCGGGCGCCCCCCGGTGCCGGCCAGCATCGGTGGCCCCGCGGCCAACCCCTTCCCGCCGGACGCTCCCCTGGCAGTGCCGGCCGCCTCACTTCCGGGCTTCCCGGCCGGCGCCGCCTGATCGGCCTGCGCCTCAGGAGCCGGGCCCTCGGGCTCCACGTCTTCGAGTACGCCGAGCGCGTTGTACCGCTTGCGAGGGCCCGCCGGAGACCCCGTGCCGTTCCCGGTTGACCCGCCGCTCGCCACAGCGGACGCACTGCCCGGAGCCGGCGGACGTTGCGGCGTACTACCCGGGCCGCCGTACACGAGTTGCGCTCGCAGGAATCGCTCGGTGAACGTCGAGTAGATGTCGTGCATGAGGTCCACGAACATCGTGTACGCCTCGCCTTTGTACTCGACCAGCGGGTCCTTCTGCCCCCACGCCCGGTAGTTGATGCTGTTGCGTAACTGGTCGAGATCGTACAGGTGATCTTTCCACTTCTCGTCCAGCACGACCAGCATCACGTGGGCGAGGACGGTGCCGCCCACATCGACCGTCTCCCCTTCGGGCCGTACGATGGCTGCGTTGAGACTTTCGAGCTTCGCGGTGAACGCCGTGCGGGCCGCCGCCAGTCCCGCCTCGACGGCCTCCGCGGCGCTGGCCGGCGGATCTCCGCCTTCCTCGAACGCGGGCACCATCAGCAGGTATCGCTGGAGCAGCTCCTGCCCCAGCAGGCGATAATCGTAATCGCCGGCGCTGTCCGCCTCCGCGAGACTCGTGTCGATGCGCCGCACGACGGCCTTCTCGACCATCTTCGCGGCCTCGCCCTTCAGCTCCTCGCCCCCCTCGAGCGCAAACGACCGAAGCGAGTACACCACCTCGCGCTGCTGATTCATCACGTCGTCGTATTCCAGGAGCCGTTTGCGCTGCTGGAAGTTCTGGAGTTCGACCCGCTTCTGCGCGGTTTCGATCGAGCGCGTGATCAGCGGGTGCGTGAGCACCTCGCCCTCCTGCGCGCCCATGCGATCCATGAGACGCGCAATCCGTTCGGACCCGAAGAGCCGCATCAGGTCATCTTCGAGCGACAGGAAGAACTGTGACGCCCCCGGATCACCCTGGCGTCCCGCACGGCCTCGCAACTGCCGGTCGATCCGGCGCGATTCGTGGCGCTCCGACCCGAGGATGTGCAGGCCGCCGCATTCCATGATCTCGATGTCGCGGTTCTCCTCGTCCTTGACCGTCGACGGCTTGGACTCGGTCACCCCCTCGCCCAGCTTGATGTCGGTGCCGCGGCCCGCCATGTTCGTCGCGATCGTCACCCCGCCAGGCTGCCCGGCGGCTGCCACGATCTCGGCCTCGCGCTGGTGGTACTTGGCGTTGAGCACGTTGGGCGTCATTCCCGCCCGCTTGAACATGCGGCTCAAGGTCTCCGACACGTCGACGTTGACGGTCCCGATGAGCACCGGGTACCCGAGCTGGTGGAGCCGCTGCGTCTCCTCGAGGATCGCGTTGTATTTCTCGCGCCGGGTCTTGTAGACCAGGTCGTGCCGGTCTTCGCGAATGACCGGCCGGTTCGTGGGGATGACCGCCACTTCGAGCTTGTAGATCTCGAAGAACTCGGTTTCCTCCGTCTCCGCCGTACCGGTCATCCCGGCCAGCTTGTGGTACATCCGGAAATAGTTCTGGATGGTGATCGTGGCCATCGTCTGGGTCTCGCCCTTGACCTGGACTCCCTCCTTGGCCTCGACCGCCTGGTGCAGCCCCTCGGACCACCGGCGCCCCGGCATCGTTCGCCCGGTGAACTCGTCGACGATCAGCACCTGGCCGTCGAGGACGACGTAGTTCACTTCGCGCTCGTACAGAGCGTGCGCGCGCAGCAGTTGGTGGACGATGTTGAGGGTTTCGCTCTTCCTCGCGTAGTCGGCCTCGATTTCCCGGCGTGCCGCCACTTTCTCGGCCGGGGTCATCGCGTCGTCGTGATCGATCCGGTGAACCGCGCCCGAGATGTCGGGGAGCATGAACGCGTCGTGGTCCCCGGGCGACATGAAGTCCACGCCCTCGTCGGTCAGATGGACGGTGTGGCCCTTTTCGTCGAGCACGTACAGGAGATTCTCTTCGATGTCGCGGTATGCCTGGCGAGACGCCTGCTGCTTCCGGTCCGCGATGTGGTCGAGCTCCATCTTCTGCACGAGGCCCTTCGCGCCCGTCTCCTGCATCACTTTCAGCAGGCGCTTGTTCTTCGGTCCGCCGAGCTGCGCCTTGTAGAGCGCCAGCGCCGCATCCTGCGTGCGCCCCTCGGCCAGCGCGCGCTCGCCCTCCCCCACCAGCCCGTTCACGAACTCGGTCTGGCGCCGGACGAGCCTCGACACCGCGGCGTTGTGCTCCCCGTACCGCCCGTCGCTCTCGTTGCCCACCGGTCCCGAGATGATCAGCGGTGTCCGCGCTTCGTCGATGAGCACCGAGTCGACTTCATCCACGATCGCGAACACGTGGCCGCGCTGGACGCGCTGTTCCAGGGCCGACACCATGTTGTCGCGCAGGTAGTCGAACCCGTATTCGTTGTTCGTCCCGTACGTGATGTCGCACGCGTACACCGCCCGCCGCTCGGGTGTCCCCGGTTCGGTGTCATCGAGGCAGCCGACGGTCAGGCCCAGGTACTGGTAGACGTGTCCCATCCACTGCGAGTCGCGGCGGGCCAGATACGAGTTCACCGTGACGAGATGCGCGCCTTTGCCCGGCAAGGCGTTGAGATAGAGCGGCAGGGTCGCCACCAGCGTCTTGCCTTCCCCCGTCGCCATCTCCGCGATCCGGCCTCGATGCAGTTGGACGCCGCCGATCAACTGCACGTCGTACGGCACCATGTTCCATTGCATCTCGTGGCCGGTCACCATGACGGTCGTGCCCACGAGTCGCCGGCACGCCTCCCGCACGGTCGCAAACGCCTCGGGCAGCAGCTCATCGAGCACGTCGCGGATGGTGTCGCGCAGCTCGCGCTCCACGCCTCCGTTGCCGTCGTGGCCCTGCAGCTCGGTGTCGATCTGGTCCCGGTCCCCGAGATCCGCGGCACCCCGCTTCGCGGCCCTGAGCTCGGCCACCTTGGCTTCCAACGCGCCGGTCCGTTCCGCGATCGTCGCCCGGAACTTCGCGGTCTGTCCCTGGATCTCGGCATCCGAGAGTTGCTCGAGGCGCGTCGCGTGATCGCGGATCAACTTGATCAGCGGTTGTATGCGACGCCCTTCCCGCTCGTGCCGCGTCCCGAAGACTTTATTGACCAGTGTATTGAGCATCGCCTTCCTCGAAACCGTTCCCGTCCCGGTAAAGACCGCCGCGCTCGATATAGGACTGCACGGACTCCGGCACGAACCCCCGAATCGGCCGCCCGGCTCGCACTCGCGCCCGGATCTCGGTCGATGTCACGTCCACACGGCGCGAATCGAGGACCTGATAGGCGGGCACCCGGCCCTGCTCGTCGCGCGGCATCCACCCGGCAAGCGTCGCGGGCTCGATGTCGCCCCGCGGGAGGATGACCAGCCCCGCCATCTTCATGATCCCGAGCGGATCGCGCCACTTGGCGAACGACCGCACCACATCCGCTCCCACGATCACAAACCACTCGTGGCCGGGCGAACGGTGTGCCAATTCTCTCACCGTCTCAACCGTGTAAGATAACCCGGCTCGCTCGATCTCGATGGCGTCGGCCAGCAGCCGCGGATCGTCCCCGGCCATCAGGACCGTCATTTCCAGCCGCTGAACGGGCGACGCGACCGCCCTCCCCACTTTGAGTGGCTGCGCGGCCGCCGGAATGAAAAGGATCCGGTCGAGCGAGAGCGCATCCAGTGCGTCGCCCGCCGAGATCAGGTGCCCGACATGAGGGGGATCAAAGGTGCCGCCGAATATCCCGATGCGCACCGGCGTGCCAGGTCCTCAGGTCACGACGGCGGTGGCGCCTGGGCGCTGGCCGTCACACCCTCGCATCTCTGGTGGACGATCGCGTCCTGCGGATACGTCACCACCAGCGTACGGCACACGTCGGCCGCGTCATCCTTGTACCGGATGGCCCTGTAGGAATCGAGGAGACGAAGATAGGCGAGCCGGGTCGCGGGCACGTTCGGATAGTTCTTGATCACGTCCTTGAAGTAAATGATCGCCGAATCGTACGCCTTGCGGTGGTAGTAGTGCACGCCGTTGTCGTAGTCCTTCTCCGCAAACCATTCCTGGAGATGCGCGACCTGCTGCTCCGAGCGGTCCTTGAGCGGGGACGACGGATACAGGGCCAGCAATGTCTGGTACTCCGAGAGCGCCGACTGTCCGTACTCCGCATCCAGGTCCGGCCGATGCCACATCCGCTCGTACGACTGGCCCGCCGCGAACAGTGCGGGAGCCGCCAGCGAGTCATCGGGGAACGCCTCCGCCAGCCGCGAGAAGCTTTGGGCCGCGAGCAGCGGCTCACTCTTGTGCCGGTGAGACTCGCCGAGGTAGTAGTACGACCGCGGTACAAGGGTATCGTGCGCGGGTAGATCGAGGGTCAGCTTTTCGAAGCCCGCCACCGCGTCATCCCAGTGGTGTTTCTGAAACGCGTGTAGCGACGCGGCGTACAGCTCGTCCGTGGACCCCTTGAACTTCTTCACGTCGAACTGCGCCCCGCACCCTGCGACCACGAGGGCCGCCAGCACTCCAACAGCAACCGAGAAGCTACGATTCACGAAGGGTCCGTCTGAAGGGGTCACTCTGTCGTACACGGGCGCCGGTACGGACGTTCACGCGCCGCCAGTACCCGAGACTCCCCCGGGCGCGACCGCCGTCTCGCGGCGCGCCAGCATGGAACGGTAAATCTCGACCCGCCCGTCGGCTGGATGCAATCCCGCCGCCCGGTCCCAGACCGAGCCGGCCCGCCCCAGATCCCCGGTGAAATACGCCGCGAGGCCACGAAGCAGCAGCCCCTCCAGCAGATCCGGGCGCGCCGCAAGCAGGCGATCCAGCTCGTCCGCCGCGGCCGCATACCGCTGGGCATCAAGGAGTGTCCGCGCCAGCGACAGCCGGATGTCGCCGTAGCCAGGCCGCAGGTCCAACGCGCGCCGGTATTGCGCGATAGCCTCATCCCACGCGCCGGCACTCCGATACTCGTCCCCGAGCGCCGCATGCGCGTTCGCGAGCCGGTTCCCAACGACCGCCGGAAATCCGGTGTTGTCGGGCCTGCCGAACTCCTCCGCGAGCGTGAACGACGCCTGCGCCTCCTCGGTTCGCCCCAGTCCGTTGAGGAGCACGCCGCGGTTGAGGTGGGCTTCGACGTAGCGTGGATTCTGCGCCAGCGCCCGGTCGAACGCCGCCAGCGCGTCCAGCGGCCGGTCGACCAGCGCCAGGGACAATCCCAGCAGGTTATACGCGTCCGCGTAGCCGCACCCGCCCGCGACGGCCTCCTCGAGCAGCAACACCGCGCCATGGTAGTCCCGGACCGCGAAACGCTCGCGCGCGCGGTCGGCCGCATCCGGCGCCAGATCGATCAACTCTCGCAGCGACCGGTCGGGTGTGGCGGTCACGCCGCGCCCCGGTGCGTCGCGGGACCCGAACGGGGAACCGGCTCCGCGCGCGGCTGCATGCGATCCGATCCCAGCAGCGAACGGAAATACTCCACGGTCCGCGCCACGCCGACGCGCACGTCGACCTTGGGCTCCCATCCCAGCAGCGACCGCGCCCGCGAGATGTCGGGCTGCCGGACCTTCGGATCGTCCACCGGAAGCGGTCTGTATTCGATCGCGGACCGTGTCCCCGTAGCGCCGATCACGATCTCGGCCAACTGGCGCACCGTGTATTCGTCTGGATTGCCGATGTTGACCGGCTGGTTGTCACCACCCATGAACAGCCGGTAGATGCCGTCGATCTCATCGTCCACGTAGCAGAAGCTCCGCGTCTGGCTGCCGTCCCCGTAGACGGTCAGCGGCTCGCCGCACAGCGCCTGCACGATGAAGTTCGACACCACGCGCCCATCCCGAGGGCGCATGCGCGGCCCGTACGTGTTGAAGATGCGGACGATCCGCGTGTCCATTCCGTGATACCGATGGTACGCCATCGTCATCGCCTCGGCGTACCGCTTCGCCTCGTCGTAAACGCCGCGCGGCCCGATCGGATTGACGTTGCCCCAGTACCGCTCGGTCTGTGGATGCACCAGCGGATCGCCGTAGATCTCGGACGTCGACGCGAGAAAGAACCGGGCACCCTTGGCCTTGGCCAGGCCCAGCGCATTGTGCGTCCCGAGCGCGCCGACTTTCAGCGTCGGGATCGGATGCTCGAGATAGTCGACCGGACTTGCGGGCGAGGCGAAATGCAGCACGCCGTCCAGCGAGCCGGCGATGAACGTATACGTCGAGACGTTGTGCCGGACGAACTCGAATCCGTCCCGCCCGATCAGATGCGCGATGTTGTCAGGGTGACCCGTGACGAAATTGTCCAGACCCACGACGGCGTGGCCGTCCCGCAGGAACCGGTCGGCCAGGTGCGAGCCGAGAAAACCGGCGGCACCCGTAATCAGGACGCGCACGCGCTCTTGCCCTTGCGGCTCAGGCGACCAGCGTGGCGGCCGGCCGCACCGCGGCCGGGCTGGCGGGGCGCCCGACGGAATCGTAGTGGAAGCCCAGCTCCACCATCTTCTGCGGATCGTACAGATTGCGCCCATCGATCAGAATCGGCCTGCGGAGGGTCTGCTTGATCCGCGCGAAGTCCGGATGGCGGTATTCGTTCCAGTCGGTGACGACGACGAGCGCATCGGATCCGGCCAGTGCGTCGTAGTTCGATTCGGCGAGCGCCACACGCTGTCCGAGGCGCCGCTGCGCCTCGTGGCTCGCCACCGGATCGTGCGCTCGCACGCGGGCGCCCGCGGCCAGCAGCTCCTCGATCAGAACCAGCGCCGGTGATTCACGCATGTCATCGGTCTGCGGCTTGAACGCCAATCCCCAGATCGCGATCTGCAGTCCCCGGACGCTGCTATCGAGCGCAGACTCCAGCTTCGCGAACAGACGGTGCTTCTGCCGGTCGTTGGCCTGTTCGACCGCTTCCAGCACCTGGAGTGGCGCCTCGCACTCCTCGGCGGTCCGGATGAGCGCCTTGACGTCCTTGGGAAAACACGATCCGCCATAGCCTGGACCGGGGAAGAGGAACGACGCCCCGATCCGGGGATCGCTGCCGATGCCTTTCCGCACGTGATCCACGTTGGCACCCACGCGCTCGCACAGCGAAGCGATCTCGTTCATGAACGAGATCCGCGTCGCCAGCATCGCGTTGGCTGCGTACTTGGTCATCTCGGCCGACGGGATGTCCATGAAGATGATCGGCTTGCCCGTGCGCACGAACGGCGAGTACAACTCCCCCATGACCGTGCGCGCTTGCTCGGACTCCACCCCAAGCACGACGCGATCGGGCTTGAGGAAATCGTCAACCGCCGCGCCCTCTTTGAGGAACTCCGGGTTGCTGCAGAGGTGAAACGGATGCCGGGCATGCCGCGCCACAGCCGCCGCGACTTTGGCCGCGGTGCCGACCGGTACGGTCGACTTGGTCACCACCACGAGCTCCCTGGTCATGTGCCGGCCGATCTGGTCCGCGACGCCCAGCACGTGCCTCAAGTCCGCGGAGCCGTCCTCGTCCGGGGGCGTCCCCACGGCGATGAAGATCACGCTGGCCGAGGCGATCGCGGCCGGCACGTCGCTGGTGAAGACCAGCCGCGAATGCTGCTGGTTGCGCTCGACGAGCGGAGCGAGCCCAGGCTCATAGATCGGGAGCTGGTTGCGCTTCAACCCGTCGATCTTGGCCTGGTCCACGTCCGCGCACACTACCGCGTTGCCCGTCTCGGCCAGACACGCCCCGACCACCAGGCCGACGTAGCCTGTGCCAATTACAGATATGTTCACAGATGCCTCAAAATGATCAGAACTCTAAGTCAGACTTGAAGTTAGTCTACCGTTTCCGCCCCGGCAAACTCCCGGTCAACGCTCTGCGCCACCGCCGCATCCTCGACCCGCCGGCCGCCCCATCGGCGTCCTCGCCATAGAACTTGTGATAGTAATAGCCGTACCCCCCGTAATAGACGCCGCTGCGGAAATCGACGTCATTCAGCACGGCACCGAGGACCCGGCCGTTGACCACCCGCAGTTGGGCCACCCCGCGGCGGACGGCGTCCCGTGCCGTTTTGCCGACACGTACTACAACGACCGTGCCGTCCACCAGCGACGACAGAACCGAGGCATCGGTGACAGCCAGCACCGGCGGCGAATCAATGACGATCATGTCGAACTCGCCTTTGGCCTGTTCGATGATGTCCCGCATGGCCGGCGAGCCGAGCAGCTCCGACGGGTTCGGCGGGAATTGGCCGCTCACCAGGACGGACAGGTTCGGCACATCCACGGCCCGGATCACGTCGGCCAGCTTGCTTCGTCCGATCAGCACATCGGAGAGTCCCGGGTGGCGCGGCAGCTCGAACGTCTCGTTGACGACCGCGCGCCGGAGATCGGCGTCGACCAGCAGCGTACGCTGGCCCTGCTGGGCAAACGTCGTCGCCAGGTTGCTGGCGACCGTTGATTTGCCGTCACCCGGCCCCGGGCTGGTCAGCACGATCGTTCGCAGATCCTGATGCGCGCGCGCGAACGCGAGGTTGGTCCGGAGGGACCGGAAGGCCTCGGCCACGAGAGACTGGGGCTCGACGTGGGAGATGAGGCGGAAGCGCGAACTCGGCGAGCGCGCGAATAGCGCCTCGGTCACCCGAGGGATCGAACCCAGAATCGGTAGTTGAAGCCGGTCGCGCACCTCGTCGGGCGTCTGCACCGCATCATCGAAGCGGTCCGCGATCACCGCGGCTACGATGCCAAGCAAGAGCCCGAGTATCGCGGCGAGAGCTACCGCACGCTTGCGCTGCGGCGAGATCGGAGTCAGGGGGATCGTCGCCGGGTCGATGATGCGGACTCCGCCCGTTTCCGCGCCCTCGCTGATCTGCGCCAGTTGATACTGGCCCAGCAGATTGTCGTATCCGTTCTCGCGTGTCTTGACGTTGGCGGTCAGCCGCGCCTGCTCCGCCACCATCGGTGGATACTGCCCGCTCGCGCCACGCAGGTCGCCCACACTGCTGTCGATCGATGCGATCCGCGTCGCGAGCCCCTGGAGATAGAGGCGGCTTGCGAACTGCAGGTTGCGCTTGGTCGCCGCGATGGAGCTGTCGAGCGCCTGGACGTCGATGTTGCGGTCGTCACGCGAGAGGCTGAGACGCTGTCGCGTTCGTGACAGGTCGAACCAGCTCGCATAGAGATCGGCCACGCTCTTGTTGTGTTCGACGGCGTCCGTCGCGACGAGTTTGCGTAGCTCTTCGTCCGTCGTATCCGCCTGGGCCAGCCGGCCGACCAACGCGAGATACACCTGCTGCTCCAGCATCAGCTCCGCGCGGTCGTCCTGGAGCTTGTAGATCCGTTTGAACAACTCCGTCTGCTCGTCCGTGACGTCGGAGGTCTTGTTGCGCTCCTGGAAATCACGCAGCGAGTCCTGGCTCCGCTTGAGCGACAGGGCCTGCTCCTGGAGGCTCTGGGCAATGAACTGGCTTCGCTTCTGCGCGCGGGCCTGCGCGCCCTCCCGCGCGTATTCCGCGTAGATCCCCGCGGCGGTGTTCGCCGCCTGGGCGACGCGCACCGGATCGGGTCCGGTCACGGTCACCTCGATGATGTCGGTCTGTGGCAGCACCCGCGTCGAGACGTTGGCGCGGAGATCGCGAGCCACGCCACTCAATGGAGCGATGGAGAGCAGCACCTGCGATGGCCGGATGGGTGGACGGCGCGGGACACAGATCGCCAGCGCCCCGATATCGAGCGTGTCGCCGTACGGCACCGGCCCGTATTGCCGGCTGCCGGTCTGCAGCGAGAACCGCGTGGCATCGAAGCGCAGTGTGAGATCGCCAGGCAGGACTTCGCGCCGCAGCACCGGCATCTGGTCGCCGAGGATCGTACTCAGCAGGACGTGCTCCGGCCGCGCCACGTTCAGTTGCAGCCCCGCCGCTTGCGCCGTGCGCTCAGCGACGGTCTGGCTCTTGATCACCTGCTGTTCCGACACCAGCGGATCCACCCGGAAGTCGTACTGCTGGCCTGTCGACGGGGCGTTGGCGATCGGATTCTCCGAACGCTCGACACGCACGGTCACGGATGATCCGTACACCCGCTGTTCCGTCATCGTGCGCCACGTCCCGATGGCGACCGTGATCAGAAAAACGAAACCAACCACCCACTGCCGCCGTGCGACGGCCGCGGCGATGTCGCGCAACGATTGCTCGCTGGCGAGGATCCCTCCTTCCTGTGGAAGAACGGGCGCGGGCGACGGAGCCACGAGCATGTCGCCCACTAGCGGTGCGAGACCTGGATGAGCGTGACGACCGACAGCGCGAGCGCCGCCAGTGTGGCCGCGAGGCTGATGTTGTCGCGCGAGAACACGCTGTGCCTGGGTGGGAGATAGACCACGTCATTCGAATACAGCGTCACTCGGCCCGCCGCACTTCCGGCCAGCGCGCTCTCGAGGTCCACCGTGAAGACGTGATTCTCCCGGATCACCTGCGCGCGTTTGAGATTCGCCCGGTCGCTCGGGCCGCCGGCGAGCGTCAGCAACTGGATCAGGCTCACACCCGGCTCCACCGGGTACAGGCCCGGCGCCCGCACCTCGCCCAGGACCGACACCCGGATCAGCGGCTGGATCGCGATCTCCGGCGCGCGGAATCCGCGCGCCCGGAACGCGTCGATCATCCGGGCGGTGATCTGCGTCGGATCGAGTCCGGCGGCACGAATCACGCCGACGCCGGGCATCTGCACGTTGCCCTGGGCATCGATCAGGTACTGGCCGCTCAGCTCGGAATCACGATAGACGCGGATCTTGAGCAGGTCACCGGATCGCAAAGTGCCCGTCGCCCGCGTACTCGTGTCCGCGTGGACGGCCGTGTCGGTGGGTGTCGCCGCTGGTGTCTGGGCGCGCGCCGGCCCCGCGAACACCGCGCTCACGGCAAGCACCAACGCCGCGACGAGCGACTCTCGGCCGTGGCACGGCGGGCTGATACGCACGGCACGGGGGGTCATGAGCGGATCAGGGATAGTGCAGGGCATACGTCGCGGTGAGTTGGAGCTGGGCCAGGTTGGCGGCGGGGAGCGGCACGTTGTTGGCGTTCTGGATCCGCGCCAGTTGGACGCTCGCCGTCACCGGTAGCACGGGATTGAGGAACTGCAGCGAGGCGTCACCCAGGTCCGCCGTCTGTGCGGGCTGGCCCGGTGCACTGGTCGGAAACGGCGCGTTCGCATGTCCCGTCGCCATCTGTGCGGGACGCTCGTAGATCCGCTGCAACCCGCGGCGCCAGAACCCCAGGCCGGCCGCCACGCGAAGCCACGGCCGCGGAAACGCCTCCGCACCGAGGCGGCCATAGTCGGCATCGGGGCCGAGTTGGGATCCCAACGGCTGGTCGTAGTTCTCGTACACCGTGGTGTAGAACTGGCGCTCATACGTATAGCTGTCGATACGCTCGTACTCCAGACTCACGGTGGCGGGTACCGAAACAGGCAGCGGTGACGAGAGGGTCAAGTCGTAGCCAAGCTGGTCCGGCGTCGTGAGCCGGGACGCCGCGTCGATCTGGATGTCATCGATCAGCAGCTCCGCCGCGCCGGTCACGGGCCCCGCACGCAGGCGGATCGCGGCGAACGCCATCAGGTTGTCCAGCACCTGGTTCCCTGCCTCCCCTGTATCGTGCTGCGCAATCACGTACGGGATGAAGGGATTGATGAGCGAGAGATCCACCGTCTGCGCCCCTCGCGACAGCAGCGCGGTCTCTCCCAGCGTGACCTCGGCCACTCTCGAGGGCCGCCATGTCAACTCGTGCCCCACGATATACCGATAATAGCGCTGCGGGCCGATCGTGCCGCTGAGACTGTCCTGGGCCGAATCCATGACGACGTTGTCGAGCGTGCCGAATATCGCCCGCCCCTCGAAGTGCGCCGTGTGAAACTCGGCCGCGAGCCGGTCGATGGGTGGTCCGTTCGCCGAGAGGATCGTCGACTCGGTGCCGCTCCCCAGCCACGCCTCCTCGCCCCGCCCCAACGTAAACGTGAACACCCCAGCCCGCGCGGCCGCGTAGGCCTCCGAAAAATCGACGATCCCCGAGGTATTACCGGCCCCGGTGCGGAATGGGCGTGCACGGACGGTCGGGTCGTTGCGCACGTTGGACTCGGCGTAGCCGTCTCCGACGAGCGCGACACGATCGCTGTCGCCCCAGGCCAGGCGCCCGTGCACCAAGGCGACTCCCGCGGGATCGCCCTGGGCTTCCGGCCGCACATTCTCCCAGAGCGGGAGAAACACGCCGTTGTGGTAGGCGGTCCCCTGAACGGTCGCCGCGGCACCGGCACGTACGCCCTTGCCGGCATCGGCCGGCGCCGGCGCAAACCGCTTCGCCAACGCGTCGAGCAACGGGCCCGCGCAATCCGGCTGGGTCCGTGCAGCGGCGAGCGCGGCCCGGATCAACCGCACGCTGTAGGGGCGGACCACGGATACCCGCGCCGCGGCGCACCCCGCGTGTTCGAGCGCCGCCAGTTGAACGTAGGCGGGATCATTCAGCGGCAGTGTTATCAGTCCGAACTGCGCGTGCGCCACGGCCGGCCCGGCCAACATCGGCGACCCCATACGGGCGACGACGATGGCCAGCCGAACGCCCCGCCGCCGCCAGCTAGGCACCCGATGGCGGCGAAGACAGCGAGACGATGCGCGCCCTGGGGCGGACGACGCGAGCCGTCGCGTTGCGGGTATCCACGACCACCGACGCGTGGTCCACGATGAGTTGGTAGTCGATGTTGGCGTGATCCGTGATGATCACGGTCGTATCGGAGTTGGCCAGCGTCCCGGCGTCGAGCGCCACTCCGGTCCGCAGATGCCCGTCCTCGGTGAACGATGGGATGTAGGGGTCGTGATAGGTGACCTCCGCCCCCCGCCCTTCGAGCAGCCGGATCACATCCAGCGCCGGACTCTCGCGGATGTCGTCGATGTTCTTCTTGTAGGCGACGCCCACGACCAGCACGTGGCTCCCCTTGACCGACTTGCACACGTCGTTGAGTGCGTGTGCGACTTTCTCGACGACGAAATCCGGCATCTGGCTGTTGATCTCGCTCGCCACATCGATGAACCGGGTCCGGTAGTTCAGCGTCCGCATCTTCCACGCGAGGTAATGCGGGTCGAGCGGGATACAGTGGCCGCCGATCCCGGGTCCAGGCGTGAACCGCATGAAACCGAATGGCTTCGTCGCCGCGGCGTCGATCACCTCCCACACATTCACGCCGAGCCGGTCGCACACGATCGCCATCTCGTTCACCAGGCCGATGTTCACGGACCGGAACGTGTTCTCGAGCAGCTTCACGAGCTCCGCCGCCTCCGGCGAGCTCACCGACACGACGGTATCGATGCAGCGCCCGTACAGCGCGCTCGCGACCGCCAGGCAGGCGGGCGTGATGCCCCCGACCACTTTCGGGGTGTTCTTCGTGTTGTAGGTCGCGTTGCCCGGGTCGACCCGTTCAGGGCTGAACGCCAGGAAGATGTCCCGGCCGACCGTCAGGCCGCGACGCTCGAACTTGGGCTGCACCAACTCGCGCGTCGTGCCGGGATAGGTCGTGCTCTCGAGCACCACGAGCGTGCCTGGACGGCAGTGGGCGGCGAGGGTGTCCGTCGCCTTGTCCACGTAGCTCATGTCCGGGTCCCGCGTCTTGACGAGCGGCGTCGGCACGGCGATCGAGACCGCATCCACTTCCGCGAGGCGCGCGGGATCCGCCGTCGCCACGAACGCGCCGCTCTTCACCAGCGCCGCGACGTCCGCCGAGGGCACGTCCTGGATGTGCGAGTGCCCGGACATCAGCGTGTCGATCACGCGCTTGCTGACGTCGTAGCCGATCACCTTGAATCCGGCTTTCCCGAACTCGACGGCCAACGGAAGGCCGACGTAGCCCAAGCCGACGACGCCGACGACCGCGCTGCGGTCTTCGATGCGCGCCAAAAGCTTCTTTTGATGGTCCGACGGGTGCTGCGTAGTCATGCTCTGTCCTGGAATGTGTCGCGCCTGCGCCGGGGGCGAGGCACTATCGGCCGTAGAAGCCTCGCACCGCCGCGATGACTTCATCCTGTTGCGCGCCGCTCAGCTCCGGATAGACCGGCAGCGACAAGACCTCGTCCGACGCCCGTTCAGCCTCCGGGAACTGGCCCCGGCGATAACCGAGGTACGCGAAGCAGGGCTGCAGATGCAGCGGGAGCGGGTAGTAGATCGCCGTGCCGATGCCAAGGTTCTTGAGGTGGTTTTGCAGCGCGTCTCGGCGCGCGGCCCGGATGGTGTACTGATTGTAGATCGACTCGTTCTCCGGACCGACCACGGGCGTCCGGACATCGGGCGCGAGATCCGACAGCCCGGCGCTGTAGTAGGCCGCATGCTCGCGGCGCTTCGCGCTCCAGGCCGCCAGATGCGGCAGCTTCGCCTCGAGCACCGCCGCCTGCAGCGTATCGAGCCGGGAGTTGAATCCGACTTCCTCGTGGAAGTATGTCTTCACTCCGCCGTGCGTGCGCAACCGGACCAGCCGGCGGGCGATCGCATCGTCCTGCGTCACCATCATGCCGCCATCACCGTAGCCACCGAGGTTCTTCGACGGGAAGAAGCTGAACGTCCCGATCGTCGCGGCCTCGCCGGCCATCCGCCATTCGCCGTCGATCGACCTCCGCGCCCCGATCGATTGGGCGGCGTCCTCGATCATGGGGATCCCACGGGCGCTGAGCGCCACCTGCTCGAGCGGCGCCATCTGCCCGAACAGATCGACGGGGATCACCGCCTTGGTCTTCGGCGTCACCGCGGCCGCGATCTTCGCGGGATCGATGTTGAACGTCACGGGGTCGATATCCACGAACACCGGCTTCGCCCCGACGTTATAGATCGCGCCCGCCGTCGCGAAGAACGTGAACGGCGTCGTGATCACCTCGTCACCCCGTCCGGCATCCAGCGCACGCAGCGCGAGCAGGATGGCGTCCGTCCCGTTGGCGCATCCGATCGCGTGCTTGACGTGCGACAGGCTCGCGACAGCGGCCTCGAACCGCGACACCGGCTCGCCGAGGATGAATGTCTGCGCGTCGACGACGCCCATGAGCGCGCGAAGCACGTCGTTCTTGATCGTGGCGTGCTGCGCGCGAAGGTCGAGCAGTGGGATCGGCACCGGGACTGTTCCGCCGCTGAATGTCAGATCTTGGACCGCAGGGGCAACGGAATCTCGCGCCCCGCTTTCGCCGACTCGTAGATCCCGAGGATCAGCTCCAGCGATTTCCGTCCCGCGCGGCCGTCCGTGTCGGCCTTCGCCTCACCACGGAGTACGGCCAGCACGTTGCGATAGTACGCCTCGTGCCCATACCCGTACACGGACGTGGGATTGGTGTTCACGGACTCCACGAGCTTGTCGTCGTCATCATACGTGGCGAACGACCAGTGCTCGATCCGGTTGACTGCCGTGCCACCGACTTTCACCGTGCCGGTCTCGCCGAGAATCGTGATCGAACCCTCGAGGTTCCGCGGATACGTCAGCATGGTGACTTCGATGCAGCCGAGGGCTCCCGACCGGAACTTCAGAATCGCGATGCCGGAATCCTCGGTCTCGATGCGCCGGGCGAGCGTCGCGGTCTGCGCCATGACGCTCTCGACGGGCCCCACCAGCCACTGGATCAGATCGACGTAGTGCGAGGCCTGGTTCATGAACGCGCCGCCATCGAACTCCCACGTCCCGCGCCACGGCGCCTGGTCGTAGTACTCCTGCGGGCGCGACCACCGCACGGTGCAGTTGGCCATGTAGATCCGGCCGAAGCGCCCCTTGTCGAGGGCCCGTTTGACCAGTTGGATCGTGCGGTTGAGCCGGTTCTGTTTGACGACGAAGAGGTGGACGCCAGCGGCGTCGCATGCGTGGAGCAGGTCGTCCGCGGCCGAGAGCGTGATCGCCATTGGCTTCTCGACCACGACGTGTTTGCCCGCGCGTGCTGCGAGGATCCCCTGCTGGGGGTGCAATCCCGACGGCGTCGCGATGGTCACGATCTCGCACGGCGCCTGGCTCAACATCTCTTCGTACGACTTGAACCACGGAACGTGCAGCTCTTCTCCAGCGGCGCGAGCCCGCTCCGGATCCACATCGCAGACCGCGGCGATCGAGAGGCCATCCACGCGGGCCACCGCTTCCCAATGGTTACGGCTGATCCGCCCGCACCCCACCATCGCGATGCGGAACGAGTCTGGGCCGGTCAACTCCGCCCCCCCGTCCGGACGATCCCATCGCCCGAGCGGGCGTAGACCGAGCCGCACGTGGCGCAGGTGCCTTCTCCGGCGTCCGGAAGGCGCACCCCGCAGGAGCACACCCAGCCGATCCGCCGGGCCGGCACCCCGACCACCAGCGCGTGAGCCGGCACGTCGCGAGTCACCACGGCGCCGGCGCCCACGAATGCGTACTCGCCGAGGGTGACGCCACAGACGACTGTCGCATTGGCTCCGATCGTGGCTCCCCGCCGGACCAGTGTCCGCAGGTACTCATGCTTCCGAGACACATGGCTGCGTGGATTGACGACATTGGTAAACACCATCGAGGGGCCACAGAAGACGTCGTCCTCCAGCTCCACCCCTTCGTAGATCGAGACGTTGTTCTGGACTTTGACGTTCTCGCCAAGACGCGTCCCGCCCATGACGACGACGTTCTGCCCGAGGTTGCATCGCGGACCGATCACGGCGCCCGGCATCACGTGGCAGAAATGCCAGATCCGGGTTCCGGCGCCAACCGTGGCGCCCTCGTCCACGTAGGCCGATTCATGGATCGTGGCGGATGGGGACAAGCCCGCCGCCGCACCACGCGCTCGCGTCATGGCGACACGGCCGCCATTTGCTCATCCGGTGGTGTGGGCCGAAACGGAGCCGCCGGCCGGGCGGCCGCCGGGCGGTCCGCCCCACCCCGCGCCAGGGCCTGCCACTCCTGCAGGGACCGCACCGCGGGACGCCTGGACCGGAGCGCGAGGATCGCGTCACAGGCCGCGCTGGCCGCGGACAGTGTGGTCGTATACGGCACCCGGTGGGCGATCGCGGCCTGCCGCAAGGAGTAGTCGTCGCGGTGGGCATGCTTGCCCAGCGGCGTGTTGATGAGGAGCTGCACATCCCGATTGACGATCAAGTCGATCGCATGGGGCCGTCCATCATGAACTTTGAACACCCGCTCGGCCGGTATCCCGCGCCCCCTGAGGTACCGGGCGGTCCCCTCGGTCGCGAACAGCCGGAAGTCCATCTCGTGGAACCGCCTGGCAATCGGCACGACCGTGGATTTGTCGCTGTCGTTGACGGTGATGAAGATCGCCCCTTCCATCGGAAGGCCGTTGTCCGCCGCCAGTTGCGCCTTCGCGAACGCGCTGCCGAACGAGTCCGAGATCCCCATGACTTCGCCGGTGGACCGCATCTCGGGTCCCAGGATCGGGTCGAACTCCCGGAACTTGCTGAACGGAAAGACGGCCTCTTTGACGGCGACGTACGGTGGCACCACCTCTTCGGTAAATCCGATCTCCGCCAGCGTCTCGCCCACCATGACCCGGGCAGCCACTGCCGCCAGCGGCACGCCGATCGCCTTCGACACGAACGGGATCGTCCGGCTGGCTCGCGGGTTGACCTCCAGGACGTAGACCACGCCTCCCTTCACCGCGAACTGAACGTTGATCAGACCGACCACGCCGAGCGCCTTGGCCAGCGCCACGGTCTGCGCCCGCATGATCGCGAGATCTCGTTCACCTATCAAGTAAGGTGGCAACACGCAAGCTGAGTCGCCAGAATGGATTCCGGCATCTTCGATGTGTTGCATCACGCCGCCGATCACGACCTGATGTCCGTCGGCGATCGCGTCCACATCAGCCTCGAACGCGTCTTCGAGGAACCGGTCGATCAGCACCGGACGTTCCTCGGAGGCCCGCACCGCTCTCGCGAAATATTCGCGGAGCGACGGCTCGTCGTAGACGACCTGCATCGCTCGGCCACCGAGGACGTACGACGGTCGCAGTAGCGCGGGATATCCGACACGAGTGGCGATCTCCGCCGCCTCGTCCGGCCCCGTTGCAGTGCCGCTTTCCGGCTGGTGCAGCTCGAGCCGGTCCGCGATCATCGCGAATCGGCGCCTGTCTTCTGCCGTATCAATTGCGTCAGGCGGCGTGCCCAGAATGCGGATGCCCGCCGCCGCCAATCCATGCGTCAGTTTGAGTGGTGTCTGGCCCCCGAGCTGAACGATGACGCCTTCCGGCTTCTCGCGATCGATGACCTCGAGGACGTCCTCCAGGGTCAGCGGCTCGAAGTACAACTTGTCGGATATGTCGAAGTCGGTTGAGACGGTCTCGGGATTGGAGTTGATCATGATCGTCTCGAACCCCTGCTCACGAAGCGCCAGGGCGGCCCGGACACAGCAGTAGTCGAACTCCACTCCCTGGCCGATCCGATTCGGGCCGCTCCCGAGGATCACGACTGACCGCCGCCCGGTCCGGGGTGCCTCACTCTCTTCGTCGTAACTGCCGTAGAGGTAGGGCGTCGCCGACGGAAACTCGCCCGCGCAGGTGTCTACCATCTTGTAAGCAGGCCGCACATCGGCCGCCCACCGCCGGGTCCGGAGTACCGCCTCGGGCTCCCCGCGGAGATCGCCCAACTGGCGATCCGAGAAGCCCATCTGCTTCATCGTCCGGATCGTGCCCCCGTCATGGGCCTCGACGGCCGGAAGCCCGGCATACCAGACTTCGGCATCGACGAGTTGCTGCATCTCCGCCAGGAACCACGGGTCGACCGCGGTGATCTCGTTCAGATCGGCGAGGGAGATCCCCGCCATGATCGCTCGCTTGATCTGAAAGACCCGCTCCGGGGTCGGCTGTCGCAGCGCCCCGCGTAGCGCCTCGACGGTGTCGTCGGCGAGCCGGTCGTCCGCGGGAGTCGCCCCGATCACCCATCCGATCCGTCCGGACTCGAGCGCGCGAAGTCCCTTCTGGAACGCTTCCTTGAAGGTGCGGCCGATGGCCATTGATTCGCCGACCGACTTCATCTGGGTCGTCAGCCGGGGGTCGGCCCCCGCGAACTTCTCGAACGCGAATCGCGGCACCTTCACGACCACGTAGTCCAGCACCGGCTCGAATGACGCCGGGGTCGTCCGCGTGATGTCGTTCGCGATCTCATCCAGGCGGTAGCCCACCGCCAGCTTCGCCCCGATCCGCGCGATCGGATAGCCGGTCGCCTTGGAGGCGAGGGCCGAGGAGCGCGAGACGCGCGGATTCATCTCGATCACGAGCATGGTGCCGTCGCGCGGATTGATCGCGAACTGAATGTTGCATCCGCCCGCGTCCACACCGATCTCCCGAATGACCGCGAGCGCGGCGTCCCGCATCCGCTGGTACTCCCGGTCGGTCAGGGTCATGGCCGGGGCCACCGTGATCGAGTCGCCGGTGTGGACCCCCATCGGATCGATGTTCTCGATGGAGCAGACGATCACGACGTTGTCGTCGTGGTCGCGCATGACCTCGAGCTCGTACTCCTTCCACCCCAGCACGCTCTGCTCGACCAGGACTTGGTGCGTCGGCGACATGTCCAGCCCGCGCCGCACCACGTCCTCGTACTCGGTGCGGTTGTACGCGACGCCGCCACCAGTGCCGCCCAGCGTGAACGAGGGCCGGATGATCGCCGGAAACCCCACACGGTCGAGCAGCGCCTCGGCTTCGTCGTACGACGCTGCGATCCCGCCGACCGGCACCGCGAGCCCGATCCGCCGCATCGCGTCGGAGAACAGCGCTCGGTCCTCGGCCACGCGGATAGCCCGGGCGTTGGCACCGATCAGTTCCACACCGTGCCGGGCGAGCACCCCGCGGTCCGCCAGCTCGAGTGCGACGTTGAGCGCCGTCTGCCCGCCCATCGTCGGCAGGAGCGCGTCGGGATGCTCCCGCGCAATCACCAGCTCCACGAACTCCGGCGTGACCGGCTCGATATACGTGCGGTACGCAAACTCCGGGTCCGTCATGATGGTCGCCGGATTCGAGTTCACCAGCACCACCTCGAACCCTTCCTCACGGAGCGCCTTCGCCGCCTGCGTACCCGAGTAGTCGAACTCGGCCCCCTGCCCGATGACGATGGGGCCCGATCCCAGCAGCAGAATGCGATGGAGATCAGTGCGTCGAGGCATGCGGCCAGCGGTGTCGCGAAGTCACCTGCACGTGGGTGCGGCGGTCACGAGTGTACGGCGGGTTTGGCGGCCCAGTATTCCACGAGATCTTCGATCAGGGTCCGCAGTGAACGCACCGGAGCCCAACCCGTCGCGTCACGCAGCCGCGCATTGTCCCCGATCAGCGCGGGCACGTCCACCGCGCGAGCCAGCGCCGGATCCGTCGCGAGCGGGGCCTTCACCCCGGTCGCGGCGAGCACCTGCACCGCAAGCTCCTTGACCGACACGCCGACTCCGCTGGACACGTTGTAGATCTCCCCCGAACGGCCACGCGCCGCCAGAGCAATATACGCCGCCGCCACGTCCGCTACGTGCAGAAAATCGCGCACCGATGACGTGTTGCCCAGCGACAGCGCGGCGCGGCGCTCGCCTCCGTTCGCCGCTCCCGAGCGCAGCGCCAGCGCCCGCCGGACGAGCGACGGCAGCAGGAACCCGGGCGCTTGCCCCGGCCCGCTGTGATTGAAGCTCCGCGTCGCGATCACTCGGACGCCCTCGCTCCGGAATGCCTCCAGCGCGAGCACTTCCTGCGCGGCCTTGGTCGCGGCGTATACGGTCAGCGGGCGCTGCTCGGCATCCTCGGTCAGCGGCAGCTCGCTCTTGTCGTGCCGGCCGTATTGCTCGCCGCTCCCGACGATGACCACCGCAGGGTCGAGGACGCCCACCCGGCGGCGGACACGTACCTCGCCGAGCAGTCGCGCGGCGCCAACGACGTTCACTTCGGTCGCGGTTCCAGGGTCGCTCGTCGCGGTGGTCACGGAGCTCACGCCCGCGAGGTGGTACACGACGTCGGGCGGCGCGATATCGAGTGCACGACGCACATCTTCGATGCGCCGGACATCGCCCATCAGCCAGTCGACGTCGGCCTGCTCGTCCGTCGAGAGCAGCGTCGCGGCCGCCGACGGATCGACGGGGGTGAGTCCGGTTACCTCATGGCCGGCCGCGAGCAGATCTCGGACGAGCCATTGTCCGACGAATCCCGCCGCGCCAGTAACGAGCGCCCGCACGTCAGATCGTCCCTGGGCGGGCCATGTGCACCCGCGCTACGCCGCCGCTCGGCGGTGCCGCGTCACGTCGGCCTCGACCATGCGCGCGATCAACTGCTCGAAGGTCACCTGCGGCGCCCACCCCAGGCGCTCCTTGGCCTTACTCGCATCCGCCACGAGCAGATCCACCTCGGCGGGACGCAGGAAACGGGCGTCCTGCACCACGTAGTCCTGATAGTTGAGGCCGACCGCGCGGAATGCGATCTCACACAGTTGCCTGACCGACCACGTTCGGCCGGTCCCGACGACGTAGTCCTCGGGAGTGTCCTGTTGGAGCATCCGCCACATCGCGTCCACGTAGTCGCCCGCGAATCCCCAGTCGCGCCGCGCGTCGAGATTGCCGAGGCGCAGCTCGCGTGAGATCCCGAGATGAATGCGGGCGACGCCGTCCGTCACCTTTCGCGTGACGAACTCGAGGCCGCGCCGCTCCGACTCGTGGTTGAAGAGGATGCCGGAGACCGCGTACAGGCCGAAGCTTTCGCGATAGTTGACGGTGATCCAGTGGCCGTACACCTTCGCGACGCCGTACGGGCTCCGCGGGTAGAACGACGTGAGCTCGTTCTGCGGCGTCTCCTGCACCTTGCCGAACATCTCGCTCGAGCTGGCCTGGTAGAACCGCGCCTCCGGGGCTGCTTTCCGCATCGCCTCGAGCATCCTGGTGACGCCGAGCGCGGTGAACTCGCCAGTCAGTACGGGCTGGGTCCAGGAGGTCTGCACGAAGCTCTGCGCGGCGAGATTGTAGATCTCGCGCGGCGCTGCATCGCGGATCGCATCGACCAGCGAGTGCTGGTCGAGGAGGTCGGCGGACACCAGGTCGACCTTGTCGACGAGGTGCGCGATCCGTTCATATGGCGTGGTGGAGCTACGGCGTACGATCCCGACAACGCGGTAGCCTTTGCCGAGGAGCAATTCGGCCAGGTACGAGCCGTCCTGGCCGGTTATTCCGGTGATGAGGGCGGTAGGCGTCGTTAGGCCACCCGCGCCCCGCCCCGAGGCGCGCGCTGTACTTTGCCCGCGTGGAGGCAGCGGGTGCACACCTTCACCTTGGTGATCGTGCCGTCCACGACCACCCGCGCGACCTGCAGGTTGGGCTTCCAGACCCGACGCGTGCGGTTGTTGGCGTGCGACACGTTGTTGCCGAAGGCGACGCCCCGATCACACATGAAGCAGCGATTCCGCTTGATCTGTTTGGTCATCCCTTACTCCCTCCCTTGTCGCCCGCCTTCCGCGTCTGCTTCGTCGCGGGCGGCGGTGTCTTGCCACGTCCCTTGCTGGACGCCGTCGCGGCCGGGACGGATGATTTTGCGCGTGGGGCTGCCGGTGGCTTCTTGGGCGCCGGCGCCTTCTTCACCGGCCGCTCGGCCCCGTTGGCACCGCTCACGCCGATCATCTCGATCCGCGCCATCTCCGCGCCGTCGCCTTTGCGGTGGCCGACCTTGAGAATTCTCGTGTAGCCGCCCGTTCGCGTCGCAAAAGCCGGCCCGACGCTCTGAAAGAGCGTATCGGCCGCGCGCCGGACGTGCACGTGCCGCGTCGCCAGCCGGCGATCGTGGAGCGTGCCCCCCTTGGCCTTCGTGATCAGCCGTTCAACGAACGGCCGTAGCTCCTTCGCCTTGGCCTCGGTCGTCTCGATCGCGCCGTGTTCGATCAGCGAGATCGCGAGGTTCCGTAACAAGGCGAGTCGCTGCTCGCTCGTGCGCCGAAGTTGGCGCCCCGCTTTGCGGTGCCGCATGTCGCTCCGTCTCCCTTACTCTTCCTCGTCGTCGGGCGCGTTGGCCGCGGCCCGGCTCGGCGGCGTCCCCCAGTCGAGGATCCGCACCCCATCGGGCGACTCCTCGTACCGCATTCCGAAGTTCAGCCCCTTCCGCTCCAGCAGATCGGCGATCTCCTGCAGCGACTTCTTCCCGAAATTCTTCACCTGCAGGATCTGGCTCTCGGTCTGCCGGACGAGATCGCCCAACGAACGGATGTTGGAGTTCTTGAGCGAGTTTACGGACCGCACCGACAGCTCCAGGTCGTCGATCGGCGTCTGCAGCTCGGCCAGCCGGACCGCATCGCCGCCAGTCGATTCCCCACCCGGGCTCACCGGGGCGGACGTGTGCGATCCGAAGCCGACGAAGTACTGGAAGTGCGTCTGCGCCAGCGCGGCCGCGTAGCTCACCGCCTCTTCCGGCGTGATCGTGCCATTGGTCTCGACCGTGAGCGTCAACCGGTCGTAGTCCGTGCGCTGGCCCACGCGGGTCTCGGCCACCGCGAAGTTCGCGCGCCGGACCGGATTGTAGATCGCGTCGATCCGCACCACGTCGATCGGCATGCCCCGCTCGAGCACGTGCTGATCGGACTCCGTGTAGCCCCGCCCTTGCTTGGCGTAAAGATCCACGTGGATCTCGCGGTCATCCTGGAGCGTGAAGAGGTGATGGCTGGGGTCGATCACGTGCACGCCGGTTCCGAGTACGATGTCGGCCGCTGTGACAGCGCCCGGACCCGTCTTCTGAATGCGCAGGAGCGCGTCCTCCAGACCCTCATCGAGGCTCAACGTCAGCGTCTTGAGATTGCCGATGATCTGGTGGACATCCTCGACGACACCCGCAATCGTCTGGTGCTCGTGAACGACGCCATCGATGCGGAACGCCCAGACCGCCGACCCGCGGAGGGACGACAGGAGCATCCGTCGCATGGCGTTGCCCAGCGTGTGCCCAAATCCGCGCTCGAGCGGCTGCAGGCGGAACTCGGCCACGTTTGGATTGTCTTCGCGCTTCGTCGCTTCGACGAGCTGCGGCCGCACGAGGCCCCGGAGATCGATCGTGTGTGCCATTGCTGATTGATCCTTATGTGTTGGTCATGCCGGACACCGTGCCCGGCAACGTTCCACCCCGCCCCTAACGCGCGGTGGCTCCGTACGGGGGTTAGGGCCCCGACCGCGCGGCGCTTCGCGCCACGCCCTACTTCGAATACAGCTCGACGACGAGCTGTTCCTGCGCCGCGATCGGAATGCTCGCCCGCTGGGGGCGCTCGAGCATGCGGCCGCTGAACGACTCCCGGTCGACCGCCAACCACGCCAGCGGAGCGCCCCGCGATGACTGCTCCATGGCCGACAGAATCGACACCTGCTCGCGCGACTTCATCCGCACGCGAACCTCTTCCCCGGGCCGCACCAGGTAGCTCGGCACATCGACCGAGTGTCCGTTGACCTCGACGTGGCGGTGCCGGATCAACTGGCGCGCCGCCTTGCGGCTCGCCGCGAACCCCATCCGGTACACCATGTTGTCGAGCCGGCTCTCGAGCGCCGCCAGCAGGTTGTGCCCGGTAATGCCCGGCATCGGGTTCACACGCTCGAAGACGTTGCGGAACTGCCGCTCGCTGAGACCGTAGATCCGCTTGATCTTCTGCTTCTCGCGCAACTGCCGCGCGTACTCTGACGACTTGCGACGGCGTGCCGTGCTCTGGCCATGCTGTCCTGGAGCATACGGCCGCCGCTCCACGGGACACTTCTCGGTGAAACACTTCGTGCCCTTGAGAAACAGCTTCGTGCCTTCACGCCGGCACTGGCGGCAACTGGGTCCGAGATACCGCACTGCTTAGACCCTCCGCCGCTTCGGCGGGCGGCACCCGTTGTGCGGAATCGGCGTCACGTCCTTGATCGACTTGACCTGCAGGCCGGCCGTCGCGAGCGCCTGAATCGCCGACTCACGGCCGCTGCCCGGTCCCTGCACGCGCACGTGCACGCGACGGACACCGAGCGTCATCGCTTCACGGGCCACCTGCTCGGCCGCCACCGTCGCCGCGAACGGCGTCGATTTCTTCGAGCCCTTGAACCCCGCTTTGCCGGCCGATCCCCACGCCACCGTGTTCCCGTGACTGTCGGTAATGGTCACGGTGGTGTTGTTGAACGTGGCACTGACGTGGGCGATCCCTTCCGCCTCAATGACGCGCTTTGTCTTCTTTGCGGTTGCCATGTCGTGATCAGGTATATGCAGACGGGTGAGGCAGAGCTCCCCCGATTACTTCGTGACCTTCTTCTTGCCTGCGATCGCGCGGCGCGGACCCTTCTTGGTTCGAGCGTTCGTATGCGTGCGCTGCCCCCGGACCGGCAGACCCTTCCGATGCCGAATGCCGCGGTAGGACCCGATGTCCATCAGGCGCTTGATGTTCATCGCCACTTCGGTCCGCAGCGCACCCTCGACCCGATAATCCCGCTCGATCGCCTGCCGCAGCCGGTTGACGTCCGCGTCCGTCAGCTCGCGCACCCGGAGCGCCGAACTGACGCCGGTCGTCGCCACGATCTTGCGAGCGGTTGCGCGGCCGATGCCGAAGATGTACGTCAGCCCGACCTCGACCTTCTTGTCCCGGGGTAGATCGATCCCTGCGATCCGTGCCATCGGTCAGCCTTGGCGCTGCTTGTGCTTCGGGTTGCGCTTGCAAATGATGCGCATCACCCCGTTTCGTTTGATCACTTTACAATGCTCGCAAATGGGCTTCACGCTACTGCGTACCTTCACGGCCAGGCTCCTGATACAGCGACCGCCAGCGGTCCGCCTGTGCGGACTGCCTGGCGATCGTCATCAAAATCGGGACAAGCTCAGGAACTTATTGGGTTTAGGCACCCAAAGCAAGGCGTCGGCACGGTAGACCGAGGACCGGCCCGCGACGCAATTTGCCACCCATTTCGCGTGCGCTCTGCCCCCTCGACAGGCCGCCACCAGCGCCACCTGAGGCCGGCACGGGTTCGCGGCGCACAATTGTTTGCCTTCGCAGAGGCGGGTCGCGACCGTATTCCAGCCGGCACCGACGGATGGAGCGCACCCGGAAATGCGCTCAGTAGTGGAGGTTCGCGCGGATCGTGTAGACGTAAAGCGGGCCGCGGTCCTCGTTGTAACCAGGGTTCTCGATGTGCTGGATAGCGGGTGAGATCTGGGCGAACGAGACATGCGGGATCTGTACCCGGTAGTACAGCTCGATGATGTTCTCGGGGCCATAGCGGCGCAGGGCTCCGTCGCCGAGGAGGAATCCGACACCGCCCGCGGCGAGGTAATCGCGGTGGTCCTCCGAGATGCCGTCTACGACGTCCGCGATCCCGAGCCGATCGGCCGAGCGTGACCAGAGCGTCCCGGCGAGCTGCAACCCGCCGCTCAGATGCCGGTCCGCCTCCGTGAATATGAAGTCTTCCGTCTTGCCATCACTCCACCCGAGCCGCAAGAAGACCCCAGTATTCCCCGAATCGGCGAGCGGCTGTTCGAGATTCAGTCCGAACCCGTACTTGACCCGGCCACGGCGGTCATCGGCCACGATGTCGGGCGTGGTGTCACGCGCTTCGGCGATGCCGATCGCATCCCGATAAATCCCCATCCGCCCGCGGTTTTGATACGCGAGCAGCCGGAACACCGTACCCACCCCGTCTGGCGACACCGTGAGCTCGCCGTTGAGTGCGTGCGCGTCTGCAATGTCGTTGTCGAGGGTATTGCCGTTGGCAATGACCGGCATCTGCGCCGCCGCAATTCGCAGCGCCCAATGGGGGCTCACATACCCCAGAAGCACCCCGTTCGTGTAGCCGCGCGTATTCGCGGCGTAGTCCCACGCCGCGTTGTCCCAGAGTCCAAAGTCCATGAACTGGTAGCGCGTACTGCTCGCATAGCGATTCTGGTCGAGGTCATCGTTCAGCGCCCATTTACCGGCCTTGATCTCGATCCGCGCTGACGGCTCCGCCCCAGGAACCTGATCCATGGCGTGGGGTGCCGTGTCACGAGCGGTCCCAACGGGAATGAGATATTCGGCGAACGAGCGCGCCAGGTATGGTCCCTGCCCCAGGTTCGCGACGCCCTGGCGTATCACGTCGCCATCGGTGAGCCCCGCCAAACCCAGGGCGTGGCCCAGCCCTCCGCCGCGCGCATCTTCGAAGTCGGCATAGAGGCGGAACCCACTCGTGACGCGTGATCCGAAGTACACTCCGTAGGTGTGCGTGTTCTGATGGTCGCCGTGATTCGTGAGGCTGTTCTGTCCGCTGTACAATGCGTGGAACGGCGGCATGTCTTGCCCGATGTAAGTGAACTGGGCTCCCAATAACCTCGGGAACCACGGGTACCGGTCGTAGAATCCCGCGCCGGCGCGAGCCTGCGCTCCACGAGCCGCGGAGTCGGGCGGCTGCCCGTCCGCCCGCGCATCGCGCGAGTCCGCGTAGTCTCCTTGCGCGCGAGCCAGTGCTGGCGTCGCCAGCATGGCAGTGATCAACGTCCACGCGATCCACCGTGCGCGGACTGTCATCGGGTTCGGCACTGGTCTGGTATTCACGCGTTCGGAAGGCACCGTGCCATCGCGCACGGATCACCCTACGACGGCGTGCCTCTAACCCAACTCCGCGAGCACGCGACGCATGGCATCCCGCGCGACCGGCGCCGCCGTCACCGTGCGCCCCACAATCACGTAGCTCGCACCCGCGGCCACAGCCTCTCCGGGCGTCACCACCCGCAGTTGGTCGTTCGCGGCCGAGCCCGTGAGCCGCACCCCCGGGATCAGCAGCTTCAGCGTGTTGCCGTATCCCACCCGCACCGCCGGCGCCTCGGCGCCCCCACACACGATCCCCGTCACGCCCGCCCGCCGCGCGATCTCGGCTAGCCGCAGCACTTCATCCTGCACGTTTACGCCAGTGCGGCCCCAGGCTTCGCCGAGTCGCTCGCCATCGAGTGACGTCAGCACGGTGACTGCGAACACTTCACATTCCCCGCCGTGTCCAGCCTGCGCGGCGCCCTGACGGGCACCCTCCATCGCCGCCTCCATCATCGCGCGCCCGCCCGTCGCGTGAACCGTGAGGATGCGCGCCCCGATCCGCGCCGCGCTGCGCGCCGCCCCACGGGTGGTGTTCGGAATGTCGTGGAGCTTGAGATCGAGGAAGACCTGGCATCCGTGCTCGGTGAGCGAGCGCACCACCGACGGCCCAGCTCCGGTGAACAACTCACCCCCCACCTTGTAGAACCGGCAGAGATCACCCAGCGCCGATACGATCATCAGCGCGGAATCGGCGTTCGGAACGTCCAGCGCGACGATCGCTGTCGCCTTCGGCGCGGTCGAAGGTGTGGCCGGAGGCGGCTTGTGCCCCGCCTGGGGGACGTTCGGCGTTACAGTCACGCTGGCCACTCCAGACGTCCAACGACGTCTTTTAGGGTTTGGACTCCATGCTCGGCACACCACGCGCCCAACGCCCGCACCAGACGCTCGGGGAGCCGCGGATCCTGCAGCGCAGCCGTTCCCACGCCGACCAGCGTGGCCCCAGCCAACACATACTGCACGATGTCTTCCGCGCTGGCGATCCCTCCGACACCCATGACCGGCACTTTCACCGCGCGCGAAACTTTCCAGGTGGCGAGCACGCCCACCGGAAGGATCGCGGGCCCGCTGACCCCACCTGTGCCAAAGCCCAGGATCGGACGCCGGCGCTCGACGTCGATCAGGAGCCCGGGCAGCGTGTTGACGACCGTGATCCCATCGGCACCCGCCTCCGCCGCCACTCGCGCGGTCGCCGCGATGTCAGGGAGCGTGGGAGAGAGCTTGACGAAGAGAGGGCGCCGGGCGGCCCGGCGAGCCTGCCCCACCAGATCCGCCAGCACCGACGGATCAGCCCCGAACTCCATGCCGCCATGCCGCACGTTGGGGCAGCTCACGTTCAGCTCGAACGCCGACACACCAGGCACCCCGTCCAGGGCGGAGATCACGGCGATGAAGTCATCCACGGTGGTGCCGACCACGTTCACCAGGACCCGCGCCCGTCGCACGTTCGCGGCGAGCCACGGCAGGTGCTCTCGCTGGACCGCCTCCACACCGGGATTCGCGAGGCCCACGGCGTTGATCATCCCGCCGCTGAACTCGGCGACGCGCGGAGCGGGCGCCCCCGTACGCGGCTCGACACTCACCGCCTTCGTCACGAGGCCGCCGAGGGCATCCAGGTCCATCACGCCGGCCAGCTCGCGGCCATAGCCGGCCGTGCCTGACGCCAGGATCACCGGATTCTGGAATTCGAGTCCCGCCGCTTCGACGCGCAGTGCGGCGGACGGCGATGTCACTGCGCCGCGGTCCTCACACGGCGCGCGTATCGCGCCAGGTACTCCGCTGTCGCTCCGGCGATCGCGTTGGCCAGCGTCGCCTGCGACGATGACTGCGAGAGATACCGGGCTTCGGCCTTGTTCGTGCCGAATCCGATCTCCACGAGCACCGCGGGCATGAAGGCTGTCACCAATACCCGGAACCCGGCCTGCTTCACGCCCCGGTCCGGGCCAGGGTGCACCCCGCCCAGCCGCTGCTGGATGATCGCAGCCAGCTCGGACGATTCCCGCAGGTGCTCGTTCTGGTGCATGTCATCGATGATGAAGTTAACCGGATCGGGCTGTGTTGCGTCGGCACCGGTTTCGAACCGGACAGCCTCGTTCTCGATGCGCTCCACACGGCGCGCATCCTCGGTCTTGGCCTCGGCGAGGAAATAGGTCTCGAAGCCGCGCGCGGCCGCGGGATCGTGCCACGTGGGGTTGGCCGCGTTGACGTGGATCGACAGAAAGAGGTCGCCTTTGTGCTCGTTCGCGATGCGCCCGCGGTCGGACAAGGCGATGAGCGTATCGGTCGTCCGCGTCTGCACCACGTCGATCCCTCGCCGCCGGAGCGCCGCACCCACTTTGAGCGCAACCGCGAGCGTGACCGTTTTCTCGTAGAGTGTGTGCGGGCCGCCGATCGGCCCCACCATACCGTGGTCGGGGCCTCCATGACCGGCATCGACCACGACGAGGTAGCGCTTCCCGGCGAGAGGGTTCTCGCCGGGACCGGCATCGTCCGATGCGCCCAACAGCTCGTCCCCCGACGCACTGACCCCTGCTACATCCCGATCATCGCCGGTGCCAGCTTCCACGGGGGCGGCAGGCGCGGGCTCCCGTTCCGGTAGCGCGGCCGTCTCGACGACTCCGCCACCTTGTTGGACGCCGCCATCCGGCGACCGTCGGCTCGCGAGGGCGTGGTGCCTGCCCGTGGCGGATACCAGTGGCGTGAAGACACGCAGCTCGCTCTGCGCCGAGTCGTAGAGGACACCGCTGCCCATCCGGGGGAAGACGTCCGCGACCACCGCGAGCGGCAGATACAGCGTGCCGTGGTCTACCGTTGCCGGCGCCGGGAGAGGCACAATGCCGGCGGCCGACGTCGCGAAGCCGCTCTGATCGGCGACGTCGAACGTGATGCCTGGCACCGACACGGAATAGTGCCCGTTGGACAGTCGCTTGCTGCTGCCGCCCAGCGCCGTCGCCACCAGGTCGGCCCGCACCACGAGCTGGCCGTCACCACGAACGACGAACGGTACCCTGACCCCATGCGCATCACCCGCCGCTTTCACTGTGAGCGCCGTCGGCGGCCCGGTCCGTGGCACCGACGGCAGCACCCCCTGCAACAGGCACGCGATCGCCAGCGCCAGCATCACCGGCCGCGCCCAGTCCTGGCCAGCGCGCGCGCCATGTCGCGCTGGTCGGACCGCCGGCGCTCATCCGCTCGCTTGTCATGCAACTTCTTCCCCCGCCCGAGACCGATCACGACTTTTGCCACTCCGCGCTTGAAATAGAGGTCGAGAGGGATCAGCGTGAGCCCGTCGCGCTCCACGGCGCCGATGAGCCGCCGGATCTCCTTCTTGTGCAGCAGGAGCTTCCGGGTGCGTGTCGGCTCATGGTTGAACTGATGCCCGGCTTCGTACGGCGCGATATGCAGATTCAGCAGAAAGACCTCGCCCCCGTTGACGGTCCCGAAGGCGTCGCTCAACGTCGCCTTGCCGCTTCGGAGTGCCTTGACCTCGGTCCCGGTCAGCACCAACCCCGCTTCCCAGGTCTCCAGAATCTGATATTCGTGACGCGCGCGCCGGTTCCGCGCAATCGGCTCAGTCTCCGTGTCGCCCGGGACTCGGGCCATGGCAGCTACTCTTCGTGACGGGGAAACGCGTGGAGTGGCAACAATATGCGTTCGCGTTGACCCCCACGGTGGGCTATCCTATACTACGCGGTTCGCCGAAGTGGTGGAACTGGTAGACGCGCTGCATTCAGGGTGCAGTGGGCGACAGCCCGTGGGGGTTCGAGTCCCCCCTTCGGCACTGATGAGCGGATTGCACACAAACGGGGCCGGCTGCAACGTCGTGCAGCCGGCCCCGTTTGCGTCCCACGCGATCGTTATCCGCCGCTCCGGATCTCCGACGGCGCCACATCCTCCGGCAGCGCCGCCTCCCCGAACGACCGGCGCAGTGCCTCCGACGCTTCCGCGAGAAACGCGGTCACGATGGCCCCCGCTACTTCGAGATCCGCAGGCGCCGGGTCGAGCCGCCCCGCGAATCCGAGGAGCACGCGACCAAGCCGGTCGCCCGTTCGCTCGGATGCGCTCTTGTCATCCAGCGCGTCTGCGTACGCCGAGAGGCGGATGTTGAACTGGCGCGCCGCCACGCTCCGCCGGGCGGTCGCCACACGAGGATCGCGCCGCACCGCCCGCGCGAGCGCCGATGACACCAGCGACGCGGTGCGGTCATCCAGAGCGTCGCGCTGCGCAGCCAGCATCCCCCCGGCCCGGCGCACATAACGCAGCTCCCACCTCGCGTGGTCAGCGTCGCCGCGCGTCCCGATCTCGGCAAGTTGCCGGACGTCGGACTCCGGTGGATCGACGAGCAACGCGCGCACGAAGGCGGATGCTTGCTCGCGCCCCGCCCGCTCGGCCTGCCACCGCCGCCATAGCCCCATCCGCATGCGGCCTCGCCCGACGGCTGCGCCCGACGTGGTGGCGGGCGTCGGCGTCGATCCTACGCCTGCAGGACCGGTAGACCCACGCGCTCGAGACCGACGCGCTCCCGCACCACGCTCTCCTCCGCCAGCAGATCGGCCAGGTGCACCCCTTCGAGCACGTCGTCGATCTTCTGCTGCAACAGCATCCACACGGGGCGGATGCTGCAGTGCTGCGACGCCGAGCATCGCTCCTCCTCCACGGGATGCGTCACGCAGTGGAGGTCGAAGGTCCCCAGCTCGGATGCCGCGATGACGTCGCGTACCGATACGCGATCGGCCGGACGCGCGAGCACGTATCCGCCGTGCGCGCCACGGGTGCTACGAACGACATCGGCGCGCCGCAACCGGAGCAGGATCTGCTCCACATAGTCCGCCGGGAGCCGCTCGCGCGCTGCCAGCTCGCGCCCCGTCAGCGGGCCCTCGTCGGCGCGCTTGGCCAGGTGTAACGCGCATATCAGCCCGTACTCGGCCCACGTCGTTATGCGCATACCTGCAGGTTAGGGGTCCCGGCGGACGAGGGCAAGGGCGCGACGGCGTAGACCGGCGATCGGGGCCCGCGCCCCGGCCCCGATGGTCGCGCTCACCCGCCGCCCGGCACGCCGTGCGGCCCGCCGGGCACCCCGATGTCGGTCATTTTCCGCAGGTCGAGCACCTGCTCGATCTCGTCCGGCGGCAGCACGTGCTCGCGCCGGACGAGATCCCGGATCAGCACATTCTCCTTCACTGATTGCTTGCTCAGGTCCGCAGCCCTGGCGTAGCCGATGCGCGGCGCGAGCGCCGTGGCGAGTGCCGCCGACCGCTCCACCCAGTAGGCACACTGTTCGGGGTTCGCTTCCAGCCCCTGCACGCACCGATCGGCCATCACCTGCATCGCGTTGGTCAGGATCGTCCCGGAAAGCAACACATTGTACGCGATCACCGGCATCATCACGTTCAGCTCGAGTTGCCCATGCTCGGCGGCCGCCGCCACGCACGTGTCGCACCCGATGACCTGGAAGCACACCTGATTGACCATCTCGGGGATCGACGGATTGATCTTCCCCGGCATGATCGACGAACCCGGCTGCACCGCGGGAAGCCGGATCTCGTCGAGACCCGTGCGCGGGCCGCTCGCGAGTAGCCGCAGATCGCTCGCGATCTTGCTCAGATCGAGCGCCAGCACCTTGAGTTGCGCGCTGTAGCCCGCGACATCGCCCATGCTCTGCATCAGTTGGATGCGGTCGCGTCCCTCGCGGATCTCGAAACCGGTCATGGCCCGCAGATGGCGCACCATGAGCGCCGGGTACGACGGCTCGACGTTGACGCCAGTCCCCACGGCACTTCCGCCGATGCCAAGGTCACGGAGATACCCGGCCGCCTGCGCCACTCGCCGCATCCCGCGCTCCAGCGTTTCGCCATACGCGCGGAGCTCCTGGCCAAGACGGATGGGCATGGCGTCCTGGAGGTGCGTCCGCCCCGCTTTCAGCACTCCGTCGAACTCGTCGCCCTTCGCGCGAAATGCGCGCGACAATGCGTTGGCGGCGCTGATGAGCGGATCCAGTTGCGCCAGGCAGGCGAGCCGGATTGCCGTCGGGATCACATCGTTGGTCGACTGCGCCATGTTGACGTGATCGTTGGGATGGACCGGTTCGTACGTGCCGCGCGCGTGTCCGAGCAGTTCGTTCGCGCGGTTCGCCAGCACTTCGTTCGTGTTCATGTTGTGCGACGTCCCGGCACCGGCCTGATAGACGTCGACCACGAACTGGTCCAGGTGCTGGCCCGCGAGCACCTCATCGGCTGCCCGGATCACCGCATCCGCCCGCTCGGCATCCAGCCGCCCCGTCTCCTTATGCGTTTCGGCCGCTGCTTTCTTGATCCACACGGTGGCGCGAACAAACACTGGCAGCGCGCGCAGCCCGCTGATCGGGAAGTTGCGCGCGGCACGCTCCGTCTGCACGCCATACAGCGCGTCGGCCGGTACAGGGAGCTCACCGAGGGGATCACGTTCGCTGCGGGTACGACTGGACATGGAAATCGGACGTCAGGAGTGGGAATTGCGCGCGGTCAGGACCGGCACCGCCAGCATCACGACGGCGGCCGCGGAAATGAGCGCGAGCACGTAGATGCCAAGGATCGTGCCATGCAGGCGGCCAAAGGCCACGCGCCGCGCATCGTCCGGCGCGAGCGCGCCGACCGGGCCCCCGATCGCGTCCTGGATCGCGCGGATGCGAGGCGCGACGATGAACTGCGAGACTCCGCACGTAAGACCCCACGCGACGGCGGCGAGCACCTGCGCACGGCGCCCGGGACTCGGACGCTCCTGAGCGGCGACCACCGTCAGCACGACCCCGCCGGCCAATCCGGTCAGGAATACCGGAGAGAGCACGCGGCCCACTAGCGCACCTGCGACGGCGTGCGACGGGATCGTCGCGAACGCCGCCGGAGCGACCGACGCGATGAGCAGGAGTGCGGCTCCGATCCAGAGCGACGCGAGGACCACAGCCGCGAGGGGGCGCATCGTCGTCTACCGCGCCCCGCTTCCGATCACGCGCGCCGCTCCGCTCAGGAACGGGTTGTCGCGCAGCTCGCGGCCGATCGTCGTCGCCGGACCATGTCCGGGGTGTACGATGTGGACGCCCGGTAGGGTCGCGATTCGCGCCAGCGATTCGCTCATGGCGGTGGGATCGCAATACGGCATGTCGGTACGGCCAATGCTCCCCGCGAACAACAGATCTCCGCCGAACACCCGATCCGGCCCGACGAACGCGACGTGCCCCGGAGCGTGCCCCGGGACGTGCATCACGTCGAAGCCGATGCCGCCGAGGCGCAGTACCTGGCCTTCGGCCAGCGGCCCGTCGGGCGGCGGCGGCGGATCGAACGGCACTCCGTAGAGCTCGGCGCTCTCGGTGCCGCGGGCGTAGACCGGCGCGTCCAGCGGATGCATGAGGATGGGAACGTCGTAGAGCCGGCGAATCGCGGCGATGCCGCCGATGTGATCCAGATGCGCGTGTGTGAGCCAGATCGCGTCCAGGGTGGCGCCGGACCGGCGCAGCACGCCGATGAGGCGCTCGCCTTCGTCGCCGGGATCGATGTAGACCGCATGGCCGGAGACCTCGTCGACGACGAGATAGGAGTTCTCCTCGAAGGGACCCACCGTCGTCGCGGTGACGATCATCCGCGCCGCGCCGCGAGATATTTCTCGGCCGCGATCGCCGCGGTCGTCCCATCGCCCGCCGCGGTCGTCACCTGGCGGGTGAGTTGCGCGCGCACATCCCCGGCCGCGAACAATCCGCCGAGCGAGGTCTGCATGTTGATGTCCGTCCGGAGGTATCCCAACTCGTCGTGGTCGACATGGGCCTCGACGATCCCGGTATTCGGCCGGAAGCCGATGAAGACGAACAGTCCCGTCGCATCCAGGCATCGCTCCGCGCCCGTCTTGACGTTCCGCAGCCGCAGCGCGTGCACCAGCCCCTTCTCATCACCCTCGACCGACGTGACGACCGTGTCCCAGATGACCTCGATCTTGGGATTCGCCTTCAGGCGCTGCTGGAGAATGCCTGACGCGCGCAGCTCGTCACGCCGGTGGATCAGATAAACCTTCTCGGCGTATCGCGTGAGGAAGTCGCTCTCCTCCACGGCCGCGTCACCCCCGCCGACGACGGCGATCGTATGCCCCTTGAAGAAGGCACCATCGCAGATCGCACAGTACGACACGCCCTTCCCCGCATATTCGGTCTCGCCCGGCACGTTCAGCAGGACCGGTGTTCCACCCGCCGTCACGATCACTGCCGGTGCGCGGAGGTGGTCGCCCTCCTCTGTCTCGACGTCGAAGATCCCGTCATCCCCCTTCCGCACCGCCGTGACGCGGCCTCCGTTACGGAACTCCGCCCCGAACTTGCGCGCATGGTTCTCGAACCGCTGCGCGAGATCCCACCCCTCGATGTGCTCGAAGCCGGGATAGTCCTCGATCGTCTCGGTGCGCAGCAGCTCGCCACCCGGAACGCCTGCCTCGAGCACGACGGTCCGCAGCATCGAGCGTCCGGCGTATAGCGCCGCCGTCAACCCGGCCGGCCCCGCGCCGACGATGATCACGTCGTATTCAGCAGTCGTTCCCACGTTCCTCACCTATCGCCAAGACGTTCAACGCACCGTGACAATGTGATACCGTCCCTATGAGGACGTTCGCCGGTCCCCGGGTTCCCGCGCGGAGTACGATCGCGTCGCCGCTGACCGCGGCGGCGGTGTCGAACATGCCGACGCCATACGCGCGATGCGTGCAGTGAAAGATAACCGGACCGGCTAGAGTCCGGCCCGCCGCTCGCTCTCGGTCCACGTACGACTGGACGGCCGCCGGCATGGTCCACCACCGCGTCTCTCGCGTCTTGGGACAGGTCGCGGGCTCGACGCAATTCACGGGACAGATCCATTCGGCGAAGCTGGCGTACAGCGTTCCCGTTGGCGCGGCGCGATGCCACGGGACGTCCGGCCTCCCGGCGAGCGGCTGGGTCGTGACTGCGCGGCGCGGCCATCGCGCGGACGAGCGCGCCAGCAGCCATTCGTACATGAGGTGCGGCATGAGCGGAGACGGGACGATGGCGTCCCGGCTGGCGGCTTCGGGATCGGCGCAGGCGGCATCGAGATAGCCGCGGAAGAACGCCGTCCACTCCGCGATCGCCATCTCCACTCGCGGCACCGTAATGTCTCCCGACGCCAGCGTTGCCGCGACCCGGCACGACGCATCGCGGTCCACCACCACTACGCGGTCCCACGCCAGCACGCCGGCCTGCCGCGCCCTCCCGAGCTGGCGGACGTAGTAGCTGCCGTAGCAACCGCCGCCGACGACGACGATCGTCCCGTACTGGCGTCGTCCGGCAGCGGATGCTTCAGACGCGGACACGGCGTCCGCCGTCGACGACGATCGTCTCGCCGGTGACGTAGTCGGCCTGCAGCAGATACAACACCGCCCCGACGACATCCTCGGGGCTGCCCAGCCGCCGAAGCGGCGTCGTCGCCACGAGGTGCGCCGCCGCGGCCTCATCCCAGGCCTGGGGCAACAGCACAGCGCCGGGCGCGATGGCGTTGACGCGAATGTGAGGCGCCAGTGCATGCGCGAGCGCGCGCGTCATCTGCACGATGCCGGCCTTGCTGATGCCGTGCGGGATATAGTCCCTCCAGGTTTCCAGGCCCGCGAGATCGGAGATATTGACGATCGCTCCGCCGCGCGTCCCCATCACCCTGGCCGCCGCCTGCGCAACGAAAAACGGCGCGCGCAGATTGATCGCGAAGATCTCATCCCACGCTGCCGGCGTCACATCCGCCACCGGTGTGCGGAGCATGATGCCGGCCGAGTTCACCAGGATGTCCAGGACGCCCCAGTGTGCTGCTACCGAATCCACCAGGCGCCCGGCGGCCGCGGCATCGCTCAGGTCCGCGCCGATCGCGAATGCATCCCCGCCCTGCGCGCGAATCGACTGCACGACTTCCCGGGCGCCATCGGCAGCCTCGTTGTAGTGCACGGCCACGCGCGCGCCGTTCCGCGCGAGGCCGAGCGCGATCGCACGTCCGACGCGGTGCCCCGCGCCGGTTACGAGCGCGACCCGTTCGCGGAGTTCCATACGCCACCGTCAGGCGAGCGGTACTTGTGGGCGCGTTCGGCTTGGAGAGCCGCCCACGCGGCCGGAACTTTGAGAGCACCCAACACCCGTGGACCTTCAGTGGCACCATGCCAGTCCGATCCGCCGCTCGGCAGCAGCCCGAGATGAGCCGCGAGCGCGCCAAGCCGGGCCACGTCTTCAGCGGAGTGGCTGGGGTGGCGAACCTCGACGCCGTCGACGCCTGCGGCCTGCAGAGCCTCGAGACGCTCGCGCGTCCCATCTCGGCCGGGATGCGCCACCACCGCAACGCCCCCGGCCGCGTGCACCATCGCGATCGCTTCGCTCACGGAGAGACGCTGCTTGGCGACGTTCGCGGGACGACCCGCGCCCAGGTATCGCTCGAATGCTTCTCGCTGGTCGCGGACCCAGCCGCCCGCGATGAGCGCGCGCGCCACATGTGGCCGTCCGATCGCGCCGGTCCCCGCCTCCACGAGCACCGCCTCCAACGTGACCGGTATCCCCGCTGCACGCAGCACGCCGACGATCGTCTCGGCTCGCCGGCTGCGCGCGAGCCGAAGCTCATCGAGCTTCGCGGCGATCGGCGCGATGCTGGACAGGTGCAATCCGAGTAGATGCACTTCCTGGTCGCCCTCGCTGGCGCTCAGCTCGATGCCCGCAATCACTTCGATGCCGATCGCCGCACCCGCTGTCCGCGCCGCCGTCACACCGTCGACGGTATCGTGGTCGGTGAGGGCGATCGCCACGAGGCCCGCGGCCGCCGCGCGCGCTGCGAGTTCGCCGGGAGATGCCGCGCCATCGGAGGCCGTGGAATGCGTGTGCAGATCCACGGTCCGCGCGGCATCAGGCGGGATCAGCGGCGCCCCGGCGGCGCCGCCAGTCATGGAGCGTAGCCTGCTTCCGGCGAGGTGAAGCTCGGCTGCGACGCGTTGAAAAGGCGGAGCAGATCCGCGTCGGACAACTCGGCGAACGACAATTCCCGGGAACGCGCGCGCTGCGGCGAATAGCGGCTCACCCGCACGACACGGTCCGCGCCGGTCCCGCGGACGAACACGATGCCGAACTCATCGTGATCGTATTGCGTCACGAATCCCGACGGCATTGCATGCCACGTCTCCCCCGCGGCAGTGATCGAACGGCCAAGCATCGGTAACTCCTGAATGATGGGCGAGCCGCTACAGCTCGACCTCTTGATAGAGGCGCGCGGGGTCGATCAGGGGCTCGGGCGCTCCGGCCAGCGCGGCTGTCAACGCCGCCTGATCTTCCGACTCCGTGAATTCGATGAACGCACCCGGGAGTTCCGCCTCCTCGAACACCCAGTAGCGGCAGCCCCGCGCGGTGTAGTGCCCCCGGCGCTGGCGCGCGCGCTCGAGGAACCGGTCGCGCTCACCCGGTGTCACGATCGTCCGTTGCATCACGAGCGAGCGCCCGCCTGTCACGACACGTCCTCCGGGAACGTCTCCAGCCGCTTCTTGACGAACGCCAGGAACTCGTCAGCCACCGCCCCATCGATGAGCCGGTGATCGAACGAGATCGAGAAATAGGAGCACGTCCGGATCGCGATCGTGTCCTCGCCGTCGGCGCCGGTGATGACCTTGGGACGCTTCTCGATCGCGCCGACTCCCATGATCGCGACCTGCGGCTGATTGATGATCGGCGTTCCGAGGAGGGATCCGAACACACCGGGATTCGTGATCGTGAAGGTGCCGTCCTGCACCTCCTCGGGCTGCAGCCGCTTGCTGCGGGCCCGCGATGCCAGGTCGTTGAGTGTGCGAGTCACACCGACCAGCGAGAGATCGTCGGCGTGCTTGATGACCGGCACGATCAGCCCCCAATCGAGCGCCACCGCGATGCCGATGTTGTACTGCTTCCGGTAGATGATGTTGCTGCCGGCGACGGACGCGTTGAGCGCAGGAAACGCCTTGAGTCCGTCCACGACGGCGCGGATGATGAACGGCAGATACGACAGCCGCTGCCCGCTCGATGCCGAGAACTCGGCCTGCTTCTTGGCCCGGATCCGGGCGACGCGCGTTAGATCGACTTCGAATACCGATGTGACGTGGGCCGACGTGCGGCGCGACACCACCATGTGGTCGCTGATGAGCTGCCGCATCTTGCTCATCGGCTCGACGACATCACCCGGCCACGCTTCGGGCAGGGGAAGCGACGGGCCGCCATCCGCGCCGCCGGCGTGAACCGGCCGCGGTGCCGCCGGCGCAAACGTCGCCGGCGCAGCCCCCGCCGTCCTCGCACCACCCGCGACGGCACCCGATTCCAGCAGCGCCTCGATGTCCCGCTTGGTCACCCGGCCAGCCACGCCGCTCCCGGTCAATGCCCCGAGCTCGATCCCGTGGTCCGCCGCGATCTTGCGTACGAGGGGTGACGATTTCGTGCGGAGCCGCTCCTCCAATGTCCGTCCGTTGCCGGATACCGGCGGCGCCGATGGCGCGCGGACGCTCGCCGCTGGAACTGCCGGAACGGGACGCGCAGGCGCGCCAGGGCCCGCACCGGCGGCCGCGCCCACCGGGACGCCGGACGATGCGGCAACCGTTGCCGGGGCAGGCGCCGCAACAGGCGCTGCGGCAGGCGCTGTGGCAGCCGCCGCGACAGCGGCGCCGACTTCGGTCTCGAGGCGCGCGACCACCGTCTGCACCGCCACCGTCTGCCCCTCGGTCACCAGAATCTCGGCGAGCGTCCCGGCGCTCGGCGACGGAATCTCGGCGTCGACTTTGTCGGTCGAGATCTCAAAGATCGGCTCATCACGCTTGACCGGGTCTCCGACTTTCTTCAGCCACTTGGAGACGGTTCCCTCAGCGATCGATTCGCCCATCTGCGGCATGATTACATCTATGCGAGCCACTGCCATACCCCCAGTCTGAGTTCATTCAACGAACGTCCCGGCTGCACCCGCTGCGCGCGATTGTCACCGCGGCCGGCGCCGCAAGCGCCACAGCACCAGCACCGGCAGCGTCACCAGGCCGATCGCCCCACCGATGCCGGCAAAACTCTGCCAATTGCACGCGGGGAGCTCGGCGTCGTACTGGCAATGCGTTGCCGAACTATAGAACCGCGCGATGAGCACGGCGACCATCGCCCCGCTGAAAAACCCCGCCACCGCCATCAGGCACCCCACCGCCACCCGGTTGGCCCCGGGTCCATCGTCCGCCCCCGTCGCTCCAGCCGCCTCAGGCGGCTGCCCGCCGTCATCAGTGAGGTCCCCTGCTCCCTCGTCCCGGTGCCCCTCCCCTCCCCGTTCCGCGGCCACCCGTTCTAGTACCGCTCTAGTACCGCGCGAGCTGGCGCGCCGCCCGCACGATGTCCGCAGCCTGCGGGAGAACAAAATCCTCGAGCGACGGCGCATACGGGAGCGGCACGTCGGCCGCCGTGACCCGGAGCACCGGCGCATCGAGCCACTCGAATGCCTGCTCGTTGATGCGCGACGTGATCTCGCCGGCAATCCCGCCGGTCCGCGTGTCCTCGTGGACGATCAACACCCGGTTCGTCTTGCGGACCGTGGCGAGAATCGCGGCGTCATCCATCGGCAGCAATGTCCGAAGATCCAGCACCTCCACCGACAGTCCGTCCTCGCGCTCCAGTTGCTCGGCAGCGTCGATCGCCTTCCACACCGTCGCCGCATATGTGATGATCGACAGATCACGGCCCTCGCGCGCCAGCCGCGCCTTGCCGATCGGCACGACGTGATCGCCAGCGGGGAGTTCCTCCTTGATCCGGCGATACAGATACTTGTGCTCGAAGAACAGCACGCAGTCGTCGTCCCGGATGGCGGACTTCATGAGCCCTTTGGCATCCGCCACCGTCGAAGGGTAGACGATCTTGAGGCCCGGCGTGTGCAAAAACGCTGCCTCGGGGTTCTGCGAATGAAACGGGCCGCCCCGTACATACCCGCCGCTGGGACCCCGCACCACCATGGGACACGGCAGCATCGCCCGGTACCGCGCGGTCGCGACGTAATTGGTGAGCATGTCATACGCACACGAGATGAAGTCGATGAACTGCATCTCACAGACTGGCCGGAGTCCCATGTGCGCCGCACCGGCCGCCGCCCCGACGATCGCGATCTCGGAGATCGGCGTGTCGATCACGCGCTGCTCGCCGAAGCGCTGCTGCAGCCCCTCGGTGACTTTGAACGCGCCTCCATACGCGCCGATGTCTTCGCCGAGACAGAAGACATTGGGATCACGCTCCATCTCCTCGAACAGCGCCTGGCGGATCCCCTCCAGATACGTGACCTCAGCCATCGTGCGTACCCCACGAGGCCGGACGCTCGTGCGTCGTCACAGCGGCATCCACCCCGGACCGGAACCACAGGCCCTCGGCAACCGCCGGATCGGCATACACCCCGATCAGCGCATCCCGGCCCTCGGGCATCGGTGACGCCGAGGCTTCGTCGGTCGCGACATCGATCTCGCCCTGCACGCGCGCATCGATCGCCGCCAGCTCGGTCGCGGCCACGCCATCTCGCTCGAGCAACACGCGCGAGTATCGGTCGAGCGGATCGTTTTCACGCTCCCAGCGCTCGATCTCGCCCGGCGGCACGTACGACTGGTTGTCGTGCTCGGCGTGCCCTTTGCGCCGGTATGTCACCAGCTCCACGAGCGTCACGCCGCCGCCCGCCCGCGCCCGGTCCACCGCCCGCTTGGTCGCCTCGTACGTCGCCACCACGTCGTTGCCATCGGCGCGCTCACCCGCGACCCCGTAGCCCACCGCTTTGACGACGAACGATCGCGCCGCGGTCTGCCGCTCCACCGGCGTCGAGTAGGCGTAGCCGTTGTTCTCGACCACGACGACGAGCGGGCACCGCTGGACTGCGGCGAAGTTGAGCCCCTCGTGAAACGCACCGGTCGATGTCGCTCCGTCACCGACGTACACGAGCCCGACCCGGTCTTCGCCACGCATCTTGAACGACAGCGTGACGCCGGCCATCACCGGCACCATGTCGCCCAGGTGAGAGATCTGCCCGACGAACCCGCGGACCAGATCGCCGTAGTGGATGTTGAGCTCCCGCCCGCGTGTCGGCGAATCACCTTTGGCCATGTACTGTCGCAGAATCTCCCCTGGCCGCGCACCCTGTACGAGCATCGATCCGAGGTTGCGGATCAGGGGAGAGAGGATGTCGCCCTTCCGCCGGTCCAGTGCGTACGCGCTGCCGACCGCATCGGCTTCCTGGCCAAGTGACCGGAACAATCCCCCGACCACTTTGGTCTGCCGGTACAGGTTGACGAGCCGCTCCTCGAGCGAGCGGGTCAGACGCATGTAGTAATAGAGCTCAAGGCGCTGCTCGCGGCTGAGCGCGGTGGACCCGTCGGCGCCGTCGTGCGAACCCGCGGTCACGCCGTTGCCCGGCGTGATCCGCGGCACAGCGGTCTGAGACGAGGCGGAGGCCTGCCCCACCCCGCCCGAATCGCGCGCGGGCGTCCGCTTGGCCGGCATCAGTACCCGGCCTCCAGCGCGTGGCGCGGATCATCCGTCGTGTGGAGCCGGACGAAGAACTTCTTCACGTTCTTGTCGAGACGGCTCTCACCAGGCTGATCGCTGTCCGCCTCGACGAACGTGTAGTGTCCGCCTTCAGCGACCGCAGAGACGCGCACGGTGCCCAGCGGCCCCGCATAGGTCCGCTCACGGGTAGCATTCCCAGTGGTGGCCAACCCGAGCTGCGCGAAATAGCCATCGGCTGCCGCCAGAACGGCCGCCGGCGCCAGTTGCGTGCGATGGAACAGCTTCACTTGATGTCGACCTCCCCGGTCGCGGCACTCACCTCCTGCCGCCAATCGAGTTTTTGAATCGGACGCGTCGAATCACGGCGGAATTGCAGCCCCATGGCCCAATCGCCCGACGTGATGAAGTGCAGCTTGCCGTAATACGACCCCGCCTGCGGGCCCGGCGTCAGCCCGTCCCACACGTTCGCCCCGTCACTGTTCGTCGCGTAGATGCGGCCCTCCCCTCCATCGATCGGCTGGCCCGACGACTTGTCGCGTGCCACCACCTTGAATATCACGTCCTCGCGGGCGTGCGGCGGCACCGGATCCGCCGAGATCTGATACGCGATGTCATCGGTCCAGAATCGGGTCGGTGGCGGACCCGGTGGCGGCCCGCAGGCCACGGCGACTGCCGCACCGATACCCAGGAGCGCAACCCTCGCGATGCACCGTCCCGCCACCCGGCGGCCGGCGACTGCCGGCACGCGAGGCCCACACGCCCGCCGGTTCACGACCCGCTCCCTCACGAGTAGTACTCGAGGCCAAGGTGCGTGATCTGCTCCTCGCCAGCGAGATGCCTCAGGGTGTTCTTCAGCTTCGTCTGCTGAATGAACAGATCGTGCTCCGGCTGGAGTCCGCTGGCTGCCATCGGGCTCTTGTAATAGAAGGAGAGCCATTCCTGAATGCCCTTCAACCCGGAGCGATGCGCGAAGTCGGAGAACAGCGCGAGATCCAGCACCAACGGTGCCGCGAGAATCGAATCGCGACAGAGGAAGTTCACCTTGATCTGCATCGGATAGCCCATCCAGCCGACGATATCGATGTTGTCCCACCCTTCCTTGTTGTCGCCGCGCGGCTTGTAGTAGTTGATGCGGACGACGTGCGAGAAATCCCCATACAGCGCCGGATGCGTCTCGGGCTGGAGGATCGAATGCAGCACGCTGAGCTTCGACTCTTCCTTGGTTTTGAACGACGCCGGGTCGTCGAGGACCTCGCCGTCCCGGTTTCCGAGAATGTTGGTCGAGTACCAGCCCGCGAGTCCGAGCATACGCGCTTTGATGCCCGGCCCGATCACGGTCTTCATCCACGTCTGTCCGGTCTTGAAGTCCTTGCCGGAAATGGGCACCGCGCGGTCCTTGGCGAGCTGCACCAGGCAGGGCATGTCCACGGTCAGGTTCGGCGCGCCGTTCGCGAACGGCACGCCCTCCATGAGCGCGGCGTAGGCATACAGCATCGACGGCGCAATCGCTTCGTCGTTGCGCTCCATCGCCTTCTCGAACTGCTCGAGCGTGGCGTGCGCGGCGCCCGCCTTGATGTAGATCTCCGTCGAGGCGCACCACACGACCACGACGCGGTCCACCTTGTGCCGGCTCTTGAAGTCGCGGATGTCCTGGCGGATCTGCTCAGCAAGGTCGCGCTTGGTCTTCCCGCGCTTGACGTTCGGCCCGTTAATCCGGGTCACGTACTTGTTGTCGAACGCCGCCGGCAGCGGCGTAATGCCCCGAAGGAATTCTGCGACCCGCTCGATGTGGGCGCGCTCCAGCACGCCCGCCTTGCACGCGGCCGTGTACGCGTCATCCGGGAACGGATCCCAGGCGCCGAATACCAGGTCGTCGAGGCTGGCGAGCGGCACCAGGTCCTTGATCAACGGGGCACGATTCTCCGTGCGTTTGCCCAGCCGGATGGTCGCCATTTGCGTCAGCGACCCTATGGGGAGCGAATATCCGCGACGCACGCTCTCCACGCCGGCCATGAACGTGGTGGCCACAGCCCCGAGGCCCGGGGTCATGACGCCGAGTCGCCCGGTCGCGGGACGAGTTGTCGATGATGGAGAATCAGTCATTTGCTCTTGAGCACGGCCCGCGGTTGGACGGGCGTCGCGCGTGAAAAGTGCGGCGGCGGCGTGATTGCCACCCCCGACGCAGGTCGTGTCGCACGATACACGGCCACCACTCGCTGTATGGCAGTAGCCCACGACGTGACGGTGAGAAGGACGACGATGGGGGCGAGTACCCACCCATCGAATGCCAGCCCGAAAAACGCCTGGGGTGCAGACAGCAACACCACGCGCTCCGGCCGCTGCATGAACCCGACTTTGGCGTCGACGCCGAGCGCCTCGGCCCGTGCCCGGGTGTACGACACGAGGAATCCGCCTACAATGCCCGCGAGACACACTACGAGCATCGGCTCGCTCGCGTGGCGAGGGCTCGTCGCGTAGAACACCGCGAGTCCCGCCAAGACCGCGGCGTCGGCGATCCGGTCCAACGTCGAGTCATAAAACGCGCCGAACACGCTGGACAATCCCGTCCGGCGCGCCACGTCCCCGTCGATCACGTCGAACAACGCCGTCAGGCCAAGAAACCACCCGCCGGTCCGGATGTGCCCGGCGCCGTAGATGATGCCTGCGCCGATCGAGCAGCAGGTGCCGAGCGTGGTGATGATGTTGGGATGGACGCGGTGCCGGACGAGCAGGGAGGCAATAGGCTCGACGAGCCGCACGTACCCGCGTTTTATCCAGTCCCACAGAGGTATCATGCGTAGCCAGGCAGCCGGCACCGGCAGCCGTCGCCGGCGCGGGCGGGGAAGAAGAAGCCGGAGCGACGCCCCAGCCCACAAAACTTATCGGGCCGGAGATGGCGGAGAAAGGGGCGCGCCCGCTCGGCGGAGGCTCCTTCACCCGCGTCACCGCCACATCATGGATCGCACCATGGCCACATCGTGGCCACGTCATGGCCGCGTCAGCGGTAGAGCAGATACGGCGCGACGCGGTGCGTGAACGCCGCTACGGCAGGAGTCACCGCGGCCATCGTGCGGTCGGGATCCGCACCGCGAACGAGTGCGTTCCGTGCCGCCGGATCGCCGAACCTGAGGTCGAACGCCGTGGTGTCCAGCCGGAGAGAATCGCCGCTCGCCTGGGCCACCGCCCACAACAGCGCCGCGCCCAGCCGGCCCGTCTCAACATGCGACCGGTCCGTGACGACGATTCGCACCCCTCGGATCGCGCGGCCGCCGAACTTGCCATCGCCGGGCGCGACCGGCGTGAAGGTCTCCGTGTCGAACCGGACGCCGGCGAGACGCCGTGCAGAGAGCAGCGCCACCACCCGTGGCGCGTCGAGCCATGGTGATCCCAATCGCTGAAACGCATCCTGGGTCCCTCGCCCCACGGACAGGTTCGAGCCCTCGAAGGCGACGAGAGCTGGATACAGGAGTGCACTGGTGAGAGAGGGCAGGTTTGGCGACGGCCGGATCCATGGCAATCCGGTCTCGTCGAACCACTGATCGCGCCGCCATCCGCGAGCGGGAATGACGTGCAGGTCCGCACCGACACGCAAATCGTCGTTGTAGTACCGAGCCAACTCGCCCATCGTGAGCCCGTGGCGCAGCGGGATCGGCGCCAGTGCATAAGGCCGTGCGGGATGACCGGGTGTGGATTCATTCGGATTCGCGAGGCTGCTATCCAGCATCGGCCCCTCGGTCCTCGTCCCCGTGATCGGGTTCGGACGGTCGAGCACCACCACCGGCATGTGGTTCCGGGCCGCCGCCCGCATTGCGTAGACGACCGATGCGACATACGTCCACGTGCGTGTTCCCACATCCTGGAGATCGATCACGAGCACGTCGACCCGGCGCAGGAGGCTGTCCGGCGGAGGCAGCACCGTCGCACCGTACAACGAGTACACCGGGACGCGGCTCGCACTGTCCATCCCGCCTGGAACGAACTCGCGATCGTCCTGTCCGCGGATGCCGTGCTCCGGCGAAAACAGGATCGCCACGTGCACCGCGGCCCGCTGCGCGAGCGCTGAGCGGGTGAGCAACGCGATGTCCGATGTGCCCGAGCGGTCTACGCCGGTCTGGTTGGTGAGCAGGCCGACCCGCTTGCCCCGGATCAACCGGACGCTATCCTCCAGCAACACGGTGATGCCGGGGACGACGGTGCCCGCGTCGCGGACGTTCGGCTCCGGCCCGGCCACGGCGTCGCGCAGGGCCGGCACCGCCGCCGCGGCGCCTGCCAGCAGGACCACGACCGCGACTGCCGCCGCTCGGAAGCCGCGCCCGGGCGCCCGGTGGGTGATGCTCCGTTTCACGAAGGCCGTACCCTCGTCGTAGTAGAGATGAAGCTAACACCAGTCGACTGGGCCATCGTCGCCAGTTATTTCGCGCTCTCCACCTGCGTGGGCCTGTATTTCACGCGGCGGGGCGGCGCGAGCCTGAGCGAATACTTCCTCTCGGGACGCGCCGCCCCATGGTGGCTGGCTGGCGCGTCGATGGTCGCCACGACGTTCGCGGCTGACACACCGCTGCTCGTCACCGGCCTTGTCGCGACCAAGGGCGTCGCCGGCAACTGGCTGTGGTGGAACTTCGTGATGAGCGGCATGCTCACGGTGTTCTTCTTCGCCCGGCTCTGGCGCCGCGCCAATGTCATGACGGACGTCGAGTTCTCGGAGATCCGCTACGGCGGCCGCCCGGCCGCGTTCCTCCGAGGATTCCGCGCCCTGTATCTCGCCGTACCCATCAATCTCATCATCATTGGATGGGTCACCCGCGCGATGATCAAGATCCTCACGATCTCCCTCGATGTCTCACCGGTCATCGCGGTCGGGATCTGCTTCGTCGCGACGGTTTGCTACGCGGTGGCGGCGGGACTGTGGGCAGTGCTCTGGACGGATCTCGTCCAGTTCGTGATCAAGATGAGCGCGGTCATCGTGCTCGCGGTCTTCGCCGTCCGCGCGGTCGGCGGCATCGATGTCATGCGCGCCAAGCTCACGGCGCACTTCGGATCCGAGACCGCCGCGCTCTCGGTGATGCCCGTTTCCGTCGGAGGACCCCACGGCCTCTCGGCCTATGCGTGGATGCCCCTGCTGGCCCTCTGCACGTTTCTGTTCGTCCAGTGGTGGGCCGCATGGTACCCCGGCGCGGAACCGGGCGGCGGCGGATATGTCGCGCAACGCATCTTCGCCGCGCGGTCGGAGCGCGACGGCGTCCTGGCCACGCTGTTCTTTCAGATCGCGCACTACGCGCTCCGCCCATGGCCCTGGATCGTCACCGGCCTGGCAACCGTGATCCTGTACCCCACGCTCCAGGACAAGGAGTCCGGGTACGTCCACGCCTTCGTGGACCTGCTCCCCACGCCGTGGCGCGGATTCATGATGGCCGGATTCGCCGCCGCCTACATGTCGACGATCGGAACTCAGCTCAATTGGGGCGCGTCATACCTCGTCAACGACTTCTACAAACGGTTCCTGCGGCCGCACGAGTCGGAGCACCACTACGTGTCGGTGTCGCGCGCGGCGACGATTCTCCTCTTTCTCCTCTCCATCATCGTGGCGTGGCAGATCTCGTCCATCGAGCAGGCCTGGAAATTCCTGATCGCCCTCGGCGCCGGGACCGGACTCGTGTACATGCTGCGGTGGTACTGGTGGCGCATCAACGCCTGGTCCGAGATCAGCGCGATGGTGGTGTCGCTCGCGGTCGCGATCGTGGCCCTGCAGGTCGTGCCTCACCACTTCGCAGCGGGCGACCCCAACGGGGATGCCGTTGTGATGCTGGTGACGGTGGGACTGACCACGGTGGTCTGGCTCGCCGTGACGTTCCTGACCCCCGCGGAATCGCCGGCAATTCTCGAATCGTTCTACCGGCGCGTCCGCCCCGGCGGCCCGGGCTGGCGGCGCATCGCGGTGCGGGCTGGATTCGGCCCGGAGCCGATCGCGGCCGGCCGGCTCGCGTGGGCCAATTGGATCGCAGGCATCGTCGCGGCATACGGCACCCTGTTCGGCATCGGCAAGCTGATCTTCGGGCCCGTCAGCACGGGGATCGCCATGCTCGCCACCGCGGCCGTTGCGTTTGCCTGGATTGCCTGGTCGTTCGGACAGGAGACGCCACCCGCCGAGGGGCTGGCCGTGGGCACCGCCCAGACCCCTGCCCCGATTGCCGCTGACTGAACCGGGAACTGATTCGGTTGATCGGGACTTAGTTCCCGGGTAGCTTTCTGCATCCCTTAGGAGGATCGATGGCCACATCGCAGCACCCCGCTACGGAGACCGGGACCACGGAGGCCCAGCCGGAGGTCGTGCTTTCCGTGACCCCGAACGCCAGGGTCGAGGTCAAACGGTTCATGGAAGCCGAGGGCGTCTCGCCCGGCACCGGTGGGTTGCGCGTCAGCGTCCAGCCCGGCGGCTGCAGCGGCTTCAAATACGGCCTCCTGATCGAAGACGCGAGCGCCGAGGACGATCTGATCGTGGATCAGGGCGAGTTCCGGGTATTCGTGGACCCGTTCTCCGCCCAATACATCCAAGGCGTGACGATCGACTACGTATCGTCCATGCAGGGCTCGGGATTCACGTTCAAGAACCCGAACAGCACGGGCGGCTGCGGTTGCGGCAGCTCATTCTCTGCGTAGCCGCGCTCTGACGTCCCTCCGGTTCTCGGAGGGCGATTGAGGCCCGCGATTCTCTCCAGGATCGCGGGCCTTTTCGCATCGCTTTTCGCATCGCTCGCGTCCGAAATCTGCCGCCTCGCCTGATTCCGCCGTGACTCGGTCCATCGGACTGCCCGACCTCATCGTGGTCGTCGTCTACCTCGCTGGCACGACGATCCTGGGTGTCTGGCTCGGCCGCGCACAGCGCGATTCGCGGGACTACTTCCTCGCCAGCCACGCGATCCCGTGGTGGGCCGTGCTCATATCCGTCGTCGCCACCGAGACGAGCGCACTCACGTTCATCAGCATCCCCTCCCTGGCCTACCTCGGCGATTTCACCTTCCTGCAGGTGGCGGCCGGCTACATCCTCGGGCGCATCGTCGTCGCGTTCACACTCCTTCCTCGCTACTTCCAGGGCGATCTGGTCACCGCCTACGCGCTCCTCGAGCGGCGCTTCGGACTCGCCACCCGCCGCTTCACATCGATCGTGTTCATGGTCACCCGCGCGCTCGCCGACTCGGTCCGGGTTTTCGCGACCGCCATACCGGTGTCATTGATCCTCGGATCGCTCGTCTCGCCCCGCTACGGCATGCCGCTCGCGATCGTCGTGCTGGGCGCGCTCACCATCGTCTACACGTATCACGGCGGCATGCGGGCCGTGGTCTGGACGGATGTGCTCCAGACGAGCGTCTACCTCGTGGCCGGCGTTGCCGCGGTCGTCCTTCTCGGCCGGTCGGTCGGCGGCGGCTGGTCCGCGATCTTCGCGCACGCCGCATCGGCCGGGAAGCTGCGAGTGGTCGATCTCTCTCCCAGCCTGAGCCGGCCCTACACGCTCTGGGGCGGGGTCATCGGAGGCGCCTTCCTCTCCATGGCGTCGCACGGCGCCGATCAACTGATCGTTCAGCGCCTGCTGGCCGCGTCATCCCTTCGCGACGCCCGCCGGGCCATCATCGGGAGCGGGATCGCCGTGCTCGCGCAGTTTGCTCTCTTCCTGACCATCGGCACCGGCTTGTTTGCATTCTACGATGGTCGCGTTTTCTCGACGCCCGATGCCGTGTTCCCGACCTTCATCCTCGATCGCATGCCTCCTGGGCTCGTGGGGTTGATCCTGGCCGCCATCCTCGCCGCGACCATGAGCACACACTCGGGCGCGATCAACTCGCTGGCCGCGTCGACGACCCATGACCTCTATCTGCCGATCACCCGCCGGTCGCCGGACGATCCCGCCGTCCTCCGGGCCGGCAAGCGTTTCACGCTCGCCTGGGGTGTCGTACTTACCTGTGGTGCGCTACTGTATCGGCAGCAAGGAACGCCCGTCGTGGCCGTCGCGCTCACCATCGCGTCGTTTACCTACGGCGGCCTCCTCGGCGGCTTCTTCCTGGGACTCTGGTGGGGGCGCGCGGTGCAGCGCGATGCCATTATTGGCATGGCTGTCGGCATCACGGCCATGGCGTTCGTCGTGTTCGCGAAGCAGATCTCCGCGCTGGTCCCAGCCCTGGCGGACGGCCTCGCGCCGTTCGCCACCATCTCCTTCCCCTGGTACGTGCTGATCGGAACTATTATCACGCTCGCCGCCGGAATCGTCAGCTCCCTCACCCACCCCGCGCCATCCGGGGACATCGCGCGATGACCCGAATCGTCGTGGGCGTGGACGGAGGAGGCTCGCGGACCCGCGTCATCGTGGCGGACGAGCATGGCGCCGAGCTTGCCCGAGCGGAAGGCGAACCGAGCGCCATGAAGCTGGGGGACGCGAACCGATCGGCTACCGCCGTGGCCGCCGTGGTGGCGGATGGATTGCGGGCCGCCGGACTCTCCGGCACCCTCCCCAGTGTCGTGTGCGTCGGCATCTCGGGCGCAGGACGGGAGCCCGACCGGCAAGCGCTCGTGCAAGCGCTGGCACCACTGCATCTCGCCGACGATGTCATCGTGCACGCCGACGCCACGATCGCCCTGGATGACGCGTTCGGGGATGGACCCGGGATCGTGCTCATTGCCGGCACGGGGTCGGTCGCATTTGGCCGAGGACCGACGGGAACCTACGGACGGTGCGGCGGGTGGGGACCGGTGTGCGGTGATGAGGGCGGCGGCACCTGGATCGGCAGACGTGCCCTCAGCGTCGTCACGGCGTCCGCCGACGGGCGCGAGCCGCAAACCGCCCTCCTGGGAGCAGTGCTGACCGCTGCGCAGGTCACTACGGTGCACGAGCTTATTCGGTGGGCGGCGGGGGCCGGGCCGACCGGCCTTGCGACCCTCGTGCCGGCCGTGCTGCAATGCGCGGAATCCGGAGACCTGCGTGCTAACGCGGTGGTGAGCTTCGCGGCGGAGGAGTTGGTGCTCCACGTCCGCACCCTGGCCCGGCGTCTCTTCACCGATGAGCGGGCGGCTGCGCCCGTCGCGTTCGCGGGAGGCCTCCTCGACCGGCGCTCACTCCTCCGCGCCCGGGTCGAGCATCGCTTGAAATCCGCGGTTCCAGGCGCCGTGCTGGATCCGCGTGACGTGGTGCCCGCGCGCGGCGCGGTGCGGAACGCACTCCGCGTCCTCGCCGCACAGTAGCGCAGCCGGCACCCGCCGCCTGCACGGCGCCACGCGTCAGCGGCTTACCAGGACTCCCCGGAATCGGGGATGGATTCGCCGGCGGCTCTCCGCCGCATCACGGAATGCCGGACGCCGTAAAGGAGGTACAGGACGAGGCCGATCACGAGCCAGACATAGAAACGGATCCATGTCACATGCGGGAGCCCGTTCATCAGGAACACGCAGGTGGCCGCTCCGCCCAGGGACACCACCCATATGAACGGCACCCGAAACGGGCGCACGCGGGTCGGGTCCTTATAGCGCAACACGAGAACGCCGATGCACACGAGCACGAAGGCGAACAGCGTCCCGATGTTCGTGAGATCGTAGGTCTCACCCGCGTCGCCGATCATCGACCACACAGCAACCGCGACGCCCGTCACGATCGTCGTCGCCCACGGCACCCGGTATTTCGGATGGACGCGCGCGGCCCACCGCGGGAGCAGGCCATCCCGTGCCATCGAGAAGAAGATCCTCGGCTGCCCGTATTGAAAGACGAGGAGCACCGCGGTCAGTGCGAAGATCGCACCCAGCGAAAGTACGGCCGACGTTTTCTGGAAGCCCGAGACCGTCAACGCTTTGGCCAGAGGGTCCGCGACACCTAGCTGTGCGGCTGGCACCATACCGGTCAGAACGACGCCGACCACGATGTAGATGACGGTGCAGATCGCCAGCCCCCCCATGATGCCGAGGGGCATATTGCGCTGCGGGTTCTTGGTCTCTTCCGCGGCGGTCGAGATCGCGTCGAAGCCGATATACGCGAAAAAGATGATAGCGGCGCCGTGGTGAATCCCCGAAAAACCGTTCGGGGCAAATGGGTGGTAATTCTCCGGGTGCAGGTGCGTGACGCCGACGATCACGAACAGCGTCAGGATGACCAGCTTGATGGCTACCAGGACGTTGTTGGTCCGGGCGCTCTCGCGCACTCCCAGTAACAGGAGCCACGTAATCAGTGCCACGATGGCAAAGGCGGGGATGTTGACCAGGATCGCCACGCCGCCGACGTGAGGCGCTGTGTTGAGGAGTCCGTGTACGGCCGGGTCCGGACTGAGTAACGCGGTGCGATATCCGGTGGTGAGCCAGATCGGCAAGACCACGCCGAAGTCGCCGAGCAACGACTTGAAGTACTCCGCCCAGGTGATCGCCACGGCGACATTCCCGACCGCGTACTCGAGAATCAGATCCCATCCGATAATCCACGCGACGACCTCGCCCAGTGTCGCGTACGAATACGCATAGGCGCTGCCGGCCTGCGGGATCATCGACGCCACTTCTGCGTAACAGAGCCCCGCGAGCGCACAGGCGAAACCCGCCAGGACGAACGAGAAGACGATCGCGGGGCCCGCGCCGGTCCGGATGATATGACCCGCCGCGTCGAACTCGCCGGCCGCCGCGGAGCCGATCGAGCTGAAGATCCCCGCTCCGATCACGGCCCCGATCGACAACATGATCAGGTCGCCGGCGCCGAGCGCTCGCCGCAGGACGCCTTCGCCCTCCGGCACCAGGAGGGCGATGGGCTTCCGTTCGAAACACGACGTTACGAAGCCAATGGCCCGCTCCGCGTCAGATAAAGAGGGGCGCCAATACCAGGGTGATCGTGCTCAACAACTTGACGAGCACGTGCAGCGATGGCCCGGCCGTGTCCTTGAACGGATCGCCTACGGTATCGCCGACCACGCTCGCCTTGTGGGTATCGGACCGTTTGCCGCCGTACACCCCGGTCTCGATGTACTTCTTCGCGTTGTCCCAGGCCCCACCGCCCGTATTGAAGAAGATCGCCATCAGGATCCCGGCGATCGTCGCCACCATCAGGAACGCGGCCACTGCTTCGGCGCCGAGCTTGAACGTCTTGAACACCAGCCCGACGACGATCGGGAACGCCACGACGAGCACGCCCGGCACCACCATCTCCTTGAGGGCGCCAATCGTCACGATGTCGACGCACCGGCCGTAGTCCGGCGAATCCGTCCCCAGCATGATGCCGGGCTTCTCCCTGAACTGGCGGCGCACTTCGTTGATCACCGAGTAGGCAGCCCGCCCGACGGCCTTGATCGCGAGGGACGAAAACCAGAACACGAGCATCGCGCCGAGCAGTCCCGCGACGAACAGCTCCGGGCGCGCGATGTTCACGACGACCCGCTGGCCCGTGTATTTGAAGACCTCATCGAGATACGCCGAGAACAACAGAAATGCTGCCAGGGCCGCCGATCCGATCGCGTAGCCTTTCGTCAACGCCTTGGTCGTGTTCCCCACCGCGTCCAGACGGTCCGTGATGGCCCGGACGGACTCCGGCTGCTGCGACATCTCGATGATGCCCCCGGCGTTGTCCGTGATCGGGCCGAACGTATCCATCGCCAGCACGTACCCGACCGTCCCGAGCATGCCCATCGTCGCAATGGCCGTTCCGAAGAGCCCGCCGATCGGCTGCCCCGCATCGTCAACCAGGCCGCTGCTGCGGCCAAGGTAGTAGCTGGCGACGATCGCGATGCCGATCGCGAATACCGGCAGCACCGTCGCCTCGAGGCCGACCGCGATTCCCTGAATGATATTCGTCGCGGGCCCCGTCTGGCTCGCCTCGGCGATCGCCCGCACCGGGCGGTACGCATACTCGGTGTAGTACTGCGTGATGAGCAGGAACGCCACCGACATCAGGAGTCCGATGATCCCACACAGCAGGAAATGCCACCATGCATCGGGCGCAGCCTGCAGCGGTGAGCCGAGCAGCCAGCGGCAGGCAGCCGCGAAACCGATCAGCGCCAGGAACGCGGTGATGTAGAACCCGCGGTTCAGCGCCTGCATCGGGTCCGCATCCTCACGCGTCTTGACCGTCATGACACCAATGATCGAAGCGATCAACCCGAAGGCGCCGGCTACCAGCGGGAACAGGATGCCGGGGATGCCGAAGTAGCGATAGAGGAACACGCCGAGGATCATCGCGCCGATGTTTTCCGCGGCGGTGGACTCGAAGAGATCGGCTCCGCGGCCGGCGCAGTCGCCGACGTTGTCACCGACGAGATCCGCGATCACCGCGGGATTGCGCGGATCGTCCTCCGGGATCCCCGCCTCGACTTTGCCCACGAGATCCGCGCCGACATCGGCAGCTTTCGTGTAGATACCGCCGCCGAGCTGGGCGAACAGCGCGACGAACGACGCGCCGAATCCGTAGCCCACGATCAGAAACGGAATGTGGGGCGCCCAGTCGGCGGGCGTCATGTTCACCGGCGTGAGCGCCGTCAGGATCGCGAAGAGTCCACCGACACCAAGCAGCGACATCGCGACCACGAACAGCCCCGCCACCGCCCCGCCACGCAGGGACACCTGCAGCGCGCCGTTCAGCGATGACATCGCGGCAGCCGCCGTCCGGATGTTTGCACGGACCGCCGTCCACATGCCGACGAAGCCCGCGATACCAGAGCTGAGCGCGCCCAGCAGGAACGACACGGTCACGTACAACGCCAGCATGTGCGGATCGCTGACCGGGTCGCTCGAATTCGGACGCCGGAGAAACGCGTAGCCGACATAGATGACCGCCGCGACGACGATCGCGAGCACCGAGATGGTCCGGTACTGGCGCGCCAGAAACGCTTCCGCTCCCTGCTGGATCGCGTCGGAGATGCGCTGCATCTCGGGCTTGCCCCGTTCCCGGGACAGCACCCATCGCGCGAGCCAGACGGCAAACGCCAGTGCAAAGACGCTGGCGCCAATGATGATCGTGAGGAGCGTGGACTGCGTGGGTAGCATGAGTATTAGGACCGTCGGAGAATAAAGCCGGTGAGTCAGCGCGAAGCGGCGGACGCCGCTGCGGGCGCTCGCGCTGCGAGCCAGCGCCACACATAGTAGACCGGAACACCGAGCACCACCAACACGAGGCCCGTGACCGCCTGGGCCCGCGTCTTGTCCGCCAGCAGCAATCCGATCGCGACGGCCAGCGCCATCACGATATACAGTGCCGGCAGGAACGGGTATCCGAACGCAAGATACGGCCGCTCGGCATTGGGCCGCGTCCGCCGCAGCACGAACAATCCGAACGTGGTCAGCACGTAGAATATCAGGACCGCGAACACGACGTAGTTGAGCAACTGGCCGTAGGTGCCGGTCAGACAGAGGATCGTGATCCATATCGCCTGGACCTTGAGCGCCGCGCCTGGCGCCTTCCGGTCGTTGAGCTGTCCCGTGCTCTTGAAGAACAGGTTGTCTCGAGCCATGGCGTAGTACACGCGCGCACCGCTCAGAATGAGACCATTGTTGCACCCGAAGCACGAGATCAGAATCGCAACGGCCATGATCGCGGCCCCGGCGCCTCCGAAGACCGATTCGACGGCCGCCGTCCCGACGCGGTCCTGCGTCGCGTACTGGATACCGCGCGCCATCACCGTTGCCCCATGCGGATCGCCCGCGAATGGCAGCGTGGTCAGGTAGGACACGTTGGTCAACACATAGAGCAATGTCACGCCGCCCGTTCCGAGCAACAGCGCCAGCGGAAGGTTCCGCCGTGGGTTCTGCACCTCGGCGGCCGCGAATGTCACCGTGTTCCAGGCGTCGGCGGAAAACAGCGACCCCACGAGTGCCGCCGCGAACGCGAGCACGAACGCAGGCGTCAAATCGGTCACCCCGACGAAATGCCCCGCCCCGAAGTTGGCCGCGATCGCCCCGGCATGCCGGCCCACCGTCAATCCGAAGAGGATGAGCAGGATCAGCACGCTCGTCTTGACCGCCGTCACCGACGTCTGGACCGCCTTCCCTTCGCGCACCCCGCGCAGATTGATCCAGGTCAGCACCCAGACGCTCGCGATGGCGACGATCCGCTGCCACGACAGTCCGACGATGACGTCACCACCAGTCACCTGAAACGTGAAGCTCGGCAACCAGGTGAACACATCCGGGCTGATCGCCGGCACGAGCAGGTTGGAGAACTTCGCGAACGCCACGGCAACCGCGGCGACCAGGCCGGTCTGAATGATGAGGAACAGGGTCCACCCGTAGAGAAACCCGGGCAGCGGCCCAAGAGACTCGCGCAGAAAGACGTACTGCCCGCCGGCACGCGGATACATCGCGGCCAGCTCGCCGTAGGCCAGGGCTCCCAGCACGGTCATGACGGCGGTCACTGACCAGACGACCAGCAGCCAGAACGGCGATCCCACTGTCCGGCCGATGTCGGCCGACACGATGAACACGCCGGATCCGATCATCGACCCCGCCACCAACATGGTCGCGTCGGTCAGCGTCAGTGCTTGGATGAAGCCCGCACGGTCGCCGGCTTCCGGCGCGGCGGCCTCGAGTACGGGGGCGGCGCTTTCCATTCCACCTCTCTGGCGGTGCGGGTCGGGGGCGTGCGCCGAACTGAGCGCGAGCCTCACAGGCGTGCGTTCGTGGCGTGCGCCGGCGGCCGGGCCCGCCGCGATTGGGGGCTCCGCCAGAGCACGCCAAAATTACCCGGACCGGGACGTGTTGGCTAGGGACTTCGCGCCCGAAATACCGCTCCGCACCATCGCGCCCCCTCGGCTCCGCCCCTATTGCAAGTCGATCGTCACGTCGACCGTATCACGAACGGGAGTACCATCGGGCAGCGCCGCGGCGTGAAACCGAGTTTCCGACAGCTCATCGCGAAGGCGCCGGTTGAATCCGCCGTCGTTCGTCTGCGTGAACGAGAGCAGTTTCGCCTCCCCGTGCTCGGACACTTCGAAGACGATGTCGAGATGCGAAGGGCGGATGTTGCGCGGCGCGTCGAGCCCGGCCGCCGGGAGCTCGATTGGATAGGCTTTGATCTTGGACGCATGCGGCGATCCGCCGGCGCCCGGTCCCACGCCGCCCCCGGCTCCGGTTCCCGCGCCCGTGCCCACGCCGCCGGCGGTGCCCGGCCCAGCGCCCTCGCCCACCCCCAGCGAGCCCGTACCGGGCGCCGGCGGTACGAGCGTCTGGACCGGTGCCACGACGGGCGCAGGCGCGACCACCGGCTGTGGCCGCGGCAGTCGCTTGGGCACGACGGGCGGCACGACTTTCACCGGTTGGGGCCGTGGCACTATCGGGCGCGGTAGCGCGGCGGCCTGCACGTACTGCAACCGCTCGGCGGCAGGTGTCCCGGGACTCCGGCCCCCGCCGCCGCCGCGGTGCTCGCCGGTGATCCCCAGAGAGCGGTCATCGATGTGCAACACCGGCGGCGGCGCAACCGGCGTCAGTAGCAGAAGCAGGAAGAGGGCGTGCACGGCGATTGCGAACGCAACGCCCCGCCACCGCCCTCGCCTGTCATCCGCCTGCGGAAATCCTGCCGGCGGCCGATAGCGGCGGCCGCCGGCCGGCCTCTCCGGGCCGCCCATACCGATTAGGTCTTCGGCGGTTCCGCTTTCGGCGGTACGCCGATCACCTTCACCCCCGCGCCACGCGCCACGTCCATCGCCCAGATCACATCCTGGTATTTGACGGCTGAATCACCCTTGACGAAGATGATCTTGTCGGGACGCGGCGCAAAGATCTCCTGAAGACGCTGCCCGAGTTGGGCTTTGGTCACCGGCTGCTTGTTGACGGCGAACTGGTTGCCTGGCAGCACTTCCAGCACGATCTGGTCGGGCGGCTTCTGATCCGGTTGCGGCTGCTGCGTCGGATCCGGAAGCTGAATATCGATCGCCTTTCGTGACATCGGCACCACGATCATGAAGATGATCAGCAGCACCAACAGCACGTCGATCATCGGCGTCACGTTTGGCTCATTGGTCAGTCCGCCACGCTCGTTCCCACCGCCCATAGCCATTATGGAGTCCCTCCGGGCTTGGGCGCACCCGCAGCGGCCGCCTTCTCCTTGTCGGCCGTCAACGGATTATCGCCAACGACCGACGACCTCGTGCCCGGTACCTGGTCAGTGATCATGCCGGTCACACGGACGCCATTCTTGGCCGCGACATCGAGCGCGTCCAGCACCTTGCCGTAGTTCAGCCCCTGGTCAGCCTTGAGGTACAGGATCTTGTCCTCGGTCCGGGCATCGTAGATCTGCTTCAGCATCGCCGGCAGATCCTCGGGCTTGATCGGCTTCTTGTTCAGGTAATAGCGCCCCCCGTTGTCAATGCCGAGCACCTGATCGTTCTTCTCCTCGGGGTGCGCCTTGAGATTCATCCCCTTCGGTGGCGTCGCCTGAAATCCGGCGTTCAGTGCGGGGACGACGATCATGAAGATGATCAGCAGTACGAGCATGACGTCGATCATCGGCGTCACGTTCGGCTCGTTTTTTACACCGCCACCGCTGGTCGAAGACATTGCCATGGTCTATCCCTCGAAACCCGCTGTCGATACCTGCTGGCGCGCACCGCTACCGGTACCCGCCGTGCGCGGGGCCATCGGCCGCCAGGGCCGGTGACCCCGCACGCGAATGGCGCTACTGCGTGATCGGCGCGCTGGAACTGGTCGCCGCGGTGTTGAACTCGCGGGTGAACCGGGACCGGCCGAACTCGCCGGAGACACCCTTGATCAGGTAGTCGATCATCTCCTTCGAGGAGTACGTCATCTCGGCAGTCAGGTTGTCGATCTTGGTCTGGAAGTAGTTGTACGCCCACACCGCCGGAATAGCGACCAAGAGACCGAACGCCGTCGTGATCAGCGCCTCGGCCACACCGGCCGAGATCGCGGTGATACCGCCCGAGCCCGACGCGGCCATGCCGGTGAACGCATTCACGATACCCATCGTCGTTCCGAGAAGTCCGACGAACGGCGCGGTTGAACCGACGGTCGCCAGCACGCCCAGGCCGCGCTTGAGCAGCACGATGTTCATCAGCATCTCGCGCTCGACCGCGCGTTCCGCCGAGTTGATGTCGGCGACCGTCACCGAACCATCCTGAATCAGCGGCTTGATCTCGCCCAGCGCGCCACCGAGGACGCGGGCGACGTGCGACTTCTTGTAACCTTCGGCCAGACGAATCGCCTCACCGAGGTTGTCCTCTTCGAGGAACTGCGAGAACTCGGGAGCGAACTTGAGGGTCTCGGCTTGTGCTCGCCGGAGCATCCACCACTTCTGGATCATGATCGTCAACGAGAATATCGACATGATCAAGAGCACGGCGACGATGCCCTTGGCGAACCAGCCCATCGAGTAAAAGAGGTCGATCAACGACAGATTCATTGCGGCGTCCTCGAGACTGAGGCGGGGTGATGATGCGGAATCGGGAACGGAACTGCGGGCACGCGCCGGCGATCGCCGGTCCGCGCTGTGGTGTCAGACCTACTTCTGCAGCTTGAACGTGAACGGAAGCTGGACGAGCTCCTTGACCTTGCGGCCGCCGACCTCCGCCGGATAGAACTTCATCCTGGGCAGCGTGCTCTTGATTTCCTGCGTGAACAGGTCGTTGTCCGACTTGAGCACCTTGAACGTCGCCATGTCGGCCTTGCCCGTCGTGTCGATCACGAACTGCGCGAGGACCTCGCCCGGGATGCCGGCGCTCTGCAGCATGTCCGGATACCGCGGCGATGGACTGCCCGGCGCCTGTGCCGCCTGCTTCTCCACCTGGAAGTCGAAGTACGGCTGATCGCCCACGGGGCCCGTCCCGCCGGCGACACCCTTCGAGTTACCTCCCGCCACACCCTTCCCGGTGAAGTCCGCTTCGTCCGTCACCTTCTTCGTCAGGTCGACGTTCGGAATCACGTCAGGAATGTTCACGGGAGCGGTCAACACCTGAAATCCCTTCGGCGGCGGCGGCGCCACGATCACGTCCTTCGGCGGCGGCGGCTTCGGCGGCGGCGGCGGCTCCTTCTTCATCTCCGCGAACTGAATCTTCTCGACTTTCTCCTTCTCGTTCTTGATCGCTGCGTGCGCCGTGACGTAAATCGCACCCGTCAACAGCACGACGTGCGCAATGACGCTGAAGATCGTGCCACCAAGCGACCGCTGTTTCTTGGGCTTGGATTCCAACAGGGTGTTGAACATGACACTCCCGGAATCTGGTTCGGCCGCGCTCGGGTCGGAGCGGTTGCCCAAGAAGCTATCCGGCGCGCGTGACGCCGGAATTGGCTGAAGATTACGATTTGCTTAAGATCCCGCCCCGATGGGGCTGCGCGAACCGGTTGGCATGGGATCGCCAGGGACGACCGAGCCGTCCCCGACCGCGGGCAGGTGAACGGTGAAGAGGCTGCCCCGGCCCAGCCGCGATGTCGCGGTGATCGATCCGCCGTGCGCTTGTGCGATCCATTGGCTAATGGCAAGACCGAGGCCGAAGCCCCCGCGCTCCGACGCACGTGATCGTACCGGATCCGCACGCCAGAAACGCTCGAAGATGTGCGGCAGATCCGTCGCGCTGATCCCCACGCCCGTGTCGCGCACGGAATACGTGACGCCGTCGAGCCGGTGGCTGAGCGATACGTCGATGCGGCCGCCGCGCGGCGTGTATTTGACGGCGTTCATCACGAGGTTCATGAACAATTGTCTCAACCGCGGCGCGTCCCCCAGGACCGTGGCCGGCTCGACGACCGGCAGTGACACGGTCAGACCTGCGTCCTCACCCAGGATGACGGCGGACTCGAAGACTTCGCGCACGAGCGGTTCGAGCGCGACGGGCTCGCGCACAATATCGAAGCGCCCCTCGTCCGCGCGCGCGAGCGTGAGCAGCGAGTCGACGAGATCCGACATCCGCCGCGTCTCCTGAAGCGCCTCTTCGAGCGCGACGAACTGCTCGGTCGATTGCGGCGGCGCAGACATCGCACGCTCCACGTCCGCCCGGAGCACCGTCAGCGGTGTCTTGAGTTCGTGGCTCGCGTCCGCGGTGAATCGGCGCAAGGCGCCGAACGAGGTCTCGAGACGCGCGATCATCTCGTTCAGGGTCTCGTTCAGCCGCATCAGCTCATCGCCGGCGCCATCCACCGCCAGCCGCCGGTGCAGGCTGCGGCCATCACTGATTGCCTGCACTTCATTAATAATGACGTCCACCGGCCGGAACGCGCGGCCCGCGATCCCGTATGCCCCAGCAATCGATATCAGCACCACCAGGATCGCCAGCGCCAGCCCGCCCGTCCGCGGATCGGTGGGCCCCGGATCGCCGCTCGCGAGATCCACGCCCGCCACGACACGCGCCACCGCAGTACCGCCCGGAATCTTGGTATCGGCGGTGATGAGCAGGACACGATCCGACAGACGAATCTGATGCACGGGCTCGCTCGCGGGCATGGTGATCGCGATCCGGCTGAGCTGCACCTGATCGTCGGGATCGAGCTGCCGCACCGCGAAGGAGTTGTAGAGTGTGCGTCCTGCGGAATCGAGCACCAGCACGTAGTCCGGCAACCCCTCGAGCACGTTACGGAGCGCCGGGGTGACGACGTGGATCGCTTCGCTCGATGGACCGAGCAGCGGGTCCGAGGTGGCCGTGACCGGCTCTCCCGTGGCGGCGACCCGGGCCACGATGCGAGCCGCGAGATCCGCATCTTCATTCGCCTGGCGCGCGAGCTGGTTCGCCCGGTCGGTCCGCTGCGCGGCGAACAGCACCCCTCCCAGGGCCGTGACCGTCGCGAACATGGTGATCGCGTAGGCCCCCGTGAGGCGCGCCCGGATGCTGGCCATACGGGTAAGCTACCCCTTCATCACATATCCCACACCCCGCACCGTCGAGATCAGCCGCCGGTCGTGCTTGACGTCGATCTTCTTCCGCAGGTGATTGATCACCACGTCCACGATGTTGGTGCCGGGGTCGAAGTGGTATCCCCACGCGTATTCGGTGATCAGGGTCCGGCTCATGACTTTGCCGGCGTGCCGCATCAGATACTCCAGCACGGCGTACTCCTTGGGCGTGAGGTCGATCGGGGCTCCGTCCCGCCGCACCTCGCGCGCGTCCTGGTCGAGCACCAGATCTCCGACGCGGATGGTCGGCGAGACGAGCCCGCGCGGGCGGCGCGACAGCGCCTCGACCCGCGCCAGCAGTTCCTCGAACGCGAACGGCTTGGTCACGTAATCGTCCGCGCCCGCCCGCAGGGTCTCGACTTTCGCATCCACCGCGTCCTGGGCGGTCAGCACGAGGACCGGCCGCTCGAAGCCGCGCGCGCGCAGGGTGTGCAACACCTGGATGCCGGACTTGCCGGGCAGCCGCAGGTCGAGGATCACGAGGTCGTACGCATCGGAGGCGGCCATCCGCTCGCCTTCCTCGCCGTTCGCGACGAGGTCCACGCCCCACCGTTGCTCTTCAAGCCCCCGCTTGACGAACTGCCCGACGGTCGGGTCGTCCTCGATCACCAGGATCTTCATGATCCATCCAATCTACGCCCTTATCCGCTCCTCGGCCTGACGAAGCCGTACTCTCGGATCTTCCGGTACAGCGTCTTGGACGAGATGCCGAGCTGGGTCGCGGCGCGCCCCTGATGCCAGTTGGAACGGGCCAGAATCGCCTCGATGTGCCGGCGCTCGAGATCGGCCAGCGTGAGCTGCTGCGACTCCGTTTCCGACCCGTTCGCATGGGCCGCCTGGCTCGCCAGCGGCAGATCGTTGCGGGTGATGACTCCGGACGACGCGAGTAGCACGGCCCGTTCGATCACATTGCGCAGTTCCCGGACATTGCCCGGCCACGGATAGCTCTCCAGCGCGGCGATCGCGTCCGCGGTCAGCGCCGGCGGTACCGATCCCCCGAACACCCGCAGGAAATGACTCGCCAGCAGCGAGATATCCACGACCCGCTCGCGGAGCGGCGGCAGCGAGATGCTGATCGTGTTGATCCGGTAATACAGATCGCTGCGGAATGCCTTGGTGGCGACGGCCGCCGCGAGATCAGTTTTGGTCGCCGCGACCACGCGCGCGTCGATGTCGAGCTTCTGGGTGCCGCCCTGCCGCACGTAACTGCCGGTCTCCAGCGCCCGCAGCAGTTTGCCCTGTGACTTGACGTCGAGTGCGCCGACTTCGTCGAGGAACAACGTGCCCCCGCTCGCCAGCTCGAACGCACCCGGCTTGCGCTTGAGCACTCCGGGTATCGAGCCCTTCTCGTGGCCGAACAACTCGCTCTCCATCTGGCTGTCGCCGAGCGCGGCGCAATCGACGTGCACCATCCCGCCGCCAGCCTCACCCCGCCCGGACAGCCGGTGCAACTGGCGCGCGATCAGCTCCTTCCCGGTCCCCGGCTCGCCGCTGATGAGAACTGGCGAGTCACTCTTCGCGACCCGCTCCACGAGCGCCAGGACCGACTCCATGGGTGGATACCGAGTGACCAGCTCCGCCATCGAGTCTGCACGCTCGAGGCGCGACTGCAGCAGCGCATTCTGGCGCGCGAGCTGCCGCTTCTCCCACGCACGCCGGACCAGGACATCGATCTCGGCCATCCGGTACGGCTTGGACAGGTAGTCGTAGGCGCCGAGCCGGATCGCGGTGATCGCAGTCTCGATCGTGCCGTTGCCGGTGATGATGATCACCTGTGGCGGCGCAGGCTCGTCGACGACCTGGCGCAGCACTTCGAGGCCATCCAGCTCCGGCATCACGATGTCGAGCAATGCCACGTCGAATGCATCCCGGCGGAGCGCGTCGAGCGCCGCCCGGCCGTCGCGAACGACGGTGACCGCGTGTCCGCGGCTGGTCAGAAACTGCTCCAGGACGGTGCCGAGCATCTCTTCATCCTCGGCAATCAGAACTTTGATGCGTGCGGGTTCCTTCATGCGCGTCGCCTCATATCAACCTGCTTGTCGGTGTGCCTGCCGGCCGGTTGGCCGCCCTGTGCATCGGATGCGGCGGTGATCGCCGCCGGGAGAATCACTCTGAACGTGCTGCCCTTGCCGGGCTCACTCTCGACTTCCATCCGGCCACCGTGATCGGCCACGATGCCGTAGCAGACGGAGAGCCCAAGACCGGTGCCGCGCCCGGGCGGCTTGGTCGTGTAGAACGGCTCGAAGATCTTGCGGAGCGCCGACCGGGGAATGCCGGTCCCCTCATCGATCACTTCGGCGATTACGCCCAACTCGGCACCACGCCCTTTCGCCCGCCGCGTCCGGATCGTGATGCTCCCCGCCTCATCGATGGCATCAGCGGCATTGAGCAGCAGCGCCATGAACACCTGGACGAGCTGCTCCGGGTTCGCGCTCACCACGATGCCATGCTCGGTGTCGAGCTCCGAGTGTACGGTGACCGATTTGAATCGCTTGTGGTGCTTGAGCAGAAAGAGGGTCTGCTCGACGACGGCATTGATGCCGACCAGGGCCCGATCGGCCGGTCTGGCACGGCTGAAGTCCAGCAGCCCCTCGACGATGCCTTTGCACCGCCTGACCTCCGCCTCGATCACGCGCAGGTACTCGGCATGCTGTCCCGGTACCGTGGCGCCGGCATCGCCGCCTGGCGCGGCCGCTCGCGGCGAACTCGCCGGCCCATCGCCGAAATGCAGCGCCATGGTCTCCGCACAGGCCGCGATAGTCGCCAGGGGATTGTTGATCTCGTGCATCACGCCAGCGGCCAACTGGCCGATCGCCGCAAGTTTCTCGGTGTGGGCGAGACGCGATTCGGCTTCTTTCCACGCCGTCACGTCCTCGCCCACCGTGATGACGTGCGTGACGTCGCCACCATCGGCCCTCAGCGGAATCTTGGAGATGCGATAGATCCTGGGTGACTGGCCAGCTGACGATGCCGGCGACTCCGTCTCGTACTGGTGCAGCTCGCCCGAGGCGAACACGGCGTCGTACTCTTCGCGGAGCGATTCCGCAGGCTGGCGGTGCAGCACCTCGAAGATCGTTCGGCCAAGCGCCTCACCCCGGGCGATGCCCTGGAGCCCGGTCTCGCGCGTGTGGTTCCACGCCTGAACCCGGTACTCGCGATCCACGACATAGAGTCCGACCGGCAGCGCATCGACGACTTGTTCAATGAAGTGCCGCTGAGCTTTGACCTCGCGGGTGCGTGCGCCGAGTTCACGCTCCAGCTCGCTAAGCGCCTCGCGCACGGCATCCATCACACGCGGGGCGGCAGCGTCAGCGGAACCGGGCATCCTCTCGATCGTGGCCGCCAGCGTCGCGAGGGCCCGTCGCGCGTTCGACGCTGCCCCCGTGTGGCTTGCCGCCTCGCGATCCGCTCCTGTAGCACGCACCCTCGGCATTCTCACCCGAGCGCTCATTCATCCTCCCAACCGCGGGTCCGAGATGCGCGCTCAGCTCATACTGTAGAGGACGCCTCTCGGACAACATGACCGAATCGAGGGGACAAAGGTCACACGGGAGGGTGGCCAGCCCGCCGCGGCCCCCTCTGGGCCGGGGGGCAAGTCCAGCAGCGCCAGCGGACTAGAGGGTATTCGCGGACGCCTCCGGCACGATGTCTGCAACCAGACCGGAGCGGACGTTTGTCTCGGTCCGCTCCCGAAAGACGGAGGAGGAGACATGGAGTTCGGGGCCAGCGTGACCCCCCCTGGCTTTGGCCTGCGCCGTGAGATCGACCGCATCGTCGGCGACGCCTTCACCCGGAAGGCGCGCGACCGCCGGCGCTTGTCTTCGGTGCCTTCCATGGAAATGCGGGAAACCGACCGCGAGCTGACGGTGCTGGTCGAACTCCCCAATGCCAACTTCGCCGGCGTCGACATCAGTGTGCGCGATGGTGTGCTCACGGTCTGCGAACGGACGCAGCCGGCGGCGGACATGCACGATCAGCCGCACGGCGCTACCGAGCGGCGGGACAGTTCGTTTCAGCAATCGGTACAGTTGCCGACAGACGCCGACGAAACGGGGATCGTGCCGCAGCTCGACGGCGCCGTGCTGACCGTGCGCATACCCAAAGTCCGCGCTGCCGCACCCAGCGCGCGTCCTCGCATCACGCAGAGGAGAACGTAGAGAGGGGAGAAAGCAGAGAGGAGAAAAACAGAAAGGAGAAAAACAGAAAGGAGAAAGGAGACGCCAGTGTTGCTCGTCTCCTTTCTCTTTTCTGTTTTTCTCCTCTCTGCTTTCTGTCTCTCGCGCGCGATTCATGACGATAACTTCATAACGTTTTCTTCATGATGCGATGCGCAGAGCGACTGAAATCACACTCGAAAACAACGACTGGGATGAACCCCAGCATCGGTGGGACGAAACATGAATTGCATGGGCCGTATCGCGTTGTCGATTGCGATCGTGGGATCGATATTGCTTCCCACGAAGCGGACACGTTTGCTTCGCCCATTCACCTCACGACAGACAGGAGCTTGCATGACGCGCATCGGCCGCCTCGCACACGCGTTCATCAGCGATGACCAGGGCGCCACGATGATCGAATACGCGCTCCTGGCAGTCCTCATCGCTATGGTCGTCGCAATCGCCGCAATCACGCTGGGTCAGGCAATCTCCAACCAGTTCAACAAAGTCTCGACCTGCGTCAACACCCCGAGTTCGGCGCACTGCTCGCCAGCGTAACCGTGGCGTGATGGCGCGCCCCGCGCGCGCCCCTCCCGCAGCGGAGGGTGTGGGTCCAATGCCCCGTTCATCAGTATGATGGCGGGGCATTGTGTTGCCGGGTGCTGCGCCGGCCGGCGGTCGCGGAACAACCGGCCGATGAGAGGCATGTGCCAGTCGCCGGGCGCGCAGGCGCCGTTCGGGAACGACGCCGAGCGGGGTCGCATGGGGTTTCCCATTCCCCGGGAAGCGGCGCATGAGCCCTGCGGGCACGCGGCGCGAACACCTCCCCGATGCTTCCCTCCCCCCGGCCGGTGCCGGCACATTCATGCCCATGACTATCCACTCGAGAGCCACGCGGAGAGCCGCGTCGAGAACAGGGCTGAGAGCCGCGGCGCTCACCTGCGTTGTTGCGATCACCGCCGCCGGGTGCGCCGGATCACATACCAGACACTTCGCACTCGAAGGACTCACACCGGCTTTCTGGCAGTTGATCTCGCACCACGCCGCTCTCACCACCGTGGCGACGGGATTTGGATTCACCGAAGGCCCGGTCTGGGATCCGGACAACTTTCTCTACGTGAGCGATGAGACGCAGGACTCGATCTATCGCGTCACGATGGATGGCCACAAACAGGGCGTGATTCACCTGGGCGATCCCGATGGCAACACGTTCGACCAGGGCCATCGCCTCATCGACGGCGCGAGCGCACTGCGCGCCGTCATCGCGGTCTCGCCCGACGGGCATTACACGACGCTCGTGGACCGCTTCGAGGGCAAACGATTCAACAGCCCCAACGATGTGATCCAGGGACCGGACGGCGCGCTCTACTTCACCGACCCCACGCTCGATCTCCCGCACGGCCAGCAGCAGGAGATCCCGTTCCAGGGCGTCTACCGTCTCGACGTCGTCGGCAACGTCACACTGCTCACCAAGGAGTTGACACAGCCGAACGGCCTCGCGTTCTCCCCCGATGGCAAGACGTTCTATGTGGACGACAGCGAGCAGCGCAACATCCGGGCGTACGACTTCAACGCCGATGGGACGATCTCGAACGGCCGCATCTTCGGCGTCGAACCCGGCGCCAAGGACGACGGCGTCCCTGACGGGATGCGCGTGGACGCCGCGGGGAACATCTACGTCACCGGCCCGAAGGGTATCTGGGTCTGGGATCCCCAGGGCCACCATGTCGGCACCATTGACATGCCCGAGCAGCCCGCGAATCTCACCTGGGGCGACGCGGACTTCGGCACGCTCTACATCACCGCAACAACGTCCGTCTACCGTCTTCGGACATCGGTCCACGGCTTCGTCCCCTACATGGTCCCGACGGCGGCCGCGGCGCCGTGTGCCGTGACCGGGCCGGTCGCCACCCTCTCGCCGCCGCACGTCGCCGGTCACCCGGGTCTCTCCCTCGATCCGCACGCCGCATCCTGGTCGCATGCTGCCACGACACGCATGGACCGCGATTGCTCCCGGCAGACCGACTATCCGCAACTGGCAACCGAGATCCACGCCTTCTGGACCGACTCGGACCTCTACCTGCTGTTCGTCGCTCCGTTCGAGACGCTCAACGTGTGGCTGCCAGCCGCCAATTCCCGAGCCCGAACCCACCTCTGGGATCGCGACGTGGTCGAGATGTTCCTCGGCGACGACTGGCAGAACATCCGCCACTACCGCGAGTTCGAGATCGCGCCGACCGCCGACTGGATCGACATCGCGATCGATCTCGATCACCCCGATACGTCGTTTGCGTGGCGCTCGGGCTGGCAGCGGATGGCGCGCATCGATCAGCGCGCGCACACCTGGTACGCCGCGGCCCGCATCCCGCTGAAATCCGTCTCGGCGACAGCCGTCCAGCCCGGGACGAAATGGCGGATGAATCTCTACCGGATCGATGGCCAGGGCGCCGATCCGCAGCGGCACTTTCTCTGCTGGCAGCCCACGTGTGACGTCTACCACGACCCCAACCATGTTCCGGAACACTTCGGGACCCTGGAGTTCGCCCGATGACGCGAGCCGGATGGATGTTCGGCGCGGGAGTCGTCGTCGCGGGAGTCGTCGTTGCGATACCCGTCCACGCGCAGACGTTCGCCGCCGGGCAGACTGCCTTCGCGATCCGATGCGCCGGTTGCCACGGTACCGCCGGCAAGGGTGGCGAGATCGGGCCGAATATCACCGACACGGACGCCGACACACTGATTCCCCGGCCCCTTGCCGACATCATCACCCACGGCAACCGCGACGCCGGCATGCCGGCGTTCGCGCTCTCCCGGACCGAGCTGGCCTCGCTCGTCACGTACATCACGGCGCTGCGCGCGCCTGCCGCCGCTCACCCGCCTGCCGGCAACGTTCTGGCCGGGGAGCGATTCTATTTCGGCGCCGGTGGCTGCACGGCGTGTCACATGATCCGCGGCAGCGGCGGCACGACCGGACCCGATCTGTCGAACATCGGGCGCGAGCGACGGCTGGAGCGCATCTCGCAAGCGCTCCTGCATCCCGGAGCCGCGCCCCGGCGAGGATACCGCGGCGTGTCAGTGACGCTGCGTGATGGCGGAACGCTTCGCGGACTGGTCAAGAACGAAAGCAATTTCGACCTGCAGTTGCAGGACCTGAATGGCACGATGCACTACCTCTCCAGGAGCGACATCGCCCAGGAGCACTACGATTCGGCGTCGCTCATGCCGGCCGTCGCCCAGGACTCCGGTACGGTCCGCGATCTGACTGCATTCCTGAGCCGCCTCACCAGCGATGGCGCTCCACCACAGATGTGGACGCCGCCCACTGCCCCGGCGCCGCGCACGTTCGCCGCGGGCGACTGGCCCACCTACAACGGCGACTGGTCCGGCAATCGCTACAGCACACTCCGGGAGATCGACACGGCCAACGTGCGCGGCCTCGCCGCCGCCTGGATGTTCCCCGTCAGCAACGCGCGGCACCTCGAAGGAACGCCCGTCGTGGTGGACGGCACGATGTTCGTCACCACCGCGAACGAAGCATATGCGCTCGACGCACAGACCGGCCGGCCCATCTGGCACTATACGCGGCCGCTGACCCGCGGTGTGGTCGGAGACGCTGCTGGCGCGATCAACCGCGGTGTGGCGGTGCTCGGTGACCGGGTGTTCATGGTCACCGATCATGCGCACCTGATCTCGCTCTCCCGGCTCACGGGCAAGCTGCAGTGGGACGTGGCGATGGCCGACTATCGCAATCACTACGGAGCGACGGGCGCACCACTGATCGCCGGCAACCTCGTCGTCTCGGGAACCTCCGGCGGTGATGAGGGCGACCGGGGATTCGTGGCCGCATACAACCCGTCAACCGGAGCGCGCGTGTGGCGATTCTGGACGCTGCCCGCGCGCGGCGAACCGCTCGCCGCGACATGGAAGGGGCGCGCGCTCGAACACGGGTGTGGATCGGCATGGCTCACGGGCACCTACGACTCAGCGGCCAAGGTACTGTACTGGCCGACCGGCAACCCCTGCCCCGACTACAACGGCGACGAGCGACTCGGCGACAATCTGTACTCGAGCTCCGTGCTGGCCCTCGACCCCGAGACCGGCGCCCTGCGCTGGTACTATCAGTTCACGCCCCACAACCTGCACGACTGGGATGCGACCGAAACGCTTGCGCTTGTCGACGCCGATTTTCACGGCGAGCCGCGCAAGCTGCTGCTGCAAGCGAACCGGAACGGCTTCTTCTACGTATTGGATCGGACCGACGGAAAACTCCTGCTGGCGAAGCAGTACGTGCACCACCAGACGTGGTCGAGTGGCGTCGGGCCTGACGGCCGGCCCGTGGTGCTGCATGAGTCCGACCCGACGGAGCAAGGGACGAGAGCCTGCCCGTCGATCGAGGGCGCCTCGAACTGGATGTCCACGTCGTTCAATCCCGCCACACACCTCTACTATGTGATGACGCTGGAGGCGTGCAGCATCTACACCAAGTCCTCAGCCTGGTGGGAGCGCGGCAGATCGTTCTACGGCGGCTCGGCAAATCCTGTCCCGGGCGAGCTGCGCCAGAAGGTGTTGCGGGCAATCGACCCGCAAACCGGCAACATAGTGTGGGAGGTCCCGCAGATCGGCGATGGGTCTAGCTGGGGCGGCGTGCTGAGCACGGCTGGCGGGCTGGTGTTCTACGCCGATGACGCCGGTGCCTTCGCGGCGGCTAACGCCGTCACCGGTGCCCCGCTGTGGCACTTCCATACGAACGAGCTCTGGAAGGCATCTCCGATGACGTACTCTGTGCGTGGCAAACAGTACGTGGCCATCGAAGCGGGATCGGAGATCCTCTCGTTCGCGCTCCAGATGCCATAGCCCAGCAACCGCCCCGGTAGGGGTCGGTCGCAAGGCGTAGCAACCTGGCCCTGAGCACGGGCCGGTCGCCGCATCCCATCGGCGCTATCCTAACGATGTCTGGCCGGCTACCATGCGGGTCATGGACTATCTGGCAACTCGCGCCGGCCGCGCCACGAGGATCGTCACACTGCTCCTCGTCGTGGGGCTCGCGCGGATTGTATGTCCCGCCCTGGCCCACTCGCAGGCTGGCGGTCCGGCGCCGGGAATCCCCGATATCGCGGCTCTCCCGCACGCAACGATGACGTTCGATGCGAAGCAGGGCCAGCTCATCCTCGATCTTCCGCCGGCTGACCTGCCAGCCTCCGGCGCCGGCGGAATGGCGATGGTGAGTTCGCCAGTGTACCAGGCCGACGTGCCGGCAAGCTGCACGATTCACAGCTCGCGCGCGTCGGTGCTGGACAGCGCGGGGCGCGAGTTGCCGAAGGTTTTCCTTCATCACGTGCACCTGTCCGACGCCGGCCACCGGGATCTGTTTCTGGCCGGCACGCTGCATCTGCTCGCCGCGAGCAAGGAGACGCCATCGGTCGCGGTTCCCGCATTGATCCTTGGACTCCCCGTCACTCAGGGACAACGCCTCATCACCTGGTCGATGCTGAGCAACGAAACGCCGATCGCGCATCACGGCGTTCACGTGCGGATGGTGATCGGGTGCCGGCCGGTCACTCGAGGGATGTTCGGGTCGTGGTTTCCCCTGTTTCGCGCGTACCCATGGGTCATGGATGCGATGTTCCCGAACGGGCGCCGCCCGCGAAGCGATCGGTCGTTCGACCTGCCTCCGGGCCGCACCACGCACAGTTGGGAGAGCAGGCCCGCGATTCCCGGCGACATCGTCGGGATCGGTGGCCACGTGCACGACTACGCCGTGAGCCTCGATTTCACCGATGTCACGACCGGCCAGGTGATCTGGCACGTCACGCCGGTCCGGGATTCCGCTGGCCACGTACTGGATCTCCCGGTCACGCGATTCTACAACTGGCACCGCCTCGGCGTGCACATCGACCCCTCGCACCGATATCGGATCACCGTCACCTACGACAACCCGACGGCGCATGTCATCCCGGAGGGCGGGATGGGCTCTGTGGCGGGCTTGTTCATCCCCGACCGTGGCACGCGGTGGCCCGACGTGAACATCGCCGACCCCGTCTATCAGCAGGACATGCTCGAACTCTTCGGCTCGGACTCCGGCGGTACGATGGCGGGGATGAGTGGGATGAAGCGGTAGCTAACGCGGCCGTTCGCCACGTGGCCCATCGACAAGCTCCCGGGGTTGTGTGGGACGAGCACGTCTCATAATGTGGTGAATTAGCGGCTACTTGATCGCGTGCGGCAACGCGCTGTAGCGTCACAGGCAGCGCAATCCCGAAGGACCGGCACGCCGTCCCGCCACACGGCTCCCGAGACCATGCCCCCCACGCACGCCGGCACGATTGTTCGCAGAGCTCGAGCCGCGCAGCGGAAGTCTCGCGGTGTGCCGAGCATCGCGCGACACATCGTTCTCGTCGTGTTGGGTGCGCTGGGTCTCGTCCGACCTCCTGGGCTGCACGCCGCGCCGTTCGCTCTCATCGATTCGTCCGGCACGCTCGCCGGCGTGCTCGTTGGCAAGGAAGACGGCCAGCCGGTCCCATACGGGACGGTGTTGATCGTGGAGACGGGCGAAGAGCGGTTCGCCAGTGCCAGCGGCGCGTTCCGCATCGCCGGTTTGGTCCCGGGCACGTACACGGTCCGCGCGAGGCAGATCGGCTACACACCGAAGGACACGACAGTCCAGATCGCACCCGCGCCTGCCGTGACCACAGTGTCGATCCAGCTCACCCTTCTGCCGGTGATTCTCAGGACGGTCCGCGTGCAGGGGCACCAGTCGGACAAGTGCGTTACGGCCGGCATTCCGGATTCTACCGTGGATCCTGAGCTCGCTAGCCTGTTCACGCAGGTACGGGAGAATGTCGATCGGTACCGCCTGCTCATGCGCGAGTATCCGTTCCGGTATGCCCGCGAGGAACAACGATTCACCCGCTACGATCCGGACGGAGTCCGCCGGGATGTGCGCGAGGCAGTCGATACCGCGATCTTCGAGTCGCGCGCCCGCCGCCCCTACCACGTCGGCGGGATTCTCTACTACGACACCGGTGCCGATGGGCGTCGCCTGCTGTACATGTATCTCCCAACGTTCGGCGAGCTCGGTGACTCGGCATTCCTCGCGGCGCACTGCTTCCGTTACGGCGGTGACGCACCCGCCGCAGGACTGCCCGGTGAGGAGCTGATCCGTGTGGACTTCGTGCCGTTGTCCCGGATCAAGCAGCCCGATGTCTCCGGATCCGTCTACATCGATGCGCAGCGTCTGACGGTGCGCCGCGCGGTATTCGCGATGACGAAACCCGACGCGGTGCGTCCGCCCGTCGTCGGTTTTAAGGTCACGACGTCATTTCGGGAGTTGGTGCCGCTCGTTCCATTGATGGATTCGGTCGAGACGGAACAGCCGATCTCCGGCGAGGTGTATGTCCGCTTCACGCCTGGCGGATCGCCATCGCCCGGCAACTCGGGCGGGGACGCCGTGCGCGTGGCGCGCGAGGTGATCCAGCGCTACCGGGTGCTCACTGTCGAGTTCGAGCAGCCGTCGGGCGGGCCGGCGAACTCGCCGCCGCTCGTGCCGCCGGCCGATTCAGCCTCGTTACAACATGGCTAACGCACGCTGCGCAGCCGCATGCCCCTCCTGCGCGGCGATATGCCAGTGCTGGTTGCCATTCAGCTCGGAGTGGCCGAAGGTCACCCGCCCCCACGGCTGGCGCAGCAGATCCGCCGGCGTCGGCTTCCCGTTCTTCGGCGTGTAGAAC
>JAJPIM010000045.1 GCA_021324775.1 Gemmatimonadota bacterium
GATCCCGCGGCACGCGGCGGCGTGGCGCCACTCTTGCCGGTATATTGGTCTTGCTCCATGTCAGAGCAAAGCTAACCGCGGACCCTTTGCACTCGCTACGGATCGTAGCTGGGAGTGACCATGGCGCGCTGGCGCGTGCGGCACCACGAGCCGGAATCGATGGGTGCCGGAAAGATCGCCCTCCTGGCCGCCGGCGTGTTCGCCGGCCTGGCAGCGGGCGCCTACGTGGCCCACCGGCTGGGCGGAATGTCGGGCATCTCGGCCCGTGTCCGGAAGCGCTGGCCGACGCGCGCCGAGCGCGAGGCCGCGGACGCCGGCGACGACGATGAACGCGAAGAGGCCGGCGACGGCCCGCATGCCACCCACGATGTCGCGCACGCCTACGCGGCCGACCACGCCGCGACGTACGACAGCGATGACGACCCCGGCTACGACGCGGAGTTCGACGAGGACGAGGACGCCAGCGAGGACGATGACGACGCAGAGTTCGGTGACGACGACGATGTGGATGATGACGATCTGGCCGCCGCGGATAGCGACGCCGGCGAAGACGACGACGGCGAAGCCGACGACGGCGAAGACGAGTTCGCGAGCGCCGACCCGGAACTCGAGGATCGGGTCCTCGAAGCATTCGTCAACGACCCGGTGCTCACCGAGTGCCCCGTGGATATCGGCGCGATTCGCCAGGGAACGATCGAGCTTACCGGCAGCGTGCAGACCCAGGAGGAGTACGAGCACGCCACGACGCTGGCACGCGGCGTCCCCGGCGTGGAAACCGTCGTCAATCGCCTGGACGTGCTGGAGGACGAGACGGTCGAAGACGATGCCGCGGCCCATTACTCGGCCGACGATCCCCGCTACGCGGAATCCGGATGGGAGGGCGACATCGTTGGCACCGGACGCCGCCGGCAGGGTACGTCCGAGGATGTGGACCGGCACCAGGATCCAAAGGTCCCGCTGGAAGACCGCGCGACCAGCGAAGACGCCGCCATACGCGACGCCGCGGGCGACATCGATGACATCGCCGAGCGCCGCCGGCGCCGTGGGCGGACCGGCTCGCGATCCCGCGCGGCTGGCGCAGAGGCGGAGCCGCATCAGGAGCCGCGTCAGGAGCCGCCCGCGACCTGACCCTCGCGGGACTCCAGCGGCTCCGGCGCCGTCCGATCGGGCGCCGGTGTTGTGTACATTTGTTCGATGACCGCCAGCCCGCCGTCGCCCCACACCACCCCGGCCGGGTCTCCACAGGGGCTTCCCGCGCAGTACGATGCCGCGGCGACGGAACGTGAGGTCGCGCGGCGATGGCAGGACGCCAACGCCTTCGCCGCACAGGATTCACGGTCGCGCCGGGCCGGCGGCACCCACGATCCGTTCGTGATTTTCATGCCGCCGCCAAACGTGACGGCGGTGTTGCACACCGGGCACGGCCTGACGTATACCGTGCAGGACGTCCTGATCCGGTGGCGGCGGATGGCGGGCGATGACACCCTCTACCAACCCGGCACCGATCACGCCGGCATCGCGACGCAGAACGTCGTGGAGAAACTGCTGGCGGCCGAAGGCACCACCCGGCGGGCAATCGGGCGAGACGCCTTCGTCGCACGCACCGCGGCGTTCGTCAAGGAGACGGGCGGCCTCATCATCGAGCAGCTCCGCGCGATCGGCGTGTCGGCCGATTGGTCGCGGACCGCCTACACGCTCTCCCCTGCACTCTCGCGCTCCGTCCGCGAAGCGTTCGTGCGGCTGTACGACGAGGGGCTGATCTACCGCGGCCACCGCGTGATTCATTGGTGCCCGCGGTGTCTGACCGCGCTCAGTGACGAAGAGGCCGAGCACACCGACGAGACAGGCGCGCTCTATCACGTGCGGTATCCGGTGGCGGGCGATCCGGCCCGCGGCATCGTCGTGGCGACCACACGCCCCGAAACGATGCTCGGCGACGTCGCGATTGCGGTGCATCCGGAGGATTCGCGATACCGCGACCTGATCGGCCGGCGCGCGGTGCTGCCGGTCGTGGGCATCGAGATTCCGATCCTCGGCGACTCCGCCGTGGACCCGGCATTCGGCACCGGCGCCGTGAAGATCACGCCGGCCCATGATGCCAATGACTTCGAGATCGGGCAGCGGCACGATCTGCCGATGCCGGTGATCATGAATCCGGCGGCGGAGATCGAGGAAGGAGCGGGGGCCGCCGGGCGAATCCCTCCCGGCCTCGGAGGACTCGACCGGTTCGACGCCCGAAGCCGCATCGTGGAGATGCTGGGATCGGCCGGCGCTCTCGTCCGCGTCGAGGACCACCGGCATGCGGTGCGGCATTGCTACCGCTGCGACTCGGTCATCGAGCCCCGCCTCTCCAACCAGTGGTTCGTGCGGATGGCCCCGCTGGCCGCGCCGGCGCTCGACGCCGTGCGCTCGGGCGCCGTCCGCATTCTGCCCGAACGATGGGTGGCCGTGTACATCAACTGGCTGGAGAACATCCGCGACTGGAACATCTCGCGCCAGTTGTGGTGGGGACACCGGATTCCAGTCTGGTACTGCGATGCGTGCGGATGGCAGGCCGCGCTGCGCGAGGATCCGTCGGCATGCCCGGCCTGTGCGGGCTCGCTCCGCCAGGACGAGGACGTGCTCGATACGTGGTTCTCGTCGTGGCTCTGGCCGCTGTCGACCCTCGGGTGGCCCGACGACACGCCAGCCCGGCGCGCGTTCTATCCGGGCGACGTTCTCGTGACCGGCGCCGACATTCTGTTCTTCTGGGTCGCGCGGATGATCATGGCGGGGATGCACTTCGATGGCCGTCCGCCGTTCCACACGGTGTTGCTCCACGGCATCGTGCGCGACACGCAGCATCGCAAGATGTCCAAATCGCTTGGCAACGGCATCGACCCGCTGGACGTGGTCGCGCTGTATGGCGCGGACGCGCTGCGCTACACGCAGATCGCCGGAATGGGACTCGGCACCGACGTGATTCTCGACCCCGGGAACCTGGAACGGTCGTTCGCCCCGGGACGGAATTTCGTCACGAAGCTGTGGAACATCGGGCGGTTCCTGCTCACCAACGTCGGTGACGAGCCCGTGACGGCCGGCATTGCCGACCTGGCCAGCGCGCGATCACTGACGCGGGCGGACCTCTGGATCCTCGCGCGGCTCGACGCCGCCATCGAGGCCTGCGATGCCGCGCTGGGCCCCGCCCGCCCGGACGCGACCGGCGTGTGGACTGGCACGGACCGGAAGACCGGCCTCCACCTCAGTGAATTCGTCGAGGCGGCACGCGGGTTCGTGTGGAGCGACCTCGCCGACTGGTATCTCGAGCACTGCAAGGGACGGCTATCGCCCGAGTGGGACGCGCGCGATCGTGCGGTCGCCCGCAGTGTCCTGCTTCACGTGTTCGACGCGGGGCTGCGGCTGCTGCATCCGGTCGTGCCGTTCGTGACCGAAGGGCTCTGGCAGCGGTTGCCATCCACGGATCCGGACACCGTTCTCGCACGGGCGGCATGGCCCGCGGCTCGCGACCTGCCGACTGCTCTCATCGGGCGACGGTCGGGCGCGGCGCGCCTGGCCGCGTATGCCGCGGCGGCCGAGTACGATCTCGTGCGCGATGCAGCGTCCGCCGTGCGGCAGATTCGTGCCGACTACGCGATCCCGCCAGGGACGGTCATCGACGTGATGATCGAGGCGGCGGCCGGCAGCCGGGAGGTGTTCGTGGAGGAGGCGGAAGGTCTGGGACGGCTCACCCGAAGTCTCGTCCGCGTCGCCGCGTCCCACGGCCCGGCACCGTCAGCGGCGCGATCCGGCCGCGGCGCGGCGGCGACCGCCATACTCAGCGATGGTACGACGGTGGTCGTGCCCCTTGCCGGACTGATCGATGTCGGCAAGGAATGCGCGCGCCTCCGCGGTGAGCTGACTCGGCTCGACACGCAATTGGCGGCCCTTCGCGACCGCCTCGCCAACACCGCATTCCTGGGCCGCGCGCCGGAGGAAGTCGTCCAGGCCGAACGGGCCAAGGAGCAGGAGTGGGCGACTCGCGCCGGGCTCCTGCGCTCGCGGCTCGACGGACTGTGTGCGGAGTGACGCCATCACACCCCGGTGTCCCGCCATCGAAGCGCCACGTCGCAGTGGTGTGCTGGGCAGTCGCAGCAGGCGCGGCAATCGCCGCGGCGTGCGCCGGCACCATTCCGCCGCCGGGTGGCCCGACCCGCAAGGAGGCGGCGATCATCCTGTCGTTCTCACCCGAGACGAGCGCCGTCAACGTCCATCCGCACGCGGCGGTCATCCAGTTCGACGAGGTGGTGTCCGAGCGCGGGGGCGGATCCGGCTCGAACAATCTCAGCAGCCTGTTCCTGATTTCGCCACGCACCGGGGATCCGGATGTGGGGTGGCATCGTTCGCGAATTTCCATTCGGCCGAAGCACGGGTTCCGGCCCAATACGGTCTACACGATCACGATGCTGCCGGGACTGGCTGACCTGCACAACAATGTCCGGAAGAATGGCGCGGTGCTGACATTCTCCACTGGCCCCACGATTCCGGCGACCGTCGTACGCGGCCGCGTGTTCGACTGGATGACGGGGCAAGTCGCCCCACGAGCGTTCGTGCAGGCCATCGTCCGGAAGGACACATCGATCGTGTACGTGACCGTCGCCGATTCGAACGGCGCCTTCGTCCTCCGCCATCTGCCGCCCGACTCGTACCTCGTTCGCGGATTCGTGGACGCGAATAACAATCACATGCTCGATCGCATCGAGATATGGGACAGTACGGCGGTCAATCTCGTCGACAGCGCGCAGGTCGAGTTTCTGGCCTTCCTGCACGATACCCTTGGCCCGCGCATCTCCGAGATCGCCGTGACCGACAGCGTGACGATCCGCGTCACCTTCGACCGCGGGATCGACACCTCACTGGTGATCAGCCCGAGCCTGTTCGCCATCAAGGCCAAGGACTCGTCGCTCGTGCCGATCACGACGGCCCGTTCGGGCCCGGACTTCGATTCGGCGGTTGGGGCGGCCATACGACTGCGCACCGACTCGGCGCTGCGCGCCGACTCGATCCGGCGCGTCGACTCGGGCCTTGCGTCGCGCGATACCGCGGCTGCTCGCGAGCGCCGTGTGCGCCTCGCCGAACGGCGCGATTCCGTGGCTCGGTCGCGACTCCCGAAACCGAGCCGGCGCAGTCCCGTGAAGGAGGTCGTGATCCAGGTCGGGACGCCGCTCGAGACCGGCAAGTTCTACCGGCTGGAAGTGACCGGCGTTCGCGGACTCCTGGGCAAGGCGCACACGGGCGACCGGGTCTTCAGCGGCCCGAAACCGGCGCCGTCGGACACCGCGCACCGGTCACGAGCCGATTCCGCGCGGCAGGCAAAACTCCGGCGGCAAGGCAAGGCGCCACCGGGGGCGCCGCCGCCAGCTCCGGCGCCAGCGCCGGCCACACCGGCCACGCCGCCGCCCGCAGCTCCGCCATCCGGATCGCAATCCCCGTGACCGACCCACGACGCGACCTGCCGTCTGTCAACGCGTTGCTCGAGAGCGCCAGCCTGATGCCGCTCCTGCAGCGCGCCCCGCGTGCGGTCGTCGTGGAGGCGATCCGCGTGGCGATCGATGACGCGCGCCGCGAGCCAGGCGGCGCGCCGGCCGGCGACGACGCGTGGGCGCGCCGCGTCGAAACCGTCATGAACACGCATCTGCAGCCCTCCCTGCGGGCCGTCTTCAATGCCACGGGTGTGATCCTCCACACGAACCTGGGCCGCGCGCCTCTGGCCGAGGCGGCGGTGCGCGCGATTCAGGACACCGCGGCGGGATACTCCAACCTCGAATACGACATCGATCGCGGGGAACGCGGCTCACGATACGTCCATGCCGTCGCCCTGCTGCGCGAGTTGACCGGCGCGGCGGATGCAATCGTCGTGAACAACTGCGCCGCGGGGTTGGTACTCGCTCTCAACACCCTCGCGCGCGGACGCGAGGTGCTCGTGTCGCGTGGAGAGCTGATCGAGATCGGTGGCAGATTCCGGGTCCCCGAGATCATGGCCAAGAGCGGCGCCAGGCTCGTGGAAGTCGGATCGACCAATCGTACCCACACGAGCGACTACGCCGCCGCGATGAGCGACCGGGTGGCTGCGATCGTCAAGGTGCACCGCAGCAACTTCGCCGTAGCGGGGTTCGTCGCCGAGGCCTCGGTCGGGGAGCTGGCGTCACTGGCGCGAGATCGCCAGGTGCCGGTCCTGCACGACCTCGGCAGCGGGCTCCTCGTCTCGCTCGAACGCTACGGGCTACCCGGAGAACCAACGGCCCGTGATTCGATCGCCGCGGGAGCCTCGCTCGTGTTCATGAGCGGTGACAAGCTGCTTGGCGGTCCGCAGGCCGGAATTGTCGCAGGCGACCCGGCGCTCATCGCCCGGCTCCGCAGCAATCCGCTCGCGCGCGCCTTGCGCGTGGACAAGCTCACGCTGGCCGCGCTGCAGGCAACCCTTGCGCTTTATCGGGACCCGGAGACCGTGGTTCGATCGGTCCCGGTACTCGCCATGCTGACGGCGCCGGTGGTGGCGGTCCGGGCCCGGGCCGATGCGGTCGCCGCGCGGCTACGAGGGCACGGTATCGAGGTCGCCGTGGTGGACAGCACGGCAAGCGTCGGCGGAGGAGCGTTTCCGGCGGCGCGCATTGCGTCGGTGGCGCTCTCGATTACCGGCGACGCAGTTGGCGTCGAGGCGCGGCTGCGCATGGGCCAACCACCGATCGTGGGGCGGATCGCCGACGGCGCGGTGCTGCTCGACCTGCGGAGCGTGGCGGCCGCGCAGGATGCGGCGTTCGGCGACGCGCTGGCGCGCGCCCTGTCCTGATCAGCGGGATGCGAGCAGACCGGCCGGCGGTGTTGCTCGATCGCGACGGCACGATCGTCCGCGACGAGCGGTATCTGGCGGACCCCGCCCGGGTCGTACCGATGCCAGGCGCCGCCAGCGCGGTCGCGCGCCTTCGGGAGGCCGGGTACGCGATCGTGGTCATCACGAATCAATCCGGGATTGCGCGAGGACTTTTCACCGCCGAGCAATACGACGCGGTGCGTGAACGCACGGATTCCGTGTTCGCGGCGGCCGGCGCCACGCTCGATGCGACGTACATGTGCCCGCACCATCCGGCGTTCACCGGACCGTGCGAGTGCCGGAAGCCCGGGCTCGAGCTGTACACGCGGGCGGCGAGAGATCTGGGCCTCGACCTCCACAAGTCGGTGCTGATCGGCGATCGATGGAGCGACATCGCGGCGGCGCCCGCACTCGGAGCGCGCGGCATCCTGATTCCGGGCCCGGACACCCCGCCCGCAGAAACCAGCCGCGCTACCCGCGAGGGCATCGTGGCGCCGACGCTCGAAGCGGCCGCCAGCTTGATTCTGGCGTCGTAACCTGCAGTGTGCGCGCGTCATCCGTCGTGCATCCCGGATCGATCGGGGACGCTCTCGCGCCGGCGCTCTTACCGCACCGTCGCGCTGACGATAAACTGACGCCGTGATGCAACGTATCGCCGTTCTGGCTTCGGGAGCCGGGTCGAACCTTCAGGCTATCCTCGCCTATCTGGCGGCCGCCGGACCGGCGACGGCCGGGGCTGTGTCGCTCGTCGCGTCGGACAGGCGACAGGCCGGCGCACTGGCGATCGGCGCCCGCGCCGGGATTCCGTCCGCCACGATCACCGACGCGAACGACGCGAGGTCGATTCTGGCCCTGCTGGCAGAGCACCAGATCGGCCTCGTGGCATTGGCAGGCTATCTCAAACACATACCCGAGGCAGTGACGGCGCGATACCGGGGGCATATTGTCAACGTGCACCCCGCCCTCCTGCCGGCGTTTGGCGGCCCGGGCATGTACGGCACGCGCGTGCATCGGGCGGTGCTCGACGCGGGAGTGAGGATCACCGGCGTCACGGTGCATTTCGTCGATGAGGCGTACGACCACGGACCGATCATCGCGCAGTGGCCCGTGCCGGTGCTGGCCGGCGACACACCGTCCGTGCTGGCCGCGAGGGTCCTCAGAGCCGAGCACCGCCTGTATCCATGTGCGGTCGCGGCGGTCGCCAGCGGCCGCATCTCACTCGATGCAGCCGGCACGGTTAGAGGGGAGGCCGGGGCACCGGTCGCATCCCCGGTGTTTCGACTTCAGACCGAGGAATCCGAACTGTGATGTCAGACGTCCGGGCACGCGTGTCGATCGTGGTGATCGTGGTGATCGGGGTCGCGGCTGGCGCCGCGCCCGTCGCAGGCTACGCTCAGCCGGCACCAGTGCAGGCGGCGGCGAGCACGGAGGCGGTCGCCCAATGGATCGCGCTGCCGGTGCCCCCAGGCGCCGAGCGTACCGCGACCGACATCATCTCGGCGTCGATGCCGGGTTGGACGCGAGACCACCTGGGCAATCTCATCATGCACCGTGGATCAGGGTCGCCGCGGCGGGTGGTCGCGTGTGGTCTCGATGAGGCGGCCTACGTCGTCAGCGAAATCACGGCGGACGGATATGTCCGGCTCCAGTCCAGCGGGCGGGCCCGGCGGTCGGCGCTGTGGGACCAGTTCCACGAAGGACAACGGATCCGGATCATCACCCGAACTGGTGCCCGCCCGGCCGTGGTCGCCGTGCGCAGCGTGCACCTGTGGCGCGCTCGTCCTCCGTCCGAGCCGATTGTCCGCGTCGACGATCTGTGGGTGGATGTGGGGGCCCGGTCGCGCGCCGAGGTTGCGCAGCTCGGGATCGCGCTGCTGGATCCCGTGCTCCGCGAGTGGCCGTCATGGCGCTTCGCGGACGCCGTCGCCGGTCCGGCAGCCGGCGACCGGGCCGGATGCGCAGCAGTGGCCGCAGCCGCGTCGCTCACGCCGGGACAAGGAGAGACGGTCTGGGTGATCAGCGTCCAGCACGCGTTCGGGTACGCGGGGCTGGAGGCGGCGCTCACTGCTCTCGGCCACACCGATTCGCTTTTTCTCGTTGATGCCGCGCTCGCACGCGATACCGTGGCGGCCACCACCGAGGCGGTGACGCGCCGTGCCGTGACCGGCCCGTTTGCGCGGGCTCTCGCCGGCCGCGCCGAAGCCGTTGTCTCGATCGGCATTCGAACGGCGCATCCGGGGACGTTGGCCGAGACCGTGCACGACAGCGACATCATCGCCCTCGCGGATGAAGTGGCCCGGGCGTCCGGCGCCGCCCAGGCGGCACAAGTCCCCGTGCTCGCGCTGCATGGAGTGGCTGGCGCGCCGCCGCCTGCCATTGGGACCGACTCCCTGGCGGGCGTGGCGAGGCTCATGGCGGCCCTCTCCGACGCCTACGGCGTCTCGGGTCACGAGGGGCCGGTGCGCGCTGTCGTGAGTGCCGCCATACCGGCGGCCTGGCGTAGCCAGCCCACACGAGTCGACTCGGCCGGCGACCTGATCGTGGCCGCCGGTCCGGACCGCGATACCGTCGTTGTCGTCGCGCACATGGACGAGATCGGGTACCAGATCACCCACATCGCACACGATGGTGCCGTGACTCTCTCGCAGCTCGGCGGATTCTATTCGTCGCTGTGGGAGGGCCAGCCGGCGCTGGTCCACCTCAGTGATGAAGCGCGCCCGATCGCGGAGAGCGCGACGTGTCCGCTGGCGGCGGCCGCTGAGTCCGAGCGTTCGGTCGTTCCAGCGGGGACCCTCCCGGGCATTTTCATCCCGCGGACCCACGCGACATCGAAGGAGCCGGATACTCTCAGCGCCTGGTTTGGCGCGGACTCTGCGGGACTGGCTGCCTGTGGTGTCACGACGGGCATGCGGATCTCGGCCTACAAAGTGGCCTCGCGGCTGGCGGGGGTGCGGTTCACGGCGCGGGCGATCGACGATCGCGCCGGATGCACCGCGCTGTTGATGGCGCTCCGGCAGATCGATCCAGCGCGCCTCAGCCACAAGGTCATCTTCGTCTGGTCGGTGCGGGAGGAAGTAGGCCTGGAAGGCGCCGCAGCCGCGGCAGCGGAGTTCGGGCCGGCCGTCCGGCGGGTCCACGCCATCGACACGTTCGTGTCATCCGACTCGCCGCTCGAGAGCCCGCGATTTGCGCTGGCGCCGCTGGGCGACGGCGCTGCCCTTCGATCGCTCGACAACTCGAGCGTAACGCCGCCGGATGAAGTGGCGCGCGCACTCCGCCTGGCGCACGCCGCGCACATCCCCGTGCAGTTCGGCACCACGAACGGCGGGAACGACGGATCGGTGTTCGTACCGTGGGGAGCCGTCGACGTCGCGGCCGGGTGGCCGCTCCGCTACAGCCACTCGCCCGCCGAAGTCGTGGATTTGCGCGACATCGATGCACTCGGCCGCATCGTCGCCACTCTCGCCGTGGCGGACCAACGGCCCTGACGATGTACTCGCCGGCGGCTGCATCGGTCGCCAGCTCATTTTCCCTGGAGAGTTGCTGAGCCTCATGCCGATCGCGCTTCTGTCCGTCTCCGACAAGACTGGCCTGGTCGAATTCGCGACCGGTCTCGTCCGGTTGCAGTGGCAACTGGTCTCGACCGGCGGCACCGCCGCGGCATTGCGCACGGGAGGATTGCCGGTTCGCGACATTGCCGATCTCACGGGGATGCCGGAGATGCTCGACGGACGCGTCAAGACGCTGCATCCCGCCGTCCACGGCGGCATACTGGCCCGGCGTGATCTGCCGGAACACCAGCGCCAGATCCGGGAGGCAGGGATCCAGGACATCGGCCTCGTCGTCGTCAACCTCTATCCGTTCCGTGAGACGGCCGCACGCGCGGACGCCACTCCGGATGACGTCATCGAGCAGATCGATATCGGAGGCCCTGCGCTGCTCCGGTCAGCGGCGAAGAACTTCGCCGGCGTGACGGCGGTGGTCGACCCGGCCGACTATGGCCGCGTGCTCCAGGGACTGGAGACGGGCGACGATGATCTCGATCTGCGGCGCCTGCTGGCCGGCAAGGTCTTCGCGCACACGGCATCATACGACGCGGCGATCGCGGCGTGGTTCGCGGCGCGGCGCGATGACATGTTCCCGGACCGGATCACGCTGCCATTCGAGCGGGCGCACGTGCTGCGCTACGGCGAGAACCCGGACCAGCGTGCGGCGTTCTACGTCGAGCGCCCCGGCGCCGGCCTCGACGCGTTGGATCAGCGAGGCGGCAAGGAGCTGTCATTCAACAACGTCCTGGATCTGGAAGGCGCACTCGTGGCCGCTGATCCGTTTCGGGCGGCGGGCGAGACCTGCTGCGCGATCATCAAGCACACGACGCCGTGCGGGTTGGCGACCGGGGCGAGTGCCGTCGACGCGTACCGGAAGGCGCTGGCATGCGATCCGATGTCGGCGTTCGGATCGGTGATCGCATTCACGGTCCAGGTGGACGATGCGGCGGCCGATGCCATCTCCAGCCTGTTCGTGGAATGCATCGTGGCACCCTCGTTCACCGAGAGTGCTCTCGAGATCCTCGGCCGCAAGAAGAACCTTCGCATTCTGGTGGGGTCGGCGGAGTGGACAGCGGGCGCGCTCGACTTCAAGCGCGTCCGGGGCGGGCTGCTGATCCAGGACCGGCCCCCAGCCGAGGCCGGGCGGCCGTCGTGGCGCGTGGTGAGCCAGCGGCAGCCGACCGCGGACGAGTGGTCCGACCTGGGGTTCGCATGGCGGGCCGTGGCGGCCGTGAAGTCCAACGCGATCGTGATCGCCAAGGCGGGCGCGACGATCGGTATCGGCGCGGGCCAGATGTCGCGGGTCGATGCCGCGTTTCTGGCCGTGCACAAGGCGGGCCAGGCAGGCCTGGACACTCATGGCGCTGTCATGGGCTCAGACGCGTATTTCCCCTTCAGGGATGGCGTGGATCATGCCGCCGACGCCGGCGTCACCGCCATCATCCAGCCGGGCGGCTCCGTCAAGGACTCCGAAGTCATCGCCGCGGCGGATGAACGAGGGATGGCGATGGTCCTGACGGGCCGCCGAACGTTCAGGCATTAGGCCCTGTCCGTTGCGGCATCGCCCGCCCAACTTTCTCCCCCATGGCCAAACCCAAAGTCAACGAACGCGAAAACCAGCCCTCCTATCGTGCGGCCGCGGTGGCGGCCGGGCTGGTTTTCATCCTGTACGTGATCACCCTCGCGCCGTCCACCGCAATGTGGGACACGAGCGAGTACATCTCCGCGGCGTACGTGCTGGGTATTCCCCATCCGCCCGGCAATCCGCTGTTCGTCCTGCTGGGACACGTCGTGTCGCTGCTGCCCATCGCGCCGAGCGTCGCTCAGCGGATCAACCTGATGGCGGCGTTCTGCAGCGCGGCGTCGGCCGGGATGTGGTTCCTGATCACCGAGCGCGTGCTGGAGGGGTGGCTTCCGGCGGTGTGGCAGCGGATGGTCGGCGCCTCGCTCGCCGTGCTCGTGGGCTCGACGGCGTTCACCGTCTGGAACCAGTCCGTCGTGAACGAGAAGGTCTACACCGTGTCACTGTTGTTTTTCGCGGTCGTCGCGTGGCTCACGGTCCTCTGGTGCGACGACACTGATGGCCCCAAAGCCGATCGCCTGCTCATCCTGATCGCGTACCTGATCGGGCTGGGATACGCGAACCATCCAGCCGGGTTCCTGGTGGCACCGGCCGTCGGCGTGGCGGTGCTGGCGCGCCGGTGGCGGACGATCCTGCGCTGGCGGCTCGTTCTCGCCTGTGTGGGCGCCCTCGGGCTGGGCCTCACGCCGTTCATCTATGAGCCGCTTCGTGCGGCGCACTTCCCCGCGATCAACGAAGGGGAGCCCACGGCGTGCCAGACGACGTTCCACGTGTCGTGCACTCTCGACAAGCTGACGTACAGCCGGCTGATGGACAACATCAACCGCGTGCAGTACGGGAAGCCCGATGTGACAGACCGGCAGGCTCCGTTCGGCGCCCAGATCGGGATGTACTGGCTGTATTTCAGATGGCAGTGGCTGCGCGATCCGCAAGGCGTACACCCGACGCTGCAGAACGTGCTGGCAGCCGTCTTCTTCATCCTCGGGCTCTTCGGCGGGTACGCCCACTGGCGATACGACCGACGAAGTTTCTGGTTCTTCGGCCCGCTGATCTTCACGGTCACGCTGGGACTCATCTACTACCTGAACTTCAAGTACGGCTACTCGGAATCGACGGAGCTGCAGGACGTCGCGCGCGAAGTCCGCGACCGTGACTACTTCTACCTGTGGAGCTTCTCGGCGTGGAGCGTGTGGGTCGCGCTCGGGATGGTGTACCTTTGGGAAGCGATGGCGGCAATTCTTGGCACCGAGAGCACCGGCAACGTCCGGGACCTCGGGGAGCACCCCACGAAGTCGGGCTGGGCCTTCACCTCGCCGATTCTCGCGCTGGCGTTCGTGCCGCTGTTCGTGAACTGGACGTCGGCGTCACGCGCGCACCAGACCGACACCCGCGACTTCGCCAAGGATCTTCTCGACTCGGTCGAGCCGTACGGGGTGCTGGTGACGGTCGGCGACAACGACACCTTCCCGCTCTGGTACGCGCAGGAAGTCGAGGCGATCAGAAAGGACGTCGTGGTCGCCAATACGTCGCTCCTCAATACCGACTGGTACACGCGGCAGATGCTGCGGCGTCCGGCGTACGACTACGACTCGCTGGCGGGTCCAGCCGTGTACCGGGGGCATGCGTGGAAGAAGCCCACCGCTCCCGTGATGCAGATGACGCTCGCGGAAGCGGATGCCGTGCCGCTCACGTACGAACTGGCCGGCCCTCAGGTCATACGGAAGCCCGGCACCGATCTCGTGGCGACGGTCGACCCGAAGAACCTCGCGCACGGCGTGCTGGAACGCGCCGACGTGTTCGTGCTGCACCTCATTCTCGACAACAACGGCCGGTCGGTGTATCTGAGCAGCACGTCCGGCAACTACGGCCAACAGCTCGGCGTCGGCCAGTATCTGCTCACGCAGGGGTTGGCACGCAAAGTTCTCACGTCGGTGCCGGTCGCCACCAAGGATACGATCGACCTCGCCGGCGAGGGGTGGGTGGATCTCAAGCGGTCGATGGCGCTGTGGGATTCCTTCGAAGCGCCCGGCGCCTTCATTCGCCGCGGGCAATGGGTGGACAAAGCGTCAGTGAACATCCCCGCTCTCTACGTGATGAGCGGCTATTTTCTGGCCGAAGCGCTAGGCCAGGCCGGAGACAAGCCGCAGGCGGATTCGGTGCTGCGGAAGGCCAGTGAGGTGGCGCAGGCGTCGTCGCTCGGCGATCTGTTCCGCCCTCAGCTCCCCCAGATGCAAGCGCTGCCGCCGTCAGAATCGGGTGACGCGCCGCGGGTCGCGGTGCCGCTACCGGGGCCCGCGCAGCCCACCGCCCCACCCACGGCCAAGCCCGCCACCCCTCCGCGACCCCCCACCCGATAGGGGACCATGCCGGAAGAGATCGAAGTCGACACCGATAAGCTGCGCGAGCAGATCGACGAGGAGATCGACAAGGAAGGCGGGAGGTTCATCCGGATGATCGCGCTGACGACGGCGATCCTGGCCGCGCTCGCCGCGATCGCATCGCTTCGGGCTGGCGCGACGGTGAACGAAGCGCTGGCGCTCAAGACGGAGGCGACGCAGATCCAGGCGCGGGCATCAGATCAGTGGGCATACTATCAGGCCAAGGGGATCAAGGGCGCAGTTGCCGCGGCGACGGTTTCCGTCTGGCGCGCCGCCGGCAAGACTCCGCCGCCCGAGACGGAGGCGCTGGTGGAGCGATACGCCACCGAGCAGAAGGCGATCGCGGATTCCGCGCGAGCCAAGGAGGCCGAGCGCGATGCGCGGACCGAAGAGGCGGAGCACCTGATGCACCAGCACCACGGCTATGCGTACGCGGTCGCGTTTTTTCAGATCGCGATCGCGCTCGGCGCGGTCGCGGCGCTCACCCGGTCCCGGCCCGTATACGCGCTCTCGCTCCTGAGCGGTGCGGGCGGCCTTGTCATGTTCGTGCTGCGACTGCTGGGCTGAGCAACCCTCGCCGGTGGCCCTCGCCGGCGGCTCGTGGCGGCACCACGGGTCAGCGGAGACCGATCCGATTCACCAGATCCGCATACCGGGGATCGCCACGGAGCGGTTCGTACCCGGGATCGCGGTGGAGGTACAGCAGACCTGCCGAGCGGGCCTGATAGGCGCGTTCGAGCGAGGCGAACGCCTGATCGAGATGGCCGGCGGCCGCGTAACCCATCGCGATAATCTCGGCGCGCAGGTATTGCCGGCGCGACTCGTCTTCGAGACGCGCGAGAATCGCATCCGCCTCATCCTTCTGGCCGAGGGCGGCGAGTGCGCGGACGATCATCGCGTCCCATGACCGCGGCGCGCGTTCGAGGGACTGGGCGCGCCGATACCACGAGAGCGCCCCCTCGGCGTCGCCCTTGGCCAGCAGCGCCGCCGCAATGTAGTGCTGCGCGCGATGGCAGATCTCGTCCATGTCCATCGTACGTTCGCCTTGCGCGATGGCGGCGTCGTAGTCACCGTCGTACAGAAGGAACCGGGCCAGCCATTCGCTGTAGTGCACGGACAGCGGATCGAGGACGAGCGCCTGGCGCATCGTGTCGACCGCATCTCCGAGGCGCCCCACGCAGGGCAGCATCGTGCCTCGTACGTAATGGGCCTCCGCGTAGTTCGGGCTCAGCTCCGCCGCCCGTGCCAGCTCTGCCTCCGCATCGGCGAACTTCCACTCATGCCAGCCCAACACCTTGCCGAGCGACGTCATCGCTTCGGCGAGGTTCGGATCACGCTGCAGCGCACGCTCGGCCGCTCCCTTGGCCCGCGGATAGGCGTCATCGGGCGCCACCCAGTCGTCGGCCAGGTTGCACCACGCATCGGCGATGCCCGCGTATCCCCTCGCGAGCGCCGGGTCGAGCAGCAGCGCCTGTTGAAACAGGTCGAGCGAGCGGCGGAGGGCCGGCTCGGAGAGCTTGGCGAAAAAGAACCGGCCTTTGAGGTACAGCGTGTACGCCTCGAGATTCTTCGTGGGCGCCACGACCTGCCCCTGATCGCCGCCGAGCCGCAGCTTCAGGGCATCGACGATCGCATGCGAGATCTCATCCTGAACGGCAAAAACGTCTTCGAGTTGCCGGTCGTAGGTCTCGTTCCACAGATGATAGCCGCTCGCGACATCGATGAGCTGTGCCGTGAGCCGGATCCGGTTCCCCACCTTCCGCACACTCCCGTCGAGCACCGTGGTGACGCCCAGCTTCTCGCCGATCTGCCGCACATCCACGTCTTTTCCCTTGAAGGCGAACGAACTGGTACGGGACGCGACGTGGATCCCGGGCAGTTTGCCCAGGGCGTTGATGATCTCCTCGGTCATGCCGTCGGAGAAATATTCGTTCTCCGGGTCGGCACTCATGTTCTTGAACGGCAGAACGCCGATCGCTGCCGGCCCGACGCTGGCTGCGTCCTTGGCGGTCCGATGCGCGCCAGTGGTGCTGGCGCGGCTGATCGCGCGCAGCGCCTCGGCGAACTCGGCGGCCGTCGTATACCGGTCCACCGGAGTCCGGGCGAGGGCACGCGACACGGCGGCATCGAGCGCCTCCGGCACATCGCGTGTCGTGCGCACCTTGGGTATCGGAGATACGAACCGCTTGGCGATGATCGCCTGGGGCGTAACGCCGGTGAACGGCGGCTCGCCGGTGAGCATCTCGAATAGCACGCATCCCAACGAATACAGATCGCTGCGCCCGTCGGTCCCCGCCTCCCCCGCGGACTGTTCGGGACTCATGTAAGCGGGCGTGCCGACGGCAAACCCGGTCTGTGTGATCGACCGGTCACCCTGGGAAACCGCCTTGCCGATCCCGAAGTCGGCGACCATCGCGGCGCCTTCATGGAGCAGGATGTTCTCGGGTTTGATGTCGCGGTGGACGACGTTGTGCCGGTGCGCATAGTCCAGCGCCGAGGCGACCTCGCTTGTCAGGCGAAGCGCCTCAGCGAGCGAAAGCTGGCGCTCCCGGTCGAGCCGCTCCCGCAGCGAGCGCCCTTCCATGCTCGGCATCACGTAGAAGAGCAGGCCGTTCGCGTCGCCGGAGTCGAAGACGGGCAGGATATGCGGGTGCGTCAGCCCGGCGGCCATCTTGATCTCGCGCAGGAACCGCTCGGCGCCGATCTCGGCGGCCACCTCCGGACGCAGGGCCTTGAGCGCAACCTGGCGATCATGCCGCAGGTCGTGCGCGAGAAAGACGATCGCCATGCCGCCCTGGCCTAGCTCGCGCTCCAGCCGGTACCGGCCCGCGAGGGCAGGCGCGAGGCGGTCGTGCAGTGGATCCATGAGAGCCAAGATGCGGCCAGGGGATCGGAGGCGCGAGTGCGTGGCGCTACCGCCACACGGTTGACAGCCGGGATGCTGCCTCGCATCTGCCCGTCAAGCGCTGGCGGATCGGATGATGCGTGCTCCCTTATCGGACCCGGCGAACTACACCGGCGTCCCGCAGTGCTCACGATGGCGGCCGCACTCGCCGCCTACCTGGCCGCCCGTCGCGCACTCGCGGCCGATCCGGCGACGGCCCTCAGCCCGAGCGCGCCACCACTCGGCGGGCGCCCCTACGAGTTGATCTGAACCCTCCGACTGAGTATCAGCTCGCGGCTGCGGTCATCCCTTCGCACCTGGCGGCCGGTAGGTGACGGACTTCTTCGCGGCCGCGTCCAACTCGTCCGGCGTGATCAACACGGTCGAGCGGAACGACGATACGACCCCGGCGCCACCCACCGCCATGGCCACCGACGCCGCGGTCGCATTGTCGGGGTATTCGGCGATGATGACGACATCGGTGTCGCCATACGCGAAGTAAAAGGCGTGCAATTTACCACCGGCCGCCTCGACCATCTGCTTGACCGCGGCCTTCCGCTTCGACCCGCCGTCCTGGATAACGCCCTTGATGCCGGCCGGCGAGTACGTCACGTGCGTCATGACAATGGGCATCGCTCTCCCTGGTGCGAGTGGGCGGAAAATGTACGGTCGGCGAGTGATCCAAGTAAGCACCCACCAACGACGCTGCCGAGGTCATTGGTGGTCGTCGAGCCATGGCATCAGAGCGTGTATCGCGAGATGGATACCGCACAGGAACCAAAGCCGGAGGGGCAATGATAGCTCTCCGGTGAAGCTGGCCACGGTGGTGCCGGCCATCTACGTTGTTTGGGTGATGCTCTTGTGCCGAGCGTGCTATAAGTTCCCCTATAGTCAGTGAAGCCGTCTGAGCCGTGTAAGTCGTTGTGGAGGGCTGGCAGAATGGCTATTGCACCGGTCTTGAAAACCGGCGGGCCGAGAGGCCCTTGTAGGTTCGAATCCTACGCCCTCCGTTGACGCGGCCACCTGCCGCCTACCGCGAGCCGGTGGCGTGTGTCCGCGTCGGCGTACCGCACCCGCGCTTTCGCGGGGCGCCCGGGCTCCGTCGTCATTCGGTCCGGCGCCATACAGCCAGGATGCTCTTGCCGGCGCGGTAGCCGAAGACGGGGTCCAGCGCTTTCGACGCGGGCACGATGTACGTGTCCCAAAACGCTATCTGGCGCTTAGTCGGCAGGCGCTGCCTCAGTACGAGTTTGTTGGCGCCCGACGCCAGCAATCCCACCGAGTCGAGGTACCACATTCTCTCGAGACGCGCCGACGGCGGCGAGCACGCGGCCAGACTGGACCGGTCGTAGCGCCGATAGTGTCCGAGCGCCGCATCGAATGGGTTGAACAACGCCTGGTGTGCGGGAGCGAGAACGATCAGGGTGCCGCCAGCCCGCAACAGCGCGGCCGCTCGCCGCAGTTCCCCCTTGTCATCCTCGATATGCTCGAGCACATCGGCGTAGAGCACCGCATCGAATGACTCGAGGGCGAGGTCAGCGACCGTCCCGGCGCTCACCGTGATGTTCGGCTGTCCGCTCGCGGCCTGCCGCAACTGGGCGGCTAGCGCCTCATCAGGTTCGAGACAGTGCAACGAGCGCACAGCCGGATTGTTCAGGTAGCCGATGTTCGCCCCGAGCCCGGCGCCCACTTCCAGCACGTCGCCCGCCAGATAGGGCCGCACGAGAGTGGCCCAATAGCGCTTCCAGTTCCGCGCCTCGAGGAAGATGTCGAGCTCTCGCCCGACATACTCGAACGTGGCACCGGTCACGACGACGTTTGCCCTTGCACCTGCCCTTGCACGTGCCCCGGTGCCTCGGTCGCACCGGACGGACCACCCGGCATCCGCTCGACCGCGCCAACGAATACCCGGTAGTCGCGGATCGGAACGAAGGTCATGTTCTGCCGCGTGTTGATCATCAGGAAGACGAGACTGAACGACATCGAGACAAACTGGAGCATCAGGAGCAGTCCCAACCCTCCCGCGACCGTCGCCCAGCCGGGTATCGCCAGGTGCGTGCCGAGCCGAATGCCGACGACGGCCGCGAGCGCCAGCGCCAGCACGATCATGCAGGCGATGCTCGCCATGAGAATGCGCGTCGCCACCACGTCGTAGAACGTGCTGATCCCGGACAGGCCGTGCACGACCAACGCCACGAGATCCATGTGCGAGGTGCCACCCAGCCGCCGCCCCCGGTCGACAGACACCCGTACAAACGGAAGCTTCGACTTGTGAATCGCGCCGGCGTAGTGGTTCCACAACTCCGACATGGTCACCAGACGCGTGACGGCCGATCGCGGGACGATGCTGAAGTTGCCCTCACGGACCGCGACCCCGGTGAGGATCCGGTGGAGCAGCCGATAGCCCCAATACCCGGCGCGAAAGCCCGCGCCGGCGAAGCGCCGCTGGCGGGCGGCGAAGATGATCGACCCGGATGTGTCGCGGAAGCCACCGATCAGCCGGACCACATCTTCCGCCCGATCCTCGCCGTCGGCATCCATCACCAGCACCGCATCGCACTCGATCTCGCTCTGGATCAGGCACAGGCCCATTGCGATGGCCCGCTGGTGCCCCATGTTGCGCCGCAGTTGCAGTACATCGATCCGGGTGATGTGCGCGGGCGCGAACGGCGCCCACCCCTCGAGCGGCTCGGGACTGCCGTCGTCCACCAGGAGGATGCGGATCGCGACGCCGTCGAGGTCCGCAGCCCGCTCATCGATCTGCCGGCAGAGCCGTGACGCGGCATCCCAATCCCGGAACACCGGCATCGTGATGACGACGCGCAACTCCTCGTTCGGGTGCCCAATCACCATGCGGTCTCCGGCCATGCTACTCAACACTGATCGTCAGTTGGCGAATCTTGATGAGCGCCGGCGTATAGGCACCGCCCCGGACGACCGGTGGCGCCGGGATGAATTGGAGAACTTGCGGGGCGCGGTCCTCCCGGAACCGGAGCGTATCCGTCGTGACGTCCGGCCCCAGCGACAACACACGCGACTGATCGCCGAACGTGATCGTGACGGGGGTCCGGCGGAGGGAATCCGGCGCCGATGCCTCGACGACCATCGTGACGTTTCCCATAAAGGGACGGCTGAAATACATGGATGCTCTCGACGGTCCCCCCGGCGGGCGGGCGACGAGCCGGCCGCCTGTGTCCGGGCGTTGAAAGCCAGCCATGGAGTCCACGACGCCGGCGGGATCGCCCTTCCGCAAATCGACATGCAACACCGTGGAGGGCGGCACCGGCTCCTGCTGCATCAGCAGCCGCGTGAGCGGTGCGACGGCTGTCGTCGGACCGGGACGCGCCACGCAGACGTTGGCCTCCTCGATCGTGCCGCACACGACCCGCCCATGCGCCCACCATTCGATGGCCTCCCGATACGTTGCGCTTGGAATGTATATCGTCGCCGGATCCAGCAAACCGCGCGCGAGACTGTCGAGCATCGGAAAGCACAACGGCCCGAGGTCGTCGATGCGCGCCGGGTTGGCGCTGTTGAACGACATGCGCTGCGTCGCGGCCAGCACTCCAAAGCGAATCTCGTAGTCGTAGGGGCGATCGTAACGCCGGCACGCGGTGCGGTTCGCTATGATCGGCGGCACCAGCCGCAGTGACCGGAATGAATGGCCGATCCCGTCCCACGCATGCGACTCCAGACGGGGCCACTGCCACGTATAGTCCCGCTGCACCGTGGCCCGGAGAGTGCGCATGTCGGCCACCTGCAGGCCAAGGCCCGCCGCCAGCAGGGCGTAGGCGACCGCAGGACGAGTGAATCGCGTAATCGCCGCCACGGTCAGCGCCATCACGAGGTAGTACGCCGGCCACGCGAAGCGTCCCGACCCGCGGAACCACGACGTGAACCGTGGCAGATGAGCATAGAACGGCACCGTGAGCACCTCGTGTCCCGCGAACCGGACCGGCGTCGCCAGCGCGTACGCGAACATCAGGGCCGCCGCCAGGATCCCGGGCCACAACGGCGGCCAACCGGCCCGCGTCCGCGCGCGGCGCGGGGCATGTTGGCTGGCCGCGCCGCCACGGCGCGACCTGATGGCCGCCACGACAGCGACCGCGATGGCAATGGGGATGAGCGCGATCAGCCCGAGTCCCAGATAGAAGAAGTTCTCGTATCCGCGCTGGATCGCCTGGATGGGTTTGAGATAGGGCGAGAAACCGGCGGGGTTGACGAACGCCAGCAGGTCGGCGGAAAACTGCCCGAACCCCGGCTCGCCGTGGCTGGTGAGCACGAAGAATCCGAAGACCCAGAAGACCCCGAGGACCGTGGCGAGGCCAACGACGGCGTGCCAGACGGCGGTCCACCATGTGATCACCCGGTCTACACACACAGCGCGCACGTACGCGGCGCCGCAGGCGACGCCGACCATGAGGCCGAGGTAGGCGTACGTCGGGATGGTCACCGCCAGCAGGAGCAACCATGGAACCAGAAAGCGCCACGACGCGCCGGCCGGGGGCCGGCGGAGGTAGAGCCACCACGCCGCAAGCAGCTCCCAATGCGCGGCCAAGCCCACGTGCTCGAACCGGTGCAGCATGGCCGGACTCGCCGCGAAGAACGCGGCCCCGACGAGACTCAGACCGCGGTTGGCACGGAGCGCCCGCAGCACGAGGTAGCCAAAGACGCCCTGCAACATGTAGCCAGCCAGGAGAAACAGCCCGCTGTACTGCCACGGGGTCTGGACCCATCCGAAGAACAGCTTCGCCGGCACCGCGGCGATGGGCAGGGCGTCGGAGTACCCGACGGTGATCACGAGCGGCGCGATCATCGTGTGCAGAATCCCGAACGGCAACGTCCAGGGCTCGTTGCGCTCGAACAACCAGCCCGAAAGCATCGCCGCGCGGTCAGCCTTCATCAGCCAGTGGATGTTCGTCGGGTCGGCCACCACGAGCGGCACCTGATAGATGAACACCACGAGCCCGATCAAGGCGGGCAGGACGAGGCGCTTGGCCGTCTCGCCGGAGTCGCCAGCCAGGATGCGCTCGATCACCGCGGTCTTGGCCTCGGCGTAGTGTTGCATCGACCTCCATGGACGTGACGCCAGCTCGCGCTTGGTCGCGGCGTAGGCATCCCGGTCCCGCGCGCTGCGCCGTAAGCGATCCCGGAAATCGAGCATCCGTCCAATCTCCGCGGAGTCCGCCGGATAGATGTGGACGTGCACATCGGCATCAGGTGTCCGAAGCATGCGGTGCTCGTGGAAGGCAGGTTCGCGCACGCGCAGCAGGTACCCGGCGCGCTCGAGGTCCGGGAGGTAGGTATCCTCGCGGCTCGCGTCCTCCACGGCGACCAGGATGTCGATGATCGCCTTCGCGACCAGGCCCGGCACTGCGGTCGAACCGATGTGCTCCACGCGGAGGGCACGCGTGCCAAGCGCCGCGCGAATCGTCGCCGCCTCACGCTCGTACCGCGGCGCCCAGTTCGGGTCGTGCGGGGCGAGAACGATCCGGCCGGCCTCCATGCCGCCAATCAACACTTCACCAAGGTATGCCTCGAGTTCGTCAGCCACCCTTACTGCCTCCTCAGGCATGCCCTGCACGGTTCCGAGCGGGCCGCCGTGGCGGCGGCGACCAGTGAGAACGTGATCCGCATCACGATGCGGCCGAACGCCGACAAATGTGCGTCAAATCACTGCAGGCGATTTGTCCCGAAGGCATTTTGACATCACGAAATCGCACGATCTATTACACCGCACGCCGGCCCGCCACTCACCCGCAGCTACGACCGCGTCACGGACGCAAGCAGATCATGACCACGTTTTCCATCGTCTACACCATCGGTACCTGCCGAACCGAAGTCCACCTCGGCTCCTGTGGACGCATTCGCTCAGGTCGTGGCCTGCTGCGGTACGACGTCCCTGCCACGTCTCCCCACGGCGCGATCGCGCGATACGTCGTCGACCAGCACCTCATCGTCGATGGGATGCCCGAGCCGGTGATGTGCGCGTGCACCAGGGACGCGAGCGCCCCGGTTTCGGTCGCCAGCCCGCGAGAACTCGAGGTCGAGGTCTATCCAACGTTCGGAGCCGACCTCGGAGTCTGAGACCAACGTCCAACCGAAGGCCATATAAAGGCTCCCTCCGTCCCCGGCGCAGTGTTCGGGGTGAGAGATCACGGCCCAAGCCACGAGGGCCCGGACGGGGCCCCACCCGCCGATCCTTCGGATTCGAACTTAACCCAGCGCGAAGTCCCGTGTGTTTGCGCGCCGCGAACGAAAGATTACGTTGCGCGTAAGACTACCGAGGCCGGGTCGTGTCGGACATCGAGGTACGCAGGTCCCCCGAAACTTCCCTGGGCGAGCGGATTCTGATCGCCCGGTTCGAGGCGTCCGCCCTTCGGAGTGAGAAGCTGTCGCAGGAGCGCCTCGGCGTCCTCGTCTCCCGGGAGTTGTCGAAAGGCGCTCCGGTGACGGCCGCCACCGTGTCGAGGTGGGAGTCCGGCGATACGGTCCCGTCGGTGACGACCATCGCCGCCATCGCGCGCGTCTGTGGAGTGGATCCCGGGTGGCTGGGATTCGGCGCGGAGTCTGCGGCGCCCAGTCCGAGGCGTGGGAAGCCTCTACTCGCCGGCCAGAGTGTCGCAGCCGAGGAACCGCGCCGCGAGGAACCGCGCCGCGAGGAACCGGCGCAGGATCCGCAGTCGTGGCTCAGGCGCCAGCAGCGCATCTATCAGACCCGCCTGGCGAAGCTCAATGCGGAGCTCAAGGATGCCTATCGCGCCTCCCCGAGTGTCGCGCGCGCGAGCAAGATCCGTCATCTCACCGCCGAGCTGCGCCACCTCGATCAGTGGCTCGATCGCGCCAAGGGGGCTGCCGACGCGTCGGCGCGCCTGGCGCGCGACGGCGTCCCGGCGCGTTCGCCGCGCGAGCTGATGCTCGAAAGCACGGGGGAGGCCACCGAGTAGTTCGGCAGCCTCCCCCGCCCTGCAACTGCACCGTCTCGCCTCGCCGCAGCCGGGGATGACTTGCCTCCCCGGCCACAGCCCGACGATGTCCTAGGAACTGCTGATCACGGCGACGCGACTGGCGGAATGAACGGCGTCACCGAGGAGACACGCAGATCGACGTACGATTCGTCCCCGCGGTCGCGAGCCCGAACGGCGATCACGTTGGGTGTGTTGCCCGTGTGGAACTTGGTCACGGGGAACGTAATCACATAGCTGTCCTGCGTTGCGCAGCCTTCGTGAATCAGGAACTGGCTTCCGTCATAGAAGGCGTTGGTGCCTGCAGTGACGGTCCCCGAATCCGTGACATCCTGCCCGTTCAGGAAGATCTGGATGTCGTTGTCGATGGCGACGCCGATCTGGACGTTGGGTGTCCAATCGGTTGGAATGAAGAACGTCGCCTGCAACAGGAAGATCGAGGATGGATCGTTATTGAGGTTGCCCGTGCTGGCCGGCACCGGGAAGAACGTCGGCCAGACGAGGTGGAGGTTGGGGAGATTGGAGAGCGCACACCCGAATGCGTTCCCGTCGGCGGCGGTGCCGCTCCCGAATGGTGCCGTGCCGAATGGCGAGTTGCTCACCACCCATCCGGGCGAGCCGGCCGGCACGAACGCCGGGTTGGTGCCGTACCCCGCAATATCACCCGTCATGGGCAACGGGGTCCCGATGAAGGCTGGCGCGTGGTACGCCCACATGCCGTTCTGGTAAGGGATGATGTCGTCCACGTCCACGAGCCCGAACGGACTCGCCGAGTGCGCCGTACCGCTGATGCTGGTTTTGGTCCCGCTGGCGAAGGCGTCGGTGACGAAGAGTCCCTCGGCGGCCGACGCAAGCGATTCCACCGCGCCACGCACATCACCGCGGCGGGCCAGCTCGAACAGGCTGGCGCCAGATGCCGGGCGCATGCCGATCTGCGTATCGCACTCGAGACCGAGGTTGCCCGCTGGCTTGGGCAGGATCTGCGCGGTCGTGACGCCGTTCATGGTGTTGGTGACGTTGTGCGCCAGGAACAGCTGCGACACCGGAACGTTGATGTTCGTGGTCGTCGCGCAGACTTCGTACGTGAACGGATTGGGCGTCTGCGTCGAGTCCACCGACGGAGTGAAGGTGTACTGGTAATTCGGCGGGAACTGCGCCAGCGGTGTGCACAGGACGCCGCTATAGGGCGCACACGGCGGTCCCGTGATCGGGGTGATCGTCACCAGCGTCGCGGTCTTGAGATTCCCCTGCGGGATCTGCACCCCGGCGTTCTGATCGCCGGTGGCGACCGTCGTCGTCGGCGCGTTCGCCTGCACGACCTGCGCGGCGCCCGTCGAGCCGGCGCCCAGCGAGGCAGTGGTCAGTGATTGCGGGAGTCCAGCACTGCAGAGAAACGCGTTGAGGACGGTGACCGTGAGCTGCGCCGTCGCCGCACTCTGGCCGCCGATCAGATCACCCGCCTGAAAGAGCTTGAGCGTCGTGTCGACAAGCTGCAAGGCGATCTGCTGGCCAAGAGCCGTATCAGGCTTGACGCCCTTGATGGGCCCCACCGCAACCAGCTCGGCTGCATACAGCAGCGCGGCTTTGCCGGCCAGATACATCGGCTTCGTGTTGGGATACAGGGCATTGATGTCCTTGACCACGGTGGTTGCCGACAAACACCCGTTGCCCGCGCTCCGATCCGACATCTGCGCATTGAGGTCGCGCTGGGCGGCGCTCGGCGACAATGGACTCTGGCTGGAATCCGAGCACGCGGCGATCGCGATGGCGACCATCGTAATCGCTGCCGCACCGAGGATTCCACCGAGTTTCCTTGCTGGTTGCATGTGTCTTACTCCCCCTGTCCATCGTTGATGGTTTGCGGGCCATGCCACTGCGCAGCGCGCCCCGCGCTCGCCAGTCGTGCATCCCCCGTTTCCGTCCCGGACGTCTCCCAACGCGATCTCTCGCATCATCGCAATCGTTATCGGGCTCGCCCTCCCGACAGGCCGCTTTGGACGAGGGCCTTGAAATGCGGGTCGTCGCGTAGCCCGCGGAAGCGCCAGTCGTGGTTGTCGCTCAGCGACGAGTCGGCGCTCGGATTCGCGCTGATCCAGACCTTCAGGTCCTGTACGGCCGCTCCGTTGTCCCCGACGAGGGTCCAGGCATATGCCTTGTCGAGCGAGATATCGCGGGTCGCATCGATGGCAGCGGGCACCGACAGCCGCTGCAGCACGTGCCGCGCACTGTCCTTGAGCCCCGCCCGGGCCAGCGGCGCCGCCACCAGCGCCTGCGCCAGCGCCTGCCGGAAGGGGCGCCCCGCCTCGGGGGGCATGTTTCCGAGGCTGTCCGCGAGGCGCCAGGCGCGGGTCACGTCGCTACTGACCACCGGCGTGCCCATGAGCCGGAGCCGGCATTCCGCGAAGCGCGGATTTGCCGGGAACCGTTCGACGCCGACATCGCACCAGTGCATGGCCTCCGGCATCTGCTCCAGGTCATAGGATGTGCCGAACAGCCGCCACAGCACGACATCGGCGTTACTCAGGTACGCGTCCTCCTCGTAGGCCCGGCGGGCCGCCAGCTTGGCGCCCGTCTCGTCGCCCTGGTTGGCGTACAGATGTCCGAGCATGGCCCACGCCGACGCGTCGGCAGGATCGATGCGCGTTGCCGCCTCGAGATCCGCCTGGGCCGCCCGCAGGGTGTCACCATCCTGCCTGGTGTCGGGCAGCAGGTCGAGGAGATGCCTCCAGTAGCGGAGTGTCCCGCGCATCTCCAGCGCGTAGGCGTCCTGCGGCGAACGCTGGAGCGCCCGCGCGGCGTGCACCGTGCCGCTGTCGATGAACGCCGACGCGCGCACGGGCGCATCGATGAAGAAGCGCACGGTCCGGTAGGCGATCTGTGCCTCCCGCACGTCGGGCTCGGCCCAGTTCTCGTCGAGCGCGGCCGCCTGTTCGAGCAACGAATCGGCGCCCCGGAAAGCGGCCAGCATGCCCGCGGTGTCGTTCGCGGCCATGAGACGCTCACCGGCTTGATGGCGCTGCTCGCCGCGTTGCACGAGCACCCACGCATCGGGATTCTGCGTGCCGTCGCGCGTCGCGCGGAGCCGTACTTCTTCTCCCAGCCGGCGCCGAATCATGCGCGCCACGTTCGCAACCAGCGAGTCCTGCAGGACGAGAACCTTGGCGACCGGCTGGTCGAAGGCTCCTCGGTCGAAATCCGCGCCGCTGGCGGCATCGACGAGCCGGACATCGACGTGCACCTTGCCACCCGACTGTTCGACGCTCCCGCGCACGAGCGTGCCGGCCTTGAGGGCCCGGCCGATGCTGTCCGTGCTCACGTTCGTGCCCTTGTACGGCTGGACACCTCCGCGCGAGATCACTTCGAGATTCTGCACCTCCGAGAGTTGCCCGATCAATCCCTCGGTGAGACCGTCGGCGACGTAGCCCAGCGAGTGACCCGGTGACAGGTCGTCGAAGTACAGCACGGCGAGCGTCCGGGCGTCGGGGCCCGTCGCTGGCCTCACGTTGCTGTGGTGCAGGTAGCGCCATCCGGCGGCTCCCGCCGCCGCGATCAGGACTGCGGCGACGAGCGAGCCCCCGATGACCCGGCGCGTGCGGGGGCGCTGCGCCGCTGGAGCAGCAATGACGCCAGTCGGCACCTGCGTGGTCGCCGTCCACCGAGACTGCGTCAGTTCGCGCTCCGGATGGCGCAGCGCCTCGGCGAATTCGTGCGCGGTCTGGAAGCGGTCCGCGGGCACTTTGGCCAGCGCCCGCATCACGACCGCCTCGAGCTGCGGCGAGACGGTCGGCCGGACTATGGTCAGCGACGGCACCTGCCCCATCGCGTGGCGCGCGATGACCGCGTGCGCCGAGCCGCCACCGAACGGCGGCTGGCCGGCCAGCATCTCGTACAGGACGCACCCCAGGCTGTAGACGTCGGACCGCCGGTCGAGATTGCGGTCCGCCATGCCCTGTTCGGGGCTCATGTAGTGCGGCGTGCCCAGCGTGATGCCCGTCTGCGTCAGCTTCTCCTCGCCCGCGGCCGCCGCCGCACGGGCGATCCCGAAGTCCACGACCAGTGCGTGCCCGTCATCGATCAGGATGTTCTCGGGCTTGATGTCGCGGTGCACGACGCCCTGCTCGTGGGCATACTCGAGCGCGTCGGCTGCTTCGGCCGCGAACAGCACGGCGTCGTCGATGCTGAGGGGACCCGCACGGTCGAGCCGCGCCCGCAGCGACTCGCCGGCGATGAACGGCATGACGTAATACAACTGGCCGTCGTACTCGCCGGAGTCGTAGAGCGGAAGGATCCGCGGATGGCTGAACTTGGACGCGACGGCGATCTCGCGCAGGAACCGTTGCGAACCCAGCGCCATGCCGACGTCCGGGAGGAGCACCTTGACCGCCACATCGCGGGCGTCGCGCTGGTCACGCGCGAGATAGACCGTGGCCATTCCGCCGCGGCCGATCTCTCGGGTGATGAGGTAGCGGCCGTTGAGCAAGACGTTCAACAGTTGCCCGACCGCGTCAGCCACGAATGCCTCCTCCAGCCTTACGACGTACTTGGTGAACGGTGCTGAATCTGCCGGTGGCGCGGCCCAAAGGCCACTCCGAAATGGGACCGGTTATCACTTTTGCGTGACGGACGGCGGGACCCCGGTGCGGGGATCACGAACGACTCGCACGTTTCATGACTGCGGCTACCACGTCTTCCTGACGACGGCAAGGTGCTTGTCATTGAAGGCTATCGTATTCAGCACCGTAGACCCGCCACCCCAGACCGCCGTATAGGCCGAGAGGGGTCGCGGCTTCTCGATCCGATTGAGACGCAGCCGCGTCGCCAGCATCTTGTTGGTCGCCGGGTCCCAATAGGTCACGAGGAATGTCCCCCCCGGGGCGATGGCCTGCCAGACATTCGCCATGGCGCGCGAAAATGCCGCATCGTCGGTGATGTGCTGCGTCACATCGACCATCAGCGCCAGATCGTACGCGGCCGGTGACAGCGAGATCTCTCCGGCATCGCCCTGCACGAACTCGAACTCCGGATAGCGCTGGCGCAGGGTCGTCACGGAAACGGGCGTGATGTCGTTGCCGGTGTAGTGCCGGACACCCCGGCCCTTGAGGTACTCGGTCCAGTATCCCACGCCGCACCCGATTTCGAGAACGCGGGTGGCCGGTCCGGCGGCAATGCCGAAGCGATCGAGCTGGCCGGCAATCAGGTCCCGCTTCGCTTCGTACATCCGGCGGTTGTCATCCTCACTCAGCCGGTAATGGCCAACGCCGCGCAGATCGAACGACTCCGATAGCACGTCGTTCCAGAACTCCCGCGGGCGATAGCGGAACAGCATCTGGGCGTAGATTTTGAGCCGGCTCATGAGTACATAAAGTACCACTACGCGTCTCATCCGCCCACACAGAAACGAGTAAATTCGGGCCCGGGGGCGCTCCCCCCTCCCCGGGTCCGCGATGCCAGGTCGCTGGCCGCGACCTTAGCCGCAACCCCTAACCCGCTGATCGGACCGCGGACCGGCCGCCTCCCACCCGAGGATCCGCCATGCAGACCTGCACCCACCTCGATCAGATCCGGCCTGTGACGCCGCACACGCGCGGCTGCGAGGAATGCCTCAAGACCGGCGACACCTGGGTCCATCTGCGACTCTGCCTGGAGTGCGGCAAGGTTGGCTGCTGCGACTCCTCCAAGAACCGCCACGCGACCAAGCACTTCCACCAGAGCGGCCATCCGATCATGCGGTCCATCGAGCCCGGAGAACGCTGGGGCTGGTGCTATGTCGACGCAGTGGAGGTGGATCTTCCCTGAAGGCGGCGATTCTCCTGGCCGCCGGCCGCGCGCCGGAATCCCATCGGTCAAATCGCCTGTTGCGCGAACGCCACGGCGTCTGCGGGAGCACGCAATCGCCAGCGCCGGCGGGGCCCTCTGCGCGAGCCACGTCCCCCTGGCCGACGGCCCGCTCCGCGGCGAGAGGCGACGGGCAAGCCGCAGCGCGCAGAACGACGGACGGGAGAACGCCGAGTCGCAATATCCGGGTCGTGGACCCATTTTTCTTGGACGCGGGCCGGCGGTACGCGGGCTCGCCCCGGGACGGTACCGCCGGTGCGGACCCGCGAATCATCTCATCGGAGACCCGACGTGGAGCCGGAGATCGACACGCTGATCCGACGCGCCGACCAGGCCGATCCAGCAGCGGCCGATGAGCTCTTCGCCCTCCTGTACCATGAGCTCCACCGGCTCGCGGAGATCAACCTCCGTCGCGCCGGGTCCGCGTATACGCTCGGAACCACCACACTGCTGCACGAGGCGTATCTGAACATCGCCGGGCGCCCCGATGTGGCGTTCGCCGACCGGTCACGCTTCCTCGCCTACGCCTCACGCGCGATGCGCGGACTGACGATCGACTACGCGAGACGGCGCCAGGCCACGAAACGCGGGCGCGTACTGGAGATCACGCTCGCCGACGAGGTGGGTCCCACCGATGAGACCCTGCGGACCGGGGAGGAACTGGAACGACTCGGGGACGCGCTGAATCAACTGGCGGAGTTCGAACCCTCTCTCGTCGAGCTGGTGGATCTCCACTTCTTCTCGGGGTTCTCGTTCACCGAGATCGCGACGCTGCGCGGCGTCTCCGACCGCACGGTCCAGCGGGACTGGCGCAAAGCGCGGCTCCTCTTGCAGGACGCGCTCCTGGGCGACGACACGCCCGTCTCCTGACCGCTCCGGGTCAGTAGTCGCGGCGGAGCATGCCCGCGACCTTGCCGCCGTTCCGCCGCACGAACGTCTGCACGCGATCGGCCAGCGATGCCCGGCGGGCCACGATGGGCTCGTGGCGCAGGTATCGCTGTACGTCGTCCGTGAATGCGCCGATGGTCCGGTACCGGTCGCGCGGCTGCTTGCGGAGCGCCTTGTCGGCGATGGTGCCGGCGTCACCCAGATCCAGCACCGGAGCCTCTACCTCGAACAGCGCCCGGACGATGTCGCGCTGGGTGCAGAGCCCGTCGGCCGTCGGATGGCGGCCGGACAGGAGCACATAGAGGAGGGTGCCGAGGACGTAGACGTCCGTCGCAGGAGTGATCGGGCCGCCAGTCACCTGCTCGGGCGCCGCATACTCTGGCGTGAGCATGAGCATGCCGTCGGTGGTCGTCCACGACTGATCGGTGCCGGGTTCCGGCTCGAGCAGCTTCGCGATTCCGAAGTCCAGCAGCTTGACCGTCCCATCGCGCGTCACCAGAATGTTGGACGGCTTGAGGTCGCGGTGAACGATCAGATTCTCATGCGCATGGCCGACGGCGTCGAGCACTTGCACGAACAGCTCCAGCCGGCGCTCGACGCCCATCGCCTGTTCCGTCGCATACAGGTCGATGGGCTTGCCGTCGATGTACTCCATCACGAGGTAGGGTTGGCCGCCGGAGCTGACGCCCGCGTCGAGCAGCCGCGCGATTCCCGGGTGAGCCAGCCGGGCGAGAACGGACCCCTCGCGGCGGAAGCGCGCCTGTGCGGTCGGGCTCGCGAGCGTGAGATTCCGAAGCTTGACCGCGGCCTTCTCGCCGGGGATCGCGGTGCGGCGTGCCAGCCACACCGAACCCATGCCGCCCTGCCCGAGCGGGCGCTCGAGGGTGTAGGCACCGAGCTCGAGACCTTCGAGCCCGATCTCGGGCCGCACCGCGTGACCCGCCGTCAGAAATCCCGTGCGGTCCGCCGCGACCTCGCGGGCCAGAAGGCGCTTCAGTTCAGCGGCATCATCCGGTGACCGCTGGCCCAGCTCGCGAAGCCAGCGCTCGCGTTCCTCCGCCGGCAGATCGAGTGCTTGATCGAGCAGTGGCTCGAGCTCGCGCCAGCGATCGCGGTCCATGACCACCACGGTCGACGCTCCGATTGATGAGCGTGCAGCTTATCACCGCCGCGGTGCCGATGCCAGCGCCGAGGCACGAGCAACGCACCAGGGCAACCGCACGTGCCGGCGGACACCGTCATTCCTGTGGGAACCGCCGGGCCGCGTGGTAAGATTCTGACGGCGGTCGCCCTCGGGGCTGGGCCGGACACAACACTGTACGGAGGTTCGATGCCGAGTAGCGAACGGAACTGGCGTGGACGAAGGTCGTGGACCGTACTCGTGGGATGCGCCGCGCTCGTCGCCGCCTGCAAACCCTCGGACCGGGCGCCGGACGCCGCGGCATCGGCGAATGTGCCGCCCGAAGGCACATGCCCCTCCGGCAACGGGGGCATCACGCTGCCGCCGGGATTCTGCGCGACGGTGTACGCCGACAGCGTCGGCCATGCGCGTGACATCGTCGTCGCGCCGAATGGCGACGTCTTCGTGAACACGTGGAGCGGCCGTTATTACGACACGCAATCGCCGCCCGGCGCATTCCTCATCGGACTACGCGACACACAGCACGCTGGCCGAGCCGACTCCATCGTTCGCTTCGGGCAGTCCTCGGCCACTGGCGGGACGGGCGGGACAGGCATCGCGCTGCACGGCGGGTACCTGTACGCGGAGGCGGGCAGCCAGATCGTGCGCTACCACCTGCCGGCGGGCCAGCTTCGCCCCGACACGGTGCCCGAGGCGATCGTGACGAATCTGCCGCTGACGGGCGACCACCCGATGCATCCCTTCGTGATCGATTCATCGGGCAGCATCTACATGGACGTCGGCTCCGCCTCGAACTCGTGCCAGATCAAGAACCGCACGCTACAGTCACCCGGCGCGAAACCCTGTGTCGAGTTGAACACGCGAGCCGGCATTTGGAAATTCGACGCCAACAAGGCGGGCCAGCGCTTCTCCGCGGCGCAGCGGTTCGTGACGGGCCTGCGCAACGCCGTCGGCATCGCGATCGAACCGTCGACCGGACAGATCTTCGCGACGCAGCACGGCCGAGACCAGCTCGGTGAGAACTGGCCGAAGCTGTACACGCTGGCGCAGAGCGCGGAGCTGCCCGCTGAAGAACTCGTGCATCTCACCGCGGGTGCGGACTTCGGATGGCCGGAGTGTTATTTCGACGAAGACCAGAAGAAACTCGTGCTCGCACCGGAGTACGGCGGCGACGGCGGTCACGCGGTCGGGGTGTGCGAGCACAAGATCGCGCCGGTGCTCGCGTTCCCCGGGCACTGGGCGCCCGACGGACTCGTCTTCTATTCCGGCAATGCGTTCCCGAGCCGGTACCAGGGAGGCGCGTTCATCGCGTTCCACGGATCCTGGAACCGGTCGGTGGGGCCGCAGGAAGGGTACGATGTGGTGTTCGTTCCGTTCTCCGCGGGACAGCCTTCGGGTCCGTACGAAGTGTTCGCCAACGGTTTCGCGGGCGCGGTCGTGCAGCCTGACAAGGCGGCGCATCGCCCGGTGGGGCTGGCGGTCGCGCCGGACGGCGCGCTTTACATCGCGGATGATCAGGCCGGTCGCGTCTGGCGGGTGACGTACCAGGGCGCCGCGCGGGGGGGCCAGCCGGCGGCCACGCCGTAGCGGCTCCGATCAGGCAGACGTAGCGCGCGGCTGCTGGACCATCCCGCGGCCGGGCGCTACTGTCTGTGGCGCGCTCGCAGCGCTGCATCGCACGACGTACCTTCGTCGTGCCTGTCTCCTCGCTGGCTCGCGCTGGTGTCCTTCACCCTCGCCTGTCATGTCCCCGTACATGTTCTCGCGGGCGATCGCCCGATTCACGCTGCCACTCGTTGCGATGCCTGTCCTTCTCGCCGCGCAGACGGCCGGTCCCCCACAGTATCCCGCCGCTCGCACCGTGGATCAGGTGGATGACTGCCACGGGCTTCGCGTGGCCGATCCGTTCCGGTGGATGGAGGACCTCGACTCGCCCGAGGTGAAAGCGTGGGCCGCAGCCGAAAACCGTGTGACCATGGAGTATCTGTCGCGCCTGCCGAACCGCGACGCCATCAAGGCGCGGCTCACGACACTGTACAACTATCCGCGCGTCACCGTGCCGTACTGGGAAGGCGGCCATTGGTTCTACCGGCGCAATTCCGGGTTGCAGCGCCAGGCGGTCTGGTACACGCGCGTGACCCTGGATGGACCCGAGCGGGTGCTCCTCGATCCGAACGTATTGTCTCCGGACGGCTCGGTCGCGCTCTCGCAGTTCTCGCCGTCGCCCGACGGGACGCATTACGTCTACGGGCTGAGCGAAGGCGGATCGGATTGGGAGACGTTCTACGTCCGCGACTTCGCGACGGGCCGGAATACGGCCGATACGGTGCGGTGGGTCAAGTTCTCGGGGGCCTCGTGGACCAAAGATGGCAGGGGCTTCTTCTATTCGCGGTTTCCGGAACCGCCCAAAGGGAAAGAGATCCAGACCGCGCTGGTCAATCAGACGATGTACTACCACCGGCTGGGCACCCCGCAGGGGGCGGATGTCACGATCTACGCCCGGCCCGAGCACCCGGCGTGGCTCGTGGGCGGTGGCGTCGATGAAACGGGCCGGTACCTCTTCGTTCAGACCGCCAAGGGCACCGACAAGAACGAGGTGTACCTCGCGGATCTCGGTGATCCGCGCAAGCCCAACATCCAGGCCCCGATCGTCCCTGTCGTCACGGGCCATGACGCCAACTACTTCCCGCTCGGCGTCGTCAAAGGCCAGCTCTATCTCCAGACGGACCGGGATGCGCCGAACCGGAAGATCGTGGCGACGCCCATCGCCACACCGGATCCTGCCCACTGGCACGATGTGGTTCCCATGGGGAAGACCGCCATCCAGAACTCGGCGCTTGTCGCCGGGCGGCTCGCGGTCGTGACGCTGGAGGATGTTGCCGGAGTGATCCGGACCTACTCGGTGGACGGCAGGGATGCCCGCGACGTCGCGCTTCCGGGACTCGGCACCGTGAACGGCGTCTTCGGCCGCTTCGGCCGGCCGGAAATGTTCTACGACTATCAGTCGATGCTCGTCCCGCTGGAGGTCGTGCGCTACGACCCCGCGTCCGGTGTGAGCCAGCCGTTCGAGGCGCCCCATCTGACGTTCGACCCATCGCAGTTCGAGATGGACCGCGTGTTCTACAATTCGAAGGACGGCACGCGCGTGCCGATGTTCATCGCGCACCGCAGCGGCATGGTGCGCGACGGATCGAATCCGACGATGATGTACGCGTACGGCGGTTTCGACATCCCGATCGGTCCGGATTTCTCCCCCGCGCTCATCGCGTGGCTCGAGATGGGCGGCGTCTACGCGCAGCCGAGCATCCGCGGCGGCAGCGAGTACGGTGAGGCGTGGCACCATGCGGCCATGTTCGAGAAAAAGCAGAACGTGTTCGACGACTTCATCGCGGCGGGCGAGTACCTGATTCGCGAGAAGATCACGTCACCGGAGAAGCTCGCGATCAACGGCGGGTCGAATGGCGGTTTGCTGGTGGGGGCCGTGATGACCCAGCGCCCGGAGCTGTTCGCGGTCGCGCTGCCGCAGGTCGGCGTCATGGACATGATGCGCTATCACAAGTTCAGTGGTGGCGGTCTGTGGGCGGCCGAGTACGGGAACTCCGACGACTCCGTCGCGGCGCGGTACCTGCGCGCGTATTCGCCGCTGCAGAACATCAAGCCGGGCATTTGTTATCCGGCGACACTCGTGACGACGTCGGATCACGACGACCGTGTGGTGCCGAGTCATTCGTTCAAGTTCGCGGCGACCTTGCAGACAGCGCAGTCGGCGGTGGCGAACTGCACGCGGCCGGTGTTGCTCCGGGTGGAGATCGCGGGCAGTCACGGCTACCGTCCGACGGATCGGCAGATCGCCGAGCGCGCCGATCTCTGGGCGTTCGCGGCCGCTGGCCTCGGGATGGGGGCGGCGCCGGTTCCGTAGTCGCGACCGCTCTTGCCGCGCGGTCATATCCTCGTCTTGCGGGAGAGGGGAAAAGACATGAGAAAGAGTGCGAGGGCTCAGTTCGCCATCAAGAGTTGGGACGAGAAGCCGTATAGCGAAGGTACGGATCTCCCAAAACTCACACGGGCCAGCGTCACCAAGACCTTCAGTGGCGACATCGAAGGGGAAGGACACGTCGAGTACCTGATGATGTACAGGAGCGACGGCTCGGCGACATTCGTCGGCCTCGAGCGGATCGTTGGACGCGTGGGGGGCAAGGCCGGCACGTTCGTCCTCCAGCGCACGGGCGTCTTCGAGGGCGGCCAGGCCAAGGAGTCCTATTCCGTGGTGGCGGGCTCCGGCACCGGGGAGCTGCACGGCTTGCGGGGCGATGGCACGTCAGCGCTCGGACACGGCAGTGACTATCCGTTCTTACTGAACTACGAGTTGGACTAGGCGAATCGTCACTCGAGATCAATTCGAGCGGTTCGCGGTACGGCGCCGATACCCTAGGCGAGCGGGTCGCGCCGACGAAAAGCGACCCCGCACCTGGAGCCGGTGCGGGGTCGCCGTCGTGGTACCCTTCGGTCAGTCTGGCACGGTGCGGTCACACCGCACGCGCCCGTCCTGAGTCTTACCTGCTCGGCGTGTCGCCGTGGTCGTCGTGCTTCTGATCCGACGGCGGCAAGGTCTGCGCGTGCGAGGCCTTCCCCTGCGCATACCGTTTATCGAGATCCTGGCTCTCGGCAGACTGCCGCTGTTTCGCCTGATCCGACGATTCGCCAGCGCGCGGGTTAGCGATCTCCTGCTGGTGGCGCGCGTCCATCTGGGTCCTTTCGCCCTGATACGAGCGGTCGAGCGGCCCGGAATCCCACTGGACGGCGACGACGGCGTCGTTGCCCTCGGGCTGGTGTCGTCCACCCATCGAGCCGCACGCGGTGAGCGCGGCGACGGTCGTCACGAGAGTCAGTGCCTGCATCGAGCGGTGGATGCGCATGGGCCCTCCCGGGCCAAGAGTATGCCGGCACGCGCTCCGCGGTGAATCCGAGATGAGTGCACGCCATTTCTATCTGCGTCATAATATATTGTGCACAACTAAATAAGTCAATGTCTTATTGTGTGATATCACATAAGACGCTATATTATTGTGCATTGGCCCACATGGGGCCGCCCGCGACCGGCTCGTAATGGAGGGAGACGACGTGACGAAGCTGACAGGACCGAGCGGCAGCGGCTCGGTTGCGCTGAGCGACCTGGTGTGTTTCGATCTCTACTCCGCCGCCCGGGCGATCATCCGGGCCTATCGCCCGATTCTGTCCGGGTTGGGGCTCACCTACCCGCAGTACCTGGTCATGGTGATGCTCTGGCAGCACGCCCCACGTACCGTGAAGGACTTGGGCGACAACCTGGATCTCGACTCCGGCACCCTGTCGCCGTTATTGAAACGCCTCGAGGTATCCGGCCTGGTGACCCGCCGGCGCCGGGCCGACGACGAGCGCACCGTCGAGATCACGCCGACCTCCAAGGGACGGTCCCTTGAGCGCGACGCGAAGCGCGTTCCGTTGGAAATGGCCACCGTCATGGGGATTTCGGAGACCGAGGAGCGCAAACTGCGGGCGCTCCTGCGCAAGCTGAGCGCCTCGCTCGCGACGCAAGTGGATGACGTGGCGACCCGAGTGGCGTAGGCGGCAGGGTGGTGCCAGCCTACGCCTCCCACGGGTTGATCACTGTCACGCCACAGTCCGCGAAGTCGGCGGAGTTCCGCGTTGCGACTGCGGCATCGCGCGACCGGGCGATAGCGGCGATCTGCGCGTCGGCTTCGGCGATTGGCCGGCCAGCACGACGCCGAGCCGCGGCGATGTGGGCGTATTCGCGTGCCGCCGCGCTGTCAAAGGGCAATACCCGTCCGGCCAACTCTTCCGAAAAAATCGCCTGCGCAACGGATTCGAGTGAGCGACGGCGCGCGCCGTTCGGCAACAACGCAATGCCATAGAACAGTTCCGCCTCCGTGATCGTGGTCGTGAAGAGCACCGCCATAGCCTGGGCGCGCATCCAGGCGATCACTTTGGGGGACGGTTTCGGCCGCCACGTCTCGGACAGAACGTTCGTGTCCAACACGATCATGCGAAGTCCGGCGGTGCACGTTTCGGTCCTCGCGGGGGCAGCGAGAGTTCGACGCCCCCCACCGACTCGATGCGCTTGCGGATCGCGTCGGCCAGATTCCCGCTCGACGGCCGTTCGTGAGCGAGCGCCGTACGCAAGATGTCCCGCGCCTCATCCTCCATCGAATGATTCCGGTGGGCCGCGCGCAGGCGCAGCTTGCGCTTGAGGGATTCGTCGAGATTCCGAATGGTGATGCTGGCCATTGGCTCCTCCTGCAATCAATGCCATCATATTAATCATTGCTGCGACTGATGGCAAGACGGGCGCCGTTGCGATCGAGTCAGCCTGGCAGGAGCGCCAAGTCGCGTCGCGACGCGCATGTAGGGCGCCCGTACAGACGGTCACAGTGGTGCCACACACGTGGCGAGCCACACCGTGACCGCTGGCTCCCGTAACGCGCGTGCAGGCGTAGTGCATCGCATCCGATCCTGCCCGCGGGAGGCAACACCGTCGGACTCCATGGCACGAGAGCAGATCGCGAAGCGCGACGCCGGGACGGACGCGCAGCCCGAGTCAGAGTCCCCTCTGTTCTCAGGGAGAGGAGGGACTAGCTTTGGGCACGGGTTGGCGGAAGGCCAGCCCATGTGGGCGAAGGATCTGTATCCACTTGGAGCGGTGGCCGAGAGGCTGAAGGCGGCGGTTTGCTAAACCGTTATAGGGTCTTAAAGCCCTATCGAGGGTTCGAATCCCTCCCGCTCCGTCGTCGTACGCGGGTCCGTCGCCCAGGCGGGCCCGCTGTCGTTTGAACTCAATCCAGGCATGACCGAGATGTCCGTCGCAGCCGCCGCCGCGCCGTCAGCCGCACCCCGAACCGCCCCTTCACCAGCGCCCGATAGGTACGCGCCCGCCGGACGCCCGCGCCTCCGCTTCGCGCCGTCGCCCACGGGATACCTGCACGTCGGCGGCGCGCGCACCGCGCTCTTCAACTGGCTCTACGCGCGGCATTTCGGCGGTGATTTCCTCCTCCGCGTCGAAGACACCGACAAGGCCCGCAGCAACGAGGCGTCGACCCGCGCCATCTTCGAGGGGCTCGAGTGGCTCGGGCTCACCTGGGACGAGCCGGTCGTCTATCAGGGCGCCAACGTCGCCCGGCACGCCGATGACGGCGCACGGATGCTGGCCGCCGGCGCGGTGTACCGCTGCTTCTGTACCGCCGAAGAGCTGGACGAGCGCCGCGCCGCCGCCCACGCACGCCACGAGACGTTCACCTACGACCGGCGGTGCGACCGGCTCGCACCCGCGGAGATCGCCCGGCTCGTCGCCGCGGGCACGCCCTACGCTCTGCGATTCCGCGTCCCCGAAGGCACCACGGGATGGAACGATCTCGTGCACGGCGAGATCGCGTTCCCCAACAAGGACATCGACGACTTCGTCGTCCTGCGCTCCGACGGCACGCCCGTGTACAACATGGCGGTGGTCTCCGATGACATCGCGATGCGCATCACACTCGTGATGCGCGGCGACGACCACATCTCCAACACACCCAAGCAGATCCTGCTCTATCACGCACTCGGCGCCCCGCTCCCCGAGTTTGCACACCTGCCCATGATCCACGGCACCGACGGCAAGAAACTCAGCAAGCGCCACGGTGCGACCGCCGTCGCCGACTACCAGAACCAGGGCATCCTCCCCACGGCCATGCTCAACTTCCTCGCGCTCCTCGGCTGGTCCCCCGGCGGCGATCGCGAGATCATGACGGTGCCGGAGATGGTGAAACTGTTCTCGCCCGATGGACTGCTGCGCAAAGCGGCGATCTTCGATCTGCAGAAACTGGAGTGGATGAACGGCCAGCACCTGTCGCTCATCGCCCTCGATGACCTCCTGCCGCGCGTGGTGCCAGCACTGGTCGCCGCGGGCCTCGCGACGACGGAGTCGCTCGCTGCGCGGCCGGATTGGTTCCGGGCACTGATCGACCTCCTCCGGGTACGGGCCCGCACGGTCCTCGACATCGTGCGCCAGGCGGAGCCCTACCTCCGCGACGTGATCGGGTACGATCCCGAGGCGGTCGCCAAGCAGTGGAAGGATCGGGAAGGAGCCGCCAGCCTGCTCGCGCTCACGCGAACGAAGTTGGCCGGCGTCACGGAGTGGACGACTGCCGCGCTGGAGCCCGCCCTCCGGGAGTTGGCGGAATCGCGGGGCCTCACCGCCGGCAAGATCTTCCAGCCGTTACGCGTCGCCCTCACCGGGCTGACCGTCAGCCCGGGGATTTTCGACGTCCTCGTCATGTTGGGCCGCGATCGCTCGCTGGCTCGCATCGATGCGGCGCTCGCCTATCTGCGGTGATCCGCCCGTCGGTCCACTCTTATTGACCGCATGGTTGTCCGGGCTCAGATTGGGGTGGCTGTGACCCCCCCTGAGCCCGGTTCGGCGACGTGCTCGCGGGTACGTTGTGAGCGGGCCATCCGGTGTTCGGCCCGCGCCGCGCGATCCGATGCACCGAGGATGTATGGCTGAGCCCCTGAGTCCGATCGAGCGACGCGTCTACCACTATCTCCTCGACTTCCTCGCGGAGAATACGTACCAGCCGAGCATTCGCGAGATCGGGAAGCGCTTTCGCATCAAGTCCACGAAGACGGTGTCGGACATTCTGCAAGCGCTGGCCGAGAAGGGCTACATCGAGCGCGACCCGTCACGTTCGCGCGGCGTCCGGCTCCTGGGATTCGCGGCGGCGCCGCTGACGCAGCCGGTGCCGGTGTACAGCAAGATCGCCGCGACCGAGCCCGTGCTCCTCCCCGAGCACCGCCAGTCGTTCCTGACGATGGACCGCCGGTTCGTGCCGAGCGACGACGTCTACGCGCTCCGCATCAAGGACGACAGCATGGCGGGACGCGGCATCTTCGATGGGGATTTCGTCCTGGTCAACCCGTCGGCGCGCGCGCGCGATGGCGAGATCGTCGCCGCGCGCCTCGGCGAAGACGCGACGGTCAAGACGCTCACGCACCGCGGCGCCGCGATCGTGCTCGAACCGGCCAACGCCACCGACCGCGAGATCGTCGTCGGCCCGCACGACAATTTCGCGGTGCTAGGGGTGATCTGCGGCGTGTTCCGCTCGTACTTCGACGCCGAGACGGAGCAGCGCGAGCCAGCGGAGCCCGACGCCGCGGCCTGAGCCGCGCCCTTCACCGCCCCGCTCGTTCCGCTGGGCGCGGTCCACGCCGGACCGATCGTGGCGCCCCTGTATCGCAATGTTGATCGGCGGCCTCTACCGTGCTCGGATGGTCAGTATATTGGCGTGCGGCCGGTCCTCCGATCCGGGAAAACCGGCGTGCTGGCGCATCACGGCGGCCGCCAGGCCACCACAACCTTTTCCGTCCTCTCCGAGGTGACACCGATGGCGTCCACGGCCCATCCCGACGCACAGGAAGGCACCGCATCCGGCGTGCTGGCCCGAATGAGCGCGCGCGGCCATGAGCAGGTGGTCTTCGCGTCCGATCCCGCCAGCGGATACCGGGCAATCGTGGCAATCCACAGCACGCGGATCGGTCCCGCCCTCGGTGGCACCCGCATGTGGGCCTATGCCACGGAGGAGGCCGCGCTCACCGACGCGCTCCGGCTGTCCGAAGGGATGACGTACAAAGCCGCCGCCGCCGGCGTCCCGTTCGGCGGAGGCAAATCCGTCGTGATCGCGGATCCGAAAACAGCCGACCGGCCCGCGGTGTTTCGCGCCCATGGGCGCGCGGTCGAAGGACTCGGCGGCCGCTACATCACGTCGGTCGACATCGGGACGAGCCCGGATGACATGCGGTACGTTCGCGAGGAGACCACCCACGTGGGCGGACTGCCCACCACCGTCGGCGACCCGTCACCGGCCACCGCCCGCGGGGTCCAGCGCGCGATCGAAGCGTCGCTCCACCACGTGCGCGGATCGGCCGATCTCGCCGGCCGCACGATCGCCATCCAGGGGCTCGGGCACGTGGGCTACCACCTCGCCCGGATGCTGCACGACGCGGGCGCGCGCCTCATCGCGAGCGATACCAATGACGAGCGGGCAGCACGCGTCGCCAAGGAGTTCGGGGCGCAGATCGTCGCGCCCGAATCGATCCATACGGCCAAGGCCGACGTGTTCGCCCCCTGCGCCTTCGGCGCCGGGCTGTCCCCGGCCACGATTCCCGCGCTCCGGTGTGAGGTGGTCGCCGGCGCGGCGAACAATCAACTCCTGAGCGATGCCGACGGCGCACTCCTGGAGAAGCGCAGCATCGCGTACGCGCCGGACTTCATCGCGAACGCCGGCGGATTGATCTACCTCTGCCAGGAAGTTGCGGGATGGACGGCGGAGCGGGTGGCGCGCACGCTGGAGGGGATCTTCGACACGACGGTGGCGGTGTTCGACGCGGCGTCCAAGCGCGGCATCCCGTCGAGTGAGGCGGCCGTGCAGATCACGCGCGAGCGGCTGAACGCCGCGCCGCGGCTCGCTACCGGAAGGCCGCGATAGCGAGGCCCACCGCCGCGGTCACTGGACCGGCGGCGGCGTGTCGGAGTCTTTCGGCTTGTCGGCCGGCGGCGGCGGGGGCGAGGATTTCTTCGCCGCCTCTTCGTGCTCTTTCTCCAGACGCTGGCGCACGTGGCGCACGGCGTCGCGGAACTCGTCTTCGTTGAGCGTTCGCTGCGCCTGGTACATGATGTCGTCGTGGCGCATGTTCAGTGTCCGCTCGTTCTCACCCATGATCGGATTGGCCGTCACGTTGAGCGGCAGGAACGCGAGCACTGCGGTCGGAATCTTGAACGATCCGAGCTGGATGAACTTGGAATCGATTCCGTACTTCTTCCCGTTGTGCTCGAACGTCCAGTCACCGGGTTGACGGCGGCCCGCACCAAGCGCCAGCGTGTCGTTGTGCGCGCGGACCCGCGCCGCGAGCGCGCTGTCCGCCGCTTCCTCGATCGTTTTCGGCGCCGAGACGATCCCGGCGGGAGGCACCCAGACGCGGCCGTCGTGATATTCCGGACGCGCGCCCTCGGCCGGTCCGCCCACGCCGACTACTGGCCCCGAGCCGACACCCGAATCGGTGGGGGCGGGCGCGGCAGCAGGCGGCGCGACGGGTTGCGCGGGAGCCGGCGGGGCCACCGGTAGCGCGGCCGGCGTCGACGGGGGCGCCACGAGGGGCGCGATCGGCTTCCGGGGCGCCGGGCGGTTGTCGCCGCCGCTCTTGAGCGGCGCGACCGTGACGCTGGGCGCCGGCGTCTCGACGTACCGGAGATGCTCGGCCGGCGTCGCGGCAGTCCGGAACGGGTGCATGAAGTCGGAGAACGGGAGCGGCAGCAGGAGCACCCGCACGAGCGCCGCCACGAACAGCACGTGCGCGACGAGCGACACCGCCAAGGCGCCTCGCGATTCGCGCCTCTTCACCATCCTGCCAATCACCGGCATCGCCACCGCCTACCCGACCGGATTGGCGAACGCGGCCAGCACGCGGCCCGCCCGAGCTGCGGCTTCACGCAGACGCTCCGGCGGCACGATGAACGACACACGGAAATATCCCTCTCCGCCGGCGCCGAGCGCCGAGCCCGGCATCACGATGACGCCTTCCTCCTCCATCAACCGGTCGGCAAAAGTGGCGCTCGCGATCGACTCGGGCAGCTCGACCCAGAGATACATCGCCGCCTTCGGCACGGGGCACGTGAAACCCGCTTCCCGGAACGCTGCCACCGCCGCGTCACGCCGCTCGCGGAAAACGGCCACGTTCCGCGGCACGAACTCCCGCCAACTCTCGATCGCCGCCACACCCGCCGCCTGTACCGCCATGAACGGTCCCGTATCGACGAATGACTTCACCCGCGACAGCGCGCCCGCGATCTCCTGGCGCGCCACCGCCCAGCCGCACCGCCATCCGGTCATGTTGTACGTCTTCGACAGCGAATGGAACTCGATCGCGACGTCGCGCGCACCGTCGATCTCGAAGATGCTGGGCGGGACGTACCCGTCGTACGCCAGCTCCGAGTACGCGTTGTCGTAGACGAGCAAAATGCCGAGATCCCGGCACCGCCGGACGACCTCTTCCAGATACGCACGCGGCGCCACGGCCGCTGTAGGGTTGTTCGGATAATTGAGGTACAGCAGCTTGGCTCGGCGCAACACATCGGCCGGCACCTCGTCCAGATCGACGAGAAAGTCGTTGCGCGCGCGCAGCGGATATTTGTACGCCTCGCCGCTGCTGAGCGCGGTGCCGCCGATATACGCCGGGTAACCCGGATCGGGCATGATCGTGACATCGCCGGGCTCGACGTAGGCCAGCGCCAGATGCGAGATGCCTTCTTTCGATCCGATCAGCGGCACGACTTCGCGAAGCGGGTCGAATTGCACGCCGAACCGCATGCGCATCCACCCGGCGACGGCCTCACGATAGGCCATCAGCCCCAGGCCGAATCCATACCGGTTGAGAGCGGGCGTCTCGGCGCCTTTGGTGAGTGCCGTGATCGCTGCCGGCGGCGGCGCGAGATCCGCGTCGCCCGCACCGAGGTCGATAACGTCGGCCCCACGGGCCAGCAAATCCCGCTTTCTCTGCGGAATGCCCGCGAGCATGTAGGGGGGCAGAGCCGACAGGCGGGCCGCAATCGGGGGCATACCCAACTTACTCTCCTGCGACGACAGGGTTCCCGACCCGGCTGACCGTGCGTGTATCCGGGCCCTGGATCTCGACTTCCACGGTGTCGCCGGATGTGAGCCGGCCGACCCCGGCGGGTGTCCCGGTCGCGATCAAATCCCCCGGTTCAAGGGTCATTATCGATGAAATGAAGGCGATGAGCTTGGGAATCGCAAACACCATGAGGCCCGCCTGCGCCCGCTGGCGCTCAACCCCGTTGACCCGGGTGATGACGGTGAGTACACCCCAGTCCTCGGTGCGCGCATACTCGGCGCCAACCGGCGCGAATGTGTCGAACCCCTTGGCTCTGGTCCACTGGCTGTCGCGGCGCTGAAGATCCCTGGCCGTGACATCGTTGAAGGCGGCGATGCCTCGCACCAGGCCCTCTGCTTCGCGCTCGGTCACATGACTCGCGCGAGCCCCCATCACGACTGCGATCTCGCCCTCGTATTCGACCTGACCGGAGAGTGCCGGGAGGCGGATCGGCTCGCCATCCGCGATGACACTCGAGGGAGGCTTGAGGAAGATCAGCGGCTCCGCCGGCACATCGTTGCCCATCTCGGCGGCATGCGCTCGGTAGTTCCGGCCAATGCAGACGATCTTCGAGGGACGAGCAGTCATGGATTCATTCCTTCGGAGTGGTAGAACGCGGTGATCTTGGCGCGCATGAGCGGCCAGCGGCCGATCGCGCGACGCGCCGGAGGCAGGGCGTCGAGCAGCCCGCGCCCGTACGCGCGCGAGACGATCCGCGGGTCGGCGACCACGACGACGCCGCGATCGGTCGCCGACCGGATGAGCCGGCCGAAGCCCTGATTGAGCCGCAGCGATGCCTGCGGCAGCATGTAGTCCGAGAACGGCTCGCCGCCACGGGCCGCGATCGCTTCGCACTGCGCGGCGGTCACCGGTTCCGTCGGCACGCGAAATGGCAACCGCGCGATGATGAGAGCCCGCAGCGCGGAGCCCGGAACATCGACGCCTTCCCAGAACGAGTTCGTCCCCAGCAGAACCGCGTGTCCGGACTCCCTGAACCGGCGCAGCAGCGCATCGCGGCGGTCCTCACCGTGCACCAGCAGCTCCAGCGGCCCACCCCCGATCGCCGCCAGGGGCACCGCGCGGAGAGCGGCCGCCGCCTCGCGCACATCGCGGTGACTCGTGAAGAGAGCGAAGACGCCGCCCTCCGCCGCGCGCGCGACATCGCGGACGATCCGCACCACACCCGCCGCGTGACGCTCGCCGTCAGTGTTGGGAGGCGGAAGGTCCGTCGGCACGACGAGGAGCGCCTGTCGCGCGTAGTCGAACGGCGATGGGAAGATCCCCGTGCGCGTGGCGAACTCCGGCGCGTCGACGCCCAGACGAGAGGCCAGAAACTCGAAGCGGCCTTCCGCGGCGAGCGTGGCGCTCGTTACGATCGTCGTGTCCACCCGCGCGAACAGGTCCTCGCGCAGCAGCGGGGCCAGGTCCAGCGGCACCACGCACACCGCGACGTTCTGGGCCGCCGGACTCTCGGGCGCGGCCTGCGGGCGGTCCCGATCGCGTGGCGAACGCCGCACTTCGATCCACCGTACGTTTGGCGGGCCGTCACCAGCAGGATCGAGCGCCAACCTGAGCGTTGCCGCCCCCGCGGCCAGCCGCCGGGATACGCCGCGGAGCTCTGCCAGGATTCGCGCGACATTCTCGTCCTCCACGGCGTCTCCCTCGTGGCGCCGCTCGATCAGGTCCAGCGCCGCGTCGACTGCATCGACGTCCCGCAGCAGATCGTCCAGCGCGACCGCGAGACCGCCGGCCCATGCCGGGTGATCGGCGAATTCCGCGGTGAGCCGGAGCTGCCGGTCGCTCGATGACACGAGAATCGTGGCGAGCATGTCGAATACCAGCTCTCCGCGCTCGCGGGCAGCCGCGACGGCCGGCGTCACGGTGGTGCGGAGCAATTCCAGCGTCGCGGCGCCAAGCAGGCCATCGGCCGATCCGAGCGCCTGGGCGAGCCGCGCGAGCAACCCCTTTCCTCCGCGCCGGTCCAGGCGTGCGAACAGCCGCTGCCAGCCGCGGCGTGTGACTGTGCTCCCGAGGTGCGCGGCCGCCGCCTCTTCGAGGTGATGCCCTTCGTCCACCACGAGCCGCGAATATGGGGGCAGTACGGCCACGTCGTGCCAGTTCTGCTGGACGCGCCGCACCGCGAGATCGGACATCAGCAGATGGTGGTTGACGACGACGATCGCGGCCTGCGCGGCGGCGCGGCGCGCCCGGAACACAAAACACACATCGTAGTGCGGGCACTGCTGTCGCTGGCAGAGATCCGGCTCCGCGGCCACTTCATCCCAGACCTCTGGCCGCGGTTGCGGCGCACCGGCGTCGCCCAGCGAGCCGTCGCCCGTGTCGCGGGCCCACGCGGCGACCGTCGCCAGGTCGCGCTCCTCCGCAGCATCGAAGAGCGTCCCGCCCGCCGAGCGGGCCTGTTCCAGGCGCGCCAGACAGAGATAGTTGCGCCATCCTTTGAGGAGCGCGAAGCGGACCGGCTGGTCGGTCAGCGCGGCAGCCAGCAGCGGGAGATCCTTGCCGACTAGCTGCTCCTGGAGATTGATGGTGTTGGTCGAGACGACAGTCCGGTCGCCGTGGGCTGCCGCCCATCGCAGCGCCGGGACCAGGTAGGCCAGCGACTTGCCGACGCCGGTGCCCGCTTCGAACAACCCGACGCCGCCCGTCCGGTACAACTCCGCGACCGCCGCCGCCATGTCGCGCTGGCTCGCGCGGTCCTCGTACGGCATTTCGGCGGCACCGGACAGCACCGCAGCCACGGGACCGGACGGACCCAGGTCGTCGGCGACCGACGCGGGCGTCGCGCGCGATGCGTCGAGCTGTCCTCTCGCACCGGATTCGTCCTCGTCATCCGCCAAGCCGACCCGCAGGGGAGCCGGCCGGCGATCGTTCGCCGGGTCCTCGCCGGGCGGGAAGGCGATCACGTCTTGGCGATCACGTCTTGAGTGGCTTCTTCTTCGCGGCCGGGAAAAGCACGTTGTTCAGGATCAGCCGGTAGCCCGGCGAGTTCGGGTGCAACCCCAGGTCCGTCGACGGGTTGCCCACCGCGTGTTGCGGATCTTCGGGGTCGTGTCCGCCGAAGAACGTCCATGAGCCCTTGCCGTAGTCGCCATGGATGTATTTCACCCAGGGCGCTCCTTCCTCGAACGCCAGTACGACATCGGTGGGCTTGAGCGTCGCCTTGGTGAAACTCGTCGTGACGCCATAGAAGTCCGGGATCGCCGTCCGATGGTCCTGCACGAGCATCGTCGCCACGGGATCGAACTTGGCGGAGAACGCGAAGAGTGTGAAGACCCCGAGGGGCTGCTTGCGTGACGGCACGTTGACCTGATGGCCGTCGATGTCGCTCATCGAATTGATGCTGGGTGACGTCTCGAGCTTCGCGCCACGGAACGCCAGCGTGCGCGACCAGTCCAGCTTCGCATCGGCCCCAGGGTCCATGGGCGTGCCGTCGGAGAAAACACCGGCGATGTCGACGTCCCGGGCTGCGATCGCGAGATCGAGCGTCTCCGTCGCCCCGCACATGGCGAAGAGTAGTCCGCCCCGCTCGACGAACGCGCGGATGCCTTCGGCCACCGCCTTCTTGAGCGCCGGCACGTTCGTGAGACCGTGCCGCTGGGCCGTGGCCATGTCGCGCTGGACCTCCTCGATGAACCACGGTGCGCCGCGGTAGCTCAGGTACAGTTTGTTGAACTGCCCCGTGAAGTCTTCGTGGTGGAGGTGCACCCAGTCGTACTTGGCGAGATCGCCCGCCAGGACTTCGTCGTCCCAGACCTGCGTGAACGGAATCCCCGCGTATCGCAGGGCAAGCGTCACCGCGTCGTCCCACGGCGGCGACGTCGGCGGCTTGTAGATCGCGACGGTCGGCGCCTTTTCCAGCGGCACGGAATCCATATTCGCGCCGGCGATTTCGGCCCGGATCGCCGCGACGGCGCCGTCATCGAGCGCCGTGGTCGTGATCCCATCGAGCGCGGCTCGCCGGGCGAGGTCCGGCAGGCCCGGGAGCAGGAACGATCCGCCCCGATAGTTGAGGAGCCACTCGCCCCGGAGGCCGTCGCGCAACGCGTTGTACGTCAGACCGTAGGCCTTGAGGTGATTCTGCTGGTTGTCGTCCATGGGGACGAGCAGATGATCCGGATCCGCCCACACGATCCGGCGGCGGCCTCCGAGCCCGGCGGCGGCAAGTGCACCCGCCGCGCCGACAACGAATTCCCGCCGCGTGACCAGACTGGTGCTCTGCGAGCCTGTCACGCTGTTGCTTTCACCGCATCCAGCTCCTGGCGAGCGAGCGGAACGAGCGCGCTCTCCGGATACGTCAGGATGAGGTGCTCCCAGCGCGCCACGGCACCCGCCGGATCGGCCGTCCGCTTGAGTGCCCGGCCCCACTCGAGATCTGCCTCCGGCGCCTCGGGTGCATCGGCGTACTGCTCGATGACTTTTCGCCAGAGCGGGATCGCGAGTTCGTCGTGGTGTTGCTCGGCATGGAGACGCGCCGCCGTGGCGAGGAGGAGCGGTGCGGCGTCCCGTACGACCGAGCTGGCCGCAACGAAACGGTCGGCCGCCATCGCCGTATCCCCGCGCGCGAGCAGGACGAAGGCTTCGCCAACCGATGGAGCGCTGTCCGTCCGCGTACGCGCCAGCAGCGCCAACGCGGTGAGCGCGTCGCCCGAGAGTCCGGAGGTCCGGCGGAGTGCGCCACGCGCGTTCTTGAGATCTCCGGCGTAGAGCGCGAGCCACCCCGTGATGGTGCTGTCATTCATCAGCCCGAAGCGTGTCGCTGCCGACCGGGCTCCCGCGATGTCGCCCACGCGCGCGTAGCCCCACGTGATGTCGCGAGCGAGGGGCGTCCGCAACTCCTCTCCCCCGCGGCCGGCGTAGCGCCTGAGGTACTGTTCGGCCTCGCTCATTCGCCCGAGGCGCACCAGCGCCCGCACGTGCACGGGCACGAGCGCCACCGCCAGCGCGGCGGTGTCGGCGGGAGGCGCGGCCGCCATCACGCGATCGAGCAGCGTCAGCGCCATTGCCGCATCGCCGGATGCCAGCGCCGCCTCCGCGGCCCGGGCTGCCAGATCCCCTGACGGGCGGACGGCGAGGGCCGCGAGATACGCGTCGCGCGCAACGGCCGGCGAGCCGGCCGCGGATGCGGCATCGGCAAAATCGGTCCACACATCGGCGACCGAGTCGGAGGCCGGCAGCGCACGAATCGCATCCCATCCGAGGCTCGGTGAACCCCACGAGATCTCGAGCTGCGCGAGTGCCCGGCGGCCCCCGATGCTCGCCGGCGGTGCAAGCAATAGGCGGCGGACCACGCCGCGGCTGTCGTTCGACACCGCGCGCAGCGTATAGGCAGCCGCACCGGCGAGGTTGGGTGTCTGGTCGAGCACGTGCCGCCAGGCACGTGCCGACGCCTCCCAGGCGCCCGACTCGGCCGCGACGTACGCCGAATCCAGCACATCGCTCTGCGCTCGGGGCGCGCCGGTCGTCTGGGCCAGGAGGCCGGCACTCATTACAGGCACGAGGCACACGGAAATCACGGCCCGCGGCACGACATGCCGCCCCACGTTACGGAGACTGCGCATTGATTCGTTTGAAATACTCGAGCACCAGTTGCCGCTCGTCTGCCGAGAGGCCCCGAAGCTCCGACCACGAGGGGGCCTGGAAACGTGTCGCTGCCTGCCCTTGCACGGGACCGGAGGGCGGCGTGTACTGCTCACGCCCGGTCGCCGCCTGCGCGACCCGCTTGCCGGTGCTATCCCGCTCGTCCTGCTCGAGCGTGTGGCCGGCATCGAGGAGCCGGTGATACAGCCGCTGCTGGCGAATCAGCGTCTGCTGATCGAGTCCCGAGCGCGCGAGCGCATCCGCGATCTGATGCGCCTCGCTCGCGAGACCGTCCGCACGGCCGGTTTGATCGTCATCGCCAAGCCGGTCGAGAGACTCCGCGAGTTTGCGCTGCGCTTCGGCCAACGCTTGTGCGCTCTGGCTGCCTGGCGACCCCTGAGAGTTCGCCGACGGATTGAGCGCCAGTCCCTGGGCCTGGGCGTTGAGCGACCCCTGAGCCTTCGCGAGCTGCTGCATCTCCTGCAGCATCTCGCTGAGTCCCGAGGCCGAGGAGGCCGACGACGCCCGTTCACGGTCGCGCACCAAGGCGGCGGCCGCCTGATTCAGGGCGTCGGCCGCTCCGCGCATGGAACTGGCGGTTTGCTGGGACCCCGCGGAGCCGGGCTGTGTCTGCTCGGCATCGCGTGTCGCGGCCTGGACCTGGCTCCGGGCCTGCGCCACGGCGCGCTGCGAGTTGCCGGAGACGAGCGCGCTCTGCTGGCCTGCCCGCTGGAGACGTTCGCTGGCGCGTTGCGTGCCCTGCTCCACCGCACTCTGTTCCGCCTGCAGCGCGGACTTGTCGTCGCCCTGCTGCGCGCGCTGGGCGAGGTCGTTCTCCTGGCGCCCAAGCTGCAGGGTCTCCTGTATCGTGCGATCGAGCTCGGAGGTCAGCGCCGACTTCCATTCATTGATCTGCGCCTGGCGAGCGTCGCTCAAGCCTTGTGCCGCCTGATCCATCTGCGAGGACGCCTTGCTCGCATCGCGTCCAGCCATGGCCTGCGCGGACGTATCCACGTGGTCGCGCGCGGCACCCACGCGCTGCGCGCCGGTCTGCGCCTTGTCGGCGGAGAGCCGCTTGGCCAGATCGTCGATGTCCCGCGAGAGTGAGCGCGACCGCTCGGCGAGTTGATCCGGCGACTGCTGCGCCGCACCCTGCTGAGACTGTGCGGACTGCTGGCCCTCGTGTTGTGACGACTGCGGCGACGGTTGCTGAGACGCTGATTGTGAGGCCTGCTGGGAGGCCTGCTGGGACGCCTGCTGTGACGCCTGCTGTGACGCCTGCTGGGAAGCGGCGGACTGCGACTCGGATGACTGGGCGTTCATCGCCTGCTGCTGCGACGGATCGCGCGTCTGCCCGCGCGGTCCTGAGCCCGCGCTGTCCGGCCGCCCGGATGTCGCGCGCGCCTGGGCGCTGTCGGGGATGCCCTTGGCCGCCATCTCCCGCTGGGCGGCGGGCGGCGTTCCCCGCGGTGACGGCGGAGATCCGTTCGCCCGGGCACGTTCCTGTTTCGCGATATCGCGAGCTTCGTCGCGCAGCGTCTGCATCGAGCCTTCGAGCGCCGCGCGCTTGAGCACATCGAGACTGCGGTCCAACTGGTCGCGCAGGCGCTGTTGTTGCTGCGCGAGATCCGCGAGCGACTGGCGGGTGTCGCCGCCCCGGAGCGAGTCTGCGCTCTGATCGAGCTTGCTGAGCTGATCCCGCATCTCCGGCGTCAACGCGTCGCGAAGCAACTGCTGGGCTTCATGCAGCCGTGACGCGAGCCCGCTATCCAGGGCGCCTGCTTGCTTGAGCTGGCGCTCCATCTGCTGCGCCTGCCGCTGCAGTTGGTCGACGCGTGCTGCCAGTTCGCGCTGCTCTTTCGCCAGGGCCTTGGCCCGCTCGGCAGCCTCGTATGACAGGGACGACCGGCTCGATGATCCGCTGGAAGCACCGGACGCCGACCCGGTCCTCGCACCGCGGGCCCGGGCCGCTTCCTCGGTCCGGCGCTGAAGATCGCGTTCCGCCGTAATGGTCGCCGTCGCGTTGGCGACTGCGGAATCGGCCGTCTCACGCGCCAGCAGGCGCTGGTCGGACAGCGACGGTATGTGGAGCACGAGCACCCGGCTCTCGGTGGACTGATGCCACGGCGATCCGTCAGTGGCTCGCGCCACGATGCGCAACGCGTCGCCCGGCTGGAGCGCGCGCGACGCGAGATCGAGAACCGAGACACCGGTCCATTGCGGGGCGACGGTATCGGTGACGACTTGAAAGACATCGGGCAGCACCGCCCCGGTCGCCGTGGTGCGCCAGGTGCGCAGCACGACTGACGCGAGCGCGTGATCATCCGACGCGCTGATCGAGAGCGGGATCCGGTCGCCGGGGGTGACGATGCTGTCGCGAGCCGGGCTCAGGATTTCGACGTGCGGCGCCGAGTCCGGAATCACGTCCACCTGGAGCGGATCGGGAAGATCCGCGATCGGGGCCGTCGCCGACGCGGCGAGCCACGACCATTCGCCCGGAGTCTCGGCTACGAGGTGCCCGCTGAACTGCCGTCCGTCCGGCTGGAGCCGCGTGGTGTCGGTGCCTCGCACCAGCGCCACCGCGCCGAGCGTCGTGGAGGCGCGTCCGGCGATATCGATGCGGGTGCCGCGTGGAACCCGTGCCACTTCGCCCGCCGGAAGCGCTTCTTCGCTCCGGTGCAGGTAGGCCGGGTAGACGGCTCGCAACGCCACACCGCCGACGAACGGGCGGTCGCTCGCGCGGATGATCGCGGTATCGCTGACGGACCGCCCGTCCGTCGCGACGATCGCCACTTCGGCTGCCACGGGTGCGGTGGCCAGCCGCACGGCGCCACCGGCCGCCGGATACCATCCCCCGCTCCATCCGGAGCCCGTGGCACGCATGTAGACGGCGATGCGCTGCCGGCCCGGCGCAGCGATGCGAATGCGCGCTTCGCGACCGCGCGGCACATCGGCCGGCGCCTCGATGCGCAGCGCGGGCAGTAGCGTGCCGTGCCACGCGCGCACGGGGTGCACCACGGCGCTCCATCCATCGGGCGCCGCGATCGCGGCCGCCCCGAGTGTGGCCGCGGCCATCACCGCGACGCCCGAAGCAGCGGCAGCCCGGCGGACGGCACCACGCCGAAGCGTGGGCACGAGCGAGGCGCGTTTGGACTGGCCTGCCGCCAGGCGGGCCGCGATGACGCGCGCGCCCCGGCGGCCCAACGCGCCGGCGTCACCTACTTCGAGCGCACCCCGCAACGAACCCGACCGCAGCCGGCGCTCATGCTCGATCGCAGTGGCAATGCGCGCGGTCGCGGTGTCGCGGCGCAACTGGCGGAGCGTCATCCAGGCGAGGCCCGCGAGCGCCGCGGCCGCCACGCCCCAGGCGAGAAATGGTAGCAGGGCTGGGAGCGCCATCCACCGGCCGCCGCCGAGCGCGAGCGCTCCAAGCGCCAGCACGACCGCGACGGCGGCGGCGGCGATCGCGCCGCCCCGAATCGCTACCACGCGACCCATGCGAGATCGCTCGCGGGCCACCAATTCGATGACCGTCACTAGGACAAGGATAACCTCGGTGCGAGGCGCGACCGGATCCCCATCTGGATCCGGATCCGGCGTCCGACGCTACGCGCTCGGGCGGCTGGTGACCGCGTACACGAACAGGTTGACGCCCATCCGGAGCGCCTGCTCATGCAGGGCGGGCGGATCGTCGTAGGTCCCGACATCCTCCCAGCCGTTTCCCAGATCTGAGGAAAACGTGTAGTACACGGCGAGCCGGTTGCCAAGGAAAATGCCGAACCCGCGCGCGGGTTTGCCGTCGTGCTCGTGGATCTTGGGCACGCCCTTTGGGAAGTCATACACGAGATGGTAGATCGGATGCGACAGCGGGACGTCGACCAGCGGCCGGTCGGGGTAGACGCGCGCGATCTCGCGGCGGAAGCTCTCATCGAGTCCGTAGTTGTCGTCCACGTGCAGGAATCCGCCGCGGGCCAGGTACTCGCGCAACCGGATAATTTCGGCGTCACTGAAGTGGATGTTGCCGTGTCCGGTGACGTGGAGGAACGGGTAGTCCCACAAGCGGTCATCCATCAGTGTCGTCCGCGCTTCGGTTCGCTCGACCTTGAGGGTCGTCCGCTCCGCGATCGCGGCCAGCAGGTTGGGAAGGCTGGATGGGTTGGCGTACCAGTCACCGCCGCCATCGTACTGCAGCCGCGCGATCGTCATGCGCGTCGCGGCGGCCGCGGCTTCGGATTCGACACCGTGCCGGGCGGCGAGCGTTGCAGGCAACGCGTGCCGCGCCGGCACACTTGGCCCCGCGTCCGGCCGCAACCATCCCGCGACGGCGACCACAGCCGCCGCGAGCGACGTGAGCCTCACCATCTCCAGTCTCCGTTCCGCGTCCTCATCACGGGTCCTCACTTTCTGGACTGATCTCGTGCGCAAGCCGGTACGCGACGTTCCGGGCGACGCCGTCCTGGGCGACGAGCGCGGCGACGATTTGGCGACGGGTCATACCGGCGTCGCGTAACACCCGCGCCCGATCGCGGGCAGCGGCGGGATCCGCCGCCGCGGGCGTACCCTCGCCGATGACGATCACGACTTCTCCCCGGACGGGAGACTCTGCGTAATACGCGGCGAGTTCGTCCACTGTTCCGCGGCGAAACTCTTCGAATCGTTTGGTGAGCTCGCGGGCCACCGCGGCGGACCGGCCGCCGAGTCCGGCGCCGGCGAGATCCGCGAGCGTTGCCGCGAGCCGGACCGGTGCCTCATACAGCACCGACACATGGCCAAGCGCGGCGATCTCCGCGAGCGCGGCCTGACGGGCGGTCCCGCGCCGCGGCAGGAACCCGAAAAAGGTGAACCGGTCGATCGGCAGGCCGGCACCGGCGAGTGCGGCCAGCAGGGCCGAGGCACCGGGGACCGGTACGACCGGGATCCCGGCATCGATCGCCGCGCGCACCAGGCGCGCCCCTGGATCCGACAGCAGCGGCGTCCCGGCGTCCGTGATGAGCGCGAGGTCCTGCCCTTCCGCGAGCCGCGCAACCAGCCGCGGCGCGGAGCGCGCTTCGTTGTGCTCGTGGAGCGCGGCGGTGGGGGTCCGGATCTCGTACCGGGAGAACAGGGTGCGGGCGTGCCGCGTGTCCTCTGCCAGAACCAGCGGCACCGCCCGCAAGATTTCGATAGCCCGAACGGTCAGGTCACCGAGATTTCCGATCGGAGTGCTGACGACGTAGAGCGTGCCGGCACTCACCGTTCACTTAGGCCGCGTGTTTCTCGAACTTCTGCTCGAGTTGTGCCCGCGGCACGGCACCGATCACCTGATCGATCAGCTTCCCATCCTTGAAGAACAGGATGGTCGGGATCGACCGGACGTTGAACCGCATCGCGGTCTGCTGGTTGGAATCGACATCGAGCTTGGCCACCTTCGCCTTCCCCTCGTATTTGACCGCGAGCTGGTCGAGCACCGGTGCGATCATCCGGCAGGGGCCGCACCAGGTGGCCCAGAAATCGACGACCGCCAGGCCTGGATGCTTTTCGATCTCTGTCTCGAAGTCGGTGTCCGACACCGGCACTGCGTGCGACATTATCATCTACCTCCGTGCAGGCGCGACTCGCGCGCCGCTGTTACCCCGTTTGATTCGGCCGCGCGATCCCTCGCAGGACCGCGGCGGACTGCACTCAATCGACGACTCTATGACCCCGCCCACCACTTCGGCCAGCCCGTCGCCCCGCGTTTCGCACATCGGGATCGCGGTCCAGTCGCTCGATGGGGCTCTGCCATTCTACCGCGACGTCCTCGGCCTCCCCGTTGTTCCCATCGATGACGCCGATGGGGCCCGGATAGCCGCGGTCGCAGCGGGTGACGCACTCATCGAACTCCTCGAGCCCGCCATGCCGGGCAGCCCGATCGACAAGTTCATCGCGCGGCGCGGCCCGGGCATACACCATGTCTGCTTCGCAACGCCCGATCTGGATGCCGCGCTCGAACGGTGCCGGGCAGCCGGTATCCGGCTCATCGACGAGGTGCCACGCGTGGGGGCCGAGGGAAAGCGGATTGCATTCGTGCACCCCAGCTCCACCGGCGGCGCGCTCGTCGAACTGACAGAGATGTAATCCGTGGAGGCGCGATGGAGTTCCGCCGCGGCTACGGCGCGCTGCGGAGCTGCTGGCCGGCTTCCGCCGTGCAGGAATGCACGCCCTTGAGATCGATTTCCTTGACGTACCAGCGCGACGACCCGTCGGACTGCGTCGTGAACGCTGTCGACCGCGTCACCGGCCCGCGGAACAACACGAAGTGGACCAGATGATCGCCTCCGAGCCCCGGCGACTCATCGGCGAAATGGGCCGAGTCGTTGGCCAGGCACTGCGTCATGATGACTTCGCGCTTCTCGAGTTGTTCCCGCTGGATGTTGTCGCGTGCGGGTCCCGACTTGGTCCCCCAGACCATCGACATGGCCTGGAGATCCTGTGCCCGGACTGCCGCCAGGAATCGCTCGACGGCGGCACGCGGAGTCGGAGCGCCCGGCTCGGCGTTCGCACCCGCCGCGCCGTTCCCGGAGGAGGCGGACTTGCAGGCCGCCGCAGCGGCCAGCGCCATGATGGCGCCCACTATTCTTCTGTACGGCACGCTGAGTCCACTCCTGAGGATGTGACTGCGCGAAGGTAGCAGAGAGAGAATATGCCAGCAACCCGATCCCCCGGCGGCACGGGTGCGGCGACTCCGCACCAGCGGCTGTACATCAACGTCGATCATGTGGCCACGATCCGCCAGGCGCGCAAGACTGACGAGCCGGACCCCGTCGCGGCAGCGGTGGTGTGCGAGGCGGCCGGCGCGGACGGCATCACCGCGCATCTCCGGGAAGACCGCCGTCATATGCAGGACGCCGACATCGAGCGGCTCGTGGGCGTAGTGCGGACGGTCTTCAACCTCGAGATGGCCGCGACGGGCGAGATGACCGGGATCGCCGAGCGGCTCCGTCCCTTCCAGGTCACACTCGTGCCGGAGCGGCGCGAGGAGGTGACTACGGAGGGAGGACTCGATGTGGTGGCCGCCGCCAGCCGGCTCGAGCCCGTCGTGCGGCGTCTCGGCGCAGCGGGCATTCGCGTCAGCGTGTTCATCGATCCGGATATCGCGGCGGTCGAGGCGTCTCACCAGCTCGGTGTCCAGGCGATCGAATTGCATACCGGACGCTACGCGCATGCCGCGGCTGCCGGATCTATCGGCGGCGCCTCCGGCGCCAGCGCGGAGGCCCGATTGCTGGCCGATGCGGCGCGGCTCGGACACCGTCTCGGTCTCGGGGTCCACGCGGGGCACGGACTGACGATCCGCAACGTCGCCCCCGTGGCGGCGATCCCGGAAATCGAAGAGCTTAATATCGGCCACTCGATCGTCAGCCGGTCGGTCTTCGTGGGACTGGCGGCCGCGGTTCAGGAGATGCGGGTGGCGATGGACACCGCCCGTTCGTCACATTATGTCGAGACCGAACACAGACGCATCTAGCGCGGTGGCGCGCGGCGCTCGTCCGGGCCGGCCCGTGGCGCGCGACCGGCGACCAGCGGGGCACGAATGGCGATGTCGAACGATCCCCTGAACTTCTTCGTCCTCGAGGCCGGCGAGTGCCTCGAACACCTGGACGCCGTGCTGGCAGGCGCCGGGCCGAACGGCCCTGACGCCGCGGAGTTCGTGCGGTATGCGCGCACCCTTCGGGGTGCGGCGATCATGCACAAGCTGACGGGCATGGCCGACCTGGCGCATGCGGCCGAACGGGCCGGGCGGGCTCTCCGGGACGGCACGGCGAAGTGGACCCCCGCCCTGGCGGCCGGGCTCGTCGCGGCCGTCGACGACCTCAAGATTCTGCTCCACAACCTGCGGATTTGGGGACCCAACGAGGAGGCACGGGCCACTCGGCGGCTTGCCGACCTCGCGCGGCTGGTGCCCGGGGCAGCGGCCAGCGAGGCCCGGTACGTTGACGCAGGCGCCGAATCGTTTCTGGCCGGCGAGATGGCCGAGACGGCCGTGGCCCTGGAGTCGCTGGCCCGGCCCGGTGCCGGCTCGCGCGAGCCCGCGCTGCAGGCGGCACTCGGGCGGGTCCGCACACTCCGGGGTTTCGCCGCGATTCACGACGTGCCGCCGGTTCCAGAGGCGCTCGACGCCGCCGAGCGGATCGCGCGGACCCTCGCGCTGACGCGGAGCATGCCGGCGCCGGCCCAGACGGCGTTGTTCGCGACCGTGGCGGCCCTCCTGCGCCGCGTGGGGAACGACCTGCGTGCCGGGACCCGCCCGCCCGCTGGAACGCCAGAGGAGCGCCGGTTCCGCGATGCCGCCGACACGCTGGCAGCGACAGCCAGCGACGCGGATCGCATCGTCCCCATCGATCAGTTGTTCTACGAGGATGGCAGCGCCAGCGTGATCACGCCCGCGACCCGCCCGCCGACGACCCGCGCGGAACGGTTCCGCCTCGAGGTGGTGAGCCTGGCCGAGCATCTGCGGGCGCTCGTCCGGGAAGCCCAGGCTGGCGAGCCCGGCCCGATCCCGGACCGTATCACCGCCGAGTTGCGCCGTGCTCTCCGCGACGTGCACCGCGCAGCGGACAGTTACGGCGAGCGGGACATCGCGAGTGTCCTCACGACGTTCACGGACGAGATCCCCGTCTTCGATTTCCTCGCGCTGCACGCACTCGACGAGTTGGGTGCGTTGCTCGCGGACCCGGCGGCGCCGGCCCGCGACCTTGCGGGCCGCATGGCGGAGTTGGCCCGCGGCCGCACGCTGGATTCCGGGATCGCGCAGGGCCTTGGCACTTCGTCGGCGGCGGGGCGTGCGCCAGGCGCGCCACGCCCGACACCGCGCGGCGTGCAGCAGGTCGCGGGTCCGACGCCCCCGCCTGCCCCGCGCGCGCGGCCATCGCAGCCCGGAATGGCCCCTGGTGCCCCACCAGTCGCACCACCGGTTGCACCAGCAGTCGCGCGGCCAAGCACGGCGATACCCAGCGCACCTGCCGCGGCCGCTCCGGCGTCCGCGCCGTGGGGTCCGGGCAGTAATCGCCCGGCGCCGCGCCGCCTGTCCGGCGAGCGAGCGCGGACCCCGACTGGACGGGCGCTGCAGGCTCTCCTGGCCGATGGCATAGCGGGGATCTCGCCGATCGCGGATATGACGCTCATTGATGATGCCTACGTGCCGGGGCCGGTTGCCCCGCCATCGGCACCCGCATTTGGCGCCGCGCCGCGTCCACAGCCGGCGATGGCGCCTCCCGCTCCCGCACCTGTGGTCCCGGGTGCATCGCCGGTTCCAATCGAAGCATTGCTCTATCGCGGAGAGTCCGCCCTCGCACGCGCGCGGGCGCTGAGCGACGTGCTGCGCGGCAGTCCCGTGCCCACACCGGATGCGCTGGCGGAGTTGTACGACCTGCTCGATCTGTCCGCGTCCGCGTAACCCCGTTGAGACCAATGTGCCGCTAGAGCGCCGATGAAGATCGATTGGCGCGGTGCGTTGGGCATCGTGCTGAGCATCGCCCTGCTGTATTGGGCGTTCTCCGGGATAGCCTTTGGGGAAGTGTGGAGCACGCTGCGGGGATCGAACCTCCTGCTGTGGGCCGCGTCATCGGCGACGGCAACCGCGGTGTTCCCGTTGCGAGCGAGGCGTTGGAAGCCGATCCTCGACCCCATCGCGCCCGATCTTCCCTTCGGCGTGCTGTGGCGCCCCACCGCCATCGGATTCATGATCACGAACGTGGTGCCCGCGCGTGCCGGAGAGCTGGCGCGTGCGTACGCGCTCACGCGGGAGACGCCGAAGGTGTCCTTCGCGGCGGCGATCGCTTCCATCGCGGTCGACCGGCTCTTCGACGGGCTGGTGGTGCTCAGCCTCATTCTCGTCGCGATGCTGTCGCCCGCGTTTCCCGCCGGCGTGCATCTGGGTGGCCAGTCAGCAACCCGATGGGCCACGGTGGGAGTGCTCGTCATGCTCGCGCTGATGGGCGCGCTCTACACCATCGTGTTCTTTCCCTCCTGGCTGATCCGGGCGTACGAGCTGCTCGCCCGGCGGGTGGCCCCGCGGCTCGAAGCACGGGGCCGAGTGGCGCTCGAAGCGTTCGCCGCAGGACTCAGTGTGCTCCGCAGCCCCCGGCGGTTCGTGGCGATCCTCGGGTGGGCCATCGCCTTCTGGCTGACCAACGCACTCTCGTTCTGGTTTGGATTCAAAGCGGTCGGGATCAGCGCGCCGTTCACGGCCGCCCTCTTCCTCCAGGGCATCATTGCCCTTGGCGTCGCCGTCCCATCGTCGCCTGGATTCTTCGGCGTGTTCGAGACGTTCGGCATCCTGGGGCTGAGCGTGTACGGTGTCGGCCGGACCGAGGCCGTGAGTTGGGCGATCGGGCAGCATGTGCTGTCGTTCATCCCGATCACCTTGATCGGGGCATGGTATTTCGTCCGCCTCGGACTGCATCTGCAGGACATCAAGCGCGCGGAGTCCGCGGACGAGGAGGCCGCCGGGACGGAGGCCGCCGGGACGGAGGCCGCCGGCACGGATGCTGCCGGCCCGCCGCCGCGCAAGGAGACGACGCGGGCGTGATTAGCCGGGCTGCATCGCTCCAGGCCCAGGCCAAAGTCAATCTCTTTTTGCACGTCGGCGATCGCGAGCCATCCGGCTACCATCGGATCGAGACGCTGTTCTGCCGGCTCGACCTCGCCGACAAGGTCATCGTGCGGGTCCCCGGCCCGGGCAAGGGATCCGCGCGCGCGCTCGACAGCACGGGTGATGATACCGGGCCGCCGGACGAGAATCTCGCGTATCGTGCCGCCGTGCTGTACACGGAACGGCGGGGCTGGCCCTCCGGATTCGCCATCGAGATCACGAAGCGCATCCCCGTCGGCGGCGGTCTGGGCGGCGGCAGCGCCGACGCCGGCGCCGTGCTCCGTGTCCTTCGCGCCCTCGACCCTGAGCCGCCACCCGCCGCGACGCTGCTCCTCTGGGCCGCGCAGCTTGGCGCCGATGTCCCGTTCATGACGATGGAATCGCCGCTCGCGCTTGGGTCGGGGCACGGGGAAATCCTGGTGCCGCTCCCGGCTTTGCCGCCTCGCGGCGTAGCGCTCTACCTCCCCGGCCATCGGATCTCTACTCGTGATGCGTACGGGTGGCTGGACGAGGCGCGGGCGGCACCACATCCATTGCCTCCGCACGATGCGCCCGCGGCGTCCGGTCGTCGCGCGGTCGATCCCGCCGGCTTGAACGACTGGGACCGCGTGGCGCCACTCATGACGAACGATTTCGAGAGCGTGGTGGGCCAGCGCTACGCCGACATCGCGGCCATGGTGTCGCGCCTGCGCGCCGCGCCGAACGTGATTGCGGCCGTGATGAGCGGCTCAGGATCGACGGTCTACGGCGTGATGAGCGCGCTGGCGGCGCCGCACGGGCCGATCCTGGCACCTGCCAGCGGCAGGATGATGATGACGTCGACCGCGCAACACGTTGTCGGCGTGCGCCCAATCGGCTAGCTTAGGCGCGCCGGAGCCCGGCGACGACACCCGGTGATGACACCCGGTGATGACACCCGGCACCGCGCGGCATGCGGAGTGGCGCGCACTGCCCCTTCGTCCAATGGCAGGACACGAGACTTTGGATCTTGGAATGGTGGTTCGAATCCACCAGGGGCAATCGCCAGCCATCAGGAGACGCGCTCGCGCAGCCGGCGGCCGGTAATGGTCTTCACGGGCCACGACAGAGAGTCACGCGATCTGCCCTTCGTGATTCACCCCTCGTGATGCACTGGTACCGGGAAGAAGGATCCCCGCCGCTCGGGCCGCTCCGCGCGGACGGGCGCATGGTGCCGCCACGCGGGTCGGCGAAGGCCGACGATCCGCAGTAAATTGGCGAGGCTGAGGAGCCGCATCTGCTTCCTGCGACGGCGAGACCAGAACACCCGGGGCAACGACCTATGGAATCGATCGCCATACCGAAGCAGGGGTTCAAGTTGTTGGCGGGAACCGCCAACCGGCCCCTCGCCGAGGAGATCGCGAAATGGCTGGGCGTCGAGTTGTGCAAGCTGACGACCTCTCGTTTCGCGGACGGCGAGATTTTTGTCCGGATCGATGAGAACATTCGCGGCTCGGACCTGTTCATCGTACAGCCGACGAACGCTCCCGCCGACAACATCATCGAGTTGCTGCTCCTGATCGACGCGGCCCGGCGGGCATCGGCGGCGCGGATCACCTGCGTGCTGCCGTACTACGGCTACTCCCGGCAGGACCGCAAGGATCAGCCGCGCGTCGCGATCGGCGCGAAGCTGGTCGCCAATCTGATCGAGGTCGCGGGCGCCGATCGGGTGCTCGGCATCGATTTCCACCAGCACCAGTTGCAGGGATTCTTCGATGTCCCGGTCGATCACCTCTACGCGGCGCCGGTGTTCGTGTCGCACTACCGGAAGAAGCAGCTCAAGGACCTCGTGATCATCGCCCCCGATGTCGGCGCGGCCAAGATGGCGCGCGGGTTCGCGAAGCGGCTCGATGGATCCTTCGCGATCATCGACAAGCGGCGGCCGCGCGCCAATGTCGCGGAAGTCGTCAACGTGGTCGGCGAGGTCGCCGGACGCGATTGTCTGATCGTGGATGACATGATCGACACCGCCGGGACCGTGACCGAGGCGGCCGGCGCGCTGAAACGGCTGGGCGCCCAGCAGATCTTCGTCTGCGCCACCCACGCGCTGCTGTCGGGGCCCGCGGCGGAGCGTCTCGCCAATGCTCCGATTGCGGAGGTCACGGTCACCGACACCATCTCGATTCTCCCCGAGCATCGGTTCCCGCACCTGCGCGTGCTCTCGGTCGGCGAGCTGCTGTCCAAGGCGATCCGCTACACGCACAGCGAGCAGTCGGTCAGCTCGCTGTTCGAATAGCGCCGGGCGAGCACGCGGAGGGCCCGGCCGTCAGCGCCCGGGCCGTCCTTGGGGTACAGCCCGGCTACTCGACGAGCGCCTGATCCGCTATATTGAAGGGCTGTAGCGAGATTCCCGGCGCCGCCGCGCACGCTCGCGCTCCGGTGTCCCGATCCGAACATTGAGTCTTCACCATGCCATCAGCACAACTCGCCGCGACGACGCGGTCCACGACCGGTAAGGGCGCCGCCCGTACCATGCGCCGTTCAGGCCGCGTTCCTGGCATCGTCTACGGCCATGCGCGGGCGCCACAGTCCCTGGCGCTGGACAAGCACGAACTGGACCGGCTCCTGGAACACATCTCGGCCGAGAACACCGTGGTGGAGCTGGTCGTGGACGGGAAGTCGTCCCGGACGCTGATCCGCGAGATCCAGCGCCACCCGTTCCGCCGGCAGATCCTGCATGTGGATTTCCAGGAGCTCGTCGCGGGCGAGAAGGTGACAGTTCGTATCCCGATCGTGCTCGTGGGGACGGCGGCGGGCGTCCGGGTCGATGGCGGCGTGCTCGATCAGACGCTGCGCGACCTCGAGATCGAGGTGGATCCAGCCAACATCCCGAACCACATCGATGTGGACATCAACGACGTGCTGATCGGGCAGTCGATCCACGTCCGGGACCTCGTCCTGCCGCCCGGCGTCGAGTCGCTCACCGACATGGACACGACGGTGTGCGTCTGCGCCGCACCACGCGCGGTGATCGAGACGGTCGTGGAGCCGGTGGCGGAAGCAGGCGCCGAGCCGGCGGCCGAGCCCGAGGTGATCCGCAAGGCCAAGACGGACGAGGAGACCGAGGAGGAGAGCAAGTAGGCGCCGCGGCCCGCGGACGGCAGCGTATGCCCCCGCGGGCCCGTGCAGCGCTCGTCCGGACGTGTCGTGAAAGTCATCCTTGGACTCGGCAATCCCGGACGGGAATACGCGCTGACCCGGCACAATGTCGGGTGGTGGGTCCTGGACCATTTGGCCAGTGAATGGGATTTCAGCGCGTGGAAGCACGACGGTGATGCGCTCGTGGCTTCCGGTCTCGTCGGACCCGTCAAGACGCGCCTCGTCAAGCCGCAGACCTACATGAACCTGAGCGGCGCGGCCCTCAGGCCCTACCTCCGGCGCCCATCGTGGGAGCCCGCGTCGGACTTGCTGGTCGTGGTCGACGATGTGGCGCTGCCCCTCGGCCGCTTCCGCATCCGCCCCTCCGGGAGCAGCGGCGGACACAATGGGCTCAAGAGCATCGAAGGCGTGCTACAGTCGCGCGACTATCCGCGTCTGCGGATCGGGATCGAGCCGGCCGATGAGCGGCGCCGGAGCGGGTCACTCTCGGATTTCGTGCTCGGCACGTTCGGCGTGGAGGAACGGGCGTGCATCCTGGAGCGCCTGCCGATCCTGACCGATGCGATTGCGCTGGCTGTGCGGGAAGGGATCGGCGCCGCCATGAACGCCTTCAACGCGCGCGACGAGCCGTGCTGACACTCGGGATCGTCGGACTGCCCAACGTCGGCAAGTCCACGCTGTTCAACGCGCTCACGGCGGCGCACGCGGATGCCGCCAACTATCCGTTCTGCACGGTCGAGCCGAACGTCGGCATGGTGGAGGTGCCGGATGCGCGGCTGGCCCGGTTGGCGGCGATCGTGTCGCCCAAACGCGTCGTGCCGGCTGTCGTGCAGTTCGTCGACATCGCGGGTCTCGTCCGGGGCGCGGCGGAGGGCGAGGGGCTGGGCAACAAATTCCTGGCCAACATCCGCGAGACCGACGCGATCGTGCACGTCATCCGGTGCTTCGAGGATCCGGACGTCACGCACGTCATGGGTGCCGTCGATCCGGTTCGCGATCGTGAGGTGATCGACCTGGAGCTGGCACTGTCCGACCTGGCGACCGTCGACAAGCGCCTCGATCGCGTGCGCCGGACCGCCCGAACGAACGACAAGGATGCGCTGGCTGAACTTCCAGCGCTGGAGGCCGCCCACGCGGCGCTCTCCGCCGGCCGCGCCATCCGCTCCGCGTCGTTCAGCGCAGCCTATCGTGCCGCGCTCGCACCGCTCTCCTTGCTAACGGCCAAGCCGGTGGTGTACGCCGCCAACGTCACCGAAGCCGAGCTGGCGGGTGCCGAGGGGCCGCATCTGCGCGCTCTGCGCGCCGCGCTCGCCGAGTCGGGCGAGGTTGCGGAGATCGTGCCCTTCTCAGCCAAAATCGAAGCGGAGCTCGCAGAGTTGCCACCCGCCGATCGCGCCGACTTTCTCGCGTCACTTGGACTTGAATCAGCGGGACTCGACCGGCTGATCCGGGCCGGCTACCACCTCCTCGGCCTCCAGACGTACTTCACCGCGGGCGAGCAGGAGGTGCGGGCGTGGACCGTGCACCGCGGAGACACCGCGCCGGTCGCGGCCGGCGTGATCCACACGGATTTCGAGCGCGGGTTCATCCGGGCGGAGACCGTCAGCCTGCCGGATTTCGTGGCCAACGGCGGCTGGAAGGGCTCGCGTGAACGCGGGGTGGTGCGGTCGGAAGGCAAGGAGTACGTGGTGCACGATGGCGACGTCATGCTGTTCCGATTCAATGTGTGACGCGTCGCAAGCCGGCGGCGGGTGACCGGGGACGCTGCGGGCGCGTTGCCGGGGGGATCGGGGGCCGTTAGCTTCACAGCGGGACAACTGACACAAACCCTCCTTCGCGGACGGCAACTCGCGGGGGCGGCTCAGACCACAGGGGAGGATTGCCAATGCCACGTCCGTATGAGGTGGTGTACATCTTCGACTCGACGCTCGAGGATGCCGCCATCGCCGACAAGCTGACCCGCTTCCATGCCTTGCTGGGTGGCGGGGGCGCCGCGCCCGCCGACCTGAAGGTCGATCTCTGGGGCCGCCGCCAGCTCGCCTACACGATCGGCCCTCGCGACACCGGCTATTACGTCGTCGCGCGCTTCTCGGTCGAACCCCCGGTCCTCCCGGAGTTCGAGCGCGCGCTCAAGCTCGATGACGGCGTCGTCCGGTATCTGATCGCGCTGCACGAGCACGAGGTCGGGGCACCGCCGATGTCCGAGGAGGATCTCGTGGCGACTCGCCGGCGGGACGACGATGACGACGATGAGGAATAGCTGATGCGCCGCCCACAGAAGTCGTGCCCGTTCTGCGAAATGCGCGTCCGGTTCATCGACTACAAGGATGACCGCACGCTGGGCCGATTCATCACCGATCACGGCAAGATCCTGCCCAGCCGTCTGAGCGGCACCTGCGCGCGTCACCAGCGCCAGCTCGCCAACGCGATCAAGCGGGCTCGCTATCTCGCGCTGATTCCTTACGTCAAGGGACACACCGCCTAGCAGCGCCGGCAGGAACGCATCGATGGCGGCCGACGCCGCGCGGCCTGGCCGCTGGGGACTGCTGCTGATGGCGCTGGCAGCGTTTCTCCTCGTGCCCGCGACACCGCTGGTCCAGTCGGTCGCGCCCCTGCGCGACACGTCGTGGATGGTGGTGGTCACGCTCGCGATCTGCATGGTGGTCGGCTGGGGCGGCGGCGGGCGCGGGTGGCTGGCGGTGCTCTGGGTCCTCCTCGCCGCGGCGGTGCTGGCGAGCACACCTATTGTCCATCCGGCGTACGCGAGTCTCGAGCGGGGATGGGCGGTGCTCCTCGCGGGCGCGTTCGGGCTCGTCTGCGAGACGAGTCCCTCCGCGACACCGTTTTTCACGCGCGCGCTGACGGCACTCGCCATGTCGGTGTCGATCGCGGGGATGCTGGCCGCCGTCACGCCGGGCGGACTCCGGACCAGCGCCGGTGCCGCTCGCTCCGACGCCGAAGGACGGCCCAACGCAGCGCTGGTGTGGATGCGCGAGAGCGAGCTGTCGCCGGAATGGCAGCGGTGGCGCGCGAAGGGTGCCGGCACATCGCTGGATGACGCAGTACAGACCGCCGACAGTGTTGTGGCCTCGCTGCCGGTCGATGCAGTGCCTTATTTCCCCGCCCTCCTCGGGCTCGAATCGCTGGCCGCGCTCGCGCTGTGCTGGGGCTTGTACCACCGGATCAGCCGCACGCGTCTCGGCGAGCAACTCGCTGCCTTACGCGATTTCAGCTTCAGCGACCACCTGGTATGGGGACTCATCGCGGGGATCATACTGGCCATTCTTCCGGTCCCCGCGGCGTGGCGCGGCACAGGTATGAACCTGTTGCTGTTCTTTGGCACACTCTACGTGGTCCGCGGATTGGGTGTACTGGCCTGGTATCTCGAAGCGGCCGGCGCCGGCGCGCTCATGATCACGGCGCTGGCCATCGCGGCCGCGATATTGTCGGCCCCGGCCGTACTGGGGCTGGGGCTGGTCGGGCTGGGCGATACGTGGATGGATTGGCGCCATCGCCCCGGGGGCGCGACGCCCGGCCCAACAACGTAAATTGACTGTGAGACGGGAACCGCATCGGTCCCGGCCAGCCGCGGGATGCCAGCGTCGGCCCGCGAACACGTCCATGTGGAGCAGAGCATAATGGAAGTCATTCTCCGTGCGGCAGTCGATAACCTCGGACATCCGGGGGACATCGTGACCGTGGCGCCGGGTTACGGGCGCAACTACCTCGTCCCGCGTGGTCTTGCCTATGCGGCGACACCGGGCAACAAGAAGCGGATCCAGCAGGAGCGGCAGCGCCTCGAGGCGGCCGAAGCCGCGCGACGCACCACCGCGGAAGGACTCGCCGGCCGGCTCGAACAGGTGTCGCTGACGTTCTCGGCGCGGGTCGGCGATGAGGGCAAGCTGTTCGGATCGGTCACTTCGACCGACATCGCCCACCAGCTCGCGGAACAGGGCTTCACGATCGAGAAACGGCAGGTGGATCTGCACGAGCCCATCCGCACGCTGGGCGTCTACCGCGTCCCGATCCGCCTTCACGCCGACGTCAAACCCGAAATCAAGGTCTGGGTCATCAAGGCCTAGTGGCGAGTCAGTCCGGCAACGCCGGATTCGACCCGTCGCCTGACCTGGACCGGAGCCGCATGCCCCAACGTTCCCCGACAACCGATGTCGTGGCGGCTGTCCAGCGCGCCGCCGCGCTCTGTGTAGATCGAAAGGCGAATGACGTTCTGCTGTTGAATCTGAAACCGCTGACGGACATGACCGACTACTTCGTCATCGCCAGTGGCACCTCCGACACCCATGTCCGTGGGTTGGCGGAGCACGTCGTAGCAGAGCTGAAGAAGGACGGTGTTGCCGTGTACCACGTCGAGGGCCTCGCGCAGGGGCGCTGGGTGCTGCTCGACTATGTCGATTTCGTGGTCCACATCTTCCACCCGGCGCTGCGTGCGTTCTATCAGCTCGAACGACTGTGGGGCGATGCCGAGGTCATGCCGGTTGACGCCGCGGTGGTTGGATAGCACGACACCGCCGGCACGATGCCGGGCGACGACCGGTTGCGGGCACCCGGGCGCCCGCGACATGGGCAGTGTGCGCGATGGGGCGCGCCGAACGATGATCGCGAAGCGGATCCGGCGCTCCAGCCCCCATGGGGAAATGCACCGGACATGGCGCTCCACGCCGGTGGGGCGACATGATAGATTGCCGTGGTGCGAACACCTCTGAGAGCGGCGGTGGTGCTTGCGCTCGTGGCGTGCGGCGGCAGCGACGAGCGCGCGCCCGCGCCCGCCCCGCACTCGGTGCCGCCGGCCAGGCCGGCCGCACCCGCGGGACCCGAAGCGATCGTCTTGCGCGTTCCGCGGAACGGCGGAGTCGCACGTGTGTTCGACATGCAGCGCCTCGATTCAGCGGTCTGGACCTCGGACGTCAAAGCCCCTGCAATCGCCCGGTTCCTCGCGTTCGACGAAGACGCGGGAACAGCGGTCGTGGTCGATACGCGCGGGGCACCACGCCGGATCGAGTTCCGCACCGGCAACGTCACGCCGCCGCCCACGGTCAAGCTCACTGCTCTGCGCTCGGCCGATGGCGCAGCAGTGTACGGCGTCTCGGCCGCGGGGCTCGTCACGCGGCTGACGCCGACGGATGCGGCACCGTGGACGCTCCGTATGCCGGAGGCGGCCCGCGACGTGGCACCGCAGCCCGACGGCAGTCTGCTCGTCGTCGCGGAGGGCCCGACGGCGACGAAACTCTGGCGCGTGCATCCGCCAGCCGCCACTCTGCTCGACAGCGCCGTGCTGCCCCGTGCGGAGCATCTGGTGCATGCGACCGTCGGCGATCGCGCGTACTTCGCGTCCGACTCCGATCTGCAGACGGTGCGCACGCGCGATCTCCAGCTCGTCCGCTTGCGTCATTTTTCACGGCGGGTCCGGGCTGTTGCGCCAACGCCGAGTGGAGACCGTGTGTTCGTCGCGCTGGACTCGGCGGCCACGCTGCGCGTCGTCGACCGGTACAACGACAACGACGACGCGTCCGTGACCCTGCCAGGGCCAGCCGCCGATCTGCGGATGGACCCGCTCGGCCGCGTACTGCTGGTGCGTCCGGTGCACGGAGCGGATACGGCGTGGGTGGTCGCTGTCGGGACGGGCCGCGTGATCGGGCCGGTGCGGACCGTGTGGACTGCCGACTTGCCGTTCGTGACCGCCGATGGCTCGCTCGTGGTCTCGATGGGCGCGGACGCCCAGTTGCTCGACATCCAGTCGCTGCATCTCCAACGGGCGGTGCCCGGCGGGGGCCGCGACTACTGGATCCCGCTCCGATGGAATGGCTTCCGGCCTCGCGCCCCGGGCCTGGACCAGCCAGTGACCTTCCCTGGTGCCGCTCCGGCCGACAGCGGGGACTCGATTCTGGCGGCGATCCGCCGCAGCCAGGCCGATAGCGCGGCTCATGCCCCGGTCACCGCGGCGACGCCTCCGGTCGCCCGCCCGGTCGTCGACAGCGCCCAGGGTCGCATCGCGACCGCCGCCCCCACGGGTTACACGGTCCAATTCGCCGCGCTTCTCGACCGGGATTCCGCACAGGCCCGGGCGGCACGTATTACCGTCGACGGCCATTCAGCGCATGTTGTGGCGGCGCCGCGTGGCGCCGCGACGGTGTACCTCGTCGTGCTCGGCCCCTTCAACAGCCGGGCAGACGCGGAGGCCGCGGGTCACGCATCCAAGCAGGCCAACCCGTGGATCTACGCCGGAGCACCGTGACGTGACCGCCGCGATCGGACTGACGGCTGTGGCCGTAGTGGGGAGCGAGCCCATCTCGACGGGAGCCGCGGCGCTCGATCTTGCGCGCGCCGAAGCACGGCACCGGCGCGTCATGATCGTCGACCTGATCGGCGATGCGCCGCCGCTGCGCGCCGTCGTCGCGACCGACGATCCACACGGGGTCTCTGACGCATTCGCGTACGGCGTGTCGTTCGGCGTGATCACGCGCCATACGACCGTCCATCCGAACGTCAGCATCATCCCATCCGGCACCGAGCCGATCCCCTTCGCTACGGCACTGCCGAGCGCCCGCTGGACGCAACTGATCGACCACGTGCGCGCGCGTGGCGAGTTGATCGTGTTCGCCATCCTGAGCAGCACACCGGCGATGGGGTCGCTGACAGATCGCGTCGATTGTGTCATCGCGGCGCCGTCACGACTGCACGAGGTCTTGGAGGCGGTGCTGGCGGCAGCCACGACGCCGGCCGATGCGATGGCCGAGAATGTCGCGCCGCCCGCCGCGGGGCCGAAACCCGCGCGACGCCCCGTGCTGCCCGCCACGACACGGTCACGCTTTGACTTCTCGAACCGGTCGCTCATCGGCGGGGTGACGGCTATCGCAGCGATCGTGATCGTCGCGTTCGGGTGGGGAGTGATGCACCGGCAGGGGACGGACGAACGCGCCCGGCGCGCGAACATCGCGGCTGGACGCAACCCGGACCGGGCTGATACCGAAACATCGAGTGCCCAGCTCGCCGCCGGCGCGGCGGACAGTACGGCCGCGGCCCAAGGCTCACCAGAGGTGAGCGCCGCCGCTGCGGCCGCCGCTGCCGACTCGGCGCCGGGAATGGCGCCGTTCGATTCCGCCAATGGGGCAACCTACGCGGTGCGGGTCGCGACGTATCCGACATTCGTCGAAGCGCTGCGGGCGCTCCGCAGGCTCAAACCCGCACGTCCGGCGGCGACGATCACTCCCATCGTGCGCCCCAATGAGCCGGCCGGCATCAAAGGGGGCGGAACGCCGGTGTTCGCGCTCATGGTGGGCGCCTCGCACACCATGGCGCCGCTCGACACGGTCGTGGCCCACTGGCCGTTCCAATCGGGATTCGCACCGAGCATCGTGGTGCACGCGCCCTTCGGGCTGCTGCTCGCGGGTGGGTTGCCGACGGACTCGGCACGGCGCCTGGCGGCATCGTTGGTCAAGCGCGGCGTGCCAGCCTACGTACTCGTCACGCCGGCCGGCGGCGGCAAAGTGTATGCCGGCGCATTCGACTCGGCCGATCAAGCCGCACCACTCGCCACGTCGCTGCGCAACATCGGATTCGCGCCGATCGTCGCATATCGCACTGGCCACGCCCCGTAGCGTGCCCTCACACCCCAGACTATGCGACTGACGAAACTCGAGCTGCACGGATTCAAGAGCTTCGCCGACGCGACGACGCTGGTCTTCGAGCCAGGCGTCACGGCCATCGTCGGCCCGAACGGCTGCGGCAAGTCGAATGTCTCCGACGCCGTGCGATGGGTGCTGGGCGAGCAACGGGCGCGCGCGTTGCGCGGCGCGAAGATGGACGAGGTGATCTTTCAGGGATCGTCGGCGCGCCGGCCGGTGAGTCTGGCGGAAGTCTCGCTCCACTTCGAGAACGACGACGGTGCATTGCCGGTCGCGTATCGCGAGGTCGTCGTCTCACGGCGCCTGAGCCGGTCTGGCGAGAGCGACTATCTGCTCAACCGTTCGCCCTGCCGGCTGCGCGACATTCACGACCTCCTGCGCGGCACCGGACTCGGCGCCGATGCGGGAGTGGTCATCGAAAGCCAGATGATCGACGCCCTGCTGTCCGATCGGCCGGATGACCGGCGCGAGCTGTTCGAGGAAGCGGCCGGCGTCGGCCTCTACCGCGATCGCCGCCGGACGACGGAGCGCCGCCTCGAGGAGACGTCGTTCGACCTGGCTCGGCTGGATGACCTCCTGAGCGAGGTGCAGACGCAGGTGCGCTCGCTCGCCCGCCAGCGGCGGCGTGCCGAGCGCCACGTGGAATTGAGCGCGCGGCGTTTCGTGGTCGAGTTGACGCTCGCGGCCCGGGAGGTCGACACGGCACGTGAAGAGTTGACGGGGCTGGACGCTGCGATCGCCGATCTGGGCACTCGCATCCCCGTGAGCCAGGAGGCGGCCACGCAGGCCGAGCGCCGGCGGGAAGCGGCGCATCGCGAGCGGGCCACGGCCGAGACCCGCCGCAACGATCTGGCGCGACTGGTTGCGACGCAGCATCAGGACATGGCGGCGCTGCGCGGAGAGATCGCCGTCGCCGAAGAGCGCATGCGCAACTCCCGCGTACGCCGGCAGCGTGCCGAGGACGAGCGGCGCGAGGGCGAGACGCTGGGCGTCCGCGTGTCAGCGGAGCGCGACGTCGCAGCGGACGACCAGCGGCAGGCCGAAACCGCGCTCCTCGATGCCACGTCGGAATTGGAGATGAGCGTGGCACGCGAAGACGAAACGCGCGTCGCAGTCGTGACCGCGCGCGAAGCCGCAGAGCGCTCCGACGCCGGCGTCCGGGAACACCGCGACGCGGCGGCCCACCTGGAGCTCGAGTGGCAATCCGCCGAGCGAGAGCATGCGGAAGTGGCGGAACGCATCCGGAGTCTCGCCGCGGAGCGGACCGTGCTGGCGGACCGCGAAGCGGGCGCACGCCGGACGGCGGCCGCTGCTGCTGCCGATGCCCTCGTGGCCGACACCGAAGCGGCTCAGCGGCGGTCACAAGCCGAGGAGCTGCAGCGCGAAGCAACCCGGGCGCGCGAAGCCGAGGTCGAGGCGCACCGTGCCGCGGCGCAGGCCGAGGCGGCGTTCACGACGCTCGAGGCGAATCTGGTGGCGCTCGAGCACCTCGAGCGTGAGCGCGTCGGCCTGGCGCCCGCGGCTGCGCGGCTGCTGGCCGGACGGGCCGAGTTCGGCGAGGGCGCCGTGCTCGGACCGCTGAGCGATTACCTCACCGCGGGCGCGGCCGACGCGGCCGTGGTCGAGCGGTTCCTGGGAGCGACGGTGCACGCGGTGGTGGTACGGGACCGCGGAGTCGCCGACGCTGTCCGCCGCTGGCATGCGAAAAACGATCCTGGACCACTGTGCCTGCTGCCGCTCGACGCCACGGCATCGCTGGAAATGCCGGCGCGTGACGATGACGGCCCGTCGCTGGCGAGCCGCGTAGCGTCCGCCGACACGGTCCGGCGCTGGGCGCGGGCGCTGCTCGGACGCGTTCGCGATCTCGGAGCCGGCGCGGCATTCGAGGACGCGTGGGGCGCCATCTGGCTGCCCGGCGTGACGCCTGGCGGTGGTCCGTTGCAGCGGCGCGCGGAGCTCACGGCGCTGCGCGCCAACCACACCGTCGCAGCGGCGGCTCGGGATGCCGCAGTCGCAGCGGCCGCGGCGGCCGGTGTGGCATTGGCGGGTATCGAGTCGCAGGCGGCGGGCGCTGCCGAGGACGCAACACGCGCCGAACAGGCCGGCCGGCGTGCAAATGAGCATCTCGCCGAGTGCCGGCGGGAAGTTGACCGAATTCTCCGGGACACTCGCCAGGCCGAGGAGCTGCAGGATCGCTTGGCCGCTCGTGCGTCGGGATTGGCGACCCGGGTGTCGGCGCTGACTGCCGACCGCACGCAGACGGAGGGCCAGCAGGCGGATCACCAGCGCTCGGCCGAGGCGGCGCGACTCGCACAGGCCGCGGCGGAGCGACAGCACGAAGCAATGCGCGACGCGCGGGCTGCAGCGCAGGTGGCGGTTGCGCGGGCGGAAGGGCGCGCCCAGGTGGCGGCCGATCGCGCACGCCGGCTCGGCGAGGAATACGCGTCAGCATCGGAGCGGCTCCAATCGCTGCGCTCGGAGCTGGCATCCCTCTCGAACGCCGACGGCGATCTCACTGGCAAACTGGCAACCTGGCGCGCGCAGGTCGCGGCCCGGCAGGCCACCATCACGGACGCCGATACACGGCTGGCTGCAGCGGAGAGCGCGGTCGCGGCGGCGTACACCGAACTGATGGGCGCCGAGCAGGCGCTGGATACCGCGCATCGCGACGGGGCCGCCCTGGCGGAGGAGCTGCACGGCGCGCAACTCCGCCGTACGGAGGTCGCGGCCCGCAACCAGGCGCTGCGTGAGAGGGCGGAGAGCGAGTGGCGGCGGCCGTGGGATGCGCTGATCGCCGAGCTCGTCCCGCTGGGTGCTGATGATGAGGTGCTGCGGGCCGAAGCCGCTGAGCTGCGCGAGCAGTTCGCCGCACTTGGTCCGGTCAACGCGCTGGCCGTCGAGGAGCACGATGAAGAAGTGAAGCGGCTGGAGTTCCTGAGCACCCAGCGCGCCGACCTGGCCGCCGGGCGGGCGTCATTGCAACAGGCGATTCGCGAGATCGATGAGACGGCTCGCGAGCTGTTTCTGGCGACCTTCGCTCACGTGCGGGAGAACTTCCGGCGGATCTTCATGACGCTGTTCGGGGGTGGCGACTGTGACCTCCGGCTGGAGAATCCGGATGCGCCCCTGGAATGCGACATCGAGATTCACGCGTCCCCGCGAGGCAAGCGCACCCAGCGGATTCATCTGCTGTCCAGCGGTGAGCGCGCACTCGTGGCCCTGTCGCTACTGTTCGGTATCTTCCTGACCAAACCCAGCCCGTTCTGCCTGCTCGATGAGGTCGACGCACCGCTGGACGATCAGAACATCGGCCGGTTCGTGCGCATGCTCAACGAGTTCAAGTCCAAGACCCAATTCATCGTCATCACCCACAACCCCCGGACGACCACCGAGGCGGCCGATGCCGTCTATGGTGTAACCATGCAGGAACCGGGTGTCTCGTCGGTGGTCAGCGTCCGGCTGCGTGATGCGGCGGCCGGGCTCTCGGCCCCCGAGGAACAACTGGAGACGCCGCCCGAGCCGGCGCTCCAGGAGGCCTAGTGCTCGTCGTCATGCGTCACGGGGCGACGCCCGCGGAGATCGACCGCGTCGTCCGCACGATCGAGGAGATGGGCTACGACGCGCGTCCGATGCCCGGCGCGCAGCGCACCGCCGTTGGACTGGTCGGTAACGATGGCCGCGTCGACGCCTCGCGCATCGAGGCCCTCCCCGGCGTCGCGCAGGTCATCCACGTCACGCAGCCGTACAAGCAGGTCTCTCGCGAGTGGAGACCCGAGAATACGGTCGTCACGATCGCCCCCGGCGTGACCGTGGGCGGTGCGGACGTCGCCATCATCGCCGGACCCTGCTCGGTCGAGAGCGAGGAGCAGATCGTCGCGGCCGCCCGTGCGGTGCGGGCGGCCGGCGCGACCGCACTGCGCGGCGGCGCATTCAAGCCGCGTAGCTCGCCGTATTCGTTTCAGGGGTTGGGACGGCGCGGTCTGGAGTTGCTCGCGATCGCCCGCCGCGAGACCGGCCTGCCGATCGTCACCGAGGCGATGGACGAGCACGGCGCGTATCTGGTGGCGGAGATCGCCGATTGCATCCAGATCGGTGCACGCAACATGCAGAACTACTCGCTCCTGCGCGTCGTCGGACGAATCGGCAAGCCGGTTCTCCTCAAGCGTGGCATGGCGGCGACGGTCAACGATCTGCTCATGAGCGCCGAGTACGTGCTCGCCGAGGGCAACGACCAGGTCATTCTGTGCGAGCGCGGGGTCCGGAGCTTCGATCCGGCAGTCCGCAACATGTTCGACCTGACCGCTATCCCGATCGTTCACAATCTGTCGCATCTCCCGATCATCGCGGACCCGAGCCACGGCACCGGGCTTCGCGACAAGGTGACGCCAATGGCGCGGGCCGCGGTAGCCGCGGGCGCCGACGGCATTCTCGTCGAGGTCCATCCCGCGCCGGACCGGGCGCTGTCGGACGGAGCGCAATCGCTCGACCCGGGCCAGTTCGCCGAGCTGGTGAGCGAGCTGCGGCCGATCGCCGCCGCGATTGGTCGCGGGGTGGTGCACCCGCCACGGATCGTGGGAACTCCCGTCGTGGCCGTCGGGTAGGCCTCGAGATGCCACCTGCTGGAACACGACCGCCCTGGGCGACCCGGGCGGTGGCGGGCGTCGCGCTGGCGATGGTATCCCTCGCGGTCCCTCTGCGAGCACAGCACGATGCGAACGCCACCCTGAATCGGGCGGTCGACGTCTATTCGCGGGTATCGACGGCCCGGGGCTCGTTCGAGCAGAGCCTCACCAATCCGCTGACCGGGACGACCGTCACGGCGCGAGGAGAGTTCGTCCAGCAGCGCCCATCCCATCTCGCGATTCGCTTCACGGATCCGGACGGCGATCGCATCGTCGCCGACGGCAAGTGGGTGTGGGTGTACGTCCCGAGCGCCACACCCGGCCAGGTGATGCGGATGCCGGTAACCGACGAATCGTCGGGCAACGGTCCGGTCGGTGTCGATTTCATCGCGCAGTTCCTCACGAAGCCGATGCTGGACCGCTATACGGTCACCGATGCCGGCGCCGACACCGTCGCCGGCGCGCGGACACACGCGATCGTGCTCGTGCCGCGGGGGACCGCGCAGTTCAGCAAGGCCGAGCTGTGGGTCGATGACGCGGACGGTGTGGTGCGGCAGTTCGAGGTCACCGACCAGAGTGGAACCGTCCGGCGTGTTCGGCTAATCAAGGTCGCGTTCAACGTCCCCGTCGATCACGCCGCCTTCACCTTCACTCCGCCAGCGGGAGTGAAAGTCGTCGATCAGAGCTCGATGCTCAGCGGGAAGGGCTGACCTCGAGCAAGGTGCGGATCCGGGCCAGCTTGGCCGGATCGATTCCCTGCTCCACCGCCAGCGGTAACGCAGCGCGCGACAGCGCCACATACACCGACAACAGATCCGGATCCCCCCGTAGCACTCCCAGGTGCCGCTCGATGGTTTCCGCATCACCGCGGCTGACGGGGCCGACCAGGGCGGCGTGCGGCGGGTTAGCCGCGAGATTCGCCGTTGCCGCCACCATCAGGTGACGCACCGCGTCCCAGGCTGCCGCGGGCTCGACGCCGGACTGCCGCATCAGCCGCGACGCGAGCGCTGCCAGGATGGTCGGGAAGTTCGACGCGATGACCGCAGCCGCGTGGTACGCCGCCCGTCCGGCCGCCGGTATCGTGAGCACCCGCGCGCCCATTGGCTCGGCGAGCCGCTCAGCCGCCCGCACGGCGGCCGCATCACCATCGACTCCGATCCAGCCGCCGCGCACGAGGGCGGGCGCCCGCGACGGATCGGCTAGCGGAATCAGCGGGTGAAACGTGCCCGCCGGGTGACCGGCCGCACGCAGGCGATCGAGTGCGGCACGGGGATCGAGGCTGCCGCTGGCGTGGAGCACGACGGCCCCGGGTGCGAGCACCGCCCCGCTCAGCTCGGCCAGGGCCGCCGTGAGTTGCTCATCGCGCACCGCCACGAGCACGACGGTCGCCGTCGCCAGCACCGCCGGCAAAGATCCGGCCGTCACGGCTGGCAGACCCTCCGCCGGCACGGCGGGCGCCGCGCGCCGCCCGTGCAGCCCAACCACGGGGATGCCGGCCGCGCTCATCGCTGCCGCGAGCCCTCGCCCGGCCCGCCCGGCCCCCAGGATGAAGACGGTCAGCGTGCCGGTGTCCCGCTGTGCGAGGCTGGGGCCGGTGCCCCCGAATGGAGCACGAGGTCGTGTGCCGACGTCGCGTGCGCCGCTGCATCGAGGGCCGCGCGCATGACGGGATCCGCATCCAGCGTCGTGCGAAACGCCGCCTCGGGTCCGACGACGTAGCGCTCGATCTCGTGCGTCAGCCATCGATCGACGGCCGGCGACAGGCGGTCGAAGGTCGCACGGTCGACACGGATCCCGCGCTGCCGCATCTGCTGCCACAGCGCCTCACGCATCGCGGGCGTCGGGGAACCGGATGGCGTCGTGGAGTGCGACGCTCTGAGCGACAGCGCGTATCCGGTGAGCGCATCCCGGAAGAGTGGCCATTGCGTACCGAGGGCACGCTGCAGCGCGGCGTCGGCCGCCGGAGTGGCCGAATCGCCGGCCACGAGGTCGGGCGTGATACCGCCGCCGTCGTAGACGACGCGCCCGGCGTCCGTATGGTACGTCCTTCGTGGACCTGTCGTATCGGTGCGCGCCGCTCCGTCGCTGTCATCACCCCCATCGTCATCCGCTGCGTCGTTTCCGCCCGGCCCCTGGCCGCGGCGATTAATGGAGCGTCCCGATGGCGTGTACCAGAGCGCCGTGGTGAGCTTGAGTGCCGCATCATCGACGTGAAACAGCGTCTGCGCGCTGCCCTTTCCGTACGTTGTCGATCCAACGATCAACGCGCGATCGTGGTCCTGCAGCGCGCCGGCTACGATCTCCGATGCACTCGCGGTACCGCGGTTGACGAGCAGGATGACGCCCATTCCGGGCCATGGCTGGCGCGAATCGTTCGCGAAGTCGCGCGTCGTTCCGGGGGACCGCCCGCGCATGCTGGCGACCGTCTGGCCGCTGTCGAGGAACAGATCCGCGACGGCCACACCCTGCGCCAGCAGGCCACCCGGATCGTTGCGCAGATCGAGGATCAGTGTGCGCGCCCCGCGCGCGCGCAGGGAGTCGACGGACGCGCGCAGCTCGCGGGCGGTCGAATCGCTGAAGATCACGGCGTCCACGTACCCGATCGAGGGGCGCACGAGCTCAGCGTGGCGGACGGCGCGCATGTGAATCTCACGCCGGGTGGCTTCGAACCGGATCGGCGTGTCGACACCCGGCCGCTGCACGGCAATGCGCACCGTCGTGCCTGGGACGCCGCGGAGTGCTGCCGAGGCCTCATCCTGCGTCCATCCATGTGTCGCCCGCCCATCGATCTCGATGACCCGGTCGCCAGTCTGAATGCCGGCGCGCTCGGCCGGCGAGCCCGGAACCGCCGCAATGACGGTGATCCAGCCATCGCGAATGTCGATCTGGACACCGAGCCCGACGTACGATCCGGTCGTGCTCTCCGTCAGCCGGCGAAGGCGGTCCGGTGGCAGGAACGCGCTGTGCGGGTCGCGGAGCTGTTGCAACATGCCGTCGATCGCCTTCTGGTAGATCTGGTCCAGCCCGACCGAATCCACGTAATCATGAGTCACGTGTTCGACGACTTCCGCGAACACCCGCCCGCCATCTCCGCCACTGGCGAACGGAAGGACGCCGATCACGCCCGCCGCCGCGCGTCCCCGGTAGCCCAGCTCGAGAAACCAACCGCCGCACACCAGTGCGGCGCTGAGGATCCCCGCGACCACTACGGCTCGTGACCGCATCCGTCTCCCGGGTAGCGACGCTCGGGCCGATCAGCCCAGGAGCGGCGCGCTCTCGAAGAGCGACGGCCACCATTCGGTGACTGTCGCAATGACCTTGCGTGCCACTGCCGCCTCGGTGCCGGTCGCATCGACTCCGGCGACCGGACCACATTCCGGATGCGCGCGCTGCCACTCCGGCGTCAGAAACTCCTGGAAGGCCGCCGCGACGGATTCGTGAAACGCCGCACTGGCCTGTTCGATCCGGTCCGGGCCGCGTCCGCCGTTCCCCTTGCGGCCGAGCCCTTCGTGTACGGGAAAGTTGAGCACGAGCGTCAGATCCGGCTTGAATCCGCCGACGGCCAACTGGTTCGCGGACTGAATCAGATCCGCGGGGAGACCGCGGCCGGCGATCTGGTACGCGTAGGTCGATAGAAAGAATCGGTCAGCCACCACGGTCGTGCCAGCCTCCAGATGGTCGCGGATGTCGCTCATCAGTTGCGCGCGGGCGGCCAGAAAGAGGAATGCCTCGGCAGGCGGCTCGATATCGACTCGTGCATCCAGCAACAGCCCCCGGATTTTCTCGCCCAGCCAGGTCGCGCCCGGTTCACGCACGATCACCACCGGCGCGTCCGCCTCCCGCAGGGCGGCTGCGAGGTGGCCGGCCTGGGTCGTCTTGCCCACGCCTTCCGCCCCTTCGAGGACGATCATCCGGCCGCGATGTCCCGCCGCCGGGCGTATCATCCGAGCGTGATGATCGGGCTGGCGGCACCGCGCTTGATGCCGTCCAGGATCCAGTTGTTCACGCGGGCCATGATCTTGTCGAAGTTCTCCTGCGACGACACGGCGGCCTGGTAGATCGGCTTGCTCTGGATCGTGCCGAGCAACTGGTCGAGCTGCTGTTCCATCTCGGCGGTCGGATTTTCGCCGCGCTCGATCATGCGCTGCGCATCGACCCGGAGCTGTTCGAGCCGCTGCAGCAATGCGACGGCGTCGCGATCACCGCTCAACGCCTCGTTCGCGCGCTTGACCGCCAGGTATTCGGTGCTCTGGCCGATCATTCGGCCGAGTTCAATCGCTTTGTCTTCGATCATGTCCTCTCAACTCCGGTTGCTGCGGGTCGCCGTGACGAACCGGTCCCGCCCCGTCAGATCCTGCCGGACCACGACGCCGGCATATCGTGCGTCGCGAGCCACGATCGCAGCACAGTCGCCGGCCCGGCGGCAGTCCACCTCGAGCGCGAGCACTCCGCCCGGCTCCAGAATCGCCGCCGACTGCTCCACGATCGCCGCCGTCGTGGCCAATCCGTCTTCGCCAGCCAGCAACGCCACGGGCGGTTCCCATGCGCGTACACTGGACGGCAACGCCGATGCCTCGGCGTACGAAATGTAGGGTGGATTCGAGACGATCGCCCGCGCTCTGAGTCCCCGGACCGGCGCCGGGTAGGCACCGAGGAGGAACTCGGTCGGCGCCGTCCCGGGTCCCGCGACCCGACGCGCATTGGCCGCCGCGACCACGAGGGCGTCGGCCGAGACATCGGTGCCCACGACCCGTTCGAACCGGCCCTCCGTCGCGAGCGCCAGCGCAATGGCCCCGGAGCCGGTTCCGACATCGATCGCCAGTCCGGCACCGCCGCCCGTCGCCGATAACACCAGATCCACGAGCATTTCGGTTTCCGGCCGCGGGATAAGGACGCGCTCATCCACTTCGAGCATGAGATGGCGGAACGCGGCGCGGCCAACAGCGTAGGCGAATGGCATCCCGCGGCGCCGGCGCTCTGCCGCCGTGCGTGCGCGCGCGACGACGTCGCGATCCGCGACGCCAGCGGCGTGCGTCGCCGGCCAGAGCCGCGGCGCATCCGCCACCGTGGCGACGATGTCGCGTGCTTCGCGCCGGGTTTCCTCCGCGGTCGCCGAGCCCAGCGTGCCGGCCAGTTCGAGCACCAGCGCGCCGATCGTGAGATCGCCGTCTGCCGGGGCGCCGCTGGCACGCGGCGCCGGCGCGGCGGGGCTTGCCATGCGCGCGATCACGCCGGCGCCAGGGGCCGCGTGAGGCTTACCCACCGAGGCGCTCTTCGACATCGGCCAGTTGCAGGGCCTCGATGAATGGCTCGATATGTCCGTCGAGCACGCGGGGGAGATCGTGCCGCTGCAGCCCGATCCTGTGATCAGTCACACGGTTGTCCGGGAAATTATACGTCCGGATCTTGGCGGAGCGGTCCCCGGTACCGACCTGCGTCCGGCGCATCCGCGCGCGATCCGCTTCCTGCTCGGCGATGCGGGCGTCCAGGATTCGTGATCGCAGGACTTCCATGGCCTTGAGCTTGTTCTGTAGCTGTGACTTCTGGTCCTGCTGCGTCACCACGATGCCGCTCGGCTTGTGCGTGATGCGGACCGCCGAATCGGTCGTATTGACGCTCTGCCCGCCCGGACCCGATGAGCGGTACACGTCGATCTGGAGATCCTTGTCGTCGATAGTGACGTCGACGTCTTCCGCCTCCGGCAACACCGCGACGGTGGCGGCGGAGGTGTGGATGCGGCCCTGGGCCTCGGTCACCGGGACGCGCTGGACGCGGTGCACGCCCGACTCCCAGCGGAGCGCCCCATATGAACCCGGACCATCCACCTTCATGACGACTTCCTTGATGCCGCCGAGCGATCCCTCCGATCGGGATATCAGCTCGAGGCGCCACCGATGACGTTCCGCGAAGCGACTGTACATGCGCTCGAGGTCCGCGGCGAACAGGGCTGCCTCATCGCCACCGGTCCCCGCGCGAATCTCCATGATCGCCGGGCGATCGTTGAGAGGATCGTCGGGCACGAGGAGAGGTTTGAGCTCGGCGAGGATGCCGTCCCGCACCGCGGCGAGTCTCGCCATTTCCGCCCGGGCCTCGGCGGCCATCTCCGCATCGTCAGCGTGTGCCAACTCCTGCGCGCCGGCCAGCTCGGATTCCGTCCGTTCGAGCCGCCGGGCCGCATCGACCACTTTGAGCAACCGCTGGTGCTCGCGCCCGAGCGCCGCGAGTCGTTTCGGATCCTTGAGCGTCCTGGGGTCCGAAAGCTCGCGCTCGACCTCAGCCGCCCGGGCGAGCGCCTCCGAGAGGCGATCGCGGAGGCTCAGGCCTGCTTACCGTACTTCTGCCGGAAGCGCTCGATGCGCCCCGCGGTGTCTACGAGCTTCTGCTTGCCGGTGAAGAACGGGTGGCAGGCGGAGCAGATATCGGTATGGATCTCGGCCTGGGTCGAGCGCGTCTCGAAGGTGTTACCGCACGCGCAGTTAACCGTCGCCGTAGCATACTCTGGATGAATATCGGCTTTCATGAGCAGGTCCTCTCAGTCATCACATTGTGGCAAACAGTGAATATAACATGGCCAGAGCCGGGCTTTGCCACCGGCACCCCGGCCCCGAGGGCAGGCGCACGGTCCCCGCGGGCGATATGATACTGGCCATGGCCATCCACCGGTGCTCCCGCCGGGCCCACCCGCACTGGGGCTGACATGGATACTTCCGATTTCCTGGCCACTGTTCCCCTGCTCAGCCGGATCGCTCCCGAGGAGCTGCGCCGGTTTGCCGAGGTCACGCGGGAAAAACAATACCCCGAAGGCAGCGTCATCCTCTTCGAGGATGACCCCGGGGACTCACTGTTCATCGTGCGCGCCGGCCGCGTCAAGGTGGTGCTGGTGGCCGAAGACGGGCGAGAGGTCATCCTGGGCGTTCTCGGCGTCAGCGAGCATTTCGGCGAGCTGTCGCTGATCGATGACCAGCCCCGCTCCGCTCACGTGATCGCCATGGAAGATTCCACGCTGCTGGTCCTCAGGCGTGATGATTTCCGCCGGCGGGTCGAGGCGACGCCAGCGGTCGCCTGGGCGTTGTTAGCCGAACTGTCGCGACGGTTGCGACGCGCCGATGGAAAGATCGGGGGATTGGTTCTGCTCGACGTGCCCGGCCGGATCGCCCAGCTCCTGATGGACGTCGGCGAAGAGGGTGGCACCGACACCATCGACAAGCCACTCACCCATCAGGTCATCGCACAGATGATCGGCGCCAGTCGCGAGACGGTCTCGCGAACGATGCGAGAATTCCAGGACGCGGGGCTGATCAGCGTCCACCGGCGGCGCATCACCATCCGCGACCGTGCGGGGTTGTCGGCACGGGCTCACGCACGAACGGGGAGCACCCCGGGCGGAGGGCCCGATCCCGGGTTTGTGATCCCCATCACACGGGGGTCGTGACCGAACGCGCTTCGCCTCTGGCGCGGGCATGCGAGGTTGAGTTGTGACCACAGGCAGCCCTCCAGCATGACCTTCCGCGTGCACTTCTGGGGTACGCGCGGATCGATCCCAAGCCCCGGCCGCGATACCGTGCGCTACGGCGGCAACACACCGTGCCTGGAGCTGCGCACGCCCGACGGTTGGCTCATCGTGCTCGATGCGGGCACTGGCATCCGGGAGCTGGGGCGCTCACTGATGAACGGCGCGAACGGCGCCCCGATTCGCGGCGACATCTTCCTCACGCACGCCCACTGGGACCACATCCAGGGCCTGCCGTTCTTCGCTCCGATTTTTCACCCTGGTAACCAGTTCACGATCTGGGGCTCGAAGGCCATGGAGTCCAGCATCGGCCGCGTGGTCCGAGACCAGATGTCGCCGGTGGTATTCCCCGTCACGTTCGAGGAGCTCGCCGCCTCGATCGAGTTCCGTGAGCTGGCCGAGGGCCGGAGTACTCCCGGCAACTACGACGTCAGCGTGATGCCCGTGCAGCATCCGGGTGGCGCATTGGCGTTCCGGTTCGCCAGTCACGCGGCGGGGCCAGAGAGCGGCACCCCGCGCCACAGAACCGCCGCACCGAATGGCCCGGGACGCGGTCTGGTCTACATCTCGGATAATGAGCTGCGCGCTCCGGCACCCTACCCGGCTGGATCAACCTGGCGCCGCGACCTCGTGCGGTTCGTCCATGGCGCGCGCGTCCTCGTGCACGACGCGATGTTCACGGCCGAGGAGTACGCGCATCACCACGGGTGGGGCCACTCCACGTACGAGGACGCGGTGGAGCTGGCACTCGAATCCGAGGTCGAGACGCTCGTGTTATTTCACCACAAGCCCGAACGGACCGACGACGAAGTCGACCGCCGAACCGATGAATGCCGGACGATGGCGGCACGTCGCGGTGGCTCGCTGTGTGTCGTGGCGGCAGCGGAAGGATTGACCCTGGCCGCCTGAAGGACCTCCACGGGGTCGCGGCGCCGTGGTCATGCCCCACGATGCGGCCGGCGGGTTCCGCAGTCAGCGCCTGGTACGGCGGGAAACGATGTCCCAACCGACGAGCCCCAGTATCGTCAGCACGCACGCGGCCGCCGCCCAGTCGCCGATCACGACGTAGGGGGATCGCAGGGTCGTCGTCTGCGCCGCGTAGGTCGCGGTTCCGGCTACGAACAGCGGAAGCGCGCCAAACGGACGGCCGAGCGGATCGATGTACTCCGAGATGCCCGTATTCGCCGCGCGGACGATGCCGACCCGCGTCTCGATCGCTCTCAGGCGGAGATGCGACTCATGCTGGTATGGCGCGGTACCTTGGCCGAACCACGCGTCGTTCGTGAGGTTGACGATCACGTCCGCGCCCGCCCGGCGATATGCCCGGGACTGCTGGGGAAAGATCGATTCGTAGCAGATCAGCACTCCAACCTTGCCGAACGGCAGCGCGAAGGGTTGTGCTGAGGTTCCTCTGCCAAATCCTCCGAAATACTGCATCCCCGAAAACCACCGCGGGTTGAGGAAGGGCACGCGCTCGACGATGGGCACCAAGTATCTCTTGTGATACGTGGGCTCCGTGCCGAGCCGGCCTGCGCTGTCCACGAGCGCCGCCGCGTTGTAGTACTGCCAGTCGTCGGGGCCCGGTCCGGTGATCGTAAAGTCGAGCATGCCGAACAGAATCGGCGTCGATGCGTCCCGCGCGAGCGCGCGCAGCGAGTCGACCCAATCCGGGCGATGGGTCAGAAAATCGGGGAGCGCAGTCTCCGGCCAGAGCATCAGTGCCGGGTGGTCTTTGGCCTCCTCCTGGCGCGTCATCGCGGCCAGCGGGACGATGAACCGTCCCTGCATGGCCCGCTGCATTTTCTCGTCCTCCGAGATGTCCGGCTGTACGATTCCGATGCGCGCCAGTGGCTGCAGGACCACCGTATGCAGACGCCACGCGCCATACCCGCGGACGGCTGCGGCCATCACCGCGAGGATCACGACCGGCACGATCACGCCGCGCCGTCGTATCGCGGTGCGCCATCCTCCCGATTTGTGTCCGGCTCCGCTCGCGGGCACCGCAGCCAGCCACGCGTCGGCCAGCAGTCCGTTGGTCGCCGCGATCCAGACGCTCAACCCGTGAACCCCGCTCAGGTCCGCCGCCTGCGCCCACGCCGGATGCCGGGCCAACGCCAGGCCGAGCGGAAACCAGGGGAACGCCAAGTCGGAGAAATACGCGAGCAGGAGCTCCAGGCTGACCCAGGCTGCAGGCAGCAGCACCGCGAGCGGCCAGCGCGAGACGCGCCGGGCGACGAACATCGACGTCGTGGTCAGAGCCACGAGCGCCGCCATGCCGATGATGGTGGCGATGTACGCGAGGAATGCGAGCGGCGTGAACAGTGACAACGCCACGGCGATCCAGTAAAGCGCGAGCCCGAACCCCACGACCGCGAACCAGACGCCGAGACGGACCGGCACCGACGGCGGTGCCCCGCGATCGGCCGCGCGCGCGATGCCGACGGACAATGGAACGAGACACACGAAGATGAACAGCGCGGCGGGAACAGGTGGAAACGCCGCGGCAAAGAGCAGGCCTCCGGCGATCGCCCCGAACAACTCCCGCCACGAGGGGCGAAGGCTTCGCCAGAAACCGGTTCGGCTTCGGCCAGGCGTTTCTGCAGGAGTGGTGTCCGCGGGAGAACTCCGGGGCCCGGCGAGTGTGCCTGTCACGGTGTCCCGGTCAGAGCTTGATCTCTTTCCCATCTTCGGCGGATCGGTACACCGCCTCGAGGACCCGCGTGACCGCCACCTGGTCCGCAGGCGCTTCGTACTTGCTCTCCCCGCGGAGCAGCGCGATGAAATGTGCCAGCTCGGCGCGATACGATTGGATGAAGACGCTGTCACGCGCGGCCGCGCCGGTAGGCGAGACATCCGTGGGCTTGCCGTTGAGCGACTTGACGACGCGGAGGGGAGACAAGCGTGCGCTGCCCCGCGAGGCGAGGACCTCGAACCACCACCGGTCCTCCTCGCCCACGTACGACCACGAGATGTCGAAAGAGCAGCTCAGCGCCGGAGCGCACTGCAGGTGCACCAGCATGCTGTCCTCGACCGCCGACGCGCCTCGTCCGCGATCCATCTGGGCGGATACGCGCTCCGGTTCTGGAAAGTCGGCCAGCCACAGAGCGAGATCGAGCAGCAGCAATCCATGTTCGAGGAATACCCCGCCTCCCGCCTCTGCGCGGCGCGATCGCCACCCCTCGGTCGGCCGGCTCGTGTGATACGCGCCGGCCCGGATGCCGGCCACGCGCCCGAGCTCACCACCGTGGAGAAACCGGTCGAGCGCCTGGACATCGCTCCGGAACCTGTGGTTGTTTGCGACGACCACCTTGCGGTCGGCCCTGGTGGCCGCGGACAGTATGCGCTCGACACCGCGCACGGTGAGCGCCAGCGGCCGCTCGCACAGCACGTGCTTCTTGCGGGCGAGCACGCTCAGTACGTGGGGCTCGTGCAGGTGCGTCGGTGTCGCGACCACTACGGCATCCAACGCGTCGGACTCGTCGGACTCGAGCAGGTCGTCGATGTCGGTAAAGACATCCGGGATGCCCAGCCGGTCCGCCAGCGCGCGGGCCTTGGCGCCATCGCTGTCACAGATCGCGACCAGCTCGACTCCGCGCATCTTGCCCAGAACTGGCAGGTACGCGAGCTGTGCTATGGCCCCGGCGCCGAGCAGCGCGACGCGCACCGGATCGGTCATGACGCCCCTCCCGCTGCCGCGTACCGCGCCCGGCGGCCGGCGGTCCTGCTAGTCCTCGTGCGCAAGTGTCGTCCCCGGATAGTAAGTCCCCAGGATGGTCTGGAAATCCTGTCCCGCGCGGGCGCGTCCGATCGCTCCCCACTGGCACATGCCGACTCCGTGTCCGTTGCCGCGGCCACGGAGTGTGAGCGACGCCAACCGTCCGTCCTGCATGGGTTCGTCGTCGATCAAAAAATACGTGCTCTTGAGAATCTCGCCACGCGGCAGCCGGAAGACGAATCGGATATCGTTGCCGCGAACGCGATACGTCGACCGATCGGTCGTGACCGTGATCCACGCCACCCGGCCTCCCGGCGTCAGCGCATCAACCGCCACCGACTGCACCGCTCCGATGGGGCCCGAGGCGCCCGAGCCGCCGGGTTCTCCGCCGTTGCCATCGCCACTCGAGCCGGCGCTACCAGAGACGGCATACGTACGCAGATTGTGCTCGAGGGCGGAATTCAATTCCGCGCGGGTATACGTGCGAGCCCACCGGAACTCCGCCGAGCCTTCGCAGTAATAGCGGTCCGTACCAGGAATCTGGTCGCTGACGCGCTGCAGGTAGGGCTGCGACGGTGCCCGCCACACATCCTCCGGTTCGGCCGTCGTCCCGCCGCACGACGCGTGATACGGTGCATTTACTACCCGGCCGCCGTAGGTGATGACGATGCCCGACGTACTGGCGACGGCGGCGTTGCCTACGGCCGTTTCCCCTGCGACTCCGCCATACACCTGGTCGGTGACGGTGGCGACAAGGTCGTACCGGCGGCCGCCGGCGGGGATGTCAGGATCGTTCAGCCGCGTGTACGCATAGCTGCGGGCCGCTACGGCTTGTGCCTGGACCGCTGCACTGTCCGCCGGACCAACGGGCCCAAGCTCCTGGGAGACGACGCCGCGCACGTAATCCTCGACGGGCAACCGGTTGACCACGAGGAGGCCGTTCGAGGTGGCGGTGAGCTCCAGCGCGCCGCGGTACGGCCTGCCGTTCCATGTGAGCAAGGTTTCGGGTGCAGCCGGCTGGGCCACCAGCGTCCCCTCGCGGGTCGCTGCGAGTCCGTCGCGACTGGACACCCGCACCTTCGAGCCGCGGCGCGCGATCGTCCACGAGCCGCGGCCGGTCCCCCGCACCAATAGGCGGTCTCCAGCCGCGTAAAGGTGCCACTCCCCGGTCGCCGAGAGCGTGCCTGATGGCGCCGACGACGAGAGGACGATGCCTACGACCCGCGGCGTGCCCGGCTGGTGGCGCCGGCGTCCAGCGATGTCTCCACCCGACACCGACCGCCGGAGGGAGGGATTCGGCTGGGGCGGCGGCGCGGCCGTGCAGTTTGCCGCGATCGCGAGAAACGTCGCCGGAGCCACGACACCATGACGGACGGCCCGCAGCACGCGGACATCCCACGTGCCTGCACCGGACACGCGCCCGCGGCGCCTACGCGGCAATGGCCGCGCGCAATGCGTCGTCAAACCGTTCGAGTGTTTCCGCGACTTCGCGGGTACCGTGCGCTGCGGACATGAACGCCGCCTCGTAGGCCGACGGCGCGAAGGAGAGCCCGCGGGCACGTGCGGCGTGGAAGACTCGGCGAAAGAGCCCGATGTCTGCCTGTTGCGCGTCGGCGAAGGAGCGCGGCGGCCGGTCCCGGAAGCTGAATCCCCACATGGAGCCGGCATGATCCGCCGAAAACGGGACACCGTGTCGCCCGGCGACCTGCCGCAGGCCCTCAACCAGCTCGCCCGCGCGGACCGAGATACGGTCGTGCAGCACTGGGGTGAGCGAGCGAAGCGTCGCGAGCCCTGCTGCCATCGCGAGCGGATTGCCCGACAGCGTGCCGGCCTGATACACCGGCCCGCTGGGTGCGACGCGTTCCATCAGATCCCGCCTTCCCCCGTACGCCGCGACCGGCAGCCCTCCGCCAATGACCTTCCCCAGTGCAGTGAGGTCAGGCGTCACGCCAAATCGTTCGTGGGCGCCGCCCAGCGCGATCCGATAGCCGGTCATGACTTCATCGAAAATGAGGAGCGCGCCCGTCTCGTCGGCGAGCGCCCGCAGCCCGGGGAGAAAATCCCGGTCCGGCGCGATGAAGCCGGCGTTGCCCACGACCGGCTCGACGATGATCGCCGCCAGTTCCCCGCCGAACTTCCGGGCCGTCTCCGCGGTGGCTCCGAGGTCGTTGAGCGGAGCGGTAAGGGTAAGCGCGGCCAACTCTCGCGGAATCCCTGGCGAGCCGGGGATGCCAAGCGTGGCGACGCCCGAACCAGCGCGTACCAGAAACGAGTCGGCATGTCCGTGGTAGCACCCGTCGAATTTGAGCACCCGATCGCGGCCGGTGTACGCGCGGGCGAGCCGGAGGAGGCTCATCGTCGCTTCCGTTCCGCTCGAGACGAATCTGAGCATCTCCAGGTGTGGCATCCGAGCGCGAATGGCTTCGCCGAGCTGGACCTCGAGCTCCGACGGCATTCCGAAGCTCGTTCCCCGCTGCATCGTCTCCCGCAGCGCGTCGAGGACGACGGGCGGGGCGTGGCCGAGTACCAATGGTCCCCACGAGAGCACGTAATCGATGTACTCCCGGCCATCGGCATCCCAGATTCGGGCGCCTTCACCGCGTTCCACGACGAACGGTTCGCCGCCCACCGCGCCGTAAGCGCGAACTGGCGAGTTCACACCGCCCGGGAACAGGGCGCGCGCCCGCTCCATGATCGCCGCCGACCTAGGGCCGACCGCATCCGGTACGGCGGTGCGGCTGCCGCTCACCGCCGGCGTCGACGTCACCGCCCGAAGCTCCCCACCGAACTCGGAGAGGTGTCCCCCGGGGCGGCGGCAGTCGTGGCGAGCGGAAGGTGGCGGCGGCTCCGGCGAGCCGCCTCGGAGCCCGGGCCAGCGAGCGCGACGCCAGCCACCGATTGCGACACGACGCGGCGGACGGTCGCCCGAAAGTCGTAGTCGTCCACAACGCCGTCCACACAGACCTCGGCGATCGTTCCCGGCGGCAGGTCGTGATTCAGGTATGTGATGCCATCGATGTCGTCCGCCTGCCAACTGAGCCGCGAGCGCGCGCCGCCATTTGCCCATGGCACCTCGGCATCCGGACGGCCGGCCGGCCGGTCGACGATCGCGTGCGCGACCGTACCGACCCGAGTCTCATATCGGTCGCCGGTGATCAGGCGCTGATGCTCGGTCGCCCGTTCAATCCGCTCGAACTTGACGGCGTCCGGGACGTCATCCACCATCTCGTTCGCCCGGGTGCCCGCCTGCGCCGAGTACGTGAAGAACCCGACGCGCTCGAATTGCGTCTCTTCGAGGAGATTGAGCAGTCGCTGAAAGTCGTCTTCGGTCTCGCCCGGGAAGCCGACGATGCACGTCGTGCGCAACGCCACGTCGGGTATCACGCAGCGCACGCGCTCGACCGTCATGCGGATCGAGGCCGCGCGCTCCGGGCGCCGCATGCGCTGCAGCACGGGATCCGAACCATGCTGGATCGGCATGTCGAGGTATTTGACCAGCCGCGGCTCGCGAGCGAGCAGATCGAGCGTCCGGTCCGTGAGGCCGGCCGAATACAGATACAGCAACCGGATCCAGGGCACCGACGTCTCGGCCACCAGGGCGCCAAGCACGTCGGGCAATCCAGTACCGTCACGCCGGTCACGTCCGTAGTGCGCCAGGTCCTGCGCAACCAGGTTGATCTCGCGGGCGCCCTGCAATTCGAGCAACTGTGCTTCGCGCACGACATCCGCGAGCGCAAACGACCGATGCCGGCCGCGCATCAGGGGAATCGCGCAGAACGCGCAGCCGTGATCGCACCCTTCGCTGATCTTGAGGTACCGGACGTGGGGCAGGTCACCGTCATACACGCGCATTCCCGGGTGGACGGCGACGACCGACGGAGCGAGCCACCCCCGATCGGCGAGCGACGAGACCAGTTGCCCGGCATCCGAGGTGCCGAGGAAGAGATCCACCTCCGGGAGCACCTCTTCCAGCTCCGCCCGGTGACGCTCCACCATGCAGCCCACGGCCACGACCGCGCGGCAGGAGCCGTTCTCCTTATAGGTGCCTGCGCTCACCAGGGCGTCGATCGATTCCTTCTTTGCCGCGTCTATGAAGCCGCAGGTGTTGACGATGATGACGTCGGCTGCCGACAGATCGCGGGTCAGGGACGCGCCGTTCGCCGCCAGCTCGGCGCGGTAGCGCTCAGTATCGACGGTGTTCTTGTCGCATCCCAGTGTGACGACACCCACGGTCACTGACGGAAGACTCGGTACGTGCGCCACAGGGGATAAGCTAGCCGCGGCCGCAGACCGGCTCAACACGAGCCAGCTCGGCGAGCGCCCCCGGGGACTACCGCGCGATCACCGATAGTTCCCGAACTTGAGCTCGACGCCGAAGTCCTGGCCCCAGAGCAGCGTGATCACGTCCTGGAGGTCATCGCGGGACGGGGACGTCACGCGCACCTGCTCGCCCTGAATGGAGGCCTGCACTTTCTTCATTTTCGCATCCTTGATCGCGGCGACGACCTTCTTCGCGGTATCGCCGTCCAGGGCCGTCTTGAGCGTGATCTCGCGGCGCACGGTGTCGCCGCCTGCCGGCTTGATCTCGCCGATCGTGAGATTCTTCACCGAGACGCCGCGCTTGATGAGCTTCTGCTGCAGCACGTCGAAGAGCGCGCGCATCCGGAAGTCATCGTCGGCCACCAGCACCAGGGTATTCGTCGCGCGGGTGAACTCGAGGCTCACCTTCGTCCCTTTGAAGTCGTAGCGCTGCGCGATTTCCTTCTGCGCCTGGTTGACCGCGTTGTCGACCTCCTGGAGATCGACGCCGGTCGTCACATCGAACGTGCTGGCGGCGGGCACGCGTCAGCCGAGGTAGGACTCCAACGCGCGGGCCCGGCTCACGTGCCGCAGCCGGGAGAGCGCCTTTTCCTTGATCTGCCGGACGCGCTCGCGCGTGATCCCCATGAGGGAGCCGATCTGCTCGAGGGTCATGGGCTCCTCGCCGTCGAGCCCGAAGTAGAGCCGGAGGATCTTGGACTCGCGCTCCTTGAGACCGGCGAGGGCTTCCTCCACTGTCTCGGTCAGGGCCTTCTCGAACGTCTGCTCGTCGGGCGTCGGATTGATCGTGTCCGCGAGGTAGTCGAGCAGGCGATTGTCTTCGCCGGGCGTCAGCGGCGCGTCGAGCGAAAGGTGGGTCTGCGAGATCGACATCGTCTTCGCGACCTCTTCCTCCGTGATGTCCATGCCCTCGGCGATCTCTTCGTGCGTGGGCTCGCGGCCCAGCTCCTGGAGCAGGCTGCTGGCGCGTTTGCCGATCCGGTGGAGCGTGCCGGCGCGATTGAGTGGGACCCGGACGATCCGCGACTGCTCCGCGAGCGCCTGGAGGATCGCCTGCCGGATCCACCACACGGCATACGAGATGAACTTGATCCCCTTCGTCTCGTCGAATTTGTGGGCGGCGCGGATCAGGCCGAGGTTGCCCTCGTTGATCAAGTCCGACAGGGCGACGCCCTGGTTCTGGTATTTCTTGGCGACCGACACGACGAAGCGGAGGTTCGACCGGACGAGCTTGTCCAGGGCTTCCTGATCGTTCACCCGGATCCGCTGCGCCAACTCGATCTCATCCTCCCGCGTGATCAGCGGGTACGCGCTGATATCGCGGAGGTATTGGTCCAGCGATCCCTCTTCGTACGCAGTCTTCCTGTGTTTCGCCGCCGCCATTCCGCCAACTGCTCCTTGGTGAGCGGGTTTCCGTACCGGGAGTCCCGTGCTCTCCACGTGCTACTCGACTCGTTCCCCGATCCGATGCCATCGCACCCGCGTCAACTGCGGCAACCGGCTCGCCGAGTCAGGTGCGTAGCTGTAATACACGAAAATCGGCCGGCCTTCGATCGACGACGCCGGGACGAAGCCCCAATACCGGCTGTCGGAAGAGTTGTCGCGGTTGTCACCCAGCACGAAGTAGCTTCTCTCTGGGACGACCAGCGGGCCCCAGTTGTTACTTGTTGGATCGTAGCTTCTTGCTGCCGCGGCCGAGCGCACGAGGAACTGCCGCTGCCACCGGAATTGGATATCCGCCGTCTCGCTCGCGGGGTGCATGTGCACGACGTACGGCTCCGCTTGCGGCGCGCCATCCACCGACAGCACCCCGTCCTTCATGGCGACGGTATCGCCCGGGGTGCCCACCACACGCTTGATATAGTACGTGCTCGGGTCCTTCGGCGGCCGGAACAGGATCACGTCACGGCGCTGTGGGTGCTCGAGCGCGGGTAGCCGGTGCGCGGTGAACGGAACCTCGGCGCCATACGCCAGCTTGTTGACGAGCAGAAAGTCGCCGACGAGTAGCGTCTGCTCCATGCTGCCCGTTGGAATCCGGATCCCTTCGATGAAGAAGGCGCGCAACACGAAGAACAGCCCGAGGGCGATCAGGAACGATTGCGCCCAGTCCCTGATCATTCGCCACCGGAATCCGCGGCGATTCGCGCGATGGAGCGCGACCTGCCTCCGCTCCTCGGAGAACGCCGCCTGGCCGGGCGTCGGGGTGACGCCCGCCAGCGCGCCGTCGGTCACGGAGCCCTCATGGGCGCAATTAATCCGGCCTCACAGACTCCCGCAAGGCGCGCACGAGCCTCGTGCGGCGCCCTCCACATCGCTGCGAATCGCCACGCCCGCGACAGCATGGGCGTCAGTCCGGCGTCCCGAGGTAGTTGTCGATCTGGGCGCGCTGCAGGGTCCCGGAATAGTCCACGTAACCGACCTTGGTCTCGGTATAGAAGTCGTACACTTCCCAGCCGCCCTCACGGTGGCCGTTCCCCGTCTGCTTCACGCCGCCGAATGGCAGGTGCGCCTCGGCGCCGATCGTCGGGGCATTGATATACGTGATGCCGTTGTCAAGTTCCGCCAGCGCCCGGAACGCCAGCGAGACGTCGCGGGTGTACACGGACGACGACAAGCCGTATCGCACGTCATTGTTCACGGCGAACGCTTCATCGACGGTGTCGACGCGGATCACTGACAGGACCGGTCCGAAGATCTCCTCCTGCTCCAGCCGGCTCCCCGGCGTGACGCCCTCGAAGATCGTCGGCTGAAAGAACCACCCCTTGTCCAGGGCGCCGCCCGTGGCGCGTTTCCCGCCCGTGACGAGCCGCGCACCCTGGGTGCGGCCAATGGCGATGTATTCCTCGACCTTGTCGCGCGACGCCTCGTGGATCAGCGGCCCGACATCGGTCCCCGGCTTCCGGCCATCGCCGAGGCGGAGGGCGTGCACCCGATCCGCGAGCCGCGCCAGCACGGTGTCGTGAATGCCGCGCTGGAGCACGAGACGCGACGTCGCGGTGCAGCGCTGCCCCGTGGTGCCGAACGCCCCCCACAGCACGCCCTCGAGAGCCAGATCGAGATCTGCGTCATTGAGGACGATCTGTGCGTTCTTGCCGCCCATCTCGAGGGACAGCCGCTTGTGCATCCGGCCGCACACCTCGCCGATCCGGCTGCCGGTGTCCGTGGAGCCGGTGAACGACACGAGGGGAATCCCCGGGTGTGCCACGATCGCGGCGCCGGCCTCCCCGTCCCCGTGCACGAGCTGGATGACGTCCGGCGGCAATCCCGCCTCGAGCAGAATCTCGACGAACACGGTCCCGGTGTGCGGCACATCCTCGGCCGGCTTGAACACGCACGCATTCCCGCAGACGAGCGCCGGGAACATTTTCCACGTCGGAATCGCCAGCGGGAAATTGAACGGCGTGATGATGCCGCAGACTCCCACCGGGCGCCGGTAGCTCATCGCCCATTTGGCGCGCAGCTCACTCGGCACGGTCCGGCCGAACAACTGGCGGCCCATCGTCGCCGCGTAAAATGCCGTATCGATCCCTTCCTGCACATCGCCCCGCGTCTCGGCGAGGGGCTTGCCCATCTCCCGCGTCATCAGGTTCGCGATCTCTTCCTTGCGGGCGACGAGAATCTCACCGACCCGGCGAAGCACGTCTCCACGGGCGGGCGCCGGCGTCCGCCTCCATCGCTCGAAGCCCCGCTGCGCGGACCGGACCGCCGCATCCACGTCGGCCGGACCAGACCGGGGAAACCGGCCGACGATGTCCGTCGTGTCCGCGGGATTCACGTCATCGAACGTTGAGCCGCCCGATGCGGGGACCCAGCGGCCGGCTATGAAATTCTGAAAGACGCGCACGCTGCTCGGGGCAGCCTTCCTCGCATCGCTCTTCGTGTCGTCCTTCGTGCTGTTCTTCGCATTGTTCTTCGCATTGCCCTTCGCATTGCTTTTCGCAGCAGCCCTCTCGGGAGCCTTCGCAGCGTTCCTGCCGGCGCCCCTGCCATCACTCTTCGCGTTGCGCGGACGGTCAACTTTCGCGGGTGAGCCCATAGCGTTCGATCTTCTTATAGAGGTTGGAGCGGGGCATGTCGAGTGCGCGCGCGGTCTCGGACACATTCCAGTCGAACGCACGCAGTTTGCTGAGCAGGAAGGCGCGCTCCGCCTGCGCCTTGAACTCTTCAAATGTAGCGCACTCGGCGAGGGACCCGATCCCGGCACCGTCATCCGCGGGCCGGCGGCCCGCCAGCCGGTCAACGTCCTGAACGGTGATCTTCGGCCCTGACGCCAGAATCAGCAGCCGTTCTATGGTATTCCGGAGCTCCCGCACGTTTCCGGGCCATTCCAGTGCCGCGAGCGCATCAACGGCCTCCGACGCAATCCCCTTCGCCCCGACCCCGTCACGTTCCCCGATCATCCCGATGAAATACGCCACCAGTTGCGAGATGTCTTCGCGCCGTTCACGGAGAGGTGGCACGGCGAGCGGCACCACGTTGAGGCGGTAGTACAGGTCTTCGCGAAACCGGCCCGCGGCGATCTCGGCATCCAGCGCCTTGTTGGTGGCCGCCAGGACCCGCACGTCCACCGAGATCGGTTTCATGCCTCCGATCCGCGTCACCACACCGTCCTGCAGCACACGAAGCACCTTGGCCTGCGCCGCGGGGCTCATGTCTCCCACCTCGTCCAGAAAGAGCGTGCCACCGTTGGCCTGCTCGAACTTCCCGGCCCGGTCGCTCACCGCGCCGGTGAACGAGCCGCGCATATGGCCGAACAACTCGCTCTCGATCAACTCGCCGGGGATTGCCGCGCAGTTCACTTCCACGAACGGCCGGTCGCGGCGCGAGGACTGCCGGTGAATGGCGCGGGCGACCAGCTCCTTGCCGGTCCCGTTCTCACCGGTGATGAGCACACGGGCCGGCGTGGCCGCGACTCGCTCGATCTTGTCGATCAACGCCCGGATCACGTAGGACTTCCCGACGATCTCGAAGCGAGACTCGATGGTCTCACGAAGCCGGCTGTTCTCCTCGAACAGTTCGACGTGCTCCAGCGCGTTGCGGAGCGTGACCAGGATGCGGTCGGTATCGAGCGGCTTCTCGAGGATGTCGTATGCCCCGAGCTGCGTGGCCTCGACCGCGGTCTGAATTGTCGCGTGCCCGCTGATCATGACCACGGTCACCGACCGGTCGGACTCCTTGATGCGCTTGAGTGCCTCGAGTCCATCCATCCCGGCCATTTTGACATCCAGGAACACCAGGTGCGGGTGCCAATTCCCGACCTGCGCGATCCCATCCGCCGCATCTTTTGCGGTGCGGACCTCGTAGCCTTCGTATTCGAGCAGTTGGCCGAGCGCCGCACGGATCCCCGGCTCATCATCGACCACCAGGACGCGGCGGCTCACGGGCGCACCCGAAAGAAGCTGGCCTGCCAGGACGCGAGGGCGGTCACGAGACCCGGACCGCTAGAGGGCGAGCACGCTGAAGGCCAGTACTGGGATGTGATTTCACGGTTCGCTCTTGTAGATGAGGATTTTGCCGCTTGAAGCCCGGATGTCGGCCACATAGGCCGGGACGTTCACCAACAGTGCGTTGGCGGCCATCCCGACCGGATGCAGCCCACTGTCCACTCTACGCAGCAACCGTGGAATCATTGGGCCTGGCACTCGTACCCCGTGAATCGATAGCTCCTGGACGCGAAACTCGGCTATACCCGGACGAACGATGTCGAACGTTCCCGCAAGGACGAGCGGCGCCCGCGTGCCGATGACGTCAAAAACGGTCTCCCAGACATGCTGGCCACCCAGCGCACGGATATCGAGCGACGTCCGCACCCGGAGTTGGCTCGCGATGACGATCGCCTCGGTGCTGTCGCCTTCGGGCGGCAAGCGGCCGGACAGATCCATCAACACATACCCCGCGAAGTCGGCTGGACTCACCCAGGTGTATATCTTGGCCGACCGGTCGCGGAGGGCCGCCAGCGCGTGCTCGGCGCGGGTGGCTCCGACGGGCGTTACCAGAGCCCAGCCGGTATCGGCGGCGATCGCGCGAGCCTCGTCGGTGCCGGGCACCCAGTCCGGGAGGAGCGGGCGCCAGCGGTCGCCGGTTATCCACAACGCCCCGCCCGCCAACACCGCGAGGAGGACCAGGCAACCCAGGCGGCGCAGGCAGCCCATGTCCCTATCCCCCGGCCTCGGCGAGCGCGATCGCCACGTGGGTGAACCCGCGCTTGCGTCCGAGCCCCACTACATGGCGGCGGGCCGTGTCGTCGGCCACGTCCAGGTGGTGCCCGGGCTCCGGGTGCACGATAGCCAGCCGTTCCCTCGCCTCGACGCGGCACGCCAGGCCAGCTTCCGCGAGATCGGAGGCGAACAGTGCCGCCATGTCACCCGGCATGCACGCCCGCCAGGACGTTGAGTGATCCGGATCGGAACCCGGCGAGGTCGAGCGCCACATGCTCGTAGCCAGCGCCTCGAACCGCAGCCGCCAGCCGGGCGCGGCGATCCACCGCCGACCAATACCCGATCGCCTGCGGCCGGAGTTCGATGCGGGCAAGGTCGCCGTGGTCCCGAACCCGCAGATCGCCCGTGACACCCAGGTCGCGGAGCGCACGCTCGGCCGCTTCTATCCGGCGCAGCCGTTCCACCGTGACCGGCGATCCATATGGAATGCGGGACGACAGGCAGGGAGACGAGGGCTGCGCCCACGTCGGCAGGCCGAGCGCGCGCGATCGTTCGCGAATGTCGGCCTTTGACATTCCGGCAACCGCCAGCGGAGACTCCACCCCGTGCTCCTGCGCGGCACGCGCGCCCGGCCGGTAGTCTCCGACATCGTCAGCGTTCGTCCCGTCGATCACCGATGCGAGACCGCGTGCACGCGCGACCGGAACAAGACGCTCCCAGAGCGTGCTCTTGCAGAAGTAGCACCGGTTTGACGGATTGGCCGCGTAGCGGGGATCGTCCAGTTCGCCGGTGTCGATTTCGAGGAGCGGCAGCGACAACTGCGCTGCCACCGCCCGCGCCGTGGCCCACTGCTCCATCGGATAGGATGCGCTCCGTCCAATGACCGCGAGCACGCGGCCGGGGCCCAGGCTCCGAAGCGCAACGGCCGCCAGATACGCGGAATCCACTCCGCCGCTGTAGCCCACGAGCACGGACCCTCGGCCGCGCAGCCACTGGACGAGTTGCGCCTCTCTTCCGAGCGAATCCGGTCCCGCCGAGCAGACTTCAATGACAGTGTCAGCCACAGACGTCCCGTAAAAATGAATGATCGCCGAGGGACATCATATGGCGCCAGCCCCGTCCGCTCCCCGCCGGCCTGCGAGAGTCACAGCACCGCACTCAGCCGGGCGGTATCGGAGCGCTTCGGCCACGGCCGGCACCCCCACCATGTCATCGCCCTCGAGATCCGCGATAGTGCGAGCGACCTTGAGCACGCGATGATAGCCGCGCGCGGACAGCGCGAGGCGCTCGGCGGCGGCGACAAGCAACTCACGCGCGCGCGGCGCGACGGGCGTCTCGGCCTGTAGCCAGCGTCCCGGCGCGTGCGCGTTGCACGTGATGCCATGGCCACTGCGCATCGCATCGTAGCGCTTGTGCTGGATCCCGCGCGCGGCATCCACGCGCCCGCGCATGGTGGCGGACGAGTCACCCGGCGCTGCGGGATCGAGCGAGCGGAGCGGCACCGCGCCGACCGCAACATGCACGTCGATGCGATCGGCCAGGGGGCCGGAGAGACGGGACTGATATCGCGCGACCACGGCGGGCGTACAGCGGCAGGCGCCGCGCGGATCGCCAGCTTGGCCGCAGGGGCACGGGTTCGTCGCCGCGATGAGGGTGAATCGCGCGGGGAATGTCACCGAACGGCGCGCACGCGCGATGACGACGCGGCCGTCCTCGAGCGGTTGCCGTAGTGCATCGAGCAACGACCGCGGGAACTCCAGCAACTCATCGAGAAACAGTACGCCGTGATGTGCGAGACTCACCTCGCCGGGCCGCGGTGCGCTACCCCCGCCAAGCAGCCCGGCGGCCGACACCGTGTGATGGGGCGAGCGGAACGGGCGAGGCGGCGGCAGCGGGTCATCGCTCGCGAGCACACCGGCGACCGAATGAACCGCGATCACGTCCAGCGTTTCGGTCTCGCTCAGTACAGGAAGAATTGTCGGCAGACGTCGCGCGAGCATCGTCTTGCCCGCGCCGGGCGGCCCGATGAGCAAGACATTGTGGCCACCCGCCGCCGCCACCTCGAGTGCACGCTTGGCGCCCGCCTGTCCGGCCACGTCGGCGAAATCCACGCTGTCCGCCACGCGGGCGCGGTTTGGCGGACGCGGCGTCTCCGCCGCGGGCAGGAGTTGGTCTCGCAGCGCCCGCACCAGCGGTCCCAGCTCCGGGAGCGCTGCGAGCCGCACCGTCGTCACGAGTGATGCCTCCGTGATGTTGGCCGGCGGCAGCACGAGCGTCTCCCCAGGGGTTCGCGCCGCATGCCGTGCAAGCGGCAACGCCCCCCGGATCGGCCGGATCGATCCGTCCAGCCCCAACTCGCCCACGACCGTCAGGCCGTCGGCCGCGGACCGCGCGAGCTGTCCGGTCGCCATGAGCAGCGCCAGCGCGATCGGCAGATCGAACGCAGACCCGCTTTTCGGTGTGTCGGCAGGGGCGAGATTGACGGTCACTCGTCGCGGCGGAAGCGTGAACCCGGCATTGACGATGGCCGAGTGGACGCGCTCGCGGCTCTCCTTGACCGCCCCCGCGGCGAGGCCGACGATCGTCCACTGCGGAAGACCGAGGGCCGCATCCACTTCGACCGTGACGTCGTAGGCGTCGATCCCCAGAACCGCGGCCGACCGGACAGCAGCGAGCATGCGCCTGACGCTCGCGCGACGGCGTCATCCCGCCGTCAGCAGTCACCGTGCGAGGGATGCCTGCGGCCTGTGTAACGTGCCGCCACTGGCCCGGCGCGCCGCGCCAGGCGAACGTATACACATGACGCCATGGGTTCGCCGGCTCATTGCCGCCAATGTCTTCGTGTACCTCGTACAGCAAGTCGTTCCCTCGGTGACGCAGGAGTTCCTGCTCCGTCCGCCGCTCGTCCTCGAGCGTCCGTGGACGCTCGTCACCTACATGTTTCTGCACGACCCCAACAGCATCTGGCATATCGCGTTCAACATGTTCGCGCTCTGGATATTCGGTCCCCGCGTCGAGGAGCGTATCGGCAGTGGCAATTTCATCGCCATGTATCTCCTGAGCGGGATCGGCGGCGCGCTGTTCTCCTTTGCACCGCCGCAGGCGCCGACATTGGGGGCATCGGGCGCGATCATGGGCGTGACGCTGGCGTACGCGATGTACTGGCCGCGCGAGCGGTTTCTGATCTGGGGCGTTATCCCCGTACAGGTCTGGCTCCTGGTAGCGGCGTACGTGGTCATGGACGTGGCCGGCGTGGGTGGGATCGGCGGCGCGGGCATCGCGCACTTCGCGCATCTGGGCGGTTTGATCTCGGGGTTCCTCTATCTCAAGGTGATGCAGTTCCGGTCGCCGGCGAGGAGTTGGAAGAGGAAGATCGCCGCCCCCCGGCCCCCTGCACTGCTCGGTGATGCCGACAACCTGCGCCGGTGGCGCTCGATCCGCATCGACGATCTGCATTCGGTCAACCGGGACGAGATCGTCCGGCTCCTGGACAAGGCGCAGACCCTCGGAACGAGGAGCCTCACCGAGGAAGAACGCGCCACGCTGGATCGCTTCGCCGCGATGTCGTAACGCCGGCGCGGATCGCGAGACATCGAAAAATCCCGCTACGTTCCGCGCGCGACCACCGCCGGCGCGGAGCGCCCGGCCCCCGGGGCCGGGGCGCCAAATACCAGCCGGCGCCACCACCCGGCACGCCGTTCAGCGCGTGACACGGTTTTCACCGTTGCGCGCCAAGCGCGTTGCATGGCGGCCGCGTCGGCGAACCGGCTCTCGGGCGTGATGGCCAGTCCGCGGCGCAACCACGGCTCCAGCGCTTCGTGGAACTCATCGAGGTCCAGTCCGCCGGCCAGTTGCCGGGCCAGGATCGCTCTCGCATCCCCGTCGCCGAACGGCGGGCGCCCCGACAGCACGAACGCGACGATGGCAGCGATCGCGAAGCAGTCCACGCTCGACCCCTGCTGTTCCCCCAGCAACTGCTCGGGCGCCGCAAACGCCGGTGTGCCGGTTGGCCCACCGGGCGTCTCGCCCGGAATGTACGCGATACCGAAATCACTCATACGCCACCGGCGATAGCGATCAATCAGGATGTTCTCCGGCTTGAGGTCGCGGTGGACGATCCCGCTCCCATGCGCCGCACTCAGACCGTCGAGCACGAGATCCACCTGCGGCGCGATCTCGGCGATCGGCCGCGGTCCGCTGCGTGCGATCAGATCGGCTACCGACCCACCCTCGGCCAGCTCCATGGTGTACCATGCGACATCGCCGCGCCGGTCCCAATCGTAGACGGGAACGATCGCCGGGTGGGCGAGCTGCGCCGCAAGCTGCGCTTCCCGCCGAAAACGGGAGACCGCGGCATCGTCTCGCGCGACGCGCGGATGCAGCATCTTGAGCGCGACCTCCCGCTCCAGCGACAGATCCCGGACGCGCCACACCGAGCCGAACGTCCCGGTGCCGAGCGGTGACAGCACTTCGTAGTCATCGCCGAGGGCCCAGCGCAGGCGCTGCTCGCTCCCCTCTGGCGCGCCGCTGCCATCCTCGACATCGCCCAGGGCCTGTCCCGACCGTGGCGGCGCGGAGACCCGCTCGAGCGTGCGGAGCAGCGCGCCCACGGACGCGAACCGTGAATCAGGCGCCGCCAACAGCGCGCGGTCCAGCACCGTTGCCAATCCCTGCGGACACTCGGGGCGCACCCATCGGACGGGCGGTACGTCTTGCGCGGGTGGCAGCTCGCCCGTGAGCAGCATGAAGCACACGGCGGCGAGCTGCCACTGATCGCTGCGGACATCCGGCATCCACCGGCCGTCGGAGCTCTCCGGGGGCGCGGGCGTCCAGCGCCGGTCGGGCGCGAGCCCCGCCGGGATGGCTTCGCGGGGTACGGCCCACTGCCAGCCGAGGAGCCACAACCGGCGCGTGGGCGTGACCCACACGGTCTGTGGCGAGAGCGCGCCGTGGACGCCGCCGCTGTCGTGGATATACGCGAGCGCCGATCCCGCCGCGCGCAGCACCTGCACGACATACGGCACTTCGTTGGGACCGAGGCGGGCGACTCGCGCGGCGATCGTCTCACCCTCGATCCATCGGCGTAGATATCCGGGTCCGCGGCGCGTCTCGCGCGCGACCGACCAATAGTGGTACGTGGTCGGTACCGACGGATGGCTCCGGTGCGCGAGCTGCCGGGCCTCCGCCGCCAGCCACGCATAGTGATCCGGGTTGGGCGCCGTGACGAGCGCCAGCGACCGGCCCAGCGCATCGACCACTTCCTGGGCGTGCCGGAACTCGCCGGTCACGCCGGTCGAGCCCCAACTCCAGTCGTTCGGGAGCTGCCACCCGGCCAGATGCGCCGGCAGCTCGCGCGTCGTCACGTTGATGCCGCTCATGCGACAGACAACGCTAATACAATCGTGACTCGCGTACCGGTCCCGGGGTCGCTTTCCACTACAATCGTACCGCCCCACCCGTCGACGATGCGGCGGCTGAGGGCCAGCCCCAACCCGCTGCCACTCGTCCGCGTGGAGAAATGCGGCTCGAATATACGGGGCAGGACATCGGCGCCGATGCCTTCACCGTCGTCGTCCACGGTGATGATCGCGCGTCCCGCGCCATCGCGTCCGGGCGTCGCGTGGGGACGGTCGGATGCCCCACGCTCGACCGCGACGTGCACCGACACCTGCCGCGCACGCGCCAGGCGAGCGTTCTCGAGCACGTTGAGCAGCACCTCACGCAGGTCATCGGCGCGCGCGAGCGCCACGACGGCATCGTCGGCGCCGGTGAGCCCCCACGTCACACCGCCCCCTGCACCGAGGCGTTCGAGTTCGACGACATCTTGCACCACGTGTACGATGTCCGTCGGCTCGGCCGGCGCCCGCTCGTCCGGCGCGGAGCCGTAGCGGCTGAACGCCCGCGCGATCTGATCGAGCCGGTCGATCTCCGCGAGAATGCGTCCCGCGTTCTGGTCGAGGATGCGATCGAAGTCGGCCCGGCGCGCCGCCCTGGCCCGCTGGAGATGCTGGATGCCGAGGCGGATCGGGGTCAGCGGGTTCTTGATTTCGTGCGCGACCTGCCGAGCCATTTCGCCCCACGCGAGCACGCGCTGGCTCTCTCCGAAATCGGCGGCCATTCTCCTGAACGCGGCGAATACGGGCACGAACTCGACCGGCGGATCCCCCGCGAGATCCGGTTCGCGGTCACCGACCGCCATGGCGAGCGCCGCGCGGCGGAGGGCATCGATCGGGCGCGCGAAGCGCCGCGCGGCGAGTCCGCTCAACCCCAGCGCGGCGGCCGCTCCGAGGACCGTGGTGAACAGCACGAGAATCCCGAGGTCATCGCGGCGCGTGTCGAGACCCGCTTCGTCGCCGCGGGCCGGAGCGGCGAGGACGACGCGATCGCCACCGGCGGCATCGACGGCCCGGTAGCCGATCAAGACGCGGCCGCCGCCAAGTTCGGCCGCGCGGCTGGCCCGCACCTCGTTGCCGAGACCGAGGCCCAGCTCGAGGTCCGGACGCAGGAACCGGCCGAGCGGCGCGAGCGCATCATAGAGCGAATCGCTCGTCGAACGGAGCGCGCCGTCGTCGTAGAGCAGAATCGGCGTCCCGACCAGCGCGGCGTCGGTGGAGAGATCGTCGAGACCTCCCGAAGCAACACCGCGAAGCGTCTGCCACACGAGCAGCGCCCGCTCCTCGGCATCGTCCGATCGCAGCCGCCGGTAGGACCACGCCGCGAACATCACCGCCGGGACGACGAAGAAACCGAAGAGCACGATCGTGAGCTGCGTGCGATAGCTCCGCGACCAGCGCCGGGCGTGGCCCATCATCCATCGCGCCAGCACGCCATCACCGGCGACGCTGACAGCCCACAGCAGGCTGGCAGCCAGCAGATCCAGCACCACGAGCAGGACCGCGCGCTGGACGAGCGCATCGAACGGCCGCAGCTCGACCTCCACATGCGCACGCGCCGGCCCCGCGCTCGTCGGCACGAGCCAATCGCCGTGCAGCGCGCTCCCGGCGCGCGTCCAGCGCACTGGCACGCCTTTGTACCGGGCCAGCGGGCCCGCAAACCCGGAGGCCGCCGCCTGGACCGCGACGGAATCGGCCCCGCGGCCGACTGCACTATCGACTCCCAGCAGATCGCCTTGTGGCGCACTGGCCGCGGTGCGCCGCTCGGGAACCACCTCGAGCAGCGAGATCGTGTAGGGTGGCGACAGCCCGGGATCGGGAGCGAGGCCGAGCAGCGGTGCGAAGGAGTTGGCGGCGATCAGGCGCGTCTGCGGGGCCACGACGACCGTCGTCACGCTGCCGTTCGCCGCGGGCACGGCGAGGACGAGCTGCACGCCGGGTGAGCCCGCGGCCTCGGACAAGACGACCGCGCGCCCCACGAGCGCCTCACTCGCGATCGCCGCCACCAATCCGGTGTCGGTGTCGAACCGGGCCAGTTCCAGCGTGACGTCCGGTCCGCCACCGGCCGCGCGGACGGCGAGGCGCACCGGGTAGTCGGCGGCCGCGAGGTCGGAACGCGCGTAGCGATGCAGGAGGTCGGCGCGGCTGACCGGAGGCGGAGCCGACGCGAGCTCGGTCCCGAAGCGATCGAGGAGCGCCACCGCATTGGGATCCGGGACCGCGAGTCCGGCGAGGTCGCGTTCGGCGAGCACGATTCGTTTCTGCGCCGTTGTGCCCCACACGACCACCGCGGACCCCAGCGCCGCGACGAGGGCGGACAGGAACACCCTCCAGCGGGAGCCGCGCGCAAAGGCGGCCGCCGCGCCTGCCAGGCACCACGGGATCGCGTACCACGCGGGCCATCCGCCTGGTGCAACCCAGAGGATCGGTCCGAGGACCGCGGCCGCGCCGGCGATGACGACGGCGACGACCGGCCAGAGACCCTGCCGCTCCGCCAGCGCACTCCGGACCGCGACCGATGCGCCAACGAGCAGAGCGGCCGCACCCAGCGCGAGCGCAATCTGCCAGCCGACCCAGAGCGTGAGCGGGACCGCGGCACCTGGAGGCGTGATGCCGCCGGCAACATACGCGACGGCGAAGGGCGCGCCGAGGCTCGCCACGAGCGCGATGGCTACGGCCAGCAATCGGGGACGGAGCCGGGCCCGGGCCCGCGCCGCAGCGAACGCGGCCAGCAGCGCGATCGCGCTGGTCGCGCCCAGCGCACCGATGCTCGCCGTGTACGGGCCCCCGACCGGCGAGAAGAAATACGTCGGGTCGACCAGCCGGCTGGTGTTGGAGAATGCGTTGAGCGGAACGATCGCGAGCGCCGCGAGCGGGACCGCGAGCGCGACCAACCGGCGGCCTGGCGCCGCCCGGCGCGGACGCCATTCCGCGACGAGGAATCCCACCAGCGCCACCGCGAACGCCAGCGCGCCGGTGTTCTGGGCTTGCTCCGTCACGCGCTCGGCCGCCTCTTCGAGTTGCGGCGGGATCGGCCGCACGGTCGCGAGAGGGACCCCTGCGGGCTCGAATGCGGCCGGCGTGTTGTCGGCGATCGGCGGCGCGCCCGCGGAGGGTGGCATCAGCGCGAATCCGTCGACACCGGTGCGCTCCGCGATCGTCTCGTCCAGCGGGCGCGAGAGCCGGTCGGCGGGCGGTTCGGCATGCAGCAGTGCCACGGCGACCGCCCGGGCGGTACCCCGCTGGACCGTGGCCTGCAGGGCGACATAGAAGGGCGTCCGTACCACTGCGAATGGTGCGCCGCTCGTGTCTGGCACTGTCCGCAGGGTCCCGCTCCACGCTACGGGGCGGCCATCGCGCGACAGCACGATGCTCCGCTCACCGTCGCCGCGCGCGAGCGGCGCCAGCCATGCGAACGCGTCGGCGGGGTCGGCTGGTGCGTCGAGGGCCTTCGTCGCGCTGTTGCGCAAATCGGACGCGAGCGCCGTCAGTTCGTCGTGCATCACCGCGGCACTGTGCCGAGTGATCGCCGCGACCGTGTCGTCCCACGAACGGACAACGCGATCGAGCGCGACCTGGCCCATGGTCGCGAGCGCACAGAACGTAACCAGTGCGAGCACGGCGACCACCGGCCCGAGCGTCCGCTGCCGGCGCCCGATCCACGCGGCTGCCACGGTAGCGGCCACACAGACGACGAGGTAAGGTACGGCGGGCGTCTGAAGCCATCCGGCAGCGGCCAGCAGTGCGCACGCGGCGCTGGCGGACCACCAGAGTGAACGCGGTGGCTGCTGGCGGCGCGGCCGGCGCACCGGACGGAGCAGCGGCACCCGTCTCGGCAGCGATGGCTCGGCGCGGCGGGGCGAATCAGGTGGGACTTCTACACGATTGGGAATGACGACTCCGCAGCGTCTAAAGGATCTCGCGCCTGATCGCATCAAGGCAGCCATCGCCGCCGATCCGCGCCTCATCGTGCCAATCGGGACCTGCGATCCTCATGGGCCTCATCTGCCGATCGGGTGCGATACCCTGCTCGTCGAACGCCTGGCCGACGATCTGTCCGCCGAATTCGGCATGCTCCGGGCACCCACGGTGGAGTACGGGGTCAGTGCCGATGCGGCGCGCGGCCATCCCCGTTCCGGGTCGGTGCGCAAGAAGACCCTTCACCTGTTGCTCAATGACCTGCTCTCGTCATGGGAGCATGCGGGCATCCGGGAGTTCATCCTGCTCACCGCCAACGGCGACGATGCGCACCGCGAAGCACTCGCCACGGTGATGACGGCGGCGGCGCGGGTCCGGGTCGTCGATGCGTGCGCTGCCAACGTGACGGGTCTCATCGCCGGTCCAGACGGGTGGCTCTGCGGGGGTGAAGCGGACACTTCGCTCATGTTGTACCTCGCTCCCCATCTCGTCGACATGCGTCTGGCCGAACAGTATACCCCGGACACGACGAACCGGCGACCGGGCACGTGGGGATGGCCGCGCGCGAACCGGGATGTCCAGCGAAGCCCGGCGGCCGTCGGGGCCACGGCCGCCAGCGGTGCCGCGCTGTACGACCATATCCGCGCCCGTATCGCCCACCGGATCGTCGCCGCGTCCGGCACGCCCAACTGATGACATTGCTCCGATGATCGCATGGCACGAGAGGCGTGAGGCGTGCCTGGCGTGACGCGGCGTCTCGGATGCCTGGTGTGGCCGGTGATCGCGGCCGCCAGCCCAGCCGCCATCCCGGCCGCGATGGCGGGACAGGCGGCGCAGGCTGTCGATGCGGGCAGCTTCACCATCGTGCACGGCACGGCGAAGATCGGCCGGGAGGAGTTCACGATCCGCCGCGTGCCTGATCCCGACAACGGATATATCCTGAGCGGCATCGCGGTGTATGCCGACCGGCGTCTCACGCCGACGCTCGTCACGGATTCAGCGGGCGCGCCGCTGCGCTATCAGGTAGAGGTGCGATCCGCCGAGCGCCGCCAGGAGCTTCTCACGCTGCAGATCGTGCGGGGGCACGCGAGCCAGCGCACGCAAACGCCGCACGGCGAATCCGCGACCGAGTTTCGCGTCGCCGACGGCGCGAGACTTCTCGACGATGATGTATACAATCAGTACTACCTGATCGCGCGCAGCGTGATGAGCGGGCGGAGTCCCACGCCTGGATTCTCCGAGGCGATCCGGGCCGTGGTTCCCCACGGGTCGTCGGAGTCGGTGGACCGGATCACGGTGGTTGGCGACGACTCGGTCATGGTGGGTGGCCACCTGTTGGACGCGACGCGGCTGCGGCTCACGGCCCCATCGGTCGACCGGGAAGTCTGGGCCGATGCGCTCGGACGGATCCTGAAAGTCGCCATCCCCGCGCGCGATGTGGTTGCGACGCGCGACGACGCGCCGCAATAGCTCGCGCGCCTCGTCACCTGGGCGGAGGCAGGCCCATCCTCAGTTGGGCCCTTCCCGGCGCCCGCCGGCGAAGGTTTGAAACCCAGTCTCCAGTTGCCGCGTAGGGCGACCAGACGCGACCGGCAACGCGGGACGTCTTCCCTTGGACCAATTCAGGATGCGATCTCGGACACTACTCAGCGCAGCGGGCGTTTTCGGAGCGTGCGCCTTGGGAGGCGCCTTCGCCGCACCGCTCGCCGGACAAACCCCGGCCCCCGCCGTTCCAGGTTCCGTTGCGGCGAACCACCCAGTGGGCGCCGACTCCGCAGGGCCGATCCTGACTCTGGCCCAGGCGCAAAGCCTCGCGCAGCGAAACAATCCGACGTTCCTGCAGACGATCGCCGCGCGCCGCAGTGCGGGCGCCGCGACGCGGGCCGCGTGGGGCCAGCTCCTGCCGCAAGCAACGGCACAACTGATCGGCGGCTATCAGCAGGCCGGCCAGGTGTTCTTCAGCGGTAGCGCGCTGGGATCGGGTTCGGATGCCATCCAGTCGCAGTGGGCGCTCGGACTGACATATCAACTCAGCGCGGCGACGCTGCTGACCCCCTCGGTGGCCCGCGCCACGCAACGTGCCGCCGACGCCGACGTCACCGGCGCGTCCGCCACGCTGACGGGCAATGTCGCGGTGCAGTACGTCACGATCCTCGAAGACCAGGCCCGGGCGGCCTTGCAGGACACGCTGGTGGTAGACGCGACCGCGCAGGCGAATCTCGCACGGGCACGCGTGACGGTGGGCAGTGCCACGCCGCTCGACCAGCGCCGGGCCGAAGTCGCGCTGGGCCAGCAACAGGTCCAAGCGCTCCAGGCACACAACCAGGTCGACATCGACAAGCTGCGCCTCTTTCAGCAGCTCGGTGTTCCGCAGCCGCCCGGCGTCCGGCTCATCGACGCGTATGTGGTCGCGCCACCCGGCTTCACGGTGGACAGCGTGCTGGCGATCGCCCGCCGCGACAATCCCCAGGTCAACGCGCTCCGCGCCCGCGAGCATGCCGCGTCGGTGAGCGTCCACCGGGCCGCCGGACTCTACACGCCGACGTTCCAACTCAGCACGGGAATCGGTGGCTATACCTATGAGTACACGGACCAGAATTTCCTCGTCAATCAGACACAGTTGGAGCTGCAGGCCGAGAACGGGCCGTGCCTGTCGATCGACTCGCTCGCGCAGGCCGAACACATGCCGGCCCGGACATGCGGCCCGACGACGCTGACGCCCGCGCAAGCCGCCCAGTTGCGGGCCAGCAACCGGGTGTTCCCTTTCAGCTTCACGAATACGCCGCGCCAGATCACGGCAACGTTTTCGCTTCCCGTCTTCGATGGATTCCAGCGCGAGCGGACCGTCGAGCAGGCGGAGGTGGATCACGACGACGCGCGCTACAACCAGCGCGCCGGGGAGTTGCAGCTCACCGCCGATGTGACCAGCGCGTACTTCACGCTCACGACGTCCGTCCGGACGGTCCAGATCCAGGAACAGAACTCGGCCGCCGCGCGCGACGCTCTCTATCTGGCGGAGGAGCGGTACAAGGTCGGTGCCGCGACCTTCGTCGATGTCACCGATGCCCGGGCGGCGTATGAACGCGCGGAGAACGATCGCATCGGGGCCGTGTACGACTATCACAAAGCTTTCGCCGCGCTCGAGAACGCGGTGGGACGTCCCCTCCGCTAACCGGTGACGATGCCACCGGCACCGTCCTCCCGAGCCGCCAGCACTCTATGCCGGACACAGGATCTTCTATGACTCGACGTGCCAAATGGTCCATTGCCGGGGGCATCACCCTCGTCGTCGTCATCGCGGGCGCCGTCATCGCGGCAACGCGAGCGCCGAAGCGAGCGGAGGTCCGGATCGAGCCCGTCGTCCACCGCGATCTCGTGGCGTCGGTCACGGCGAGTGGCCAGGTCGAGCCGCACACCAAGGTCGACATGAGCGCCGACATCTCGGGGCGCATCATAACCCTCGCCGTCAAGGAAGGACAGACGGTGACCAAGGGGCAGCTCCTGGTGCAGATCGATCCGGCGACGTATCAGGCGGCGGTCGAGCGATCGCAGGCCGCGCTGTCCGCCGCCCGCGCGCAGTTGCTGCAGGCCAAAGCCAACCAGGACCAGGCCGACCGGACGTACCAGCGGTCCGCGCAGATGAAGAGGACGAACGCCGAACTCGTCTCCGATGAACAGTTGGAGCAGCTCCGGACGACGCTGGACGTGGACCGCGCGACAAGCGAGGCCGCGCAGTTTCAGGTGGAACAGGCGGCCGCCGCGCTCCGGGACGACGAGAGCAGTCTGAGTAAGACGACCATCCGTGCCCCCATGAGCGGCAAGGTCACACGGCTCGCCGTCGAGCAGGGGGAAACCGCTATCCAGGGAACGCTGAACAAGGATGCCGCCACGCTGCTCACGATCAGCGACATGAGCGTGCTCGAAACGAAGGTCAAGGTGGACGAGACCGACGTCGCGCACATCCAGGTCGGCGACTCGGCGATGGTGCAGTTCGATGCGTTTCCGGACACGACGTTCCGCGGGCGGGTGACCAAGATCGCGAACAGCTCGATGAAGGCCCCGGGCGCGGCGGCCAACCCGACCTCCACAGACCAGGCCGTCGACTACGAGGTCACGATCCAGCTTCTCAACCCGCCGTTCGACTCACGCCCGGATTTCTCGGCGACCGCGAAGGTCATCACCGATACGCGGAGCCACGTCCTGACGATTCCCATCATCGCCTTGACCGTCCGGGAGAACGAGAAACTGCCAGGCGGAGATTCGGCGGTGACGCTCGGCCGGGCCGCTCCGGTCAAGGAGGTCGGAAAGCGCGACGTCGAAGGCGTCTTCGTCGTCGGACCCAACGACCGGGTGACGTTCCGGCCGGTGAAGGTCGGCATTGCCGGGGACAAGTACTTCGAGGTCGTGAGCGGCCTCAGGGAGAACGAGCGGATCGTGGGCGGGACGTATCAGGCCATTCGCGAGCTCAAGGACAGCGCGCTCGTGCGCCAGGCTAAAGCAGACAGCACGACCGCCGGCCAGACCAAGTCGTGAGCCTGGACACGCTGGTGATGCCCGACGCGGAGGTCGCTGGACTCGGCACCACCGCCGAACGCCGCGCCGTCATCGCGCAGGCGGGTGCCGTCCCGTCGCGCGAGTGGGTGATCGTGGCGCGGGGCCTCACACGTCTCTACGACATGGGCGGCGAAACCGTCCGCGCCCTTCGCGGCGTCGACCTCGCGATCCGGCGCAACGAGTACGTCGCGATCATGGGTCCCTCGGGCTCGGGGAAATCCACGCTGATGAACCTGATCGGGTGCCTCGATACGCCGAGCCAGGGCGAGTACTGGCTGAATGGCCACCAGGTCTCGAAGATGACGGACAACGAGCTGGCCCGGATTCGCAACCGCGAGATCGGGTTCGTGTTCCAGACCTTCAACCTCCTGCCCCGCGCGACCGCGCTCCACAACGTCGAGCTCCCGCTCGTATACGCGGGCGTGAGTGCGTCCGAGCGGCGCACCCGGGCGCGGGAAGCCCTCGAGCGCGTGCAGCTCGGCGAGCGCATGCTCCACCGGCCCAACGAGCTATCCGGCGGCCAACGCCAGCGCGTGGCGATCGCGCGCGCGCTTGTCAACCGGCCGTCGATCCTGCTGGCTGACGAACCCACGGGAAACCTCGACTCGGGGACGTCGGAGGAGATCATGCGGGTCTTCGGCGAGCTTGCGGAACAAGGGCAGACCGTCATCATGGTCACCCACGAGGCGGAGATCGCGGCCCACGCCCGGCGCGTCATCGTGCTGCGCGACGGTCTCGTCGCCAGCGACGACCGGTATGCGGATGGCGATCCGAGCCGCCGTGATGGCCGCGGCGATCCCCGGCCGGCAGCCGGATAATCGCGTGCCGATCTTCGAAGCGCTCCGGATGGCGCTCGAGCAGATCCGTGTCCAGAAACTGAAGAGCTTCTTCACGCTGCTCGGCGTGACGATCGGCGTGATGTTCCTGATCGCCGTCGTGTCCGTCGTCGAGGGCATGGGCAACTACATGGAGCACGACCTCGTGGGCAAGATCATGGCTGTCCACACCGTCGAGCTTCGCACGCGTCCGGATTTCAATCTCGGCGACGTGGACGATGCCATGATCGCGGACTGGCGGCGCCGGCCCCGGCTCACCGAAGAGGATCTGCACCCCGTCGTCGATGGCCTGCCGCCATCAACGCGGTGGTACATGATGAGCGAAGATCAGATTACGATCGAATCTCCGTTCGCCCGTCCGCGAAAGGTGCTCACGTTCGCCGTCACCGGCGACTACTTCACGATCAAATCACTCGGCGTGGTGAGCGGACGTGAGTTCACGAACCAGGAGCTGGAATCGGGCTCGCTGGTCGTGGTCATCGGGCAGGACGTCAAAAATCACTTCTTCCCGACCGTCGATCCGATCGGCCGCTCGCTCCGAGTGGCGGGCGTGCCGTACGAAGTCGTTGGTGTCGCGGAGAAGCAGGGCAGCACGCTGGGGTTCTCGCTCGACAAGTTCATCATCGCGCCGTATCGCGCCCCGATACACCGCCTCCTCAACCGGGATCGCGGCGTCATCGACGCGATCGTGGTGCAGGCGCCCGACGATCAGATCCTGACCGATGTCCAGGAGCAGATGCGCCAGATCATGAGGGTCCGGCACAAGCTGCATCCGAGCCAGTCCGACAACTTCTCCCTGAATACTCCCGCGGCAGCGCTGGCGACGTGGCAGTCGATCCAGAAATACCTGGTGATTGCCGCCATCGTCCTTCCCGCCATTGGCCTGGTCGTCGGCGCGATCGTGATCATGAACATCATGCTGGTCGCGGTCGCGGAACGCACCCGCGAGATCGGCATCCGGAAATCGCTGGGAGCGCGGCGCGGCGACATCCTCGTGCAATTTCTGTTCGAGGCCGCGACGCTGAGCACGCTCGGTGCGGCGACCGGTGTCGGCCTTGGCATCATCGTCGCGCAGGTCGTGACCAAGGTCACGCCGATGCCCGTCAGCATCGCTCCCTGGTCGGTCTGGCTGTCCGTCGGCCTCGGCACGGTCATCGGCATCGTGTCCGGCGTGTACCCCGCGACACGGGCCGCCCGGCTCGACCCCATCGCGGCACTCCGCCAGGAGTGATCGTGTCTGCCGCGGCACGGATCTCCGCGCTCTTCGAGGGAGTCGCGATCGCGATCGACGCGCTCCGCACCAACAAGGTGCGGGCGGCGCTCACGATTCTGGGCATTGCGGTCGGCGTCTTCGTCGTCGTCGCGATGGCGGCCGCCATTCATGGCATCAACGTCAGTGTCGCCCGGGATATCGAAGCGGCGGGCGCCACGACGTTCTTCGTCGAGCGGTATCCGGTCGATTTCAATGCCTGCGACGGTACCGACGAGACCTGCCCCTGGATCCACAACCCGCCGATCCGGCTCGGCGAAGCCGCCATGCTCGGCCGCCTGCCGTCCCTCGCCGGCGTCACGACCGAAATCGATTTCGCGGGCTCCTTCAAGTACGCGGACCGGACACTCTCCGCGGCGCAGATTCAGGGGTTTTCACCCGGATGGACGAACACCGACGGCGGGGACATCAGCCCTGGCCGCTCCTTCACGATGCGGGAAAACGCCAGCGGCGCTCACGTCGTGATCATCAACGACAAGATGGCCGAGCGGCTGTTCCCCTTCGGCGATCCGGTCGGCAAGAGCGTCTTGATCAACAACAGCCCGTACGAGATCATCGGGCTCTATCACTACCACCCCAGCTTCTTCTTCGGCGGTGAACGGGCATTGGCGATCCTGCCCGTGCAGACTCTCCTGCGTCATTTCACGGCGCGCGAGGGAGATGCCCAGTTGATCATCAAGCCCCGGGATGGCGTGGGCCGCGAAGAGGCCATCGACGATGTCACCGCCACCCTTCGCGGTGCCCGTGGCCTCCGTCCCTCCAAGGAGAGCAACTTTTTCATTCTGACCCAGGACAAGCTGTTCGAGGTCTACAACAAGTTCTTCGGCGTGATCTTCCTCGTGACCTTCGTCCTGTCGGCGGTCGGCCTCATGGTGGGTGGCGTGGGCGTCGTCGCGATCATGATGATCAGCGTCACGGAGCGCACGCGGGAGATCGGTGTGCGCAAGGCGATCGGCGCGACGAAATGGACGATCCTCTGGCAGTTCCTGGTGGAGTCGGTGACACTGACCGGCATCGGCTCCGTGATCGGATTGCTCGTGGGCTGGGCGATCGCGCTCGTCGTTCGGGCGGCGACTCCAGTCGCAGCGTCCGTCCCGCCGCTGGCCATCGTAGCGGCCCTCGCGAGCAGTGTGATCACGGGCATCCTGTTCGGGATCTATCCTGCGTACCGGGCCGCACGGCTCGACCCCGTGGCCGCGCTGCGATACGAATAGCGACCCCAGGCCAGCTCACGGCACAGGTGTACCGGCGGCCATTGACGCGGATCGGCCGGCCGTGCATTTACCGCTCATGGCGTACGTTCCCGTGGATGTCCTGGCCATCGCCGCACACCGCGACGATGTGGAGCTCACTTGCGGCGGAGCCCTCCTCCGCGCGGTGCAATTCGGCCGGCGCACGGCCGTGCTGGATCTCACCGGTGGGGAGATGGGGACCCGGGGGAATGCCGCGATCCGCGAAGCCGAGGCGGCCGCCGCTGCCGCCGTGCTGGGGCTCGCCGCGCGCGAGAATCTCGGACTCCCCGATGCCGGTATCACCAACACGCCCGAGACCCGCGCACAGGTGGCGCGCGCGATCCGGCGATTCACCCCCCGAGTGGTGATCGCGCCGGCGCCGAATGGGCGGCATCCCGATCATCGCGTGACGTCGGAACTCGTGCGCGACGCATGCTTCGTCGCAGGCCTGGCGAAGGTGGCGCCCGACGTGCCGCGCCACCGGCCGTTCAAGGTCATTTATTGCGTCTCGTTCCGCGAGGACTGGGCGAAGCCGACGTTCGTGGTCGACATCAGTGACGTCTTCGAGAAGAAGCTCGAGGCGGTGGCGTGCTACGGATCGCAGTTCACGCACGCGACTCAAGCGGGAGAAGTCTATCCGAACGGGGATCCGCTGCTCGAGGTGGTACGTCATCAGGCCGCCCACTACGGATCGCTCATCCGGCGCCGCTATGGAGAGCCGTTCATCACGCAGGAAACGATGCGGGCCGATGATGTGGCCGCGCTCGACGTCTCGACGTACTGATCGCGACCGTCCGAGAGCGCTCCGGCGCGCCGCGCCGGCAGTCCCGCCGCCAAGCGGATCGAGATCTCGGTCCTAGCCGGCCCGGCTGCCCGTGCCATCGGTGACACGCAAGGCGAGCACGGCTGTCGCAGCCGCCCAGAGTGAAACGAACGCCACAGCCGCCAGCGCGCCCCGGCTGCCGGGATCGAACACGGTGACGCCTACGATACCGCACAGGCTCGCTACCCAAGCGAGCACGGCGATCCAGACCGGACGGCCTGGATCCCGCCACTCCACCCAACCCAAGGGCAGACATCCAAGCACCACCAGCGCGTTGCCGAGTCTGGCTGCGTCGAGAGAGGTGATGTGGCGCGACGCGAACGATGGAACGACACTCATGTCACCCGACGCGAAGCGGGCGGCATCCGTGGCGCCGGTGCCTGCCATGAACTCCACGTTCCACGCGTTGAACGCCAGCCCCACGGCCACGACGGCGAGCGCTAGCACGAGCAGCCCGGTAAGACGGGACCGATCGATGTATAATCGAACCCAGATGCCGCCGATGACGAGACCGGATCCCGCGATCATGAGGTGGTGGATGGCACGCCAGTACGGAGTCGCCGCCATGACGCCGAGCTGCGCCTCGGGATCGGCGGGAAGCACCGGGTGCGCGACGGCACCGGCGCCGAGCATGATCGTGCCTGCGAGGAGGATCATGGCCATCGTGCGGATCAGCGCGCGCGTCGCGTGCATGCGCCACAAGATAGCGCAAACCGCTTCGGCCACGCGGACGCGGGCGTGACACCCGCTCGCAAATCTCTCCGGCGGAGTGTGAGCGCCGCGCGTGGCGAAGCCACCAGCTCGCGGCTCCCGCCGGTCGTGGGCGGTGCGCCGATCAATCCCTCCGACAGTAATGATGTGTCCGCGTGGGCCTCGGCCACGGTAGTCGCAACCGGACGACATGTCCCGGCGCTCGATGGGACTCGCGGTATCGCCATCATCCTCGTGATGTCGTTTCACCTCTGGCGCGCACCGCTCACCGCACTCGGGTGGTCGGGCGTCGACCTGTTTTTCGTCCTGTCTGGCTATCTGATCACCGGCATCCTCTGGGATTCGCGGCTCGAGCCAGACCGCGCGCGATCGTTCTACATCCGGCGCGCGCTCCGCATTCTGCCACTCTACTACGGGGTACTGGTCGCGGTATTCGTCCTCCGGCCAGCCTTCGGATGGGCGCACCGCCTCGATGATCTCGCCCTCGCTCACGAGCAGGTGTGGTACTGGACGTACCTCTGTGACTGGCGCATCGCACTGAACCATCCACCGGCGTTCACGTTCCTGACGCATTTCTGGACGCTGTCGATCGAAGAGCAGTTCTACCTGGTGTGGCCGCTGATTGTCTGGCGATGCTCGAGACGCTCGTTGCTCGGCATTGCGGGCGCCGTGGCGGCCGGCGCGCTGCTGCTCCGCATCGCCGTGGTCACCGCAAGCGACACGCCTGAAGCCGCATATGCTCTCTTCCCTTGCCGTCTCGACGCCCTCGCCGTCGGCGCCATCCTCGCCCTCGGTCTTCGGGGACCGGCCGGCGTGAGCGCCACGCGACGGTGGGTGATTCCGGCGGCTCTATCCGGCGCGGTGGTGGTCTGCGCGCTCATTCTGTTTCGGCCATCCGTGCGATTCGTGGATCCCGGCATGATGACCATCGGGTATACGGCGCTGGACTGGATGTTCGCCGGTCTCGTCCTGACCGCGGCGACCACCCGGTCGCGATTCCTCGAAGCGGCCCCGCTGCGCGCCGCAGGCCGGTACAGCTACGGCCTCTACGTCTACCACCCGATCGTGATCTGGTGGATCGTCCGCCACGTGCCGATGCTCGAAGACTCGCAGTGGGGGTCCGCAATCGGGGGCGCCGCCGGATCGATCGCGCTCGCGTATGTCAGTTACCATCTCTACGAATCGCGATTCCTCCGGCTCAAGGACCGGCTCGCCCCCCGGAACGGCGCCGCGCGTCTGTCCGTGGCCGGCGGCTGATTATCGGTACTTCAGCCCCGTTCCGGTATTGAACAGCACCACGCGATCGGACGGGCGGATCCAGCCGCGAGACCGCAATCCCTCGAGGGCGACCCACGCCGCGCCCGCCTCCGGGCAAACATCGACGCCGGTCGCGGCAGCGACGCGCCGGACGGCCGGCCCGATCTCGGATTCGGGCACCGCGCACGCCGTCCCGCCTGTCTCGCGTATCGCGCGCAGGCAGAGAAAACCCCCGATCGGCGACGGCACGCGCAGTCCGTATGCGTGCGTGGTCGCATTGGCCCAGGGCTCCGTCCGCTCCGCGCCGGACTCGAAGCCGCGAACGACCGGTGCACACCCCGCTGCCTGGACCGACACCATGCGCGGGAGCGGTGCGCCGTCATCGAGCCAGCCGAGCGCGCGCATCTCACCGAACGCCTTCCACATCCCAACGAGTCCGGTACCGCCGCCGGTCGGATACACGATCACGTCGGGCAATTCTCCGCCGAGCTGCTCGTACAACTCGTAGGCCATCGTCTTCTTGCCCTCGATCCGGTAGGGCTCCTTGAGCGTCGACACATCGACGGCGTCCGGCGGCCCATTCTCATGCAGCCAGCGGCCCGCGTCCGCGATCGTGCCGGGCACGAGATGCACCGTCGCGCCATAGAGACGGCACTCCTCGATGCAACCGCGCGGGGTGTCTTCGGGCATCACCACCGTCACGGGCAGGTGCGCCGCCGCGCCGTACGCGGCGAGCGCGCCCGCAGCGTTGCCGGCGGACGGCGCGACCACCGCGCGCGCTCCGAGCGCCACCGCGGCCGACACGGCAGCCGTCATCCCGCGCGCCTTGAACGACCCAGTGGGGTTTCGCGCTTCGTCCTTGATCCACACGCCGTCGCCGGCCGGGACCAGCGGAGTCCATCCCTCACCGAGCGTGACCTCGCCGGTCGCGATCGGGAGCACCTCGCGATACCGCCAGAGCGACGCCACGCGTGGCGGCAGCTTGGAGAGCGGGAGATCGCCGGCGGAAATATCGTAGTCGACCCGCAGCGGCAGGCCGCAGACGCGGCACACGCCCTGGACGATGCGGTGGTCGTGCACGGTGCCGCAGGAGAAGCACGACAGCCCAGTCAGGCGCGGATTGAACGCCGGCATCGCGTGATTTGGCATGTGGACCGCGAGTCTAGCGAGCGGCGAGGGCCGGGGCAACCGTCCGCACGACGGCGTTGACCGCTACTGGCGGCCCTCGCACGCCACGCCGTCGCCCGAACATATTCGGCGGGATATATTCAGGTATGCCGCCCGCCGTTTATCTCGACCATGCCGCGACGACGCCGGTGCGCGCGGAGGTTGTGGCGGCCATGACGCCGTTCTTCGGCCCGCGCTTCGGCAACCCGTCGAGTCTGCACCGGTGGGGGCGTGAGGCACGGGCGTCGCTGGACGAAGCGCGAGAGCGGGTCGCGGCCTGTCTCGGCGCCCGCACCGATGAGATCTGTTTCACGTCATGTGGAACGGAAGGCGACAATTTCGCCATCCTCGGCGCCTGGAGAACGGCGCGCCAGCACGGCCGGCGCGCCGTCGTCACATCGGGCATCGAGCACAAAGCCATTCTTGGCGCCGTGCATCAGGCGGCGGCCGAAGGCGCCGAGGAGCGCTGGCTCGCGGTGGACGCCAGCGGAACTGTGGAGCCGGCGTCGTTCCGCGACCTCGTACGCGACGACGTGGCGGTGTGCTCCGTGATGTGGGTCAACAACGAGATCGGCACGGTCCAGGATATCCCGGTTCTGGCGGATGAAGCCCACGGGCAGGGCGTGACCTTCCACACGGACGCCGTACAGGCGTTCGGCAAGATCGCCATCGACGCGAGCCGGCAGCCGTTCGACCTGCTCACCGTGTCGGGGCACAAGATCGGCGCGCCCAAGGGCATCGGCGCCTTGTACATCCGCCGTGGCACGCCACTCGAACCCTTGCTGCACGGCGGTTCGCAGGATGCCGGCCGGCGCCCGGGCACCGAAAATGTCGCGTTTGTCGTCGGTTTCGCCTGTGCGGCGGAGATGGCGGTCGCCGAACGCGATGCCGAATCTGCACGTCTTCGCCGGCTGCGTGATGCACTCGAGGCTGCGCTTGTCGCGCGGATCCCCGACGTCGTCGTGCACGGCCGACGCGGACAGCGCGCGCCGCACATCCTCAACGTGTCGGTGCCGGGCACGGACAGCGAGTCGATGCTCATGGCGCTCGATCTGGCCGGCGTCGCCGCGTCATCCGGATCGGCATGCCAGAGTGGGAGTGTATCGCCATCGCATGTCCTGGCGGCGATCGGCGTCTCGCCCGATGTCGCGAGCGCCGCAGTTCGCATGAGCCTCGGCGTCCTCACGACGGACGAGCACGTGGGACGCGTCGCCGAGCTCTTCCCCGCGCTCGCCGAGAAGGCGCGCCGGCTGACCGGATCGCGCGCGTGACCCGGCCGCGGGTCCTCGCGGCGATGTCGGGCGGTGTCGATTCGTCCGTCGCCGCCGCCGTGCTAGTCGAACGCGGCTTCGACGTCATCGGTGTGACGATGAAGCTGTTCTGCCATGGAGACGACGTTCCGGACCGCCCCTGCTGCTCCCTGGAGTCGATCAATGATGCTCGCCGCGTGTGCGAGCAGCTCGGGATCCCGCACTATGTGTTGAACATGGAGCGAACGTTCGGACGCGATGTCGTCGACGACTTCGTCGCCGAGTACGCTCGGGGGCGCACGCCGATTCCATGCGTCCGGTGCAACACGTTCACGAAGTTCCGGGATCTCGTCGCCAAGGCGGACGCGCTCGACGCACCGTGGATCGCGACGGGCCACTACGCGCGCGCCGAAGCCGGCGTGATGCGGCGCGGACGGGACTCGCACAAGGATCAGAGTTATTTCCTGTGGGGAATCGACCGCGCGGTGGTCGCGCGCCTCCTCCTGCCGGTCGGTGATCTCACCAAGGCCGAGACGCGCGCCCGGGCGCGAGCGCTCGGCCTCGACGTGGTCGCGGACAAGATCGAGAGCCAGGATATCTGCTTCGTCCCTGACGGCGATCACGCGGCGGTCGTTTCGCGCCGGCTGGGCGCCGGTGCCCCGGCGCTCGCGCCAGGCCCGTTCGTCACGACCGGTGGCGACGTGGTGGGAGAGCACGGCGGATTCGTCCGCTACACGGTCGGCCAGCGCCGGGGACTGCCCGGCGGCTCGTCCCGGCCGCTCTACGTCCTCGCGATCCGGCCCGACGACCGCGCCGTCGTGATTGGCCCGCGCGAGGCCTTGTTCGGGAGATCGGTGGTGGCACGCGAGGTGAACTGGCTCGCCCGAGTCCCGCCGCGCGCCGGCTCACCGGTCGAGGTGCAGGTCCGCCATCGTGCACCGGCGGTGCCCGCGACCATCGCGCGTCTGGAAATGACCGGCGAGGCCAATGGTGGACGCGGTGGAGAGATCGAGCTTGCGCTGGACACGCCGGTCGCTGCGATTGCGCCGGGCCAGTCCGTGGTCTTCTACACGCGCGACGAGGTGCTCGGAGGCGGCGTCATCGAGCGGCAGTAGTCAGTACTTCATTCCGCCCGCGTTCGCGAACTCCCGCATCATCTTCTCCTGCTCCTCGGTGAGCGCCGACGGCACGTTGATCGAGACCTCGACGATCATGTCGCCCCGCCGGCCCTCTTTCTCGATGCCCTGCCCCGGGACCCGGAAGCGTTTGCCGGACGCGGTGCCCGGCGGGATCCGGATGGCGACCTTCTTCCCGGCGATCGTCCGGACGCTGATCCGGGATCCGAGCGTCGCCTGCGCGATGTTGAGTGGCACCGTCGCCAGTACATCGAGGCCGTCGCGGCGGAAGAAGCGGTCCGGCTGCACCTGAAAGTCGATCACGATGTCCCCGGCGGCGCCCCCGTCGGCGCCTTTGCCGCCCTGGCCTCGGAGCCGCACCTTGCTGCCGGTGTCAGCGCCGGCCGGCACGGTGATCAGCAGCTTCTTGCGGCTCCGCACTTCGCCGACACCGTTGCACGTGGGACACCGCTGTGACGGGACCCGCCCGCGGCCCAGACAGACCGGACACGTGCGCGTGACGGCGAATCCGCCCTGGCCGAGCGACACGACGCCGCGGCCGTTGCATTCGGGACACGTCTTGAACGTGGCGCCCGGCGCACCGCCATTCCCATGGCAGGTCGGACACTGCTCCGTGACCTCGAGCTCGATCGGCACCTTTCCGCCGAGGGCCGCTGTCCGGAATGGGACATCCAGCGTCGTCTCGACCGATTGCCCTCGTTCAGGGCCGGCCGCGCGGCCCGCCTGCGCGCCGTTTCCAAACATGGAGCTGAACAGATCTCCGAGGCCTCCGAGTCCGCCGACATCAAAATCCTCGAAACGGAAATTCCCTCCGGTTTGCCCACCGGCCCCTGGCCCGGGAGAAGGCCCAGGGCGGGCCCCACGCCGCGCGCCAGCCGCGCCGGGGCGTCCAGCGGCGAACGGCGAGCCGCCACCGAATCCACTGAAGGCGCCCAGACGCCGCATCTCGTCGTACTGCTTACGCTTTTCAGGATCTCCCAGCACGGTATACGCTTCCGAGACTTCCTTGAAGCGCTCGGCGGCCTTGGGATCACTCGCGTTCGCGTCCGGGTGATATCGCTTGGCCAGCTTGCGGTATTGCTTCTTGATCTCGTCTTGCGCGGCCGTAGCCGACACACCGAGGACCGCGTAGAAGTCCTTCGTTTGCGCCATGGTGGGAAATTAACGCACGCGGTTCGCTAGTTGTCCGCGGTCACCCGTTCCACTGTTTGACGACGACGCGCGCGGGACGGAGGAGCTGCCCGGCAAACACGTAGCCTGGTTGATAGACTCGCGCCACCACGTGATCGTCCTCGGGACTCAGCGCGGGCTCGGTCGCAATCGCTTCGTGCAGCGCGGGATCGAACGCCTGATCGACCGGGTCGATCACTTCCAGCCCGGCCGTGGCGAGCACTTTCCGGAGTTTGCGCTCGACCAGCTCCGCGCCGTGTACGACCGTCGCGGCATCGACGGTCGCCGCATCGAGGTGCGCGAACCGCGACAGGTCGTCGAGCGGGTCGATGAGATGCCTCACCATCTCCGCCTGGCCGCGCGCAGCCGCCTCCTGGCGCTCGCGCATCGTCCGCTTCCTGTAGTTGTCGTACTCCGCCGCCAGGCGCAGGTATTTCTCGCGCTGCTCCTGGAGTTCAGGCGACGCCTGGGAATCCGGCCCGGCAGATGCCGCCGCAGGCATCACCGGGGCTTCGAGGCCAGGCGGATCCGCAGCGTCGGCCATTGCCCCGCGGGCATAGGCATCCTCGGCCCCCGCGGCGCCCAGGGGCGGGCCTGCGGTGGTTGGCAGCGGTTCGGCTCTCTTGTCCGTGTGCTTGTCTCGGCGATGCATTGAGTATCCGGCTGGACGGGGTGGAAGCGAAATCTCAGTCCCCCGGTGACCGCGTGCAACGGCCATGCCCCAGCGACCTGCCGCAACGGCAGTCGCTGGCTGAAGTTGTCTATGCTGGGGTGGTGGTGACCGCCTGCCGGACCATGTCCAGCCCGATCTGGGCGGCCCGCTGCCGGATTTCTCCCCGGTCGCCGACCAGCATGGTGCGACGGGTCTGAACCGCCACGGGAGCGGCGGCCCCCGGACCAGCCACCGCGATCCATACGGTCCCGACCGGCTTCTCTGGCGTGCCTCCACCCGGGCCAGCAACGCCGGTCACGCCGATGCCGACGTCGGCTCCGATCCGCGCGCGGGCCCCGAGCGCCAGCGCGCGGGCCACGGGCTCACTGACAGATCCCTCGGCCCGGATCTCGGCGCTCGGCACATCGAGCAGTGATTCCTTGACACTGTTGTCGTACGCGATGACACCGCCGAGAAACACATCGCTCGAACCCGGGACAGCGGTGAGGCGCGCGCCGAGGACGCCGCCGGTGCAGCTCTCCCCTACAGCGATGGTCAAGTGACGTTCGCGGCACGCCGCGAGGACCAACGCCGCGAGATCGTCGGATCCCTCCCCGTAGACGAAGCGGCCGATGCGCGCGCGCAGTAGCGCCACCGCGCCGCCAAGCCGCTCATCCGCTTCCGCCGCCGGCAGACCTCGGGCGGTGAGACGAAGATCGACACCCTCCGTCCCCGGCAGGTAGGCCAGCGGAAGTCCCCCGGCGCCATCAGCGAGGTCACCCAGCAGGCCGGCCAACGCCGACTCTCCAATGCCGACCGTTCGAAGAGTCCGCGACCGCACGACGACATCGCCTCCAGGCGCGCTGGCCACGAGACGGGTCAGCCGGGGCACGAGATGATCTGCCAGCATGCCACGCATCTCGCGAGGCACGCCGGGAAGCATGGCGACCCAGCGTCCGGTGTCATCCTCGAGCCAGATGCCGGGGGCGCTGCCGTGCCGGTTCTCGAGGATCGTCGCTCCTTCCGGGACATAGGCCTGCTGGCGATTCGCCGCCGGCATCGGGCCCCACTGGGGTCGCGCCGCCCACATCGCTTCGAGACCGGCGTAGATGACGGGGTCGAAGCGCATCGGCCGGCCGAACAGCGCGGCGATGGCTGGCTTGGTCAGGTCGTCGCTGGTAGGACCAAGGCCGCCGGTCGTGATGACGGCGCCCGTACGGCGGATGGCGTCGCCCACGGCAGCCGCGATGTCGTCCGCGCGGTCCCCGACAGACGTGCGGCGTGCGATCTCGACTCCGACGGCACCAAGCTCACGTGCCAGGTGGGCACCGTTGGTGTCGATCGTAAAGCCGAGGAGGAGTTCATCCCCTATTGTGATCAGCTCGATGCGCAAACAGGCCGCCGTAGCGGAGCAGGTACTGGGCGAGTGAGTAGAGCGTGAGCGTCACCGCACCAGCCATGGTCACGACGCCGACGATCCCGATGAACTGCGCAATGGGCCGCCACGCGGGCGCGTCGAGCCATCCGTATTCCGAGGCTGCCCGCACCGCGGCGAACCAGAAGAAAGCGGTTCCGATCCAGGTCCATTGAAACCCGGTTTTGAGCTTCGCGGATCCGATGGCGGAAATCACGACGCCGCGCCAGGCCGCCGCTTGCCGGAATACCGTCATGAAGACCTCACGCCCGAGGATCGTCACCAGAATCCAGAGCGGAAGACCGAACGTGCCCACCGGCGTCACGAAGGGGGCCGGCTCGCGCCATGCGGCGGGGAGCACGGCGAATGCGGCCGATGCCGAGGTGCCATCCAGTCCGCTGCCCTGGAGGATGTAGACGGGGAGCAGCGTGGATACGAGCAGCACCTTGTCCGCCAACGGATCGAGCAGGCGGCCGAGGTTCGTGACGAGGTTGCGGTCGCGGGCCAGCTTGCCGTCGACGTAGTCCGTGGCCGCGACGCCGACGAAGAGCGCGAACGCGAGGAGCCGCAGCGGCCACTCCGGCGCGAGCGCCAGCACCGCGATCCCCGGGGCCATCACGATCCGCACCGCGGTGATCGAGTTCGGCAGGTTCACAGCGCGCACCCGGCCATGCGCGAAATCTAGCGGAGCGTCGAGCGATTGGTGGCCGCCGCGGGGCCGGCCACCAAAGCTACGCCAGCGACTTGAGCACCATCTTGCTGACGGCCTTGAGGGTGTCGAACACGCCGTCACCGGTGACCGCGACCGCCTCGAAGTACGGCGCGCGCTCGACCCACTCGCCGGTCGGAATCTGATCCACGAGGTTTTCGCCCGGATGCGATGTGTCGGGCATCACGCGGAACTTGGCGGGGTCTTCGACTTCCCAGCCCGGGTTGAGTGACGCCTGCAAGTCACCGACCGACGCGGCGTTCGGCAGGTCGCGCTTGTTGTACTGCACGATGAACGGCATGTGACGGAGATCGTATCCGTACTCTGCCATGTTGTCGTACAGGTTCTGCATCGCCTCCTGATTCGCCTCCATCCGGTCCAGTTGCGAATCCGCGACGAACACGATGCCGTCGACGCCCTTGAGAATCAGCTTGCGGCTCGCGTTGTAATAGACCTGTCCGGGGACGGTGTAGAGGTGGAACCGCGTCTTGAACCCGCGGATCGTCCCGAGATCAACCGGGAGGAAGTCGAAGAACAGCGTGCGCTCCGTCTCCGTCGCCAGCGAGATGAGCTTCCCGCGCGTGTCGGGCTGCACCTTGCCGTAGATGTGCTCGAGATTGGACGTCTTGCCGCCGAGCCCGGGCCCGTAATACACGATCTTGCAGTTGATTTCCCGGGACGCGTAATTGATCATCGACACGACTGTGCTCTCCCCTTACCCGGTCTACTGGAACAGTCGGTCGATCTCATCTTCCGCGCCCGCCAAGAGATTGGGCAGTGCGGCAGCCCCGTTGGCGCTTCCGCGCGTGAACACCTGGTGGAAGAGTTTCGTGAGGTCCTCGACAGCGAGCTTCATCTTGAGGCGGACGAGTCCCAGCGTCGTGCGGTTGTCGAAGAGAACGACGAGGATGACCCGGCGCGCGACGTCCGCCAGATACATCGACTCCCTTTCGCCCTGGTGGAAGAGGGTGTTGAAGTCGCTCTCGCCGATGAGGCGAGCGAGTTGGTCGTTGGCACTGAAGTCGGCGGCCGTCAGCGTGGCGAACGCCGTCGGGTCGAATGTCGGCGGCTCACCCACCGTGGTAACCAGTTGCCCCGTCCGGTCGACGAGCAGGGCGCAGCGCGCGTTGCTCTCATACAGGAAACGCTGCAGCGATTGGGTGATGGCACCGTAGTCGTCTTCTGTGAAGGACCAGCTCGCCGCACTGACCGCCATGTGCCCTACCTAGTCGAGTGATGCCTCCACGTGCCGCAGCACCTGCTTGCCACGCCGCCGGAGGACGGACCGCGCTTCCCACCGGATGTAGTCACGCAGGAGATGCGCCGTCGTTGCTGACGGCTGGCCGCTCAGATACCCCAAGGCAGCCAGACGCCGGAGCGGATGGCGGCTGAACAGGTCGCGCCGGTGACGGTGTTGCTGCCGGCTCCAGACGACGACCCCCACCACCACGCCACTCAAAAACCCCAGCGCCATGAGGCGTCCGGCGTCAATGGCGCCGTTGCCGTCGCGGTGCCGTGGCCCGACGACTACCCCCCACCGCTCCCACCTCGACCGGGTCATCGCATCTCCCGGCGAGCCGATAGTGCCTGCGCGATAGTGACGCCGTCCGCGTACTCAAGGTCACCGCCGACGGGTATGCCCCGCGCAATGCGCGAAACGGTCAGCGGATAGCCCGCCAACTGCCGCTGGACATAGAGCGCGGTGGCCTCGCCTTCCAGGCTCGGGTTGGTCGCGAGAATGACTTCCCGGACCGCCCCCGCGGCGACCCGGGCCACGAGCTGCGAAACGGTCAGGTCGTCGGGCCCCACCCCGTCGAGCGGCGACAGGCGCCCGCCCAGCACGTGGTAGACCCCGCGGAACTCGCCCGCCCGTTCGATGGCACCGATGTCAGCCGCTTCTTCGACTGCGCAGATGAGAGAAGGCTCGCGGCGCCCGTCCCGGCAGATCGAGCACACGGGATCCTCGGTCAGGTTGTAACACTGCTCGCAGGTCCGTACGCGGTCGGCAACCGTCACCAACGCCGCGGCTAGCCGGCGCCCCTGTTCCGGCGGGCGCTTAAGGAGATAATAGGTCAGCCGAAGTGCGGTCTTGCGCCCGATGCCCGGCAACTTGGCGAATTCCGCCGAGAGCTCATCGATTGCGGACACGTCAGTGTCCCTCGCAACAGATCATCGCGGAACGGGCAAACGTGAGACCAAACGCGGAAGCGGAGCGACCGGAGGCGCCTGCACGTACTCCCCCGGCGGTCAGAACGGGAGCTTGAACGGCAGAGGGAGACCGCCGGTCAGCTTCCCCATCTCCTCCTGCGCGAGCGCAGCCGCCTTCTTCTGCGCCTCGGCCACCGCGACCTGGATCAGATCCTCCAGCATCTCCACGTCGCTCGCCGACACCACGCTCGGATCGAGCTTGACCCGCCGCACCTGGCCCTTGCCGTCAGCTTCGACCATGACCATTCCGCCACCGGCACTGCCGGTCACGGTCTGCTGCTGCAGTTGGTCCTGGATCTCCTGCAGGCGCCCCTGCATCTGCTGCGCCTGCTGGAGGATCTTCATGAAGTCCGCCATGGGAAGGAATCTAACGGCGCGGGCGGCTCGCGGCGGTGCGCGTCAGTCCAGCAACTCCAGGTCCAGCGCGTCGATCGCCGCACCGAGCACGGGGTCGCGCCGGCGGAGGGATGCCACCTGCTCAGCCTTGACCGCCTCCGCCGTCAGCCGCTTGGGAGGGCCCGAGGCCGCGCCGCCGCCGGGCAGTGCGACATCGACGCGTACCACCGCCGGCCATTCGCTCCGGACGGCGTTGAGCAGGTCCGAGCGGCCCGTCTCGATGGCTCGCAACAGAATCTCATTGCGCTCCGCCAGCCGGACGGTGACCGACGCGGCATCCGTTCCGAGTTCCGGCTCCGATTGCTGAAGCGCGGCCGCGAGAATCGACGACTGGCGGTTCCGCCGGACGCGCTCGATGATGGCGGGCCACCGCGCGGCGAGCCCTTCGGCATCGAGCTTGGTGGCCGGCCCCCCAGCGGGGGCCGCTGGGGGGGCCGGTTCACGGGCGACGCGCACGGGTACGGCGACATCCGGATGCGGACGCGCGCCGGCGGCCTCCCGGGCAACACCGGACACGGCGCTTGACGCGGCATCGGACCCAGCACCGCGTGCGGCCGTCCGGGTTTCACGACCAGCCGGCACTGGTGTCCCGGCCAGCGGTGGCGCACCCGCCGCCCCGCCCGGTGCATCGAGCTCACGCAGTACCTCTTCGAGCGACACCGCGCGGTCCAGCAACGCACACCGGACCAGCAGCGTCTCCAGCAGTAGCTGCTGCTGAGAACTCTTCCGGAACCGCGGCTCCAGCTCCGTGATCGCGTTGAGCATGCGGAGCAGATCACCAGCCGCCCACGTGTCCTTGTACGACACGACGACCGCGCGCGCCCGCTCCGAAAGGTCGTGCCCATCGCCGCCCAGCACCACGGCCAGTTGCGACCGGATCAGGTCAGTCAGTCCGGCGAGAAACGTCCCGAAGTCGATCCCCGCGTCGGCCAGCCGCTCCACCGCCGGGAATACGTCGCGCGCGCGGCGCTCGGCCAGCAACGCGAGGAACTCGAGGTATGTATCTTCAGGGACGAGACCCAGCGCGTCGCGCACGCGATCGGCCGTCACCGCGGCGACGTCGCCGAGTGCCAGGACCTGATCGGCCAGGCTCAGTGCATCCCGCATCGAGCCATCGGCGGCGCGCGCGATCATGGCGAGCGCGTCGTCGTCCGCCGGCACACCTTCCTGCGCCAGCACATCGCGCAGCCGGTCGCGGATGTCCGACAGTCCGATCCGCTTGAGATCGAACCGCTGCAGCCGGCTCAGCACCGGCGCGGCCGATTGCGCGATCTTCTGCGGCTCCGTCGTCGCGAAGACGAACACGACACGCGGCGGCGGCTCCTCGAGCACTTTGAGGAGCGCGTTCCAAGCCTCGCGCGTCAGCATGTGCGCTTCGTCCACGATGTAGACCTTGTACTGCGTATCGCCGGACGGCGCATACATGGCACGCTCTCGCAACTCGCGCGCATCGTCAACGCCGCGATTGGATGCGGCATCGATCTCCACCACGTCGAGACTCACCGAGCCGCTCCACACGCGCCGGCACGACGCGCATTCGCCGCACGGCTCGCCATCCATCCGCTCGGCGCGCCGCTCGCAGTTGAGTGCCATCGCGAGCACCCTGGCGAGGGTCGTCTTGCCGGTACCCCGTGGGCCGCAGAAGAGGTACCCGTGCGCGACACGGCCGCGCGCGATCGCCCCCTTGAGCGTGGCCGAGACGTGAGTCTGGACCGCCACGGCGGCGAAAGACTTGGGGCGGTATTTACGAGCGAGGGCGAGCGGCATCAGACAGTGGTCACGCAGTGGTCACGGCACGAGCCGGGGGGGGATGAAAAGCGCGGGCTTGTCGTCCCCGGAGCGATCCGGGAACGCCTTCCGCCCGCGCGATACTCCAGGCCTGACGAAGCAACGAAAGACACCACATGCCGCTGCTACCTGCGGGGTCCTGACGGGATTAGTGGGCTGACGCCCTTCGGGACCTGGAGCATCAGCAAGTTACCGCCCCGTTCCCGCTGGTACAACCGCCGGGAGTGCAGCACCGGCGGAGCCGCGCCGGCCGGCGTGTCGGCGCGCCTCAGGGCGCGTGAAGCTGCTGCAAGCGCCGGACCCGTCGCAACTCGTAGACCTGCCCCACCTCGCCGCCCAGGACGAAAACCAACGCCGCGTAATACACCCACACGATTACGATCGCGAATGCCGCCAACGTCCCCGTGTAGAGCGATGCCGGGTTGAAATGCCGGATGTAGGCACGAAAGGCGGCCTTGGCCAGCTCGAAGAGCACGGCCGCCACCGTCGCCGACACGAGCGCCGTGGACATCCGGATGTGCCGGTTCGGGAGATACTTGTACAGCGCGAAGAACATCAGGCCGATCACGGTGAAGGCGAGCACGCGGCCGGCGGTGTACGTGAGCGTGCCCATCGTCTGCGACTGCACGCCCACCGCCGAGAGCACTTCGGCCCCGCGCGTCGTCGCGATCGCCATGTACGCGCTGAGCGCGGTATACGCCACCACGAGGAGCGTCGCCATGATCGTCACGCGCACGTCGAAGAGCTTGCCCTCCACGATCCCGCGGTCGCGATCGATGTCGAATACGCTCGCCAGCACGCTCCGCAGCGAGCCAAACAGTCGTGTCGAGAACCAGACGAACCCGATGGCCCCGTACAATCCGACTCGACCGCGTGCATGAATGATGTCGTTGAGCAGGCCGTTGATGAGTGCCCGGCCGGCGCCGGATTCCGAGGGCAGGAGGCGCTCGACGAGATCGGAGACGTTGGCCAGTGACGCCGCCGGAGACAGGTTGAGGACATACCCCAGGCCGCTGATCAGGAGCAGGAAAAACGGAACGGCCGCGAGCAGGATGTTGAACGCGATGCCGCTGGCCAGGAAGAAAATGTTGTCTTCGCCGCTGTTGTCCCAGACGCGCCCGGCATAGTCATGCAGTGCGGATTGCCGGCCCCACACCGCTTCGCGGATCGCCCGCATCAGCGTCCCGCCCCGGCGTGCCCCTGTTGCGTGGCCAGGGGCGCCGGTGCCCGCGTGGCCCGCGTCCGCCTCAGGCGGCACGGCCGACCGGTCGGGCTGAACGGCCGTGCCGGACGTCGCTACCCCTCGGTGGTGTCGGGCGCGCGCTCCGCAGTCCGCGACCGCGACCGGTGATCGGCCTTGGTGTCGGCCAACCGGTCGCGCATCTCCGTTCGCGCATCGCGAGCGGCGGCACGTCCGGCCGCGACCGCGTCCGCGAGCTGCCGGGTCCTCACCGAGACCGCCGCGCGGGCCGATTCGATGCGACGCTCCAGTTCCTCGCGGGCATCCGCCAGACCCCCCGACACACGCTCCGCGACCCCCTCGGCCGCGACCTGTGCCCGGTCTCGCGCCGATTGTACGCGCTCCCGGAGTGCCTCGCGCGTCTCCGCACCCGACTGCGGCGCGAGCAGGAGTGCCAGGCCGGCGCCGAGCGCCGCCCCGAGCAGGAACGGTCCGAGATCGCTCGACCGCCCTTCGACCACGACGTACGGCTCGCCGTCATCCATCATGTTCCGACTCATACCACTCCCCCCCGCGGCGCGCCAGCGCCGCTCTCCGCGATCCACCATGCCGTCAGGCGGGCCCTCATTCGGGCCTTCATGCTGGTCTCAACGCCGCCGGCCGTCAGCGGGACCGCTTGGCGGTCAGTTTTTTCCCCGCTCCCTTCCCGTTCACCGGCCGCGCGGTCCGCTCAGGGGCGACGCCGGACGAGGCCAGGAGGGCTCCCTGGCCCGCATCGTCCACCCTCGCCCCGGACTCATCGATCACCCGGGTACCAGTGTCGTCCCGCAGCAACGAGGCCACTTCCGAGCGCAACTCCGCCGCCGAGATCCCGAGTGACGAGGCGGCACGCACGATGTCTCCCCCCGTCGACGCGAGCGTCCGCAGAGCCAACTCTCGGCGCACGGCGCTCAATGACGTGCCGACCGAAACACTCATGGCGGACGGCGCGTCGACAGTCGACGGCACTCTCTGATGGCGCGGCATGATTTCCGCGCGCGTGATGACCGAGCCAGTGGCCAGTACGACCGCCCGCTCGACGGCGTTCTTGAGATCACGAACGTTGCCAGGCCAGGAGTAGGTCAGTATCCACTCCATCGCCGCATCGTCGAAGCCGGTGACCGGCTTGTGGTTCTCCTCGGCGAATCGCGCGAGAAACTCGTTGGCCAGCAGGTTGACATCGCCCGCCCGTTCCCGCAGCGGCGGCAGATACAGCTCGACGACGGCCAGCCGGTAGTAGAGATCGTCCCGCAGCTCACCCTCGGACAGCGCCAGTTGGAGATCGCGATTGGTAGCCGCGACGACGCGGATGTCCACCGCAATCTCTTTCTTGCCCCCCAGGCGGCGGACCACGCGCGACTCGAGCGCGCGGAGGAGCTTGACCTGGATCTCGGGCGGCATCTCCGCGACTTCGTCGAGAAAGAGCGTCCCGCCGCTCGCCATCTCGAAGGCGCCCGGCTTCTCGTTCGTCGATCCGGTGAACGCGCCTTTCTCGTGCCCGAACAGCTCGTTCTCGAGTATTTCCTTGGGCAGCGCCGCGCAGTTCAATGCGAAAAACGGTCCCTTTGCTCGCTCGCTCCGCGTGTGCAGCGCCCGCGCGACCAGCTCCTTGCCTGTTCCCGATTCGCCGAGAATGAGAACACTGGCGGTGGAAGGGGCCACCGCATCGATCACGCGGTACACCTCGCGCATGGCCTCGGATGAGCCGGTCAGCTCCGCGTATCGAGTCAGTCCCTCGAGGCGCGATGACAACTCGCGGTTCCGCTCGCGGACGGCGTACTTGTCGAGCGCCTTGGTTATCAGGGCCTTGAGACGCTCGAGCTTTTCGGCGTTGAGCGGCTTCTCGATGTAGTCGTACGCGCCGTTCTGCATCGCGGCGACCGCCGATCCGACCGACGCCTGGCCCGTAATGATGATGCACTCCGTCGGGATCTCGCGCTGCTGCATCTCCTTGAGCAGCGCAAGCCCGTCGAGCTTCGGCATCTTGAGATCCGCGAGCACCAGTCCGAATCGCTCGGCTGACAAGCGCTCGATCGCCTGCTTGCCGTCCTGCACCATCTCGACTTCGTACTCGAGACCCGCGAGCACGGCGCTCAACCCCGCTGCAATCGCGGGCTCGTCATCGGCAATCAGGATCCGGGGAAGCGCCATAGGCGTAACAGTGGGCAAGTCATGAATGTAACGGGGCTTCTCCAGGGTCGCTGCCGCGGATCGCCCCTTCGCGGGACCGGCGCTGGCGGCCGCGGCCGAGGCGCCCGCCGCTGTGGTGGCCGTACCGGCGGAGTTGGGCGAATTGGGGGTGCGATTGAGGGGATGATCGGCCAGCCACCGGCTCACGATGGTGGCAAGCGCCTCGCTCTGCCGGGTCGCTGCGTCGAGGAACTGGCTCGCGGCGCCCGGATTGTGGTCCCCACGGGCAAGCACCGTGCGCAGGGCTTCGAGATTGAGCAGAATCCCGTTCAGCGCATTGCGTACATCGTGCGCCGTCTCCTGGTCGGCGTCCGATCGCCCGCGGCCGCCGGCCCCGGCTCCCTCCAGCGGGCCCATCTTCCCGGCCGGCTCAGTCACGATCAGTCACTGAGCTCGGTGTCGTCGGGCGCGGCGCTGAGGTCGGTGGCGCCCGCCGTCCCCGGCGCCGGCCGGTGCACGGATGGACTCAGCACATGCTGGGCGACCATCGGTGCCGTGCCACCCACCGCGAGCTGCGCGAAGAGGAAGCCGAACTTCGCATCGTAGGCCGCCGCCAGCGTCGCTTTTGTGCTGGCGGGGAGATCCCACATCGCGCGCTTGAACGGGCCGAGGGCCTTCTTGCGCGTCTTGTAGATGAATTGCTCGTCGGTATCGGTGGGCTTGCGCTCCTCGATCGCGTGGACGCGCAACCACGCGTAGATCTCCTCGCGCAGCTCGTCCGGGAGATGGTCGAACAGCATGTTCTGGAAATTCGTCGCGAGGTGAATCTCCGCCGTCTCGGTCCGCGGGAAATTGTGGAACGCCGCATCCGGGAGCGTCGAGGCGCCGTGCTGCACGGCACCGGCGAGCCCGTACTCGTCTCGCGCCACACGCGAGAGGTTTTCGAGGGTCGGCAGGTCGAGTTTGACGTCGGCGATCGAACCGTCGGGGAGCACGACACCGCCGTGCGACGTCCCCGACTGGACGCTGATCTTGGAGAGTCCCACCACGCCCGCCGGCCCGCGCGCCGCCAGCGCGGCGTTGAGTCCATCCATGTACGCTCGCAGCTCCTCCACCGTGCTGTTCTTCGTTCCCACCTCGCCGATCTCGCCGCCGATTGAAATCGTGACCCCTTTCGGCTCGTGGGAGCGGACATAGGCCGCGATATCCGCTGCAGTCTCGTAGTTCAACCGTTGCTGTTCGGCCAGCGTGTCGCGCTTGAGGTCCACGAGCGTCGACGTGTCGACGTCGATATTGAAGAACCCGGCGGCGATCGCCTCGCGCGCAAGTTGCTTGACCGCGTTCACCTCGGGAGCCGGGTCGGCCGCGTACTTCTTCGCGTTGACCTGGAAATGATCGCCCTGAATGAACACCGGCTCGCGGAACCCCTCACGCAGCGCGGCCGCCAGGATGACGGCCGTGTATTCGGCCGGACGCTGATCCGTGTACCCGATCTCGGACCGAGCGATCTCGCAGATGAACGCGCCAGCATGCAGGCGGTTCGCCGTCCGGAATACCGATCGCGCGGTATCGTACGCCATGCCGCGCACATTGATCGCGGGCACGGTGAACCCGTGGACCAGACCCTTCCCCCGCGCCATGTAGAGCGCATGGATCGACGAGGGGCAAACGCCAACGGCCTGCCCCACCTCCCAGATCAGCCAGCGCGCGGCCGCCCGGGTCGCGGCATCCCCGAAGACGGCATCCAGCACCAGCCGGTCCATGCGCTCGGTCGCTAGGGCGGCCTCGCGAACCACGTGGACCTGGCCGTCGCCGACCACGACTGCGTCATCGAATGGATGGGCATATTGAACCGCGAGAGTCGCCATGAGATGCCGTCGTGGGTGATCGGTGAATGCGGTGCCCCGCAGGGCGCCCGCGACGTACGATGTGAGTATCAGAACGTGTTGTATTGCAACGACTTGAGAGACTCTCCCGCCCCCCGCCGGCTCCATTCCCGGCCAGGGTTCGAATCTACCCGCCGATGATCCGGCCGACCAGCGCCGATCGCCTTCGCCTCCTCCTGAGCAAACTGCTTGCCGGATCGGACGGACAGCGAAAGCGCCCGGCGCCTGCCTCAGTCGACCCGGACGGTCAACCCGTCGAACGCGGGGGAGACCCCACGCGGCAGTTCGGCCTCCAGATCGGCGTGGAAATTGTCGTGAGTGAGATGCGTGAGATATGTCCGCTCCGCACCCAGCGACTGGGCCGCCCGGATCGCCTCCTGCACGCTCAGATGCGTCGGGTGCTCGGTACGAAACAGCGCATTGATCACAAGGACTTTGGCGCCGGACAATGCGGGTCGTGCCTCCTCGGGGATCTGCTTGGCATCGGTTACGTACGCCAGTGGCCCGATCCGGTACGCGAACACCGTCACGTGGCCGTGCGGAAGCGCCACCGGCAGCACGGTCGCGTCGCCGATCTGCACGGGCTCGCCTGCTGTCAGCACGATGGCGCGGCCCTCCGGTTTCGACGTGCCCGGCATCGGGCGCATCGATTCATCGAAGACGTACGGAAACTTGCGGGCGAGCCCCGCCAGTGTCGCCGCGGATCCGTACATCGGCAACGGCCCGTCGCGGCGGACCGACATCGCGCGAACGTCGTCGAGTCCGTGCGTGTGATCGGCGTGATCGTGGGTGAACAGCACGGCATCGACGCGGTCGATGCCGTTCGCGATCAGTTGTACCCGCAACTCGGGCGGCGTATCGATCAGCAATCGCGTCCCGTGATCCGTCTCCACCACAGCCCCCACCCGCGTGCGCTTGTCCCGTGGGTCGGGGGATCGGCACACCCGGCACTGGCATCCGATCTGCGGGACGCCAAAGCTGGTGCCGGTACCCAGGAACGTGAGCTTCAGATCTGCTCCACCTTGAGAAGATTGGTGCTGCCCGGCACATCGAACGGCACGCCCGCGGTCACCAGCACGCGGTCGCCCGCCTGCGCGAGGCTGTGCGCGACGGCGGCCGCCCTGGCGAGCGGGATCGCCGCCTCGTAACTCGCGACGTGCTCGATCAGATGTGGGATGACGCCCCAGACGAGCGCAAGCTGGCGGTACGTCCTCGGTTGGTCGGTGAGCGCAAGGATCGGAACGCCCGGGCGGTGGGACGCGATGATGCGAGCCGTGAACCCGCTCTTGGTGATCACGATGACGAGCGGGGTCGCCAGCATGCGGGCCGCGGCCACGGTCGCCGCCGCGATCGCCTCTTCCGTCGCCAGCACCCGTCCCCGGTCGGCGCGCCGCGGCCGAAGTTCCTCGCGCGATCCCGCACTCGGATGCGCCTCGATCTCCGTGATGATGCGGCGCATGGCGTCGACGGCCAACCGCGGGTAGGCGCCCGCGGCCGTCTCGGCTGAGAGCATCACCGCGTCCGTTCCGTCGAGAATCGCGTTGGCGACATCGCTGGCCTCGGCGCGCGTGGGGCGCGGATGATCGACCATCGATTCGAGCATCTGTGTCGCGGTGATGACGGGCCGGCCGAGCTGGTTGGCGAGCCGGATGATCCGCTTCTGGGCGATCGGCACTTCCTCGAAGGGCAGTTCCACGCCCAGGTCGCCGCGCGCGACCATGACGCCGTCGGACGCTCGCAGGATCTCCTCGATGTGCTTGAGCGCGGCGTCCTTCTCGATCTTGGCGATGATGAGCAGGTCGCTCGGCAACCGCGTCCGGAGTTCCGCCAGGTCCGCCGCGCGGCGGACGAAGCTGAGGGCCAGGTAGTCCAGCTCGTGCGTGATGGCGAACGCGATGTCGGCCGCATCCTTGTCCGTGATCGCCGGCGCGCTCACGCGAATCCCCGGGAGGTTGAGTCCCTTGTGACTCAGCAGCGGTCCCCCGTGGACGACGCGCGTCACCACGCGCGGCGGCGCGACCTCCAGCACCATGACTTCCAGCAGGCCGTCGTTGATCAGGATCCGGTCACCCGCGTGCACATCGGCCGCGAGTGCTTCGTATGTGATCGGCACATCGCCGGGACCGGCTGATGTTTGGGGCACGAGCACCAGATCCTGCCCGGTCGCGAGCGTGAGGGGCGCGGCCAGCTCGCCGATACGAATGCGGGGACCCTGCAGGTCGCCCAGAATCGCAATCGGCCGCCCGCGCGCCGCCGCCGCCGAGCGCACCCGCCCGATGGTGGCCGCCTGCTCGGTGTGGGTGCCATGGGAAAAGTTGATGCGGGCCACATCCATGCCGGCATCGACCAGGCCCGCGACGACGTCGTCGGTCGCGCTGGCCGGTCCCAGCGTGCATACGATCTTGGCCCGCGGCTGCACCGAGGATGTACGCTCCCCGGCCGGTGCCGCGTCAGCCGCGGGCCGGCTCATGGCGTCCACCGCTCGCTCGCGAGCCGGCTACGCGAGTGCGTGCGCTTTGCGGTCGAGCCCTGCGAGCACGGATTCGTACGACTTGCGGAAGCTCGCGATCCCATCGGCCAGCAGTTGATCGGTGACCGAGGCCAGGGAGACGCCAGCCGCCGCCAGGTCGCGCAGGACGGCTTCGGCGCCCGCGACATCGGCGTCCACTGTCCGCGCGACGATCCCGTGGTCCCGGAATGCTTCGATCGTCGCCGGCGGAAGCGTGTTGACGGTGTACGGTCCGATGAGTTGCTCGACGTACATCACGTCGCGGTACGCCGGGTTCTTGGTGCTCGTGCTGGCCCACAGCGGCCGCTGGACGCGCGCACCGCGGTTGGCGAGGGCGGTCCATCGCGGACCGGCGAACTGCTGCTGAAACAGGCGGTACGCAAGCTTGGCATTCGCGATCGCGGCCTTCCCCTTCAACGCGGCGAGGCGCGCGCGGCCGGCATCGTCGCGCTGCGCCGCGAGGGCGTCGAGACGCTTGTCGACTTCCGTATCGACGCGGCTCACGAAGAAACTGGCGACCGAGGCCAGGTGATCGACCGGGAGTCCGGCACGGACGCGGTCCTCGAGACCAGCGAGAAACGCCTCGATGACACGGGCATGGGCCTCCACCGCGAACAGCAGCGTGATGTTCACGTTGATGCCGGCGGCCGTCAGCTCGCGCACGGCACGAGCACCCTCGACGGTCCCGGGCACCTTGATCATGACGTTGGGGCAATCCACCGTCGCCCACAGCCGGCGCGCCTCCTCGATCGTATGCGTCGCGTCGCCGGCGACGCCCGGCGACACTTCGATGGATACGAATCCATCGGCCCCCCGCGTGGCATCGTAGACCGGCCGGAATGCGCCACACGCCGCGCGCACATCGTCGGTCTCCACGAGTTCGAAGAGGGCCTGGGGGGTGATGCCCGGCTCCGTGCCCGCGATGGCGAGCTGCGCATCGTATGCCGTTCCCTCGGCGAGCGCTTTCTCGAAGATCGTGGGATTGGACGTCATTCCCGTGAGCGCGTCATCCCGGATCCGGCGCGCGAGATCCCCATTGCGGAGGATCGTACGATCGATGAAGTCGAGCCAGAGAGACTGGCCGCTGTCGTGAAGCTGGACCAGCCGCGAGGAGGTCGGGGAGTTGGGCATGCCGGAAATTACACCCGCAGCGCGGGTGCCGGTACGGCGAGCGCGGGCCGGCCGCGCGTCGCGGTCCTCCGGCGACACGGGACAGTCACGATTTGAACGCGGTTTCGATACACTCCGCGAATTCCGTCACGAGTGTCGCGCGCTGGCCAGCCTCGAGCGTGGGATCCGCCATCCAGCCGGCGACACGCTCTTCCAGTGCGGCCGCCAGGTCGCTGACCGCCGTGTAGCCATAGCTCCCCGCGGTCCCGTGGACACGATGAAGCTCGCGCCGCAATCCGTCGAGCACGGTGTCATCAGAGGGTGCCCCGGAGAGCTGCGCCGCGATGCCGCGAAATCCCTCCACGATCCGGCCGGCGGATGCCCGGTAGCGTTCGCGCAGCAGCCGCAGCTTCTCGTCGCCCGAGAACGACATCACCGCCTCATGCGCTCGGGCAGGATATCCGCCGCCGCGCACGCTAGCCGGCGTGCCCCTGGGCGCCGAAAAAACGGGACGGCCGGTCCTCCGGTTGCCGGCCGCGCCCGGGTTCGTCGTGTTTCGGCCGGCGTCCGGATCGCGAGAACGCGGTCCTTCACCCTTTCCGAACGTGCCATGCGGCTGCTTTGCGCCGACGATGAGCCAGACATCCGGGCCATTCTCCGACTGGCCCTCAGTCTCGACCCGGAAATGGAGGTCGAGATGGTGGACTCGGGACACGAGGCCATCGCGCGCGCGGCTGCGGGCGCATTCGACGCGATCCTCCTCGACGGCATGATGCCGGGGCTCGATGGATACGAGACCTGCCGCATCCTCAAGGCGAACCCCGCGACGGCCCACGTACCCGTGCTCTTCCTCACCGCGAAAACGCAGCGTGACGAAGCGCGGCGCGCGTTGAGTGTTGGTGCGGTCGCCTGTCTCACCAAGCCATTCGACCCGATGACAATCGGCCAGGAACTTCGCGCCGCCCTGCTCGCCGCGCGCTCCGCCTGACCATTCACGGGCGCGGGGGCGCGGCCCCCGGCTCCGGCCTGCGCATCGCGCGGCCCCGGGCCTCGGCGAGTACCCGCGCGATCCCGCGGTAGAACGCGGCGTCTTCGGCCTTGCCCTCGCCATCGAGCGCCATCGCCGCCCGCTCGAGGGCGTAGAGGATGTTGCCGAGGTAGCGCTCGGACAGCTCGCCGACGGTTCCGTCGTCCATATGCCGGTTGAAAGGCGACGTGCCGGACGCGGCGTTCGTATCTACGGACGTCCCGCCGCCCCGGGGCTGGCACCGCCACCGAACGCCGGGTTCTCTGCCGTCGGCGCATCGAGCCGGGGATCCTCGGTCGACAGCACCTGCACGACGACCGCCGTGATGTTGTCCAGCCCACCCCGCCCGTTCGCTTCGTTGATCAGTGAATCGACCAAGCGGCCCGGCGAGGCACGGGACGACAGCACCTGCTGCAGCCGCGCGTCGTCGAGCATGCCCGTCAGACCATCGCTCGCCACGAGGAAGATGTCGTTGGCCTGCACCTCGCCCGAATAGGTGTCGGCCTCGACCTCGCGGCTGGCGCCGACGCATCGCGTGATGACGTTGCTGTAGGGATGATACCGCGCCTGCTCGGGCGTGAGATATCCCGCATCGACCTGTTCCTGCACGTACGAATGGTCCTTCGTCAGTTGCGTGAGCACGCCGTTGCGGACCCGGTAGATGCGCGAGTCGCCGATCTGGCCGATCAGGTAGCGTCCGCCACTCAGCATCAGGACCGATGCCGTGGTGCCCATACCCTGCTTGTCGACTTCGGCGAGCGTGCGCTCGAAGATCGCCCGGTTGGCCTCACGCAGTGCGCGTTTGAGCGCCTCCTCGCCCTCGGGGCTCGCGATGTTGTGCACCGGCGAGAGATCCCGTGTCACGATCGCGACCGCCATCTCGCTGGCGATCTCGCCCGCCGCATGCCCTCCCATCCCGTCCGCCACCATGAAGACACCGCGATACGGAGTCGCGTCGGCGAAAAGGCTATCCTCGTTGCCGGAGCGGACCATACCGACATCGCTCCGAGATGCGTACGTCAGATGCACTAGCGACCCTGGAGGAGATAGACGACGGCCGCCGCCGCGATGACAATGGCAAGTACCAGCCAGAGCCATCGCGATCCCCCGCGCGTCACGGGGGCGGCCGTGCGGGACGTGCGGACCGGCGGATCCGTGCGGGGTTCACCCGCACCGCCACCAGTGCCCGCCTGCGCCGGCACGCGCGAGTCATCCGCCGGGTGGATCCCGGCGAACTCCCGCGTCGCGCCGCGAGGCAGTGTGGGGGCCTCGGACGGCGTCACCGCGAAGGTGAGTTTGACCCCGCCGAGACGCAGATCCGCCATATGGTCCAACCGCTCCTCCGCATCGATGCGCTTACCACCCACGTAGGTGCCGTTGGTCGAGCGCAAATCCGTGACGTACCACACGCCGTCCCGCCGCTGCAACTTGGCATGCGAATCGGAGACGCTCTCCTCGGCGACGACGATGTCGTTGTGCTCCCCGCGTCCAAGATGCGCGACAACCGTCGTGACGGAATAGCGCTGGCCCCTCAGGAGACCCCCGCCGATGACTTCGAGCGTCGCGATCGGAGGACGCGACGGGGATGATGCCGCGAGGTTGAGGCGAGGGACAGCGATCGGGGGTTGGGGCGCTGCTTCGGCTGCGACCGGCTCGCCGGCCGGGAGAGCGGCATCCGCAACCGGCGGCGGCTCGACGACACGCTGGTCACCATCCGCCTTGGCCGGCGCCGGGGCCGCCGGCGTGCCGGGGGAGACCGCGGGTGCCGCTGGGGCGGGGGCTGCTCCCACCGCGGCTGCTCCCACCGCGGCTGCTCCCACCGCGGCTGCCGCTGGCGCGGCGGCCTGGCCGGCCGGGCCGGCGCTCCGGGTAGCTGGCACCGCCCCGACACGGGCGGCCACCGCGTCCGCGATTGCCGGAGCCGCGACATCCGCGTAGAAGCGAAACTCGTCCGGCCCGATCCGCAGCACATCACCGCGTCCCAGAATCTGCATGCCTTCGACGCGGTCGCCGTTCACGAACAGGCCGTTCGTGCTGGTGTCGGTCACCACGTAACCGGTGTCGCCCGCGATGATCTCGGCATGCCGCCGGGACACATCGGACGACGGGATCACCACGTCGCACCCGGCATCGCGCCCGAAGACGAGACCTGCCGGGGGCACCATGTACTCGCGGCCGTCCACCAGGGAGATCACGCGGCCGCCCGTGGCGGCCGTCGCCCGTGCCGGCGGGGGTCCGCGGAGACGGTCGAAGTCGGGGACGTTGATGCTCGGGATGAACTGCGTGCTCCCCCCACGCTTGTCGTCGCCGAAATACAGTTCCGCGCCACCGATCTCGATTTTGTCCCCATGAATGAGCGGCGTCGGTTCCGCACCGAGGAGAACACCGTTGACACGCACGATTGCATCAGGAGCCGCTCGCCGGATGGCCACATGAGTACCGCGCCCGACCTCGGCGATGGCCAGCACCGACGGATTCGCCGAATTCAGCGGTCCAGGCAGGCGGAAATCCACCTCAGGTCCGGCACCGATGCGTGTCTCGCCGACTCTGAGTTGCACCTGTTTGTCGTTGAGCTGGAGATACGGCATGACGCCAGGCCGAGGAAAGCGGCAAAGGTACGGACGCCCACTGGGGCTGGCAAGGAACGACCGCCCCGACGCGCGCGCGAGCCGCACGCTACACCGCTGCCGGCGCCTCGCCGACCTGCAGCCGGTACAGACGCTCGTACAGACCGCCTCGCACCAGGAGGTCACGATGCGTGCCACGCTCGCGGATCTCGCCGTGCTGCATCACGAGAATCTCATCGGCATCGAGAATCGTGGTCAGCCGATGCGCGATCGCGATCGTGGTCCGTCCCCGCATGAGTTCCGCCAGCGCCGCCTGTATTTCCGCTTCGATCTCGCTGTCGACCGCACTCGTCGCTTCGTCGAGGATGAGCAGGGCCGGATCCGCGGCGATCGCCCGCGCGAACGACAGCAACTGGCGCTCGCCGACGCTGATCGACGCACCGCGCTCCCCGAGCTGGTAGTGGTAGCCATTTGGAAGCCGGCGGATGATCCGGCCGGCGCCCACACGGTCGGCGGCACGCTCCACCTCCGCATCCGTGAGCGGGCTGGAAAGCCGGATGTTGGTGGCGACATCACCGGCGAACAGGAAGATGTCCTGCTGGACGTAGCCGATCTTCGCGCGCAATACGCTCACCGGTATCTGCCGGATATCGACGCCGTCCAGTGTGATCCGGCCCCGTTGCGGGTCGTAGAATCGCATCAGCAGGCTTACCACGGTCGTCTTGCCGGCCCCCGTGTGACCGACGATGGCCACGGTCTCGCCCGGAACGGCGCGGAACGTCACACCCTTGAGCACCCATTCCGGCTCCCTCGCCGGCTGTGCCGTGCCGGCCATGTGCGCGAGGTCGTAGGCGAACCACACATCCTCAAACGCGATCGTCACACCGGATGCGTTGGACGCGGCCGGTGCAGCGGCAACTCGCAGGGCGCTCTGCTCCGGGGCGGGCCGGGAAGCCTGGGTGAGCGCCGCCCGGCCGCGGACCGGCAGCGGCAGCGGGTCGGCGGCCTCGCCGGCCGGCTCGTCGAGCAGTCTGAAGATCCGCTCCGAGGAGGCCATCGCCTGCTGGAGCGTGTTGTATTTGTCGGAGAGGTCCTGCAGCGGCTGGAAGAAACGGCGCACCAATTGGAAGAATTCCGCCACCACGCCGATCTTGAGCGTCGTGGCGTGCACCCGGCCAACGGCGCCCACGATCAGGCTGGCCATCGCCACCGACGTCAGGATTTCGATCGCCGGGAAATAGAGCGCGTACACGGTGATCGACCGCAGATGCGCATCGAGGTGTCCGCGGTTGTATCCATCGAACCGGGCGGCCTCGCTGCGCTCTCGTCCGAAGAGCTGGACGATGCGCATGCCGGTGAGGCGTTCCTGCAGGAACGCGTTGATCCGGGCAAGCCGGATGCGGATGTCGCGGTAGGCCTGGCGGACCTTGATGCGAAAGATGTGCGACGTCAGGTAGACGAATGGAATCACCCCGAACGACGCGACCGCGAGGCGCCAATCGACCGCGAGCATCAGCACCGCGATCGCGACGAGCGTGAACAGATCGCCGAGGCCGGACACGACGCCGGCCGTGAACAGTTCGTTGAGGGCCTCGATGTCGGCCGTGACGCGTGTGACGAGGCGGCCGACCGGGTTCCGGTCGAAAAACGCGATCGGCAGCCGCTCCAGATGCGCGAACATCTGGAGCCTCAGGTCCCGCATCACGCGTTGGCCGAGCAGACTCGTCAGAATCGTCTCGCCGTATGCGCAGGCGAATTGGACGATGAGCGTGAGGACGAATAGCAGGACCGCGTTCCGGATGAGCGCCGTGTCGTGGTACGGCACCGCCACGTCGATCACACGCTCTGTGAGGATCGGACCGACGAGCTGCGAAGCGCCTTCCGCGAAGAGGCATGCAATCGCCCCCGCGACGAGCGGCCAATACGGACGGACGTACGCCGCGAGCCGCCGTATGAGCCGGCCGTCGTACGCCTTGCCGAGTGCGTCTTCGTCGTGAATGCCGCCGTCGCGCGCTGGATCCGCCATCGTCGGCGAAGGCTAACCCGCCGCGCGCCGGAGGGTCAATCGTGCGACGCCGCCATGCGCGCGGTGCGTTAGAGGGGGGGTCCCCCATCCGTCGGAGGTCCGCCCAGATCGATGCGGTAGTAGCCTTCGACGGCCCAACGTACGAGGCGGTCAGTGACAACCGACCGCCACCAGTCGCTCACTCCCGTGAGCGAGCTTTCATCGGCAAGCTGCTTGACGACGATCAGCACCCGTTCCGGGGGGACACCGCCGGCATGGAGGTCGGCGGCAAATTGCGACACCGCGTCGCGGAGTTCGCGGCTTTCGTAGTTCCGGGTTGTGGCGGCGGCCGCGAGTGCGGCCCGGATGGCGTCGGGGGGGGCCGGGGTCACGTATATCGGAGGCAGGTACCCGCAGCGCCGAATGTCGTGGCTGTTGAGTCCGCTCGGCAGCGCGATGGACGCACGCTGCGACCGGGCCAAAAACCGGGACTGCAAGAATGAGGGTGTCGGACTTGCTCAGTTGTCATCTTTTATGTGCTCGATCGGGCGGCGGCTGAAATCATCCTCGAACCATGCGGTCGCCATCCGTGATCCTACATTGGGTCTGTTATGAGCCCGATCCCCTTCCCTCGCGCTGACCACTCGCACGTGCACTGGCGCTACCGAGCCGTAAACGGCGAGGGCGATGTTCTGCTCGACGTCGAGATCGAGGCCAATACCGAAAGCCAAGCGCTCTTCGCCGGCATCGTACAGTACGCGACTCGCGTGGCGGCCGGCACCACCCCGCCCACGTTCGCACGTGACTGGGTGACCGCCCGCCAGTCGAAGGCGTGGCAGTCCGACGCCTGAGGGCGTCGTCGTTCTCTCCCGTCACTTCACGTTTCGCGCCACGCCGCTCTCGCGCGGCGCCCACTTCACGCGATATCGACGGTCTTCATCATCCCGTGCATGAAATGAGGCTTGCCGTCCTTGCCGTCCGGCAGGAAGCAGATCAGCAGGTACTTGCCTGGCACGAGATCAACGGACACGTAGACCGGGGACCCTGACGTCGATGGGGACGCGCCCCCAACCACATGGCCCGGTGGCGGACCCTGCTCCTTCGGCATCCACGCGAGCAGGTCCTTCTCCGTCTTCCCCGGATCCAGCTGGACGAGCACGAGCTCGTGCGGCTGGCCCGGCGCCGTCTCGACCTTGATAGTGTGCCGCCCGGCCGTCAGCGGCTGCGATAGCGCGAAGGTGTAGTCGGACAACGACACAACGGCATCGGTAGCGGGCGCGGCTGCGCTGGCCGTCGTCGCAGCCGTCACGGTCAGCGGGCGGACCATGCCTTTGGCGAAATGCGGCACGCCGTTCGGTATGTCGACGAAGCAGAGCATCACGTAATTGCCAGGGGCCAGATCGACGGTCGCGGTCGATTCCCCCTTCGGCTCCGCTGCGTTCGGCCCGCCAGAGAGCACTGCCCAGCCAGGAAGCGGGCCGGGGTTCTTTATCGCGGCCTGGAGATCTGCTGCCGTTTTCGCGCTGTCCAGGCGGATGAGAACGAGGTGGTGCACCCCGGGGCCGTCGTTCACCAGATGGAAGGTTGTCATCCCGGCCGCGATTTGGTCCGGCGCGTCATACGCGAAGTCGCGGGCATGGACGGTCACGATCACCGGTGCCGCAGCGGGGGCCGCCGCCACCGCGACGGAGTCGCCCGCATTCGCTGCGTCGTGCTTCGGTTGGCAGGCCCCCAACGCGCACATGAGTCCCACAGCGGCTCCGACTCTGGCGATTCCTGGCATGTCATGCTCCGTCGATCAAGAGGATGCGCGCGCCAGGGCGGCGCGGCCGGCGAACCGTGACATATGGCCCCCAATGTCACCGCCTGTCAACGCCTCACACACCGGCAAACCGGACGCACACACCAGCGGAGCACCGGGTGGGCTCACTGCCTTCGGAGAACAACCAGCACCCAGATATTGAATCCGGGTTGACCGCGCGTATCCCGGTGCAGCATCCTCCCCCGCCGGAGACCCGGCGCGCGTGGCGCCGATCATCGGCGCGAGGCGAGCCAGGCCAAAGGAGGTGGCGTGCCACAGTGGCTGCACTGGGTCATTCTCGGGCTCCTGGCGGGCGCGCTCGCCAAGTATCTCATGCCGGGTCGCGATCCATCCGGATGCATCGTGACGATTCTGCTGGGCATCGTCGGTGCGTTCATCGGCGGGCTGATCGGCACGACGGTGGGTTGGGGCTCGGTGACCGCTGAGCGATTCGAGCCGCGATCACTCGCGCTGGCGACGCTGGGCGCCATCGTCATCCTCCTCGTCGGCAGGCTGCTGCGACGCCTATAGGAGCCCGTACGGCCAGCACGTAGCCATTCGCGCGGGTCGGCTTTTGTTCGGGGCTGCGTTAACTTTGAGACGTGAAAGACCGCCTCATCATCCGCGGCGCGCGGCAACACAACCTCCGGAACATCGATCTCGAGATTCCGCGCCGGATGTTTACGGTCATCACCGGTCCATCCGGCTCCGGAAAGTCCTCCCTCGCTTTCGACACGATCTACGCCGAGGGCCAGCGGCGGTACGTCGAGTCGCTGTCGGCTTACGCACGGCAGTTTCTCGAGCGCGTCGAGAAGCCGGACGTGGACAGTATCGACGGCCTGTCGCCCGCCGTGGCCATCGAGCAGAAAAACCCGACCAAGACGTCCCGGTCTACCGTCGGCACCGCGACCGAGATCTACGACTATCTCCGCCTCCTCTGGGCCCGGGCCGGACACACGATGTGTCCGGTCTGCGGGCGCGAGATGCGTCCCGACACGGTCCAGTCGGTCACCGATACGGTCCTCGGGCTCCCCGCGGGCACCCGGTTCGCCGTCGCGTTCCCGCTCCGCGTGTCCTCCGAGGTCACGCACGACGTCGCGGCCGACAACCTGCGGGCGCAAGGTTTCGTGCGGGTGAACGCCGGCGGCGTCACGTACCAGCTCGACGAGCTGGCTGCCGCGGGGATCGACCTCGCCGATGCACCCGGCGCCCTGGTGGTGATCGACCGCCTGGTCGCAGGCCCCGAGGTCGCCGGCCGCCTGACCGATGCGGTGGCCACGGCGTTCCGCGAGGGGGATCGCGACTGCGTCATCCTGCTCACCGAAGCGATGCGCGTCCGTGGCAGTGCTGAGCGTGGTAGTGCTGAACGTGGTAGTGCTGAACGTGGTAGTGCTGAACGTGGTAGTCCTGAAGATGATCCGCCGGTCACGCGTCTCCGGTTTACCGAGCGTTTTGAATGTCCGTACGATGGGACCGTCGCGCCTGCGCCGAGCCCGCAACTGTTCTCGTTCAACAACCCGCGTGGCGCCTGTCCCACCTGCAACGGATTCGGAGCGGTCCTCGAATACACCGAGGAGATGATCGTTCCCTATCCCGACCGATCGTTGAAGGATGGCGCGATCGACCCCTGGACCAAGCCGCGCTACGACAAGCAGCGAAGGACGCTGGCCGACTTCGCGCGCCGCGAGGGCATTCCGGCCGACGCTCCGTGGGAATCGCTCACGACCGCGCAGCGTGACCGGCTCCTCAACGCCAAGACGAGTGCGAAAAATGGCAGCTACACCGGTATTCTGCCCTTCCTGAAACGGCTCGAGGCCAAGCGCTACAAGCAGTACATCCGCGTATTCCTGCGGCAATACCAGTCGGCCCAGACGTGCCCCGCCTGCCATGGCGCGAAGCTGCGCCCCGAAGCGCTGCAGGTCCGGGTCGCCGGACGCACGATTGCGGACGTCTCGGATCTACCGGCGGAGCGGCTCCTCACGTGGCTCGATACGCTCGCGCTGTCACCGTTCGAGCAGCAGGTCGCCGACCACGTCGTAGCCGAGGCGCGCGGGCGCGTGCAGTTCATGTGCGACGTGGGACTCACCTACCTGTCCCTCAACCGCGGGGCCCGCACACTGTCCGGCGGCGAAGCGCAGCGCATCACGCTCGCGAACTCACTCGGCTCCCATCTCGTCGACACACTCTACGTGCTCGACGAGCCGTCGATCGGACTCCACGCGCGCGACATGGACCGGCTGCTGCGCCTGCTCACTCGCCTCCGCGACGCCGGCAACACGGTGCTGGTGGTCGAGCACGATCCCGAAGCGATCCGCCGCGCGGACTTCATGGTCGAGCTTGGACCCGGCAGCGGCACGAACGGCGGCACGGTCGTCTTCGCGGGACCGGTGGCCCGGGCCGCCGAAAGCCCGCTGACCGGCCAGTATCTGACCGGTGCACGGCAGATCCCACTGCCGGCCGAACGGCGCCGCGTCGGACCACGATGGCTGACGCTCACCGGCGCGCGTGAGCACAATCTCCGCGATGCCGACATCCGGATCCCGATCGGTGCGTTCACCGCCGTGACGGGCGTCTCGGGCTCCGGAAAGAGCACGCTCGTGCACGATGTCCTGTACCACGCGCTCGAAACCCGGCTCCGCGGCGAGCACACGGCCAAACGGCACCTCGGCGAACGTGTCGGCGGATATGAGAAGCTGACTGGCGTCGACGCGATCGACGATGTCGTCTTGATCGATCAGGCCCCGATCGGCCGCTCCCCGCGCTCGAATCCCGTGACGTATATCAAGGCGTTCGACGAGATCCGGCGGATCTTCGCGGCCAGGCCGTTGGCACGCGAGCGGAAATATTCGAGCGGCTCATTCAGTTTCAATGTCCCCGGCGGACGATGCGAGGCGTGCGAAGGCGCCGGGTATCTCGAAGTCGAGATGGTGTTCATGGCCGACGTCTTCGTGCCCTGCGAGATCTGTGGGGGCACACGGTACAAGCCGGAGGTGCTCGAGGTCACGGTGCATGGGAAGAACATCGCGCAGATCCTCGAGCTGACGGTGGATGAGGCGGTGCGGTATTTCCCCACGGAGGAGCGGCTCGCCGCGTCCCTGTGGCAATTGCAGCGGGTCGGGCTGGGCTATCTCCGCCTCGGCCAGCCCGCGACGACCCTCTCCGGCGGCGAGGCGCAGCGCATCAAGATCGCGCGCGAATTGGCGCTGTCCGGACGCGGCGCAGGCAGGAAACTCTACGTGATGGATGAACCAACCACCGGATTGCACCTCGATGACATCCGCAAGCTCGCCGAAGTCTTCGACCGGCTGCTGGAGCAGGGACACACGCTCGTCGTGATCGAGCACAACCTCGACGTCATCAAGCTGGCCGACTGGGTAATCGACCTTGGCCCCGAAGCGGGCGACGAAGGCGGGCGGGTCGTCGCGATGGGGCGCCCCGAGGAAGTCGCGGAGGTCGAGGCCTCCCACACGGGACGCTGGTTACGCACCGTCCTGCGGGACGCTCCGCCGGCTGCTGCGCCACGGGCAACTGGCGGCGCGCCAGGGCCGGGCCGTCAGACGGTGAGCGCATTCGCGGCCTCCGGTCGCGGCGGACGAAGTGCCCGCGGGCTTGCTTGACCCGTCTTCCTGCCGATCCTAACTTTGTTGATTCTTCCCGAGTAGCTCAGTTGGTAGAGCAGGCGGCTGTTAACCGCCGGGTCGGGGGTTCGAGTCCCTCCTCGGGAGCTGGCGCCTCGTGACAATTCGTAGCCATTCTCTTCCGCGCTCTCAGCGCCGGTCCGAATCGTTGCCGCACGTCCACCCATGCCGGCCGGCCAGCGCCCCGTGACCCCACCCCGGAAGCGGGCCGGTTCGAGTACTGGAACCACGCCACGCGTCGGCGTGGTCATGGGGAGCCAGAGCGACTACCAGTGCCTCAGTAGCACGTGCGAGTTGCTCCGCGAGTTCGAAGTGCCGTTCGAAACACGCGTCGTCTCCGCGCACCGCACGCCGGACTGGCTGTTCGAGTATGCGGAAGCGGCGGCCGGCCGCGGACTGCAGGTCCTCATCGCTGGCGCCGGCGGGGCCGCCCATCTGCCGGGCATGCTGGCGGCGAAGACCTTGCTGCCCGTCCTCGGTGTCCCGGTACCAGCCACGTCGCTCAACGGTCTCGACTCGCTGCTTTCGATCGTGCAGATGCCGAAGGGCGTGCCGGTCGGGACGCTGGCGATCGGCGCGCCCGGAGCGGCGAATGCCGCGGTTCTCGCGGCTGAGATTCTGGCGTTGCACGACCCGTCACTGGGCGAGCGGCTCCGCGCATGGCGCGCTGGCCGGCGTGACGAGGTGCTCGCGCAAATTCTGCCGCCGCCCGGCAAGAAGTGACGCCGCAACACACGCGCGTGCGCACCGCGTGCGGGCACTGATCGGGGTGGGCGCGTGAGTCAGAGATCGATCCTCCCCGGAGCCACGATCGGCTTCCTCGGCGGAGGACAGCTCGGCCGGATGACCGCGCTCGCCGCACGCGACATGGGCTATGACGTGCGCGTGCTCGACCCCGAGCCCGACTGCCCGGCGTCCGCGCTGGCAACGGAGACCATCGTCGCCGGATGGGACGACGCCGATGCCGCGGCGCGCCTCGCGCGCGCCAGCGATGTCGTGACGATCGAGATCGAGCGGGTCGGCATCGAAAGTCTCGAGGCCGCGGCACGCCACGCCCCCACGCATCCCGGCGCCGCCACACTCGCCATCGTGCAGCACCGCGCGCGGCAGAAAGACTGGCTCGTCTCACAGGGATTTCCGGTCGGCGACTACCGGATCGCCGGGTCGGCCGGCGAGTGTGAAGCAGCAGTCGCTGCGTGGGGGCCGTGCTACATCAAAGCATCCACGGGCGGCTATGATGGGCGCGGCCAGATTCGCGTCTCGCGGCCGGACGAATGCGAGGCGGCATGGCAGGCGCTCCGCGCGACCCGCTGCGTCATCGAGCGCGCGCTCGATCTCGAGGTGGAGATCTCGGTGATGGTCGCGCGCCGGCTCAACGGCGATCGAGCGGTGTTCCCAGTGGCGTTGAACCATCACGAGGCCGGCCAGCTGGCGTGGTCGGTCATTCCGGCGCCCATCGGCGCCACGATCACCGCGCGCGCCACCGAGATGGGGGTGGCCATCGCCAGCGCGCTCGGCGTCGTCGGCCTGCTCGCCGTCGAGATGTTCGTGCTGCGTGACGGGCGCCTGCTCGTCAACGAGCTCGCGCCCCGGCCGCACAACAGCTTTCACCACACGATCGAGGGCTGCGCCACCAGCCAGTTCGAGCAGCTCGTGCGGGCCATCTGCGACCTGCCGCTCGGCGATACCAGCATCCTGCGGCCGGCCGCGATCGCGAATGTGCTGGGTGATGCGTGGGCTGGTGGGCGGCCGCCGGACTTCGCTGCTGCCCTGGCCGTCCCAGGAACGCGGATTCACCTGTACGGGAAGCGCGATCCGCGGCCCGCGCGCAAGATGGGGCATGTGGCTGCCGTCGCCGACACGGCCGAACACGCACGCGCCGCGGTGCTCGATGCGGCGCGCCGGCTCCGGAGCGCCGGCTAGCAGCTCCCGCCGGGTCTCACGCCGTCCGGCAGGGACTCAGCCTGCGGCCGCCTGTGGAAGCGCGCCGAACCGCCGGTCGCGCCGCCGGTACTCGGCCACGGCGCGCCCCAGATCCGCGGCATCGAAATCCGGCCACATGCGCGGCGTGAAATAGAGTTCGGCATAGGCGCTCTCCCAGAGCAGGAAGTCGCTGAGCCGCTGCTCACCGCCGGTACGAATCAACAGATCGACATCAGGAGCGACCGGCGACGCATCGACCGCCGCGAGGATCGCGGCAAACTCTTCACGTGTCGGAGGCAGGGGCTGCGACCAGCATGCGGCCGCGCGGGCCATCGAATCACGCGCCGAGTAGTCGACCGCCACTCGCAGCCACAGCCGCCGGCCTGAGGCTGTCGCCTCCTCGGCCGACTCGATCGCGCGAACCAGTGGATTGGGCAGGCGGTCGCGGCGCCCGACAATCGACAACCGGACGTCGTTGCGGACGCACCGGTCGACCTCGGTCGCCAAGCTGCGACGCAGCAGTGTCATCAGTGCCGCTACTTCCGATCGCGGGCGATTCCAGTTGTCGGCCGAGAAGGCGTACACGGTCAGCGTGGTGATGCCGTGGAGGGGTGCCGCCTCGGCGATGCGACGCAAGGCCGTCACGCCCGCTGCATGCCCCATCGCGCGGGGGCGCCCGCGTGCGGCGGCCCACCGGCCGTTGCCATCCATAATGATGGCGACGTGCAGACCGGTGCCCTGCGAGAGAGGAGGAGAAGGTGAAGTACTTTGCGCCATGAAGTTTTTCCGAAAAAAAAAGGAGCCGCGTCCTATCGCTCTCGCGTCACCTGAATGAGTGCTTCCATATGGTCGAGGTAACGCTCCAGGGCTCGCCGGCCGGCCGCCGTCAGCCGGTATTCGGTCCGCGGCACCCGTCCCGAAAAGCTCTTGGCACAGGCGATATACCCCGCCTCCTCCAGTTTGCGCGCGTGGACGCTGAGGTTACCGTCCGTGGCGTGCATGAGCTGTTTCAGCTCGTTGAAGCTGAGCGTGCTGTTGACCGCCAGGGCGCTGACGATGCCCAGTCTGAGCCGTTCATGGATAAGCCGGTCGAGCGCCGCGGAGACGCCGGCGGCCCGTCCACCCGTCCGCCGGACCGATCGGTCCTCGTCCGCACCGCGCCCGCGATCCTTCGGAACCGCCGAAGCCTTAGCCACCGTACCTCCGCGCGATCGCCGCACCAAATACAAGATGGAAGCCACCGAATCCCACCGCCAACTCCCGCCCTCCCCACGCGCCGGGTGCAAGCACCGCGACGGCACCGAGCGCCACGAAGCAGAGGCCCATCACCGGGACGATCGGCACCGAGTACGTGCCTCCGCAAATGACCGCCGTGCCGTACAGGAGCAACCACATTCCCGGCAGGAGACCGTCGAGCCCCGCGCGAAACAGCGCGACCGTCAGCAGCGCCCCCACCAGCATGGGCGGAGAGAATCCCAGCAGCAGCTTGCGCGCAGGTCCCGACAACAGCGGCGTGCCCGTCGCTCTCGCTTTCCGGACGATCGCCCAGAGCGATACGGCCGCACTGAGTCCCGCCGCAGTCAGCCACGTACCGAGCCACGCCTGTCGTTCCGGCTGCCGGGCCGCGACCCAGGCCGCGATCGTCGCCAGCACGCCCATCACCATCATGCCCAGCCCCGAAATCGCCGTGAACGCACCGGCGCGTTCCATCGTCTCGCGGATGAACTGCAGGTTGTCCCGCGCCCGATCGTGGAGCGCGGGTGGCTCGCCATTCGTACGCGGTGATGCGCCGGGGAACGTCACGATGAGCAATCTAGCGCTGCGGCGAGCCGCCGCGGCCCTCACGATCTGGTACATCCGGACCCATATTTCGTCGTGCCGGCCGGTAAACGGGTTCCTCTGATCGGTCACGCGGCGCTGCGCGCGCGTTTGGCGGCGGCCGCGGGGCGCGGCTCCCTGCCCGCGAGCCTGCTGCTCCACGGGCCCCGCGGCATCGGGAAGCAGCGCCTCGCCCTCTGGCTGGCCGAGACGCTTCTCTGCACCAACCCTGCGATTCGCGACGACACAGGCGAGCTGGCCGCCTGCGGAGAGTGCATGTCGTGCCGCTACGCCGCCGAGGTTGCCCACCCGGATCTGCGATGGGTGTTCCCACGGCCGCGGCCGAAGGATCCCGACATCGGCGCCGCCGAGGTGGCCCGCGAGTATGCGGACGCCATCGCGGAGCGGATGCGGAACGGCCTCCTGTACGGGCCCGCCGACGGCACGGAAGCCATTTACGTGTCGACCATCCGCGCGCTCGCGCACGACGCGGCGCTGACGCCCGCGGTCAGCCCCCGGAAGGTGCTGGTGATTGGTGATGCGGAGCGGATGGTGGCTCAGGAGGGCGCCGACGCCGCCGCCAATGCGTTGCTCAAGCTGCTCGAGGAGCCGCCTGCAGACACGACGATCATTCTGACCTCGAGTGAACCGGGCGCACTGCTCCCCACGGTGCGGTCGCGCGTCGCCGCCATTCGCGTGTCGCCACTCGACGCGGCGGACGTTGCCGATTGGCTTCGCCATCCGCAGGTGCGAGCGGCGCTCGATGCCGCGGGGCCGGCGGCGAGCGACGCGGACCGGATACGGCGGGCGCGTGGCGCGCCAGGCACGCTCCTCGGGGACTCGCGGGGCGCCGCGAGCGATCGGGCGAGCGCCCTCATCGAGGCCGCGCAGTCCGCGCGCGCATCCGCGCGCTACCGGCTCGCCCTCCAGCAAGGCGCGGCCGGTGCCCGGGGTGCGTTCTCCGATGTCCTCGACGCCCTGACGGAGCAAATGACCGCGCGGGCGCGGACCGCGGCCGAGCAGATGGATGACCAGGGTGCACGGGCCGCAAGCGCGGCGGTCGCGGCGGTCGCCGAGGCCCAGTCGCGTGCGGATGGCAACGTCAACCCGCAGCTGGTCGCCGCAGGTCTGCTCCGGACGCTTCGCATGCCGCCTCCGCGCCGCGGATGAGCGAGCCCCGGCGTCCGGGCGACCGCGCCAGACCCGGAAAGGCCTCGGCGGGACCGCCCCGGCGCCTCTCGCATGTGGGCCCCGGCGGGGCCGCACGGATGGTGGACGTGAGCGGCAAAGACGACACCGAGCGTCTCGCCCGCGCGACAGGTATCATCCGCATGACGCCGGGAACGCTCCGCGCGGTCGTCGAAAACACTGTCAAAAAAGGTGACGTCATTGCGGTGGCTCGCGTGGCAGGCATCTTGGCAGGAAAGCGGACGGCGGACCTCGTTCCGCTCTGTCACCCGGTGGCTCTGACAGACCTGCAAGTGACTGTGGTACCGGACTCTACAATTCCGGGGCTTCGCGCCGAAGCCGTGGCGCGGACTGTCGGAAAGACAGGGGTCGAAATGGAGGCTTTGACCGCCGTGGCAGTGACGCTTATCACCGTTTACGACATGGCCAAGGCGCTAGATAAGGGCATGGTCATTTCGGACATTTGCCTCGAGGAGAAGCGGGGCGGCCGGAGCGGTCATTGGGTTCGGAAATGAGGGGGTCAACCATGGCACGGCGGTTGCCTTTTGTACCCGCAACACCGGATCCGACGGTCCGTGGGCACCACCCGGGTGAGGGTAGCCCGTCTGACGCTACGAACCTTTCAGCGGGAACGAGGGACCATCATATGGTGCACAGCGCATACGAACGACGTGGGCAGCATGAACGTCACCGCGCCCGCGTGAGGCAGATGGCAGCAGCCGTTGGCGTGGCCGCGATCGTCGCGGTCCTCGTCGCGGCTCGCAACACGCCGGAGGCCCAGGCCGCCGGCCGCGCCATGTCGGATGCCTCGTCCGGAACGCTGTTCGGCTTCGGATCCCAGCATCTCAAGGACGAATTGGAAGCCACGAAGGGCCAGCTCGATCTCGCCAACGCGCAGCTCGAGCGGCTCAATGCCATCGTTCACTATTCCAGCCAGTACCATATCGGCGCCGATCTCTCGGCGTCGGTCTACGACATCGCGATCGCCGAAGGCATCGAGCCGGAACTCGGATTCCGGCTGGTCAAGGCCGAGAGCGACTTCAACGAACACGCGACCAGCTCCGCCGGCGCGCTCGGCCTCACGCAGATGATGCCGGCTACGGCGCAATTCTTCGTGCCGGGAATCAGTCACGATGGTCTGTACAAGCGGGAAACCAATCTCCGCGTCGGGTTCCGGTATCTCCGCTCGCTCGTGCGCGAGAATCACGGCGACCTCAATCTCGCACTGCTTGTGTACAACCGCGGCGAAGGTGCAGTTGACATGTCGGTCGCTCAGGGCCGCGACCCCTCGAACGGCTACGAGCGGGAAGTCACGAAGGGATACAAGGGTTCGGGCGTGATCAACTAGGAAGTACCCGGAAGCAGTCACCGGCAACACGAGGGCCGGCTTCAGCAGAAGCCGGCCCTCGTGTCATTCCCCACGTCATCCTCGGGTCGTCCCGCGAACCATTGCGCGGCGAAGATCGCGCTGGCAAGACGCCCGGTGCCGGCCGCGACGCTAATCCTTGTGCACCACCGGGTGCTTGTGCACAGGCATCGCGGAGCCCGATACCACGAGCGCCTGTCCCGGAAGAATGATGCTCTTGCGGAGGCCGTTCAGCCGCATGAGCGTGGCGACAGTGGTGTGATAGTGCATCGCGATGCGGCCGAGGGATTCCCCGCGCTTCACGATGTGGATGCCGCGACCACTCCCGTACCGTTCGATCGAGGGATCCGGGACATCGAGCGCTGCGGCGGCGACCGCGGCCGACGGGACAAGCACCACGTCACCGGCCGGCAGCCGGCCGCTCTTCAGAGGGTGGACGCCCGGATTGTACCATTTGAGGTGACGCACACTGACGCCCGAGCGCTCGGCGATCGAGCCGAAGCCATCACCCTTGCGGGTGGTGACCCGCGTGAAGGCGGTGCGATCCCGCTCGGACAAGACGGTGAAGTTGCTGTCGAATGCCGCCGCCGCTCCGACCGGTACGCGGACGGTGAAGGAGTCCTTGGGCGGCGTCACGCCGCGCAGGATGAACGGGTTGAGATCGGCGATCGTGGCGAGCGGCGCATCGGATGCCTTCGCGATCGCGGCCAGCGGCGTGGCCGGACCCACACGCACCGAGTCATACGCGTACGTCTCCATCGGCTCGATGTGCAGGCCGTAGCGGGCCGGCTCCTTGGCCACGAGTGCCGCCGCAATCAACTGCGGCACGTAATCCTTGGTTTCGCCCCGCAGGTACTTCTTGTCGGCGAGCGCGAAGAACAGATCATCGCCCGTCGTCCCTTCGAAGTCGCCCGCGTAGCGCGCCAGGCCGCGCGAGATCCGCCCGGGACCACCGTCATACGCGGCCGCGGCGAGATAGATCGACCCGAATTGATCTTTCAGGTATCGCAGGAACCGGATCGCGGCATCCGTCGAGCGGACCGGATCGCGCCGCTCATCCACCCACCAGTCGACACGGAGTCCCGCGCCGCGCGCGGTGGACGTCATGAGCTGCCACATCCCGACGGCCGCGGCTGAGGAATACGCGTTTGGCGAATAGCCGCTCTCGATGATCGGCAGATACGCCATGTCTTCGGGCAGTCCCGCCTGCCGCAGCTTGCCCCGGATCAGCGGCTCGTAGCGGGTGCCTCGCTGGACCCACTGTGTGAAGACGTCGCGGGCCCCCCCACTGAAGAGCGAGACGAAGTGTGACACCCGCGCCTGCGTCGCATAAGACCGCACGTCGATGTCCCAGGTGGGACCTGACGCGGGGTCCCCGCTAGCCGCGGTGCTGTCGCCCGAGCCGCCAGCGGCCTGTGCGCCGCCGACGGAATCGCCGAACACTCGCAGTGCCTGCTGGGTGACTTCCGAATGCGTCACGGTCGTGTCGGGCGCAGCGGGCGTCGCGGCGAGCGTATCGGGAGAGGCCGTTGCCGGCGGGACGCCGGGAGCCGGCACCGGCCTCAGGGCGACGGATGGCGGTGCATGGTGATGACAGGCGGAGAGCAGCAACGCACCGAACAGGATCAGCCAGCGCGCCAACGTGCCGGCACCGCGGAACTGGGGGCGCGCGTATCGCGCGCTGCCATACCAGGTCTTACGCACAGGAGTGCATCGTGCGTCGCGATCCATGGCCCGGGGTACCCCGCATGCTGTCGGGTGGATCCTCACGAGCGCCCATCGCCCAACAGGATCACCGTGTGGCGATGAAATTGCCCAGGAGGCGGTTCGTCGCGTTCAATACGGAGATGACCGCGGCCCGTACCGGATCGCGCTCGGCAAGATAGCTCCCCAGCAGGCGCTGCGGACCCTCGCCCTTTCGCAGGCCCAGCGCCACGATCACGATGTTCGCATCGAACGCGCGCAGTGCTTTGACCCCCGCCAGCTCGAATTCGATTGCACCGCCGGAAAAGCTTTCCAGGGCGCGCAAGGCAGCTTCGGCGGCGATGCGGAGGTCGCCCATGGGGCTCGACTGGCCGCTGGCCTTGCCGACGACCGTGACGCCGTCAAGCCACTCCAGCTCGACTTCGGCGGTACACAACCCCGAGGGTGTGCGTACGAAGCGGAAATTGGTGAACCGCAGCCGTTCCCGTTTGAGCTGCAACGGCGAAAGAGCCGATGGCGAAAGGGGATCGTTGGGGGACGGCGTGACAGAGGCCATGAGCTTCAATGCGAGTGGTGCTCTAGCGTGATGCCGGTCAGGGTGATCAGGGGGTACGGAGCAACACGACCGACCCGCGGCCAACGCAACGCCCCGGAACCGCCCAAAGCGTGTCTGGACCGGCAATTCCACACCTGCTACGCCAGTAGGGCCGCCGGGCGCTCATTGGACAACCCGCTGGCGAAGCCCTCAGGCCACCCGCGCGACCCCCGTCCGAGGCCGCTAACGCTCAGATCAGGCTGAGGATCACCACGTCAGTGACGATCGCGATCACCTGGCCGGCCAGCACGTCGCCCGGGTAGTGCACGCCGAGTCTGACGCGCGAGAACCCCACGGCCGCGGCCACGACCACCAGCGGCAACGCACAGGCGGGATAGGCCGCCGCGTACACCACCGCAATCGCCATCGCGGAGGTCGCGTGACCGGAGGGAAACGAGAACTCATCCGGCACGGCCACCAGCGATGCGGCGCGATCCGCCGGCCGCGCCCGCAGGACGTTCCGCTTGAGGAGTTGCACGATGGCGTGCGAGATCGCGATGCACATCACCGCGTGAAGCGCCACCGTCCGCAACGGGCCGCCTGCCAACAGCGGAACCCCCGCCAGGACGGCAATGCACCGAAGCCCGCCGAGGTGGGTGCACGCGACCCAGATACGGCGAACATCGGCCGGCCGCTCGATGGTCCAGCGGGCAAACAGCGCGCGGTCTTGAGCGTCCAGGCGCTCGAGGATCGATGTCCCCATGTGCTTATGGATACCCGCCAGCGGATCCGATGTGACAGCAGCCAGGCAACGATTCTGTAACCGCCGTTCGGGCCGGCTTGCGGACGCGCCTGGGGGCTCCCCCGCTAGGCCGCAACTACGACGCGCGGCTCGGCGGTCGCGAACGCCTCAGTGAGAACGCGTCCCTCGTACGACGGCGGACAGGTCACGCCGAGTGCCCACAGCACGGTCGGCGGCACGTCGAGGAGACTCACTGGTCCGGCAAGTACGCCGGTTTCCACGCCCGCTCCAGCCAGGATGATCGGAATCGTCTGGTCCGCGGGATGCACGCTGTCGTGATCGTTCGCGACCGCGCCGCCACCACCGTGGTCCGCGAGCGCAATGATCAGGGTGTTGTCCTCTCCGGTGCGTGACACGATGCCGAGCAGGTCTCCCAGCGCCTGATCCATGGCGCGCGCACCCGCTTCGTACGGCCGCGACATCCACCCATGTTCGTGTCCGGCGCGGTCGGCATCCGGCCAGTGCAGCACGATCAAGCCGTGCTCCTGCTGCACGAGCGTGGGCCTGGCGCTCGCGACGATCGCGCGCGCGGTCTCGCCCGAACACACGGCTCGCCCCAGGCCAATGTGCCGGGCGATCTGCCGCGCCAGACCGGCGTAGAGTGCGGGGAGCGATCCGACGAACGCCGACGACGGCAGTCCCGCGGCGGTGAGGACCCGCGGCAGCGGGTCGACGGGGCCCCGCCGCCGCGGCACGTGGAACCGGTCGCTGACGACGCCGTGCCGGGCGGGAGCGAGCCCCGTGAAGAGCGATGCCATGGCGGCGGCGGTGACGCTCGGCGTGACGGTCCGCGCGTTGAAGGTCGTCGCGCCGCGGCCGGCGAGCTCCGCGACGTGATCCAGCCGGAACGCGTCCACGGCATCGGGACGCAGGCCATCGAGCACCACCAGCACGACGCGGTCGATCGCGGCCGATCCATTCATGGCGACTCCGGGGTGATGGACGGACATTGTCGCGTCGCGCTACACGTCACCGCGGTGCCCGTGCAGCCGTCGCGTGCACACGCACAATAGACGAGACCAACGCCACGGCGAGCACGCCGTTGTGTGACGTCCACGTAACGCTTGCCGCACGGTTCGGCGACGACGGCTGGGGCGGCACCGGGCGCGTACACATTTCTGCACGACGCGAATGCGCATCCTGTTCTGCTCAGACACATACCCGCCGCAGGTCAACGGCGTCTCCGTCGTCACCGCCATCTCGGTGGCGGGCCTCCAGAGCCGGGGGTGGGAATGCGCGGTCGTCGCGCCGCGCTATCCCGCGGCCTCCGCGAGCGTGTTCACCGAAGCCGGAACCGGCGGCGAGTCGGTGCTGGAATGCGTGGCCAGCGTGGCGATGCCCCGCTATCCCGACGTCAGACTCGCCGCGCCGTCCTACACGGCCATCGCGCGCCTCGTGCGGCGATTCCAGCCGCATCTCGTCCACAGCGAGACGGAGTTCATGCTCGGACGACTCGGCCAGATGGCCGGAAGCCGCGCCGGATTGCCCCTCGTGTCATCGTACCATACGGATTTCGCGCGGTACGCCGCCGCGTACGGCATCCCGTGGATGCGGGGCCCGATCTCGCGCTACATCGCGCGATTCCACCGGCGCAGCCGGCGCACGTACACGCCCTCGCATCCGGCGCGCGAGGACCTCCTCCGGAACGGCGCCGGTGACGTCGAAGTCTGGGGTCGTGGCGTCGACATCGCAGCGTATCACCCGCGGAATCGCTGCGCCGAATGGCGCGAACGGCTCGGCATCGGCGGCCGCTTCACGTTCGTCTACGTCGGACGGCTTGCCGCCGAGAAGCGAGTGGAGCACATCATCCGCGCGTATACGATCGCGCAAAGCCGGTTGCCGCGCGACTCCACGCGGCTCGTGATCGCTGGCGCCGGACCCCAGGAGCCGGCGCTTCGCGCGGCCGCCCCGCCCGGGACGATCTTCCTGGGCTACCTCGATCGCCGCGCCGAGCTGCCTGTGCTCTATGCGAGCAGCGACGCGTTTGTGTTTGGGTCCCTGACCGAGACGCTTGGCCTCGTGGTCCTGGAAGCCATGGCGAGCGGGTTGCCAGTCATCGCGGTGCCGGCGGGCGGGGTCGCCGACCACTTGCACCATGACGTGAACGGGCTCGCCGTGTCCGCCACCGACGTGCAGGCGATGGCGGCGGCCATGGTGACGATCGCCAGCAACCGCGCACAGACGTGCCGCCTCGGCGCTGGCGCGCGCGCGACCGCCGAGGCGCTCAGTTGGGAGCGTGAGCTCGACCGCCTCGACGCGAGCTATCGCGAGGTAATCGCTGGGGCCTCATAGCCACGTCGCCACCAGGGCGACCGCCGCGGCGCTCATCAGGAGCGCGGTCATGCCGCCGAACAGGTTGAGTACCCAGCCGTTTCGATGCTCACCCATCACCGCGGCGTTGTTGCACACCAGGATCACGATCACGATGAGCGGCGGCGCGAGCAGACCGTTGATCACCGCCGACCAGAACAGCATGCGGATCGGGTTGAGATGGGTGAAATCGAGGAGCGTCCCGAGCACGGTGGCGACACCGATCAGCGTATAGAAATGCGGTGCCGCCCGCACGTGGAGGTCCATCCCACGTGCCCACCCGCGAGCCTCGGCCACGGCATATGCCGCGGACCCGGCGAGTACCGGAACGCCCAGCATGCCGGTGCCGACGATCCCGGCGGCAAAGAGCACGGATGACAGCGCCCCGGAGATCGGCCGGAGCGCCTGTGCCGCTTCCTGCGCCGTCTGGACATCGGTCAGCCCGGCCTGATGCAGTGTGGCGCCGGCGGTGAGAATGATGAAGTACATGATGCCGTTCGACAGGGTCATGCCAACGATCACATCTGCCCGCACGCCGCGAAGCTCGCGTACCACCGTGCGCCGCGGCCGGTCACCCATGTGGGCCGTGAGATGCTCGTCTTCCTCGGCGTTCTGCGCGGCCTGCCAGAAGAACAGATACGGGGAGATGGTGGTACCCAGCAGCGCCACGATCGTCAGCAGGACTCCCTTCTGCGTCAGAGACTGCGGCAGCAGTGTTCCGCGTATGACGTCAGACAGGTGCGGATGCGCCAGGAATGCCGCGACGACATAGGCGAACAGCGACCACGTCAGCCACTTGAGGAGACGCGTCATCACCGCGTACGACGCGAAGACGAGCAACCCCAGCACCAGCGCGGCGAAGACCGGCACGAAGATCCGCGATGGGACGCCTGTCAGCAGTGCGGCCGCCGCGCCCATGCCGCCGAGATCGGCCGCGATGTTCACGGTATTGGCGACCAGGAGCAGGCTGCAGGCAAACCAGAGTAGCCGGGCGGAATAGTGATCCCGGAGGACACTTGCGAGCCCCGCGCGCGCCACGGTGCCGATGCGGGCGCACATCAGCTGTACGGCGATCATGAGCGGCCACGTGACGAGAGCGGTCCACAGCAGCCCGTATCCGTATGCTGCGCCAGCCTGGGAATAGGTGGAGATCCCGGACGGGTCATCGTCCGCCGCCCCGGTGATCAATCCCGGGCCCAGCGTGTGTCCAATGCTCCGCAGCCTGCCAGCGAGCGAGCGCCGGTGTCCTGAACGCCCACGGGCCGCAGCGGACACGTCGCGGCGGCCCGCCTTGCCTCTCTTCGGTGGCGGGTCTCGGTCGTCTGGAGGCGCGGCGCGCAGCTCGGTCACGTTCGGGAGAATCGCCCCCCGGCGCGGCCCGCGCCAGCGTCACCGCCAGCCTGACCAACGGCCTTACCAACGCCCTTAGGGCGTGACGCTGCTCCGGCCCGCCGCATTGATAGGAGTTGAACCACTCTCCAGCCCAATAGCAGAACCGGGGCCACTGGGTGCGGCGGGCACCGAAATCACGGTTCGCTCGTCACCGTGCTGCACGCGTCCCCCGAGCGCAGTGATGAGGCGATCGGCCAGCGCGATATCGGTCATGCGTCCGGCAAGCGCGCCGTGGCTGATGGTGAGATGAACCATCGCCGCAGCCCCCGGTGCAGCGGCCGCAGCGGCCGCGCCGGCGCGATCCGAGGGGTTAGTCTCGCCACCGGTAATCCGCACGGCGTCGCCGGCAGGCGTACGGCGAATAGCATCCGTCACCAGCAGCGACAGGGCTTGCCCGAGGCGCGCCCTGTCTCCGCTGATGGCGGGCAGCCAGGGCGACAGGTCCGCACTCACCGCCACCGAGCCGCGCGCTCCTTCCGCCGCCAGTCCGGGCAGCAGCGCGGCCACGAGGTCGGTGAGCCGCACCCGCTCCGCGCGCATACGAAGTGTGCCGCGGTCGATGTCGGCGACTTGCCGCAGCCGCTCCAGCGACGCTTGCGCGTCGTCGGCGGCCGTCCGCGCCGCGGCCAGCATCTCCTCCTGGTTGTCGTTGAGATCTCCGAACCGGTTCTCCAGGAGGATGTGGAGGGGCATCCGGATCTCGTCGAGCTGCCGGGCGGCCGCCATCGCGGCGTCGGAGACGAGCGTGCCGTATTCCTGCACCGACGCGTCCGCCCGCTGCTGGGCTCCGGCCTGTGCGGCTTCGGCCCCTGCTACTGCTCGCCGGAGCCTGTCGACTTCCTGCTCGATCGCATCCAGCTCGTCGTCGCGCATCCCCGGGCCCGGTGCGGCCAGCCGGGTGACCCGCGTCGCCACGTACCGCGTGTTGCGCCAGGCCACCACGAGCGATCCCACCGACGCGATCACGCCGACGACCACGAGCACGGTTGGCGCCTGGCGGTCGTACTGGCCCCAATAGGCCAGCCCCGCCACGGCGAACACGCCGACGATCGCCGGCACCACCGCGAGGTAGAGCCGCTGGCTGACGGTCATGGCGGCGCCGGTGTGCCTGCGCGATTCATCTCCGCGCGCGTGGGCAGGCCGACGACCAGGACATCGAGCCCTTCACTATTGTGGGTGAGCCGCTCGACAACCGATCCGTGGCGCCACCGGTGCCAGCGGGAACGCCGGCTTTGCCCCGCGATCAGCAGCGTCACGCCGCGCTCTTGCGCGAACCGCCGCAACTCGCCAGCAATGTCGGTACCGACCAGCTTGACGACCTCGGCGCCCATCGCTTGCGCGAGCTGGATGTTGTCGACCAGTTTCCGCTGCACCGTCGAGTCGATGCGCTCGGCGCTCTCCTCCGGCGTCTGGACGTACACGCAATACCAGTCCGAGTTGAGACGGCCCGCGATGCGGCTCGCCTTGCGCAGCAGGATGGCGGTATACGGGGGATTACTCGCGAGCGCGACACCGATCCGATCGACGGTCTTAGGCGCGACGACCGGTCCCGCGTCACGGCGCACGATCTCCTCGCGCGTCCGGTCCACGGAGCTCGCCACCTCCCGCAACGCGAGCTCACGGAGCGTGGTGAGGTTCTCCTCAGTGAAGAAGTTCGCCAGCGCGGCCGGCACTTTCTCCGGCCGGTAGATCTTCCCTTCCGCGAGCCGCTGCCGCAGGTCCTCGGCGGATATGTCGATGTTCACGACCTGGTCGGCGATGGCCAGCACCCAGTCGGGCACCGTTTCGCGCACCGTGATGCCGAGGGTAGTCGCAACCACGTCGTTGAGCGATTCCAGGTGCTGAACGTTGACGGCGGAGATGACGTTGATGCCATCGTCGATGAGCTGCATCACGTCCTCCCACCGCTTCCGGTGAGAGACTCCCGGGACGTTGGTGTGGGCCAGCTCGTCAACGATCGCCACTTCGGGACGCCGTGCGATCACTGCCTCCACATCCATCTCTTCCAGCGACACACCACGGTATTCGAGTCGCCGCCGCGGAATTACCTCGAGGTCGCCGAGCTGTGCCTCGGTCTCCGCGCGGCCGTGGGATTCCACGAACCCGACCACGATGTCGACCCCGCGCCGCCGGAGCTCGTGCGCCTCGGTCAGCATCCGGTAGGTTTTCCCGACCCCCGCAAACGATCCGATGTACAGTTTGAGCTTCCCCCGTTCGCGCGGGGTCAGGACCTCGAGGAAACTCGCGTTGTTCGTCACATCTTGACCATCATGGCGAAGTTGAAGCGCGTCTCCGTCTTTCGCAGATCCGGGGTAAAGCCCTGGACGAATGATCCAGCCGGACCCGTGTTGCCGCCTGATGGAGTGATACCACCCGGCCCGACGAAATACGGGACATTGGCTTCGCGGTGGTTGAACTCGCCGCGAAATGTGATGTACTCGCTCGGCATGTAATCGAAGGTTATCGACGTATCCCAGGCATTGAAATTGGTTCCGGGACTGGTGGAGAAATAGGGCGTGCCGGAGGTCGCCGTAGCGCCGTTGATCGGAGGCAGGAGGACCAGGTACCGGCCGGGATTCGTGATCGCGCCGTTGCCGAAGGTCAGGCCGAACAGGTCTTTGTGGAACCACAGGCGGTCGTAGACCATGTAGCCGAGGAAATATTGCGCCGGCCGCGCGGTGGTCCCTGTGGCGCACTGCACGCCTCCGCCTGATTCACAGCCGGCATCCAGCGTCACCGAAAAAGCCGACTTGTCGAAGAACGATGCCGGATGGTCCAGGTACTTGACCTCCACGCTGTTGTCGCTGTGCACCCGCGCGCGGGTTGGCGTATTCGGGGTGTCGTAGCCCCAGTAGTCGTTGGTGATGAGCTCGAACGAGCCGGTGGGCCGCCACAGAATCTGCGTGCCCAGCCCCGGCGCGTCATTGAAACTGGCATACGATTGCCAGCCGTTGATGATCCAGTATTCGATCTTGAGCTTGTCGCTGGGAAACGTCTGAATCCGGATGCCGTTGAAGAACCAGGGCGTGTTGGCCGACACGTACGAAGGCTGATACGCCCAGTTGTCGTAGTTATAGTAGCTGAACAGCCCGATATACGAGAGGAAGATCCCGGCATCGACGTTGATGCCGTTCCAGGCGTTGAAGTGGTACCCCCCGTACGCCTCCGAGATGTACCGATACGCATCCGCGAGATTCCATTGGCCGCGGGCGGGACTGGCATCGTCACGCGGGGTCAGCTCCGAGTACATGCCGAACTGCGTCATCAGTCGCCCGCGCACGTTGTCATAGTGGAAGTCTCCGCCGATGCCGAGTTGCTGGACCTGTACCTCGCCCGTCCGGCCGGCCTCCGCGGCTCCGTCCAGGGTGTGGTCCTTGGGATTGTCAAAGTCGGCGATGAAGTTCACGTCGGAGCGGAATTCCCCCGTGAAATACTTCGTGTCGAGCAGCGGGCTCTTCTCACGGCTGTTGCCGGTCAGCCAGGTGAAGTCAGCAAAGGCGAATGGGTCCGGTTTCGGCGCCTTGTGTCCCGTCCGGCCCGCCGATGAGGTCGTGTCGCCAGCGTGGGCCGCCGACGAGTCGGTACCGCTTTGTGCGCCGAGCCGGGACACAGCCAGAGACAACGCGAGCGCGGTGCCGCCGATACGACATATCCTATGCATACACGATCTCCAGGGGTGAGCGGGGTCGTTCACACGCCGTGGTCACGAGCCGCACGGCGTCCGGTGGGTGAGTCAGTGCGCGGCCGGCGGTGCGGCCGGAAGGGGGAACGCCGAGTCCACAGCCAGATTGAGAAGCAACACTTTGACTCGGGGCTCGCCGAAGAGCCCGAACTGCCGCCCCGCGGTGTGCGCAGCCACCAGCGCCCGAATCCGGTCGGGTTCGGCGTGCCGCGCCCGCGCCACGCGCGCGACCTGCAACTCGGCGTTCGCCGGCGAGATATCCGGATCGAGTCCCGACGCGGAGGCCGTCACCATGTCGGACGGGACCTGCCCTCGCACCGCGCCATCGGCCGCGACCACGCTGTCCACCGCCTGCGCGATCAGCGTGTCGGCGAGCTTCCGGTCCGTCGGCCCCTTGTTCGTGGCATTCGACGAATCGCCGACGTATCCCGACCCGGCAGCGGATGGACGCGAGTGGAAATACGAGGGTCCCGTGAACGCCTGCCCGATGAGCGCGCTGCCGACGACCCGCCCGTCGTCGCCGAGCACGAGCGAGCCACCGGCCTGCCGAGGGAACAATACGTGCGCCACGGCGGCGACCGCGCCTGGATAGACGATGCCCGTGATGACCATCAGCAGGAGCGTCATGACGAGCGCGGGACGAAGCTGGTTGCGCAGCATGTGGGAGCGGTCAGGTCGCGAGATGAACGGCGACGAGCAGCACGTCGATCAGCTTGATGAAGACGAACGGGACGATCACGCCGCCGACGCCGTAGACGATCAGGTTGCGGCGCAGAATCGACGCGGCGCCCATCGGGCGGTACCGCACACCGCGCAGGGCCAGCGGGATCAGTGCGATGATGATCAGCGCGTTGAAGATCACGGCCGAGAGAATGGCCGACTCGGGCGAATGCAGCCGCATGATGTTCAACGCCTGCAGCACGGGAAACGTGGCCACGAACATCGCCGGAATGATCGCGAAATACTTCGCGACGTCGTTGGCGATCGAGAACGTCGTCAGCGAGCCGCGCGTCATGAGCAGTTGCTTCCCGATCTCCACGATCTCGATCAGCTTCGTCGGGTTGGAATCGAGGTCGATCATGTTGCCGGCTTCCTTGGCCGCCTGTGTCCCGGTGTTCATCGCGACACCCACATCGGCCTGCGCCAGCGCCGGGGCGTCGTTGGTCCCGTCCCCGGTCATGGCCACGAGCCGGCCGCCGGCCTGTTCCCGCCGGATCAGCGCCATCTTGTCCTCGGGCTTGGCTTCGGCCAGGAAATCGTCGACACCCGCCTCCTGCGCGATGGCGGCCGCGGTGAGCGGGTTGTCGCCCGTGATCATTACCGTGCGGATGCCCATGGCGCGGAGCCGGTCGAACCGCTCCCGCATGCCTCCCTTCACGATGTCCTTGAGGTAGATCACACCCAGAACGCACGCGGGTCCCGCTCCGCGCTCCGCCACGACGAGCGGCGTCCCGCCCTCGCGCGCGATGCGATCGACGACCGACCGCAGATCCGGCGGAATGACACCGTCATGTTCGCGCACCCAACGCGATACCATGTCGCCCGCGCCTTTCCGCAGTTCCCCGCCGCCGGCGAGGTTCACGCCGCTCATCCGCGTCGTCGCGCTGAAGGGGACGAACTGCACGTCCGAGCCCGTGGCTGACGCATCCGCCGTCCCGCCCTGCCCGTCGGTCAGCGACCGGCCACGCAGTCCGAACTTCTCCTTGGCGAGCACGACGATGCTACGGCCCTCCGGCGTCTCGTCGGCCAGGGACGCAAGCTGTGCCCGGTCGGCCAGCCGGTCCGGGGTGACGCCGGGCATCGGCACCATCTCGACCGCCTGCCGGTTGCCGAGGGTGATCGTGCCGGTCTTGTCGAGCAGGAGCGTATTCACATCTCCGGCGGCCTCGACGGAACGGCCACTCATGGCGATCACGTTCTGCTGGATCACGCGGTCCATTCCCGCGATGCCGATTGCCGACAGCAAGCCGCCGATCGTCGTCGGGATGAGGCAGACGAGGAGCGCGACGAGCACGGGAATCCCGATCGACGTACCGCTGTACGTCGCGAATGGCTGCAGCGTCACGACCGCCAGCAGAAACACGATGGTCAGGCCCGAGAGGAGAATGGTCAGGGCGATCTCATTGGGTGTCTTCTGACGCTCGGCACCCTCGACCAACGCGATCATGCGATCGAGGAACGTCTCGCCAGGGTTCGCCGTGATGCGAGTGACCAGGTAGTCGGAGAGCACGCGCGTCCCGCCCGTGACGGCCGAGCGGTCGCCGCCGGATTCCCGAATCACGGGCGCGGACTCGCCGGTGATCGCCGATTCGTCGACCGACGCCACCCCCTCAATCACGTCGCCGTCACCCGGTATCACGTCGCCCGGCATGCAGAGCACCAGATCCCCGCGGCGGAGCGTCGAGGCTGCAACCACCTCGACGTCGTGCTTGCGGCCGGCCGCGGGAATGCGCTTCGCCTGTGCCTGCGTGCGCGACTTGCGAAGGGCGTCCGCCTGCGCCTTACCTCGTCCTTCCGCCATCGCTTCGGCGAAATTCGCGAACAGGACCGTGAACCACAGCCAGAGCGCGATCTGGAGCGTGAATCCGAGGTGGCCCCGTCCGCCGGTCGCATCGCGAACCAGCACCAGCGTGGTGAGCACGCTGCCGATGAGGACCACGAACATCACCGGATTTCGCACCATGTGGCGCGGCGCGAGCTTGATGAACGAGTCGCTCACCGCCCGGCGGACGATCGGCGGGTCGAAGAGCGGACGAGGGGTCGCGGCCATGGAGACGAGGCGCCTAGAAGAGGTGACCGGCCTGCATCAACAGGTGCTCGACGACGGGTCCCAGCGCGAGCGCCGGGAAGAACGTGAGCGCCGTGACGATCAGGATGACGCCGAGCAGCAGCGCGACGAAGAGCGGCGATGTGACCGGAAAGGTTCCCACCGTTTCGGGCGACGTCTTCCGCTCCGAGAGGAAACCGGCAAGCGCCAGCACCGGGATCTTCATCGCGAACCGGCCGAACAGCATCGCGATTGCGAAGAGCGTGTTGTAGAAGTAGGTCCCCCCAGTCAGCCCGGCGAACGCGCTGCCGTTGTTCGCCACGGTGGAACTGAACGCGTAGAGGATCTCCGAGAATCCATGGGGACCAGCGTTGTTCAGGCCCGCCAATCCGGCCGGCGTCGCGACGGCCAGGGCCGAAAAGCTGAGCACGACGAAGGCGTAGACGAGCACGTAGATCATGACCATCCGGATTTCCCGGCTCTCGATGCGCTTGCCGAGGTACTCCGGCGTGCGCCCCACCATCAGACCGGCGATGAAGACAGCGAGGATGACCTCGACCAGCATCGCGTAGAGACCTGCGCCAACGCCCCCGAACACCAGCTCGCCCAGTTGTATGTTGACGAGAGGAACCATGCCGCCGATCGGTGTGAACGAGTCGTGCATGGCGTTGACCGCGCCGCACGATGCGTCAGTCGTCACGGTCGCGAAGAGGGCGGAGCCGGCGATGCCGAATCACACCTCTTTCCCTTCCATGTTCCCGCCCGGATTGGTAGATGACGCCCGGACATCGATCCCACGCATCGCATGGATCGGGTTTCCGCGCGCCTCGGCCCAATACGCAGTGGTGACTCCGCCGATGAACAACACGAACATCGCCGTCCACACGGCCCACGCGTGGCGGCTGTTGTTCACCATCCGCCCGAACATGTAGACCAGGCCGGCGGGGATCAGGAAGATCGCCACCATCTGGAGGAAGTTCGACCAGGGCGTCGGATTCTCGAACGGATGCGCCGAGTTCACGTTGAAGAAACCGCCGCCATTGGTTCCGAGCTGCTTGATCGCCTCCTGGCTCGCGACGGGACCCATCGGCAGCGTCTGGCGCACGCCCTCGAGCGTGGTCAGGTGCACGTAGGGGTGGAAGTTCTGGATCACGCCCTGCTGCACGAACAGCAAGGCGAGGATGAACGACAGTGGGAGGAATACGTAGAGCGTCCCCCGCACCACGTCGGCGTAGAAGTTGCCAATCCGGCCGGCTGACCGGCGCGCGAGGCCACGGATGAGGGCCACCGCCGCCGCCGTGCCGACCGCCGCCGACGCGAAGTTGTGATACGCCAGTTGCGTCATCTGCGAGAGGTACGACATCGTCGTCTCGCCCGCGTACGACTGCCAGTTGGTGTTGGTCGTGAAGGAGGCCGCGGTCTCGAACGCTTGCCGGTCAACGACGTTCGCGAGATGTTCGGGATTGAGCGGCAGGCCATGCTGCAGCCGCAAGACAGCGTAGGTGATGAGCATGCCCACCGCGCTGAACCACAACAGCGCCGCGGTATAGCGCGTCCAATGCTGGTCTTCGGCGGGCGACACGCCCGCGAGACGGTACAGCCACCGCTCGACAGGGCCGAGCCATTGCCACGTGCCGTCGAACACGCGCACGAGGTACAGGCCGGCCGGCTTCGTCAGGGCCAGCAGGACCATGGAGAACAACAGGATCTGCACCCACCCGCTCACGGTCACGTCAGAACTTTTCCGGGCGGAGGAGGGTGTAGACGAGATAGATGAGCGTGAGAACCGACGCCACGCCGCCAATCAACGTATCGGCGCTCACGACTGCTCCTTGTCTTGCAGGGCCGGATCACGACCCAGGGTATCGAGACCATGCACGAAGGCCAGCATGAGCGCGAAGAACGCGATCGTGGCGGCGATGTAGATGACGTCGAGCACCGGGCTCCTCCCCTAGCGAATGACATGAACGTCCGCTGGCGCGCACCGGCGCATCACGAATGTTCGGTGCATGGAGGCTACGGACCGTTCCATAAAGACCGCATGAAAGGTCAGCCCGATCGCCGTGAATATTTCGTAAAAACCCCACGCCAACCCCCTTCGGGCGGGGTTCACGGCGCGGTCAGGGGCTTACACCCCCGGGTTCAGCCGCCCGTCTCGAGACTCGATAGGTCGAGTGCCGGCACGCGAAGCGTGAAGACACTTCCCCCGCCGTCTCGAGGCTCATACGTCACGGAGCCGCCCTGGGCCACGGCAAGGCTTCGCGCGATCGACAGTCCCAGTCCGGCGCCGCCGGTGTCGGGCGGGGAGTCCGCGGGACGGTAGAACGGCTGAAAGATCCGGTCTGTCTCCGCAGCGGGAACGCCGCGCCCGCGATCGGCCACCGCAAACACCACCCACGGCCCATCACGGCGCACGCCCAGATCGATCGGGCTGGAGAGTGGCGAGAACTTGTGCGCGTTCTCGAGGAGATTGACCAGCACACGGAGCGTATCCGAGAAATCGAAACGGCCCACGATCGGCACGTCCCCGTCGGTGCTGACCGTGACGATCACGTCGCGGCCCGCCGTCCGTCCGCTCACACGCTGTAGCGCGGCGCCAACGAGGTCTTCGGCTTCATTCGCCACCGGCTCGTGCCGGTGCTCGCCGGCCTGGATACGCGACAGATCGAGCAGGTTCTCGACCAGTCCATTCAGGCGATCTGCCTCTTCCTCGATGGTCGCCGCCCGTTCGTCGCCGGATTGCGCGATCGCGTTGGCAAGTGCCTTGATCGTGGTGAGGGGCGTGCGGAGATCGTGGGACACCGATGCGAGCACCGCGTCCTTGAGTTGGTCGGCCTGGCGCAGCGCCTCCGCGTGCTCGGCATCGCGGACGAGGCGCACGCGCTCGACGCCCAGGGCCGCGTAATACGAGAGCGCGCGGAGCACGCGGCGCTGGGAGGCGCGAAGATCGAGTCCATCCTCTGCCCCGATCGCCAGCACGCCGACGATCCTGTCCCGCACCTGAAGCGGCAGAAACATCACGCGCAAGATCTCGGGCAGCGCTCGCCGCCCGTTCGGAGGTGTGAGACTCGCCTCCGGATCTTCGGGCAACCCGCGGACGGAGGATGCCACACGCGACGTCCCGTCCATCAGTATGCTGGCCTCGGTGCCGTGCTCGGCGACCCAATGCACGAGCTGCCCCTCGGCCACGACGGCCGGACCGTCGAGTGGTCCGCCGGCCGACCGCGCCGCGAGCACAACCCGGCCGGCCCCAGGCTCCCGCATGTACACATCGCACCAGTCGACGCCCACCGTCCCGCGAATCACCGATGCGACCGCCAGCAACGCCTCCTCGGCCCGCCCCGCATTGAGCGTCTCCGCCCCGAGCACCGCGAGCCGGTCGATCTCCACGGTCCGGGCGCGCGCCGCGTCTGCTTCCGCACGCGCCCGGTAGAGTAGCTGCGCGGCGACGGCGCTCGTCGCGAAGAACACGATCAGCACGAGCCAGTTCAGCGGGTTCGTGATGACCAGCGTCCCGTACGGCGGCAGGAAGAACCAGTCGAACAACAGGAACGCCGCCGTCGCGAGGGCGAGGCCCAATGCGCGGCCGACGTGCGCGCTCGCCCCGAGGATGACCAGCAGGAAGAGCAACGCGACGTGGGCCTCGTTGAGTCGCGCCCGGACGGCCAGCATCCCCAGTGTGACCACGACGAGCACCACCGTCCAGCCGATGACCGCACCCGGCCCGGCGGACTTGGGCGCCGGTACGTCGAGCGCGCTCACGGCGGCGCCCCCGTCCTGCACCGGTGACCTGGACGTGCGAGGCGTCTGGCTACCACCCGATGCCGGCATCCGCAGTGGCGCGCGGTCTCTACGGGCGGGGCGTCCGCACGAAACGATACCCGACGCCGGGTTCGGTCACGATCAGCCGGGGACGGACGGGGTCGCGCTCCAGCTTCTGGCGGAGGTTGCGGACATACACGCGCAGATACTGCTGCGCATCGCCCGACCCGCTGCCCCAGACGGCCCGAAAGAGCTGCGCATGCGTCATCGTCCGCCCTTCGTTCGCCGCCAGCGCCCGCAGGAGATCCCATTCGGTGCGCGTCAGATGCACGTCCGCGTCCCCCTTGGCCACCGCGGGCACCGAAAAGTCGATGAGCACGTCGCCTGCCGTGATCGCGCCGCCGGCCTCCGGGCGCAGCATGCCCGACGCCCGGCGCAGGTGCGCGCGGACGCGGGCCCTCAGTTCATCGGAGCTGAACGGCTTCGTGACGTAGTCGTCGGCGCCGGCATCGAAGAGTGCGATCTTCTCGGCTTCACCGTGGCGCGCCGTCAGCACGATGATCGGCGCGCGCGAGCGCTCGCGGAGCGCCCGGCAGATCGCCTGCCCGTCGGCGTCCGGCAGCCCCAGATCAAGAATGATCAGATCGGGCCGTTCCGCGGAGGCCAACGCGACACCCCCGGCCCCCGTCCCAGCCTCGAGGAGCACGGTGGCTTCCCCCTCCAGCGCCGTCCGCACGACGCGCCGGATCTGTGGCTCGTCGTCGATGATCAGAACGGTCGACGGACGAGAGGGCGCAGTGGACGGAGCAACTGCCCCCGGGACGTCGCGGACCATGGGCCAAAATACCACATGCGCCCACCCGGCAACACGACCGGGCGACGCGGCGGCGGCGCCCAGCCTTCAGCCGGGAACACGCCAGGCGTCAGGGTGACTACGGTTTGGCCGGTGCCGGCTTGGTGGTATCGGCAGGCGCCTTGGTCTTTGTGGTATCGGCAGGCGCCACGTTGGTGGCGTCCAGCACATCGTAGAACGACAGAATGTTGGCCTGGAGGTTCCAGAGAACAGTTCCCGTCTCCGGCCCGTTGATCGTGAACTGTTGCGACCGGAACGGATACGGCTGCAACTGCGCGACGCCGAGCAGCCGGTACGGCTGTCCAAAGCTGGCGGGTGTGAATTTGAACGTCTTGTCCTTTCCGCCGGGAACGGATCCCAGCGCCTGGCGGATCCCGCTCTGGTCGACGTAGATCATGAGCTCCGTCGGGACGGTCAGATTGTTGTCGATCTCGATCGCGACGGGGTGGACATCCTGGTCGGACCCCGGGTGCTTCCCACTAGACGCGCACGCACCCACGAACATGCAGACGCCCGCCGCCAGCGCACTCGTCCCGCCCAGACGAGCAATCCGGGAAGCCCAGGGAGGAATGGCATCGCTCCACAATTCAGCAGTCATCGTAGACTCCGGCTAAAGGACGGCTAGAAAACGGCGCGCGGCTGGCCATCGAAGAAAGCTCATCCAGTAAGGTGTCGACTCAGCAACGACCGCGCCACACCGGGCTCGCGCAGCCGCCAATGGCTATACTTTCCGGCGCGTATGGCTCAGCCTATCATCCCGGTCCGGACGGCGGACGGCCGACTCGCGCCGGTCCCTCCCCGTACAACGTCCCGTTGGGTCGACGTCGCGATATTCGCGATCCTCGGCGGGTTCACGTACGGGCTCATGCGGACCGCCACCCGCTGGTCCGCACCGCTGGAACCGGGCACGCAGATCGACCTCGGCGCGATCCATCTGCCGCTCTATGCCGCGTACTCGACGCTCCGCATGTCGATCGCGTACGTGATCTCGCTGGTGTTCAGCCTGGCGTACGCCAAGATCGCGGTCGCCAGCCGATCGGCCGAACGCGTGATGATTCCGCTGCTCGACATCCTCCAGAGCATTCCGATCCTGTCATTCATGCCCGCCGTCGTGCTGGGCATGGCCGCGCTGATTCCCGGCCGCACGGTCGGGCTGGAGCTTGCCGCCATTCTGCTCATTTTCACGAGCCAGGCCTGGAACATGGCGTTCAGCTTCCACCAGTCCCTGCTCACGATCCCGCGGGAGTTGAGCGAGGCGTCCACCGTCTACCAGCTCAGCCCGTGGCGCCGGTTCACCCGGCTGGAGCTGCCCTTCGGCGCCATCTCCCTCATCGCGAACAGCATGATGAGCTGGGCCGGTGGCTGGTTCGTGCTCACGGCCTCCGAGCAGTTCCCGCTCAAGAATCTCCGTCTCCCGGGACTCGGATCCTACCTGCAGGCGGCAGCCGACGCCGGAGACCTGTCCGCGACACTCTTCGGCCTGGCGATGCTGATCGGCGTCATCGTCCTGCTCGATCAGTTCTTGTGGCGCCCGCTGGTCGTCTGGTCGGATCGGTTCAAGTTCGAGCAATCCGGGGCCGCCGACGCTCCATCCTCCCGGGTCGTGGAGCTGCTCCAGGGATCGGCGCTCATCGAGTGGATGAATCTCCACGTCTGGCGGCCGGTCTGGCTGTGGCTCGATCGCACGTTCGGAAACGCGGCCGCCAGGACTCGGCGATTCACGTTGCCTGCCACGTACCGGCGCGGCGGGCGCAAGGCCGCCCGATGGGGATTGATCGGTGTGGGCGTCGCACTCGTCCTCTGGGGTGTCGTGGCGACAATCCAGGAACTCGCGGGGCTGCCCGGCGGGCAATGGGCGCACGTGTGGCTCAGCGCTGGAGCCACGCTCACACGCACGGTGATCGCGCTCGCGATCGCCGCGGCGTGGACGATCCCCGCCGGCGTCGCCATCGGTTTCAACCCGAAGTGGTCGTATCGGGCGCAGCCGCTCGTGCAGGTTGCCGCATCCGTCCCGGCGAACACCGTGTTTCCGATCCTGTTCGTCGTCCTGCTGTCCATCCCCGGCGGCCTCAACATCGCCTCGGTTCTGCTGATGCTCCTCGGTACGCAATGGTACGTGCTGTTCAACGTGATCGCAGGCGCCATGTCGATACCGTCCGACCTCCGCGAAGCCGCGGTCGTGTACCAGGTCACCGGATGGCGGCGGTGGCGAACTCTGATCCTGCCGGGGATTTTCCCGTACCTGGTGACGGGCATGATCACGGCGACGGGCGGCGCGTGGAACGCGAGCATCGTGTCCGAGTACGTCAGCTACAAGGGCCACAAGGTCATGACACTGGGCCTTGGCGCGCTGATCGCCGACTCGGCGGACCGCGGGGACTTCCCGCTGCTGCTGGCAGGCACGCTCGTGATGGCCGCGATCGTCATCACCGGCAACCGCCTTGTCTGGCGGCGCCTGTATACTTTAGCTGAGGCGCGCTTCCGGCTGGACTGAGCCAATGCGCTGCGGCCTCGTTCCCCGCCCTCTCGTGGAGATGTGATCCGTGGCCACCATCACGACTCTTCCCGCGCCGTCGCACGCCGGCGAGGTGCTGCTCGCCGCCGAAGACGTGAAGAAGTACTACGGCGACGACCGCTCGCCGGTGCTGGAGATGGTCACCGTCGAGCTCCGTGACGGCGAGTTCGTGGCGCTGCTCGGCCCATCCGGGTCCGGCAAATCGACGCTGTTGCGGATCCTGGCAGGCCTCATGCCGCCGTCGGAGGGCCGCGTGCTGGTCCACGGCGAACGGCTGGACGGGCCGAACGCCCAGGTGGCGATCGTGTTCCAGAGCTTTGCGCTGTTTCCCTGGCTCACCGTACTGGACAACGTCGAGTTGGGGCTGCTCGCCACCGATCTCTCGCCGGCGGAGCGCCGCGCGCGGGCCGAGCAGGCGATCGACATGATTGGGCTGGCGGGGTACGAGGAGGCGTTCCCGAAGGAGCTGTCCGGCGGGATGAAGCAGCGCGTGGGCTTTGCGCGAGCGCTGGTAGTGCACCCCGAGATCCTGTTCATGGACGAACCCTTCTCCGCGCTCGACGTCCTCACCGGTGAAAATCTCCGGCAGGAGCTCCTGGACCTGTGGGCTGAGCATTCGATTCCGACGCGCGCCGTGCTGATCGTCACGCACAACATCGAGGAGGCGGTCGCGCTGGCCGACCGGATCCTCGTGTTCGGGGCCAACCCGGGCCACATCCGCGTGGAGTTGAAAGGTCTTCCGCAGGCCGATCGCCGCGCGAAGAACAGCGCGCATGCGCAGCTCGTGGAGACGATCTATCAGATCATGACCAACCCCGAGCTCGACGCCGCGGAGCTCGTGCAGCAGCGGTCGATGACCGCCCGCGGGACCGAGCCCAAGACGGGCGGGTCGCGCGCCCGGCGTTACCAGACGCTGCCGGATGTCAGCATCGACGATCTGACGGGTTTCGTGCAGTATCTCGCCACGGTCGGCGGCCGCGGCAACGTGCACGAGTTGTCCCGCGATCTCCAGATGCGCGCCGACGATCTCATGGCGCTCGTCGAGGCAACCGACCTGCTGGGCCTCGTCGACCTCCAGAACCGGCATGTCCTGCTGACACCGGTCGGCCAGCGGTTCGCGGATGCCGATCTCGACGCGGAGAAGGCGCTGTTCCGGCAGATTGCGCTCGAGCAGATCTCGCTGCTCCGCTACGTCGTGCGCGAGCTCGAAACCAGTCCGACGCACACGCTGGAAGCGGAGCGAGTACTCGACGATCTCGAGCACTCTTTCAGCAGCGAGGAAGCCCGCCGGCAGTTCGAGACCGTGATCGACTGGGGGCGGTATGCGGAGCTTCTCTCCTACGACGACAGCTCGGGCGAGCTGCGCCTCGATGAGGAGCACCGGGTGCCCGAGCTTCCGACGTAGAGAGGCAGCGGCGCGATGCCGCGCGACCTGGCGTCGTGTGGACACGCGGCGTAACTTCGCGCGGCAATTTCTGTGATCATGCTTCGAGAGGATGGTGATGGCGCACGCGCAACTTCCGGTTTTCGAGCGGCCGCAGGGTCTGACCATGCGGCGCGATGCATGGTGGGTGCAGCCCGTCGTCGTTGGGATCGTGCTCTTGTCGTTCGTGATCTACGCCACGTGGGCCGCATTGCAGAACAGCCACTATCGGTACGGGCCCTATCTCTCCCCGTTCTATTCTCCGGAGATTTTCGGAGACTCGGGACACGCGCTGCTCGGTCCGAAGCCTGGTTGGTGGCCCGGGTGGCTGCCGTTCTCCCCGGCGCTTCTGATCCTGCCGTTTCCCGGACTCTTCCGGGTGACGTGCTACTACTATCGGGGTGCCTACTACAAAGCGCTGTGGGCCGACCCGCCAGCGTGCACGGTGCGGGAGCCCCGCCATTCGTATCTCGGTGAGCAGTCGTTCCCGCTCATCCTGCAGAACGTCCACCGCTACTTCCTCTACATCGCCCTGCTCTTTCTCATCATTCTCGCCCACGATGTGTGGGATGCGCTGTGGTTCACCGATCCGGCGAGCGGAGTGACGCGATTCGGCGTCGGTCTCGGCACGCTGGTGCTCGCACTCAATGTTGTCCTGCTCTCCTGCTATACGTTTGGGTGCCACTCGCTGCGCCACATCGCCGGCGGATACCTCGACCGCCTCGCCGGCCGGCCCGTTCGCCGCCAGGCCTACGCGTGTGTGAGCTGTTTCAACCGGTGGCACATGCGGTGGGCCTGGATGAGTTTGTTCGGCGTGGCTTTCGCCGACATCTACGTTCGCATGTGCTCGATGGGCATCTGGCACGACTGGCGGCTTCTCTGAGGATTTCTACGCTCCGTGGCTGATTTCGAAACTGTCCGCCACGACGTCCTCGTCGTGGGCGCCGGAGGCGCGGGCCTCCGCGCCGCGATCGCGGCCGCCGCGGACGGCGTGTCCGTCGGCCTCGTGTGCAAGTCGCTGCTTGGCAAGGCACACACGGTCATGGCCGAGGGCGGCATCGCCGCCGCCATGGGGAACGTCGATGACCGTGACGACTGGAAGGTCCACTTCGCCGACACGATGCGGGGTGGCCAGTACATCAACAACTGGCGCATGGCGGAGCTGCACGCCAAGGAGGCGCCGGCTCGCGTCCGCGAGCTCGAGGCATGGGGCGCGCTGTTCGACCGGACGCCGGACGGCCGGATCCTGCAGCGCAACTTCGGAGGACACCGGTACCCTCGGCTCGCCCATGTCGGTGATCGCACCGGTCTGGAGATGATTCGTACGCTCCAGGATCACGGCATCCATCATGGCATCGACGTCCATATGGAATGGACGGTGCTCACGCTGCTCACCGACGGTGAGCGGGTGGCGGGTGCACTCGCCTACGATCGGGAGCGCGGCCGCTTCCGCGTGTTCGCTGCCGGGGCCGTCGTGCTCGCGACCGGCGGCATCGGCCGCGCGTTCCGCATCACCAGCAATAGCTGGGAGTACACCGGGGACGGCCAGTCACTGGCCTACCACGCTGGCGCGGTGCTGCAGGACATGGAGTTCGTGCAATTCCATCCGACCGGCATGGTGTGGCCGCCGAGTGTACGCGGCATCCTCGTGACCGAAGGCGTCCGCGGCGAAGGAGGCGTGCTCACCAACCGAGAGGGCCGCCGCTTCATGTTCGACGACATCCCCGAGAACTATCGCGCGCAGACCGCCGCCGATGCCGACGAAGGCTGGCGCTATACGCAGGGCGACAAGAACGCGCGCCGGCCGCCCGAGCTGCTCACGCGTGACCACGTGGCCCGCAGCATCACCCGCGAAGTCCGCGAGGGACGAGGCAGCCCGCACGGCGGTGTCTATCTCGACATCGCGTGGATCAAGGAGCGGCTCCCGAACGCGGCGGAACACATCAAGAAAAAACTGCCGAGCATGTATCACCAGTTCAAACAACTCGCCGACATCGACATCACGACGGAACCGATGGAAGTCGGGCCGACGACGCACTATATCATGGGCGGCATCCACGTGGACGGCGACACCCAGATGTCCACGGTGCCGGGGCTCTTTGCGGCCGGGGAATGCGCGGCCGGCCTGCATGGTGCCAACCGGCTCGGCGGCAATTCCCTGTCGGACCTGCTCGTGTTCGGCCAACGCGCGGGAACGTACGCCGCGCAATTCGCGCAGGCGCACGCTCCGGTCGCTCCGGATCTGGGGCAGGCCAACGAGGCTGCCCAGCAGGCGCTCGAGCCGTTCTCCCGCACGACCGGTGAAGGTCCGTACCAGATCCAGCATGCGCTGCAGGACACGATGCAGGAGCTGGTCGGCATCGTCCGCCGAGAGGAGGAAATGGCCAAGGCTCTGAGCCAGATCTCCGCGCTCTCGGCGCGTGCCGCCCAGGTCGCGGTCGTGGGCAATCGCGAGTACAATCCGGGATGGCATACCGCGCTGGACCTCGGCAACCTCCTCACCGTGGCCGAAGCGATCACACGCTCGGCGATCGAGCGCCGCGAGAGTCGCGGCGGTCACTTTCGCGACGACTTCCCGGACAAGGACCCCGGGTCCGCGACGTTCAACATCACGCTGCGCAAAGGGCCGGCCGGCCGCATGGAGCTGAGCCGCGAACCGATCCGGCCGATGCCTGATGCACTCAAGCAAGTGATCGCCGAGGGCGGATGACGACCATGCGCGTGACCCACCGGCTCCGGAGCCCACGGCCGACGACTCACCACGGATCCGTGACACCGTGACGACACCTGCGATCGGGACTTCCTCCGGCGGCACGCCCCGCGCCGCCGGCGCGCAGGCCGCACCGGCGGAATCCGGCCAGCGGCCGGCGACGTTCCGGGTCTGGCGTGGCGACGCGGCCGGGGGCGCGTTCCGCGACTACACGACGGACACCGCCCCGGGGATGGTCGTGCTCGACGCGATCCATCAGATTCAGGCCGAACAGGCGAACGACCTCGCGGTACGCTGGAATTGCAAGGCTGGGAAGTGCGGGTCGTGCTCGGCCGAGATCAACGGCAAGCCACGATTGATGTGCATGACGCGGTTGAGCGATCTGTCGCTCGACAAGCCCGTGACCGTCGAGCCGATGCGCGCCTTCCCGCCGGTCAAGGATCTCGTCACCGACGTGTCGTGGAACTATCGGGTGAAGGAGAAGATTACGCAGTTCACGCCGCGGCCACCCGATGCCCCGGATGGCACCTGGCGCATCCAGCAATCGGACGTCGATCGCGTGCAGGAGTTCCGGAAGTGCATCGAATGCTTCCTCTGCCAGGATGTCTGCCACGTCATCCGTGAGCACCACGAAGAAACGGAATTCATCGGTCCGCGGTTTTTCGTCTATACGGCGGCGCTCGAGATGCACCCGCTCGACGTGGCGGACCGGATCCCCGCGCTCAAGCGCGACTACGGGATCGGATTCTGCAACATCACGAAATGCTGCACCAGCGTTTGCCCGGAGAGTATCACGATCACCGACAACGCGATCATTCCGCTCAAGGAGCGCGTGGTGGACGAGTTCTACGACCCGCTGGGGAAACTGGTGAAGCTCTTTTCGCGGGCGCATCGCGGATAACGGGCGAACCGGATGTATTCCCTCAAGCCGATCACCCGGGCCGGCGTGCCGGCCGCGCTCCTCAAGGCGGAGCGCTACCGGCTGCTCAACGACTCGTCGGCCGCCGAGAGCATCTGCCTCGACGTGCTGGAGGTGGATCCGGACAACCAGCAGGCGCTCGTGATGCTGGTCCTGGCGATCACCGATCAGATGCGCGACGGGCTCGTCGAGAGCGTGACTCGCGCGCGGGAGGTGCTGCCGCGACTCAAGGATGAATACAAGCGGCACTACTACGCCGGCATCATCTGCGAGCGGCGCGCCAAGGCGCAGTTAGGGCGCGGGGGCCCGCGCGCCCATCATGTCGCAGCGCAGTGGCTCGAAGAGGCCATGCGCCACTACGAGATCGCCGAGGGGATGCGGCCGGCAGGAAATGACGAAGCCATCCTCCGGTGGAACACCTGCGCGCGACTCCTCAACCGCGGCGAGCAGTTGCACCCGCCCGTCGACGAACCCTACGAGCCGAGCCTCGAATAGCACATCAGACCGGCTGCGTCTCTCGGTAGGCCATCGCCGCGGCAGCCACCGTCTCGTTCGCACGCCGATCGCCGCCCACGAGCCGCACCGAAGCGGAACGATAGGGTACCGTCACGACCGCGATGGCGCCCCCGCCGTCCCGCGGGGAGAGCGTGAACTCATACCCGTCCGAGTACGCCTCCCGCAACCGCGCCCGGGTCGCGGTCAGGCCGATCCCTTCGCGGATCCCGCTCGGCAAGAGTCCGGCGCCATCGTCGCGGACCACCATGCGAAGGTGGTCCGCATCACGCCACACACGAACGTCGATGTGGCCGGCCGCGGCCCGCGGCGCTATGCCATGACGAATCGCGTTTTCGACCAATGGCTGCAGCAACAATCTGGGAACGAGGCCGTCTTCGGCATCGGGGTCGATATCCAGGTTGACGCCGAGACGATCTCCGAATCGTGCTTGCTGAATCTCGACGTACTTGCCGAGGAACCTCGCCTCATCACGCACCGTGCTCCACGCATCGGTGACACTGGCCAGCGTGTACCGCAAGAGATCGCTGAGGCGGCCGATCGTGCGTTCGGCTTGCGCGGGATTGCTTCGGACGAGCGCCGAAACCGCGTTGAGTGTGTTGAAGAGGAAGTGCGGTTGGAGTTGGGTCGTCAGCGCATGGACACGTGCGTCGGCGAGCTGGCTCTGGAGACGCGCGGCGGCCACCTGCCGCTCCCGTGATTCGCGGCCATACGCGAGGGCCTGCACGGCGGCGACGATCAACGCATACACGAGCAGGTATCCGGTAAACCCGCCCACGATGCCGCGCCCGACGGCTCCCGCCAGCGGCGTCGGGCCGGCCTGGCCGGGCGTCAGCCAGTCGAGCACCCCCATCGCGGCCCCGCCCAGCACCGCGAAGGCAACCGCCGCGCACACGTGCGCCGCGGTTGCGCGGAGACGACGGCCCTCCCCGAACCGCACGCGCACCGTCAGAAGCGCGACCAGCGGAGCGAGCACGGCGCACGGCACCCACATGCCAAGCTGGTCGAGAAGCGTCGCGGTAAAGGGAACGCGGTGGCCATTGAGGCCGGAAAAGACCCAATATTGGCCGGCGAACAGAAACGTCAGAGCGGCCCAGAACACGACATCCACGACCGCCCACTGCAGTGCCCGGTGGCGGCCGGTCGCTCCCATGCCCTCGTGATCACGCCCGGTCGTCGCCGTCGAGGGCGCCGCGAGCATTGGACTGGCATTGGAGAGAGAAATCACGAGTCCCGGTCCTCGACTCTGAGACGGCTACACACGCAGTGCGATCAGCAATGTAACGACGCGGACGATTTCCGGGCCGGTACTCTGGTCTGCCTGGGCACGGTCATGATCGGGCGGCGATCGGCACGGCAGCCCGCTCCATGTGACGCGCCTGCTCCTCGTCGATACCCAGATTGTCGGCCAGCAATGCCGGGGGAACGTTGTGCATCCAGGCGGTCAGCCCAACCTCCTGATAGAACCCGCTGTTGAATCCGGCGACGATCTGGCACTCGTCCGCGCCGACGTTCTCGATGTGGTGTCCGTAGCCGCGCGGGATATACGTCGCGTCGCCTGCGCTCACCTCTTCGGTGCGCGCTCGCCCGCTCGATCCGAACACTGTCAGCCGGGCGCGGCCCGCGACGTAGTATTGCCATTCGTCGGCATTGGGGTGCCAGTGCATCGTGCGCAGTCCGCCGGGCGCGATCGTGAGGTACGCACCGGTCATACCGGCGGAGATGGGGAATTCGACGGATGACACGATCCGGATCGTCCCGCCCGGTGATTCGCGCGGGGCCTGCGCCAGGAGCCGGAACTTGTGGGTCTGCGGCGCATCGTGTGCCGACCCGTCTGGACGGGCTGTCGCGTCCATCGCCGGGACCTTGCCCGGCCCGATGTACAGTTCCCCTTTGGGGATCTTGGCGAACGTCGCTTCGGGCAGCCCGAAGTTCTGCGCCAGCACGTGCGGGGGTGTCAGCGACGTCCAGTCCGTGACGCTGAATGTCCCGTACTCGGAGAAGTGGCCGTTGTCGAAAATGAGGACGAAGTGACACTCGCCCGGACCCAGCCCCTGAATCGAGTGCGCGTAGCCGCGGGGGAAATACCACACGTCGCCAGGGCCGAAGTCATTGACTTCGCTCCGGCCTTCGGGATCGAATGTCGTCGTCTGGCAGCGCCCCGTCAGCACGAACGCCCATTCCGCCGCCAGGGCGTGCCAATGCAACTCGCGGATCGCACCAGGCTGAAGGCGCATCGAGACGCCAGCGAGGCCTTCCGCGCCGGGCATCTGCTTGACCGTGGATTCTTTCGCGGTCCCCGCCGCGTACACGCGCCCCGTCTGCGCCTCCAACGCGTAACGGAATGACGGAAGTGGCTCTGGCGCATCCGCGTCATGGGCAGGCGGCGGTCCTTGGCCGGGACGCCACGTCTCTCGGGCGATCGGCCGCGGTATGAACGCCCCGAGCGCGGCAGCCCCTCCGAGGGCGGCGAAATCGCGCCGCGAGAGTGGCGTGGGCGATGCGAGTTCCGGCTCCTGCCCGCCGGGGGCCGAGGCGGCAGCGGGGGCGCCGGTGCTGGAGTTGGCGGAACCGGATGACTGGCGCTCAGACATAGTCGTCCTCGGAAAGCACTACGATGTGAGATGCCCGGCCTCGTGGGCTGGGCGCATCGCCTGCCGGTCGTGAACGCTACGACACCGCGCACATTCCCGGTAGTTGATACCCGGTGGCGGGGTGCTACGCGAGCGCCCGGTGCCGCAATGCTACGCGAGCGCGCGCGCCGGCCGCCTCGACCCGAACTGCCGCAGGGTGCGGTAGTGCGACGCGATCGCCGCACGGAGCGTGGGATACGCGTTGTACGGCAGGCCGTACTGCACGGCGACCTCTTTCACGATGCCGCTGATCGCCGGGTAGTGGACGCTGCAGACCCGGGGGAAGAGATGATGCTCGACCTGAAAGTTGAGTCCCCCGACGTACCACGACAGGAGGCGATTCTTCGGGCCGAAATTCGCCGTGGTCTGCATCTCGTGCAGCCACCACTCCTGCGCGATCAGGCCCTCGACGTTCGGTGCCGGGTAGTCGGTGGACTCCACGACGTGCGCCAACTGGAAGACGATGCCGAGGATGGCGCCGGCGGCGAAATGCATCACGAAGAAGCCGATCAGTATCTGCCACCACGGGATCTGCAGCACGAGCATCGGGATCACGAGCGCGTATGCGTAGTAGCCGAGCTTCGTGCCCACGAGAACGCCGACCTGCATCCGGTCGTGCCGCTTGTCGCGATACGGACCGAGCTCCGCCTTCAGCAACTGCTGGTAATCCTTGATGAACACCCAGAACAGCGTCGTGAAGCCGTAGAGGGCGAAGGCGTAGAGATGCTGGAACCGGTGAAACCACAGCCGCTCGCAGTTGGGCGACAGCCGCAGAAGCGGTGACACGGCGAGGTCCTCGTCGACGCCTTCGATGTTCGTATACGTGTGGTGCACGATGTTGTGCGTGATCTTCCACATGTAGCTGCTCGCCCCGAGGACGTCGAGCGACATCCCGAGCAACGCGTTGACCCGGGAGTTCGCCGAGTAAGCGCCGTGCAGCGCGTCGTGCGCGATACCGAACCCGATGCCGGCCATCCCCACGCCCATCGCCAGGGCCAGCAGCAGCATCTCCCAGCGCGCGAACCGGTTGGTCAGGATGAGCCCGTAGGGTACGAACGTGATCGCGAGCAGCAGCACGGTCTTGACGACCATGCCGGCGTTGGCCTTGGAGGAGAGCTCGTGTGTCTCGAAGTATTTCGCGACGCGCGCCTTCATCTCGTGCATCGCATGATCGGGCGTGGCCCGCGCGAATTTCACGTTGCCGCGCGGCAGGCCGCCTGGCACGGCCGCGCTCTCCGGCACGGCCAAAGCTGGGCTCGCTACCGCGTTCGATCGTGAATCCATATTTCGCTCATCCTTATCGGGTGTTCGCCGTGATCCGGGCCAACCGAGCCCTGCGGGGCGCCATTGTTGGCGACCGGCCCGCACCGGCGATCCATACGTTCTAACCCGGTTAGAAGACGGTACGCCGCGCTAAGCGCGACGGACCGCCTGTAACGGCGAGCGAGCCGCAGGTGGATCTCTGATACCCCAGCTTGTTTGGAACGCTTCCGTACAGAAGCCGGGAAAGGATAGGGCTGCGCCATCTCCCCCCGCAAGAACAGGAAAATGAGACTCCCCGCTAAGCCCCCCTGCGGGGGGTCAAAGAAGGAATGCGAGACTCGCCAGGGCGAGAGCCACTAGATCTTCGACCAGCGCGGCTCGAAGTGCACCGTACTGGTCAATGGCCCACATGCGCGTCCGATAGCCCGCGAAGGTGCCGGCCGCAGCCGCACAGGCGCCGACGATGGCACCCGCAAGCCTCGCCGTTTCCGATCCGCCCCCGGCCAACCAGCCGGCGAACGCACCGCTCGCAACTCGCGCGATCAGCGGGCCCGGCTTGGTTCGCGCCGGCGTCGCCGGCAGGAGGTCGATCACCCACTCACATGCCGCGAGCAGGCTTACGACGGCGCCCGCGACGACATGATGCCGGGCGAGCAGGATGGCGGCCGCGGGTGTCATGGTGCGCAGCCCGGCGGAGAGTCCGAGGGCCGCTGCCACGACGAGAGCAACGATCAAGGGGACCGCCCGGCCGCGTGTGATTTGACCATGGCGCGCAGGTCGTTGCCCCGGCGCATCGCCGCCACCCACAGTGCGCGCCGCCCGCTCAGCTCTGCCGGTGCCGTTTCGATCGTGAACGCGGCCGGCGACAGGCCATCGGTCACCTCCTCCCACCTCAGGGGCATCGAAACCTGCGCGAGTGGGTGCGCTCGCGCCGCGAACACCCCCGCCACCGTCTTGCCCCGGATGTTCTGCAGATAGTCCACGTACACCTGGCGCGCTCCCCGCTCGCGAACGCCCCGTGTGACGGTGGCGCCCGCGGGATACCGGTCCGCCACGGTCGTCGCGACGACCTGCGCCGCCAGCCGCGCCGCATCCTCGCTCGTCCCCGGTGCCAGCGGGAGCATGATGTGGATGCCGGTCATCCCGGATGTCTTCGCAACTCCGTGCAGGCCGAGTTCATCGAGGACCTCCTTGACCCGGCGGGCCACGTCGATGACGCGGGGGAAAGACGCCGTCTTCCCCGGGTCGAGATCGATAATCGCATAGTCGGGGGTCGCGACGTGGCCGACGCGCGAATGCCAGGGATCGATCGAAATCGCGCCCAGCTGGATCGCGTATAGAACCGTGGCCAGGTCCCCGCCGATGAGGTGACGGATGACGTTGCCGCCTGCTTCGACATCCGCGGTGCGGACGCCGCGGGGCACGTGCTCTGGGGCCCGGTGCTGGTAGAAGCTCGGCCCCGTGATGCCGTTGGGAAACCGCCGCAGCACGAGCGGATGGTCGGCGATGGCGGGCAGCAGCCCGGGCGCCATCTGCACGTAGTAGCGCATCACATCGCCTTTCGTGTACGCCCGTGCGCTGCGGGTCTTCGGAAAAAACACCTTGTCGAGGTGCGAGAGGGCGAGTGTCGTCTCATCTCCGACGACGAGATTGCCCGCGCCCCCCGCTTCGTGCTCGATCGCGCTGAGCTGTTCGATGAGCCGCTGTCCGCCGCGGTCGCCGGCTCGGGCGCGCGCCGGGCGCTTCGCCTTCCCCGTCCGCTCGGCCGGCGCAGGCGCGCCGGGTTTCTGCAGGCTCTCCGCTTCGCGGTGCACGGCTACCGGCGGCTTGTCATCACGCAGCCCAAGATATACCGGGTGCCGCAGCTTGCCATCTGTGGTCCACTCGGTGAAACGGACCTGCGCAACGAGCACGGGCTTCACCCAGTGCGCGGGTTCGTGTGTGCGCGGCACCGCACCATCGAAAGGCGACCGGGCAACCTCGAGCGCACGCAGCTTGGCCGAGACACGCCGCAACGCGTCCTGTGTGAAGCCGCCGCCGCAGAGGCCCGCGTACACGAGCCGGTGTCCGCGATAAAATCCCAGTAACAGCGCACCCAGATATTCCCGCGACCGGCGCGGGTCCGTGTATCCGCCAATCACGAACTCCTGGGAGTGCTCCAGCTTGAGCTTGCGCCAGGCCTGAGATCGGCGGCCGGATTCGTACAGGCTGCCCGCGTCCTTCGCGATCACGCCTTCCCACCCCTCGGCGCGGGCGCGCTCGAGCAGCCGGGCCCCGTCGGTGGCGGTCACCACCCGCTGGAGATACACGCTCCGAAAACGCGCCCGGCGCCAGAGCCGCCCGAGATCATCGTGCCGGGCGCGCCACGGAGTCCGCAGCAACACTTCCCTTCCGGCAACGAGCAGGTCGAACACCATCAGGGTGACGCCGGTGCCCGAGGCCGCCCGCCGGGCACTCACGACCTTTGTGCCAGCCTTCCGCGTCACCGCCCGATCCGCCCGCCGCATCTCCGTGATCGCCTTGCCACGCTGCTGCAGATCCGAGAAGCGCCCGATCCCGCCGGCCGTACGCGCGACCAACTCTCCGTCGAGCACCAGTGAATCGAGGTGTGACTGCTTCGCGAGCGCACGCACCGCGCCGGCCACCTCCGGAAAATCGCCGGTCCTGTCGATCGCGTTTCGCGAGAGGAGCCGGACGCCCGCCCCATTCACCACGGCCAGGATCCGGATGCCGTCGTATTTGGGCTCGAACACCCACCCCGCACCGCGTGGCATCTCGCTCGCGACGCTGGCGAGCATCGGATGGATCTCCGGGATGCGAGCCGGCGCGCCGCGCCCCGCAGCGGACCGCTGCTTCGGCGTCGCCACCGGCGGCTAAGCCGAACGGCGGGCCGCCGGTTTTCGGGCCGCTCGCTTCGTCCTGCCAGTTGCCCTTCTCGCCCTGGATTTCGGCTGCCGCGCGAGACTCTCCTTCAGCCTGCTCATGAGGTCGAGCACTTTCGGCTCGGGGGACACCCCCTCGGGCGCCGCCGTGATCTTCTTGCCTTTGAGCTTCGCCTGTATCATCGCCGTCAGGTGGCGATAGTAGTCATCCGTGTACTTCTCCGGATTCCATTCCGCAGCCAGCGATTCGATGAGCTGGCGCGCCATGCGCATCTCCTGCGGTGTGACTTTCGCGCGCTGCGCCTTCGGAAACTCGATATCGGACACGTCCACGAGTTCGTGCGCGAACCGCATCATCTCCAGCATCAGCGCATCACCCATCGGCTTGATCCCCGCCAGATGCTCCTTCTGGCGAAGCGTGAACTTCGCGATCCCCACGAGACCGGACTCGCGAATCGCATCCCGCAGGAGCGCGTAGGCCTTCTCGCCGTTCCGGTCAGGACGGAAATAATACGGGGTGTCAAAGTATCGCGGATCGATGCTCGCTTCCTTGACGAAGTCGAGGATGTCGATCGTCTTCGAGGCTTCCGGCGCAGCGGCCTTGAGCTCCGCGGCCGTCAGGACGACGAACTTGTTCTTCGCATATTCGTAGCCTTTGACAATGTCACTCCACGGGACGACCGCATCGTCGGCGCTCGACACGCGCTCATAGCGGATCGGGGCCAGGTCCTTCTTGCGCAGTTGCCGGAAATGCACGGCGCCCTTGCCGGTGCGCACCGCCGGAAAGAGCTGGACGGGAATGTTGACGAGGCCAAACGAGATGGATCCCTTCCACAGCGCAGCCATGACGGACCTCGAAGCGAATGTCGCGAGTGATCGCGAGCTGACTAGGTGCTTGGTCCGATCGACGCACGATCCGTTCCGGCGCTTGGCGGGCCGGGCGAATGCCCGCTCACCCGGCGCCCGCACCAGGCGAGCGGACGGCGACGATCGGCAGGTCGTGCTGGACGGCCCAGACTTCCCAATAGTCCATCGTGTTGCCAAGGAAATGCGATTCGAGCGCATCGCGGTCCCGTTGCGGGTCGCCATTCGGGAAATTGGATGGAGCCGGACTACTGGCCAGCCCCGCGGCGCGGCGCATCGCGGACCAACTGTTCGGTTCGAGCGCGGCGACCGCCATCCACCCGTCGCGAGCGCGATAGAGGCCATAGCCTGGCAGACCGCCGCCAAACAGCGATCCCGGCGTCGTGACGCCGCGCCGAACGGGCTCATTGAACTGGCCGGCCACCTCGGCCAGCGAGACTTCGGCGTAGCCCGCGCCGCCACCGCGTTCCCGCGCCATCAGGAGAGCGAGACTCGCACTGACCGACCGCTCCGCGCCGGCGAAATCCGCCAGCAGAACAGCAGGCATGTGCGGAGGTGCCACGAGTCCCGCCGCCGCCTGGTAGGTCAGATCGTGCCCCGGACGGTTGGCATCGGGAGACGCCGACCCCACGATCGCGACGTAGCACAGCCGGGGAAACCGCTCGTGCACGCGCGCCCAACCGAGTCCGAGCCGATCGAGCGACGACGGCCTGGATGATGTGAGCAAGAGGTCGGCTCCATCCAGGAACTCCTCGAACGCCGGCCGGCTCTTCGCATCCTTGAGATCGAGGCGTACGACGCGCTGCCCCTCGGCCAGAGCCTCGTACCACGACGGATGGTATGCCGCGAATGGATCGCCGCCCGGCGGCTCGATCTTCACGACGCCCGCACCGAACGCCATGAGCTGCCGGACCGCCAACGGTCCGGGAAGGTGCGCGGCGAGTGATACGACGCGGAAACCGTCAAGCGCCTGTCTCGTACTTCCGGTCGGCATGCGACTGATGAATCCGTTTGGGAATTGGCACGATGGAGCACGGGCGATCGTCACCGCCGGCGCGACCATATTATACGCTCCTTGCGACTGATCGCCGAATGACATCCGCGACCGACTTGGTGCGAGACGAATGGTTGTGGGGATGGGACCCCACTCCCGGCATCGTCTCGGTCTACGCCTCCCAGGACGGGAGGGCGTCGGTCTGGCGCCGTCTCGCCGAGACGGACGCGCTGGTGCGTGAGGAGGAGCGGTTTCGCCCCTGGCTCCTCGTCGCGCATCTCCGCGATCTCGCTCTCCTCGGCGCACGGCTCGCCCCGGACGACGCGCCCCGCCACCGCAATGATCCGTTGGTTCGGCACCGCGAGCTGTCCGGCTCCGGCGCATTGCGGCATTTCGTGAGCGCGCGCGATGGGCGGAGGCTCGTGGCCGCGCTGCTGGATGGCGCGTCACGACGCCTGCAGACACCACTGCGCCATCTCAGCCAGTTGCAACGGCTCGAACCAGGCACGGTGCTCGCGCTGCCGCCTGAGGAGCAATACCTCGTCGCCACCGGCCGCACGTACTTTCAGGATCTGGCGTTCGACCAGGTGCATCGCCTGCAGTTCGACCTGGAGACAACGGGCCTCGACGCGCGCCGCGACCGGATCTTCATGGTCTCGATCCGCTATCACACGGGCGAGACTGCAGTGCTCGAGGCACGGGATGACGGTGACGCCGGCGAAGCGGATCTCATCCGGACGCTGGTGGCGCGTGTCGGCGACGCGGATCCCGATGTGATCGAGAACCACAACCTTCACGGCTTCGATCTCCCCTTCCTCGACCGCCGTGCCCGTATTCTCGGTGTTCCCATCTCACTCGGACGGGCTGGCGGCCCGGGACTGCGCATGCGCGCGGCGCGCCACGGCGTGTCCGAGAGCGACCGGCCGGATTGGAGCGATCCGGGTTCCCGGCAACGGCGCGTCCGCTTCGTCGCGCCGGGCCGTGAGTTGATCGATACGCTCGACGCGGTCCGCCGCTACGACTTCTCGACACGTGAGCTGCCCGGGCACGGCCTCAAGGCCGTCGCGAAGCATCTGGGCATCGCGCGCGCCGGGCGCGTCTACATCCCGGGGAGCGAGATCTACACCACCTATCGCGCTGAACCGGATCGCGTTCGCCGGTACGCCACCGATGACGTGGAGGAAGTCGCCGCCCTGTCCCGGATGCTCGGCGGCGCGGCGTATGCCCTGGCGCGCATGGTGCCGCGGCGCTACGAGCGGCTCGCCGATGCGGGCCCGGCGACCGGTGTCATCGACCCGTTGCTCGTGCGGGCCTATCTGCGGGCCGGCGCGGCGCTTCCTGCCCACGAACAGGGCGACGGCACGCCGCACAGCGGAGCGGCCCTGCACCTGTTCGCGTCGGGCGCCGCGCACCGGGTGGTCAAGGCCGACGTCGCGAGTCTCTATCCCTCATTGATGCGGGTGTATCGCATTGGGCCGGCGCGAGACCGGTTGGGCGTGCTGCTCGCACTCGTGGACCGTCTCGTCGAGCGCCGTCTACTGGCCAAAGCCAACGCTCGCACGGCGGCGCCCGGGTCCGCGGAGCAGCACACAGAAGAGGCGACGTCGGCCGCCCTCAAGATCGTGGTCAACTCCGCCTACGGTTACATGGCCGCGGGCGGCCTCACCCGGTTCGCGGACGTCCACGCCGCCAACGAGGTGACCCGCCGAGGGCGCGAGGTGCTCGCTCTCATGTGCCGCGAACTCGCGGCACGCGGCGTCACGCTGATCGAGGCGGACACCGACGGCGTCTATTTCGCGGTGCCGGAGAATTGGACGGAGGCGGACGAGCGACGGGTCGTCGGTGAAGTTGCTATGCTGCTTCCACGTCTCGTGCAGCTCGAGTTCGAGGGCCGCTACGCGGCGATGCTGTCGCACGAGCCGAAGAACTACGCGCTCCTGGGCTACGACGGCACCCTGCTCCTTCGTGGCGTCGCATTCCGGTCGAGCCGTGCGGAGCCGTTTGGCGAGGCGTTTCTCCGGCGTGCCATCCGGCGCGCCTTGCTCGGCGATACTGCCGGTGTCCGCGAGATATACCTGGCGACGATCGACGCGCTGCGCAATCGAACGCTGCCCACTCATGACGTCTCGTCGCTGGTGCGCCTCACAAAGTCGCCGGAGGCATACCAGACCGCACGGGCCACCCGGCGCGAGCTGCCGTACGAGGCACTCCTGGCTGCGGGCCGGGAGCAGTGGGAGTCCGGCGACCGGATCCGCGTCTACCGGAAACGCAACGGCGAGGCCGGGCTGGTGAGCGGCCTCGTCGCGCCCGGCGACGATATGGGGGCGGCGGCGGATCCGCGCGACTACGACGCCGAGTTCTACGTCAGACTCCTGCGCACGACATACGCCGAGCGGCTTGCGCGGGCCTTCGGCCCCGAGGATTTCGCCACGCTGTTCGCGGATGCCGATCAATACCCGCTGTTCGCCTATCCGCTGGAGTCGATCCACACGGTGCTCGCGCCCACTGGAGCATCACTCACAAACTGGGACGAATCGCTCGAGCCGGCGCAGGGCGGCTAGCGGCGCGTCTCCACCGGCGCTCGCCGCGCTGGCGACGGATGCGCGCACTCTCTAGCATTCGCCTGAATGCCACGAGTCCTCGAGATGGTCCGGCTGCGCCGGTGCAACCGGCGGGCAGCATGACTGGCCCTGCGGCAGGCGGCGGCGCCCCGGACTACGCGGAGGCGCGCGCACGGCTGGCACGCATCCCGTCAGTCGCGTTGCTCGATGGCCCGACGCCCGTAATGGAGATGCCGAGGCTGCGGGCCGCGCTCGGAGGCGGACCGCGGCTCATCGTCAAGCGGGACGACGCGATCCCCTTCGGCTTCGGGGGCAACAAGGTCCGCAAGCTCGAGCTCGCGGGAGCCGCCGCGGTGGCGGCTGGTGCCGACACCCTCGTCACGGTCGGCGGGATCCAGTCGAATCACGCGCGCGCAACCGCCGCCACGGCGGTGTGGCTCGGACTCCGCTGCCTCATCATCGCCAACGGCCAGCGCCCGGAGAGACTCACCGGCAACGCCCTCCTCAACGATCTGCTAGGCGCCGACATCGAGTACATCGCGACGCGCGACGAGCGTGAGCCGGCGATGCGCGCCGCGTTGGAGCGCTTGCGGCACGATGGGCGCGCTCCGTTCGAGGTGCCTCTCGGAACGTCCACGCCACTCGGCGCGCTTGGCTTCGCGAGAGCCATCGGCGAGCTCATCGCGCAGGGTAGGGTCCCCGATGTGATCGTTCATGCCTCGTCGTCCGGCGGAACACAGGCGGGCATTGTCGCCGGGTGCACCCTGTACGGCCTGTCGACCCGTGTCATCGGAGTGAGCGCGGACGACCCGGCTGCGTCGATCCAGTCGAAGATCCGGAGCATCATCGCCGGTGCCGGAGCTCTCCTCGGTCTCGATGGCGAAGCGTTCGCGGACGCGGGGCCGATCGTGGTGGACGATGGGTTCATCGGCGGCGGATACGGCGTGGCCAGCCCGGCGTCCCGCGAAGCGCAGCGCCTCGTCGCACGCACCGAGGCCCTGTTTGTCGATCACGCATACACGGCCAAGGCTCTGGCCGCACTGATCGCCGGGGTGCGCGGCGGCCGCTTCCGCGACACCGAGACGGTGCTGTTCTGGCACACGGGCGGCCAGGCCGGCCTTCTCGCCTGACGGTCATGCCTCGGGGGAACGGAGTCTCGTTGCCGCGACGTCTGACTCTGCCGGGGGCGCTTGCCGTCGTGGTCGGGTCGATGATCGGGTCGGGTATCTTCCGCTCGCCCGCCGCCATCGCGAGCCGAGTCCCGACGGCGGCTGCGCTTATGAGTGTGTGGGTGGCGGGCGGCCTGCTCGCTCTCTGCGGCGCACTCACTCTGGCGGAGATCACGACGGCACTACCGCGGACCGGCGGCATCTACGTGATCGTTCGGGAAGGCTGGGGCCGGCTGCCGGCCTTTCTGTTCGGATGGGCCGAGGTGGTCATCATTCGTGCGGCGGCGCTGGGAGCGGTGGCGACGACGTTCGCCGAATACACGCTTCGCACGCTGGGCTACGACCCGCGGATCGCACCCTACGATACGATCGTGCACCAGGTCGCGGCGGTCGCTATCGTCGTGCTGGCCGCCGTCAACATCGCCGGTGTCCGATCGAGTGCGCTGCTGCTCGAAGTCGCGACGGTGGTGAAGGCCGGCGCACTGCTGCTGATCGCGCTCGGAGCCGTCTGGCTCGCGCCCGCCCTGGCGCACACGGCGGCCGCCACGCATGCGGCGGCGATCAGCCCGAGCGCGGTCGGATTGGCGCTCGTGGCAGTGCTCTGGGCGTACGACGGATGGGCGGATCTCAGCTTCGTCGCCGGCGAGGTCGTCGCGCCCGACCGCACGCTGCCGCGCGCGCTGATCGGCGGCACACTCGCGGTCCTCGGCATCTACTGCGCCGCCAACATGGCCTACCTCGCCGTGCTGCCGATCAGCCAGATCTCGGCGTCCAGGCTCGTCGCGGCGGATGTCGCCGACCGGTTGGTCGGCCATTGGGGTGTGGCGGTCGTCGGCGTCGCGGTCGTCATCGCGACCGTGAGCACCCTCAATGGATCGCTCCTCACGTGTCCGCGTATCTTCTTCGCGATGGCGGACGACGGCCTGCTCTTCCGTCCGGTGGCCGCCGTGCACCCGCGCTACCAGACTCCGTACGTGGCGATCGCGCTCGCGGCGCTCCTCGGAGTCGCTTTCGTACTGGCGCGCACATTCGAGCAACTGGCCGACACATTCATTCTCGCCATCGTGCCCTTCTATGCGCTCGCCGTGGGCGCTGTGTTTCCGCTGCGCCGCCGGGCCGGTTATCGTCCGTCGTTCCGGCTGCCGGGGTATCCGGTCGTGCCAGCGCTCTTCGTTCTGACGGCGGCGGGCGTGCTGGGCAGCGCCATAGCGGACCCCGCGAGCCGCTGGCCGACGCTCGCCGTCATCGGCGTCGTCCTGGCGGGCATCCCGGTGTTCTACTACGTACGCTATCGAGCCGGTCCTGAAATCGTAGCGGAGGCGGAAGGTTGACCTTCGGGGGCGCCTGGCGATCCGCCAGCGCATTCTGCCTTGCGGTCACCGCATACGGTGGCGGCAGTACGCCGTTGGCCGGAATGTGCTCCAGTAGCGTCAACTACTGCGCCGAACTGATACCGACGCCCGAGTATCCAGGCGCGCGGGCAGTGCTGGAACTCACCCCCGTGCCATCGCCATTCGATGTCGCCGTCACACGAGACGGCAAGGCGCGGTACCGGATCGTCATCTCGATCGCAGGGCTTCCACGGCACGCGCCACAGGGCACTGCCACACCCGCCGCGTACATCGCGTGGATGACGACGATGGATCTGGACAGCGCCGTCAAGCTTGGTCCGGTCAGCGGCGGACGGACCGTCCTCGGCGAGACCACCCGGGATCAGTTCCGCATACTCGTCAGTGCCGAGCGATCGGCGGCGTCGCGGACCCGAACGGGGCCGCTGGTATTTCGTGGCACATCGCCTGGCAGCCGCCTGCTCGCGCATCGCGACGCCGTGTCGCCGTTTCTCGCGGCAACGATGATGGCACCGATGCCGGCGATGGGGATGCCAGGCATGGCCAACGGCGCTCCGGGCGATATGATGCCGGACATCCCACCGTTCCTGCCTGCCGCTATCGGCGCCACCACCCTCCGGCCCGCGCGGCCTCGCGAGGTCGCGCACCTCCAATCCGGTGACACACTCTCACTCACCGCGATGCTCGTGCGCCGCACCGTTGCGGGACGGACATTTACGGCGTACGCGTACAACGGCCAGATTCCCGGCCCGCTGATCGACGTGAGTCAGGGGACGCACGTCGTCGTGCGGTTCCACAACGCGACGGACCTGCCCTCGGCGATCCACTGGCACGGCATCCGCCTGGACAGCGCGTCCGACGGCGTCGTCGGGATCTCGCAGAACGCCGTCCCGCCCGGCGGGACCTTCACATACCAGGTGCGATTCCCCGACGCGGGGATTTTCTGGTACCACTCGCACGAGCGTGAAGACATTCAGCAGCCGCTCGGTCTCTACGGCAACATCATCGTGCGGCCCAGGACTTCACCCGCGCTGCGGGTCAACGCCGAGCGGATCCTGGCGGTGGGAGACATGCTGCTCGCCGATAGTGCACCGGTTCCATTCGGCGCTACCGGGCCGACGCACGTGCTGATGGGGCGGTTCGGCAACGTCATGCTGGCCAACGGTGCGGCCGGGTATCGGGATTCCGTGCGGCGCGGCGCGGTTGTCCGTTACTACCTGACGAACGTCTCGAACGCCCGCGTGTTGAACCTCGCCTTCGGCGAAGGCCGGGTAAAGGTCGTGTCGGCGGGGGCCGGGGCGTTCGTGCGACAGGTGTGGGCCAACAGCGTCGTGATCGCGCCGGCCGAGCGGTACGTCGTGGATGTGCGATTTGCCGATACTGGCCTGGTCGCGGTGACGAATCGCGTACAGGCGCTCGACCATCTGACAGGCGCGATCCGCCCGGAGACCGACACGGTCGCCGTGGTGCGAGTGGGACACGCCGCCGCCTCACCGGATTACGCCGCCGATTTTGCGGTGCTGCGTCGGGACGACGCGATGAGCGCCGAGATGGTGCGGTACCGGCCCTTGTTCGCGAGGCCGGCGGACCAGATCCTGACGCTGGCGATGCGTGTCGTTCATTTGCCGTCCAGCATGAACGCGATGCTCGGCGGGGCGTCGGTGCCCGTCGAATGGAACGATGGGATGGGAGCAATGAACGCGATGGCGACGTCCAATGACGTCGCGTGGGTGCTCCGGGATTCGGCGACGGGCAAGGAGAACATGGACATCGCGTGGCACTTCCAGCAGGGCGACGTCGTCAAAGTCCGGATCTATAACGATCCCGTTGGCCCTCACGCGATGGATCATCCGATCCATCTGCACGGGCAGCGGATGCTCGTTCTCTCGCGCAACGGCGTGCCGAACCCGTATCTCGCGTGGAAGGATACGGCGCTCATTCCCGCGGGCCAGGTCACGGACCTGTTGTTCGACTTGTCCAACCCCGGGCGGTGGATGCTACACTGTCACATCGCCGAGCACCGGGGCTCCAAGATGATGATGGTGCTTTCGGTCAAACCCAGGAGGAGGTCGCGTGAGATACGTGCTGCGTCATAGCTGGGCGGTTCTGGCCACGATCGCCCTGGCGGGGTTCGCATGGGGGGCGACCGGCGCCCGGGCGCAGTCCCCTGCTGCGGCGCCGCACGCGCGCTCGCCCTTCGTGTCGATCGATACGGCAGTCGTGGCACTCGAGCATGTCACCGTCATCGACGGCACGGGGGCGGCGGCCCGCGCCGATCAGACCGTGGTGATCGAGCAAGGGAAGATTCAGTCCGTCGGGCCCAGCGGGACGGCCACGGTACCTGGAGGCGCGCGGGTCCTGGATCTGCCCGGCCATACGGTGATCCCGGGCATCGTCGGCCTCCACGACCATATGTACTACGGGTCGTCGGTGGCAGGCACGCGATCGATGCTCACCAGTTATCCGCGCCTGTTTCTGGCGGCTGGGGTGACGACGATCCGCACGACGGGGAGTCTCGATCCATATCAGGAGATGAACGTCCGGGCCGCGATCGAGCGGGGCACGATCGTCGGGCCCGACATCATCGTGTCGGGCCCGTACGTCCAGGGCCGGAACAGCAGCGTGAGCTGGATGCACGAGTTGGGCAGTCCGGATGATGCGAGGCGTCTGGTGCGGTACTGGTCCGAGGAAGGCGTGCCCTGGTTCAAGGCGTACACGCAGATCACGCGGGATGAGCTCCGTGCGGCGATCGATGAAGCGCACCGGCACGGGATGAAGGTGACGGCGCATCTCTGCTCGGTCGGGTTCAGGGAGGCCGTGGACATGGGGATCGACAATCTCGAGCACGGGCTGCTGACGGATACCGAGTTCTGGCCGGGCAAGCAGCCTGACGTTTGCCCCGTCGCGAGCGATTCGGCGCAGTACGACAATCTCGACATCGATGGGCCTGATGTGCGGCGCACGATCGCCGACATGGTGTCACACCACGTGGCGATGACTTCGACGCTGGCGGTGTTCGAGTTGGGTTCGCCCAGCCGGATCCCGCTGGACCCGCGGCTGTACGAGGCATTGGCGCCGGCGGCCGCGACTGTCGTGCGGGCGTGGTACGACACGGCGCAGCACAAGAACGATCATGCCGAGCGTGTGGCGTTCGGCAAGGCGATGGCGTTCGAGCGGGCGTTCGTGAAAGCGGGTGGGCTGTTGGCTGCCGGGTCCGACCCGTGCTGCCTGACGGAGATCGCGGGTTACGGCGACCAGCGCAACTTCGAATTGCTCAACGAAGCGGGATTCACGCCGGAGCAAGCGGTGCAGATCATGACGTCGAACGGGGCCAAGGTGCTGGGGATCGGCGACCGGGTGGGCACGATCGCGTCTGGCAAGCAGGCGGATCTCGTGGTCGTGGACGGTGATGTTGCGAGCCACCCTTCGATTCGCAACGTGACGCTCGTGTTTCGCCGCGGCATCGGGTACGACGTGGCCGCGCTGACGACATCGGTGCGCGGGATGGTGGGGCTCAAGTAGACGGGTCGAAGGGGCGAACGAGCATGGGGCCGATGGCAGGCCGAGTTGATCAGCCCTGCCAACGGTCGAGGGCCACGATCTGGACCAAATTGCCGCAGGTATCGTTCAGCATGGCGATGGTCGAGCCGGTCACCTTGGTCGGCGGCATGGTGAACTGCGCGCCCAGTGGTTTGACACGATCGTACTCCCGTTGGACGTCGTCGACGTAGAACATGGCCGCTGGCTGGCCTTGTTCGAACCGTGCCTGCTGGTAGGTCCGGGCGGCCGGGTTGTCGTTGAGGGCCAGTTGCAACTGCGTGCCGTCCGGCTCCTCGGGTGAGGCAACTGTCAGCCACCTGTACGGGCCGTTGGAGAAGTCGGCCTTCTTCACGAAGCCGAGAACGTCGGTGTAGAAGCGCAGAGCCTTCTCTTGGTCATTCACGTAGATGCTGGTGAGCTTGATCTTCACGGCGATAACCCTCCTCAGGGTTCGTCACGGCGTTTAGTGTCCGCGCCGGTGCATCGCAGGGGCGGAACGATGTGGCCCTGGCCGAGCGCAGAATGCCTAGTCCGGCGTTCGACGAAATCGTAATACGATGCGCCCAATCGGGCGTTCGTGCTGGCGTCGATGCGCGTCGGCCGCGCGCGCGAGCGGATAGATCGCAGCGATCGGGACTCGCAGGCGCATCGCATCCACTGCCCGCGCGAGACGCGTGAGCTCTCGCGCGCTGTTACGGGCATCATAGCTGCGGAAGCGAATCCCGCGCCTCCGGCGCGGCTCCGGCTCGATGCCGTTGGGATAGGCCACCCGTCCGCCCCGTGGCACGACCGCCAGACATCGCTCCAGGTCGTTGCCGCCGGCAAGCGCGAGCACCGCGTCGATTCCGTCCGGGGCGACCTTCCACAGCGCGTCAGTCACCATTGGATCTCGCGCATCGACCACTGCGGTTGCGCCCAGCCGCCTGAGGGCTAATTGCGCTGATCGTCCCGATCCAGTCGCGATCACGCGCGCGCCGCGATGCTTCGCGAATTGAACGGCCAGCGTGCCAACCGCGCCGGATGCGCCGAAGATCAGCACTGTCTCGCCACGGCGGACGCTGAGGATGTCGTTCACTCCCCGTAACGCGGTCAGCCCCGGAAACGCGACGGCTGCGGCCTGAAGGAAGTCGAGCCGCCGCGGCACCCGCGCGACGTGTGCCTCGCTCACGGCGACGTATTGCGCGTAGTACCCGCCCCTGGTGTTATCGACCGATGCGCCGTACACGTGATCGCCCATCCGGAAGCGTTTGACACGCGACCCCTTCGCCACGACCACGCCGGCACCGTCGGTCCCGATCACGAGCGGGAATCGAGTCCGGCCTTCTTTCCACGAACCGTCCCGTATGGACTCGTCCCAACTGCCGACGCCGGCGGCGTGGAGTGCGATCAGAACTTCAGTCGGACCGGGCTCTGGCACGGGAACCCGGCCCAGGTGCAGGACCGACGGGGGCCCGAATCGATCGATGACGGCGGCCGCCATCTCGGCGCCGATGGTTTGCACCTTCCGCGAGGTAGTCACGATTTCGCCTGGGATCTTCAAGTTTGACGCCACCGCCGCCCCACAGCCGAGGCCACTGCTACGGTTGAGCGCAGCAATTGCCGCACGTCGCTGGCCGTCGGCATCGAGGGCTGTGCACCGCGTCGGGTAACCGAGACGGCGGCCACGGCGGAGCCGTAGCGGACCGCGTCGGCCAAGGGGTCGCCGCGCGCGAGGGCGACGGCGAGGCCGGCGTTGAAGGCATCGCCAGCCGCAGTCGAGTCGACCGACCGCACGCGAAAGGCGGGGACGGTGTAGCTCCCGCCATCGGGGGCGGCAACGCAGGACCCGCGGCGGCCCAGCGTGACGATCACTGTGCCGCAACCTCGCGCTCGCAACGCCATGGCGTAGGCAGCGGCGCTGGCGCGCCTCACCGGCATCGTGGCGTGTGCGCCGCACAGGTATGCGGCCTCCGATTCGTTCGGCGTGAGCCACGTGATGCGGCGGAGGAGACGCGGTGGCAGGTCACGCGCCGGAGCCGGGTCGAGCATGACCGGCACGCCGGCCCGTTGCGCAAGGAGTGTGACGCGGTCGACCGTCTCGAGGGGGATCTCGAGCTGGAGCAGCACCATCGCGCATGAGCGGAGGAGTGTGGCGAGCGGCTGGACGTCGCGCGGGGTCAGCCGGGCGTTCGCGCCGGGACTCACGACAATGCTGTTCTCGCCGCGGCGGTCGGTGACGATCAGCGCAAGCCCCGACGGCATGCGCGGCGTGGTGGCGATGTGTCGCACGCCGACGCCGCCAGCGCGGAGTGCCGCGCGGAGTCGGGTGCCGGTGCTGTCGTCTCCCACGCGGCCGACCATCCGGACCGGGTGACCCAGCCGAGCGATTCCCATCGCCTGGTTGGCGCCTTTGCCGCCGTGGAAGAAGTGGACGTCCTGGCCCATGACGGTCTGACCTGGGACCGGGATGCGATCGACTGCACATACCACGTCCATGTTCACGCTGCCCACAACGAGGATCGGGCGCATCAGGGAGCGGCCGGTTGCCCGACGATCGGCGCGATGGCCACCAGGGCCAAGCCCGCAATGAAGCACGGGAACATCCAGGCGAGCAGTCGGCGCGCCGCCGGCGGGGCGCCGGCAAACTCGTGCCACACGAACACGCCCCACGCTGCCGAGACGAGCGTCGCGCCCTGGCCGATCGCGTACGAGATCGCGGGTCCGACGATGTGGGCGTGGGCCGCGACGAAGTTGAATACCGTTCCCGTGCTCCAGATGAGCCCCCCGATCAGTCCAGCGATATGCCACCGCGGTGTGCCGCGGGCGTAGTCGCGCATGGTCAGTGGCCCGCCGGCTGCGAGCGGGTGGCGCATCATGAGATAGTTGACGGGTATCGCGCAGAGAAGGAGGCCGACCGCAAACACGACCGACGCGGCATACGGACCGAGGGCGCCGTCGCCCGAACTGGCGCGGGTGACGAAGGGGTAGAAGAGTCCCATGAGGGCGCCGCACGCAAGGCAGATGACGATCGCCTTGGCACTGAGTTGCGGGTGGGCGGTCTCCTTGCGGCGGTAGGCCATGGCATCGAGGATGATCGCCAGCACGATGAGGCCGACGCCACCGAAGAGCAGCGTGGCATTGCCGCGCGGCGAGAGGACGTAGTTCAGCAGGACGCCGACCACGAGCGCGAGGCCGATGCCAATCGGGAACGCAACAGCCAGCCCTGCCAGTTCGATGGCTGCGACCAAGAGGAGGTTCGCGATGTTGAAGATCGCGCCAGCCAGCAGCACGTAAAGGATGTTCGCGGATCGGGCTCCGGTGATCGACAGCAGGAAATTCGATGGGCCGGCATGGAGTGACCCGAGCGTGAGGCCCCACAGGAGGCTCGTGAACAGAACGCCCAGGGCGTAGTCCCAGTAGTACAGTTGGAATCGCCAGCCCGGTGCGAGCTTCATCGTGTTGGCCCATGATCCCCAGCACATCATGCTGGTGAGCATGAACAGGAGCGCCACCGGGTACGCTTCGGGCAGATACACGGGCCAACCTCCTTGCGATGCACGAGCGCACGCCAATCGTAGTCTTCGCCGGAGGTTGGCACCAGGCGCGCCTGCATCCGGAACCAACGCAAAGACGCCGACCGCGTCTCCGCAATCGGCGTCCAGAAATCGTTCGGTATCAACGTCTCGCTTCTGTCCTATCTCAGTCAGAGCGGGCGACCGGACTCGAACCGGCGACGTCCAGCTTGGGAAGCTGGCATTCTACCAACTGAATTACGCCCGCGTACGGCCGTAACTTATCGCCGGCCCGAGACCCGACAAGGCCGCGCGCTCGCGCACGCAGACGGAGCGCGTCTGGCATGTCGCTGAGTGCGCCGGCCGTGCGGCGCGTATCACCCCGCCGGCTGGAACGGCGGCTGCTGTACCGGCGAGACGACGCCAAACGGCGCCGGTGTCGCGTAGCCATTGAGTCCCGCCACTCCATTGGGCTGGATTCCGTGCACCGGTTCGGTTCCGAAGGGCACGGCTCCGAGCACCCGCCAGTTCGCTGGACGCGGCGGCGCCTCCTCGCCGGGGCCGTGATAGCGCGTACGGACGACCGGCGCCGGCGAGCCGTCGGGTCTGACATCGGCCGATGCGCCGAGCACGACATCACCGCCGGACACGCTCTCGACAACGGTCGAGCTGTTTGCACCGGCAGTCGTACTGGCATTTGTAGTGGCTGCCGCGGCAGCCGACGCCGACGCGATGGCCTCCTGGGCGAGACCGATCGAGCGCAGTGAGGGGCTCGACACTTTCTGGTAGGCGCCCTTGGCGAACTCCGCCAGCGCCGACCGATACGCCGTGGCCGACTCGTGCGCCAATGCGGACGCGCGATGCGCACTGGCCGGGTCCGTCGCCGCGGCCGGTGCCTCACGCGCCATCGCGACGAACGCGGCGGCCCGGTCGAGATGCTCTCTCGCGCGCGTTCGCAGAACGTTCTGCGGAATGCTGAGCGATGCGTGAGCCGGCTGGGGTGGCGGCGCCTGCCCCTGAGCCTGCGCGAGAACCGGGAGCACCGCCGCCACGAGCACCGCCGCCACGAGCACCGCCACTGAACGCAGTCGCACAGGACCTCCCGCCGAGAGGATTGCCAACCCTGCCCCGCGAGGCTGGTGCAGAAAGTTGGCCATGGTACAGCCGGTCCCCGACGCCGTATTCGCCGGTGACAGGTACTACCCCGCCTCTCGAAATATTATGGCTGAGTTTGCCCGATTGCCAGATGTGCGAGCGCGCGCCATGTGCGTCGCGACGACGCCACAGCAGGGCGCCGCGTCTGCTGCCATCCGAGTCCCTCGGCCGCCAAGCCGAGTATGCACTCGTGGATCGTGTCCACGTCGTTGACGTCGCTCGTGGATCCGGGCAACAGACTCGTGACCGCGGCGGGACGACCGTCCCAGGCCATTCGGATGAGCGCCGGGTCGACCCACCCTGCCGCCGACCGCAGCCCGACAATGCTCGCGAGCGCGGCCAACTCGCCCACCGGGATGACAGCCGAGTCCGGGGACCACGGCAGCAGCAGGATTGCCGCCAGCGGCGGCCCGTCATCCGGCGGAGTGATCACGATGAGCCGGCTTGGTGGGGAGAGCCGCGCGCTTGCTTGCGCAAGTACGCGCGCGGCGGGTCCGGCGCCGAATGGCACGCCTCCTGAGTGCAATGCCACTGCCCCCCCACCGGAAGCCACGAACGCGACCGGCCGATCCACCTGCTCTTCGAGCGCCGCCAGCACGCTCCTCGCCGGACGGGCCATCGACTCCGGCACCGCGTGATAGTGATGCGTGATCCTCCACACGATGCTCGTAGCGTCGAACGCGAGATCGGTGAACGTCACCACACCCCCCCACATGATCGCCCTCACACGACGTCTCTCGCCTCACTCACACGCCAGCCCGTCGTGCACACGCGGCCACTAACAGCGCCCGTAGTACCAGGCAAAGCCCCGCTTGTACCAATACCTGGCAACCAATACCAGCAACATCACCCACACCCGCACACCGTACGAAAACGCGTCACCTACACCCGCGTGCATCATAGGTGCGAGGCGCTCGGCCGGGGAGAGCGCCCAACCCGCGGAAGTGGGCGTTCATCTCGCCAATCGGCGAGCCGATACCGCGTTTAGCGGCGTCCGGAACTCTGCTCGTGACAGCGCACGATCCGCTGCCTCATATTGCAAACACCGACGGCTACGCGCCGGGCGCGTGACGCGGTATTCACAATCTCCCATCTGAGAGTCGTGTCAGGGATCCGTTTGCTCGAGCCGCCAGGCACGCCAACCGTGCGCCCCGTGCTTCCCGATATGTCGCGAGGAGAATGGGGAATGGTCGCGGGACTGCAGCTCGTCTACGAGCTGGCGTCGCTGCGGCCGATCCTCACGTCGAACCGCGCAGCGGGCGTCCCGCTGGCGGTCTCGCACGCGATCGTGCTGGCCGCGCTCGACGGCGCCCTCTGGATGCTGCTGGTCCCGCTCATCTTCGCGGCGTTCGACCGGACTCCGCTGCGGCGAGGAACCATAGGCCGGAATCTGCTGGCTCGCAGCGCCGTCGCCGGCGCGGCGATGGCGCTGCAGGCCGCCGCCTTCTGCGGCGTTCTCATCGCCGGCGGCGGATTCAGTGACCTCGGCGTCTTCGCCCGCACGTCGCCGCTGCTCAACTTCGGCTACGAGTTCGAGACCAACGTCACCACGATGTTGATGGTGGCGCTCGCCTACGCGGTGCTACTCCGGGTGCACGCCGTGCGCCACGAGCAGCGCGTGGCCTCCGCGCTGGAACTGTCGCTGGCGGAAGCGCGTTTGCACGCGCTCACCGTCGAGTTGCAGCCGCACTTCCTGTTCAACACGCTCAATGGCATCGCGGCGCTCGTCCGGGACGAGCCCGAGACGGCTGAAGCGATGCTCATCCGTCTCAGTGATCTGCTCCGGCTCACGCTCGGCGTGGGCCACCCGGCCGAGATCTCGCTCGCGGACGAGTTGGAGCGCATGGCCATGTATCTCGACATCCAGCAAATGCGGTTCGGTCCGCGGCTCACGATTCACGTCGACGTGGATCCCGACGTGGTGTCCGCGGCCGTTCCGCCCTTGGTCCTGCAACCTCTGGTCGAGAACGCGCTCACGCACGGCCTCGCCCCACGGCGCGGGCCCGGCCGTCTCGACATCAGTTGCCAGCGCCGCGCGGATTGGCTCGTCCTGTCCGTGCAGGACGACGGCGCGGGCCTGCCGCCGCCGGGCGAGATGCGGGAAGGCACCGGGATCGGCAACACCCGCGCGCGGCTCGCCGCCATGTTCGGCGACTACTACCGTCTCGAGTTGAGCCCGCAGCCGTCGGGCGGCACGCTGGTGAGGGCCACCGTGCCCTATCGCCACGTCGCCGGAGATGCGCGCCCGGCACTCATCCGGCACTCGCCGAGTCCGGGGATCCGCCCGGCGGCAGACGCCGCGGAGCCGGCGGCATGATGTGCGTTGTGACGGGCACCATGATCTGCACCGTGATCTGCACCACGACCGTCCCGCGGCCCCAGTCCGGGCGCCGGAAATGACCGCCATGCGTGTGGTGCTGGTCGACGACGAGCCCCTGGCGTTGCGCCGCCTGCGCGCGATGCTCGCGAAACACGAGGACGTGGAGGTCCTCGCGGAGTGCGAGGACGCAGCCGTCGCCATCGAAGCGATGCGGACGACCAAGCCCGATGTGGTCTTTCTGGACATCCAGATGCCGGAGGTCGATGGCTTCCAGCTCCTCGAGGCGCTGTCCGTCGCGCCGGCGCCGGTGCTGATCTTCGTGACCGCGCACGCCGAGCATGCGGTGCGCGCGTTCGACGCCGACGCGGCGGACTATCTGCTCAAGCCGTTCGACCAGACACGGTTGTCGCGGGCGCTCGACCGCGCACGGACCGCGCTCAGCGTGGATCGCGGCGCGGCCATCGGCAACGATCTCCGGGAAGTGCTCGCCTCGCTGCGCGGGCGGTCGAAGTACCTCGAGCGGGTGGCCGTGCAGATCGGCCGCCGTACGATCTTCGTGAAGTCCGCGAGCATCGACTGGATCGAAGCCGATGGGAATTATCTGCACCTGCACGTCGGCCGCCAGCAGTACGTGATCCGCTCGGGGCTGGGCATTCTGGAGTCGCAGCTCGACCCGGCGCAGTTCGCTCGCGTACACCGGTCGGCGATCGTCAACCTGGACCGGGTGCAGGAGCTTCGCACCGTCGCGCCGGGAGAATACCGCGTCGTGCTGACCGACGGGACGGACCTATCGGTCAGCCGCGGCTACCGAGACCGGTTGCCAAGGTAGCAACGCAGTGGTTTGGGTTAGTGGATAGCGGGTGGGAGCACCTCGCAGCCGGCGATGGTGCGGCGATGGTGCAATTCCCCGCGAGCGGGCATTCCCAAACCCTAACCACATTCCACTGGCTTTCAGAGCCACAGAAGGGACTTGAACCCTTGACCGCCCGATTACGAATCGGGTGCTCTACCACTGAGCTACTGTGGCGAGGAACTGCACGCCCAGGCTACCCTCCTGACACCAAGGGCCGCGCGGGTGGCGGCCCTCTGGACATGCCCTGGCGCGGACTCGAACCGCGACGCCTTGCGGCACCACCCCCTCAAGATGGCGTGTCTACCAATTTCACCACCAGGGCTCTGACGGCGACGTGCACGTGCGTGCAACCTGCGCACTGACAGGGCTTGAGGATCGGAGCGTCTACCGGCCACGCGGCTCTGTCAGCATCCGCAAACGTAACGGCGCCCCCCCGATTCGAGAAGCCTGGCGCGCCCAGTGCCGCGTCGCCGTGCGGACGAAGCGCCACCGCGCGCCGGCCACGCCTCGTCCCCGGGACGGCGAGTATGCCGCACCGGTTGGCGGGCGCGCACCCCAGCCTCATGTTTCGGTTCGGGACGCACGGGAGCGAGTAGGTGGCGAGGTCCGCGTTACGGAAGCAACTGGAGCAGGCACTGCAGGCGCGCTATGTGATCGAGCGCGAGCTCGGACGCGGCGGGATGGCGACGGTGTACCTCGCCCGAGACCTCAAGCACGATCGCCAGGTGGCGATCAAGGTGCTGACCCCGGGCGTCGCGGCTTCCCTCGGAGCCGAGCGGTTCTTGCGGGAGATCACGATCGTCGCCCGGCTGGTGCACCCGCACGTCGTCTCCCTCATCGACTCCGGAGATGCCGGCGGCTTGCTGTACTACGTCGCTCCGTACATCACCGGTGGCTCCCTCCGCGACCGGCTCGACCGCGACGGCAAACTTCCGGTCCGCGATGTACGCCGGTTTGTGCGCGAGATTGGCTCGGGACTCGACTACGTCCACCGCAGCGGGTTCGTGCACCGCGACATCAAGCCGGCCAACGTGCTGTTCGTCGACGGACACGCGGTCCTCGGGGATTTTGGGGTGGCCAACGTTGGCTGCGAGGACGCGGCCGAGCCGCTGACGGACAGCGGCGTCGCGGTCGGCACCCCGGCGTACATGAGCCCAGAACAGGCGAGCGGCGAGACGGACCTCGACCGCCGCAGCGACATCTACAGCCTGGCATGCGTGGTATACGAGATGCTGGCCGGGGAGCCGCCGTTTCGCGCGTCGGGGGCGCGGGCGCTGATGGCAAAGCACGTCACCGAGACACCACGACCGATTCGGGTCCTCCGGCCCGAGGTGGGCGCCGGCATGGAAGCAGCCCTCGCGCGGGCGCTGGCCAAGGATCCGGCTCACCGATTCGCCTCCGTCGCGGATTTCGTGGTGGCATTCGGCGAATCGCAGCCGAGTGGGGGCGGCAGTGTCTCAGGGGCACGATCGCGGTCCATTGCCGTGCTCCCGTTCGTCAATGCGAGCCGGAATCCGGACAACGAATACTTGAGTGATGGCATCACCGATGAGCTGATCGACGCGCTCGCCAAGGTCGAGGGGCTCCACGTGGTGTCCCGGACCTCTGTCTTTGCGCTCAAGGGCAAGCTGCCCGACGTGCGCGCCGCCGGCGCGGTGCTCGGTGTCGCCGTGGTGCTCGAGGGAACGGTGCGCAAGGAGGGCAACCGGCTTCGCATCACCGTGCAGCTCACCGATACCGGCGACGGCCAGGTGCTCTGGTCGCACCGGTACGATCGGACGCTGGCGGACGTCTTCGCCATGCAGGACGAAATCGCGCAGACGATCGTGACGAGAGTGCGGGCCACATCGTTGGGTGAGCTGGCCGGTGCGGCGGTGGGCCGTCACACCGCCAACGTCAAGGCCTATGGTCTCTACTTGCGGGGTCGGTACGCCTGGAATTCGCGGACTCCTACCGGCGTGACCGACGGGATCAAGTATTTCGAGCAGGCCATCGCCGAAGACCCGCGATATGCGGCGGCGTATACCGGTCTCGCGGACTCCTACGCGCTGCACGTCGACTATCGCGATGTTCCGGTCGACGAGGGGTTCGCGCGGGCGCGCGCGTATGCGGAGCAGGCGATCGCGCTCGACGACCGACTCGCGGACGCCCATGCGTCGTTGGCGTGGACGAAGTTCATCTATGATTGGGACTGGGCGGGGGCGGACGTGGAGTTCCGGCGGGCCATCGAGCTGGACCCCGACTACGCGCCCGCGCACCAATGGTTTGCGTTTCTGCTGGTGTCGCAGGGACGCTTCGACGACGCCCTGGTCGAGTCGCATACGGCATTGGAGCTGGATTCCGGATCGGTGTCCGCGCGCCGGAGCCTCGGCTGGATGTATTACTACTCCCGCCGATACGAGCGCGCGGTGTATCACCTCGAGCGGACCATCGCCCTCAACCCGACCGCCGACGAGACATATCGGATCCTGGGACTCGCGTTGGCGCAGCAGGGCGACTACGCGGCCTCCGAGCAGGTGCTCCGCGAGGGTGCGGATGTTCCGGTGCACGGGACGTACACGGATGCGGCACTTGGTTACGTTCTGGCGCGCGCCGGGCGGCGCGACGAGGCCACGCGGATGCTCCGCGAGCTCGAGGCCCGCAGCCGCCGCGGTTACGTCTCGGCCGTGGCGCGCGCGACGCTCCATCTGGGCCTCGGGATGCTCGACGAGGCGATTGCCGACACCGAGCAGGCCTACACGGAGCGCCGCGGGTGGCTGGTGTATCTGCGCGTCAATCCAATGCTCGATCCGATGCGAGGCGACCCACGCTTCGAGTCGATCGCCGGCCGGATGAAGCTGTAGCGGCGCCGGCATCGAGCCGGCGCAGGGGGTCACGGACGGCCATGCGCGGGGGCAATTCAATGCAAACGGCCACCGCAGCAGGGTGGCCGTTTTGGCGCGCGCCGATCAATCACTTAGGTGGTACGCACGCTTGCCTGCTACGGGACTGACGGGGCTCGAACCCGCGACCTCCGGTGTGACAGACCGGCACTCTAACCAGCTGAGCTACAGTCCCCTTTTTTCGGCCAGCCTGCGGCCACTGCCCTCGTCCACTTCATTCGTCCTGCACGAACGCGCGCTGGCTCTCCTGCAGTAGCCCCAACGGGAATCGAACCCGTCTCTCCACCTTGAAAGGGTGACGTCCTGACCGATAGACGATGGGGCCGTACACCCCAGGCGCTCGTTCCCGACTCCCAACATAGCGGTAACGGGATTCGAACCCGTGTTTGAGCCTTGAGAGGGCTCCGTCCTAGTCCCCTAGACGATACCGCCCGCGGATCCCCACGACGAACGCCTGAACCACCTACCCGTCCACCCAGCCAGACGCACAAGCCCGCCGATCACCCGCCCACCGATCGAGCTCCGTACAGGCCCGGAGGGACTTGAACCCCCAACCGCCGGTTTTGGAGACCGGTGCTCTACCAATTGAGCTACGGACCTACTTCCGCGATCAGGGTGACTGATGGGAATTGAACCCACAACCCCCGGAGCCACAGTCCGGTGCTCTAACCAATTGAGCTACAGTCACCAGGGAAAGCCGGGACGTGCGAGTCCACGCCGGAGCCCACCCATCATAATTCCGCCCCACGCTCGAATCAATCACGCCGCACGTGCACGGTTCCCGACAGACTCATCGCTGCCCACGGAGGATCAGATCTCGATCGACGCTCGGCATCACCTGCCGCCGTGGACGCGCGATCGCGAGTTCTTTGTCTACTTTCTACTTTCTGCGCTGCTACTTTCTGCCGTTGGCCTCGTTGAAGGCAGAGAGTAGCCGTACAGAAAGTAGAAAGTAGACTAACAGCAAACGGTGACGTGCGATGTCAGGATGCAACGCCAGCGTGCAGCCCAGGTCACTTCGCGCGGTCGACGTACTCCCCGGTCGCTGGATTGACTCGGACTTTCTCCCCCGTGCTGATGAACTCAGGCACGTTGACGCTCACGCCGTTCTCCAGCTTGGCCGGCTTCGTGGACGCCGTCTTGGTCGCGCTCCTCATCACCGGCGCCGTGTCCGTCACTTCGAGCACCAGTGAGTTCGGAAGCTGAATCCCGATCGGCCGCCCGTTGTAATACTCGGCCTGGATCCGCATACCCGGCTGCATCCACTGCGCGCTGTCACCCAGCGCCTCATCGTCCATCTCGATCTGGTCGTAGTTGTCCGTATTCATGAAGTGGTACGTCCCACCACCCGAATACAGAAACTCGAGATCCTGCGTCTCCATCGACGCACGCTCGACCGAATCCGCGGCGCGGAACCGGTGCTCGAAACTCGACCCGCTGCGCAAGTTCTTCAGCTTGGCCTGCACCATCGCCCGCAGATTGCCGGGCGTGTGGTGACGGAACTCGATCACGCGACAGGGATCGCCCTCGAACACCAACACCATCCCGCGCCGGATTTGCGTCGCCGGCATGGCCATAGTCGGAACCTTGTTTGCAGGGGAGTGAAACGGCTAAACGGATACAGCCTCGTATTTTACCCCATCATTCGGGGATGGTCAACCTGCCGGGGCAGGAGTTCGTGGCTTTGCGCTACGAGGCAGCACGCGCCGCGGCCACCGTCCGCAGCACTGGTTCGAGCGCCCGCCACATGTTCCCGGCAACGATGCGCTCCCCCCGCATGTTCGGATGCATGCCGTCGGCCTGGTTCAACTCCGGCCGGCCCGCCACCCCGTCCAGCAGAAAGGGCAGCAGCGTCACCCGTTCCGATCGCGCCACCTCCGGATACACGTCGTGGAACGACCGCGCATACGACGGACCCATGTTGGGAGGCGCTTCCATCTGCACGAGACAGATCCGGGCCGCGGGACGCGCCTGCTTCACTCGGCGGACGGTTGCCACGATGTTGGCCCGCAGCGAATCCACGTCCAGTCCACGCAGCCCATCATTTGCCCCACTCTCCAGGACGAACACGTCGACCGCCCCGCGAAGCAGCCAGTCCACCCGGCGAACTGCTCCGGCCGACGTCTCGCCGCTCAGCCCCGCATTCTTCACGGTGAACGGCAATCCGGCCGAATCGATCTTCTGCTGCAAGAGCGCGGGATACGACTCATCGGGATCGAGGCCCAGCCCAGCCGTCAAACTCGTGCCCTCGATCAACACGAGGCGCTGAGCCGCAGCCGGCCGCACGGCGCCGTCACCCGCGGTACTTTGGGGGTCGTGCGCGCGAGCCGGTGTGCCGCCGCCGCAGGCGCTCGCGCCCGCGACGAGCACCGCCGCGACCCCCGCACGCCCGATCGCCCCATTCGGCCACCGCCCCAACCACGCCCTCGCTCGGTTCTCCATCCGCGCCCGCCCCCCCGCCCCCCCCGGCCCCCCGCGCCCCTTCACGTCTCCGTCACCCGATATTCGGTAACGAATGCTCGCCGCCCGCAACCTGACCAAGCAATACCATAGTGGTGAGACTGTCCTCTCGGCACTCGATGCGATCTCCTTCGACATCGCGGATGGCGCCTACGTCGCGGTCGTCGGTCCGTCCGGCAGCGGCAAGACCACACTCCTCGGCCTCCTCGCGGGTCTCGACACGCCGACCCGCGGAACCACGATTCTCGACGGCACGGATCTGTCGACCCTCACCGAAGATGCGCGCGCACGACTTCGCGCCGAAAAAGTGGGGTTCGTGTTTCAGAGTTTTCAGCTCCTGCCGACACTCACGGCGCTCGAAAACGTCGCCGTCCCCCTCGAGCTCCGCGGCGACCCGCGCGCGGAATCCGCCGCCAGCGACGCGCTCGCCCGCGTCGGCCTCGCCGCCCGCGCCAGTCACTTCCCCGCCCAACTCTCCGGCGGCGAACAGCAACGGGTCGCCATCGCTCGCGCATTCGCCAATCACCCCCGCGTGCTGTTCGCGGACGAGCCCACCGGCAACCTCGATGCCGCGAGCGGCGCCCTCGTGATCGGCCTCCTCGAATCTCTCAACCGCGAATCCGGATCGACGGTCGTGCTGGTCACACACGACCTCGCCCTCGCCGCGCGCGCCAGCCGCATCATCCGCCTCGGCGACGGCCGCCTCGTCTCCGACTCCGCACCGAACGGCCTGGCTGCGTCACCGCAGCCCGTTCCAACCGCGACCGTATGACGGCGGACGGCATGACCGCGGACCGCATGACGGCGGACCGCGTGACCGCGTCTCGCCCGTGGCGGTCTCTCGCCCGGCTCACGTGGCGAGAGAGCCGGACGATGCGGAGCCGGCTGCTCCTCTACATGTCGTCTGTATCGCTCGGCATCGGCGCGCTCGTCGCGATCGATTCGTTCTCCGCCAACGTCCTGGCATCGGTCGCGGACAGCTCTCGTTCGCTGCTCGGCGGCGACCTCGCCCTGCTCTCCCGCCAGCCCCTCGCGGCGTCCGCGGCGCTACTCGCCGACTCGCTCGAGCACACGGGAGCGCACGAAGCGCACGTCACGACGTTCCCGTCGATGGCAGCCGTGCACCGCTCCGGCCGGACACGACTCGCACAGATCCGGGCGGTCAGTGACGCCTATCCGCTCGTTGGCCAAGTAGAGACGGACCCCGCCGGCGCGTGGTCCGCGCTGCGCGCCGGCGACCGCGCCGTCGTCGACCCGTCACTTCTCGCCACGCTCGACGCGCGGATCGGCGACTCGCTGACGCTCGGCTACACCCGATTCGAGATCGTGGGGACGATCCGTGCCGTCCCCGGGGATGCCGGAATCGCCGCAGCGATCGGCCCGCGGGTCTTCATCCCGGACCGGGACCTCGCCGCGACACGGCTCCTCGTCGCCGGAGGACGCGCCGACTACAAGACGCTGATCGCTCTCCAGTCCGGCACGCGACTGGTCCCCGCGCGCTGGCTCGCACGCGAGCGGCGCGGATTGGCGGCTCAGCGCGTTCGCATCCAGACGGTCGCGGATGCCGAAGCCAATCTCACCAATGGCATCAAACGGCTGACCGACTTTCTCGGCGTCCTGGGCGTGGTGGCACTGCTGCTGGGCGGGATCGGCGTCGCCAGCGGAATCACCGCGTTCGTCGCGCGCAAGATCGAGGCGGCGGCCATTCTCCGGTGCCTCGGCGCTACAGGACGCCAGGTGCTCGCCATCTATTTGACACAGGCAGCCGCGATGGGCCTGGTTGGCGCCGCGATCGGCGTCCTCCTGGGTGCCGGCATCCAGCTCGCGCTGCCCGGCGCGGTCCGCGACTTCCTCCCCATCGGCGTATCCATCGAGATCGTTCCGCGCGCGATGCTCATCGGGCTTGTCACCGGACTGTGGATCGCGCTGCTCTTCGCGATCCGGCCGCTGCTCGCCCTGCGGCGCGTGTCTCCGCTCCAGGCGCTCCGCCGGCATGTCGAAACCGCGGCCGCGGGCGGCGCTGCCCGCCGCCGCGATCCCGCCGTGTGGGCGGCCGGAGCTGCCATCGCGGCGACGGTTCTTGCGATCGCCGTCGTGCGCGCTCCGACGCCACGCATGGGTATCGCCACGGCTGGTGGAATCGGCGTCGTGCTCGGGATCCTCTGGGTCGCGGCCGGCGCGCTGGCGGCGCTCGCCCGGCGGCTGCCGCGAGCTCGCTGGCCCTACGTGGTCCGCCAGGGAATCGCCAATCTGCATCGGCCCGCGAACCAGACCCGCGCGGTCGTGCTGGCGCTTGGCTTCGGTGTCTTCCTCATCTCGGCGCTCGCGCTGGTGCAGTCGGCGCTTCTGCACGAGTTCGCGGCGACGACCGCGTCGTCGCGCGCGAATCTGCTGTTCTTCGATGTCCAGGATGACCAGGCGCGGGCCACGGACTCGATCATTCGCGCGGGTGGGTACCAGATCGTCGAGCAGACGCCGATCGTGACGATGCGCATCGCCTCGATCAACGGAACACCTGTGTCGGTCGCCAGCACGGAGCCGGCGGATAGCGATACGACCGATAACCGATCCGCCGGACCAACGCCGCGCCGCGAGCGCCGCCGGTCCGGCGTGCCGCGGCGCGCGGGGTGGGCACTTCGCCGCGAGTACCGGTCGACGTATCGCGACACGCTGGTATCGTCCGAGCGTATCGTGGCCGGGCACTGGACCGGCCATCGCGCCGGATCCGACTCTATCGCGCCCGTGTCGTTCGAGGCGGAAGTCGCGAAGGAACTCGGCGTCACGATCGGCGATCGCGTGACCTGGGACGTGCAGGGCGTCCCCGTCGAGAGCCGAATCACCAGCCTGCGCGAGGTGGACTGGGCACGCTTCGAGCCCAACTTCTTCGCGGTGTTTCCCGACAGTGTACTCGAGCACGCGCCGAAACAATACGTGTTCCTCGCCGACGTCCCCGGCGCGGCGGCGACGGCAAGCCTTCAGCGGGAGATCGGAGCCCGATACCCCAACATCTCGAGCGTCGATCTCTCGCTCATTCGCGACACGGTGAACGGGATTCTGCGCAAGATCACACTCGCGATCCGGTTTCTCACGGTCTTCTGCCTGTTGATGGGTATTCCGGTGCTGTTCAGCGCGGTGGCCGCCACGCGCCGCGACCGCATCCGGGAGAGCGTGTTGCTCAAGACGCTGGGCGCGTCACGCACGCAGGTCACACGCATCATGGTAGCCGAGTATGCAATGCTGGGACTGCTGGCCAGCATCGCGGGGACGATTCTTTCGGTTGGCGGGGCGTGGCTTCTCGTGCACTTCATCTTCGAGACTCCGTTCGTGCCCGATGTCACACCGGCGCTCCTCATCGCGCTCGCCAGTGCACTGCTCACGATCGTCATCGGCGTGGCGGGCAGCCGGTCGGCCTTCGCGTCGACCCCGCTCGAGATGTTGCGCGCCGAATAGCCGTTGAGGCGAGCCAACCGCGGCAAAGGCGCCTTCTTGCCGCGCAACACGCCCGCCGGCCGGTCATGACAATCCACATCCGTTCGAGAGCGGGCCCGGCCGGGCTGACCCCGGCCAGGCACCCCGGTTCCCCGCCGCGGTCGCGGTTACACCACTGTGTCCCGGGCGTCCTCCCCGATAAGGAGGCATGGAATGACCGCGACGACGGTTCCCGACATCGAAGCCCGGCCAATGACGTGGGAGCAATACCACGAGGCGGGTCGTCGCCGTTTTGCAGAGGGAGACGCGGCCGGCGCTGAGCAGGCATTCCGGGGAGCTATCGCGGAAGCGGAGCAGCCGGGTGGCGATCCCCTCCAGATGGCGTCGAGCCTGAGCAGCCTGGGCCAACTCAAGTACCAGCAGAAGGACTACGCCCAAGCGGAGGACTGCTTCCGGCGCGCGCTGGAGTTGAGAGAGCATGCGCTCGGCGGGGAGCACCCGACCGTGATCAGCAGCATCAACAACCTCGCCGCGCTATACGTCGCGCGCGGGGCGCTCGACGATGCGGAGCCGCTGCTGCAGCGGGCGATGGCGGTCACGATCAAGCGGGTCGAAGCCAGCCAGGCCGATCTCGCGGTCAACCTCAACAACCTGGTGCGCCTGTACGTCAAGCGCGGCGACTATTCGCGCGCTGAGCCGATGTTGACGCAGTTACTGGCGATGAAGCGGCCACTCGGCCCCGAGCATCCTGAAGTCGCCGCCGTGCTGGTCACGCTCGCGAAATTGCGCCAGTCGATGTCGCAGCCGGACGCCGCCGAGCGAATCTGGCGCCGCGTGCTCGCCGTTCGTGAGCGCACACTGCCGCCCAACGACACCACGATCGCCGCAACCCTCGACGGCCTCGCTGACGCGTGTGCGGCACAGGGCCGTCTCGCCGACGAGCTGGAGATGCGCGAACGGTCGCTGGCCATTCGCGAAGTGGCGCAGGGTCCAGACCACCCCTCCATAGCCCCAATACGGACCCGGGTGCAGGAACTCCGGCAGCTCGCGCCACCCAAGGTGGCCGAGCCGGCAAGCGGTGCTCAAATGCGCGTGTCATCGCCGGGGAACAACGCACCGCGGCGGTCGAGCGGCGCCACCGCGAACGTGATCCACGGGCCGCTGGCGCCGACCGTCATGACGAGCCCCGAACGGGCGCGCCTGTCGAACCCCGGCACGACCGTCCTGCCGCCGCTGTCGCCCGCGGCGCGGGTCTCGGCGCCGGCGAATCGCATATCGGCGCCTGTGAGCCGCGTATCGGCGCCGGCGAGCCGCATATCGGCGCCTGTGAGCCGCGTATCGGCGCCCGTGAGCCGCGCATCGGGTGAAATGCCGGCACCGCTCACGCCGGTTGGTTCGGCTCCACCTCCGGCTGAAGCCGGCCGGGTGTCGGGGTCTTCGGCGTCCCGGACCCAGGACATCGAGTTGAGCGTCTCGCCGACTCCGTCGGGGTCCGCGTCGCCTACACAGTCGCCGCCGCGCCACTCGGAAATCAGCGAGATGGCAACCCGGAAGCGGGCTTTCCATCTGTCGGCGGATCGCGCCGCAGCAGACCTGGCCCAGCCGGTCAAAGTCGTCAACCCTGGACGCGGCAAGAAGATAGCAATCGCGGTTGCCGCGGTGATCGCGATCGCGGCCGTCCTGCTGCTTACCATCGGGCGCGACATGCTTGGCGGGCTGTTCGGGGAGCCGTCGGCCACCGCGCCGGCTGTGGCGTCGTCGCCCGCTCCTGGAGCGGAGGTGCCCGCAAACTCCGCCGCGCCGTCGGGCGCAGCCGGTCAGGGCGCAAGTGGCAGCGCACGAGGGTCCGCGACGACGGTAGCCAATCCATCGCCCGCCGGCCAGCACACGACCATTCAGGCATCGGTGACCCCGGCGTCGGCGAAGTCCGGCCATCAGAACGCGGCGGCCGAGCCGGCGCCGGCGTCGAAAGCCGCCGACGCGGGGGTGACAGCTCTGCCCGTGCCGACGGTGAATGTGGACGCTGCGACGCGCTCGATCGATGAGGCGACGAAAAGCACACCGCAAAAGCCGAAGACCAAACTTCCGTTTTGACCTCGGGCCGGCTCCAACGACGCGACGTCGGCGGGCCAGGCCGTGGGCACGGGTCTCGCGCCGTGAAGCTGTCGAGCGCGAACGGCTGTAACGCCATATGTTTACACGCGTCCGTGCGGTGGTCCCCAGTACGTGGATTGCTCCGCGCGGGCTGGAGCGTTTCTTTCTACCAAAAGGATCATCCTATCGATAGGCGCGGTCTAATGCCCTATCACGGCCCCTGACCGCGTTTTCCGCGATCCGTATGTTGTCCCTTCAGCTTGCGCCGATCTTAGCGAACCCCGTCCTGTTCGCTGCCGCTGCCATTTTTCTTCTGGTAGCGGTGGTGTTCGCCGTGGTGCGACTGATTTTCAGGTGGCGGGCCGCCCGCGAACCCGAGCCCAACGAGCCGCCACCGCTGTTGATTCCGGTGCAGCGGCGCGGGAGCGAGGCGCCCCGCATGCCGCTCCGCAGTGTGCTCGAGGGGCCGACCGCCCCAGTGGGAGCGGGCCTCACCGGTGCGCCCAACCGCGCCAACATGGCCCTCGGCTACTCCTCGGGCGGCGGACCCCGCTACGGCACACCGCCGGGCGGCAACGGATCTGCGGCCGCCCTCGCGAGTAGCGCGCCGCCCTCGGCCAGTCCGCCCGCGCGGGGCAATGGCGCGGCAGCGACGGACAAAGTCGTGCACGAGATCCCGCCGATGGACGGCACGCTGCAGTTTCTGCCGGGCCGCCTCGAGGTGGTCGACGGAGAATCGCCGGGCCGCGATATCCGGTTCGTGCGCACGTGGGGTGAAGTGCCGGAGATCACCTTCGGACGCGTCACCGGGCCACCGTACCGCCATGTCCAACTGCGGTCGCAGACCGTCAGCCGCCAGCACGCACGGATGCAGTACGTCGATGGCCGGTGGAAGCTCACGAACCTCTCGCAGACCAACCCGGTCCTCATCAACGGGCAGGCACTCGACTCCGCACACGGGCACCGCGTGCTCCGCGACGGGGACCAGATCGAGATGGGGGAGGTGGTCTTCCGCTACCGGGAGCGGTAGGCCGTGTCGCAGGACGCCGCGCTCGTCGAGATCCGCGAGCTCGAATCAGACTACGAAATACTCGGCGAGCTGGGACGCGGCGGGATGGCCGTGGTGTATCTCGCGCGCGACCGGCAACTCGGGCGGCAAGTCGCGATCAAAGTGATTCACGCGGCCGCCGGCGCCGACGAGCAAATGGTCGCCCGCCAGCTCGCCGAGGCGCGCACCGTTGCGCAGTTACAGCATCCGAACGTCGTCGCGATGTACGCCGTCCGGCGCCTGTCGACACTGGGACTCGCGCTCGTGATGCAGTACGTGCCGGGCCGCACGCTCGAGCGTGCGCTGCGCGAAGATGGAGTCTTCGCGCCCGAACGCGCCGAGGCGGTGCTGAGCGACATCGCGGCCGCGCTGGCGTATGCTCACGCGCGCGGCGTCATCCACCGCGACATCAAGCCCGACAACATCTTCCTGAACGACGATACCGGACGCGCACTGCTGTCGGATTTCGGCATCGCGCTGTCGCCCGAGGAGGGCCGCCAGCAGGCGACGACCGACATGATCGTCGGCACCCCGGCTTACATGTCGCCCGAGCAGATCGACGGCGGTGAGCTGGATGGGCGCAGTGACGTCTTCGGGCTCGGCTTGATCGGATACGAGATGCTCGCTGGTCCCCGCGGCTGGCTCGAAGAAGGGATCTCCGACGTCATGTACCGCCAGAAGTTCGAGCAGCTCCCGCCGCTCAACGAAGTCCGGCCGGACACGCCGATCCGGCTCCGCGTGGCGATCGAGCGTGCGTTGGCCAAAGAGCGCGACGAGCGGTGGCCGAGCGCGGCGACGTTTCTCGACGCGCTCACCGACGACGAATGGGTGCCCGACGCTCCGGCCCCTGGGACGCCGTCCGGAACCGCGACGCCCGGCCCGCAACGCGTCGTAACGTCCACCCCCGTGCGGAGTCTCACCCCCGCCGCGACGACGCCGCTCAACACGATGCAGTATCGGCGCGATCCCGAGAGCACGCCGCGTCGCTCGATTCCGTCCTTTCAGCCACCATCGCGGCCGCCTGGACGACGGTTGGCGGCGCTGATCATCCCGTCGGTGCTCATCGCGGCGGTCGCCGCCGCGATGGTGACGCATCCCGAATTCATCGCCCGCGCCACGGGCCTCGGGCACCGGGAGACGGACGACAGTCTGCGGCGCGTGCAGGAGATCGAGTTCCAGAGCATGCGGGATTCCGAGACCCGGAAGAGCGCCGCCGCGGCTCGCGAGGCTGCCGACAGCGCGGCGGCCGCCGCGACGTCCAGCGCGGATTCGTCCGCGGCGCTCCGGGTCGCCGTGGCCCGGGATTCGTTGATCGCGATGCGAGATTCGCTGGCGAAGGCTGCCGCCCGCAAGCCGCCACCGGTCGTGGCTTCCGGGTCCGTGACGCGGACCCCCGGGCCGCCGCGCGACAGTGCGGTCGGGCCGCCACCGCCGCCGGAGCCGATCCATGCGCCCGCACCGCCCGCCGTCGTGGCCGGCGGCACTCACACGTGCGCGCTGAACGGCGAGGGAGTGCTCTCGTGCTGGGGAGGCGACGATCGGGGGCAGCTCGGTATCGGGACCACGGCGCGCGAGCCGTCGCCGACGCGGGTCCCGGCCGACGTCGCCTACAGCCAGGTGGCGGCCGGCATTGCGCACACCTGCGCCGTCGCGAAGAATGGCGCGGCCTATTGTTGGGGCGACAATACCTATGGCCAACTCGGGAATGGCCAGGCCGGCGATTCGAGCGGCAGCGGGCACCTGACGCCGACGCGGGTGGCCGGGGCCCACACCTTCCGCATGGTCGCGATCGGGACCACCCACTCCTGCGGCCTGACCACCGGGGGGGAGATCTGGTGCTGGGGCCGGAATCTCTACGGCCAAGTCGGCGACGGGAGCACGCAGGACCATGCCACGCCCGTACGGGTAGAGAGCACGGCCCGTTTTGTTACCCTGGCCGTGGGGTGGAATCATTCGTGCGCACTGGATACGGTGGGCCAGGCGTTTTGCTGGGGACAGAACGCTTCAGGGCAGCTAGGCGATGGCACCACCATCGTCCGGGCCGTCCCGACCCCCGTCAGCGGCGGTGGTCTGTTTCGTGCCATCGCTGCCGGCGGTTCGCACACCTGCGCACTTTCGACAATCGGGCAGGCATACTGCTGGGGGCGGAACATGGCCGGTCAACTTGGCACGGACGATGGACGCGATCACTCGGTGCCCACCAAGATCTCGGGCACGGTCGTGTACACGGACATCACCGCCGGGGGCGTGCACAGTTGCGCACTGACCGCCGCGGGCCAAGCTGACTGCTGGGGACGCAACAGTTACGGCCAACTGGGCGATGGGACCACCACGGATCGCCCGATGCCAGTCAAAGTGCGTGGCGGACAGGCGTTCGTCGCGATCCACGCCAGCGGGGCCCATACGTGCGCCACCTCGACGAGCGGCACGGTGTACTGCTGGGGCAACAATAGCGACGGCCAGCTCGGCGACGGGACGACAGGCGACCGGTCAGAACCCACACCGGTCATAGGAGCCCGATGATGTCGACACGCGGATCGATGGCGGGAGCGGTGCTGTTGGCCGCCGGCCTCGTGACCGGCTGCCACAGCACCGACAAGACGACTGGGCCCGCGGGGCCGCTCAGCACGATCGTCATCGCACCGGACAGTGCCTCGGTGGCCGTCGGGGCCACGCAGACCTTCACCGCCACGGGGCAGGACGCGCAGGGTCACACCGTCCCGGGGCTGACCTTCTTCTGGTCGAGCAACGTCGATTCGCTGGCCACGGTGACTCAGGGCGGCGTGGTGACCGGCGTCGCCGTCGGGAGATTGCAGGTCGCGGCGAGCGCCCAGGGTAAGTCGGCATTTGCGAACGTCATCGTGACTCCCAAGCCGGTGGGCTCGATCATCGTCACCCCGGCGCACGCCACGATTCGCGTCGCCACGACGCTCCAGCTCTCCGATACGGTCAAGGACCAGTCGGGCAACGTATTGACCGGACAGACGGTCACGTGGAGCAGCGACAGCGCCAGCACGGCCTCGGTGGACGGCAACGGCCTGGTGACCGGCCGTCATATCGGCACGGCAACCATCACCGCCACCGCGGGCGGGAAGAGCGCCAGCGCCGCGATCATCGTCTCCCAGATTCCGGTCCGCTCCATCACCATCACGCCCGCGAATCCCGCGGTCGTCGTCACCCAGACCACGCAGCTCACCGCCACGACGTTCGACTCGGCGGGCGATGTCCTCCCGGGGCGCGTCGTGCGGTGGAAGTCGCGCACCCCCGCTGTCGCGACCGTGGACTCGATCGCGGGACTCGTCACCGGCGTGAGCCCGGGCACCTCCGAGATCGTGGCGACCAGTGAAGGAGTCCAGGACAGCGTTGTCGCGACGGTGAGTCCGGCGCCGGTGAACTCGGTCGTGCTGTCGCCGAATGTCTCGCAGTTGCACGTGGGACAGACGCAGCAGATCACTGCAACGGTGACCGATGTGAATGGCAATCCGGTCAGCGGCGCGACGGTGACGTTCGGGTCGAGCAATACCGGCATCGCGAGCATCTCCAGCAGCACGACGACGAGCGCGCAGATTCTCGCCGGACCCGGAGCAGGCACGGCGACGATCACCGGGACCAGCGGAGCCAAGAACGGGACGGCGACGATCATCGTGTCGGCGGTGCCGGTCGATTCCGTCCACGTGGCGGCGCCCCAGGACACGATCACGGTGGGCCATCAGGAGACCCTGACGGCCACCGCGTTCGACTCGTCGGGCAACGTCCTGACTGGCCGCCCCGTGACGTGGCGTTCGAGCAACAACGCGGTCGCGACGGTCAATGCGGCCGGCAGCGTCAACACGCTGCAACCTGGCGCCGTCGTCATCTTCGCCACCATCAGCGGGGTGGCCGGCAGCGCGACGCTGCAGATCAACCCGGTGCCGATTGCTTCGGTGACCATCACGCCGGCCACCGACACCCTGATGGTGGGCGGCCAGCTCCAACTCGCTGACACCGTTCGCGACAGCCTCGGCAACGTGGTCGCGAACCCCACTGTCACATGGAACACCACGTCCCCGAGCGTTGCGCAAGTCACGTCGAGCGGCGTTGTGATTGCGGAGGGGGTGGGCACCGCCACGATCACGGCCACAAGTGGCGGCAAGACCGGCACCAACACGACCGTTGTAACAGCAGCGGTGACGGCGGTGCACGTCGCGCCCGCGCTGGACACAATCTTCGCATCCGCGCCGGGCAACACCGTGCAACTCATCGACTCGGTGTTCAGCTCGAGCGGCTATATACCGGGTGCGGCAGTCACGTGGTCGCCCATGAGTGGTGGCGTCGCCACGGTAAATGCCAGCGGCCTGGTCACCGCCACGAACAGCGCGGACGGCTCCGCGACCATTACCGCGACAAGCGGCGGCCAATCCGGTTCGGGTACCGTGGTCGTGTTCGGCCACTCGAGCACCGTCACGCCGGGTACGCCGGGATCGTCGGCACTCTCCCTATCGGGCACGAACTCGACGACTGACAATGCGATGGTTACGGACGCCTTCGGCACGGACGTCAGTGCATTCCGGATGGTGACATGGACGTCGGGGGATTCCAGCACCGTCAAAGTCAACAACGGCCTGTCGGCCACCGTCACGGCGGCCACGCCGGTCACGTTTACTGCGGTCAGCACAAACACGAGTCCCGTCACGATCACGGTCACCGCCGTCGACAACGCCAGCGCGACCAACAGCATTTCCCTCACTGTGGGTCCATGAACACTCTCGCTCGCAGGGGCCGTGTGGGGTCCGGCATCGTCCTGGCCGCGATGATCGCGGCTCTCGTTCCGTCTTGCCTGCGTGGCCAGGAGCTGCCGCTCAAGCGTCCGAAGCTGAACCCCATCAGCATCGCGTGCCCGGTGATCCCGGTCCCGCCGCCGACCGCCCAGCAGGTGATCGAGGAGGCGAACCGGCTCGCCACGCTGGCGCAGGAGTCATCGATCGAGGGCGACCACCGCGCGGCACGCGATCAGTTCAGGCAGGCGGCGACGCTCGATCCGCGTGATGCCAGTCTCGCTTACCGGCTGGCCCGCGAGCACGAAGATCTGCAGGAGCGTGACGCCGCAGTGCGGGAGTACTGCCGCTACCTGGCGCTCGCCCCCAACGCGACGGACGCGGCCCAGATCGGCGACCGCATCGCGAAGCTCCTGCCGGGAGGTACCCTCGCGCACAGCACCGCGGTGGTTACCCGGTTCAATCTGGCCGTCGCCAGCTACGATGGGCGGAGCTTCGGCACAGCCGCGGACCAATTCGACAGTGTGAACACCGCCGCTCCCGCGCTGTCGGCCGCGGCATACGACGGAGGCCTCGCCCACGACCAGGATGGCGACGAAGCAGCCGCGATGCACGACTATTCCCGCTACCTGCAACTCGAGCCGAACGCGTCAGACGCCGCGGCCGTCCGTGCGAGGATGCAGCAGATGCGGCGCGGAGTCCCCAGCGCGACCACGGCGTTCTTCCTCGGGCTCCTCCCCAGTGGCGGCCAGTTCTACACCCGGCAGCCAGTCCTCGGCATCGTCGTCCTCGCAGGCGCGGCCGGTGGTGTGGTCCTCGCGCTCCAGACACGCACGATTACGCGCGACACGACGTTTACGGGACCATTCGGCGGGACGTACCCGGGCACGTACACCCAAACACAGCGTCAGAACCTCGCTCTCGGCGTCGCCGTGGCCGGCGGCGTGACCCTGCTCGGCGCCATCGAAGCCGCGGTCGTCGCACACGGGCGCGGCGCCGGGCTGGATGATGCCGGGGACGCCGGTCGCGGAGCCACGAACACCGCGCTGCTGCCTCATGTGGGTCCGGTCACGCTGGAATTGCCGACGGTGATCGCCGCATCAGACGGTCTCCGTCTGGCGCTGCCGCTTCATGTGACGTTCTAGTGTCGTCGTAGGCCGCGGGCTCGAGGTCCGCGGCGCGAGCCGTCACCCCGCGTCGCGGAGTTGTTCGCGTCCCGACGCGTGCACTAGCGCGAGTTGCGGCGGCGCTGGGAGCCCGAGGCGGATGCGCACACGAGCCACGAATCGGTCGACGCCTTGGCGCCGCCACTCGGACAAGGGGGCGCCGGTGATGGCGCGCACGTTGTTCGTGAAGACCTCGGGATCGGGATAGCGCAGCCGCGCCGCCACGTCCGCCACGGTCAGGCCACCAATCCGCGCGTACTGGAAGCCGCGCAACACGCGCACGGCCGTGACGATCGTGCAGCAGGGTGCGAGGCCCGCGCGGTGCAGCCACACATTCGTGTGCTGGCGTGAAAGGCCGGCGGCCGCCGCCAGATCCTGCGCGGTGCGGAATCGCCATGTCGCACGAAACAGTTCTCGGACGGACTCGCCGATGCTGGGCGGCGCGCCCGCCTGGGCGACCGCATCCAGGATCTGGGCCAGCACCGGCTCGTCCGCTGCGCGCGCCGCGATGTCCTCGACGCGAAGCCGCATTCGGTCCGGCGCGTCGTCGAAGCCGGCAAACACGAAGTCGTGGACGCCCGAATCGCCGAGGGCGAGTATCGCGCGGCTCGTCTCCGACGAGACGGTCGTGTACACCAGCACCGAGGCGAAATCGCGGATGGTCTGCAGTGCGGCCAGCCCATCCCCCGCGTCCGCGCAGCGCGCCGCCGGATCGGCGATCACGACATCGATCGGCCGGCGGCGGACCTCGCCACGCAGTACATGCCACGTCGGGAGGTCGAGAATCGCATGACACCCCGCCGTGGCCGAGCTCAGGCGCGCCAGCAGCGAGCGCTCCAGACGAGCCGCGATCAGCATTTATCGCCCCAGACCGCCATGAGCCACCTCCCGTGGCCGGCGCGCAGCGAATCGCGCTCCAGGCTGCGCTCGAGAGACTGCCTTCCGTTTCGCCACCTCAGGCTTCCGTTCCACCGAAGGCACCCCGTTTGGCGGCGGCGATCATTCGGCCGTCGTCGAAGACGCTGTGCCCTTTTCCAATTCCGAGGTGTGCTTATGACCCCGACTTCCCGCCGCTCCCTGATGCTGATCGCAACGTTGCTCGGCGCCCTCGCCGCCTGCGCTGCTCCCACCGCCCCATCGACGGCCGGCGCAATTCGTGATGCAACCATCAGCTCACCCGCCGCGCCAGGCACTGGGGCCCGGTGTGGTGTGACCACTGGCTCGGATACCTGCTGAACGCTGTAAGCTTGCAGTAAGCTGCGGGCCCGATCGCGAAATTCGGACACGGGCCCGTTGGCTTATCGTCCGATCAGTCCGCGATCGTCGCCAGCGTCCGGGCGTTCGACAGCGCTGCACAGACGTGCGCCAGGCGCTCGGGGATGGCGACGGCCGGCTCCGTTCGCGGCTCGTAGGTCTCGTCGCAGGCTCGCTTGAGCGCGGCTTCCGCGCGGAAGAGGACCTCGCCAAGCTGGTGTCGCTCGGCAATCTCAACCACGCGGCGCAATGCCTCGATTGCCGCGGAGCGGCGCTGAAATGCGAGATCACCAAGCGCGCCGTAGTACAGATATTCTGCCTGAAGGCCCGGCCCCAACGCCACTCCGGTGAGGCTGCGGCGCAGCCGCGTAAAGTCGACCTCGCGGCGATCCAGCGCGGCGATCTCCATCAGGTTGATGGTCGCCACCCAGTTGGTCAAAGGCTGACGCGCGGTGGCCGCCAGCACCAGGTTCGCGTCGCGGGCCGTTTCGCGATAGCCTGCCGCGAGTGCGATGGCCGCGAGGTCGCCAAGCACCCGCTCGCGCGCGACCGGATCGTCGATGGCTGACCACGCTTCGTAGGCATAGTCGACGGCCTCCGCGACCCTGCCGCGTCGATGGGCGATATGCGCGCGGTCATGCCACGCCAGGCCGCGCACTTCGCGCGTGCGCTCCGACACCGCGTCGGCGATCACCTTGGAGAGTTGCAGATCCGCCTCTGGAAGATTACCGCGATCCGCCTCGACATCGGCGAGGCCGGTCCGGGCGCGGAGCGCGATGTACTCATCGTCCCACTTGCGGGCGATCGACAGCGCGGAGCGATACTCTGCTTCGGCAGCCTTCGCATCACCCAACTTCCGCTGGCACGCGCCGCTGCGCAGGGCCGCGACAGCCCCGAGCAGCTCGTCATGACGAGTGCCAGTACCCGGTGCCCCTGCGGCCCGAACCCGCGCATACACCGCCACTGCCAACGCCCATGTGGACCGCTGGTGCAAGGACCGGCCGTAGGCCATCAGCAGCGGCGCCACGCTGGTCAGGCTGCCTTCAGGCTCGCGGAGGGATGCGTGGACTAACTGGTGCAGCAACCGGTGTTCCGGCATGTCGCTTGGCACGGCGCGGATGGCCGACTCAACAGCTTCTCTCTCGGCGTCGAGACTGGAGCCGGAGAAGCCGGACTCGGCCCAGGCGTCGATGTAGCGGAGCGTGACGAGCCCGGCAAAGGCGGCACGCCACTCGGCTGCCCCTTCGGGCACCGAGCCAAGTGTCACGAAGAACGCCCGATACCTGGCGACTTCGCCCTTGGCGGACCCGGCGTCCGCGGCTGTGCTGGCCGCAATCCCATCCTGTTTCACGGCAATCCAATATGGCCACTTGCCGGGGCCGAGTCACCACCCTCTTCGGCCACCGTACCAGGGACTGGGGTAGGGACTAAGCCAGCGAGCGACCCGGGGACCACGCGGTGGCGATTTAGCCTAAACTAATTATCATCTACGTGTGGAGCCGATCCGGAGTATACCCGAACTAATCAATGATTCCGGTGCCGGTGCCGCCCCGGCGGTCCCCTCGGGCTGGAATCGCGCCCGCCTCACCCCGACGCTCGTCGAGTCGTATCGCACGGTCGTCGTCGAAGGGTCGTGGTGGCGCAAGGCGCTGGCGTTCGCGGGACCCGGATATCTGGTTGCGGTGGGCTACATGGATCCGGGCAACTGGGCCACGGATCTCGCCGGCGGCGCGCGGTTCGGCTATTCGCTGCTCAGCGTCATCCTCGTGTCGAACCTCCTGGCGGTGCTCCTGCAGGCCCTGGCGGCGAAGCTCGGCATCGCGACAGGCCGGGACCTCGCGCAGGCCTGCCGTGACCACTACTCCCGGCGCGTCGGGATCGCACTCTGGCTGATCGCCGAAATCGCCATCACCGCTTGCGATCTCGCGGAGGTGATCGGGTCGGCCATCGCTCTCAACCTCCTGTTCCACATCCCGATCCCGATCGGCGTTGGCATCACCGCGCTCGACGTGCTCGTCGTGCTCTATCTCCAGAACCGGGGCTACCGGCGCCTCGAAATCGTCGTCATCACGCTGATCGCCACCATCGCCCTCGCGTTTCTGTTCGAGCTGGTGCTGGCCCACCCCGATGCCGGCGCGGTTGCGCGCGGCTTCGTCCCGGCACCCGCGATCCTGACCGATTCGGCGATGCTCTATATCGCGATCTCGATCCTCGGGGCCACGGTGATGCCCCACAACCTCTATCTCCACTCCTCGATCGTCCAGACGCGGCGCTACGAGGAGACGCCCTCCGGCAAGCACGAGGCGGTTCGCTATGCCGTCCTCGATTCGACGGTCGCGCTCACGCTCGCGTTCTTCGTCAATGCCGCGATTCTCGTCGTCGCCGGCGCCACGTTTCATTCCTCCGGCCACTCGGGCGTCGCCGAGATCCAGGACGCGTACAAGCTCCTCACGCCGTTGCTGGGTGCCAGCGGCGCCAGCGTGGTGTTCGCACTGGCGCTGCTCGCGTCGGGGCAGAACTCGACGCTCACCGGCACTCTCGCCGGCCAGATCGTCATGGAAGGATTTCTCAGCATCCGCCTGCGACCCTGGCTCCGCCGCCTCATCACCCGCGGCCTCGCCATCATTCCGGCCGGCGTAATCGCCGTGCTCTATGGAGAGTCCGGCACCGCCAAGCTGTTGATCCTGAGCCAGGTGATCCTTAGCCTGCAGCTCTCGTTCGCTGTCGTCCCACTGGTCCAGTTCACATCGGATCGGGCGAAGATGGGAGAGTTTGCCAATGCACGGTGGCTCGCCTGGCTGAGCTGGGCCGCTGCCGGCTTCATCGCCGTTCTCAACGCGTGGCTCCTCGTGCTGCTGGCCCGTCCAGGCGCGTGAGGCCGCTGACTTTCTGATGGGGAGTGAGCCGTGATGACACCGTCACAGACCGCCGTCCGGCCCGACGACGCGCCGGAACCGACCTACACCGGTCCGGTCGAAGATTATCTCAAGACCATCTACGAGCTGGAGCGCGCGACCGGCACCGCGACCACCACGGACATCGCTCACCGGTTGGCGATCGCCCCCGCATCGGTCACGGGGATGGTGCGGCGCCTCGCGGATCAGCGGTTGCTGAAGCACGAGCCCTATCGGGGCGTCCGTCTGACGCAGGCCGGCCAGCGCGTCGCGCTCCGCACGCTCCGCCGGCATCGCGTGATCGAGACGTTTCTCGCCCGTGTGCTGGGATATCCATGGGACGCCGTGCACGATGAGGCCGAACGGCTCGAGCACGCGGCGAGCGATGAACTCGTGGACAGGATGGCCACCGCGCTCGACGAGCCGACGGTGGACCCGCACGGCGCTCCGATTCCGAGCCGCGACGGTACGGTCAACGACCGGCGCTACGCATCGATCGCGGACCTGCCGCTCGGCCAGCGCGCACGCCTGGTCTGCGTCAGTGACGACGACCCTGCCCGGCTCCGCTATCTCGCGGAGCTGGGGCTCACGCCTGGCGCGCTGGTGGTCGTCCTGGCACGCGCGCCCTTCGAGGGGCCTCTGTCCATCCGGGTCGGCGATCCTGGCCGCGCGGCCGATCATGCGATCGGACCCGCGCTCGCGCGCGCCCTGCTGGTCGAACCCTCATGACACCGGAGGCGCCGTCCACACGTTGTTCGAACGGTCGATGTCGATGAGCTGGTGATCGGGATCGAGCTCGATCCGCGCAACGTGCTTCCCGATGAACGTGTACCGCCGCAGATACCGCGTCGTGTTCGTGCTCCACACTTCGGCGGGATAGCGGAAGTCTTCGGTCGTCCCGTCGCCGAATGTGAATCGCGCACGGATGGGGAGCACGCCGCGAGCCCGGTTCGCGTAGCGGACGACCACGTAGTCGGTGTCCCCGTGGTGCCGGACGACGACGGTGTCGATGGCCTGGTCGAAGTGGTAGTTGTTCAGCCAGAACTCGCGCCAGAACCAGTCGAGGCGGTGCCCGCTCACATCCTCCATCGTGCGGAAGAAATCAGCGGGCGCGGGGTGCTTGTACGCCCATCGCTGGATGTAGCTCTTGAATGCGTCGTCGAATGCGGCGTGCCCCAGGATCTCCTCGCGCAGGAGCTGCAGGCCGACCGACGGCTTGTCGTACGAATTGAGGCCGAGGAGCTGCGGCGGCACACGGTCGGCCTGCAGCTCGATGGGGATGTCCACTCCGATTGACTCCGCCTTCTGTTCCAGCGCACGCTCTTCGGCCGCCCGAGCCATCTCGTCGCCGCGTGCGGGATAGCGGCGAGCCTCCGAGAACAGATTGATGAACGTGTTGAGCCCTTCGTCCTGCCAGAAGTGGATTCGCTCGTTCGAGCCGACGATCATGGGGAACCAGTTGTGTCCGATCTCGTGGGTGACCACGGAGTACAACTGGTACTCGTCGTCGTTGCGATCCTCCATCGCGAGCATCGGATACTCCATGCCGCTGATGGGGCCCTCGACTGCGGTGATCTGCGGATACGGGTAGGGAAACCAGCGCGTCGAGTATTCCTCGATCGACATGCGGGCCATGTCCGCGGCGTCTTTCCATATCGGCGCCGCGCTTGGACGATAGTACGCTTGCGCGAGGATGCCGTGCCACGAGCTCGCATCCCACTGGTAGTTGGGCGCCGTCGCCCACGCCACGTCACGCACGTTGTGCGCGTGAAACCGCCAGGTCAACGTGCCGGCCGGCCGCGGGCGGGCCGCACCGCTGGACAACTCGTCGGGCGTCGTGATCGCGACCGGTGTCGCCGACGTCGCCGCCTTGGCGAGGCGCGACCGCTCCGCCACCGTGAGCACCTCGGCGCCATTCTCCAGCGATCCGGTGCCGGCGACGATGTAGCCGGCGGGCACCGTGACCGCGTACGTGAAGTCCCCGTACTCCAGGTAGAACTCGCCCTGGCCGAGATAGGGCTCCGTGTTCCATCCGCGGAGATCATCGTAGACCGCGACTCGCGGATACCACTGCGCGAGCTCGTACAGCGCGCCATCCCGCCCCATGCGGTCCGCACCGTGCTCCGGCACCTTGAAGTGCCACGCGATGTCGAATGTCGCGGATGCGCCCGGCGCGAGCCCCTGGGGAAGGTCGGCCTTGAGTTCCGTGCCTTCGACACGGGTGGTCAACGCGACGCGAGTCGCCGCCCCGCGCACGAGATCGAAATGGTCGATCACGTCGCCGCCTTCGAACCCGCGCGCGCCGAACCGCGACTGCTCGGGGAACACGTACGCGTTGAGCGAGCTGTCCTCGAAGGCGTTCTGTTCGACCTGGAACCAGACGAAATGCAGCGTGTCCGGCGAATGATTCGTGTAATGCAGGCGCAACTGGCCGGCCAGCGTCTTGGCCGCCGTGTCGAGCGTCGCCTTGATGTCGTAATCGGCGCGGTTCTGCCAGTAGTGCGGCCCCGGCATCCCCGAAGCGGACCGGAACTCGGTGCCCGGTGGCATCGGCAATGGCGCGAATACCGACGTGTCGCCGACCCCCGTCGCGTCGAATGCAGGGCCTGACCGCGTCGCTCCGGGATCCGCCATCTTCTGGTCCTGCGCGCGGACAGTGGCAGGGAGCGCCACGCAGAGTGTGGCGGCAATGAGCGCGCGGTATGTGAGTGTCCGGAACGCGAAGGTGCAATACGTGAATGTCATGAACGCGCCGAAGGGAGAGAGCGGAGATGGATTTGAAATGGAGCAAACGGGCCTAATAGTACACCGGATACGGGCTCGCCGATCGGGCGGCTCCGACGGCAATCAGCGACTCGGCTGGATGGCCGCGCGGACCCGGCTCGGATACCCTTGATGCTCGCACCGTCGCCCGCGGACGCGACGATCAGCGCTCCGCCGTATAATTTTCCGTGGTCGAGCGTCGATACATGAGCGACTGCTGAGACGATCGGTTACACGCCGGAGCCGGCCTCCGCCCAGAGAGAGCATCGCGTGATGCAGTACCGACATTGCACATCTGATGCCCCGAGTGTGGCGCGCCGCGTCGCACATCTCGTCGTCGCGATCGCGAGCGGTCTCGCGATGGTGGCTGGTAACGCCGCGGCACAGAGCGACACCACCCCCGTGCTCGGCCCCGTCGCGGTGGGGACGCGGGTTCGCCTTTGGGAACGCGTCGCGAGCGACGTGTCGGTGCCCGTGATCGGCCGAGTCGGACGGATCGCGCGGGACAGCATCACGCTCGCTGCCGAGGCGGTCGCCACGCCGGTCGAGCTGGCATGGCCCTCTGTGTCGCGAATCGAGGTTAGTGCCGGCCCTCAGACCGGATCGCGCTCGGCTGGTGCACTGAGAGGCGGCATCATCGGCGCCCTGGGCGGCGCGGTGGCGGGCGTGATCCTCGGCAACATGGCCAATCGGAACGCGCCGAAATTCGCCATCGCCGGTTTCGTCATCGCGGGGGGCGCTGGTGCCGGTATCGGCGCCTACGCGCCCGGCGAACGATGGCAGCCAGCCACGACGACGACGCCCGCCCCGACACGCTGATCCGGTACCCGGGAGGCGGCCGGCTTCTTCGGCCCGGCGCCGGTATCCAGGTTTGGAATTCCGCTATCGGCCCGCGTCTTAACTCCCTTGTCCGCGCTCCCTTCTACCGGACCGGCGGGACCCTCGCGTGCCACCAGAGGATCAGCCATATGATGCACCCGGCGGTTATCGCGGACGCGACCGACGCAATGAATCCTCGGTAGCCAAGCGGGGGACGCGTCAGCGCGGCGGCCAGCAGCGAAAAGGCCAGACCGACACCCGCCAACCCCTCGCTGACGCGTAACAGGACCCAGGTCGTCGCCATCGTCCACATGTCGTGCTCGACGCCCAAGACGGCCACGATTCCCACAAGTCCGCTCACCACGACGATGAAAGTCGCCAGAGCGACCACGACGGGAAGCCCTCGTCGGTCCGGCACCTGCGTGTCGCGCTGGGTCGCTGGTTGTGCCATGCGAGGCAAGTATATCGCGGATCCGGCCCCGCGGCGATCCCGGCCACCCGCGTCGCTGTTTGCAGAGCGGAGCCGGGTGAGGGACGCCGGTGCCGCGGCGCCATCACAAATCCACAACGATCTGACACACTTGCGAAGACGGGTTGCCGCCACAGCTTCCGCGTCTCCCGCCCCGGCACCGGCACCACCAACCTTTGCGAATGTGGGGCCGCCGGGAGAACCCGGCATCGCTAGTTCGGCATCACGGGTAAATCGCTGTGGCGCAGCGACTTTCCTGATGCCAGACTCAACCGGCCGATGAAACGCGATGTCCACTCAGGCGGTCAGTCCCTGAAGCCAGTCAGAGACGATTGCTACCCAGCCACCTGGTTTGCCGGGTGCGCCGCCAGAATCTCCTGGCATCGGCCGATTGCCGCACGCAGCTCTGCCGGGCTCACCACGAACGCGAACCAGTGCCCCTGCCCCGAGCTGTCGGGCGTCAGCTCGGCCCGGACGGTGATCGGGGTCTCTGGCGACTGCGACTCGACCCGCATCGTCAGGTTGGGGGACTCAGTGGTGAGGTAAGCGGACCCCACCCCGGTCCGGATTAGACCCTCCAGGCCGCCGCAGAACCGCTCGACCCCCCAACTGGTCATCACAGCCGCGGGGACGACCACCTCCGCACCCATTGCGGTGCATGTGGCGGTCACCGACAGCCAGTTCGCGTCCCAGGTGTCGTCGCAGTCGTGCGCAGTGCGGCCGTCAATCTCGAGTCTGACCCCGCCGAGCTGGAAGCCCAGCGCCGCGCTGGACGGAGTGCCACTCTGGGCACCGGTCTGACGATCGACACCCTTACCTTCCTGCCCGCCCTTTCGCCCGGTCATAGCTGCAACTTATCTGAGCCGGCTGGCGAGACCAGTCCAAACTTTTGGCGGACTCTTCCATAAAAAATCGCCTGTCAGAGCACGTGCGGCCGTTGCCGCACGACGGCGTCGTTCGTCAGCGGGATGCACCGGCCCCGTTTGTCCCGGACGCCGCTTCGCTGCAGGATGCACGACGCTGGTTCGACGCAGCATCGCTCGTAAACGGTTCTCAGCACCGTACTGACTCACGCTTCGGGCTCGCCCATGTCGCCGACTCTCGACGTCTCCTGCACCCACGAACGCCGGCCTGGCACCGCCGCGTGTCTCTATTGCCGCCGCGAAGCGAGGCTCGCGACCCGGGCGCGCCATCATCGCTTCTTTGCTCGCGCCGGCAGCATCGTACTCGGCCTGGCCGTCGTTGCGATGGCTGGTGTGTCGGGGATGAGAGCTTTCACGGGCTGGCGCCCGCCGGCCTGGATTCGCAACACGGCATCAGCGGTGATGATCGTGCAGTCGAGAGGTCCCAGCGCATCGCATCTGACGCTGGTGTCGTCGGATGCTCGCACGCCCGTAACGCATGCGCCGGTCGTCGCGTCGGTCTCGCCGTCGATCCTGGCGCCGGCTGCCCGCGCGCCGGTACCACCGCTCCAGCCGATCGTGAGTCAGGGCACGACGGTGTTGCCGGACAGCCTCGTCGCGGTGCGAAGAGGTGACAGCGTGACGCTGCACTTCGATACGCCGGGGGCGCGGACACGCCGCCCGGAGAAGTTCGAGCAAATTGTCCGCTCGACGCTGCCCGTGATTTACGGACCGTCCGTGGGCTCGCTGCTGGCCAGAATTCCGATTGGCCGGCTGGCGCAGGCCGGGGATCTGCTGACCGAACTGCCGACTCGGGGCGTCCGCCTCTCGCTCGGCGCCGGCTGGATCCTTGGCGTGTGGCCCGAGACGCGCAGCGGCCATGACGGCCCGCTCGTCGTCAACTATCGCACGCTGGTGATGCGCTAACACCCGCGTGGCTGCGGGCACGCTTCTTACCTGGGAACCGCGGGCCCCGTCACGAAGTCCGGCATGACGTGCTGGACCTGCGGCAGCGCCGCGAGTGTCCTGATCACGGCTGCGAGCGGTCCGCCCCCGCTGTCGGGATTTGCCGGAATGCGAAGGTAGTAATACGGACTCGGGCCGATTTGCCGCCCGCCGATCACAACGCCCTGCACGAGATCGACCGCCGCCTGGCGCTGCTCCGCGGAAGCGCTGTCGCGAAACAGAACCCAGAGTTTGTTCCGGACGACCCGGCCCGGTATCCGGGGATCGTTCGTCACGATGTTGTCCGGCGCTCGAGAGTCTTCAAGTTCCTCGAGCGGGACCTGGTCGGGCGCCGGGACTGGAACGGTGAAGACGTTCGTGCCGGCGCTGTACAGCGTGACGCGGAATCCCGTCACCGCGCGCGGAACCGCCACACCGACCATGCGCGGACCCGACATCCCCCCGGGGGGAACCACGGTCGCACCATCCGAGGCCACGACCGGCGGTGCGGATGGGGCGCCAAGCGACTGGTCGAACACCCAATGCGCATCGGGGCGGCCCGCCCGCAGGGAATCGCCCGCGATGCTGTCGACGGCCGCGTACCGGAGGGCGCCGCCCGCCGGCGTACCGGCCGTGATCGCGAGACTGCCAGGACGCGCCAGCACCGCGGCCGGTGCATGCAGTTGCAGGATCTCGGTGTTGTGCAACGCCACCGGCAACTGCACCACCCGCCGGGCCGTATCGAATGCCGGCGTCCCCGCGATCGCGACCTGAACGGCCCCGCACGCCGCACCCGCGATCGGCGTGACCGTGACGCCCTGCCGCCCGAGGCGCACGTCGAACTCCGCACAACCGGTCTTGGTCGCGGGGGGCGGAATCGCAGCCGAATCGTGGGCGGCCGCCGCGTGATGCGACCGTCCCTTGTCCCGGTCGGGTGGGGGGACCGCTCCCGCGCACAGGCAGGCGAGCGCAGTTGTCAGGATGAGCACGCGGGATTTTCTCAGGCTGCGTGATGTGGCACACCGCCTCGTGCGGCGGGCGACACGAAAAATAGCGGCGGAAATATAGCCGGGCTGATCATCTGCCGGCGCACCCTGGCATCCGGACCGTGTGCGCCCATCGGGAGCGCGTCTATGTTTACTGGCAGGTTCATCAACCGCGAACTGACAGTGCCGGCCGGCGGCACGGTCGCCCCGACCCTCCTATCACAGCGAGGATCGCATGTCTGTCAAACGTGTCGATGACGTGATCGCCGAACCCGTTTCGGCCGGCACGGGCACCACCCGCCAAGTCCTGATCGGCCCCGAGGAAGGCCCTCACTTCGCGATGCGGCGTTTCGTCATCGAACCCGGTGGCGGGATGCCGGCACACACCAACACCGTCGAGCATGAGCAGTACGTGTTGGCCGGACGCGCGACGATCGGGATCGGCGCCGAGACGCGCGAGGTCGGACGGGGCGACATCGTGTACATCGCAGCGGGCACGCCGCACTGGTATCGGGCGCACCCGGGAGAGGCCTTCGAGTTTCTGTGCGTGGTCCCGAACCTCCCCGACACGATCTCGCTCGTCGGCAGCTGACCGGCTCACCGGCCGAACGCCGGCGCTTAGGCTCGATCCGCCGCCGCGGCCGAACCGGTCACGCCACCGCCGCCGGGCGGCGAACGCCGGCGCCACATGTAGAACGCCGGAGCCCCGAGGAGCACAATCCCGAGTCCGATCGCCGCCCTGAGCGGTTGCCCGAACATCGTGTTGATCACCAGCGCGAATGCCGACAGAACGAACAGCCCGGGTGTGACCGGATAGCCAGGTACGCGGAATGGACGCGCGACGCCGGGCCGATGCCGGCGGTACCAGAACACGCCGAGGGCACCGAGTCCGTAGAAGATCCAGCCGCTGAAGATGACGTACGTGAGCAGTTGCTCGTAGGTCCCGGTCGCTGCCAGCACCATCGCCCATGCCGCACTGGTCAGGATCGCGAAAGCCGGTGTGCCGAAACGCGGATGGACTTCGGCGAGGCGCCGGAAGAAGACTCCGTCGCGGGCCATGGCGTAGAACACACGCGGCGCGGTGAGTATCACGCTGTTCAGCGCGCTGAGCACCGCGATTTCCGCCACGATCGCGATCGCGCGGCCGGCGGTTTCGCCAAACGCCGCGCCGACGGCGTCCGCGGCGACGCGATCGGACTGTGCGACACCGGTTCCGCCCAGCACCCGGATATAGGCGATGTTGGCAAGCAAATACAGCGCAACGACACCTGCGGTGCCGATGACGATGCCGCGCGGAAAGGTCCGCTGCGGATCTTTGGCTTCGCCGGCCGAGAAGGTGACGTACTGCCAGCCCTCGTAAGCCCAGAGCGTCGCGATCATCGCCAATCCCGCCGCGGAAAACACCGCCAGACCGGTCATCGGCGGAGGCGCGGCCGGAACGACGGCGCCGGGTGCGCGGCCGACCACGAGCAGCCCGACCGTCATGCCGGCGATCGCCACGATCTTGGTCACGGTCATCCACGTCGTCACGGTGACGCTCTGGCGGGTGCCGCGCACGTTGAGGAGGGCGCAGACCACGATCACCACCAGCGGAACAACGTGGGTCGCGAGTCCGTTGAGCGGGACCAATTTGCCAAGGTAGAGCGTGGAGGCGACCGCTAGCGTCGCGACCGATCCGCTCCCGATCACGAAGAACAGCGTCCACCCGTACAGGAACGCGGGCAACGGCCCGAACGCGTCCCGGATGTATACGTACAGCCCGCCGGCCTCCGGCTGCATCGCGCCCAGCTCTCCGTAGGTGAGCGCGCCCAGCAGTGACAGGACGCCTCCGATGACCCAGACCGTGAGCGCGACAGCGACGCTCGCTCCAACTTCGCGCAGCACGGTCCCGGGGATAATGAAAACCCCCGAGCCGATGACCGTCCCCAATACGATCGCGATCAGGTCCCGCAAACTGAGAACGCGCGCCAGCGATGACGGGCGGTCGTTCATCGCTCGGCCCTGCGGGCAGCGAGCTGCATGGGACTCCATATTTGGGTTTGGCTTCAACCACGGGAGACACGACGATAATGCGTCAGGCCATCATGGTGGAAGGTGCCGCTCGTCCGGGCGGCTGTTATTCGCACGCGGTCGTTGCAAATGGATTCATCTATGTCGCGGGCCAGGGACCCGCACACCCCGGGACCGGGGCTGTTCCCGATGCGTTCGCCGCGCAGGTCCGCCAGACGCTGGAGAATCTGCAGTTCGTGCTCCGCGGGACCGGCGCCAGTCTGGCCGACGTCGTGAAGGTGAACACCTACCTGAGCGACGTGACGCGCTTCGCCGAATACGACGCGATTTACCGTGAGTTCTTTCCCAAGGAACCACCGGCACGCACGACGATCGGCTGCCAGTTGAAGAGCATTCAGGTCGAGATCGACTGCGTCGCGGTGGCACCAGCCAAGCCGGCCCGATAGCCGGTCCGCATGATCGGCGTGGACTGGGGAATCAGCAGCATGCGGGCCTACCGCCTGCACGGCGGGCGGGTGTCCGATCGCCGCGAGCAGCCGGCCGGCATCCTCACGGTGCCGGACGGCCGCTTCGAGCAGACGCTGCGCGAGTGCGTCGGCCAATGGCTGGCGGACGGTGAGGACCGCGTGTTGCTCTCGGGAATGATCGGCAGCCGCCAGGGATGGAGGGAATCCAGGACAGTCGCGTGCCCCGCCGGGATTGCCGATCTCGCAGCCGCCCTCACCACCGTGCCGTTCGACGGCGCGGCCGTGCGGATCGTCCCCGGCATCGCGACTACCGATGCCGACGGCATCCCCGAGTTCATGCGAGGCGAAGAGACACAGATCATGGGAACGGACATCGGCACCGGCGTGGCGTGCCTCCCGGGCAGCCACAGCAAGTGGGCCACGATGGCGGAGGGGCGCATCGTCGCATTCGCGACCTACATGACCGGTGAAGCGTTCGCCGCGATTCGCGACCACACGATCTTGTCCCGCCAGATTCGCGACCGGGATGCGCAGCCCTGTGACGACGTGTTCGACGCCGGCGTAGCGCGGTCCGCCGAGTCCGGAGGCTTGCTCCACCACCTCTTCGGCGTGCGGTCGCTCGGGCTCGCGGGCTTGATGGCGGACGCGGAGGCCGGACTGTACCTGTCGGGACTCATGATCGGACACGAGGTGCGTGCAGCACTGCAGTCGGCCGGCACGGTATCGGTGATCGGCTCGCCTGCCCTGTCCGCGCTCTATGTGCGAGCAATCGTGGCGTGCGGCGGCACCGCGCGCCTCGCAGATCCGGACGCCGCGGCGCCAGGACTCGCGATGATCGGGGAGCAGGCCGCATGGAACTGATATCGTGGTTCCGGCGCTGCCCTATCGTGGCCGTCCTGCGGGGCGTGCAGCCCGGCGAGTCGGAGGCGATCGTCGGGGCACTGGACGCATCGGGCATGGTGATCGCGGAGGTCCCGATGAACTCGCCAGACCCGCTCGGCAGCATCCGCCGGCTCCATGCGCGCTTCGGCGAACGCATGCTGATCGGCGCGGGCACGGTCATGCGCACGGCGCAGGTCGATGAGATCGCGCAGGCCGGAGGCCGGCTGATCGTCACCCCGCACGCGGATCCCGCGATCGTGCGGGCTGCGCGGGACGCGGGCCTGTATGCGATGCCCGGTTTCTTCACGCCCGCCGAGGCGTTTGCGATGCTGGACGCGGGTGCGCACGCGCTCAAGATGTTTCCAGCCGAAGCGGCCAGTCCCCGCGTGCTCAAGGCCCTGCGCGCGGTGTTGCCCGCGAGTGCGCACGTTGTGCCCGTGGGCGGCATCGATGCACGCAACCTCGGGCCATGGCTGGCCGCCGGGGCGAGCGCAGTCGGCGTCGGCTCGTCGCTGTACCGGCCTGGCGATGACGCGGCAACGGTCGCGGGCCACGCACGGTCGCTGGTCGCGGCGGTTGCCGCTGCCCGTGCGGTGGCGCAATGCTGATGCGGCGTGCCGCTGCCGTTTCGCCCACGCGCTTGCGACGCTCGTTCGCACCCGCAATGATGAACAGTTGCGGGGCGGTTCGTTCGCCCACCACCGATGCACGAGGACTCCGCATGGTTCGACCGCTTGGCTTGCTCATCGCGATCGCGGCCGTCGCGACCCCGGTACTCCGGGCGCAGTCCCCGGTTGATTCCGGCCTGATGTCGTATATCGCCGCGATCAAGGCGATCGACAATCACGCGCACCCGCTGTTGCCGGTCGTGCCGGGCGGCGCGCCCGACACCGACTACGATGCCCTGCCGCTGGGCGCCATTCCGGCGTTTCCCCTTCCCGCCGGCCTGCGCGGAGACAACCCCGCCAATATCGCCGCGTGGCATGCACTCTACGGTTACCCGTTCGACGACACGAGCGCCGCGCACATCAAGACACTTCTCGAGCTGAAGGCGGGAGTTGCCCGCGATCGCGGCGACCGCGCTGCCGAGTGGGCGCTCGACCAGATGGGGACCGATGTCATGCTCGCCAACCGGGTCGCGATGGGCCGCGGGCTCGGGCCACCGAGGTTCCGCTGGGTCGCGTTCGTCGACGCGCTGCTGTTGCCGCTCAACACCGCGCGCGAAGCGGCAGCGACCCCCGATACGCGGCCACTGTACCCGCGTGAAGAGCGGCTATTGCGCCGATATCTCACCGCGCTATCGCAGTCCTCCCTGCCACCGACGCTCGACGGCTATGTGTCGTCCATCGTGACGCCGACGCTCGAGCGGATGAAGCGTGATGGAGCCGTCGCGGTGAAATTCGAAGCCGCGTATCTCCGGCCCCTCGACTTCGGCAACCCGCCCGCGGCGGCCGCGGCCGCCGTCTATGCGCGCTACGTGCATGGTGGACTGCCGGCGCACGCCGAATACCGGCTGCTCCAGGACTATCTGTTCCGCACGATCGCCCGCGAGGCTGGCCGGCTGGGACTGCCCGTCCACATCCACTGCATGTACCTCGCGGGCGGATTCTACCGGGTGAGCGGAAGCCGCCCGATGCAGCTCGAGGATGTGTTCAACGATCCGGCCCTGCGGCACACGACGTTCGTGCTGCTTCACGGTGGCTGGCCGTTCGTGGGTGAGACGCTCGCGATGATCGGTAAACCCAACGTCTATGCCGATTTCTCGCTGATGACCGGGGTACTGTCGCCGCATACGCTGGCCGGCGTGCTGCGCGAGTGGCTCGAGGAGTATCCTGAGAAGGTGTTGTATGGCAGCGATGCTTTCGCCGACCATAACGACGATCCGGTCGGCTGGGCCGACGAGGGCTGGGTGTCCGCACGCACGGGCCGCCGCGCACTGGCGAACGCCCTCACGGCAATGATGCGCGATGGAGACATCACCCGGGAGCGGGCACAAGAGATTGCGCGGATGGTCCTCCGGACCAACGCTGGCTCCCTCTACGGCATCGGCACGCCGTGACACGAGAGCAGTCCGAGACGGACGTAAGCCTGTCGGTCGTCGACTCGCACACCGAGGGCGAACCGACCCGCGTGATTCTGGATGGGTGGCCGGCTCTCCACGGCCGGACGATGGCCGAACGCCAGCGCGATGTCAGCCTGCGCTTCGGTCACCTCCGGCGCGCGGTCATCGGCGAGCCCCGCGGGAGCGGGATCGCCGTCGGGGCGCTCGTCACGCCTCCTGTCGAACGCGGATCGGTGTGCGGGGTCGTGTTCTTCAACGATGCCGGCCTCCTGGGGATGTGCGGGCACGGAACGATCGGATTGGTCCACACTCTCGCGCACCTGGGGGGCGTCAATGACCGCCGCGTTCGCATCGATACCCCCGTGGGCACGGTCGAAGCGACGCTGGAGGATGACGGTTCGGTCGCGATCGAGAACGTGCCGGCCCGCGTCCACGCCCTGGATGTCCGGGTCCGTGTCCCCGGGGCCGGATGGGTGGCCGGTGACGTGGCGTGGGGCGGGAACTGGTTTTTCCTGACGCACGGTGCGGAGGTTCATCTGGACACCGATACATCGTCTCGCACTGACTCGGCGGCGATCCCGCTCGACCTGTCCCACGCAGGACGGCTGATACAGCGAGCCACCGCGATTCGCGACGCGCTGAGTGCCGCGGGCATCCACGGGACGGAGGGGGCGATCATCGATCATGTCGAGATCGTCGGTCCGGCCGCGCGAGCCGATGCGGATGCGAGGAACTTCGTCCTGTGTCCGGGCAGCGCCTACGATCGCTCGCCCTGCGGCACCGGAACGTCGGCCGCGATGGCCGTCCGGCATGCCCGGGGACAGCTCGCGATCGGCGCACGGTGGCGACAGGAGAGCATCACGGGGACGGTGTTCACCGGGTGGCTGGCCCGGCGCGGCGACGACATCGTCCCTTTCGTTCAGGGACGCGCCTGGATTACTGGAGAAACTGTGCTGCGATTCCCGCCCGACGATCCGTTTCGATGGGGCATTCCCGAGGCTGCCGCCTGATGCGGGCCAATGACTGGCGCGGCGTCATGCCCGCGATCACGACACCTTTCGATGAGACGCTGGCGGTGGACCCGGCGGCGCTCGGCCAGCACGTCGATTGGCTCATCGGCGCCGGCTGCACCGGCATCATCACGCTTGGCTCCCTCGGCGAGGCCCCTGCGCTGACGACGCTGGAAAAAGTGGACATCGTCCGCACCTGCGTTCGTGTGGCGCGCGGCCGGGTCCCAGTCGTGGCCGGGGTCTCTGCGTACGCCACTCCGGATGGGGTTGCGCTGGCGCGAGATTTCGCGGCCGCGGGCGCCGACGGTCTCATGGTATTGCCGCCGTACGTCTATCGCGGCGACCGCCGGGAAACCCGGGCGCATCTGAGCGCCGTGCTGGAGGCGACGCCTCTGTCCTGCATGCTCTACAACAATCCGATCGCCTACGGCACCGACATCACGCCCGACGAGATCGGCGAGCTGGCGGCGAGCCACGCCAACCTGCACGCGGTCAAGGAATCGAGTGGCGATGTCCGCCGCGTGTCCGGGATCCAGGCGATGGTCGGCGACCGCTTGCGGATTCTGGCCGGCATGGACGACGCGATCGTGGAGAGCGTGGGCGTCGGTGCGGTGGGATGGATCGCGGGGCTGGTGAACGCGTTCCCGGCGGAGTCGGTCCGCCTGCTCGAGCTGGCGATGTCGGGCCGCCGCGCGAAGGCGGCCGCGCTCTATGCGTGGTTCCTCCCGCTGCTCCGCCTCGACACGGTCCCCAAGTTCGTGCAGCACATCAAGCTGGTGCAGCAGGAGATCGGACGGGGGCACGAGCGTGTGCGGCCACCGCGCCTCGTGCTGCACGGCGCCGAGCGAGACGAGACGCTGCGGCTCATCCGGCACGCGGTAGCGACCCGGCCGGCCTGACCGGCGATGGGATCGGGCCCGCGCTCCGGCTGGCGCCGACTACGAGGCGTCGCCCGCGGCGGCCAACGCGGCCCGCGCCGCGTGGTAGCCGCACATCCCGTGTACGGCGCCGCCAGGCGGGGTGGACGCCGAGCAGATGAACATGCCCGGGACGCCGGTCGCGTAGGGCACGCGGCGCGGGACGGGCCGGAACATGATCTGGCCGAGCGTATTGGCGCCGCCACCGAGGTCGCCGCCCACGAGATTGGCGTCGTAGGCTTCGAGCCCCGCGGGGGACATCACGGAGCGCGCGGCAATCACGTCGCGGAACCCAGGCGCGAAGCGCTCGATCTGCGCTTCGATGCGAGGCACCATGTCGGTGTCCGATCCGTTCGGGACGTGGCAGTAGCCCCATGCCGTGTGGCACCCCGCCGGCGCCCGTGCCGGATCGAACAGCGACGGCTGCACGACCAGCACGAACGGCCGGTCGGCGTGCGTCCCGTGCCACGCGGCCGCTTCTGACACGACCATCTCGGCGAGCGAGCCGCTCACGTGCACGGTGGCCGCCTGCGCGACCATCGGGTCGCGCCACGGAATCGGCCCCGAAAGCGCCCAATCCACCTTGAACGCGCCCGGTCCGTAGCGGAACCGCGAGAGCGCGCCGCGCTCGCGCTCGCCCAGGCGGCCGGCCGCGACAGCGACGACCTGGCGCGGCGTCAGATCGAGCATCAGAACATCGGTCGGCGGCAGCTCGGTCAGCGACCGCACCCGCGCGCCGGTCACGACCGTCCCGCCGATCGATTCGAGATACGATACGAGGGCCCGCGAGATCGTCCCACTTCCGCCGCGCGGGATCGGCCAACCGACGGCGTGCGCGGCCGCACCCAGCACCACACCGAACGCCGCCGACCCGGCCCATGTCAGCGGCAGGATGCTGTGGGCGGCGAGTCCTCCGAACAGCGCCCGCGTACGCGCGCCGCTGAACGACGTGTTGGCGATCGTGAGCGCGGGCGGGAGCCCGTAGCGCGCGAAGCGCGCCATGAGCACCGGATGGCGCGGCAACCGCACGGGCGCGGTCGGCGCCAGCAGGTCGTCGCAGAATGGCACCCAGTGTTCCGCGAACGGCTCCATCATCGCGCGGTATCGCCGGCCGTCTCGGCCATCCAGTCCGTCGGCGGTCTGCTGGAGGTCGCGGTAGAGGAGCACCGGCGGACCGTCGTCCATCACCTGCGCCATCGCCACGGGCGGTTGGATCCACTCCACGCCGTGAGCCGCCAGCGGGACGCTCCGAAAGAACGGGGAGGACACCGCGAACGGGTGCACGGCCGATCCCATGTCGTGTAGATAACCCGGCAGGGTCAACGCCGCCGATCGGACTCCGCCCCCGGGCACATCGGCCGCCTCGCGCACGACGACCGACCAGCCGGCGCGCGCCATCTCGATGGCAGCCGACAGTCCGTTGGGACCTGAGCCGACTACGATCGCGTGGCGCGCGCCGGCCTGAGCGCCGCCGCCGCGACTATCCGATCCGGCACTGGGCATGTGTGGCCCTGCTGGCTGGCACGAAACCGCGATGACGCAGACCGGCGCGGCGCCCCGCCCCGGTATACGTCTCCTTCACTGGGCCTGATGATGGCGACTCGCGTCGCCCCCGCACAGGGCCTCTGATCGCGCCCGGCCGGCGCTACGCGTTCGCCAGTGCCTTGACCGTCGCCGCCATCGCGCGAACCCGGACGGGATCCGCCGACTTGGCCGCATCGTGATCCAGCCGTGATGCCAGTTTCGTGAGGGCCGCCTTCTGCGGCTTCCCGCTCAACTGCTCGGCCGCGTCGAGATCGTGCGCGATCGAGGCCGACTGCGCCTCGTCCACACCGTGCATGCGCACGAGCTGGTCGAGATACGCGCGCGCGACGACGAATGCCGGCGGCCATACCAGCTTCGGCTGGTCCGACGGATTGGACACGTCGAAGTGCACGAGCTTCGCCGCATCGATCTCGTTCTGCGAGAGGTTCTCGCTCGCCTTCAGATCGAAGATGTCGAGCCCGCGGCCGATCTCGGATCCATAGATATGCCCATTGAACCAGTAGGCGTTCCAGAAGCCCGCGATGTACAGCTTGGCCGAGTCCATCGGACCGCGATCGAAGAACGCGATCTCCTTCGGGTGCGCCGCATCGGTGAAGTCGAACACCGACACACCACCCTGATACCAGCCCTGGGCCATGACATCGCGTCCCGGGATCGGAATCAGCGACCCGTTGTGCGCCACGCAGTTCTCCGTTTCGGTCTGCGGGGCCGGCATCTTGAAGAAGCCGCCCAACTGCATCTTGTCATCGGAACCGATCGTGTAGATCGCGTCCGCGCCCCACTTGATGGGGTCTGTCGCCCGGCAGCGCGGTGCGACACCGCCGCCCCACTCATCCGTGAAGAGCACTTTCTTGCCGTCGTTGCTGAACGTCGCCGAGTGCCAGTAGGCGAAATTCGGATCGCTCACCTCGGCGATGCGCTTGGGCTGGGACGGGTTGCGGATGTCGAGCAGGATCCCGTTCCCCGAGCAGGCGCCGGCCGCGAGACCGATCGCGGGATAGGCGGTGATGTCGTGGCACTGGTCGGTGCGGGCCGTGCTGTGCACCGTGTCCTTCGGGTTCATTTCCTTGGCGAGCCCATCGACCGCGCCGGTCTTGGCGTCGGCGAAGATGCGCGGCGAGCTGACCACCTTGGCATCCTGCGGCGACGCGAGCGGCACCCGGATGACCTCGATACGGAACAGCGAGGTGTTCGGATCCGTCTCAGGCTCGGCGCCCGAACAGCCCGCGAGCTCTGCGCCGGGCCGGACCGTGCTGGTACCGGATACATAAACCCAGAGGATACCCGCGTCCTTGGGATCGGGAACCAGCGTGTGCGTGTGCGATCCTCGGCATGTCTGGACGTCCACGATCTTCTTCGGGTGATCGATGTCGGAGACGTCGAAGATGCGAACGCCGCGGAACCGCTCGGCGCTGACGGTGTCCTTGACGCCCTGCGTGCCGCAATCGACGCGGCCGCGGGTCTCCTCGACTGACATGAACATCAGGTTGCCGTAGATCGACGGGTCGCCCTGGCCACCGGGGCACACCATCGTCGTGCGCAGTGAGGGATGCGTGGGATCGGACACGTCCCAGATCTGCAGGCCGTGGAAGTTGCCCTGGAAGACGTAATGCCCGCTGAACGCGAGGTCCGAATCCAGGTAGGCGAAGTCGCCCAGATTGTCCGGGTTGTAGAAGCCTTCCGGCTTCTGGCCGTGGCCGATGAGCGCCATGCCACTCGCCGCTTCACCGGCATCCTTCCAGCCCGCCTTGAGGCCGACGCGGGGGTCGGCCTTCGCATTCGTGGCCTGGGCCCCGGCGGCGGTCACGGCCGCCGCGGTCGCGATCAGTCCCGCCGCGAGTGACAGCGACCATGTTCGCGCCATCGCTGCGCGTGTGGGTGTGCGTCCGATCATGGATTCAGATCTCCCGTTGCATTGCATGGAGGTAGTCGTGCCGGTCATGTGGTGGTACGGTGGTCGCTTCCCGAGGCCCGCCGTGGTCACGGCTTGCTCCCGCTCGCGGGCATGGCATCCAGCAGCGCCTGCATTCGCCTGATCTCGGCGCGCTGATCCGCATCGACATTCGATGCGAACTGGAAGATCTCCGATGTCTGCGCCGCGCCGTTCGTGGCTAACAATTGCTTGACCATCACGAGTGCCCCCTCGTGATGGCGGATCATGCCTTCGAGGAACATACGGTCGAATGCCGGACCTTTGGCCGCGGCCAGCGCCGACATTTGCGCCGGTGTCAGCATGCCGGGCATCAGCATGTCCCCCATCGCCATTCCCGGCATGGCCATGTGGCCCAGCGAATCAGGCGCCATCTCGTGATGGTCCCGAAGCCACGTCTGCATCATCCGGATCTCGTCTCGTTGCGAGATGGCGATCCGTTGCCCGAGTAGCGGCATTTTCGGGTCGGCCGAACGGTCCGCGATCAGGTTGACCATCTGGATGGCCTGAGCGTGGTGCATGATCATGCCCTGCATGAAGTGCACATCGGCGGTGTCATTGCCGGCGGCTGCGGCCTGTGCAGCCGCCGTGGGACCGGCAATGGCCGGCCCCACGGCGAGCAGCATTCCGGCCAGCGCGTGCCTGATCATCTGGTTACTGCCCCGCACCCGCCGTCGCCACCTGCCCCGGCTTATGCTTGACGACGGTGATGGTCACACCCGACGGGTACTGCTTCGAGTGGTGAATCGCGTTGTGCGCCACCAGGGTCTGCGTCTCGTCGTAGTTGTGACCGCCGGTGTTCAGGTTCCGGTCGAAGCGTGGGAAGTTACTGCTCGACACTTCCAGCCGGATGCGGTGGCCAGCCGCGAAGTAGTTGCTCGTGTTCATCGGACTGAGCACCACCTTGTACACCTTGCCCGGCTCCATCCACACCTGCTTGTCGTATCCGTCGCGGTAGCGGACCCGCTGGATCGTCTCGTCCAGGTTGTATGCCGCGCCGTCGGGGCCGACGTCGATCACCTTGACGGTGAAGTCCGTATCCTTTCGGTCCGACGACACATAGAGTGTGACGGTGATCGGCCCGCTGACCTCCATGCCTTCCTTGAGCGCAGGCGTGGTGTAGACGAGGATGTCGGGCCGCACTTCCATCTTGCGCTGGTCCATCGCGCCGCCGGCGAGTCCGGGCTGGCAGCAGACGTTGCCGCCGTACGATGGGACGGGGTTGAGCGGATCGTACGTGAAGCCGTCCGGCTTGTCCGAGCCGGGAGCCTTGGGCGTCAGCACGCCGTCGCCGGACATGGTGTTCGCCTTGCCGTCGCTGGCCAGGTAGAACGAGAGCGGCTCCGCGCCACGGGGCGGCCAGGTGTCGGACGACTGCCAGGTGTTGGAACCCATCGTGAAGTAGCGAACATGCGGCAGCGTGTCCAGCAGCCCGTTCTTGTCGCCCTTCAGGAAATGGTCGAACCACCCGTAGGTGAGGGCGTCGTAGTCGTAGCGCGCATCGCCCACGCTCCGCTCGCCGACGACCGTGTTCTCGGTCGCCCGCTTGTACTGGCAGTGCAGTGTGGGCGCGATGATCGCGTACTGATCCTTCGAGGTGGACGTCTGCCGCACGTGGTTGAACAGCGCCAGGTTGGGACCGACTGAGACGTCGTACCAGGTCATGAAGTACAGGCCCGGCATGTTGATCGTGGTGTTGTCGTGGTACAACCCGCCCCGGTACCACGCCGAATCGTCCGGCGTCCGCTGGATCATGCGCCCGCCAGTGGCCACCGGCATCGAGTCGGCGAAGATGCCGCGCGGCGCGTCGACGGCCTTCATGATGTCCTGCTCCGGCAGGTGCTTGAATGCCTCCAGCCAGTCCACGTGCGGCATCTGGGCCGCCAGGTCGAACATCCGGGACTCGCGAACCAGGTCGTCCTGCGACGTATTCGCCGCGAACTGCGGACGGACCTGATTCTGCTCACCGTAGAGCCAGTCGATGAACAGCATCTGCACCGCGCCGCCGCGGTACCAGTTGCCCTGCTCGTAGTAAGGCTTGACCCGGCCTACGCCCGCGCCGAAGCTCTCGGGAATGATCGTCGCCAGCCCCGGCGGTGACATGGCGGCGACCGCCATCTGCCATTCGGCGGTCGATGAGCACCCGATGAGCCCGACCTTCCCGTTCGCCCACGACTGCGAGCTCACCCACTTGATCATGTCGTAGCCGTCGGTGGTCGGCGGCCCCAGAATGTCGTAGTTGCCTTCAGAGAAGAAGTGCCCGCGCTCGTTCTGGCCGACGTACGCATACCCGCGCTTGACCGCATCGAGGATCGAGGTCATGTCACTCGGCGCGTTGTTGCGGACATCCCAGAAATTGAAGTTGTACGGCGTCCGAACGAAGATGATCGGCACCGGTCCCGACGCGCTTTTCGGACGGTAGATGTCGGTGGCCAGGCGCACGCCATCGCGCATCGGCACCATCACCTTCCGGTCGATCACGGCGACCGACTCCAGCTCCTTCTCGACGGCGAACCGCTGGGCGATGCCCGCGGAGTCGAGCAGGCGCTGCTGCGCGGCCACCGGCTGCGCGGCGGCCACGACCCCCGCCGCGGCAACGGCCAGGCGGCGGACTAGGCGATCCATGTGACTCTCTCCCATACTGAAGCAACGGATACGAGCGCACGCCGGCGGCCCCGGCGTGCGGCGCCATTATGGCACCCGGAACTACGCGGCGCTAGCGGCTCGCGCTGCGATGGCCGCGTTGCTCGGGGGCGATCCGCCACTGCCAGAGTGAGAGGCAGTCCCGATTCCCGGGACACTTTACTCGACGCCGCCCCGGCGCTTCCGCGCGTGCTCTGCCGCGTGCCGCGCCCGTCCCTCCGCCGACGCGGCGTTGCCTGCCGCTTCGACCCGATGCAAGCGCCGCCGGACGACGATGTACCCCACCACGACGCACACGGCGATCGCCGCCCATACGAACCAGAGCCAGTTGCCACGCACCAGATCTCCCACGCTCACCGACGCTCCGATCATCGCGCACGCTCCTTCGCCAATTGCTCGATCTCCGGCGACTCGATGATCGGCCGGTCGTACCCGCTGAGCGCTACCACGATCATCGCGCGCCCCACGTTCACGGTTGTCGTCGTGAACCGCGGCGCCAGCCGCCGCAACAGCGGATACAGCGGCGCCAGCACGCTATACATGGCCTGATAGATCGCCGTCTTGGACCGGACGCCCTTGAGCGGCAAGATGAAGCCGGGCCGGAACATATACGCCGCCTTGAACGGTAGCCGCAGGAGGGCGTTCTCGGTCTGCCCCTTGACCCGCGCCCACATCCGGCTCCCCCGCTCCGTGCTGTCCGTTCCCGCCCCGGACACGTAGCAGAACGTCATCGCCGGGTTCGCCGCCACCATCGTCCCGGCCACCCCGAGTGTCAGGTCGTACGTCACCTGCCGGTACCGTTCCTCGCTCATCCCGGCCGACGAGACGCCAAGGCAGAAAAAACACGCGCCGCACGTGGCGAACTCGGATTGGATCGGCCCAAGGTCCGCGAAGTTCTCGACCAGGATCTCCCGCAGCTTGGGCGCCGTGATGCCCACCGGGCGCCGGCCGGCGACCAGCACCGAAGCGATGCGCGCATCCTCCAGGCACTCCAGCAGGACGCCGGACCCGACCATCCCCGTTGCACCGAAGATGACGACGTTCATGTGGCGAGCAGAGCCTCTATGCGGATGGGAAAGTCGCGGACACGCCGGCCGGTGGCGTGAAAGACGGCGTTGGCGATCGCCGGCGCCGTCCCCACGATCGCGATCTCGCCCAGCCCCTTCACACCCAGCGGATTCACGTGCGGATCCGACTCCTCGACGAACGCGACATCGAGCGAGGCGACATCCAGATTGACCGGCACGAGATAATCCGCGAGCGATGCGTTGACGGTCCGCCCGTCCCGTGCATCGACGACGGTCTGCTCCAGGAGCGCCATCCCGATGCCGCCGACCATTCCACCAATGCACTGGCTGCGGGCCAGCCGCGGGTTGATGATCCGGCCCGCCGCATACGCCCCGGACGCGCGCCGCACCCGCACCACGCACAGATCCGGATCGACCGCCACTTCCACGAACACGGCGCCGAACGCGTGCATGGAATACTGCCGCTGCTCTTCCCCGCGCGCGCTCGACGCCTCGGCAACGATCGGGACGCCGCCCCGGCGGGCGATGATGTCGCGATAGTTGGTCCCGCCGGCCTGTCCGCGTGCCACGAGACACGCGGCCTGCACGGCCGATCCGACCGACGCCATGGTCATCGATCCGCCGTGGGGTGGTGTCGCCGGAAAATCCGACCGCCCGAGAGAGAAGCGTACGTCCGCCGGGGCGAGACCGAGCGTGTCGGCGGCGACCTGCGTCATGGAGGTGTACGTGCCGGGCCCCATGTCACTGGCGGCAGCCTCCACTTCGGCCGTTCCGTCGGCCAGGATCCGCACCCGCGCCTTCGCCAGCCCCCGCGATGCCGGATAGGTCGCCGCCGACATGCCCCACCCGATAAGCATCCGCCCATCCCGCATCGAGCGAGGACGCGCATCTCGCTGTGCCCACCCGAACCGCTCGGCACCGAGCGTATAACACTCGCACATCGAGCGTGAGGAGAACGGGAGGCCGCTCTGCTCATTCACCGCCGGTTCGTTGCGACGCCGCAGCTCGATCGGGTCCAGGCCGAGTGCAACGGCCAGTTCGTCCATCGCGCATTCCAGCGCCAGGACGCCGCTCGCTTCGCCCGGCCCTCGCATGTACGTGGGCGTGCTGCTATCGACCGGTACCAGCCGGTAGCTGGTCCGCACGTTCGGGCACGCATAGAGATACGTCGACGGCGTGGTGACGGCCTCGATATGCTCCTCGTAGCGCGACGTCTCGGCGGTCACGTCGTGGACCAGCGCCGAAAGCCGTCCATCGGACCCTGCTGCCAGGGTTACGCGCTGCACGGTGCGCGGCCGGTATCCAGTCGTATAGAACATCTGGCGGCGCGACAGAACGAGCTTGACCGGCCGGCCGACATGGCGCGCGGCGAGCGCCGCCACGGTCACGTGCGGCCATGTCCGAAGTGATGTCCCGAACGCGCCACCGATGAACGGGCACACCACGAGCACGTGACTCTCCGGCAGCCCGAATATCGCCGCGATCTCGGCGGCTTCGTTCACCACAAACTGGCTCTTGCTCCAGAGCGTCAGATGATCGCCATCCCATGACGCCACCGCCGCGTGTGGCTCCATCGGATTGTGATGCTCCCGCGCGATGACATAGCTCGCATCGACCCGGATCGCGTCCGCTGCAACTGCTGCGGGGTCGCCGCGGATGCTGTCGGCGAGAATTCGCCCGCTTCCCTTCCTCGCCGCCTCCGGTACGATCGCCGATGCGCCCGGCGCGTCCATGCGCGTCGCCGGCGACTCGGCTGCATAGCTGACGCGGACGGCGGCCGCGGCGTGCTCCGCGGCATCCAGCGTCGTTGCGATCGCTACGGCGACCGGCTGGCCAAAAAATCTGATCTGATCGTCCTGGAGGACATGGAGTCGCTCGCCCGCGGCCGGATCGACGAACCCGCGGTGGTCGTGATACGGCAGGCGCGGTGCGTTGTGGTGCGTGAGGATCGCGATCACGCCGCCAAGCCGCGTCGCGGCGCTCGCGTCGATCGCCACGATCCGGCCCAATCCAGCCGAGCTCGAAACCATCACGGCGTACACCTGGCCGGGTTGGTTGAACTCGGCCGCGTAGCGGGCCGCGCCCGTCACCTTGCTCCGTCCGTCGACACGCGACAGCGCGGTACCAATCGACGGCGCCATCAGACACCGCCCTCCGGGCCGCTGGCGGCCATCTCGAGGGCGCGTATTATCGTGCGGCGCAGCAATTCGACCTTGAAGGCGTTGCCGGACAGCGGACGTGCACCGGCGATCGCGAGACCGGCGGCTGCCTCCCAGGCCGGTTGGCCGGGTGATTGTCCCACCAGCGCCTCCTCGGAAACGCGGAACCGCCATGGTCTGGTCCCCACGCCGCCCGCGGCCAGTCGCGCGGCGCGGACGATGCCCCCACTCAGGTACAGCGCGGCCGCCACGGAGACCACGGCGAACTCATAGGACGCCCGATCGCGGACCTTGAGGTATCGCGCGCGCCGCCCGTACCGTCCGTGCGGTACGTGGACTTCCACGATCAACTCGCCGCGCTCGAGGGCGTGCTCCAGATGCGGAGTCTCACCCGGAAGCCGGTACAGATCCTCGACAGATATCCGCCGCTCCCCGGCCGGGCCCCGCAGCGCGACCGTCGCATCGAGCGCGACCAACGCGACGGCCAGGTCCGACGGGTGAGTGGCCACGCAGTGCGCACTCGTCCCGAAGAGCGCATGGCCGGTGTTGACGCCGTCGATGGCCGAGCATCCGGAGCCGGGCGTTCGCTTGTTGCACGGAGCATCCAGCGTCCGGAAGTACGGGCACCGCACGCGCTGGAGCAGGTTGCCTCCGATCGACGCCATGTTGCGGATCTGCGGCGACGCACCTTCTATCAACGCTTCGGCGATCAGAGGCTGCGAGCCGAGGACGGCCGGATGCGCCGCGACGTCGGACATCCGGGCCAGCGCGCCGATGACGAGCGCGTCGTCCTGCAGCCGGACGGCCCGAAGCGGCAGACCATTGATGTCGATCAGCCGCTGCGGCTGCTCGACTTCCTCCCGCATGAGATCGATGAGCGTGGTTCCGCCAGCGACATATCGCCCACCTGCCGCGGCGCCGTCGATCGCCGCCGGTTCGTTGTCCACCGCGACGTAGGAAAAGGGATGCACCGTCAGCCCGCGCGCGCCGCCTGATCGACGGCGGCCACGATGCCGGGATACGCCCCGCACCGGCAGATGTTGCCACTCATCCACGCACGGATCTCATCCAGCGAGCCAGCGTGCCCCTCCGCGATGCACGCGACCCCGGAGATGATCTGCCCAGGCGTGCAGTACCCGCACTGGAACGCGTCGTGCTCGATGAACGCCGCCTGCAGCGGGTGGAGCGTGTCGCCATCCGCGAGCCCCTCGATGGTCGTGATCCGGGTGCCCTGTTGCATCACAGCAAGCGTGAGACACGAGTTGATTCGCCGGCCGTCCACCAGCACTGTGCATGCTCCGCAGGCGCCCTGATTGCACCCCTTCTTTGTCCCCGTCATGTGCAGGTGCTCACGCAACGCGTCGAGCAGCGACGTGCGGGGGTCCAGGTCGAGCCGGTGCAACCGTCCGTTGACGGTCAGCCCGACGGAGACCGCCAGTGGCGCTGGATTCGCCACCCCAGCGGCCACCGGGACCCGGCTGTCGCGGACTCCGTTGGAGGCATTGAGGAATCGTAATCGCGGTCCCACCATTGGGGGGATGGGTGAGTCTGTCGCCAACCCGCACACGCATCACATTGTTCCAGCGCGTACGCGCGCCACCGGTCGGCGCCGCCATGCCGCAGACGATGGGACCGGTCGCCACGAGGGCCCGATCCATTCCGAGTGCTACTGGATTACGGGAGCCTGTTTCGCCCTGGCGCCTGACGGCTCCGGCCTTCGGCATGCTCTGGCCGCGATGGCTTTTTCTCCGCGCGCTCGGAGTCATCTTCGGATCGGCGTTCTACTCGTTGCACTTCCAGATCCGCGGCCTGATCGGTCCGGCAGGGATCGAACCTGCGGATGCCTATCTCGCCGCGCTCGCCGCCGCCATCCCGCGGACGACCCGCATCTGGACCGCGCCGACGCTCTTCTGGTGGTCGGCGACCGACGGGGCGCTCATGGTGGTCGTGGGCGCGGGATTGGTGGCGGCGGCGCTGCTCGCGATCAACGTGTGGCCGCGCGTGACGGCGGCGGTGTGCACGGTTCTCTTCCTGTCCTGTGTCGTCGCGCTCCAGACGTTCTCGTCGTATCAGTCCGACGGGATGCTGCTTCAGGCGGGGGTCGCGGCCGTGCTGCTCGCGCCGCGCGGCTTGCGGCCGGGGTTGGGTGAGTGGTCGCCACCATCGTGGGCGAGCGTGTGGCTGCTGCGATGGGAGTGGTTCTCGATCTACTTCGGGTCAGGCGTGGTCAAACTGTGGTTCCGCGATCCCCAGTGGCGCACGCTTACGGCGATGGATCACTACTACGAGAACAGCCCGCTGCCCTCCTGGGTCGGATGGTACGCGCAGCAACTCCCGCACTCGGTCCACGCCGCGACCGCGTTCCTCACGCTGTTCGCGGAGCTGGTGACACCCTGGGTACTCCTGGCTCCCCGGCGGCCCCGGATCGCGGTCGCCGTCGCGCTGACCGCCTTTCAGATCGGGATCATCGCGACCGCGAACTACGCGTTTCTCAACTATCTCGTGCTCGCCCTCGGCGTATTCCTGGTTGACGACCTGGCGCTCACCGGACTCGCCCGGCGCGTTTGGCACCCGCGGCGTAGGGTCGCGGCAACTGCTGCGCAACCGCCAGCCGCCGAGCCGCGGCTGGCCAGAGTGGTTCGGCCCGGCGGGTACGGTCGCTGGATCGGCCCCACAAGCACCGTCGTTCTCCTCGCGACGGTCTACCTCTCGGCTTCGTCCTTCCTCGCCGACAAGCTGCCCGATGCGATGACCGCGCCGGCGCGGTATGCCGAGGCGTTTCGTTTTGCCAACTCGTACGGCTTGTTCGCCGTGATGACGACGGCCGAATACGAGATCGAGTTCCAGGGGACGCGGGACGACAGCGTCTGGGTCGCGTATCCGTTCCGCTACAAGCCACAGGATCCGTTCGCTGCGCCGGGGCTCTACGCTCCCTATCAGCCACGATTCGAATGGAATCTCTGGTTCGCGTCGCCCGGTCCATGGTACGAGAGCCCGTGGGTCGTCACAACGGAGGCCCGTCTCCTGCAAGACGACCCGCAAGTGCTGGCACTCTTCGCCGGGAATCCGTTCGCGACGTCTCCGCCACGCGCCGTCCGCACCGTACTCTGGCGGTACTGGTTCACCGATGCTGCGACCCGGCGGCGGACTGGCCGCTGGTGGAACCGGGACTTGCTTGGAGTATTCGCAGGGACGGTGAATCGGGGCACCGACGGTTCCGTGCAGTTCATGCCGGCCTCGGTGCCTCCGGAATCCGCCCGATGACCTGGCGGCCGCGGACTAGCCTGATGAGCGGTAAGGCTGGATCGGCTCTTGCTCGCCGTGTTCCACCTTGCGATCATGCTGAGTGCCATTTTCGTCCCTTGTGGCCGGTCGATCATCGTCCTTCGCCAGATGCTCATAAGGACCACGCCAGCTGATTCACCACCGGGCCGCATACCATAGAGCAGAGCCGGATCCAGAGTCGCATCCGGAGGACTCGTACCCGGAGAGTCTTTTGCCGGGTGGCCTGCGCCCGGGAACGGCGTTTGCGACGATTGTTCTGGACCGTCACGCTCGCGCCGGCGACGAGCCGTTCACGGGTGCCGTTAGTGCAGCGCAAAGAGTGCCATTCGCCGGGACATCGCCATACCTCGATTCCACCGCTCTCGCCTGAGGCCGACATGCCCACGCCCCACCTGAACGGCAAGCACGAGACCACCCTCCGCACGATCTTCCAGCATCCCGTTTCTCACAACCTTGATTGGCGCCAAGTCGTCCGGTTGCTGTCGGCGCTCGGTACCGTCGACGAACGACCTGATGGCAGGCTGACTGCACGTATCAACGACCAAGAGGCGGTCCTTCATCGCCCGCGGCGTAAGGACCTGAACAACGTCGACGAAGTCATGCAGATCCGGCACTTTCTCGAGCGCGCCGGTGTGAGCCCGCCGCCAGCGTAACCTCGATGGGGCGTGCCGGCGCCGCCACCGGCCTGATCACCAGCGGTAGGTAATCGTGGCGCGGAACTCACGGGGCTCCGCGGGATGCGTGTGGATGTCCGCCACACCCGCGGCCGGCTCCCCGGGCAGGCGAGACACGTAGTAGTAGTCGATGTCGCTCGCGTAGGTGTTGAGCAGGTTGAAAACATTGACACCCGCGATCCAGTGGTCCGCGACTGCATACCCGACATCGGCATACACGAGCGTGGTGGCCTTCGAGGACACGCTGTCGTTCTGAGTGAGCGCTCGCGGGCCGAAGTAGCGGAGGCGTAACCCCGCCTCCAGGCGCGCAAGGGGCGCGGACAGATCGTGCACAGCGACGCCGCCATCGAAGGTCGCCGCAAGCGCTTCGGGTACGTAGTTACCCGCCGCCTCATGGTCAGTGTAGCGGGCGTGCGACCACGCGTAGTCGGCGTCGATCGCAAGCCATCGGAGCGGCAAATAGTAGTTGGCAAACTCGATCCCATATCGGCGCGTGGGGCCGCTGGGCTCACTGCCCCCGACGTCGGCGTCCCAGACCAGCTCTGATCTCAGATCGAGCAGCCAGAAGGTGACCGAGGTCTGAAGGCCCGGTATCCGCACCGTCCGCACGCCGGCTTCCGCGCCCTCGCTGCGTGGCAGGGGCGTCGCCGGCGCCGTCGGCGAGACGATGCCGCGGGCATCGTTGCTGTGGTACCCGTAGCCACCATTGATGTAAAACTCCGTCGCCGCCCACGGGCCGAAGACCACACTGGCCTTTGGACTGAGCAGGCCCGAAGCCACGTTGGCCGACGTGCCGCCCGTGTCGTTGTGAACGGCGAACCAGAAGTAGTCGCCTCGCAATCCAACGACGGTGCGAAGCCAGTGTGTCCACGATGTCCGGTTCTCCGCGAACGGCCCCACGTTGGTTTCTCCAATGTCGTTGACCGTGACCGGGTTCAGCCGGATGCGGGCCTCCGTGTGATACAGACCGTTCTCGATGTCGTCGTTACGGACCTGAATGCCGACGGTGTTTTGGCTCGGACGGCCCGCAAGCGTGCCGAAAATCGTGTGGGTCGCCTGACCGCCGAAGAGCGATCGGTTGTCGTGTTGCTCGATCTGATCGCCGCGCACGGGATCGAACAGGAAGTAGGTGAAGTTGGAGAAGAGATCGAGGTTATAGTGCTCGGCGTAGGCATCCGCGTGGGACATCGAATGCGCTCCAATCGAGTGCCAGGCGCCATTGAGCGCGTAGCGGCTCGTATTGCCTCCGTCGGTCGTATCGATCTCGCCATACCGGTCGATGAGACCGGCCGCGATGGCCCGATCCGGCACCTGGTCGGTCGCTCGCCACTGGTTGTGGTACGCCATCCCCGTCACCGAGAAGCCGTGTTGCGAGTCCCCCTGTGAGTAGCGTAGCACACCGTCGTACTTGCGCTCGTTGTCGCCGATGTCCCAGGGCCCGTCGTCCTGCTCGAATTCCGCCGAGTAGATCAGGTTACCGTCGCCCACCCGGGCGTTGTTGGCCACTATCGCGCGACCGTACCCCACTTGCCCGCCTTCGAGTCTCGCCACCGCGCCCGGCAGGGAATCGTAGTAGCGGATGTTGAAGGACCCTGCCGACCCGAAATCGCCGGCGTCTGCGTAATACGGCCCCTTCTTGAAATCGACCCCCTCGATCAGCTCCGGGATGACGAAGTTCAGATCTGAATACCCTTGCCCGTGCGCGTGGCTGGGCATGTTGACCGGGACGTCGTCGACGCTGAGCGCGAGATCGGTACCGTGGTCCAGATTGAATCCGCGCAAGAAGTACTGGTTGGCCTTGCCGCTCCCGCTATGTTGGGTGACGATCACTCCGGGAACGTTTTCCACCACTTCGGCTGGGCGCAACAGCGGACGGAGTGCCAGGTCGGCTGCACCAACCGTTCCCTGATTGGCGGTCGTCGCGGTCCCCACTTGGCTCGTCACGCGCCCCTGGGTGACCACCGTGTCGAGCGTCGCCGCCGCCTTCCGACGCGTGGCGGTGTCAGGCTGCCACGGTGGCGGGGCGGTATCCCGCGCGAGAGCCTGCGCCGCCGCACCCCGGCCGGCGGTTGCCATAACCATCACGATGACCCTCACGATCACTGTCATTCCGCGGGCCAGCCGTTGACCATCAGGCATGGCTCGCCTCTTTACGGCAGTGGCTTGGCCGCGTCGCCTTTGATGAACAGCAGACTTTCGCGCCGCCCGCCGTATTCGGCCATCACCACATTGACCTGATCGTCGAAAAGCTCGATCAGCGCCTGGTTGCGGATCCGCACACCGGACAGCCCGCCAGGCGTCGTCACGCGCAGGCACGCCCATAACAGATCGCCCGTCAGGCGTGACCCGCACCACTGCATCGGGAGTGCGTGGCCGTCTGGCCCGACCGCCGTGAACACGGAGGCGAGATAGGCAAAGCTGCTCGAATCGGATGTCCGGACGCTGGCCAGGAAACGCCCGTGTGCTCGACGCGTGATGGCGGTGTCGAGATCGTTGGCGAACACGCGCACGGTGACTGTCGCCTGATGGGACGCCGCGTCATACGTGATCGTGGTGATCGTGGTGTGCAAGGGATGCAGTCGTCCCCCGGACGCACCGGGGGCCGCCCCCAATACGAACGCAATCCCGCAGCACGCGGCGCGTCCGGCGAGGGGCCGCAGCCGGCGCGCCCACCGGTGATCACCCATCACCCGCGACCACCGCTCACCACGCCGTGAAGAACGGACTTCGCTGCACGGCCCAACTCGCTGCGACCGCGGTGACCAGCGCGGAGATCGCAACAACACGCAGCCGCAACGGCGACGCCGTGCGGATGGGCAGGCGAATGCTCACCAGCATCCGGTCGATGCCCCACAGGACCAGAAATGCCCAGCCGAGAACGAAGATCTGCCCCAGCTCGATGCCGACGTTGAACCCGAAGAGGGGCAGCGCGAGGTGGTCGACGAACATGCTCTTGAGGTAATTCGCGAAGCCGGCGCCATGCACGAGGCCGAAGACGCCCGCGAATAGCGGCCGGTAGCGGCCGCCCCAGAGTGCGGTCGCCCGATCGCGGACCGCGATGTTCTCGATGCCCGTGATCAGGATGGTGATGGGGATCAGGAATTCGATCAGCGACGACGGCAGCGTCACCACTCCGGTCACGGCCAGCGCCAGCGTGATGGAGTGCCCCACGGTGAACGCACTCACGACCCACAGCGCATCCCGCCAGTCGCGGGGCCGGTAGATCGCCGCCAGCGCCAGCAGGAACAGGATGTGATCGGCGGCGCCCACATCCACGATGTGCCGGAAGCCCAGATGCACGAATGTCAGCAGCTCGCTCACCGGGACACCGGGCTGCAGGTCATGAGTGCGATGTCTGCGGCAGCTCGGCCAGCGCTTTACGGGCGCTGTCCGGCTGCATGGGCTGAAAGTACGGATTGACCTGCAAGGCGCGTTCGAGGTACGACCGCGCCAGCGCTGTCCGCCCGGCGGCGCGGGCGATCATACCCGCGTGATAGAACAGCATGCCGTCCTGCGTGCCTTGGCTCAGTGCGCGCGCCATGGCGGTCTCCGCATCCGCCGCGCGCCCGCTCTTGTAGAGTGCCCACGCCAACACGTCGTAGCCATAGATGTCCTGGCGCGTCGCGAGTTCGGCGCGTGCCTTGGCGAGCACCTCGGACACCCTGCGGCCATGATCCAGCAGGAACAGGCTCCACGCCCGGTGATACGCGCCGGGCTGTTTGGATACGGCGATTTCCATCACGCGCGCATACTCGGCTGCTTGTGCCGTGTCGCCCAGGGCGGCAAAGGCGTCGCTGATGGTGCCCAACGTCGCCGGGTCGAGATTGGTCATGATGGCGCGCTCACCGGCGTCGACCGCGCCGCGCCAGTCGTGGCGCACGGCGTCGAGGTGCGACTCGGCCGCGAGGAGGCGGTAGTCGCCGGGATGCGCGACGAGTCCATTGGCATAGGCGTAGCTGGCGACATCGGGGTGCCCGGCCCGAAACTCCAGGTCGCCGAGCCGCAGCCAGAACCACGCGACCTGTTCGCGCGGCAGGTCGGGGCGCCGACCCGCTTCGTCGAGCGCCAGGTGCAGCAGATGGCGCGCGTCCCCGGTGCGACCTTCGATTTCCTCCCACCGCGCCAGGCGCGAGGTGACCGCCAACTCGCCCTTGTGGCCCCGTAAACTGTCGAAGGTGGCGCGTGCCTCATCGTAGCGCCCCAGCTCGAACTCTACTTCGCCCAAAGCCGCCCGATAGGAGAGATGCGTGGGGTCGGATTCCGCCAGCCCACGCTGCACGTCGAGGGCCTCGGCGAAGCGATGCTCGGAAACAAGCGCCGATGCCAGCACTTGCGACGCCGACGCATTGTGCACCGCACGATTGGCGAGTGACTGTCGGGCGTCCGCCTCGGCACGCAGGACGTCTTCGTACCGCCCAGTCTCCCGAGCCCGCTGCAGATAGAGCTGGGCCACGCGCGCCAGATCCATGGCGCCGGTGGGATCGCGGCGGGCCCGTCTCTCGTAGAACACGATGTCCGAGTCGCGTATCGCCGCCTCGGGCAGCACCGGCCGGCTCGGCATCGACCTGCCGATCGTCGTCCCCGGGGCTCGCAGCCGAGCATACGCGACGCGCCCACCGGCGGCGAGCGAGGCGCCGGCCGTCACCAGGACGGCGAGTACGACTGTGGATGGCCGGCTCATGGTAGACCGCTCATGGTAGACCGCTCAATGAGCGCACCTAGTTAGGGTTGCCCAGATAGGGAAATGCCGCCTGGTAGTCCGTGTGTGCGGGGACGTTGTCGTTGCACAACTGCGGACATGAATTGCCCGCCGACTCGATCAGCGTGCCGAAGATCGCGTCGAGCCCCGCCGCCACGACGTCGTCGGTGAGTTTCCGGCCGCCGTAACCATCGGCGAGCGCCCAGCTCAACCACCCTGCGGTGCTCGGGTTCTTGCTGGTGTCGACGATGAGCATGTCGGGGAGCAGGACGGCGGCCAACGTGTTCTGGACGATCGTGTCACGTCCGGCAACCGTGGCCACGAAATTCTTGAACTCGGGCTCGATGATCGTGTCCTGCGCAGGCCCGATCGAGCCATGGGTCGGGTGGCTGCGTTTGGCGAGGAAGACCTCGCTGACCAGCGGGTTGCCGAGGCGCTGCAATTGATCGTAGGCGCGCGTGGCGCTGGGAGCGGTCGCGCTGGTGGTCGTGCAGGCGGCGACGGCGGTAACCGCCGCCATCGTGGCGGCGGCCAGCCGGCGACGGGCAGTCTGAGAAGAGCGGGACAGCATGTGATGAGTCCTCGGATAGAAGTCGTATCGGGCGCGCTCGTCAGCGGCTGATAGTGCCCCAGAGACCGATCTTTGCATTGCCGCCGGATGTGAGCATGGTCGTCGGCAGCTCCATCACGATCGACAGGACGTTGTGCCCGGCGACGTAGTCGATGCCCGGGTTGCGGAACCCGCTCGCGGTGGGCGTCGCAGGCAGCTGCGAGAGCGGTCCGGTCACCGGCTTGCGGTCGGGGAGGATCCGGAAGAACTGCTCGAGATCGATGAAGAACGGATCGCTCCGCGGCCCGGCGAAGAACTGAATCCCGCCGCCCGTGAGCACCTTGTTGACCGGGCCCGTGATGATCGGAGCGGCTGAGGACACCCTGTTCTGCATGGCACCGACCACGGGCGGCGCGACGGGACCTCTGACCTGCACGGTCTGGCTGGAGCCCGTGCCTTGAAAGGTCACCTGGAAAACAAGATTCTCGATCGGGGCACCGGTGTTCTCGACTTTGAACTGATACAGGAGATTGGGATCGAACGAGACCGACGGCGTGTTTGCCGGCGTGAGGAATGCCCAACTGTCCATCACCAACACGATGTTGCCCGCGGTAGCGCCGGGGAACGCGTAGAAGTCGGTCATGTCGGACGCCGGATTGAGCTCCACTTCGGGGCTGTCCTGGTGGTCTGACGCCATCGCCCGGCGGGCGATCAGACCCCCGGCGAAAAGCCCTGCCACCACCAGTGCGGCCGCCAGCACGTGCGGCGGTGCGAACAACGGTCTGCGGTCTGACATTGCCGCCTCCAGAAACGGGACGAACGACCTGCGAGCGAGGTGGATGGATCACGAGAGAGCGGTCTGATCACAGCGCACCGGGGCGCCGCGATCGAACTACGGTCGCACCTCGCGCGAGGCGGCGATGCCAGCGTAGATGACCGCTTCCGCACGCACTACGACTCGCGCGTGAAATCGGATCTCTCGGGCGTTGGGTGGCGCAGCGTTCCCCGGCGCGCGGAGCGCCGAAAAGCGGCTGCCCGAGAAGCGGCCGGCCGAGAAGCGGCCGGCAAATAGCCCGAGGTTACGTGGAGTGGCGGGCCGCGCGCCGGGCCGCGCGCCGCTGCGCGGGATCCTCGAACAGCATCGCACTGGGCTGATCCGGCAGCCGCATCGATCGGCTCAGCCCGGCCAATCCGCGCACGAGCGCGCGAAGCTCGCGGGCGTCGAGTTCGGCGATCGCACGCAGCAGGCGCGTGGTTGGCGGCTCCGGCGCCCGGCGAACCAGTGCTCGGCCCGATTCGGTCAGTGTCAGCACGACGCTGCGGCCGTCCACCGCCGAGCGCGCGCGGCGCACCAGACGGCGGGTAACGAGCCGGCCGACGATGGCCGAGACGGCGCTTTGGCCTGTATGGGCGTGCGCGGCGAGGTCGCGGACCGACGACCCGTCGCCCGCCGCCAAATGCTGCAGGAGGAACAGTTGGGCGTTGGTGACGCCCGTGCGCTCCTCGATGGCCCGCGCGGACTGGCCCAGCCCGCCCACGAGCGCGCGCAAGCGCTGGAGCACGGCGGCTTCGATGGTCTCGCGGGACCTGTCGCTGCGGAGTCGCGGCATGGCCACGGGCACTCGGCGCGTTTCCTGGCGGCGGACGTGGCCCATCCTGGCCACGTCCGCCCCAACAGGCCGGTAACTACGCCGGCTTGATGTTGTCGGCGCCCGCGGTGATCTCGAACTCGTCGCGACGGTTCTTCGCGTACGCCTCCTCGGTGTCCCCCTCGACAGCAGGGCGCTCCCGTCCATAGCTAATGATGTCGATCCGGCTGGCATCCACGCCGTGGTCGGACAGGTACCGCTTCGCCGCCGCGGCACGCCGCTGGCCGAGCGCGAGATTGTACTCGTCGGAGCCGCGAGCGTCACAGTTACCCGCGATGCGGATGCGCACTCCCGCACTGGCGTTCAGGACCGGAATCTTCGCGTCGAGGGCAGCCGTCGCCTGTGCGGTCAGCTCCGCTTTCTCGAAGTCGAAGTACACGGGCGCCGTGAGCGCGGCCCGGGCAGCGGCCAGGGCGTTCGCGCGGGCGAGCTCCGCGGCCCGCCGCTGCGCGGCGGCGAGCGAGTCCTGATTTGGACCGGGCGCCTGCGCGGGTGCCGGCGCGGCCGCCGGTGCCGGGGGGGGAGCCGCGGGCTGTTTGTGGGAGCACCCAGCCGCGACGAGTGCGGCGACACCCACGACGGAAGCAGAAGCGAACGACCAGACAGGATTCCGGCGGCTCATATCACGATCTCCAGGTGCATCGAGTGTGGGGGAACACCGATTGGCGGCAAGGGGGGGATACAACGACGTCACTACAAATACATCGACGTCGTAACATAAGCAATGGTCACCCGATTCCCGCCCCTCCCCCAGTCCGGCGTCCTGGCCCCGAACCGAGACGCGAAACGGGCCCTTTTCGAGGGGGTGTCGGGGGACGATTCCACAGGGTTCAGGAGGTGTGGCATGCCCTGCCTTGCTGGTCTCTGGCGATAGTATTCGCTCATGACAGCGCAGGAACGCCGGCAGAATCGGGGGACGGCACCCGGGCAAGCGCGCGGGCTGCACTCGGCGCGCGGCCGGTGGATTGTCACGGCATCGATCGTCGCCTCAGGGGCGGTGTTTCTCGAAGGCACGACGGTCAACGTCGCGCTGCCCGCCATCGCCCGGGACTTCGGCCTCGGCGTCGAAGGACTCCAATGGGTCCTCAACGGCTACCTGCTGACGCTCACCGCGCTCATGCTCCTGGGAGGCGCGCTCGGAGATCGCTTTCGGCGCCCCGCGGTATTTGCGGCAGGGTGCGTGGCGTTCGCCGTGACATCCGCCGGCTGCGCGGTCGCTCCGGGCATCGTCTCCCTCGTCCTGCTTCGGGTCGTTCAAGGCGCCGCCGGAGCGCTGGTAGTGCCGAATAGCCTCGCGATGCTCGAATCCGCCTTTCAGGGCGATGAGCGCGGCGAGGCCATCGGCCTGTGGTCCGCGTGGTCCGCCGTATCCACGGCAGTGGGCCCACTGCTCGGCGGTTGGATCGTGGATGCGGCATCGTGGCGCTGGGTGTTCGCCGGAGTCGTCGTTCTCGCGTTGGCAGCCGCCGGGATCATCGCGCGGCATGAGACCACATTGGCGGCGTCACCAGCCGGCACACCGGCGCGAGATGCCATTGCAAGCCCGGCGGCCGGCCCGGCGGCCGGCCATGTGGATTACACCGGGGCGATCCTGGTCACCCTCGGCCTTGGCGGAACCATCGGGGCGCTCATCGACGGGCCGCATCGCGGATTCGGGAGTCCGACCGTGCTGGCCGCTGGCCTCGGGGGTGTGATCCTCCTCGGCGCGTTCGTGGTCGTCGAGGACCGCGTCGCCCGGCGCGGAGCGCAGCCCCTGCTGCCGCTTGCAGTGTTTCGGTCCCGCCAGTTTACCGGAGCGAACGTCATCACGGTGCTGGTCTACGCGGCCCTGAACGCCCTGCTGTTTCTGCTCATGCCGCAGCTCCAGGCCAACCTTGGCTATAGCGCTCTCGCCGCAGGGGCCTCGCTGCTGCCGGCGAACATCCTCATGCTCGCGCTATCACCAGCGGCCGGCCGCCTGAGCGCCCGGATCGGCCCGCGATTGCCGATGGCCGGCGGCGCTCTCGTGACCGCGGCGGGGATGGTCCTCTTCACGCGAGTCGAGCCGGGAGCGTCATATCTGACGACCGTGTTTCCTGCCGCCACGGTCTTCGGCCTCGGGATGTCGGCGTTCGTGGCCCCGCTCACCACGGCCGTGCTGGGCGCGCTCGACCAGCGAGACGCCGGCATTGCGTCGGGCGTCAACAACGCGGTCGCCCGTCTCGCAGGTCTCATCGCCACTGCGGCATTGCCACTCGCCGCGGGCCTTGGTGGGCTCGAACGACTCACCGGACCCGCGTTTACCGCCGGGTTCGAGCGGGCCGCGTGGATCAGCGCCGGTCTCTGCGCGGCCGCCGCGGCCATCACGGTCGTCACGATCTCCAGCGGCCGCCAGCGATAGCGTCACGCGCCCGACGCGGAGCTACTGCCGGAACAGCGACAGTGGCAGGTAGGCGGAGACGCCCCAGTTGGGCTGATCGACGATCTGCGAGATCTTGAGATCCGCCGCGAGGCTGCACAGGACGTAGGCATCGGCCGGAGCCAGTCCGTGTTCGGAGCCGAGCCACGCGATCAGCTCGCGAACCGCGTTCTTCGCGTTGGTCATGAGATCGGGACCCAGCGCGCTCGCCGCGTAGTAGCCCAGGCGGTCCGACCGCGGCTGCAGCGAGCCGGGTGCGGTGCGGAAGTGATACCGCCAGGGGCGCATGCCGCCGCCCTTGATCACCGTGAAGCGAAGGCTGAAGCGCATCGGCGATTCGATCCCGGTGACGCAGACCTCGCCGTCGCCCTGCGCGGCGTGGCAGTCGCCGGCCGAGAACAGCGCGCCCCGGACGAATACCGGCAGGTAGAGCGTCGATCCCGCGACGAGATGCCTCGTATCGATGTTGCCGCCGCCTTTCGTGGGCGGGAGCACATCGTGCTGGCCGGGCTCGTCCGTCGCCACGCCCATCGTGCCGCAAAACGGCGCGATCGGGATCCGGATGTCGTCGCGGATCGCAGTATCGCGGCCGTTCGACAAATCGAAGTGACGGAGGTACGGATCCGGGAAATCCTCGGGGAGCAAGCCCAGCCCTGGGATCAACCCCGCCCAGCCCCAGTCCAGGGTTTCGAGACTCAGGATATCGATCTGCAGAGTGTCGCCCGGCTCGGCGCCGCGGACGAAGACCGGTCCAGCGAGAGGATAGAGGCGCGAGAAATCGATGGTGCCGAGCGCCGACGCGGGAGCGCCGGGGCGCACCTGCCCGTCGGTGACCTCGTCGGTCTCGCAGTGCACGACGTCGCCCGACGCGATTTCAACCACCGGCCGCTGCGCGTTATCCCACTTGTAATGGACCTGTCCCCGTTCGATCCGATGTTCGGCCACGTGGCTCTCGGGTTGTGGTGAATGCGATGACTGGGAGACGTAAGCAGACCCGGGCTCCGCGAGCAAGGGACCGTGTCCCGAAAACTGGGATGCGTTTCGTTTTGTCGGGCCACCCGAACGCGGGTACGGTTTGTACCGGTGCCCGTCGTGGCGACCGTCACGAGTGCAACGGGTTCAATCTTTATCTTTTTTTTATTTTTGTTTTTTCGCGGGCTGTGTAGGTTCACCCTGTCACGATCGCGGTGTTCCGCCGCACTCGGCGAGAACCGCTGGCGGATGCCGCAGCCGGTGATCGGCCGGGGAGCCTTGGATCTGTCCGGAGAACCATGGCCGAACGCTCGGGGGATGGGGAGTTTCACGGCCACGCCGAAATCGTGCGGCAGACGCACGACCTTCAGTTCGTCGAGGCGCGGTATGCGCCGCGCGCGCGATTGGCGCGGCATACGCACGAATTGCCGTACTTCTTCTTCGTCCTGAGCGGGTCGCTCACCGAGTACGCACACGGACGGGCGCGTCCCTGTGCGCCCGGGACGGTCATCTTCAACCCACCCGGCATCAATCACCGGGACGAGATCGGCGGACGCGGCGCCCGCTGCTTCATCGTCCAGCTCGGGCGCGACTGGTGCGCGGGGCGGCTCGGTGCCAGCCGCGATCCCGAGTGGGTGACGTTGAGCGGGGAGCTGGTCTCGGGGCTGGCGCTGCAGCTCCGGCGGGAAGCACAGTCGTGGGATGTGACGTCGGCACTGGTCGTTGAGGGCATCCTCCTCGTGCTGACGGCCGAGGCTTTGCGCACCGATCGTGGGCGCGGCCTGCGGATGCCCCCGCCCTGGGTGGCGCGCGCGGCCGAGCACCTCGACGCGAACTTCACGTCACCGCCGACCATTCGGGAGCTTGCGGTCGGCGCGGGGGTGCACCCGGCGTACTTCGCGCGCAGCTTCCGGTCCGCTTTCGGATGCACGCCGGGCGCCTACGCCCGGCTCCGCCGGCTCAACTGGGCGCGGCAACAGGTGCGGGGCTGCCGGGCGCTGGTGGATGTGGCCTTGTCCGCCGGCTTCGCGGACCAGGCACATTTCTCTCGCGAGTTCAAGCGAGGATTCGGCATTACGCCGTCCGAATACCGGCGGTCGCTGAGCTGAGCGACGCAGCCGCGATGTCGTCGCCGCGATGCCGTCGCCGCAGTGCTTTCGCCCCCATACTGTCCGGAATCGGACAGGTCAGTCCCGTTCAAGAACGCGCGCGCTGATGCAAGCATAAGCGCCAACGTATCTCTACTGTAACGCCCGCGATACGAGGCGCGCGCGTGAGCGCGGCGCCGTCACACGCTGTTGGCCGATCGGCGGCACCGGGGCGTCAAGGCACCACCGGTGCCGCCGCATGCCGCCCACCGACGCAGCCCGTGCGTCCATGTCCCCAATGGAGGAGAGCAGTGAGAGCTCGCTGGTTCATTGGCGCTGCCGTGCCTTTGCTGACGCTCATCGTCGCAGTACAGGCGTCGGCGCAAAACACGACCCGCCGGATCACGGGCCGAATCGTCGATTCGGCTGACCACCAGCCGCTCGCCGCCGCCCAGGTGATCCTGACGGGCACGACGATCGGCACCATCACGTCCGACAGCGGCACGTTCACCCTTCGCGTGCCGGCCGGTGCGAGCCTGTCGGTGCGGCGCATCGGATACCGGTCGTCCACCGTCAAGGTGGCCGACGCCAGTACTGACGTGACCGTGGACCTGCTGCGCGACGTGCTGCAGCTCGATCAGCAGGTGATCACCGGCGTCGGGACGCAGATCTCGTCCAAGAACGCGGCGACCCAGGACCCGGTGATCATGTCCGGGGCGATCACTTCGGTTCCGACGCCGACGATCGAGAACGCGCTCGAGGGCAAGGTCCCGGGCGCACTGATCAGCGACAACTCGGGAGCCCCCGGTGGCGGGTTGCAGGTCCAGGTCCGCGGCACCACCTCGATCTACGCGACCGCGGCTGGCCAGCCGCTGTATGTGATCGACGGTGTGATCATGAGCAACGCGTCGATCCCGTCAGGCCTCAACTCGGTGTCCGGTGCCGCCGGCAACACGTCGGGCAACGGCCCGTCCCCGCAGGACCAGCAGACGAACCGTATCGCCGACATCAATCCGGAGGACATCGAGTCGATGCAGTTTCTCGAGGGCTCCGCGGCGTCGGCCATCTACGGCAGCAAGGGCGCGGCCGGCGTGATCCTGATTACGACGAAGCACGGTGCCTCGGGAAAGCCGGTCTACAGCTTCACCCAGCGTCTGGGATCGTACGATGTGAGCAACTCGTTGCCCGTGCGCCGGTTCTCGCTGGCCGAGGCCCTGACCGACAACGTCAGCCGCGGCGCCCCTCTCACCGCAGCCGAGGTGACGCAGAACTACAACGCGTGCGGCGGCTTCTGCGACTTCCAGCACGAGCTGTACGGCCAGACGGGCCCGTCCTACGAGACGGACCTCAGCATCAGTGGCGCGCTCCCGTCGACCGAGTACTTCCTGTCCGGCCTGGACAAGTACGACAACGGCGCGCAGATCAACACCGGCTATCAGAAGCAATCGATCCGTACCAACATCGTCCAGCATGTCGCGCCGACGCTCACGGCGTCCGCCAACGTCGCCTACTCGGCGTCGCTGGCCCGCCGCGGTGTCAACGGCAACGACAACCTGGGGATCGCCGGGTATGACAACATCTCGTACACGCCGTCGTACTTCGACATGGCCAGGCAGAACGCAAACGGCTCGTACGTCATCAACCCGTACGGGGTGGCGAACGCCTTCGCCGATGCGAAACAAATCCTGACGCCGGAGAACGTCAACCGCATCACCGCCGGTGGCAACGTCGACTTCAAGCCGATCACGACCCGGGCACAGAGCCTCGAGTTCATTTTCCAGGCCGGTGCCGACTACGCCGTCCAGAAGGACCAGTTCTACGCGCCGCCCTCCCTGCAGGTCGAGACGTCGCCGCTGAGCGCCTTCGCCGGCACGTCGACCTACCAATCGGCGACGAACCAGTTGTCGAACTACTCGTTCAGCATCGTGCACGTCTTCACCGGCATCCACGGCGTGCAGGCGACGTCGTCGGTCGGTCTGACGCACGATGAGAACGCGCTCTTCCTGCCGGACATCGTCTCACAGAACCTGGTCAGCGGCCTCGCCAACCAGCAGTACGGCGTCGTGCAGACCAGTTTCTACAACCAGCAGAACACGATTAACCAGGGCTTCTACGGGCAGGAACAGCTCGTCATGTTCAACGAACGGTTGGCCCTGACCGGCGGTATCAACTCCGAAGCGAGCACGAACGACGGTGGCGTGAACCGCTACTACTCGTACCCCAAGGCGTCGGTGTCCTACCGCTTCCCCAACCCGTTCTCGGGCGTCGACGAGATCAAGCTGCGTGGCGCGTATGGCGTCTCCGGGACCGTGCCGAACTACGGCGTGAAGTTCAACGCCGACTCGTTGCGTGGATATTCGGGCAGCCTCGGCGTCAAGGAGGGCCTGGTGGCCGGTGACCCCGGCATTACCCCGGAGACGAACACCGATTTCGAGGGCGGATTTGACGTCACCCTCTTCAAGGGCAAGCTGACGTTCAACGCCACGGGCTACCAGAAGCGAATCACAAACCTCCTGCTGCAGGCCCAGGCGCTCCCCTCGCTGGGCTACGACGAGCAATGGATCAACGGCGGCGAGATCACGAACCAGGGTCTCGAGCTGCAGGTCGCAGCGACGCCGATCACGATCGGCAAGTTCACCTGGGTAACGGGGGAAAACTTCGCCCGCAACCAGGCGGTGGTGAACAACATCCCTGTCCCCACATTCACGCCGGGCTTCACCGCCTTCGGCTTCAGCCCGTTCGGCGGATACCAGATCGAGGCCGGTGCCTCGCCGTCCGCGTTCTGGGGAGACGTGATGAGAAACGGCGTCCCGACGCTGGTGGCGCTCGGCGACGCGAACCCCGCGTTCACCGTGGGATTCACCAACGACTTCAACTACGGCCGCTTCCACTTGCACACCTTCCTCGACATGCGCCGCGGGTTCAAGGTCTCGGACCTCACCGAGCAGTATTTCGACGGGGCGCACAATCTCGAGGACACGGCGGGTACCAACGCGCGAACGATCGCCGAGTCGCAGGGCCTCACGCCGTACCTCTACAACGGGGATTATCTGAAGCTGCGCGAGCTTACCCTGCGGTATGACATACCAGGCAACTTCCTGGAACGCCTCGGACGTGGCGTCGTTCACACCGCAGCCCTGAGTGCATCCGGCCGCAACCTGGTGACCTGGACCAAGTATCCCGGACTGGACCCCGATGTCAGCAACTTCAGCAACCAGCTGGTCGGCCGGGGGCAGGACGTCACGCCGTATCCGCCGACCCGCAGCTTCTTCCTCTCCGTCGATCTGGGCCTCTAAAATGACCTCACATCGCCATTTATCAGGTCCGCGTTCGACCTCCGGCTCGGGTTCGCGCACCCGACGGCTCGGTCCGCGGCACGCCGCACTGTCGCTCGCGGCGGTCGCTGCGACGGCCGTCGCGGCCTGCAGCAACCCGACGGTTCCGAACTACAACGCCCTGAATGGATTTCCGCACACCGCCGCCTCGCTGCAGAGCGAAGTAACCGGTGCGTTCGACGGTGTCCGCACGGACATCGGTAACTTCAACCTGTTCACGGACGGGATGGCGCGAAACACCGCGTACTTCACGGCGTCGGAACAGCGGTTCGTGTCGGTCGTGACCGGCGAGTCGTTCGCGGGCCCCGGCGACGTCTTCATGGGGCCGTCGGTGTGGGACTTCTACTTCAACGCCGTCAAGGGCGTCGACACCGTCATCGGCAACATCAGCGCGATCGTCGTGACGACGGCAACGGGCTCGGGCCCGATGCCCGCCGCACAGCAGGAATCGCTGTTCGGTTTGATGGAGACGCTGAAAGCGATGTACTACATGTATATCGCCCAGACGCGGGACACCCTGGGGGTGCCTATCAATGAAGTGGGGCGGACCGCCAGCGCGACGCCTGCTCCGATCCTCTGCAACCGGGACGTCTGGGCGCAGATTGTCGCGATGCTCGATTCGGCCGCCGACAGCCTGACCGTCGCCGGCGCGTCAGCGACGTTCCCGGTCAACATGCCGCCCGGGTTCAAGTTGGTGAGTACCAATGCCGGGGCGTTCCTCGGCCTCACGCGGGCGCTCCGCGGCAAGGCGCGCATTGAGTACGCCTACTCGACCGGCCGGCCGGCCGACACGCTGTCCGTCGGCACGCCGAACCTGGCGCAGCTCGACTCGGCCGTCACGGACATCCAGGGCGCGGCGCCAATCTTCAGCGCGGCGCTGTCGTCCTCGGAAGCAGTGGCGGCCAACGACCTCGGCGTGTTCCACGATTTCAGCACCACGTCGAACGACGTGCAGAACCCGATCAACACCAATGCGGCGGCGATCTGGGTACTCTTCGACGCCCTCAACGACATCGACACGACCGACCTGCGATTCACCGCGAAGTTCGGCCCAGGGAGTGGACCGACCTCAGTTGGTGCCCATATCGGGTCGACGTGGCATTACGTCAATAACATCAGCGGCAGCGAGCCGATTCCGCTGGTTCGCAACGTCGAGCTGCAGTTCCTGCTTGCCCGTGCGAATCTCGGCCTGGGGAACTTTGCGACCGCGATCGCACTGGCCAACGGGGTACGCACCAACGTCGGCGGACTGCCCCCCGCCGTCGTGGCGGCGGACTACGTCGACGCGCGCAACTTTGTTCTGGCCGAGCAGCGGGTTTCGACGATGACCGAGGCCCTGGGCGACCGGCTGGACGCGCTGCGCGATCTCAACCTGGTCAAGTCCCGCGACACGACCTGGTCCGCCACTAGTGGCCCGGACGGCACTGCGGCTCACCTTGCGGGCGTCTCCAAGGATTTCCAGACGTCCGTGATCGCGATACCGCTGGGCGAGAGCGACGCGCGGAGCGGCAATATCGCCCCGCAGTGCCCCTAGTCACTGACGGGAGATAACGAAACGAGATCGGGCTCGAATTCGAAGTAGAGTTACAAGAGAAAGAGGAGAGAGAAGGCGATCCCGCCATGCTCTCTCCTCTTTCTCGTTGTCGTCAATCGTAACAACCTGCGCATCCCGAGGCGCCAGACCTAGACATCCTGGACTGGCGGTCGCAGCTTGAGCACCTCCTTCAGCGCCCGTTCGATCGGGCTCAGCCCCGGAGGCATCGGGAGGCGATCGATGCAGCTTATCCTCATTCGGCACGGCATTGCCGAGGACGCGGCCGAGTTTGCGGACACGGGGAAACCGGATTCGGAGCGCCCGCTGACGAAGCACGGTCGCTGGAAGATGGAGCGACTGGCTCGTGGACTCCACCGTGCCGTTCCAGCGCTCGACGTGCTGGGCTCAAGCCCATTGCGCCGAGCAGAGCAGACGGCAAAAATTGTCTCCCGCGCCTTTCACGACATCGAGGTCACGACGGTGCCGGTATTGGCGCCGGAGATACCTGTCGGCGACGTGCTGTCGTGGCTCAAGCACCACCTCGCGGCCACGAGAGTCGCCATCGTCGGCCACGAGCCGCAACTCGGCGAACTCACTACGTGGTTGTTGACGGGGACAGCAGCCGCAGGAGTCGAGTTTCGGAAGGGCGGGGCGTGTCTGGTCGAATTCAAGGGACGGGCCAGTGCTGGTTCAGGACGCCTCCAGTGGATGCTGACGCCCGCCCTTTTGCGCGACTTGGCCGACTGACCGAGGCGATTCGCGCCGAGTGACGGCTTCAGCGCGCGGCGTTCAGGTCGCTCTTTACAGCCTCCGATGTCGCTCGCGCGAGCCGGTGTGCTGCGAGCTGCGTTCGAATCACCGCCTGGAGTCGGGAGTCCGTCACGGCGATGTCCTCGCGGAGGCGGCTCAACGCCGCAACGTCGTGTCGGTATTCGAGCAGCGTGGCGAGATTCGCCGCCAGCTCACAGGTTGGAATCGCCATGTACACCGCGCTCCGAACCACATTGGCGATCGCGAGATCACGCGCGTCGCCCCGCGGCCAGCCACTCAGTTCGCGTTCGGAGGTGCCGAGTAGAGTTTCGAGCTCCGCCGCGTGGAAACGTGCGGGCCGATCGATGCGCGACACGATCGCATTGAGGGCGCCGTCGTGATGGCCCGTCAACGCCATGCAATCCCCGAGGATCGCCACGAGCTCTGGATCTGACGCCGCCGCGATGAGCGCTGGGAGCTTGAGGTGCATGATGCGGGTGCTGGCCGCGAGATTCCACGCGAGGTCGAGGTAGATCTCGGGGAATGAGCCGGGCGGGCGGGACACGTCGTCAGCCATGGAGGCCCTCTGAAGGTCAATCCCACACAATTTACCTGGGCGCGGCCGTGGCCACATTCCCTACTTTTGGGACCCCTGCAGTCGCGGGGGCAGCGCTATGCACGCGGATCAAGCACCGTGCCAGTCTGCTTCCCTTCCACGCTCGCCACGTAGGCCCGCGCCACAGCAGCCGCAGGTAGTCCGGCACCCGGATCCTGTCCGCGAGCCCGCAGTGTCTCGGATAGCGACGGCGGGCTCACGACGTTGATGCGCTGCCCCCGCGGCAACTCGAGCGCGGCCGAGCGCCCGAAGCCCTCGAGCCCCGCGTTGACCAAACTGACGGCGGCCGCGTTCCGCGCTGGCTCCCGAGCCATCAGGCCCGCCGTGAGGGTGAACGAGCCCCCGTCGGCGACCGAGGCAATACCGAACCGCACGAGGTTCACCTGTCCCATCAGCTTGTTGTTCAGGCTGAGGGAAAAATCGGCATCCGTGAGGTCAGCCAGCGGCTTGAACGCTGCCTGTCCCGCCGCGCTGACCACGGCGTCGACGCGCCCGACCCGAGCGTATAGCGCGCGGATCGATGCGGGGTCGCTGATGTCCACCTGCTCAGGTGCTTCGTCCTTGCTCGCGAGGACGAGATCGTGCCGGCCCGTGAGAGCCGAGACAATCGCCCGGCCAATCGTGCCGCTCGCACCAATTATGAGTATGCGCATGACATGCCAACCCCGCGAATGGTGACACGGTTGCACAAGGCCAGGCCGATCAGAGCGGGTTACCGCAGCCGCTCGGTCAGAAAGGCTCCGATTGCGTTGAGTGCCAGTCGAGCGGCGTCGAATATGCCGACATTGGCGACGAATCCGTGGGGCATTCCCATCCAGACGTCCAGCTCGGCGTCGACCCCCGCCGCGACGGCCTGCTCCACGTAGCGGCGCGAGTCGTCGAGCAACAGCTCGTCGTCTCCAACATGAACCCGGATTGGAGGCAGGCCGCGCAGATCACCGTACAGAGGGGACGCCAGAGGATTCTTCGGATCGGTCTCACCCAGATAGGAGGCGACCAGCCCGGCAACCTGGGACTTGGTGAAATACGGATCCGCTTCCGCTCGCGTCTCGAAGCTCTCACCCGTCAGCGCGAGGTCGGTCACCGGCGACATTGCGACGGCGCCTACGGGAGCGATGCCGCCGTTGGCCGCTTGCGCGGTGGCAATCGATAGTAGCACAAGCGCCAGATCGCCTCCCGCTGAGTCGCCGGTCACGGCGATTCTGTTGATCCCTCTATCAACCAGTCCACGATAGCACGCTTCGACGTCTCTGACCGCAGCAGGGAAGCGATGCTCGGGGGCGAGCCGGTAATCTGGTATGAAAGCATCGGCTCCGGCGCTCGACGCGATGTGGCCGATGAAATTGCGATATGCGCGAGCGGTTCCCAAGTTGAACCAGCCGCCATGTGCGTGAACGATTGCCGCGCCCTTCTGTGACCGCGACGGCTTCGCCCACCAGCCGGAGATCCCTCCGATGGTATCGGCTTCAAAGGTCACGCCCGGGGGAGCTGCAACTTGCTCCATGATGGCGTCGAACGGACCGCGACCCGCCGTTCCTTCGACCTTGCCTTTCACTGCTGCGACGCTAGCTCGCAGACCGGTCGCCGCGCGGGAATCCTCCCGGCTGAGCGGATGGACCGCCAGCCAGGGTGCTTTCGCCGCCGTGTCACTGCGCACTTGAGTTTGCATTGTCCGTACCTCCTGCGATCCGCGTTTCAACCCAGCACCAGCTGGGATGCTCGGCCCCCAATCATATGGCTCGCCGCGTTTGTCCCCGGTCCCCGAATGATCCGCGGCATCACGGACGCATCTGCCACGCGCAGCCCCACAATACCGTGCACGCGCAGGTCGGGGTCGACAACCGCGAGCGGGTCCACGCCGATCTTGCACGTACCCACTGGGTGTCCAAAACTCGCCGCGGCAAGCCGGGCAAGTTCTCGGATTTCGTCGGCGGTCGCCGTGGGCCCCGGAACGATTTCGCGCTCGCGCACACTGTCAAAGGCATGCTGGTGCCCGAGTTCACGCGCGGCCTCGATGGCCTGAACGATCGCCGCTAAATCATTATCCGACGCCAGATAGTTGCCATCGATCACCGCAGCATCCTGAAAGTGGTCGCTGGCCAAGCGGACCGACCCTCGGCTCGTCGGTTGCACCAGAGCGGGCGCGATGGTGAATGCGTCGGCCGGAGGAGCGCCAAAGCGCGCCGCCGCTTCGGGTGTCAGCGCCGGCAGTTGTTCAAGCACAAGGACAGTGTCGATGTCGGTGTTACCGGAGGGACCGGTCGACAAGTAGGCCTCTGCCTCGACTGCGTTGCTGTCGGCGGGCCGATCCGGCATCCTGCCCTTGTACTGGAATACGACACCGGACACGAGCACGTGGTCCTGCAGGTTTTGGCCGACTCCAGGCAGGTTCTCGACGACGTCGATTCCAAGGCCGCGGAGTGTGGTCGCATCGCCGATACCGGAAAGCATCAGCAGCTTCGGGCTCCCGATCGATCCGGCAGCAAGGATCACTTCCTTGTCCGCTGCAATGTCCTTGACGGCGCCGTCCGCGATTGCCTTGACACCGACACACCGAGTACCGTCGAAGTTCAGTCTGACGACGTTGGTGTTGAGCAGCAGCGTCAAGTTCGGTCTCGACAACGCCGGGTGCAGAAAGGCACGGGCGGCACTGACGCGAGTTCCATCGGCGGCGATGTTCATGTTGATGTAGCCGGCGCCCGGACGCATGGGTCCGTTCATGTCGTCCAGGATGGGCATGCCCATCTCCCGCGCAGCGTCTATGAACGCGGGCGCTGTGGGATGAGGATCCCCGGGCCGGCGGATGTGAATCGGCCCGCCGGCGCCGCGCCAGTCGTTGGCGCCGGCCTCCCAATCCTCTTGTTGTTTGAAGACCGGGAGGACGTCGGCGAAGGCCCAACCCTTCGCTCCGTTCTTCGCCCACCCGTCGTAGTCCAGTGGCATCCCGCGAGTCCAACACATGGCATTGATGCTGCTGCCGCCGCCGAGGACATGCCCGAGAGCCAGGGTGAGCTTCCGATTATTCAATCGGGGCGTCGGGGTGATCGGCAGATTGTAGTCCAGGGGCCCGCCGACATTGGTGAACCAGATGCTGGGGTTCGTGATGGTTGGGGCCCCGTCGCCCCCCCCGGACTCGACGATGAGTACCGTAGCACCGGAGGCGGAGAGTTCAGCCGCCAGGACCGAGCCGGCCGGACCTGCTCCGACCACGATGTAGTCATAATGCGTCTGCTTATCGCGCATGGGGACGCCCCGCGGTTCCGGAGGTACCGAAGATGCCCTCGACGAGTTGAGTGGGTGAAGCCGGCATGGTTTTTCTCCCGTGTTGTCTGCCCGGACGGCCGAATTGTAGAACCGTCCAGGTCTGGCAACCATTTGTCGCGTTGATGATTTTTTGTCTGTACCTTCGGCCTATGTTTTCTCACCCAGTCGGACCTACGAACGGCCCGCCCGAAACCACTCTTGGCCTGTGATCGCGTAATCCAGCTCCGCCGGGCTCGTGCGCCCGGCGCTCCAGGTAGACACGACAGTCGGCATCCCAGGACATCCGAAAAGGCGACCTATGCCAAGAGTAGTGGTTTTGGTTGGCCGATTCGGCCGATGCCTTCTCCGGCGCGAATGAGCATTATATCGGAGTGTATTTTTCATTGAGCCCTGCGCCGAGACGATGAAACCGAGCCGGAGCCACACCCTGCAGACCCGGCCGTCCGTCCATTCATCTGCCCCAACGGCCGACCCCGGCCGTATCGGCCTGATTGGCGGCACGAGTGAGGAGGCGGCGCAGCTGTCGGCGGCAAGCGCCGTGCTGCAACGCTCTCTCGAGCGTCTGACGAATCTGTCGGACGTCCGGTTGCTCGTGAGCGAGGTGCTGACATCAATCATCGAGGTCGCAGGGGCCGACGGCGGGGCGCTTCTCCGCTACGAGCCGGCCACGCGCAACTTGGTGCTTCAGTCGTACGTGCTGGATGGACTGGTCCTTGATATGGCGAACAACGAGCGGTTGGCTCGGAAGCAGGAGGTGATGCCGGCCGAGAAGTTTCCACATTGGAAGGACATTCTCGGTGCGACGGACACGTTTTTCGCGTACAACGATTGCGGGGTCCGCCCCACACTGGCGGAGCTCGCACGCTCCCACGGGCCCATGAACAGTGCGGGCCTGGCGCTGCGGCGTGGGGACACGATCGTCGGCCTCCTCGTCCTGGTCTATCGCTTGTCGGTGGAGATACCTGCAGAGCGAATCCTCGCGACTCGAACGTTGACCCGGTACGCGGCACTCGTGCTCGAACTGGCGTGGCTGGCCGATGCATCGCGCGAGGCGGCAGTGATCCGCGCGCAGGCAAAGGCCGCCGAGGAACGCGCCGCGGAGCTGGCGAAGGCGAATGCGGCACTGAGTGCGTCGATCGAGATGCTCACGTCCTTCGAGGACTTGCCGAGGTTTACGAGTCAAATCCTCCAGGAGGTAATTCGGGCATCAGGTGCGGCCAACGGTAGCGTGTCGCTGTTCGATGAGGTGACGGACACCCTCCGCCGCATCGCGGTCTACATCGACGGCGAAGCCGTCGATCTGGCGGCGCCAGCGGCAACGGCGCTCACGCAACCATTTGTCCTCTTGCCGGCGGCGTGGCGCCTTTTGCGCGAGGCCCGCACCGGATTCTGGGTCGACTGGGAGACGCCGAGCGCTCGCCCGCCGGAGTTGCGGGACGCATCGGCGCACGTATGCGCATTTACACAGCGGACAGGCGATCGTTTTGCTGCGCTCCTGCCGTTGATCCTGCACGGCGCCACCATCGGCTTCTTGACGTTGGGATTCCGATCGTTTACGGAGGAACGCTGGCCACTCGTCCGAGAGCTCTGCGGCGCCTACATGCATCAGCTCACGCTCGCGTTGCAGAGTGAGCGGATCACTGAATCGGTCAAGTCCACGGCCATCGCCGAAGAGCGCAACCGGCTGGCGCGCGACATCCACGACACGCTCGCGCAGGCGCTTGCGCTGATCGTGATGCAGCTGCAGCGCGCGGAGTCCAAGCTGGGGCCGGCGTGGGCGTGTGCACGTGAGCCGCTCGACACGGTGCGGCAACTGGCGGTCGAGGGGCTCGCCGAGGCCAGGCGGTCGGTCAGCATGCTGCGCCCTCCGGTGACCCCGCACGGACTTGCCCAGGCAGTGCAGGAAGTCGCCGATCTCGTACGCGGGTATTATCGCGGCCCCCTCGAGGTGCGCGTGACTGGAGTGTCGCACGCTCTGGAGCGATCCGTGGAGGAGGAATTGTTCGCGATCGCGCGTGAGGCGCTGACGAACGCGGCCAGGCACAGCCAGGCGAGTCGCATCGACGTCGAGGTGGCGTACCCGGACCAGCGCAGCGTGCGTGTGGCCGTCACCGACGACGGCGTCGGCTTCGATCCCGAGCAACCCCGGAACGGACGGTACGGCCTGGTCGGGATGTCCGAGCGCGCCAGCCGGATCGGTGCGGCACTGACGCTGGCCTCCGAGCCTGGCGCGGGCACCGAAATCGTGGCGGTGTGGCCCAATGATTGAAGCCCATGGTTCGATTCGAGTCTTGCTCGCCGACGATCATGCGATCGTTCGCAACGGCGTCGCGCAGATCCTCAACGAGGAGCGAGGGATCAGCGTGGTCGCAGAGGCTGTGGACGGCGCCGAAGCCGTAGAGCTCTTCGCGCGCGACCGCCCGGATGTGGCGCTCGTCGATCTCCGCATGCCGAAGCTGGAAGGCGTACAGGTTGTGGAGCAGATTCGGGAGCGGTTCCCCGACGCGGCGATCGTCATCCTGACGACGTACGATACCGACAACGATATCGAGCGCGCGCTGCGTGCAGGAGCCAAGGCCTTTCTGGTCAAGGACGTGTCACCCCAGGACCTGGTGGACTGCGTCCGCGCCGTGCACGCCGGACGCACGTGGGTGTCGCCAACGGTCGCCGCCAAACTGGTGGCGCATGTGACGAACGTGCGTCTCACCCGGCGCGAGCTCGCGGTCCTCCGTCTCTTGGCTGCCGGTAACTCCAATCGCGAGATCGGCGATGCGCTCGGCATCAGTGACGGCACGGTGAAGATCCACGTCACGCACTTGTTCGCCAAGCTCGGCGTGACGAGCCGCACGGAAGCGATCGCCACGGCCCTGCGGCGGGGACTCGTGCGGATCGACTGACTCGCGGCACTATCCCAAAAGGCCGACATCGACGTCTCCGCCTTTGCAGACGCGCGCGCGCCTGGCACAGGGTACTCTTCGCGGGGTCTGACTCAGACTCGCGCTGACGGCCGCCGGACGGCATCCACCCTCATCCAGTAGCGGAGAGTCCCATGGCATGGTTGACGTATCTTCTCAGCGCCCTCCTCGCCTCGACGACGCCCGCGCGCGCGGCATCGAGCACCGACTGGACGGTGATCGTGGGGGGGGCCACCGCTGACACCAGTATCTACGCCAACGCCTTCTTTCCCCAGGCCATCGAGATCGGTGTAGGCGACGCTGTCACCTGGACCTTTGAGGGGTTTCACAACGTCGCCTTCCTGAGCGGCGGTGCGGCGCCGCCGTTCGCCGTTCCAGAGGGGGACAAGACGTACTGGAATCCGCAGATGCTGTTTCCCGTCGGCGGCCAGAGCTACGATGGCACAGGCTATCACAACTCTGGGGTGCCAGGGCCCGACGGCCGGCTGTCCTACACGCTCACGTTCACGAAGCCCGGGCGATACCCGTACGTGTGCACCATACACCCCGGCATGCGCGGGATGGTGATCGTGACCGACAAGGTGACCGGCACGCCCGCTGCTGCATTGAAGCGGGGACGCGCGGAGCAGGCGGCAACGCTGGCAGCGGGGCAGGCGCGCTTTGCTGGCCTCGAGGCCGAGCGCAACGGCACGACCTTCGTGGTGCCGCTCGTCGGGAACAGCCAGCAGCGCTACTCCGTGCTCCGCTTCACTCGAGAGCCGCTGGTCGTTCCGCGCGGCTCAACGGTGACGTGGGCGATGCGTGACACGTTCGAGATCCACACGGTGACGTTTACGAGCGGAGAGAAGCCACCGCAGTTGGCGGTGCCGGAGCCCCAGTCGAGCGGCCCACCCAAGGTGCTGCTCAACCCGAAGGCGCTCACTCCCACGAACACGACTCAATACGACGGCACGGGCTACGTGAACTCCGGTCTGCTGTTCCCGCCGGGCAACCCGGGGAAACTCCCATCGTCATTCAGTCTCACGTTCACGAAGCCGGGACGGTTCGAGTACTGGTGTCTGGTGCATGCTGAGGTCGGGCAACACGGTATCATCGTCGTCCAGTAACGCTCGAGGACGCGTTGGCCGGGCTCGATTCATTCCGCGAAAGCCTATTCGCCGCGGCGCGTCGCCAAACGCGGCAACAGCCGTGCCGCGTTCCCTCCGAGAATGGCGCGGCTCTCGAGGTCATTCAACGCAGTGCTCTGCAGGATCCGCTGCCCCGCTGTTGCGGCCAGGTCTCGGCGCAGGTACGGGAAATCCGTGCCGTGCAGCACGTGATCAATTCCTGCTACATCCCGCAGCATGCGGAGCACGGGATCGCTGGCAGCAAGCGCCGTGTCCCAGTAGTGCCGGCGAAACATGTCCGCCGCACTACCCCGCTGCTCACCGCCCTTGATAAACCCCATCTCATCGATGATCGCGAAGCGCGCGGCCAGATACGGGACCGACCCTCCGGCGTGAGAGAAGATGTACTTCACGGCCGGGGTGCGCGCGAACCGATTCGTGTAGTGCATTTCCGTGACGGCGCGATTTGTGTCGGTCGGGAAGTCGAGCAGGTTGTCGGGAAGCCCGAATGAGTGAGCCACCGGGTCAGGTGATGGGTTCGGATGCACGAACACGACAGTCTTGCGGCGCTCCAGCTCTTCGAAGACGGGCTCCAGAACGGCGTCGCCGAGGTACACCCCGTTCGAGTTCGTGAACACCACAAACCCATCGACTGCGAGAATGTCGTCCGCGTACGATATCTCCTCCAGAGAGGCATCGATATCCGGCAGCGGGATGCATGCAAATAGCCCGAACCGATCGGGTCGTCCCTGAACGAGCTCGGCCCCGAAGTCGTTACATCGACGGGCCAACGACCGGGCTTTCTTGCTGTCTCCGGTGTGCACGCCCGGGGTGCTCAACGACATGACGGCAACGTCGATCCCCGCGTCGTCCATGAACGAAAGCGACGCCTCTTTCGACCACGTGAGGGGCGCAATCCCGCCTACAGGCGCCTGGGCGTTGTCCGTCTCACGCCAGAAGAAATCCGGCAGTAGGTGGTGGTGGGTGTCGATGACCATGATCAGAGGAGGTCTTCGATCCGGATTGGCAGATGTCGCACTCGCCGTCCGGTCGCGTGGTACACTGCGTTGGCCACGGCCGCGGCCGGTCCCACGTTGGCCACCTCACCGAGCCCTTTCACACCAGCGTTGTTCAGCATCGGATCTGGCTTGTCGACAAAATCGACCTGGATGTCGCCGATGTCCGCGTTCACCGGGACGAGATACTCGGCGAGGTCGGCATTCAGGAATCCGCCATAGCGCGGGTCGACCTCGCTTGCCTCGCGCAACGCGCCGCCGATTCCCCAGACCACGCCGCCCCGGAGCTGACTTGCCGCGGTGCGGGGACTGACGACCCGGCCACAGTCAGCGACCGTTACTACCCGAGGCACCCGCACGCGGCATGTAGCCGGCTCGACGTGAACCTCAACGAAATGGGCTATGAAGCTGAACGACACGAATTCCGGGAATTCCGGGCCGACGTACGCCAGCAAGCCTTGTTTCATCCGGTCGAAGACCGCATCAGGAGCGCCCGGTGCCTGATGTCGCGCCTCGACCTCGAGGAATGGCCGCTTGGCGTGACGGAGAATACCGGCTGGCGTTGCGCCGTTCGACGCCTCCGGTTGGAGCTTCCGAAGCGCTTCGCGCATATCGATCGCCGCCTGGCGCGCTGCCGGGACGGCCGTCGCGGTTCCCCATGAGCCTGCCGTGAGATGCGGAGGCGGCCCTTTCGTATCGCCGAGCAAGGTCGTGACCTGGTCGGCGCGCACCTTCAGTACATCCGCGACGGCCGCCGCGACGGCATTGCGCGCCCCCTGCCCCATTTCTTGCACACCGACGTTGAGGACAATACCACCGTCGTCGGTGACGCGAAGCTGGGCGATGCTCGGACTGATCACGCTGGGATAGGCGCCGGTCGCCACTCCCCAGCCCACCAGCGTACCATCCGTCTCTCGCATGGACCGCGGCGCCATTCTGCGGCGGGCCCACCCAAAAAGCTCCGCCCCACGGCGCAAGCACTCCGACAGGTGGCGCGACGAGAACGGTTTGCCCGTGACCACATCGTACGGCAGCTCATTCGCCAATCGGAGCTCGACCGGATCCCGGTCGAGCGCATACGCGAGCTCGTCGATGGCCGACTCGAAGGCAAACGCTGCGGCGTGCTCCCACGGCGCGCGCATGAAGCCGGGCGTCTGCACATCGGTGCGCCGGAGCCGCTCCCGCGATCGGAAGTTGGGAATCCCGTGGAGTCGCGCGCTCGTGTCCGTGGCCATCGACGGGAAGAGATCGTGTCGGGAGGTTTGCTGATCGATCTCGTGCACCGCCGCGACGATCTTGCCCGCTCGGTCCGCGCCGAGCCGGACGCGGTGCCGAGTGGGCGGGCGAAAGCTCGTGTTGTGGAAGAGCTGCGACCGCGGAACGACGAGTTTGACCGGACGTCCGAGCGTCCGTGCCGCCAGCGCGACGAGCACGGTCTGCGCATGCATGGCGTTCTTCTGACCAAAGCTACCGCCGCAGAAGGGCGAGATCACCCGGACCTTGTCGGGCGATATGCCGAGCTCGAAGGCAAGCCCCTGACGAATACCTTCGACGTGCTGCGTGCTCTCATAGACTGTCAGCTCGTCACCGTCCCATGATGCCACCGTGGCAATCAATTCGATCGGATTCTGGTGCTGTGGCGCACTGTCGTAGACTGCGTCGACCGTGACCGGAGCGGCCGCGAGCGCCGCGTCGGCGTCCCCCACGTTCTTGTCGGCAAACGCCGGCTTGGGGAGAGGCAAGTCAGCCTGCGCCAGTATCTCCGTGCCTTCGCTGTCGAGCGTGACACTGAACGGCGCTGTCACGTACTCCGCGCTGACTTGCTCAGCGCCCTCGATCGCCGCCTCCAGGGAATCCGCGACGACGAGCGCGATCGGCTGGCCACGGTACGCGATTGCGGTGCCGATCATCGGTTGGACGCTCTGGAACGATCGGCCGTTGGCGAAGAGATAGCCGTCCGCTTTAAGGCCCTCGGTGTCCTGGTGCGTCAGGACGAGTTGAACGCCCGCGACCGCACGGGCCGCATCGGTGTCGACCTTGACCAGGCGACCTTTTCCAATCTGGGCCGTCACCAGCATCGCGTGCGCCAGATTAGGGGGGTGGTTGTCGGCGCCGTATGGCGTCATTCCACGCACTTTGTCACGCGCGTCGACACGGGCGACATCAGGGAATGGGCCGGGCCCCGTCATGAGGTCTTCGCCCTCCCCTTTGCGATCATGAGCGCCTCGGCGATCGTGCGCGCGCCCAGCTCGACCTTGAATCTGTTGTACTGGCCGGTTCGCGCCGCCGTGAACGCCAGCTCACCGGCCGCGCGAGCGCTCCCTTCCGTGAGCGCCCCGCCCATCAACGCGCGCTCGGCGTCGCGCGCCCGCCAAGGACGTGTCGCCACACCACCAAGCGCGATTCGCGCTTCCCGAACCGTGTCGCCATCAACGCGTAACGCAACAGCCGCGGAGGCGAGCGCGAACGCGTACGAGGCACGATCCCGGATCTTGTGGTAGGTGGACGCCCGCCCAGCCACGGTGACGGGCACGCGAATGCGTACAATCAACTCGTCGGGCTTCAGTATCGTCTCGAGGTGCGGCGTCTCGCCTGGTTCTCGATGTAACTCGTCGATGGGAATAGTGCGCTCACCACGCGGACTCACCGTATCCAGTTGTGCATCAAAGGCGGCGAGTGCCACGGCCCAGTCACCCGGATAGACCGCAACGCAGGATGTGCTGGTCCCCAGAATCGCGTGACTGCGATCCAGCCCGCCAATGGCCGCGCACCCGCTGCCAGGCTGTCGTTTGTTGCAGGGGTACGGCGCGCCACCGCGAAAGTAGGCGCATCGCGTGCGTTGGAGCAGATTCCCACCCACCGTCGCCATGTTGCGCACTTGCGGCGACGCGGCCAGCCAGAGCGACTCAGCGAGGGCAGGATAGTCGGTCTGGAGTGTCCGATCGGCGGCAATGTCACTCATGCGCGCCATCGCGCCGAACACGAGCTCGCGTGTGCCCGACGTATCGAATGTCGTGAGCTCACCGAGCCGGCTGACGTCGACCAGCGCCTGCGGCGCTTCTATGTTCAGCTTCATCAGGTCATACAGCGTCGTGCCACCCGCAATGATGCGGGCGTGCGGACTGGCATCGGCCAACGCCTGAACGGCCGCCATCACGGTCAAGGGCCGCGCGTAGGCGAATGATCTCATGGTTCGGCGCCTTGCATTCGCGGAGCCGCATCCTGTATGGCAGCGACAATGCCGACATAGGCGCCGCAGCGGCACAGATTACCGCTCATGTACTCGCGGATGCCGGCCACCGAGTTCGCGTGGCCTTCCCGAACGCACGCCACCGCTGACATGATCTGGCCGGGCGTGCAATAACCGCACTGAAGGGCATCGTGGTCGATGAAGGCCTGCTGCATCACGTGCAGGGAGCCGTTCGGGCCTGCGAGCCCCTCTATGGTTGTCACCTCACGGCCATCGGCCTGGAGGGCGAGCATCAGACAGGACACGACGCGCCGGCCATCGAGGTGAACGGTACACGCGCCGCACTGTCCATGGTCGCACCCTTTTTTTGTCCCCATGAGATGCAGATGGTCGCGCACAAGGTCGAGAAGTGACGCACGCGGATCGACGTCCAGTTGCCGGCGCTGGCGGTTGACCACAATGTCGATGGACAACCCGGAGCTACCGGGAGCGCCGGCCGACTGCTCGCCCGGGCGCGTGCTGACGAGAATGGACTGTGCCGGGGTGACCACTTCTTGCAGCTCGTTGCGATTCATAGTGACCCTCCTGCCGACGGCATCCTCCGCGCGTGCGCGACAGTTTCTCGGACAGCCGCTGGGTCAGGCGAACGCAATCGCCATCGCCCGGACGGGCTGAATTGTAGACCCGTCGACATCCGGCGACCATTTGTCGTGTTGGCGATTTTTTACCCGTACCTTCGGCCTACATGCTCTCATCCGGTCGGGGCTGCCAGCAGCCCACCTGAAGGCCCTATTGGCTTCGTGACCCCGTCTCGTGGGACGCGTGTTCAACGCTCAGATGATTCGCGTCAGACCCGCAGTGTTGCTCTTGCGTAGGGATAGATCAGAGAACCCGATGCAAGGCCAGGCGGCCATACCACGGGCTGCGTTCGCGCGTCTCTGAATTCCCCTATGTCGCGCCCCTTGATGTTCTGGTACTGCACATGAAGGACACGAGGTTCCGCCCATCCGCCGCCAGGACCGAACTGCACATCGCCAACGACGGTCTTGAACGAGTGCTCTCGCGTGAACCGCGCGAGCCGTGCGTCGTCGAGGGAACCCGTGCCACTGACGGCCTGCTCGACGATCTGCATCTGGGCGTAGGCCTGCGGCACCACATAGTACCCGAGCGGATCCGATCCCGCGGCCGCTGCGCGTGACTGATAATTGGCGATCACCTGCGCGACGCCGGGGTACATCATCGCCGGCACCGGAAGCCAATACTCATAGTTCACCACGCCGTTGAGGAGAGGCCCGAGCTCGATCTTCACTGAGCCGTTCTGCGGGCCGATCATGGCCCCGCCCACGATCCCCGGCTCGAGGCCGGCCGCATCGATTGCGCGAAGCAGGCCGACCGAGTCGTTCAAATACGAGCAGAGAAACAGGATGTCGGGTTTGACCGGCTCGAGCGGCCGAATGAGCGGCTCGAAGTCAGCGGTGCTGAGCGGATACCTGGTTTCTGACACCACGCGAACACCCAACTCGTCCGCATGCTTCTTCGCCCCCGCAACCGGTCCCACGGAAAACGGAGCGTCCGCGGCGAGAATCGCCATCGATGCGGGCTTTGGCGACTGTTCGGCGGCGAGCCTGAAGAAGCCTTCCGTGAGAGCGTCCGTCGGGTGCGGCCCGGTTGGAATCATCACGAAGTAGTTCTCGTAGGCAAGGGTCGCGTTCACCGCGAGCGCCATCAGCGCAATGAGATACCGCTTCCGCTCGATGATCAGCGGCATCGCCGGGGAGACCGAGTTGTCGCCGTAGCCCCCGATGACGAGATCGGCCTTCTCGTCATCGAGCAATCGTTTGTAGATGGCCGGAACGAGCTTCGGATTCGTCTCGTCGTCGATGCAGATCATCTGCACCGGTCGCCCGAGGAGCCCGCCTCGCCGGTTGACATCCGCTTCCCACATTTGATGGGCCACCCGCGCCGTGCGGCCGTTCGAAGCCAGGGCCCCGGTCAGCGAGAGGCAGTATCCGATTTTGATCGGTGGTGTGCTCATGGGTCCGCTACTCGCCCCAGGTTCGGTTGATAGTTGTTGCGGCGCTCGGCCTGTGCCCACGCGAGAAGGTCGTAGGATTGGACGCCCGCGCGGATCATCGGGTCCTCGTCGGCGATGCGTTTCGCCTCGGCATGACTCGCGGTCCGCAACACGATCAAGCCGCCAAATCGGCCGAGGAATGGGCCGGCGAGCACGAGCTTCCCCTGACGGTCGAGATCCGCGAGGTGCGCCGCGTGGCGCGCCAGCACGTCGGCGGTCGGTGTCCTGCCGGCCACCCCATTGAGAAACAGCAGGTGGTAGACGACGTCCTGCGAGACATCATTGTCCTGACCGGCAGGTGTCATGACACCGCTCTCTCTGGCTACTTACGGAAGGCCGCTTGGAGGTTGAGGAACACGCCGAGCTGTTCGAGCAGAATGGGAACGGCCACATAACAGTCGAACCCCAGCACTTTCCCGTCTTTGACATGGAAGACATCGCAGCAGGGCGCGCGCATGGTTCGCCCCGTTGGCGGGATGGTGCCCTTGGGCAGCACCAGATCGCCCTTGTGCGTGCCGTTGAGTGAGAGCTCGACCACCACGACATCGTCGCGGAAATACATGTGGTACAGCTCCCGGTGCATGTCGGGAAATGCCGTCGCGTAGACATCGACCGTATACCCGATGTCAGCGCCAAAGTACTTCTTGCCCGCCGCGACGTCGTTGAAGTACCCGCCATCCCCGAACATGGAGACGAACCGCGGCGTGTCTTTCGATTTCGCGTCAGCGAGCGAGTACAACGTCCGGATGACTTGCTCGTTGCGGCTTTCCTCGGCGGTCAGTATAGGCATGATCGGTTGCTCCAGAGCTAGGCTTTTGCGGCGCTGGCCAGCAGTTGCAGGCCCCACGCGAAGGCCGCGCCGGAGCTGCCACCGTGGTCGATGAGAATACCTACTAACTCGGCTTGCTTGTCCTGGCGTGCTGCCCAGTCGCGCTGCCATTCGCAGAGCACGGCGAGCCACGTGACCGGCTTGATGCCGGCTTGAATCATCCGGTCCATCGCCACGGCGTGCGCCTCGGCGGACACCCCGCCCGAGGCATCCGAGACGACATAGACGTCGTAGCCCTCGCCCTGTGCCTGGAGCGCCGGCATCGCGACGCAGACTTCTGTCCACAGCCCCGCCATGACCAATTTCTTGCGCCCGGTTTTCTTGACCGCGTTCGCAAACCGCGTGTCCTGCCAGGCGTTGATGAACGTGCGGTCGATCGGCTGCTGGTCAGGCCAGACGTCGTGAATGCCCTTGATGATGTTCCCGCTGCGCGCCGCAACGACTGTCGTGAGGACCGTGGGAACGCCGAACAGTTTCGCGGTCTTGGCCAGCGCGATGGCGTTGTTCACGACGAGCTGCGGCTCGTTGCTGTGCAGATTCGCGAGTTGGGCGCCCTGGTGGTCGATGAGCAGCAGCGCGCTGTCTTCGGGAGTGAGCAGCGCGGGGAGACCGGTGTACGACAGTGGAGCGGCTACGGCAGACACGGCTCGTCCTCCTCATTCGCGGTGGTGGTGTGAATGCGCCGCGAAGTGTAGCCTGTGCCAGATGCGCGCGCGTCTGCAAAGCCGGAGACGCCGATATCGGCCTTTTTGGATAGTGCCGCGAGTCAGTCGATCCGCACGAATCTGCACCGCAGAGCGGTGGCGATCCCTTCAGTGTTGATCCTGGGCGAGGGATCGCCAGCGCGCGACCACGTTATCCTCGAGGTGGTGGCGTTCGATGTCAGCAGCCAGGCCCTTGTCGCTCAAATCGAGCGCCTTTGAGCGCCTCCAGTCTCGATGATGCACCCGTCGAAGCCGATCCACGATGGCGGCATCGGTGAGCTCGATCGCCAATTCCCGACGTTTGTCGAAGCTCCCCACGCTGATGTTGATCGATCCGACGATCGCCGTGTGATCGTCCGCCAGCATCATTTTCGCATGCAGCTTCAGGTGCTCGAGTTTGTGAATCTTGACACCGACATCGTGCATCATTTGCAGGGCACTGACCCCTTCGGCCATGTTCTCCTCGCTGAGCGAATGCACGGGCCTCGTGAGCACGTGCACCTTGACGCCACGCGACCTGGCCCGCACCACATGCTCGACGATAATGGGGTCCTGAAAGCGGTCGTTCTGGATGATAAGGAATTCCTCGGCGCGGTCGATGAAATGGGCGAAGCGCTCGCGCCCCTCCCATGGACACCAGATCAGACTAGATGGCTCATCGGGTTGGAAGCGCCGCCGTCGCCAATCGGCCTCGAAACACTTGATGATTGCCGCCACCTCGTCGCGATTCGTGGTTCGGATCGCGAAGTCGCGCGTGTGGGTGAAGTACTCCGTCTCCCAATTGCACGACTGCACGAACGCGGTCCCCTCATCGACGACGAGCGACTTTTCGTGAGTCGCGCTGAAGTGGGGATTGCTGGATAGCACGTCGATGCCAGCGCGCCGAAGGCGCCGGCGGGCGGCCATCCGCTCGCGATGGCGCCGCGCTCGCGTCGGGTCGACCATGATTCGCACCGATACACCTCGTTGGCGGGCCCCGATGAGGGCTTCGACCGCGGAGGGATCGGACAGTTCAAACATCTTGACGCGGACGGTCGCCTTCGCCGCCGCAATCGCCTCGAGGAGAGGTTTTGCAGAGTCATCCGGGAGCACGACAAGGGACCGCAGTGGACGCTTGGTCATGGCTATGCTCCAGTCGCCGCCGGCTCGCGCTCCGTCAAAACGCGGAACAGATCTGGACGGGTGCCCCGGGCGAACGGATAACCACAAGCGATCATAGGCCCCACTCGCGTTCTGGATCGGTTGCGATCCCATCGAAGTGCGGAGCACCAGCGGGATCGGCGCCACTATCTACCCCGCGACGGCCGCAAGAAACAAATATGTGCGACGCCAGAGCGCAGTGCTTGGCGCAAGATACCCAAGCGGGCAATCTCCAATTCGGACATCGCGGCCATAGGCCAAGAGTAGTACTTTCGTCAGAGGGTTCGGCGGATGGGGTTTCCCGTGAAGCGCCAAGCCTCTGGCGCTCAAGGTGGCATGTCTCCAGCCAGGTGACATATGAATGATTCAATGCAGTGTGCCGGGGGCACTCTGGGAAGCCACCGGCATGTTTGCGCGTTCTTCAATAGCATCGACGAGGAGCACCGGGTGCTGAGTTCGTTCGTGAAGGATGGCCTCGACCGGGGCGAAAAGGCGACCCACGTGGTGGATCCAGCGAAACGGCAAGAGCACCTGAAACGGCTCGCGGAAGCGGGTATCGATGTGCAGCAGGCCTTGGCCGCTGGCCGGCTGGAGGTGCTGCCGTGGTCCGATGCATACGTTCGCGACCACCAGTTCGACCAGAACGCCATGCTGGCCGAAGTCGAACAACTGATCCAGTCGGGGGCAGCGGCGGGCTACGCGCTCACGAGACTGGTGGGACATCATATGGATTGGGCACTGCACGATGAATCAGGCGTGAACAACCTGGTCGAATACGAGGCTCGCCTCAACTATGTTCTTGCCAAGTACAAAGATCCCGTCATCTGCACGTACGATCTGTCCAAATTTGGCGCAACGGTGCTCCTGGACATCTTGCGGACGCACCCAGTCGTGATCATCGGCGGCATTCTTCAGGAGAACCCGTTCTTCAGTCCTCCGGATCAGTTTCTCCGTGAGTTGCGTGAGCGACGCTCGGCTCTCAAGGGGGCGGGCATGGCGCACTAAATGTCCACGGAATCGAATACTGATAGTGTCACGCTGCGAGGCGCGCTCCGCGAGCTGGTGGCACTTTCAACAATCCCCGCAGCGTGGGTGGGAAGAGAACCGCCGACAATTGCCGCCGGGCTCGCTGATGTGCTGGTCGGATCGCTGCAGCTTGATTTCGCCTTCGTGCGGTTGTGCGACCCCAAAGGTGGCAATGCAATTGAGGTAATGCGGGGGTACACGTGGAAAGAATTCCCCGAATGGCTACAAAACCACCCTGGCTTTGCCGGCCGGTTCTCGTGTAAGGCGATCAGTCCTGATCTTGGCGCCCTGGAGGCGTGCACGGGCGTTGTCATTCCCATTGGCGTCAATGCCGAGGGCGGCCTGGTCGCCGGGGCGTGTAATCGGACCGCATTTCCCAGCGAGATTGAACAGTTACTCTTTTCCGTGGCTGCCAATCATGCCGCGGCCGCGTTTCAGAACGCACGCCTCGCTGAGTGGGTGAAGACTGCGGCCGTTGCCGAGGAGCGCAACCGGCTGGCCCGTGACATCCATGACACGCTGGCACAGGCGCTCGCACTGATCGTGATGCAACTGCAACACGCCGAGTCCAAGCTTGGGCCGGCATGGGCGTCGGCCCGCGAGCCGCTGGAAACCGTGCGGCAACTGGCGGTCGAGGGGCTCGTTCAAGCGAGACGGTCGGTCGGGATGTTGCGCCCTCCGACGACACCGCACGGCCTTTCCCGCGCGGTGCAGGAAGCCGCCGATCTCGTGCGACGCTATTACGGTGGCTGCCTCGACGTGCGCGTGACGGGTGTGCCACACGCGCTCGAACGATCGGTGGAGGAGGAGTTGCTCGCGATCGTGCGAGAGGCGTTGACGAACGCGGCCACGCACAGCCGAGGCATGCGTATCGAAGTCGAGCTAGCCTACCTCGATCGGGGCTCCGTGCGCCTCGCCGTGAGCGACGACGGACAGGGTTTCGATCCGGATCAGCCCCGTGACGGCCGCTACGGCTTGGTCGGCATGTACGAACGGGCCAACCGGATCGGCGCGGCGTTGACGCTGGTCACGGAGCCTGGCGCCGGGACCGAAATCGTGGTGGTGTGGCCGAATGAGTGACGCGATCGGCGCGATTCGGGTGATGCTGGCTGACGACCACGCGATTGCTCGCAATGGCGTCGCGCAGATCTTGAACGGGGAGCCAGGGATCAGCGTCGTGGAGCAAGCGCGGGACGGAGTAGAAGCGGTCGAGCTCTTCGCGCGCTCCCAGCCGGACGTGGCACTGATCGATCTCCGCATGCCGAAGCTGGAAGGCGTGCAAGTGGTCGAGCGGATCCGGGGACAGTTTCCGGGCGCCGTCATCGTCATCTTGACGACGTACGATACCGACACCGATATCGAACGCGCGCTGCGCGCCGGCGCGAAGGCCTATCTCGTCAAGGACGTGTCGCCCCAAGACCTGGTCGCCTGTATCCGCGCCGTGCACGCGGGTCGCACCTGGGTGTCGCCGAGCGTCGCCGCAAAGCTGGTGGCGGGCGTGACCAACATCCGGCTCACTGCACGCGAGATGGGAGTGCTCCGGCAGCTGGCCGCCGGCAAGTCCAACAGAGAGATCGCTGACGCGCTCGGCATCAGCGACGGCACGGTCAAGATTCACATCACGCACGTGTTCAGCAAGCTTGATGTCACGAGCCGCACCGAAGCGATCACCACGGCAGTGCGACGAGGTCTCGTCCGGATCGACTGAGCCTCGGCTCTATTCCAAAAGTCGGATTGCGAGTTCTCCGGTTCGCCAGACGCGCGTAACCGGGGGGGCGGCGTACACTTCGCACGGAGGCCATGCACGCACCCGAGAGAGGAGAGAGACCGTGCCGCTTTCATCCACTCAAGTCGTTCAGACGCTGCTCGCTAACCCGGTCGACCTGGCGAATGTGCGAAACGTGACGAGCCCCGACGTGACCTACGTGTCGCTCAATGAAGACAACCCGGAGCTCAAGCGGTATCTGCCTTGGACCGGCACGAACAAAGGGCCCGAAGCCATCGTCCGGGCCTTCGAAGGGATTGGGCGGGCGTGGGAGACAAAGGCGTTCCAGGTCCGCGACGTCATGGAACAGGGCGATACGGTCGCGATGTTCGGTTCATTCACTTATCGCGGGCGCCAGTCCGGCCAGGAGATCACGTCACCGTTCTCGATCCTGGCGAAGGTCAGGGACGGAAAAGTTCACTACGTCCAGTTTCTTGAAGACACGTTCGGCACGTCCGGAACTCTCGGTCGTCCGCATGCCCAATGAACGGCCCACTACTAACGTCGCCGGCCACTGGATTGGTGGCGCGTGGGTCGCGTCTGACCAGCGGCGCTGGCGAGGGCTGTCGAGACAGGCGTGGCGTCTCGGTCGCGCGATCGGCCTCACCATGCTCGTGGCGCTCCCGCAGCACCGCGTCATGGCGCAAACACCGGATAGCGCGCCCAGCACCCAGTCGTTCTCCCAACTCCTTCAGGACGGGAGCACCGGGGGGCGCCGGCACGCCGCGCGCGAGGCCGTGGCCGCGCTCACCAATGGCACTGTTCGGCCCGGGATGACCGGGCTCACCTGGCGGCCGCAAGTGGCGATGGCGACGCTGATCGCGCTCACCGGCGCGCTGCTGCTCGCCCTACCACCGCTGGTGGTCTACCGGCTGACGACTCCGAACGGCCGGTTCGACCCGTCGCTCGCCGAGAGCCTCTTCATTCTCCCCGTCGCCGTGGCGGGGATCGTCACCGTGATCCAGGGCAGCCTGGCGGTGGCGCTCAGTCTCGCGGGCGTGGTCACCACGGTGCGATTCCGGAGCGCACTCAGGGAGACCAACGACGCGGCCTACATCTTCCTCGCCGTCGCCATCGGCGTCGCGGCCGGTGCCGCCGCGCTCGACATCGGCGCGGTACTCGCGCTCTTCTTCTGCGCCGCGATGCTGCTCTTGTGGGCCACTCGCCGGTACGTGGCGCGCAAGCACCCAGAGGCCGTGCTGCCCCCGCTGGAGCCGCACAAACACGACAAACACGAATACGGCGAGGGGACCGCGTCCGAAGCGACCGCCCCCGGCATGTTGAGTGCGGCCGGTGAGGACCACCACGCCTTCATTGCCGTCCACGCGCCGCAGAAGGATGCAGCCCGGCGCCTCGTAGAGCCGTTGCTCGGGGACCGCACGAAGTCGTGGGTACTTCAGGACGCGGCCACCGAGTCCGACGGCTCGGCGTCACTGACGTACTCCGTCCATATGCGGAAGCACGTGAGTCCCGCAGCACTGGCTTCCGCCATTCACGAAGCGGGCGCTCATGATGGCATCACCGCGAGCCTGGCTAACGCGAATGAGCGGCCCTCGGTCCCAACTGTTCCCGCCTCCGTCGTTCCAAGCCCCGACGGGGCGCGGGACGACGCATCGGCGACCGCGGCGCGGACAGCCGTGGCGCAGTCTGCCCCGGGACATTGAATCATGCGTATATCGGCCGTCCGCCGACTGGTATCCGCGACGGGCATCATCGGCCTGTGCGCGGCGCCGCCCGCCGCGTTTGTTGCGCCCGCACCCGCGGGCCCGACGGCTGCCCCGCTCCCGCTCCGGCGGAGCGCCGTGAGCGACACGGACGTGACGCTCTTCCTGATCGGCGATGCCGGAGCGCCCGCGCCGGCTGGTGATCCGGTGCTGATCGCGCTCACGCGCGAGGCAAGCGCAGCTCACGCGCAACACCGCGTCGTCGTGTTCCTGGGCGACAACATCTATCCCCGAGGCCTCCCCGACACGCTCGACCGGGGCCGTGCCCAAGCCGTGCAGCGTATCAACGCCCAGCTCCACGTCCAGGAAGCGAGCGGCGCTCGCGTGATCTTTGTGCCGGGTAATCATGACTGGGACGCTGGCCACGCCGACGGATGGGCTGCGATTCGGCGCGAAGGCGCCTACATCGATCACGCCGGCGGCGACCTGAGCCCCGGCGCTGGTGTGGCCGGTGCCTCGATGCTCCCCGCGAACGGATGCCCCGGGCCGGCGGTCGTCGACGTGGGCGCTCGCGTGCGGCTCGTGCTCCTCGACAGTGAGTGGTGGCTCGCGTCGGGGCCGAAGCCGACCGATGGCTGCCCAGCGGCCACCGCGGAGGAAGTGCTTGACCAGCTGCGGCACGACATTGCCGGCGCTGGCACTCGCCGGGTCATCGTCGGTGCGCACCATCCGGTGGTCTCCGGCGGCGTGCACGGGGAGCCGGTGCGCTGGACCGATCCCTTCCGCAGCCTGCCGTCGGCGCTCGCGCGTCGCCTGATTCGCGACGCCCAGGATTTCTCTGGGGCGAAGTATCGGGTCCTGCGCGCCGCTCTGGACAGCGTGTTCGCGTCCACTCCTCCCTTTGCCTTCGCGACCGGCCACGATCACGCCCTCCAGGTCATCAGCCGGGATCACGCACCGCTTTTCCTCGTCTCCGGCGCTGGCACATTCCATCACCTTGACCTTGTAGAGCCGATTCGCGGGACGCGATTCGAGGCACATGAGAGCGGCTACATGCGGCTCGATTTCGTGGGAGACACGGGGGTCCGGCTGTCAGTGCGCGTCGTCGACGCGTCCGCTACCGCGCGCGATGCATACACGCAGGAGTGGCCGTGAGCACACACCGGCCATCGTGTCGGGCGGGATGGCTGGGTGTCATGTGGGCGATCGGCCTCGTGACAACCGTATGCGCGGGCATCCGGGTCTCCGCGCAGGCTGCGGCCGACACAACGCAGCCCGCCGATTCCCGCCCCGTGCTCAAGCCGCACAAGCTCGCCAAGCCGCGCGGACCCGCGTCAGCACCAGCGCCCGGGCGGGCCGTTCCGGCGCCCCCGCCCCCGACGGCGGCCGCGCCCGAGTCGGTCACGGTCGTACCAGGGCCGGAATACCGCGCGAGCGGCATCCGTCGGCTGTTCGGTGGCGCGCGCTATCGCGCCGTGTGGACGACACCGATCCGGGTGCGGGTCATGGACCTGGAGCGGTTCGCGGGCGGACTCACGCCCCTGTACCACGGCGGCGGGGAAGAAACGGTGTCGCTGCACATGCGAGGTGCCGATGGGATCGAGTATGTCCTGCGCTCGATCGACAAGCGCCCGTGGGTACCGGCCAATCTCCGGCAGACCATCGTCGAAGACCTCGAGCACGACGAGATCAGCTCGGCCCTCCCGACAGGAGCCCTGGTGGTCGCTCCTCTGCTGGAGGCCGCCGGAGTCCTGCACCTCGAGCCCTCACTGTTCGTGATTCCCGACGATCCGCGTCTCGGACCCTACCGGCAGGAATTCGCCGGCATGTTGGCCGAGGTCGAAGCACGGCCCCGGACCGCCGATGGGGAAGAGACATTCGCCGGAGCGTCCAAAGTGGAGGGGAGCGCCAAGCTGTTAGCCGCTATGGCCCAGTCCTCCTCCATCCGCGCCGACAGCCGGGCGTTTCTCACGGCGCGGCTGATGGACATGTACGTGGGTGACTTCGACCGCGACACGGTCCAGTGGCGCTGGGCGCGTTTTGGCGAGAAGGGAGACCGGCGGTGGGAGCCGATTCCGCTCGACCGTGACTGGGCATTTGCGCGGTTCAACGGCGTCCTGAACGACATACTCAGCCGGGACTGGCCGCAGATCGTCGTCTTCGGCGATCACTACCCTAGTGTTGTCCGGCTCGCGTTCGAGGGATGGCGCTTCGACCGCCGCTTGCTGCAGGACCTCGAGCGGCCGGTGTTCGACTCGACGGCGGCGTGGCTCGTTCACCAGCTCTCCGACTCGGTGATCGACGCGGCCGTGGCCCGCCTGCCCGAGGGCGAACGCGAGCGCGTCGGACCGTTTCTCGTGCGAACGCTCCGTCGCCGGCGCAACGGTCTTCCGGCACTCGCCGAACACTATTATCGGCGGATCTCCGCCAGTGCCGACGTGCACTCGACTGTCCAGCCCACGGTCGTCGACATCGACCGCCGCCGCGACACAGTGGAGATCCGCTTCCGGCTCCGCGACGCGGATCCCGCGGACCCGTACTTCGATCGCCGGTTCGTCCGCGGTGAGACGCATGAGATCCGTCTCTACCTCGATGGTGGGCCGGACAGTATCGCCGTCCGTGGCCGCGGGGATGGGGTGCTCGTTCGCGTGATCGCAGCGGGTGACGATGATGTGCTCACCGTTTCGTCGGGCGCCGGGGCAGGTCGCACCGCGATCTACGACGGGGGCCACCTCGTGCGCCTCGTGGGCGCGCACTCTATCTCGAGAGACGACAGGAGATGGACGCCCGCTCCGGCCCCGAGCGATTCGCTTGCCCTGGGCAAGGAGAGGCTGGAGCTCGATGACGGATCGTGGTGCCACACACAACCCTGGCTCGGCGGCAGCACGGACGATGGCCTGGTCGTGGGCGGCGTCCTGACGTGCGACGCGTTTGGCTTCCGCCAGGACCCCTCGGCGCTGCATCAGACGCTTCAGATTGCGTATGGGACGTCCACCGGCGGGGGGCTCCTGTCATACCGCGCGCAACTCCACCCCACCGAAAGCCTGAACCAGTGGGCCCTCCAGGTTCGCGCTGCGACCAGCGAGTACACGCGCTACTTCGGAGTAGGCAACGAGACCCCACTCGCTGGGACCCTCGGCTTCTATGAGGCCCACCAGCAGTACTACGAGCTTGCACCTGCATTCGTGTTCGGCATCTCGAGGCAAGCGTCCCTGGCACTCGGTCCGGACCTCCGGTATTGGGAGACGGGCCGCATCGCAGGCACCGTCCTCGGTACGTCGCGGCCCTATGGCGTCGGTCCGTTCGGCACCATCGCGGGTCGTCTGGATTTTCGGCTCGACACGCGCGACGTCGCAACCATCGCGCGGAGCGGCATGCTCCTCGATGTGAGCGGGCGTGGCGTGCCCGACGCCTGGAACGCCACCGAGTCGTACGGGCAGCTCTCCGGCGTGCTCAAGAGGTATCTCAGTGCCACGTCGTGGCCACTCGAGCCGACGCTGGTGCTCCGCGCTGGCGGCATGAAGGTGTGGGGACTCGCACCCTATCAGGACCTGGCCCACATCGGTGCGCAGACGACGGTCGAGGATTTCAGCGTACGCGGTTACTACCCGGATCGCTTCACCGGGGACGCGTCAGCCTACGGCACGGTGCAACTCGAGATCACGCTCGCGCATCCCAAACTGATCGTCCCGGCCGACGTGGGACTGCTCGGGTTGGATGACATCGGCCGCGTGTTCGCGCCCGGTGAGCCTTCGTCGGTCTGGCACGACGGTGCAGGCGGCGGGGTGTGGGCGGCCTGGCTCGACCGGACCTTTGCGTCGAACGTGACCGTAGCGCACGGCACCGATGGCACGCGAGTCTACTTCGGCCTCGGGACTGGGCTGTGACACGATGAACACGATGACCGCCGGCACCGGTCTCGCCATCGTTCTCGTAGCCGTGTCGCGCCGCGGGCCATTCGCCAGCGCGTGCTGCCTGATCCTGGCGTTCGCTGCACTGCTCGCCGCGTCTCCGCTGGCCCAGTCGGCGTGCGCGCAGAACTCCGCGGCGGCCAGCGCGCCAAAACCGGCGGGCAAGGTGCCGAAGAACGCGCGACGCCCTGCGGCGATTGCGGCACCGGGACGTGTCGTGCCCGCGCCCCCGCCGCCGGGTGATCGGCCTGAGTCAGTCTCGGTCGTACCGGGGCCTCAGTACCGGGCGACGGCGCCTCGCAAGTGGTTTGTCGGTGACCGGTATCGTGACGTGTGGACCACGCCGATTCGTGTCCCGGTGCTCGACCTCGAGCGCTATGCCGGCGGCCTCACCCCGATCTACCCCGGCGGCGGGTTGGAAACGACCTCCCTCCATATGCACGGAGCCGACGGGATCGAGTATGTGCTGCGATCCGTCGATAAGCGTCAGGTTGTACCTCAGGAGTTGCAAGGCACGATCCTGCAGGACGTGGCCCAGGACGAAACCAGTGCCGGCTTTCCGACGGGCGCGCTCGTCGTTGCGCCGTTGCTGACCGCGGCGGGCGTGCTGCACGTCGCCGGGAGTCTCGTGGTCATTCCTGACGACCCTCGGCTTGGCGCCTACCGGGAGGAATTCGCCGGGATGCTGGCCGAGATGGAACCCCGCCCGCGGACGGCCGACGGCGAGGATGCATTTGCCGACGCGTCGAAAGTCGAGAACACAACGAAGGTACTCGAGGACGCGACCCATGCGTCAGTCCGGATCGACGCCCGCGCGTACCTCACCGCGCGGCTCATGGACATGTACATCGGCGATTGGGATCGAGGCCCCACGCAGTGGCGCTGGGCGCGCTGGGGTTCCAAGGCCGAGCGGATCTGGGAGCCGATTCCGCTGGATCGTGACTGGGCGTTCGCCCGCAATAACGGCATTCTGAACGCGATCCTCCGGCTCGCCGACCCGCGGCTCACGGTGTACGACCACGCGCATCCGCCGACGCGCGAAATGCTCGGGCTCATGACTGAGGAGTGGCAACTGGACCGACGGCTGCTGCAGGAGGTCGAGCAGCCGGTGTTCGACTCGACGGCTCGGTGGCTCCAGGGCGTGCTCACCGACTCGGTGATCGGCCTGGCCGTCGCTCAGATGCCGGGCGAGGAGCAGGCCATTCGCGGCGCGTGGCTTGCGCACGCCCTCCGGCAACGACGTGCCGAGCTCCCGGAGATCGCTCGCCGCTATTACCTGCGGATGGCCGACGGTGCCGATGTCCATACCGCCACCGAGCCGACCGTCGTCGACATCGACCGCCGGCCCGACACCGTCGATATCCGCTTCCGGCTGCGCGGCGCCCAACCCGGGGATCCCTACTTCGAGCGCCGGTTCGCCCGCCGCGAGTCCAACGAGGTCCGGCTGTATTTGGACGGCGGCCCGGACAGCATCACCGTCCGCGGCGCCCACGACGACATCCTCGTGCGCGTCATCACCGCGGCTGACGGCGACGTGCTCGTGGATTCGTCGCAGTCCGGCACCGGGGGCACGAACGTCTATGACGGGTGGCATCCCCTCCGTCTGGTCGACGCGCACTCGATCGATACCGATCATCGCCGGTGGTCACCCCCGCCGAACGACTCCGGGCCCCTCAGCTTGCAGGTGCTCGTGCGGGACGACGGCTCCCAATGCCTTGCTTATCCCTGGGCCGCCGGCAACTCGGACGTAGGGCTGGCCGTTGGAGGCGTGCTCACCTGCAGCCTCTTTGGGTTCCGCCGTCTCCCGTTCGAACTCCATCAGCGGCTCATCGCCGCCTTCACCTCCGCGACGACGGGGGGACTGCTCGACTATCTCGGCCAAGTGCGGCCGACCGGGAGTGAGGACCTGTGGTCGCTGCGGATGCGAGCATCAACCGCCGACTACACACGGTACTTCGGCATTGGTGACGCCACGCCGCTCGGCCGTCCGGAGCGGTACTTCGAGGCACACCAGCAGTACTACGAGCTCGCTCCGGCCTTCACCCTCGCGGTCGCCCCACACGCGACGCTCACCCTGGGCCCGGACCTCCGCTACTGGGACACGGGCCGGACGACGGCGACGTATCTCGGGTTGACGGATCCCTACGGGCTCGGGGCCTTCGGCTCCGTCAGCGCCGTCGCCGATGCCGTGATCGATACGCGGGATACGCCGGCTCTCGCCACACGGGGGGTCTTGGTCAACATTGGCGCGCGCGGGGTTCCGGGGTGGTGGACCGCGTTTCAGTCGTACGGCCAGTTGCACGGAGTGGCATCGACCTACCTCACGGCTGCGGGGCTCCCGCTTTCCCCCACCTTGGCGCTCCGCGCGGGCGGCGAGAAGATCTGGGGTACGGCACCCTATCAAGACCTGGCGCACATTGGCGCGCAGACCGTCTTCGATCCGTTCACTGTGCGGGGCTACTTCCCCGACCGCTTTGCAGGGCAGGCATCAGCATTTGGCACGGTCCAGCTCGAGGTCACGGTCGCGCATCCCAAGCTGATCGTCCCGGCGGAGTTGGGCCTCGTCGGATTCAACGACATCGGTCGCGTATTCGCGTCCGGAGATCCCGCGTCGGTGTGGCACAATGGAACCGGCGGGGGCATCTGGACCGCGTGGCTCCAGCGGACGGTGGCAGGCAGCGCCCTCATGGTTCACGGGAGCGACGGGACACGTATCTATGTGGGAGTAGGCACGGGGTTCTGATGGCAATTCCTCGCCGCGACGCTCGGCCGGGCGGTCGGTAACGCAATGTCATCCTACTACAAGGACGGCGACTCGTATACAGTCGACCCGGCACACAGTGGGGCACGATTCCACCTGCATGCGATGGGCGTGCCGGTTTTTCGAGGCACGCTCCCACTGAGTGGGGGTGAGCTTGTGATCGATATCAATGGTGGAATCCGCACGGCCAATTTCCAGTTGGACGCAACGGGCATCACGTTCGAGGGGCCCATCGACCAGCGCAGCACTCGAGGACTGTTCGGAACAGCTTCCCATCCGCTGATAGAGTTTGAGACGCAGTGGGCACGATCCGTGGGGCCCGGTCTCCACGAGCTCGATGGAGTACTCCGGCTGCACGGCCAGGAGCACGTATTCACGCTGCGGGCGGAGCGCGGAGCGTGGGAAGGGCCGGCGAATGACTCCCGCTGGTATCGGGGGCTCGTGAGTGGCGGATTGGACCGCAAAGCCTGGGAGTTGCGCTCTCATAGCCTTGCCGATGGTGCCCTCCTGCTACTCGGCCACGAGGTCCATTTCGAGGTCGCCCTCTGCGCCGGGCCGCGGGCCACGTCTCAGCCGCCGGCCCAAACGGATCGCCGGCCGGAGGATCGGAGCGCGTCTGATGACGCTGATCGAGTGGAATAGGCTCGGATAACACTACCCGTGGCGAAAGTGTGCCAGAGACCAACGGAACGCTTCGGTCACTCAGTACGGCGCGAAGGGCGAGTCACGGCTTGACCGCGCGCACCGAACTCCAGAGCGCCCAGCCCGGATTGACCCGGTTCGGGTACAGTGCCAGCATTTTGTCGTAGAGCGCCTGGGCGGTTGTCGTCTGCTCCACCAGCCGATCGAAATCGCGAATGTACTGCCTGGTCTCTTCGATGACCTTGGGGTTGTCCTCGTTGTCCGGTCGCTTGTGTGACGCGATGACCGCGAGGGGATTGAGCGACTCCATCTTGTCGAGCGCAGCGATCCATTCGCGTCGTGACTGCGGGGTTGACTCGGCCAGGTAGAGATGAACGTCATTGTACGCGGCATCGCCCGCGACCACGAGTCCGATGGAGGGGACATTCAGACAGGTCGTATCATCCGTGTCGGTATGGCCAAGCGCCACGGCGACCAATTCTTGCCCTTCCAGGCCAATCACATTCCCCTCGAGCTCCTCCGCGATCACGAGCTTGTCCGGAATCTGGCCTGGGAAGGCGGCCTTCCAGATTGTCTCCAGAGACTCTTGGGACGCATTGCGGCGCATCTGTTTGACCACCGTGGGCGTGGCGACTGCGACTGCATCCGGGAATCGCTCGAGCAGAGTGCCGATCCCAAACCAATGGTCTCCGTGGCCATGGGTGATGTAGATGGTTGTCAGATTCTTGCCTTTGGTCGTGACCCAATCGGCCAGAGCGTTGGCCTGCTTGACCGTCATGAAGGCGTCCACCAGGACGGCGTCTTGCGCACCATAGATGAGGGTTGACGCCGTCGCCTGGAAGAATGTCTCGCTCACGCCCGGGGGTGCGTCACGAGTGACAATGGGTAGGCCGGGCGTCACGAACACGTCCCAGCGTAGACGAGTGGCGCGTGTTGTATTCGGCGCTGAATCTACGGCCTGTGCCGGCTTGGCCTGAGCGAACGACATCTTGGTCTCCTGTGTACGTGATTCTTCATCGGTTGCGCGCCCATCCGCGATGCGGAGAACCGGAGCCGGCGCGTCCCCCGCGGTGTGTCCCGATCGTCGCACGGTGGTCGCGGGGGACGCCTGGAACGGCTACGCCGGAATTGCGGCGTTGCGAGCCCCGCTTGCAGCCTTGCCGGCAGCCGTAGCGGATTCCTGGACGGCTCGTGCCGCGGCACGGATGACGTCGATGACCTTGCCGGGGTGGGACAGCATCGCGACGTGGCTGCTGTCGATCGCGTGAGTGATCGCACCCATGCGCTTCGCCAGGAAGCGTTCCAGATCCGGCTGAACCGTGCGGTCGTTGTTGGCCACGATGTACCAACTGGGCTTTGACTTCCAGGCCACTCCAGGGGCGTTCCGGCTGAACAGGTCGGCAGCCGGCGCATAGTGGGTCGCCCAGACAAGCAGTTGTTCCTGTTCCGGGAGGTCTCCCGCAAAGCACTCGATGCCCTCCGGACGCAACCAGAAGCGCCCGTCCGCGAGTTCGACGTACTTGAACACGTCGGTCACGGGAAACTTCTCCTGCTGGCTCTGGGATGTTTCGTCTGCGTCGGGGGCCAGCGCGGCGATGTACACGAGTCCAGCGACGCGGTCGTCAGTGCCTGCCGCGGTGATGACACTGCCTCCGTAGGAGTGGCCGACAAGGATGGCCGGGCTGCTGACCCGCCCGAGCGTCCGCTTTACCGTGGCCACGTCCCCTTCGGGAGTGTCGAGGCCGTATTGAGCGGCGATCACTTCGTGCCCATCTGCCTGAAGTGTGGGGATCACTTTGCTGAAGCATGAGCCATCTGCCCAGATCCCGTGGCAGAAGACGATGCTCGGTTTGGCCGCGCGTGTGGGTGTCATGGGGTGTTCCTCTGTGAGAGTGACGTTGGGGTCATGTGGCAACGAGGGCGCCGGGAACGGCAGCACCCAGATGATCGAGAGTGTTTGCGGTCATCATGGACGGGGACACCCCACTCACGATCGTGATATTCGAGCATCAGCGGATTATCCACGCTCGCCCAGGCGCACCGATGGGGTGTCACGATTGCGGCGTTGCGTGCCGTCTTTCTCACTCTGTCCTCGACTGCTCACTGTCCATCCACGCTCGGATGTACGGCAGACAATGGAGGAGCTCGATCCCTTCCGTCTCGCACGCAACCAGGAAGTGCACGGCATTCATGTCCACCAGCATCACCTCTCCGAGATCGAGGGCCACCCTACCCCGGTCGCCCCGCACCTGGGCTTCGATCTCGGCGACGTTCTCCGAGTCGATGCGCCCGATGAGGTGGTGCACCGTCGTCCCCTGATCGCGCGATGTTTCGATCCTGAGCGTCATGGGCTCGCGTCGCAGTCCGGACGCCCCCGAGGGCAAACCACGGACCGCCGCTAACCTATTGGAAGGCGGCCACTTGCCAAACCGATGCAGTGCTGATTTTTCGGAAAATGCCGAACGCTCGTCGTTCGCTCGGCGCGTGGGGACGCTACCGCGCCCGGAACCGGTACTTGTCGATCTGGAGCGTCCGGATCTTGGAATCCAATGTCTGGCGCGGGATCCCGAGCTTGGCTGCGGCGCCGGATGGCCCGGAGACTCGGCCGTGCGAGCCAGCCAAGGCAGCTTCGATAATTTCTTTCTCACGCTCCACGAGCGTGCCACGAAGCGGAGCGCTCGGTGTCGCCACACGTGCTGGCTTTCTGACCAGCCAGGACTCGTCTACCGAGAACGTCTCGGCTTCGCAAAGCACGACGGCGCGCTCGATCACGTTCTGGAGCTCGCGAACATTGCCTGGCCAGTCGTACGCCTGAAGGCGTCGCATGGTTGCCTTGTCAATGTGGCGAATGCGTTTGCCCGCCCTCTTCGCATAGCGCTCGACGAGGTAGGACACGAGCATGGGCACATCGTCCGCTCGCTCGCGGAGCGGAGGGACCCTGATCGGGAAGACGTCGAGCCTGTAGTAGAGATCCTGGCGGAATGTCCCGCCCGCGACCGCGTCGTCGAGATCCTGATTGGTTGCGGCGATCACGCGGACGTCGACGGGGATCGGATGATTGCTGCCGACCCGCTCCACCTCGCGCTCCTGCAGCACGCGGAGCAACGCGGTTTGGGCTTCAGCAGGAAGATCGCCGATCTCATCAAGAAAGATGGTGCCGCGGTCGGCGGCCTCGAATCGGCCGAGCCGCCGCTGCAGCGCTCCTGTGAACGCGCCTTTCTCGTGACCGAACAACTCGGACGCGATGAGTGATGCGGGAATCGCCGCACAGTTCACTCGGATGAACGCGTGGCTGGCGCGGCTCGAGCGTTTGTGAATGGCACGTGCCACGAGCTCCTTGCCGGTCCCGGTCTCGCCCGTGACGAGCACGGTGGAATCCGTCGGCGCCACGCGGGCGACTTGCGACAGGACACGTCGCAATGGCGCGGACGATCCGACGATTTCTTCGAACATCGACGCGCGATCGGCGTCCTCACGCAGCGCAATGTTCTCGCTCAGGATCCGTTCCTCGGCGCGCTTGCGGTCGTCTATCTCGGTCCCGGTAGCGTACCACCGGATGACCGCTCCGCGCTCGTCGCGGAATGGGTTGTACTTGATGAGGAACCAGCGATACTGGCCGTCATGCCGCCGGGCCCGCTGCTCGTTCTCGAAGGGCAGCGTGCCGGACAACCCCGCGCGCCGCTCGTCCGCGACCCTCGCCACGTCTTCGGGATGAAAGATCCGCGCACGAAACTCAGGTGCGAGTACTTCCTCCATCGCCAGACCCGTGAAGTCCAGCACCGCCTGATTGGCGTAGACCGCGGCGCCGTCAGCGCTCAGTACGATGATCGTCTGGGGAATCGCATCCGTGATCTGCCGGAGCTCCTGTTCATCTCGCCGGAGTCGCTCGGCTGAAGCCTGAACCTCGAGCAGGGCCTGCTTCAGTGCGGCTCGCGCGCGTTCGCTTTCGATCGCTATGATGGCGATGTGCCCTGCGTCCTCGATCAGTTGAAGCTCGCGCATGCTCGGGCGTCGCGGAGTCGGGTAATACATGGCGAAGGTGCCAAGGAGCGCGCCGGTCTTCGAGATCAGCGGCTCAGACCACGAGGCTCGCAAGCCGTAACCAAGCGCCACCTGTCGTGACTTTTCCGGCGGAGCACCTGACCAGCGAGAGTCGCTCGCGATGTCCGAGATGATGATGCGTTCTCGGCAAAAGGCGGCCGTGCCGCAGGAGCCTATGTCGGGGCCGATCTCGAGTGGCGTGATCGCTTGGGTCCACCCCGTCGGGACTCGGGGACCTGCCGCGGGCCATAGGCGCTGCCCGTCGGGATCAGCCAGCAAGATTGTCGACATCATCGCGTCGTCCTGCGCGTCGATCGCCTCGCACAGACTCGCGAGGACGTCGCGCAGGCTGGCTCCCGCGGCGATCATCTCGAGCGTGCCCTTCGCGGCACTGAGCAGCGAGCCGGCCGCGCTGCCGCGCCCCGCGGCATCTGCCCGCGCGCCTAGTCCTGGGCCCCCGCGCCCATCAGGAATCACAGCATGCGGTTCTGATATACCCACCCGGGTCTCCTCCCGGCCCCCAGGACGCCGGTCACCTTGCACAGGAGAGGTACAACCACGCGCCGCCGTTCATCCTTGTACGTTAGCCTCTGGCGATCGCTCCTGCGAGTGTGCCCGGGATGCGCTGGCGGTGCACGTCTCCGCGGTCAGCCACGGCAAGGCGACGCTCTATCCCGAAAGGCCGATACCGGCGTCTCCGCCTTTGCAGACGCACGCGCGCCGGGCACAGAGTAGACTTCGCGGCGCGCTGACACCACCACCGCGACTGAGGATGACGACACACGGCCGCCGCGGCCACCCAGCGTTCGTATACCTTCGTGGTGGCAGTGGGCGTCTGAAACGTTGCCCGACAAGGAGGACCGGATAATGTCGAGTTTCTCGAGTTACCGCGACAGCTTCCCACACGCCAGGCTTGCCCGTTCCCCGGCTGGCGTGCTCGAAGTGGTGCTTCACACGAACGGCGAGACTCTGATCTTCAACGGGCACTCCCACGAGGAGTTCGTCGACCTCTTCCATCAAGTCGGCCAGGATGCAGAGAATCGGACAGTCATTCTCACCGGTGCAGGTCAGGCGTTCATCGACAACATCGAGTCTGAGGGCTTTGATTTCTTCTCACCGAGAGGCTTCGACAAGATCTATCGCGAGGGCAAGAAGATCCTTGCCAACTTGCTCGACATTCCGGTCCCCGTCATTGCCGCTGTCAACGGACCTGCTACTGTCCACTCTGAATACATACTGCTCGCTGATATTGTCATCGCGACGCCGGACACCGTATTTCAGGACAAGCCTCACTTTGCCTTCGGAATCGTGCCCGGAGACGGAATTCATTCTCTCTGGCCCGAAGTGATCGGCTCGATCCGCGGCCGAACATTCGTGCTGACGCAACAAGCCATCGCTGCCGACGAGGCACGGACCCTGGGCGTGGTCAGCGAGATAGTCCCCCGCGAGCGCCTGATGCAGCGCGCGCGGGAGATCGCCGATCGTATCGCGAAGCTGCCTCCGTTGACCGCCAGTTATACCCGTGTGGCGATGACCCAGAAACTCCGGCGCCTGGTCGACGAAAGCGTCGGGTACGGCCTTGCACTGGAGGGTATCTCCGCCGCGGACGTCGCGCGCACGCAAGGCGGTTGATTGCGCAGTAACCCGCGAGCCGGCGCGCGCGCCTTCGGCGCGCCCCCGGCCGCAGGGATCAGGCGCCGCCCAACCGCGGTAGAATGCGCAGGGCGTTGTCGCGATTCACGCGCTGGCGATCGGCCTGGTCGAATACGGCATCAACGCCCTTGGAATGCTCGGCAGCGGTGCGATACGGAAAATCGGTGCCGTAGAGGATCTGCGATACCGGAACCAGCTTGGCAAGCGCGGCCAATGTTCCAGCCATTGAGACTTGCGCCGTGTCATAGTGGAAGCGATTCAGTTCACCCTGAATCATTTCACGGGTAAATCGGCCCTGGTACGGCGGTGTCGTAACCATCTGCACCAGGAGGCGTTCGGCAAACGCGGTCAGCCCACCGCCGCCATGCGAGAAGATCCAGCTGATATCCGGGTATTTCTGCGACGTGCCACTGAAAATCAGGCTGGTGATGCTGCGCGTCGTATCGGCCCCCCACTCGATCGCGTACGGCTGCACGCCCTGAACAAGATTGACGCAACAATTCGCGTCCGCCGGATGGGTGTAGACCGTCGCCTTGCGACGGTGAAGCTCATCCCAAATTGGCTCGAAGTACGGATAGCCGAGCCACTTATCGCCATAATTCGTGAGAATGCCAATGCCCTCGGCGTGGAGCGTGTCCAGGGCATAGGCAATCTCCCTGAGACTTTCGTCGATGTACGGCAGGGGCAGCATCGCGAAGACGCCGAACCTGCCCGGATGGCTCGTCGCGAGTTGCTTTGCGTACTCGTTCGATTCGCGCGCGATCCGGATCGCGGCGTCTCTGGCGAGCGGCCGCACCTGCGGAGCGTTGGCGGAAAGCACAGCGGTCCCCACGCCACCCTTGTCCATATCGTCGAGCGATTTCTGGACTGACCAATTCGCGATCACCGGATCGCCGGCACCAATCTGCTTTACGGCTTGCAGCCAGCTCGGCGACGCCATGTGGTGATGGACATCAATGCGTTGCACCGCCGCATTCGGCTGCGAAACGGAGAGCCGGGGCGAGGCGACCACGCTGGCAAACACGGCGCCAAATGTGCGCCGCGTGACAGGCATAGTGAGCAATTCATCCCACCGAAACAGTGTTTCCACGTATCGAGTCCCGATCCGAGAAACTGCCGGAAAGCGTGACGGGTCGCTCGCGATCACAACAACCCACCGCTATGCCAGAGCGGCCTTGACCCGGTCGCGATCGAAAGGAAGGTCGCGGAGGCGCCTTCCCGTCGCGTGAAAAAATGCGTTCGCAATGGCCGCAGGCACCGGCGGCAAAGCCGCTTCTCCAGCGCCCAAGGGTGGCAGGTCCGGCCGATTGAGCAGCACGATGTCGATCTCCGGCAGCTCAGAAAAGGTCAGAATCGGATAGCTGTTCCAATCGCGCGATGTCACACGTTGGCGATCGAACCGGACCCTCTCCTTCAATGCCCAGCTCGCACCTTGAATGATTGCCCCTTCGAGCTGGTTCGATATGCCGTCCGGTGTGATGATCAGTCCGGAATCGGCGGCCGCCGTGATGCGCTCGACGCGAATGGCGTTCGACTCCCGATCGACCACGATGTCGGCGATCACCGCCACGTAGGTTTTCGTGCTTTCGTAGCGCAGAAAGGCAATGCCGCGCCCCCGCGCACCATCGCCTTTGGCCCCGCTGCGCCACTTCGCGCGGTCCGCAACAGATCGAATGACGGCCTTGGCGCGGTCGTCGGTCAAGTGGCGGAGCCGGAATTCGACCGGGTCGGCGCCGGCGCTATGAGCAAGTTCATCCATGAATGACTCCACGGCGAACACGTTGCCGAAAGCGCCGAGCGATCGGTGGGCGGACACGCGTACCGGCATTGTCGGCAAGAAATGCTCGGTGATACGCTGGCTCGGAAAGTCGTAATACGGCACGGCGTTTCGATCGGCGCCGCCACTCGGCAACGGGATCTCGCGGGGCGGCGAGTGCTGGAACGGCTGGGCGAGGTGCCAGGCGGCCAACAGATTGACCCCGCCACGCTGGCCCGGGCGCATATTGAACGAGTTGCTCCATACGTCATATTGCCAGTCGGTGATCGATCCATCGGCTGCCACGCTCGCCTGTACGTCGATGGACATCGCACCGCCGAACGGCTCCCAGGCGAATTCGTCGTCCCGCATCCACTGCACTTTCACCGGTGCCCCGCCGGCTGCGCGGCTCAGCAGAGCAGCATCGAGTGCCACATCATCGGCGCCGTTATGGCCGTAGCAGCCCGAACCCTGCGCGTGGACAATGCGGACCTTGCCGAGCGGCAGGCCCATGACCACAGCTATATCGGTACGCAACGGATAAGCGCCCTGGGTGTGTGACCAGATCGTCAGCACGCCGTCCTCGACGGCCGCGATAGCGCAAGACGGGCCGATCGAGGCATGAGCGAGATAGGGTTTTGAATACGTGGCCCTCAGCGTTCTCACCGCCATGGGCGCGGTCACGCTCGGTGATCTCGAGCTCACCGTCGTTACCTGGGCGTCCGCAGAATTGCGAAAGAAGGCCGCGATGCTCGCCTCGTCTGGAAGCTCCGTGGGCATTGTCCACACGGCAGCTCGTTGCAACGCGGCGCGCGCGGCGATCGCTTGCTCCTCCCGTCGTGCCACGACGCCGAGAAACCGGCCGTTACGGACTACCGTGACAACGCCAGGCATGGCCTTCGCCGATACATCGTCGAACGCGGTCAGTTGTGCCCCATAGCTGGGCGGCCGAACTACTCGTCCGAACAGCATGCCGGGTAGCCGCATATCCTGCACGTAGGCTTCGCCGCCGGTGACTTTCGCGGGGATGTCGAGCCTCGGGACGGAGGTTCCAACGATGTGCCGACTCGAGTTGGGTTTCAGAGGAATTCCGCTCCTCACGTCGCGGGCGAGGAGTCCTTTCGAGGCAAGCTCCCAGTACGTGACCCGCCCGGCCGCCGCCGAAGTCGTAATCACGCCATCGTCGACCGTGAGGCTGCCTGTGGGGGCGCGCATCTTCGCCGCCGCCATCTCCAAGAGGGTCGCGCGAGCATCGGCCGCCGCATAGCGAAGGGCGCCGCCACCCACCTCGATCGAGGCGCTTCCCGCGGTATAACTCTCGTCGGGAGAATGAGAGGTGTCAGCCGGACGCATCCGAATGCGCTCGAAGTTGACGTCGAGTTCGTCTGCCGCGATCTGCGCAAGCGCAGTAATCGCGCCCTGGCCGTACTCCACTTTTCCGGTGAAAACTTCGACCGTTCCATCCGGATTGATCCGGAGCCATGAATCGAGACGCTTGTTGGTCTCCAGATCGAGAGGAAGTTGTCCTGGAGCGACGTGTCCGAGAAACGGGCCGGGATTCATCGAGAAGAACACGACGACCCCTACAGCCGCTTGGCAGAACTCGCGACGCGAGTAGTCCCGGGGAGACGGAAGCGTGCCTGAATGAGGGTTCACGTCAGGTCCCGTTCGCAGCGCGCTGCACCGCACGAACGATCCGCACATGAGTCCCGCAGCGACACAGATTTTCCGCGAGGGCCTGACGAATCGCAGCCGCTGTCGGGTGCGGGTTGTGATCGAGGAAGGCCTTTGCCGTCATGATCATCCCGTTGATGCAATAGCCACACTGCGCCGCCTGCTCGGCTATGAACGCCCGTTGAAGCGCATGCGGCTTTTCGATGGTCCCGAGTCCTTCGAGGGTGACGACTGATGCGTTTCCCACGCCCGACACTGGGAACAGGCAGGTCCGAATTGCCGCGCCGTTCAGGAGAGCGGTACATGCACCGCATTGTCCCAGCCCGCATCCAAATTTCGGTGCGTTGAGGCCGAGATCATTGCGCAACACATACAACAGCGGCGTGTCGCCCTCGGCCGTCACGGTGTGCTCGGCGCCGTTGACGTTCAGCCGAAATGGTTGAGGCATCGTGTCCTTCCGTTGGTCAGACGCCGGCCAGGTACGTCAGCCATGCCACGGGCTTCCGCCAGTATCGGTCTGCCAGGATCCTAAGCGGCGCCGGTCGCGGGCGCGTCTGCTAAAGCGAAGACAAGAGCCCCGCACCATCGGGAGTATCCCGGATATGTCGTATGGCCGATGCACCCCTGTAGAGTACACAGCACCAACACTGCTTCGGCCCCTGCGCGCTGAGAGTGTACGCCTCAAATTGCGCCGGCTTCCCCGCTCCATTACGTTGCCACTTCGATCCGGTTCGGCGGGGCCTGTAGCTCAGGTGGTTAGAGCGCACGCCTGATAAGCGTGAGGTCGGACGTTCAACTCGTCCCAGGCCCATTTTGGCCCGCACAGCGGGCCAAAATCGAGAGGCGCGGATCGGACTGCGAAGGCGAGCAGTCCGAATCGCAGAGTCATCTGGCGTCGCCTTTCTGGTTCGGCCGGCTGCTGGCACTGAGGCGGAGGTTCGCGCGCGCTGCGTCGAGCGCGATGCGGAGCTGGCACGCGTCGCGGCGCACTTGGGTGAGCAGGAGGCCCCCCTGGATGCTGGCCATCGTCGCGGTCGCGAGCGCTGACGGGTCCGCGTCGTGACGTAGCTTCCCGAGCGCTTTCATCCGGGCAAGCCCATCTCGGAGATGGGTTTCCCAGCGATCGAGACCCGCGGCGATTGCCGCCCGGGCGCCTGAGTCTCGTTCCGCGAGCTGGCCGGCGAGCGAGCCAATCGGGCAGCCGCCGCATCCTTGGCGGTCGACCTGCAGCTCGACGAGGGCGTCAAACCAGCGGTCGATTCCGGCCCAGGAATCGAGGTGCTTGAGCAGGCCAGCCTGGACGTCGATGACCACGTTGGTCGTGACGTCGATGACTTTCCGCACGAGATCGTCACGATCCTCGAAGTAGTGGTACAGCTGGCTGCGGCTGGCGCCCGTGCGCGCGCGGACGTCGTCGAGGCTCATGCCGGCGGCGCCCTTCTCCGCCACCAGCTCGGCGGCGGCTTGCAGGATCCTCTCCCGGGTCGCCCGTCCCCTGCCGGTCGCCGGAACCTTGGATTCGCGCATCAGCGAAAAGTAGTCCGACTGGACTTGACAGTCCAGTGACCACACCATATTGTGGACTAAACAGTCCAATCACGATCGAGGAGAATCAACATGGGCGAACTAGTAGGAAAGACAGCGCTCGTCACGGGCGGAACGTCCGGGATCGGGCGAGCGGCGGCGGCGGCGCTTGCCCGCGAGGGCGCGCAGGTGCTGATCAGCGGCCGCAGCGAGGAGCGCGGCGCCGAGGCGGTCGAGGCGATCACGGCGGACGGAGGCGAGGCGGAGTTCATCCGCGCCGATCTCACCTCGCCCAAGGACGTGCGAGCGCTCGCCGCGCGTGCGTCCGAGGTCGACATCCTGGTCAACAACGCCGGCGTGTTCCCCGGCGGACCCACGCACGAGTTGCCGGAGTCCGCGTTCGACGAGACGTTCGCGGTGAACGTCAAGGCGCCGTTCTACTTGACGGCGGCGATTGCGCCCCGGATGGCGGCGCGCGCCAGCGGCACGATCATCAACGTCACCACGATGGTCGCCGAGTTCGGCATGGCCGGCCTCTCGGCGTACGGCGCCTCGAAGGCGGCGACCGCGCTCCTGACGAAGGCGTGGGCGGCCGAGTACGGGCCGCACGGCGTCCGCGTCAATGCCGTCTCCCCCGGACCAACGTTGACGCCGGGCACCAAGGCGATGGGCGACGGCTTCGCCGCCATCGTCTCCACCATCCCGCTCGGCCGCGCCGCCCGCCCGGAGGAGATCGCAGAGGTGATTCTCTTCCTCGCCTCCGACCGAGCCAGCTACCTCAATGGCGCCGTCGTACCAGTCGACGGTGGCCGCGTCGCGGTCTAACCCGACCGGCGCGCCGGTCCCTCCAACCTGCCTCTGCCCACGGAGTGTCTCAGGTGACGACCACGGTCTCTTGCGACGCGAGCACTGCGCCGCGCGGCGGCATCAAGCCGCGCGACCTTGAAACCTCGAGCGTGAATACATGAACGGAGAACCGATATGAACATCACCGGCAAGCGTATCCTCATTACCGGCGGGTCGAGCGGCATCGGCCTGGCGCTCGCGCGCGCCTTCGTGGCGAAGGGCGCGAACGTCGTGATCACCGGGCGACGCGCCGACGCACTCGCGAACGCCGTCCGGAACCTGCAGCAAAACGCGCAGCAAAGTGATTACGGCAGTAATACGCGCGTCTGTGGCGTCGCCGCCGACGTCGCGAAGCCCGACGGCCGCGCGACCACGATCACTCAGGCGCTCGAAGCGCTCGGGGGACTCGACATCCTCGTCAACAACGCCGGCGGCGTGAGGGCCGGGCGCCTCGAGAACACAGCCGAAGCCGATTTGCAAGCCATGCTGGATGTGGATCTGGTCGCACCCATTCTGCTCACCCGCGACGCCCTGCCCGCGCTGCGCGCCAGTGGGGAGGCGATGATCGTGAATGTCTCGTCCGGCATTGCCCTTGTTGGCGTGCCATTCTACGCGACCTATGCGGCCGCAAAAGCCGGCCTCGCTCGCTTCGGCGAAGCGCTCCGCCGCGAGCTCAAGGGCGAAGGGGTGCATGTGTTGACTGCCTACCCCAGCGGCACGGACACGCCGATGATGAGGTCGAACCGGGCCGGGCCGGAACTTGGTTTCACGCTGGAACCGGCCGACGATGTCGCAAAGGCGATCGTGGACGGCATCGAGTCGAACGCATTCGACGTGATCCGAGGCGGGGGAGCCCGCGCGCAAATGATCGCGCTCAACGGCGAGAACCCGGCAGCTATCGACGAGCGATTCCTGGGGCTCAAGCGGTCGCTCGAAGTCGCGGTGAAAGATCACGCGGCACTCTGACCACGCGGACCACGCTACGAGAATGCGCGGGCGGATAGATCCAGCGCGTTGAGCAGATCATGTCACAGGCTACGGTTCGCACGCACCCCATCTCGTGCGGCCCATCCAGACCGCCCAACCTCAGTGTCTCCTTTCCCCTTTCTGCGTCGCTCCGGTCAGATGTCCCGACCCGCTTGATTACCATCTGGATGGGCTAGCGTACGTTCTCCAATTCCAGTATGTAGGTCCGGGCAAGAACAACTGCCGGTACTCGTCGACCGAACGCAGTTGGGAGTGTTCGGGACAGTTTTAGAACGTGTCCTACGAGCGTCTGGCGGGAATGAGGAGTGTGAGATCCGACGACTTCGATGAGGAACACGCAGGCGTATCTCGAAGAGATCGAGGAGTTGACCCGCCGATTCATTCGAGGCGATTTGTCCTTTTGGCCTTTTTGGCGGAAGTTCATGCATCTTTGGGTTGAGCGCTGCCCGGACGGCCTCTCGCGAGCCCAGCACGATCGTTGGGATCGCGTTTATGACCTTTTATACATGGGTCAACCGGATCCCACTCCGCACGCGGAACGGGCGGTCGGACTGATCGGCGAACAGGAGCTTCGCAGCAGAGTTGCCGAGGCTCTGGCTCAGTCCTGAGAGATTGAATCTGTAAGCCCATCGGCCGGTTTTTCCCAACCGGTTTCCGTCTCAAATTAGAATCGCCACCCGGTGGCCGCTGAACGGCATGGGCGGTAGAGCTCAAGCAGCGTGGCCGCGACTGGGATCCCGCCCTTAGTTTGAGGCCGCGAAAGGATTACCGTTCACGTGTTCTATCCCGTGGCGGGGGTAGAATCGTGCACGGTTGCGCTCCTGCTCGACGTCGATCCCGTGGCGCTCGTGCGAAATCGCCGGGGGCCTGGAGGTGAGGGCGGAGCCCTAGAGCAGTACGTCAATGACCGGCCGTATGTGGCATCGTCGTTCCTGAGCGTTGCGATTGCCGAAGTCTTCGGAACCGCGATGGCGGGTCGGAGCAAGGATCGGCCGGAACTCGCCAGCACTGCGCTCCCACTAGTTGCCACGATCGCTGCAGTCCCATCCCGCGGGGGCGAGGCGCTGCTCCGGCAACTCTTCGAACCGCTCGGTTACACGGTCACTCTCACACCATCCCTCCTCGATCCCAGCCAGCCCGACTGGGGGCATAGCCATTATTACGCGCTAGAGCTCAGAGCGACGATGTTTCTGCACGAGCTCCTGGCCCACCTCTACGTGCTTGTCCCGGTGCTCGACGACCAAAAGCACTATTGGGTCGGCCAGGACGAAGTGGAGCCGTAGTCGCGAGCCGCACCTCTCGCTACGGCAGATGCAAACCGCCGTGCTACGACAATCGTGTCGACAGAGCCCCAGCGCGTGACAGCCTCACGGGCCCTGGCGACACACCGCGGCGCCGGTTGCCCGTTTATCAACACCCCTTATCAGCCCCGACACCATCCGCGAGATCTCCTCGAGTTCCGCCCTGAGACGCGCGTGCATGTTTGTGTCGATGACCTGCCGGCGGTCCGCAATCTCGAGGAGCGGGACACACTCCCACACACTGCCGCGTGCGACCACGAAGAAATGTCGTCGATCGGCGGCCGTGAATCGCCCATTTCCTTCCGCGATGTTCGCAGCAATCGACACCGCTGCCCGATTCAACTGATCAGCGAGAAAGTAGTAACCACGGGGGAACTTACCGGTCGCTGCACAGATCGAAGCGGCAAACCCAACGCTCTTCTGGTAGACGAGAAGCTTCTCGAAGGCAAACACCGCCGAAGCTGACCGTGCGCCGTCAGCCCAGCGTCAGACCAGAAAGGAGAAGGGAGAAAGCGGAAAGGAGACCGAAGACAGCGGCCTCGTGGCGCACAGGCCATCCAGACCGCCCAACCTCAGTATCTCCTTTCCCCTTTCTGTCTCGCTCCTTTCTGTCTTTGCCCCCCTTATGGCGCGAGGGTCGGGACAGACACGGAGAACGCGGACCCGACGCCGACCTCGCTGTCAACGGCAATCGTGCCACCCAGGAGAGCTACGATTTGCTTCGCGACACTCAGCCCCAAGCCGGCACCCGCCCGACGGTTCGCGTGGGACTGATTGGCCTGCCAAAACGCGTCATAGACCCGGTCCAGCATCTCGGGGGCGATGCCCTCGCCCGTATCACGCACCGTGAACCGGACCATGGCGTCTTGCGGGCGGACCTCGAGCGAGACCTCACCTTGATCGGTGAACTTGATGGCGTTGGACAGCAGGTTGATCAGCACCTGACGCAGCCGCGTCGGATCCGTCGACATCCAGCAGGGATCGCGAGGCGTGTCGATGACGAACCGCAGCCCCTTGGCCGAGGCCGCCGGCGCCAGTACATCAGCGGATTCGCGCGCTAAGGCGCACGCATCAGTGGTCTCCCGGTACACGGTCTCCTTGCCCGCCTCCACGCGAGACAAGGTCAGCACGTTCTCGATGAGGGAGACAAGGTGACGGGCATTGGTCCGTACACGACCGAGGTGCATCCGCTGAGCATCATTGAGCGGCCCAGAGACCTCGGCCGCGATCAGCTCGGTGTAGCCAATGATCGCATTGATGGGAGTTCGCAACTCATGACTCATCACCGCGAGAAATGCGGACTTGGCCTGGTTGGCCGATTCGGCCTCGACTCGCGCGACCTGCGCTTCTTCCACCAAGGCCTGCATCTGCGCATTCCTCTCTTCCAATTCTTCAGCGAGCGATTGCGCTTCTTCGTGCTGCTGTTCGAGCTCTGATGCTTGTTCTTCCAGCTGTTTGGCGCTCTCCTCGAGTGCACGATTGAGTTCCGCCAGCGCCTCCGCGTGCCCCTCGGCCGCGCGCCGGGCCGCTTCCTCTGCGGCGATCTGTTGGCTATAGGCGAGCAGGTGTTCCTGGGCTTTTTTTCGCTCCGTGAGGTCACGGGTGACCTTGGCGAACCCTACGACCTGACGCGCCTCATCGTACAACGGGGTAATGATGACGTTCGCCCAGAAGAGCGTCCCATCCTTCCGCACCCGCCACCCTTCATCCTCGAAGCGTCCGTGAACGCGGGCTTGTGCCAGCTCTTGGGCAGGCTTGTCCTTCTCGCTGAGTGGGTAGAAGACCGAGAAGTGCCGGCCGATGATCTCGTGCGGCTCATACCCCTTGAGACGCCGCGCACCCTCGTTCCACGTGACGACGTGGCCGTCGGGATCGAGCGCAAAAATCGCGTAGTCCGCGACACTCAGGACGAGCAGCCGATATAACGCGGCGTCGTCGCGAGGGGCGGGCAGTGGTGCGTGAGCCGCGCCACCGGGCGGCCGAGCGGGCGGGCGAGCATCTGGCACGAGTAGTACTCCCATAGGAGGCGCCCAGTCTGGCACCGTGCGGCCATCCAGACCGCCCAACCTCAGTGTCTCCTTTCCCCTCTCTGTGTCGCTCCGGTCAGATGTCCCGCCCCTCCGCGCGCAGCACCGTCGTGACGAACGACCACATCGCCTCGATATCGGCGAGCACGACGTCCAGGACCCGAGTCCTGGGATCTCCCGGCCTGAGGCGGTTGCACGCGCTGTGCACCAGCAGCCGGCCCGCCTCCGCAGCTTCGTCCGGCGTCAGACCCGCCTGCTCCAGTCGCGCCACGTAGTCGTGGATGACGGCGTACGCCATCGGTGAGATCCGCTGCCCGAGGGCGTCGGGCGCGCCATACGGGGCCGCGTACCCCGCGGGGTACGGTTGCCGTGGTGCCATCCCTTCCCTGACCGCGGCCGCCCCACGCACCTCCCGCTCGGTGCCGGGCCAGGACTCGGGGACATCCGCGGCATCCTCCTCGAACAACCACTCCATCGGCACGCGAAGCGCCGCCGCCAGACGCCGAACCACGTGCGGGTCCTTCGGACGCACCCCGCTGTTTTCCCAGCGGCTCACGGTGTTCCGCTCGACGCCCACGGCGATCGCGAGGTCGCCCTGCGTGAGGCGCGCGCCTCCCGGGGTTCGTACCCGTTGCCGAGCCTCACGTACGCGGTCGCCAAACATCGTCACGCCCGGGCCGCCCCCGGTCTGTCGCTAGTCATTCTCGTAGTCCGGCCGCCCGGGCGCACGGTCGTCGTCATCATCGTTGTCGTACTCGTCATCGAGGTCCATGAGATCATCGTCGAGGTCGTCGTCGAGATCCTCATCGTCATCATCGAAGTCGTCGTCATCATCCTCGTCGTCTTCGTCGTCGTCCAGATCGTCCAGATCATCGTCCTCGTCGTCCTCGTCATCGTCGAGGTCGTCGTCCAGATCGTCGGCGTCTTCGTCCTCGGGGTCCGCATCGGCAGGACGCTGAGGGGCCAACCCCATGGGCCAACCGAGACCCCCGCCGGACAGGCCAGCGACCGGGACCGCCGCCAGACCACGCCCGAAACCAGCCCCCCCACGACCCGGCATCCCCGCCATGACCCCTGCACCCGGCACTCCACCCTGCACCGCATCCTGCACTTCACCCCGCAGCACATCCCGCGATGCCGCATCCGCGACACTCACGCCACCCGCCCGTGGCGCGCCCGTCGCCGGCGCGTCGAACAGGTCCGACATAGCAGAGCTCTCCGTTACAGAAAATGAATGGTGAGAAAACCCACGAAACATCGAGGACGTAGCGAAGCCGTCACGCACCGCCAGTGACCGCAAGACGGGCGCCGTACGCCAGGCTCGGCCCGGCGGAGCGCGGCGAGGTCACTTCAGCCTGGTGCGTACCACCGGACGTCCGCAAAGATCCGGCCGTGATGGGAGGGATGAGTTGGTGTGGAGGGGATGTGAAGTGAACGCGTCAGAGCGACGCGCGTTCTCGCTTGGCTTCCCGCGACAGTTTCTTGCGATCGTTCACGCTCAGATACCGCTTCCGCAGCCGGATCGACCGCGGCGTGACTTCGATCAACTCATCATCTTCGATATACTCTAGCGCGCCCTCCAACGTCAACTCCCGCGGCGGCTCCAGTTGGATGTTATCGTCGGTGGCCTTGGACCGCATGTTCGTCAGCTTCTTTTCCTTCGTGGGATTGACGTCCATGTCCCCGGGCCGGGCGCTCTCCCCGATGATCATTCCCTCATACACCAGCGTCCCCGGCGCCACGAACAGGGTCCCGCGCTCGGACAGATTGGCCAATGCGAATGCGACGACCGTGCCACCCTCCATGGACACGAGGGTCCCCCGGGACCGCCCCGCCAGCGCGCCGGCCCAGGGCCCATATTCGAGGAACCGATGGTGGAGGATCCCGGTACCCCGGGTATCGGTCAGGAACTCCGACCGGTAGCCGAACAGCCCGCGAGCCGGGATCCGGTACAGTAGCCGCACCAGCCCCTGGCCCGGGTTCTTCATCTCCAGCATCTCCGCCCGCCGGCCCCCCAGCTTCTCGATCACGGCACCCAGGAACTCCTCGGGCACGTCGATCGACAACTCCTCATAGGGCTCGAGCCGCTCCCCCCCGGCACCTCGCTTGGTGATGACCCGGGGACGGGAGACCTGAAACTCATACCCCTCCCGCCGCATGGTCTCCATCAGGATCGAGAGATGCAGCTCGCCACGGCCCGAGACGGTCCATGTGTCCGTGGAGTCGGTGTCCGCCACCCGGAGCGCCACGTTTCGCTCGAGTTCGCGATAAAGCCGCTCCCGCACCTGCCGGGATGTCACGAACTTCCCGTCTCGCCCCGCGAATGGGGAATTGTTCACGAGGAAATCCACCGAGATCGTCGGCTCCTCGACCGCGATCCCCTCGAGGCGCTCCGCGTGCTCCAGGTCCGTCAGCGTGAGGCCGATCTCGACCCCCTCCAGCCCGGCGAGCGCGACGATTTCCCCCGCCTCGGCCGACGGTACTTCGACGCGCTCGAGCCCTTCGAATATGTAGAGCTTCGTGACCCGGGAGCGCTCCGACGGCTGCGTAGGATCCAGCGGCAGCAGCGCCACCTGGTCACCCACGTGCGCCGTACCCCGCTCGATCCGGCCGATCGCGAGGCGCCCGAGATACGGCGAATGGTCGATCGTGGACACGAGCATCTGGAACGGCTCCGCCTCGTTGCCGGTCGGCGGGGGCACGTGCTCGATGATCGCGTCGAACAGCGGCGCAAGGTCCGTCGCGGGCACGTCGAGATCCATCGTCGCCACACCCTCGCGCGCCGACGCGTACACGACCGGTGCATCGAGCTGCGCCGCATCCGCCTCCAGCTCGATGAACAGATCGAGCACCTCGTCGTGAACGCGCATCGGATCCGCGCCGGGACGGTCGATCTTGTTGATCACGACGATCGGTGTGCGGCCAAGCGCGAGCGCCTTGCGCAACACGAACCGCGTCTGCGGCATCGGGCCATCGAATGCGTCCACCACCAGCAGCACGCCGTGCACCATCCGCAGGATCCGCTCGACCTCGCCGCCGAAATCCGCGTGCCCCGGGGTATCGACGATATTGATCTTCGTGCCGTGCCACCGGACCGACGTATTCTTGGCCAGAATCGTAATGCCCCGCTCCCGTTCGAGCGGGTTGGAATCCATGACACGATCTTCCACCACCTGATTCTCCCGGAATGCGCCGGCCTGACGCAGCATCTTGTCGACGAGCGTCGTTTTGCCGTGGTCGACGTGCGCAATGATCGCGACATTCCGGATTTGCATAGGCGCGAAATATAGCCGACCCCAGTGACGTAGACGTCAATCGTGCGTTATTCGTGACCATGCCTTCGCACTCGTCCGCCGCGAGCAGCGCCGAGCCAACCAGCACCTGGTGGGCCTGGTGCGCACCCGCACTCCTCGCGATCGCCGTGTACATCCCGTCACTGCGGAACCAGTTCGCGTACGACGACGATGTGATTGTCGTCACCAACACCCGCATTCATCACTGGTCGACACTCGCGTCTGCACTGCGCGTCCCCTACTGGTACACCAGTGGGCATCTGTACCGGCCGCTGACGACGCTCTCACTGGCCATCGACTGGATGCGGGGCGGCGGCTCTCCGGTGCCCTTCCACGCCGCCAACATCCTGTGGAACGCGCTGGTCGTTGCGCTCGTCGCGCGATTGGCGCTGCAGTGGTGGACCCCCGTCGCCGCGCTCGCGGCCGGCGTGTGGTTTGCGATCCATCCCGTGCACGTGGAAGCGGTCGCCAACGTGGTGGGACGCTCGGAGCTGCTCTGCGCGGCCGCGCTGCTGGCGGTGGCGATCGTCGCGCTTCGCGGCACCACGATGCCCGATCCTGGATCGCCGGCGGAGGCGGAGACCGGGACCACGAACCGCCCACCGGCGCACACAGGACGCCTCGTCGTCATCGGCATCCTCTCCGCCGCAGCCATGGCATCGAAGGAGATCGGGATCGCCGCACCGATCGTCGTGTGGGCCGCAAGCTGGCTCGCGTGCAATGCCGGCCGCAGTGACACCGAGCGTCACGGCGCGCGCCGGGCGGCGTGGCGCGCCACCACGGCCGCATCGCTCGGTGTGGTGCTCGTCCTCGCGGTCCGGATATCGGTCCTGGGACGACTCGCCGGCGATGACCCGCATCCGGCTTTCGGCGCAATATCGGCAGGCCACGCGGTGCTGCTCGCCCTCGCATCGCTGCCGCGCGCCGTCGGCCTCGTCCTCGCGCCGCAGCTCCCGCGCAACGACTACTCGCCGAGCGACGCCGCCCTGGCTCATCTCGACGCCGGACTCATTATGTGCGGCATCGCCCTCGTCGCCGGAGCGATTGCCGCTGTCGCACTGCACGCGCGCCGGCCCGGTCCCTGGACGTTCGTCATCATCTTCGCCACCGCCACGCTGGCGCCCGTCTCGAACCTCGTGATCCATACCGGCGTCGTGATCGCGGAGCGGACGATGTATTCGCCGAGTGTCGCGTATGCGCTCGCGATGGGTGTGGCCACCGCAGCTCTGTGGCAGCAACGGGCGAGGTTCCCGCTGGCGCTCGCGGGTGCCGTCGCCGCCGTGGCGATCTTCTTCACCGAGACCAGCATCCCGGCGTGGCACGACACGCACGCCGCCGTCGCCGCGATGCGCAATCGCGCGCCCGACAGCTATCGTGGCTACTACTTGCTGGCTGGCCAGGAAGCCGAGTCCGGACGCACGGCGGCGGCACACAAGGATTACCGCGCCGCGATCGACCGCTTCTCCCACGATCCGATGCTGCTCTACCACGGCGCCATCGACGCCCTCCGATCCGGCGACACGGCGACCGCGGCTCGATGGCTGGCCGGCTCCGTGGGCGCCGATTCCAATTTCGTGCGCGCGCGCACCGCGCTCATCATGCTCGAGTTGCACCACGGCGACAGCACCGCCGCTCGCGCGCTGCTCGTCGATGGACTCCGGCTCGATCCGGGAGAGCGCATGTGGCGCACCATGCTCGGCAACATGGCGCCCGCTCCGGCGGCACCGCCGGCACCACCGGCGCCACCGCAGCCGTGACCATGGCTGGACCGCGATGACCGCGCCGTCATGAGCGTGCGCTGGCCCGGGCCGGTCCCCGCCGCGGCCGCGGGTCGCCATCGGGCATGGCCGGGTCCGGGCTGGGTGGTCTGGGTCCCGGCCATCGTTGCCATCCTGTGCTATCTCCCGGCGCTGCGGAACGGATTTGCGCTCGACGACGTGGTCATCATCGCGGACGACGCGGCGATTCACCACCTGTCCACTCTCGTCGCCGCCCTGGGTCGCCCGTATTGGTACGATGTGGGACACCTGTACCGTCCCCTCACGACGCTGTCGTTCGGTCTCGAGTGGACCGCCGGACATGGCGCGCCCTTGCTGTTTCACGCCATCAACATCGCATGGCACGCCGGCATTTCCGCACTGGTCGCCAGGCTGGCGCTCCGATGGTGGCCCGCCCCGGCCGCCCTCACCGCGGGACTGTGGTTCGCGATTCATCCGGTCCACGCCGAGGCAGTCGCCAACATCGTCGGCCGCTCGGAGTTGGTGTGCGCGGCCGCTCTGCTGGGCCTCGCCCTCCTTGGCTCCGCCCCCTCAGGCGGCGAACACTCCGCGACAGCCCGGCCTGGCCGGGAACGTCTCACCCTGTGGCTCGCGTTCGCGCTGGCCGCATGTGCCATGGCGAGCAAGGAGACCGGGGTGGTCGCACCCGCAATCGTCTGGGCGGCAGCAGTGACGCCTCTACCTGACGACCGCCGCTCGCCCGGCGCCCGGCGGGCTCCGGCCCTGCGTCTCGCGATCGCTGCCGCGGCCGGCGTGGGATGCCTCCTGGCCGCGCGCTGGCTGATCCTGGGCACGCTGGCCGGAGACGCTCCCCACTATGCGTTCGAGCTCGCGAGAGGCTGGCCAGGGCTGCTGCTGGCGCTGGCGACCGTCCCGCATGCGCTGTCGCTCATCCTCGTCCCTCAGCCGCCGCGCCTGGACTATTCACCCCCCGATGCGCTCATCCTCCACCCGGACCCAGCGCTCGTGCTGCTGGGCGCCGCCATCGTGGTGGTGGCGATTGCCGTCCTGTGGCGCCACGTGCGGAAGCCAGCCCCCTGGAGCTTCGTCGTGGCGTTCGGCGCGTTGACCTACGCTCCGGTCTCCAACCTCCTCGTGCGCAGCGGGGTCGTTGTCGCCGATCGCACGCTCTATTCGCCGAGTGTGGCGATCGCAATCGCCGCCGGCGCCGGAATCGTGGGGGCGTGGGCCGCCCGTAAATGGTTTGTCGTGGCTGCCGCGGGCGCCGTCGCTGCGCTGGGTCTCTGGTGTACCGTCGGCTCTCTTGGCGCCTGGAAGGACTCACCCGCGGCCTTTGCGGCGATTCGCGAGCGCTCACCGTCCAGTTATCTGGGACATTTCACGACCGCCGAGCTGCGTGATCGCGCCGGGAACGCAATCGGTGCGGAGCGGGAGTACGCGATCGCCGCGGATCTGACGCCGCATAACGCCGCGGTTCTCTACATGGCCGCCGCGAACGCCATTCGCCTCCGCGACACTTCGCGGGCGCTCGGTCTCCTCACCCGCGCGGTGGCGCTCCGTCCGGATGGCGCCCGGACGCGCACGGCCCTCGTGGGGCTGGAGCTCCAGCGCGGCGACACGGCGTCCGCCAGGATCCAGTTGCGCGACGGGCTGGCCATCGACTCCACGCAGCGCGCCTGGCGCGAGGAGCTGAAGAAGATCGGAGGGTAGTGAACCGCACGCTTCCGGCCGGCGACACGCCGCGGCCGGCCGGTCACGCCCAGCCTATTTTCTGGCTGCGGCCCGCTGGGGCGCGGCGGGCCGTGCGGCCGGAGCGCCTGGCGCCGCCTTGGCAGACGCCGCGCCGCCCCCCTCGGGGGCTTCGGCGAAGCTCACATCGTGCCCGTGGTTCTTGAGCTGCATTACGATGCTGGTCTTGTCGAGCGCCTTGGCGTAGGCTTCGCGCGGCTCGACGACTTTCGCGTCCACCAGCTCGACCAGCGCATCGGTCAGCGTGATCATGCCGAGCCGGCGCGAGGTCTGGATCACGGACGGAATCTGGAATGTCTTCCCCTCGCGGATCAGGTTCGAGATCGCCGGAACCGAGAGCAGGACTTCGCGGGCCGCGACGCGGCCACCACCGATCTTGGCACAGAGTGTCTGCGCGATGACGGCCTTGAGCGACTCCGACAGCATCACCCGGATCTGCTCCTGGCGATCGGCCGAGAACTGATCGATGACGCGGTCCACCGTGCTCGCGGCAGTCGACGTGTGCAGCGTCCCGAACACGAGGTGTCCGGTCTCGGCTGTCTCGATGGCGATCGACACGGTTTCGAGATCGCGCAGCTCGCCGACGAGGATGATGTCCGGATCTTCTCGCAGGGCCGCCCGAAGCGCGCTCTTGAACGACGTCGTGTGCTGCCCGACCTGGCGCTGGGTGATCATGCACTGCTTGTTGCGGTGCACGAACTCGATCGGATCTTCGATCGTGATCACGTGATCCTTGCGGACCCGGTTCACGAGGTCGATCAGCGCGCAGAGCGTCGTCGACTTGCCCGAACCGGTCGGTCCGGTGACCAGCACCAGGCCCTTGTTCAGGTGACACAACTGTTGCAGCTCGGCCGGGATGCCAAGCTTCTCGACGGTGACGACTTCGGTGGGGATGACCCGGAATACCCCGGCGGCGCCCCGGCGCTCGCGCAAGGCATTGCACCGGAACCGCGCCAGCCCCTCCAGCTCGTACGCGAAGTCGGTGTCGTTCGTGTCGGCGTACTCCTGGCGGCTGCGCCCGGGCATGATCGCACGGAGCATCGCCTCCATGAGATCGTTCTCGATGGTGTCGTACCCCTCCAGGCGCACGATCTCGCCGTCGATGCGCATGAGTGGGGTTTCGCCGCAGCGCAGATGCAGGTCCGACGCTTTCTTCTCGACCAGCACCCGGAGAAGCCCATCCATCATGGCAAGGGCGTTCGCGGCACGCTCTTCGGCCGTCTGAGCCGCGACGGGCCGGCTCTCGCGCCGCGCAGCCGCTGGAGGCGCCGCGGGCGCTGAGTCATCGATGTGGACCGCGTGCCCGCTGTGGCCCGCACCATTGGGAGAACCAATGTTGGGCGGTGGAGCGGCGGGTGCCACATGGCCAGGCGCTCCATTCTGGGCTGGTGCGGCCGTCACGACATCCATTTCGGGTGCCTCGCTCTGCGCCGCCGCGGCGGCCGGGCCGCCGCCCAGCCCGATCGATGCGTGCCACCGGCCATCGGCATGCGATGCGGCCACCGCGAATTGACCATCGGTGTTCGCATACAGGAAGTTCGCCGGCGCCCCAGCCGCCATTTGCTGGGCGGCATCCGGCGGCGCGATCTCGCGCAGCAGGAGCAGCAGTTGCTGCGCCGTGAGTGGCTGCTTGGTGATGGGCCGCGGAGCACCGTCCTTTTGCAGGGTGGCGACTTCGCGCTCCGTCAGATGGATGGAGTCGGCTCCGTTGGCAACCATCACGGAGAGAAAACGGTCGAGCTGAGCCACGGCTTCGGACCTCAGTCCATGGGACGGACGCGCTCGATCAACTCGCGGTTGATCAGACGAATGCCGCCGGCGCTGTACAGCGTCACGAAGCGCTGCGCGTAGCGGTTGAGATAGTCGAGCAGGCGAGGCCGGTCGGTCGGCATCTCGAGATAGAGCCGTCCGGACCGCACCGTACCGTCGCGCAATGTGACTTCTACGGCTTCCGCTCTGGCGCCCGGCGCAACTCCCGCCTCGACCCCGCTATCGTCCACCAACTCGATCTCCCGGACCTGGTGCTTGGCGACCATGAGGGTGTCGCCGGCCCGGACGAGCGGAAAGAACGGCTCCGGCGAGTTGAGCACGTCCGGTACTTCTTCGCTGCCCACGTGATAGCGTGAGTAGCGCTGCACGAACATCTCCCCGCTGAGTTGCTCGCCGCCGAGCATCAGGAGGGAGACGATTCGCTTGTCCTTCTCGATCCGGAAGTCCGTGTTCATGGCACGGGAGCGATGAGCAGTCGGGCGGTTGATCACCATGAGGACGCCTGGCGCCGGAGGCGCGCAACGGAGGGGCCGGACAGCGACCGCTGCAGACAGTTCGTATTAGCGACCGTTCACCCCGCCACCGCTCTATGCGTCCTGCCGCCTCGGCCGCGCCGCTGGCTTACGCCGCTGGCTTACGCCGCTGGCTTACGCCGCTGGCATAGCGGCGGGAGCGGGCTGGCGAGGCCGGCCCGCGCAGCCTCTCAGGGATGCAGGTTCGCTTCCCGGTCCGGCATCGCGCGCCGCTCGAGCTGAATCGTGACGTGATCGATCCCGAAGAGCCGCATCGCGTCGTGGATGTGCTCGAGCACATGCTGGTGCCGTTCGGGCTCGCGAACGATCGCATGCGCGCTCATGGCGATCACACCCGATGTCACGGTCCACACGTGCAGATCGTGGACGGATTCGATGCCCGGGATCGCGGTGAGTTGCGAACGGATCGCCCCCGTGGACAGATGCGCGGGCGTGGACTCGAGCAGGATGTCCACCGATTCGCGCACGAGCCGCCACGACCCGCGAACGATGAGGATCGTCATGACGATCGACGCGATCGGGTCGGCCGGCAGCCACCCGGTAAAGCGCACCAGCACCGCGGCGACGACCGTGCCGACGGAGCCAAGCAGGTCGCCCAGCACGTGGATGTAGGCGCCTCGCAGATTGAGGCTGCCCCGCGATCCGCCGTGGAGCACCCACGCCGACGCGAGGTTCGTGACAACACTGGCCGCCGCCACAGCCAGCATGAGGCCACCGGCGACCGGTTCGGGATGGCGAAGCCGCAGGACCGCCTCCGAGATGATCCAGGCCGAGATCAGAAGCAGCGTGGTTCCATTGAGGAACGCGGCCAGAATCTCCCAGCGGAGATAGCCGTACGTCTTGCTCGGTGTCTCCGGCTGCCGGCTGAACCAGGCCACGAACAGAGAGAGCCCGAGCGCCGCGACGTCCGTCAGCATGTGGCCGGCGTCCGCGAGGAGCGCCAGCGAGTTGGCGAGCAGTCCGCCCGCGACTTCGACGACGAAGAACACCGCGGTCAGCGCCAGGGCGATCCGAAGGCCCCGAGCCTGTACCTCGCCGGAGCTATGGATGTGGCCCGGACCGCCCGGATGGCTGTGGCTGTGGCCGATACCCATCAGGTTGTCGTGTGGCGCGTCGCGACTGCGGCCGTGGTGGGAGGCGGCCATGCCTAGTAGCTTGTCGTGGTGCTCGTCCGTTTGCTCGCCATCGTCGCGCTCGTGCTGTTCAACGGGTTCTTCGTGGCTGCCGAGTTTGCACTAGTCAGATCGCGGCGCACTCGGTTGGAAGCGCGGGCCGCCGAAGGCGATCGATTGGCCGGGCTCGCCCTCCGCGGTACAACTAACATCTCGTCACTGCTGTCGGCCAGCCAGCTTGGGGTCACGCTGGCGAGCCTGGGCTTGGGGTGGGTCGCCGAGGCGGCCTTTTCCGGCGTCCTCGGCGACGCGTTGGGCGCCCTGCCCTTCGCGATCGAACTCCCCCTCCGCATTACCATAGCAGGGGCCATCGCGCTGGCTGCGGTCACCTACCTCCACGTGGTGTTCGGGGAACTGGCACCCAAAGGCGCCGCCCTCGTGCACCCCGAGGAGCTGGCGCGGTGGTTCGTGCCGTTGCTGATGGTCTGGGCCTGGCTCACCACCCCGTTCACCGCCCTCCTCAATCGCTCCGCGCAGGCGGTGCTCCGCCTCACCGGACGTGCCACGCCGCAATCGGCCGAGGACAGCGTGCACTCCCCGGAGGAGTTGCGACTGCTCGTCGAACAGGCGCAGGAAGGTGGTGCGCTCGAACAGCACGATGCGGCCTTGCTCGACGCCGTGTTCGAATTCTCCGAGAAGAACGCGCGCGAGGTCATGACGCCCCGGACCGATATCGTGGCCCTTCCGAGCGATGCGACACTCGATCAGACGCTCACCGTTGTGACGGACGGCGGATTTTCGCGCTACCCGGTCTACACCGAAACGATCGACAGCATCGTCGGGATCCTGCTGGCCAAGGACCTCCTGCAGGTCGCCCGCAACCGCCCGGCCGCGTTTACGCCGGCGTCCATCATGCGCCGCGCTCACGTCATCCCCGGCTCACGCGAGGTCGAGGCGGTGCTCGGGGACTTCAAGCGCCTCAAGGAGCACATGGCGATCGTCCTCGACGAGTACGGCGGTACCGCCGGCATCGTCACGATGGAGGATCTGCTCGAGGAGATCGTGGGCGAGATCCTTGACGAGCATGATGAGGCCGAGGCGCCGCAGCCGCTGTCGACGCGAGAGGGAGAGTTGGTGGTCGCCGGGAGCACCAACATCGGAGAGCTCAACAGCCGCTACGAGCTCGCGGTCCCGGAAGAGGACTACACGACCATCGGCGGCTACGTCTTCGGCGCGCTCGGCCGTGTCCCGGTGGTCGGCGACCGCGTGACTGCCGGCGGAGCCACGTTCATCGTCAGGGATATGGACGGGCGGCGCGTCGAGACGCTGGGGATGGAGCTTCCGGACGCCGAGCTTACTGCGGACAGCGAAGCCGCGGAGCACACCTAAGGGCGGATCGGCGTGATCCGGCGCGGGGCGGCCCCGCGTACCGGCCCCCTACCGGGTCGTGGCGGCGGAACCCGGGGGCACGCCGGCACCAACGACGATCGTCGCCTTGCCGCGGTTCAGGAACTCGGGCATCGTGGCCAACTCGTACGCGTTCACCGCCATGACGGTGGCCGCCTGCCGGAGATCGCCCGTGACCACGTAGTCGTAGGTGTCCGACTGCGAATGGTGGGTATGGTTGTAGCCCCGCGTCTCCTGATCGTAATTGAACGCCGGCACGCCGTAGGGAACGAACGACAAGTGGTCGGTCCCGCCTTTGTCGCGAGACCGGATCGTGAACGGGCCGAGGGTCTCCACTGGCCCGAACATCGCGCGCCAGGCGTCCCGAAGCTCATCGTGCCCCTGTAAGGACATACCGGAGATGCGGCCGGTCCCGTTGTCGATCACGAGCACGGCCTGGTAGTGACTGAGCTGACGCTCGTGCTGCTCGGCGTAGGCCTGCGAGCCGAAGAGGCCCTCCTCCTCGCCGGTGAACAGGACGAAGCGGATCGTGCGGATGGGGTGAACGCCTGACGCCTTGAGAATACGCGCAGCTTCGAGAACGGCCATCGCCCCGGCGCCGTTGTCGGTCGTCCCTGTCGCCAGATCCCACGAATCGAGGTGTGCGCCGACCAGCACGACTTCATCAGGCTTGGTGGTCCCGCGCAGCTCGGCCACCGTGTTCTGCGCATCGACGGTATCGGCGCCCAGGCTGTTGGCGATGTCGGCACGCAGCGTGACTTTCTGCCCGGCGGCCAGCAGACGGTGGAACAGGGTGAATGCCTCGTGCGGCACGACGATCATGGGAAGCGGGAAGAGCGACGACGGCGATCCGCTCATGGTGAGCAGTCCGAAATCCTTTGCGCCGTCGTTGATGAGACCCAACGCACCGTCGTTCGCCAGCCGGAACGGAAGTGATTGCCGGTACTCGGCCAGGTCCGGCGTCGCATTCGCCATGGCGAACGCCCGCCGCCCCGAGTCTGCTCGTGCCGAGTCGGCGGCGGTCATCGGCGGTCCGTCAGGGTTCCACACGAAGGCGGGCGGCCGCGTCATGACCCATTTTCCGCGGACCGACGACGCGAACCGTGCGGCGTACTCCGCGGGTGTGAGCGCGTCCACGTATACCACGTCGCCGGTCTCGGGTCCGTCTGTCCCCGGGGCCCACGCCCACGACGCCCCGAACAACTGGCGCGCATGGGGCGCCACCAGCGCCAGCGTGAGGGGGCCACGCTCCCATGGTCGCCCGAACCGCCACGATTCGGTCCACACACTGTCCACTCCGTACTCGCGAAACTTCTGCGCGGTCCACGCGTTCGCGCGCCGCACGCCGGCCGAACCAGTCAGCCGCGGCCCGATCACGTCCGACAGATATTCGAGGTCGGCGCCCACATGCGACCGCTCCATTCCTTCGGCGACGATCGTGCGCACCACGGAGGCGTCGGCCGGCAGCGTGATGTGTTCCTGCGCGACGCGGGCGGCCGTGTCGGCTGTCGTGGCCGGAGCCGCCTGCGCGCGCGCACCGCCGGGTGCGGCAGCCGGCACCGGCACCGACACCTCACCTGGATGACGGATGGAGCAGGCGACCGCGCCTACTGTGACCAGGGCGGCGAAACTGCGGCGCGCTCGGTAGGCAATCAGCATTGGGCCATTCAGTGTGTGTGGACGATCGCGCCGGTGCGCTCCGCGATGCGCGCGCACATGAGGGTCGCGGTGAGAATACTGCCGGGATCGGCCACGCCGCGCCCGGCGATGTCGAGCGCGGTTCCATGATCCGGGGAGGTCCGCGGGAACGGCAGGCCGAGGGTCACGTTCACGGCGCGGCCGAACGCGGCGACCTTGATGGCGGTCATCCCGACGTCGTGGTACGGTGCGATAACGACATCGAACTCGCCGCGCAGTGCCCGGACGAAGACCGTGTCGGCCGGGAACGGACCGGCGATCCCCGCGGCGCGGGCGGCGGGCGCCAGCACTCTGGCGTCCTCGTCGCCGAACCGGCCGCCGTCGCCTGCGTGGGGATTGAGCGCACAGAGCGCGATCCGCGGGGCCGCGATCCCGAACCATGCCTCGAGGTACCGCCGCGTGATCGCCGCCGTCTCCACGATCCCGCTCTCGGTCACGAGACGCGGAACATCGCGCAACGCGACGTGCGTGGTCGCTAGCACGACGCGAAGGGTGTCCGAGGCGAGCATCATCGCCACGCGGCTGCCCGTGAGGGACGCCAGCATCTCCGTGTGTCCCGGGAAGTCGTAGCCGGCCGCCAGCAGCGCCGCCTTGTCGATGGGTGCCGTAACGACGCCCTGCACCGCCCCGCTCATTGCGAGCTGCACCGCGCGCTCGACGGCTTGCCCGCTCGCCCTGCCGGCCGCGGAGGCACTCCCGCCGGCGGACCACGCGCTGGTGCGCTCGTCCACCTCGACACCGGCACCCGACGGACCGACGACCACGAGATCGCACGCCGCGCGAACGGCCGGATCGGCCAGTGCCGCCAACACGATTTCCGGGCCGATCCCGCGAGGATCGCCAAGGGTGACCGCGAGACGGGGACGCGTCGCGCCCAGGCTGCGGGTCGCCGGTTTAGAGTCGGACCGCGACGTAGGTCTCTTTGCGCAAGCCGTCGAGCAATCGCGCGATCGCGCGCTCGTCGGCGAGTTGCTCGCGAATCCGATCGCGGAGGTCGCTCTCCGTGTAGTCGCCGCCATCGGTCGAGTTGATGATCTGGGCGACCACGTATTTCGCCTTGCCTGTCCCGCGGTCCACGATCGGGAACGGGCCGACGAAGTCGCCGGACTTCATGCCGCGGAACGCCTGCGCGTAGGACGGCGGCAGCGAGTCGCGCGGGAACGGCTGCAGGCTTCCCTTCTCCTCGTTCGGATCGTGGTGATGCGTCACGAGGGAGTCGAAGTTCGCGCCCGCCTTCCACGCCGCCAGGACGCTGTCCGCTTCCGTACGCGCCGCTTCGACTTGCGCCGAGTCGAGCTTCCAGCGAATCAGAATGTGACTCGCTTTGACTTCGGCCGGCTTGACGCGGTCCACGCGGATGATGTGGTAGCCAAACACGGTCTCGATCACGGGGCTCAACTGCCCCGGAGGCAGCGCGAACATCCACCGGTCGAACTCGAGCACCATCGTGCCGCGGCGATTCCATCCGAGGTCGCCGCCCTGCTCGCGCGTTCCCTGGTCCATCGACTCGCGCTTCGCGACTTCGGCGAACTTCTCGGCGCTCGAACCGTGTTCCTTCAAGTCCGCGAGGACCGAATCCGCTTTGGCCTTGGCGGCAGCCTTGGCCGCCGGACTCGGATGCGGTGCCACGACGATCTGGCGGAATGTCACGGTGGCCGGCCGGTGAGGGAGCGATGCCCTGTTGGTGTTGAAGGCGTTGGTGATGTCCGCCTCGCTGACACCTACCGGGATCAACTTGCCGTCCTCCTTGAGCTTTTCGATGACCTTGCGCTGCATCTCGGCGCGCTTGGCAGTCTCGAGGAGGGTCTTCCGGTATTCCTCTGGCGCCCCGAATCCGGCTCGCTTGAGTTCATTCCGGTAATCGGCTTCCGTCGGAAAGCCGGATCGGACTTGTTTCATCCGCTGGTCCACACCTGGGGCGACGTCCTCATCGGTCACTTCGACCTTGAGATCCTTGGCCTTCTGGACGAGGAGCTCTTCATTGATGAGGTCGTTGGCCACGTTCCGGGCGAGTTGCTCCTGCCCCGTGGAATCGGGCGGGATCTGCAGGGTCCCCTGCGCGCGCCCGACGTTGATGCGCTCCAGTACCGTGCTCCAGAGAACCGGTTCGGTGCCGACAACTGCCACGACGCGATCGAGTGGAAGCGTGCCGCCGTTCGGGAGCGGCGATGGAACCGGCGGTGCCGTGTTCGCCGGGGCGCCTTTGGTGCCCGCGGGGACGGCGGCCACCGGCGCCCGCATGGCCGGGACGCTATCCGCGCTGATGGTCTCCCGGACTCCCGCCGTGACAGGCACCGAGATTGTCGCCGCGGGGCGCGGCGCGCCCGGGGCGGGCAGGGTCTGAGCTGAACTGTCGGCGGGCGGCTTTGACGGCGGCGGCTGGGTCTCCTGCGCCACCGCCATCCGCGCCGGAACCACACAGGCGGTCACGACCGCCGCCACGCAGCACACCCGTCTCACCCATCCGGCGGATGGGCTCCCGCAACCCTCTCGGGCCCACTGCAGCATGCTACGCGGTACCCCGGGACATGGCTACGGTTTCGTGTCAGTGCCGGGCGGCGGACCTGACGGAGGCTTGGCGGGCGTCGCGGGTCTGGCGCCCGGCGACGGCGGTTCGCCGGGGAGCGGGACCGCGGATGGCGGGCGGCTCGCGGCCGACGAGGAGTCGGACTTCTTGCGAATCTGGCTCGCCAGCGCGAAGGCGCGGTCGACGCCGGCATCGTTGATCTTCCCTTCGTATTTCACCCTCAGCGCCACATCGACGGGCCCGGGAATATTCACGTACCGGACGGACATCTTCATGAGCTTGTCCAGGTACGACTCGATGTGCGCGGACGCGATCGCTTCGCGCTGCGCGGGCACCTTGGAACTGTCGGCCAGAGCCCGCGGATCGATCCCGAGCTGGGTCCACGCATTGGTGATCACCGTCTCGTAGCCGTGCCGAAGCGAGTTGGTCTCGGATGTATCCAGCGTCACTTTGGCGCTGTCGGCCTGGCGGATGATGACCTCGTTGCGCACGATACCGCGCACCATGAGCGGGATCTGGCTGTCGGCCGCCGCGTTGAGCTGCGCACCCGCGCCGGGCGGAAACATCGTGAGCCACTTCGCGAGGCGCGCCGCCGTGAACACGCCGCCGCCGCTGTAGGTGGCGATCGGCGACCGGTCGTTCACGTGCAGCTCGCGGTCCTTGCCGACGGCCCGGACGAGCGGCGTGCCGCCAGGCGCCATCTTGAACTGGATCGATGAATCGACCTTCGCGATGTAGAGGCTCTCCGCTTTCTGCGTGACTTGCGCGCCGGCCGCGCGGCTGATCTGGGCCTTCACCTCGTCGTACGTCGGACGGTAGATGATGTGCCACCCGAACTGTGTGTGCACCGGCTGCGAGATCTGGCCCGGCTTGAGCGCCAGCAACGCCTGCTCGAACGGCGCGACCATCTGCCCCTTCTGGAACACGCCGAGGTCGCCGCCACGGCGCGCAGAGCCAGGATCCTGGCTGTTCTTCTGCGCGAGGTCGGCGAAATTTGCCGGCGTGGCCTGCGCCCGGAGCGCCACCGCTTTCCGCCGGACCGAATCGACTTTCGCCGGCGTCGTGTCGCCGCGCGGCGGAGACAGCAGGATGTGCCGCGCCGCCAGGTACTGGCCGCTCGCATACTCGGCGGGATACTTGAGCGAGTCGGCTCCCACCCACGTCTTCCCGAGTTCGTCGAACCACTTCTTCGCCCGCATGTTGGCCATCATGACCCACAGCGCCGAATCGACCGTCGCCGGCTGGTTGAGCGAATCGTCCGCGACCGCCGCCATGCCGAGGAGCTGATAGTCGACCCACACCCCCGCCACCTGGCGGACGACATCGTGGTCCACGGGAAGCCGTGAATCGCCGAGCAGAGTGCCGAGGCGCTTCGCCGACAGCTCCTGCGAGCCGGCGGTCGCCACGACGTCGACATGAGAGGTCATGGCCTCAGAAAAAGCGCGGCACGAGCTGAGGGCCGCCACTGACAGGACGGCAGCACTGGTGGCACGGGCAAAGGCGGCGATGGAACGTGGCATCGATCAGAGGATGAGGGAACGGCGGAGCGATTCGCCCCGCGCGACGGGCTCAGACCGCAGCGACACTGCGGAGTGCACGGACGAGCCCACCGGGCAATTCCGCCCCGCCCAGGCGTGTGAGCTTGAGAGAGAGCGGATGAGAGCGGCGCACTTCGATTTGGAACTGCACGTCGTGAAAAGCGGCCGACAGAGGCTTCATCCGCGGCACGGCATCGGCGCGAAAGCTAATACGCGCCTCCCCCCCGCGCACCAGGATGCCTTCAACCCGCAGCACCGCGCCAACCAACCGCAACAACGCCTGCGCAAAGAACGCCTCGGCCGCTGGTGGCAGCACACCAAAACGGTCGCGGACTTCGGCACTCAAGGCGTCGATCTCGGCGGCTTCCGTCACCCGCGTGAGGCGCCGGTAGATGTCGAGTTTCGCTTCCTGGGATGGGACGAAATCATCCGGGAGATACGCCGGCACGTCGAACGACACGTCCGCGGGCACCGGCTTCGCGCCGCCGGCCGCGTTCTGGAGGTGGCGCACCTGCTCATCGAGCATCCGGAGATACAGGTCGAAACCGACGGCCTGTACATAGCCCGACTGTTCCGGCCCGAGGATGTTGCCCGCGCCGCGCAACTCCATGTCCCGGAGCGCGACCCGGTATCCTGAACCGAGCTCGGTGTGGTGCTCGAGAACCTGCAGCCGGCGTTCGGCTTCCTCATCCACACCGTCCGGCACCATGAGGTAGCAGTATGCACGCCGGTGCGACCGCCCCACGCGGCCGCGCAACTGATACAGTTGCGCCAGCCCGAGCGTGTCGGCCCGGTTCACGAACATGGTGTTGGCGTTGGGGACGTCCAGGCCGGATTCAACGATCATCGTCGAGACGAGCACGTCCACCTCGCCATTGACGAACCGCCGCATGACGTCCTCGAGATCCCGTTCGCGCATCTGCCCGTGCCCGATCGCGATCCGGGCGCGCGGCACGAGTCCGTGGACGTGGTCCGCGATCGCCTGGATCGTGGCGATCCGGTTGTGCACGAAGAACACCTGGCCGCCGCGGTCCAACTCGCGCCCCACACCCTCCTCGATCAGCGCATCGTCCCAGGGCTCGACGAAGGTGAGTACGGGGGACCGGTCGCGCGGCGGCGTCTGCATCAACGTCATGTCGCGGAGACCGGCCAGCGACAGATGCAGCGTGCGCGGTATCGGCGTGGCGGTCAATGTCAGGACGTCGATCTCGAGGCGCAGTTGCTTGAGACGCTCCTTGTGCCGCACGCCGAACCGGTGCTCCTCGTCGATCACGATCAGCCCGAGATCGCCGAAGTGCACGTCCTTGCTCAGCAACCGGTGTGTGCCGATGATCACATCGATCTTCTTGGCCGCGAGATCGGTGAGGATCGCCTGCTGCTCCTTGGGCGTCTGAAACCGGCTGAGGACTTCGACGCGGATCGGAAAATCCGCGACCCGCTCGCCGAACACGCGGACGTGCTGGTCGGCGAGAATCGTCGTCGGCACGAGGACCGCGACCTGGCGTCCCGATTGTACGGCCTTGAACGCGGCCCGCACGGCGATCTCCGTCTTGCCATAGCCGACGTCGCCGACCAGCAACCGGTCCATCGGGCGTACCCGCTCCATATCCGTCTTGACGTCCGTCGTCGCCTTGCGCTGGTCGGGTGTATCCTCGAACAGGAACGAGGATTCGAGCTGTCGCTGCCACGCCGCATCACTCGCGTGCGGCGGCCGGCTCGCCACCTGCCGCCGCGCGTAGAGATCGAGCAGCTCTGCGGTCATCTCCTGGATGGCGGACCGCGTGCGTTCGCGCTGCTGGGCCCACCGCTTGCCACCGAGCCGGTGGAGACGGGGTGGCGGCGCATCCGCGGAGACATCGCCCGCAGCGCGATACCGTTCGAGCTGGTCGATGCGGTACAGTGGCACGTTGAGGCGGTCGCCGCCCTCGTACTCGACCACCGCCACCTCGACCGTGCTCTCCTTGACGAAAATCGTCTCGATGCCGCGGTAGATCCCGATACCGTGCTCGAGATGCACGACGTAGTCGCCGCTCCGGAGTGCCGTGACCGACTCGAGCGAGACGCCGCCGCCGTAGCGGCGTGCACGCCGGATGCGGCGCTCGCGGCGGAAGATCTCATGGTCGGTGAGAACGCGGATGCCGCCCTCGGTCGCCGTCGCCGGCACGACGAACCCGCCGTCCAGCACGCCGACGGCGAGCGTCGCGGGCGATGCATTCCCGGGCCCGCCATCCCGTCCCCGCGCGGCCAACAGCTCGTCGAGGCGCTCGCACTGGCCCGCGTTGTCGCACAGGATCAGCGTGGGAATCCCGTCGCGCACGATGCGTCCCAGCCGCGCGATGTCGCGATCCACCAGTTCGGGCGGACGCAGCGGGAATACGACATCCGCCGCCGCCTGCGTGCCATCGTCCGCGGCCAGCGTGGCGAGGCTCGCCAGCGCGGCCAGTGTCCGGTCGGGCGACTGATACAGATCTTCGCGCGGCGGGGTGTCCTCGCCCCGGCGGCGAGCCAGCTCGACGTGATGCTGGGCCTCATCCCAGGTCCGCCGGAGTTCCGGCTCCAGGTGCGCGCCGGCCGGCGTGAAGACGATGGCATCCGGAGGCCAGAGGTCGATGACCGACACGCGGTCGGCCAGCACGGTGGGCGTCGATTCGGTGACCGGCCCATCGACCGGCAGCACGACGGCCACCGATCCCGCACGAGTCGATCGCTGAGTCACGAGGTCGAAGTGCCTCAACTCCGAGATCTCGTCGCCCCAGAACTCCAGACGGACGGGATCCGCCATGCCGAATCCATAGATGTCGAAGATCCCGCCGCGAACGCTGAACTGCGCCACCTCTTCGACCATCGGGACGCGCTCGAACCCCACCGATTCGAGATGGCGGGCGAGATCCTCGGGACGCCAGGAATCGCCGGCCCGAAGCTCCAACCTCGCGCGCTGGACGGCGCCGGGGAGCCGCGTGCGCTCCAGCACGGCGCGCGCGGTCGTCAGCAGGATGTGCACGCCACCGCGCGCGACACGCTCGAGTGTCTCGACGCGTTCTCCAGCGACCTCCGCGTGCGGCTCGGCCTCCCCGAATCCTTCGCGAGGCGGGTACAGGGCGACCGTTGCGTCCGCGGCCAGCGATTGCAGATCGGCGAGCCACCGTTCGGCTTCGGGCACCCCCTGCGCCACTACGACGAGAAACCGGCCCGGCAAGCGCCGCGCGAGCGCCGCCACCAGCACCGCGGCCGACGATCCCGGCAGTCCGCTGACGGTGCGGCGCTCCCCGGCGCCAGGAAGAGTGTTGAGGACTTGCTCGAACGCCGGAAGGCGCTCAATGGCATCCAGCAGGAGGGGGAGCGACACGGCGGCGGGCTAGCGGACGCTCGAACGCGCGTCCCGACGCGCGTCCCAACGCGCGTCCCAACACGCGCGGGACTGGGCGCCGGACCGGATCGCGCTCACGCCGCGCGCCGGGTGGCGGTCATCCCGCCACTCGACCGCATGACTGCACGGCGCGTGAGCAGGCTCTCGGCGAGCAGCGCCACGAGCGCGGCCACGAGGAAGATCCGCGCCAACGGACGCGCGGCGTGCGCGTCAAATACAGCGCGCGCCCACTCCTCGCCGTCCGTCCCGGCCAACACTGACCGGCCCCGGAACCGCGTGGCGAGCGTCTGCGTGGCGAGCCGGGTCAGATCCGATTCGCGCGGCGGCGGGTTGACGACGAGGGCACCGACCCGTCCGCCCGCCCGCCGGAGGAAGTACACGCCCGGCCGGGCCGGCGCATCGATCGTCGCGCCAGACAGCACACGGACCGCACCATCCGGTGCCTCCAGCTCCTCCGCGCCGGCCGGGCGACGCAGCGTCTCGCCCGGCTCGGATTCCAGCACGCCATTGCCCGCACCGCCCAATCCCCCGCCCGCGCCCACCAGCCGCTGGGCAAGGAGATCACCGATCCACGGGACGAACACCGCGCGCAGCGGCAGCGAAGTCGATACCGGGTCGATCGGCGACGCGATGAGCACGTAGCCAGGCCCCGCCACCGCCCAGGGTTTGTTCGCCGAGCGCGCCAGTGTGTCGGCCGGGGCGCTGCCCTGCGCAACCATCGCGTACGCCAGCGATGCGGTAACCGGCGCCGCGCGCCCACCGGTGTCGGCGGCTGCCCCAATCGGAGACGCAGACTCGATGCCGTCGATGGTCGCCTCGCCGCGCTGTACGCCACCGAATCGCCACGGCACGCCCGAGCGCTCGAGTGCGCGGTTGGCGGCGCCCATGCGGACCGGATCGGATGGCGGCACGATGAGCGCGGGCAGCGAGGTGAGATGATCCGCGGCGACGATGGCTATGGCGCGCGATCCCTGGCCTGCCGCGCCCGTGGTCGCCCGGTCATTCGCCACGAGCGCGTCCACGGCACTCCGAATGAACGGGCCGGCGGATGAATCACTGGCGACCGCCGGCGGCTCGCCGATCCACATGGCGAAATACCGCGTGTCGTCGCCGCGCAACTCATCGGCTTCGATCTCGACACTGCCGCCGACCCATCCGCGTTCGGGGGGCGCCGCATGGACCGAAATCGCGCCGACGCCTGCCGCCAGGCGATCGCGCGCGGTGCGTTCGTCACCGATCGGGGTCACCGCCACCGTGCCGCGGGCCAGCGTCCTCACGCCCAGACCAATGCGATACGTGGTCGAGTCGCTCCCGCCAGGGGGCACGGTACCCTGCACCGTGGCGGTCACCTCGCCGCGTGGCGTCCATCGCGCCGGGCGCGCGGCGGCCGCAACGACGGCTCGGTTCGCCGGACCTGGCTCGGCCGGCGCGTAGATGACGACGCGAACGCCCCCGAGATCGGTCATTCCGCTCCACGCGGTCGCTTGTCCGTCCGTGACGATCGCGACGACCGGGTCAGCCACGCCGGCGGACCGCACGAGACCGGCGGCGGCAGCGGCGGCACGCGGCAGGTCACCCGCGCCGCTCAGTGGCTCGGTGCGAACGATCGCCGACGCCACGGCCGCCGCGGTCCCGCCCTGGGTCCGGCCGTCGGCCGTCACGAGCCAAACCCGGTCGCCCACGGTCGCACCACGCGCCGCGCGTACCGCGATCGCCTTCAGACGGTCCAGGACCGGACGCCCGTTGGCGATCACCGAGGTACTGAGTGAGTTGTCGAGCACGATCCCGATGGCGGCTGGCGCATGTCCCGCGCCCACGAGGCGGCCCAGTGTGCCGCTCACCGGCTGGGCCGCGGCGAGCGCGATACAGGTAACCGCGAGCACCCGCAGCATCATCAAGAGCAGGTTCCGCAGTTTGAGGCGCCGGCTGTGCTCCTGTTCCGCGCGCGCGAGGTAGCGGGCCGCCGGAAACTCGATGCGGACTCCCGTGCGCCGGCGCAGCAGGTGAATGAGGAGCGGAACGGCGGCTCCGAGGCCGAGCGCGAGGAACAACGGTGCCAGAAATCCCATAGGTCGCGCGCGCTACCGGCCGCTGTCCTGTCGCGCCGCGAACGCCCGGCGGAGGGGCGCGCCGAACGGCGCGTCGGTCATCACCGTCTCGTACCGGCCCCCGCCCCGCACAAACGTCGCCCGCCACTCGTCGAGTGCCGCGGCGACGGTCGCGCGGTACGCATCGCGCACTTCGGCGACCGCGGCGGGCACCGCGAGCCCGCTCTCCGGATCGACGAACAACGCGTCGCCCGATGCTGTCAGCTCTCGCTCCGCCGGATCCACAATGTGGAGCGCCGCGACGTCGTGCCCGGCCGCGCGGAGCGCGCGCACCGCCCGGTCCACCGGCGCCACGTCGGTGAGCAGGTCGGAGATGAGCACGATCAGCCCGGGACGCCGGACCACACGCGCCGCTTGCAGGAGGGCGTCGCCGGCGTCGGACCGCCGGGCATCCGTGCCCTCCCGCATGCGATCGAGCGCGCCCACGAGGCGCCGCCACTGGGTCATCCGCGCACGCGGCGGGAGCACGCTGCGTACGCGCTCGTCGAAGCACACGAGCCCCACCGCGTCACGCTGGCGCAGCAGCAGCAAGGCGAGAGCCGCGGTCAGCCGCTCCGCGTACGCGAGCTTCGTGAGACGGGCCGGCGCCCCGCGCCACGCCATCGAGGGGCTGACGTCGAGCACCAGCACGGCCCGCAGGTTCGTTTCTTCCTCGAACTGCTTGACCACCCAGCGGTCGGCACGCGCCGCGATCTTCCAGTCCAGATAGCGAAGATCGTCGCCAGGCTGGTAGGGACGATGCTCGGCGAACTCCACCGAGAACCCCTTGCGTGGCGACCGATGGAGCCCGGTGAGGAAGCCGTCCACCACCCATCGCGCGACGATCTCGATGCGTCCCATCGAGGCGAGCGACGCGGGGTCGAATAGATCCGCACGAGTGGTCCCTTCCATGCCAGTCCGGAAACGTAGGCGACCGTCGTGCCCAGACGCCACCCCGTATATTTGGCCGATCGTGACTCGCCTGGCTCACATCCGCAACTTCTGCATCGTCGCGCACATCGACCACGGCAAGTCGACGCTCGCCGACCGGCTGATCGAAGCGACGGGCACGATCGAAAAGCGGGAGATGAAGGACCAGGTCCTGGACACGCTCGACCTGGAGCGGGAGCGCGGGATCACGATCAAGCTGAACGCCGTCCGCATGAGCTATGTGGCGCCCGGCGGGCAGAGGTACGAGCTCAATCTGATCGACACCCCGGGTCATGTGGACTTCACCTACGAGGTGTCGCGGTCGCTCGCCGCCTGCGAGGGCGCCATTCTCGTCGTCGATGCGTCCCAGGGCGTACAGGCGCAGACGCTGTCGAATCTCTTCCTCGCGCTCGACGCTGGCCTCACGATCATCCCGATCCTCAACAAGATCGACCTGCCCGCCGCCGAGCCCGACCGCCGGCGCAAGGAGTTGAGCGACCTGCTGGGCGTCCCGCCCGAAGAGATCCTCGCCGTCAGCGCCAAAGAGGGGATCGGGATCCCCGAGCTCCTCGAACGGATCGTCTCGCGTGTACCGCCACCGTCGGGGGACCCCGACGGCCCTTTGCGAGCACTCATCTTCGACTCCTATTACGACCGGTACCGCGGCGCCATCCCGTCGGTGCGCGTCGTCGATGGCGTCCTGCGCCCCGGCATGCAGATCACCTTCGGCGCCGGTGGGGACCGGTATGAGGTGACCGAGGTCGGCTGCAACCGCCTGCGGCAGGTCCCGACCGAGGCACTCGAGACCGGAGAGGTCGGGTACGTCGTCGCCAACGTCCGCCGCGTGCAGGAGACGCGGGTGGGCGACACGATCTTCGACGCGACCCGGCGCGCCGCGCAACCGTTGCCTGGCTATCGCGAGGTTCGGTCGATGGTCTTCGCGGGCCTCTATCCGACCGACACCAACCAGTACGAAAATCTGCGGGACGCGCTGGAGAAGTTGCAGCTCAACGATGCGTCCCTGCAGTACGAGCCCGAGACATCCACCGCGCTCGGATTCGGGTTCCGCGCCGGCTTTCTCGGGCTCCTGCACATGGAGATCGTCCAGGAGCGCCTGCAGCGGGAGTTCGACCTCGATCTGGTGACGACGGTGCCGAGCGTGGAGTACCAGGTCTACAAGGCGGACAACGTGATGGTGCTCCTCGAGAATCCCTCGAAGATGCCGCCGGCTTCCGAGGTCGGGCGCGTCGAGGAGCCGTTCGTCAAGGCACGCATCGTCGCGCCGGCCGAGTACATCGGACCGATCATGACGCTGTCCACGGAGCGGCGCGCCATCTACAAGAACATGAGTTACGTAGACACCCAGCGTGTCGAGTTCGACTTCGAGTTCCCGCTGGCCGAGATCATTCTCGACTTCTACGACCGCCTGAAGACCATCAGCCGCGGCTACGCGAGCCTCGACTACGAGATGCTGGACTATCGGGCAAGTGACCTCGTGAAACTCGACATGCTGATCAACGGCGACCCGGTCGACGCCTTTTCGGTCATCATTCACCGCGACAAGTCGTACGAATGGGGACGCAAGGTCGCGGACAAGCTCAAGGAGCTGATCCCGCGCCAGCTCTTCGAGGTCATCATCCAGGCTGCGATCGGCACGAAGGTCATCGCACGCACGACGGTGAAACCGCTCCGCAAGAACGTGCTGGCGAAGTGCTACGGCGGCGACATCACCCGCAAGCGCAAGCTCCTCGAAAAGCAGAAGGAGGGGAAGAAGCGCATGAAACAGGTCGGAACGGTGGAGATTCCCCAGGAAGCATTCCTCGCTGTGTTGCAGGTGGACTGACCGCGGCCGCCGCAGGCTCGATGCCCGCAGGCTCGGTGCCTATGATGCCGTGGCCCTCAGCGCCCCTCGGCGCTTCCGCGGCCGGTCCCGGCTCGGCCGGGACCGCGCTGCGCTCGCCGCCGGCTCCCGCCACGCAACCGTGGCCTGCACCGGCCGAGGCCGCGGCGCCCCGCCGCCCCGCTGTGGTCATCCAGACGAGCTTCCTCGGCGACGTCATCCTCACCACACCACTCCTCGCGGCCCTCGCCGAGCACGGTCCGGTCGATGTCGTCACGACACCGGCCGCCGCGCCGATTCTGGCTCGCGACCCGTCGGTTCGGGCGATCATCATCTATGACAAGCGTGGCGCGGCACGAGGTGTCGCCGGTCTCTGGCAGACGGCACAGACTCTCAAGTCCCGATTCGGGCTGGGTCGCGCATCATCGGGGTCGTCTCGGCCGGCCCGCTCGTCCGGCGGCAACGGCGGCACCGCACCGGAATCGGACGCGCCGATCGCATACCTGGCGCAAAGCTCCGTCCGGAGCGCGATGCTCGCACTCCTCGCTGGATTCCCGGAGCGCGTGGGCTTCGCGACATCGCCCGCGCGGGCGCTGTACAGCCGCACCATCCCCTACCGGTCCGACCGGCATCACGCCGAACGCCTATGGCGCCTCGCGGCGGCGGGCCCGGATGCCGAGCCCCATCCCGCCGCCATTCGTCCTCGCCTCTACCCGGGCGCATCCGATGTCGGTGCCGCAGAAGAACTGCTCGCACGGGCAGGATATCGCGGCGAGCCGCTCATCGCCCTGGCGCCGGGGAGCGCGTGGGGCGCGAAGCGCTGGCCAGGATATCCCGCGTTGGCGGCGGCGCTCGCGCGGACCGCACGGATCGTCGTGATCGGCGGCGCCGACGACCGCCCGCTCGCGGCGCAGATTCGCGATGCGGTGCCCAGTCCTGCTGGCGCGGTCATCGACGCGACGGGTGAGCTGAGCGTACTTGCCGCCGCCGAGGTCATCCGGCGGTGCGCCGTCATCGTCACCAACGATTCGGCGCCACAGCATCTGGCGTCGGCGATGGGGACGCCGACGGTCACGATCTTCGGACCGACCGTTCCCGCATTCGGATTCGGTCCCCTGGCTCCACGCCACGCCACCGCCGGCGTGACGGGACTCGACTGCCGCCCCTGCGACAAACACGGTCCGCAGCAGTGCCCGCTCGGCCACTGGCGCTGCATGCGGGACCTGGCCTTCATCGAGGTCGAGCAGATCGTCCGGCAGTTGTCCACAGCGGGCGGATCGTGACTGTATTTCGTCGCCGCCCCGTGGTCTTGTATCATGCGTCGTTCGCCCCTACTCGTTCGTGATCCGGATTTCCGCATCCCTTTCCTCGCATTGAACCATGCCTTCGAAGAAGCCCACGTCATCGCGCCACGCCAGGCATCCGGAGAAGCGGGCCGCTCACAGCCAGGCCAAGGCCCCCGCAAGGGCGAAGAACGCCACGCAACGGACCGCCGCTGGCCGCTCGGTGGGCACGACGCGCGGCGCCGGGCAGCGCTACGTCATCGGCGTCGACCTCGGCGGGACGAACATCGTCGTGGGCGCGATGCCACTGGACGGGACCCGCGAGTACGGAGTGCGAACGGAGCCGACGCATTCGGAGCTCGGCGCCGATAGCGTCGTCGAGCGCATCGGACGGATGATCGACGAGGTCATTGCGACGACCGGAACGGAGACTGGCGCGGCGCGGCGGGACTTCATCGGCGTCGGCATTGGCGCACCCGGACCGCTCGATCGTGCCCAGGGCATCGTCATCGTCACGCCCAATCTCGGGTGGCGCGACTTCCCGTTGCGCGACCGGGTCTCGGCGCGGGTGAAACTGCCCGCCACGCTCGACAATGACGCCAACTGCGCGACGGTCGGCGAATGGTGGCGCGGGGCCGCCGCCGGGGGACGCAACGTCGTCGGGATGACGATCGGTACCGGTATTGGCGGAGGATTGATCCTCGAAGGCCAACTGTATCACGGCTCGTCCGACGTCGCCGGAGAGGTGGGACACACGACCATCGACCCCACGGGCCGCCGCTGCAAGTGCGGCAACTACGGCTGCCTCGAAGCGTACGCGTCCGGCCCCGCGATTGCGCAGCGTGCAACCGAAGCCCTGGCCGGCGGCGAAGCGTCGCTCCTCCGTGAGCTGATTCAGGATGACATGTCGCGCATGACGGCCCGGATCGTCTACGACGCCGCGACGCTGGGTGATCCCCTCGCGGTCGAAGTTGTCCGGGAGACCGCGCGCTTCCTCGGGACGGGGGTCGCCAACCTTCTCAACATCTTCAATCCCGACGTGGTCGTCCTCGCGGGCGGCGTCGCGGCCGCGGGCGATGCGCTCTTCGAGCCGCTCCGCGCGGAAGTGCGACGGCGCGCCTTCCGGCCGGCTGTCGAGGCATGCCGGATCGTCGGTGGTACCCTGGCGGGCACGGCCGGCGTCGTCGGCGCCGTCGCCACGTTCATGTTGCAGACGTTGGGCGGGATCGGCCCCCACCACCACGAGTGAGCTACTACAGGCGGAGCGTCAGGTGATCAGCGGAGAGCCGTTCGGCGTACCGGACGCCACGGGACGCCGGCTACGCCTCGGCGTTCTCGGGACGTTCGTGTGGGACATCATATACGGACGCGACCCGCGGGACGGTCCGGTCGAGGAATGGGGCGGGATCACGTACGCGCTCGGTGCGCTCGATGCCGCCCTGCCGCCCGAGTGGGAGATCGTCCCCGTGATGAAAGTCGGCGCCGACCTCGCGGCGCGCGCCCGCGACTATCTCCGGACCCTCCGCCGAATTGCGCCGGATGCCGCTCTGGTCGAGGTTCCGCATCCGAACAACCGCGTGGAACTCAGATATGTGAGCGATGAGCGCCGGAGCGAGGTGCTCAGAGGTGGCCTCCCCCCGTGGACGTGGATCGGCCTGACGCCATTGCTCCACCACCTGGACGCCCTCTACGTCAACTTCATCAGTGGCATGGAGATGGACCTGCCGACGATGCAGTTGCTACGGCAGCACTATCGCGGCCCCATCTATTGTGATCTGCATTCACTGCTTCTGGCGGTCGAGCCCAGCGGCCTGCGCACACCGCGGCCGCTCGCGGCGGTCGTGGAATGGTGCCGCTGCGCAGACTTGATTCAGGTCAATGAGGACGAGATGAACCTGATGGCGCCGGATCCGGTCGCCCTGGCCGCCACTGCGCTCGCGGCCGGCGTGCGATGTCTGAGCGTGACGCTCGGGAGCCGCGGCGTCGTGTACTTCGCCCCGGCGGATTTCGATGCGCTGGCGGATTTATCCACACACGGTCGCGGCGATGCGATCGGAGCCCAGCCCGGACCCGTTCGGACCGCGCTCATCCCAGCGGTCCCCGCCGCGGTTGGCCCTGATCGGAGCGGTGATCCGACCGGATGTGGCGACGTGTGGGGGGCGACCTATTTCTCCCGGCTGCTCGCCGGTGATAAGTTAGCCGACGCGATGCGCGTTGCGGTGATTGCCGCCGCGCGAAACGTAGGGCACCGGGGCGCGACCGGTCTCGCCCACCACCTGCGCGGAGAATTGAGCCCTCGGTGACGACCGTCATCCCTGTTCCGCAGTCGCTTGACGACGTCACGTTCGAGCAGTTGCTCGAGCGGCTCGCCCCGCTTCCCCCCGACGAGAAAGTGCTCATCGATGCCCGGCATGCCCGGTGGGCATCGCCGTACGGACTCGTCGGCTTGCTGACGATCGCGCAGACCCGCGAGGTCCGTCCCACCCTGACGCCTCCTGAATCCGACGAGACACTCTCGTACTGGTCCCGTACCGGCTTCTTCCGCCACGCGGAAGAGTTGTTCGAACTGCACGGGACGGTCCCGCGTGCCCGGCCGACGGCGGAGTCGAGCGTACTCCTCGAGATCACGTCAGTCGCCAAGAGCGCGGACGTGCACGACGTCGTCGACCGGATCCAGCAGCGCGCGCAGAACATTCTCGAGCGGGAGTTGAGTATCGACGCGCAGGCCAGCGTCCGGTTCGTCATGACCCTGTCCGAGGTCTGCCAGAACGTCGTCGAGCACGCCGGACGCGGCGGATGGGTCGCCGTGCAGACCTATCGGTGGCAGAAGCGGCTGGGCGGACGCCGGGTCGTGCAGATCGCGGTGTCGGATGCGGGAATCGGCTTCCGCCGCTCGCTCGAGAGCACGCCTGGCCGCGCGTTGACCGACCGGTGGGACGACGGCATGGCACTCGAGGAAGCAGTGATCCGCGGTGTGAGCCGTTTCCGCGACCGGGGGCGAGGCCAGGGACTGGCCGGCGCCCGGAATTTTCTGGGGAAATGGTCCGGCAAGCTTTCGGTGCGAAGCGGAACTGCCCGGATTGCGATCGTGCCGCCCTGGGACGACGACGCACCGTTGCTCGAAGGGCTGTCGCCGTTCCCGGGCGCGCAGGTGCAGATCACGATTCCGGAGCGCGTACCGGAACGTGATGAACAGCGCACGGGTGAACGGGCCGCCGATCGCGGCCGCGCGGCCACGGGCAGCCGCCGGGGCGTAGCATGATCCGGCACATCGACCTGAGCTCGGTCCTGCGGCGCTCCGTGTGCGACCTGTACTCCAACCTCGTCACGCGCCCGACAGGCGCGGCGGTGCGGACGGAGATCGAGCACCTGCTCGCCGACACACCTGGCCGCACGCTCACCGTCATCGATTTCTCGCATGTCGGGCTGCTGGACTACTCGTGCGCGGATGAAGTCGTGGCGAAGCTGTTGCTGCGGTTCGCGAGTGAAGCGCCGCCCTCGGATGCGTACTTCGTGTTCCGCGGCATGCAGGAGTGGCACCTCGATGCGATCGAGGCTGCACTGGTCCGCTACGGGCTCGCGCTCGTGTCCGAGCGGCATGACGGGCTGGCGCAGATCATCGGCAACGTCGGTGATGACGAGCAGCGGGCGTGGGACACCGTGTACCGGCTCGGGGCCGCCGACGTGGCGACGGTCGCCGCGTCGCTCGGAGCCGATGCGCCGGCGGCCGAGCGTCTGCTGATTGGGCTCTCCGAACGGCGGCTTCTCGTGCGACTCGACGAGCAGTACCTCGCGCTCGGCCACGCCGGATAATGCACGGCGGCCGCGATGGAGGGCCCGCACCGGGGCCGCGGTGTCATGGCTGAGACGTACAGCCCGCCGCTCAAGGTGTTAGGGTTCCTGGCAACGCGGCGCGGCGATCCGGACCGAGGTCCCGAGGTGCGGCTTTGCGCGCAGGACGCCGCGATCCGGATGATGCTCGACGGTGAGCTCGTCCGAATCGAGGGTCCACGGCGGCACGAGACCGCCGTGTTGCGAGTTGATGCTACGGTGCCGCCCGGCAGCGTCGTGGTCCGTGACGTCGCGGGCGTCGCACCGTCGGAGATAGTGCGGGTCCGGAAGATCGACACGGACCAGCCGCGCCGCTTTTTCGCCTGACCGCTCCCATCCCGAGCTCATCGCTCTCTCGCCATGCCTCGCACGAGCCGGCCCATTGGCCTTTCGACGCTCGCACTCCACGGAGGGGTTGAGCCGCCCCCCGCCTCCGGGAAGGGCGGTGACATCCCGATCGTCACGCCGATCTACCAGTCGGTCAATTTCGTTCAGGAGTTCGGTACCGCGGAGGGCTTGCGATATCCACGGTACGGAACGGGAATCAACGCCGAGGTAGTCCAACGGCGCCTGGCCCTGCTCGAGGGCGCGGAGGCAGGCCTGGTACTGGGGAGTGGAATGGGTGCGACGGCCTGCGCGCTCCTCGCCTTGCTCCGGCCTGGCGATCACCTCCTGGCGAGCGCGTGGATCTATGGCGGGACACACCAGCTCCTCACTCAGGAGTTCGCCGCAGTCGGCATCGATGTCACGCTCGTCGATCCGACCGAGACCCGCGGATGGCGCAAGCGGCTGCGGCGCGAGACTCGCGCAATCTTTCTCGAGTCGCCCGTCAATCCGACATGCCGGGTCGTCGACCTGCGGCCGGCCAGCCTCCTGACCCAGGAATCCGGGTTGGCGCTGGTCGTCGATTCCACATTTGCGAGTCCCATCAATTTCCGCCCGCTCGAACACGGGGCGGACGTCGTGATCCACTCCACGACCAAGTTCCTCAACGGGCATCACGACGCCCTCGGCGGGGCGGTCCTCGGCACCGCCTCGTATATCGAAGAGGTCCGGCAGAAGATGATGGTCTGGGGCCAGGCGCCGGACCCGTTCGCGTGCTGGCTCCTGGAGCGGGGCCTCAAGACGATCGATGTCCGCGTCCGCCGGCACAACGAGAACGCGATGCGCATCGCCACGTGGGCCGAAGGACGGAAGGAGATCCGGCGGGTGCACTATCCAGGGCTCGCGTCGCACCCCGACTACAAGGTTGCGGAGGCGCAACTCGAGGGATTCGGCGGGATGCTCGCGATCGAGCTCGCCGGCGGTGGCAAGGCGGCTGACCGGATGCTCCGGCGCCTCAAGGTGTGGCAGCACGCACCAAGCCTCGGCGGCGTGGATTCGCTGGTCAGCGAACCCCGGTACACGTCGCACACCCATCTCTCTCCCGAGGAGCGGTCCCGCGCCGGCATCCCCGACGGGTTTCTACGCCTGAGCGTAGGAATCGAGGACGTGGACGATCTGGTCGCCGACCTCGAACAGGCTGTGCGATGATCCGGCTGACTCACGTCACGAAGGAATATCCGCGGACCGGCCGTGCCCTCGACGACGTGTCGCTCCATGTAGCCAAAGGCGAGTTCGTATTTCTCACCGGGCCAAGCGGATCGGGCAAGAGCACGATGCTCAAGCTGATCTTCATGGAGGAGCGGCCGACCCTCGGCGAGGTACGGGTCAGCGGCGTCAATTCCGCCACGCTCCACCGCGGCGATGTCGCGCAGCTTCGCCGGAAGCTCGGCGTCGTGTTCCAGGATTTCCGGCTGCTGGACGATCGGACCGCGCATGCCAACGTGGCGTTCGCACTCGAGGTGACCGGGGCCGCGGAGCCGTCCGTGCCCGCGAAGGTCAGCCGCCTGCTCACGCAGGTAGGCCTCGCATCCAAGGGGCTCGCTTACCCCAAGGAGTTGTCCGGCGGTGAGCAGCAGCGGGTCGCGATCGCCCGCGCGCTGGTCAACGACCCGTTCGTGCTGATCGCGGACGAGCCGACCGGCAACCTCGACGACCGGGCCACGCGTGGCATCTTCCAGTTGCTGCGTGAGATCAACGGCGCGGGCACCGCCGTGGTCATGGCCACGCACAACCTCGAGTTGCTGCGCCGGTCGGAATACCGGACGATCGGCCTGCTTCACGGCCGCGTCGTCTCCGACACGGCCGATCCGGCCGCCGCCGAGCGGGCCGCGGCCCGGGCGGCGGAAGACCGCGATGCCGTTCGTGGCCGCGGAACGCTCGCACCCAGTGGCACGGCGGCCGGTGCGAGCCGCCCATTAATGAAGGGCTAGCCCCGCGGTGAAACTCGCGCTACGCGAAGTTCTCCTCGCCGTACGCCGCGCACCGCTCCTGAGCGCTCTCGGCGTCATCACGATCGCCTTCTCACTGTTCGCCTTTGGCCTGTTCGGACTGGTCGCGGTCAACATCCGGGATGCCCTGCGCCAGGTCGAGTCCAGAGTCGAGATCCGCGCGTTCATCGCCGATGCGACTCCGATCGAAGCCATCGTCACGGCCGTCGGTGACATCGAGGAGTTTCCCGAGGTCGCCCAGGCCGGCTACGTGTCTCCCGACTCCGCGCTGGCCACCGCGCGGCGCGAGCTCGGCGAGTTCGCCGATGTCTTCGAACCTGGCGTCCTCCCTGGGTCCATCGAGATCCGTCTCAAACCCGGGTTCCGCGATCCACAGTCGGTGAAGACCGTCGCCGCGCGCGCCGGCGCGTACTCGTTCGTCGACGACGTGCGCTACGGCGAGGACTGGGTCGCGAAGCTGTATCAGATCCGCACGATCGCCACGATCGTCGGCGTCGTCCTGGGCCTCGCGTTCGCGGTGGTGGCGGTCATCATCATCGGGACGACGATCCGCATGTCCGTGCTCGCGCGCGAGCGCGAGATCGGCATCATGCGTCTGGTCGGCGCGACCGACATGTTCGTGCGGCTCCCGTTCCTGATCGATGGATTCCTCAAGGGCGTACTCGGCGGCTTCCTGGCCCTTGCACTCACGGGGCTGGCCAGCGCCCTGATCGATCGCGCACTCGGCTTCCAGACCGTGTTCTTCAGTCCCGGCATCGCCGCGCTCGGCGTGCTGGGCGGCGCACTCATCGGGCTCGCGGGAAGCGCCGTCTCGGTCGGTCGCCAACTGCGGCGCGTATGATCGCGCGGGTCCGCCGCCGGATCCCGTGCGGCGGGATGGCGCTCCTGATCGCCGCGACTCTCGCGTCCTCCCCGAGCGGGCTGCGCGCACAACAGCCGGCGACTCCCCCACCCGCCGCGGCGCCATCGCCCGAAGCGAAACTGCGTGCCGATCGTGACGCGCTCGAGCAGATCCGCGCCGAGCGCGCCGCGCTGGAACAGCGCATGGCCGAGCTGCGCGGGACCGTCCACGATCTCTCCGACGAAGTGGCGAACCTCGACCGGCAGGTCGATGTCACTGCGCGAGCGCTCCGCACGCTCGACGGCCAGTTGGTGGCCATCGGCATGGAGGTCGATTCCGCGACCGCGGGACTGGTCCGTGCGCAGGATGAACTGGCCATCAAGCGGGCGATGCTGCGGCACCGGCTGGTGGACATCTACAAGCGCGGCCCCCTCTACTCGACGCAAGCGCTGCTCACCGCCGATTCCTTTGGCGCACTGATCGCCCGCTACAAGTACCTCCACCTGCTCGCGCTCCGCGACCGCGCGCTGGTGGCCCGGGTGGATCAGTTGCAGAACCAGATCGGCCGCCAGCGCATGGTCCTCGTCTCGCTCGAGCAGGCGGTCTTGCTCAACCGTCAGGAGAAGGAGAACGAAGAGAAGCGGCTGCAATCACTGGCCGAAGAGCGCTCGCACAGCCTGGTCCAGGCCCGGCGAACGCAGGCCAGCACGCAGGCGCGGCTCAAGCAGATCGCATCCGCGGAATCCCATCTCGAATCCGTCATCAGCTCGCTCGAGGAGGCGCGGCGGCGGGCAGAATCACGCGCGAATGCTCCCGCGCCCTCCGCCAGCACCCTGACCACACGCGACTTGGGACAGCTCGACTGGCCCGTGGACGGCACGATCCTCTATCGGTTCGGCCGGGTGATCAACCCCAACAACACCACGACGCGCTGGAACGGCATCGGAATCGGCGCGCCGATGGGCACCGGCGTGCGCGCCGTGGCGAGCGGGGTGGTGGTCGTCGCACGGTCGATCGGGACGTACGGCCAGACGGTCATCATCCAGCACGGCGGCGGTGACTATTCGGTGTACGGATCCCTGAGCCGGATGGACGTCAAGGAAGGCGCGCATGTCGAGCGAGGCCAGGAGATCGGCGCGGTCGGCCGCACCGATCCCGATTTTCCGGCCCACCTCCATTTCGAGATCCGGCGCGATCAGGGACACGCCGTGGATCCGCTCGATTGGCTGCGCGGAGGGGCCGCCCGGTGACGGGGATCGCACTGCATCCGGCGCCCCGCCCGCCGGCGGAACAACCGGCGGCTGGCCTCGGTCCCCTCGGCGCCCACATATCGGCTGCCGGCGGAGTGAGCGAAGCCGCCGCGCGAGCGAAAGCCATCGGCGCCACGGCCATGCAGATCTTCACCAAGCAAGCGAGCCGTTGGGCCGAGCGAATGTGCGCCGATGATGAATGCATCGCGTTCCGCGCCGGCATCGCCGCGACCGAGGTGCGGCGGATCGCCGCGCACGACAGTTATCTGATCAATCTCGCCTCCCCTGACCCCGTCCTGCGCGCGCGCTCGCTGGCGTCGTTCATCGCGGAGCTCCGGCGGAGCGAGGCGCTGGGGATCGACTACATCGTGTCGCACCCCGGCAACTACATGGATGACCGTGCGAGCGGCCTCGCCCGGAACATCGACGCGATCGTGGCGGCGCTCGAACAGGCTCCCGGACGCGCGATGGTGCTCATCGAGACCACCGCCGGTGCCGGCACTGGTCTGGGCGCGACGTTCGAGGAGATCGCCGCCCTGGTCGAGGGCGTACCGCGTTCACACCGCGATCGCATGGGCGTCTGCGCCGACACATGCCACGTCTTCGCGGCCGGTTACGATCTGGCCGGTGACTACGACGGCGTGTGGGCACGGTTCGGTGACGTCGTGGGGTTCGGCCGCCTCCATATGATGCACCTCAACGACTCCAAGTTCGGTGTGGGCACCCACCGCGACCGCCACGAGCTGATCGGTGAGGGATACCTGGGAGAAGGGGTGTTTCGGCGGCTGATGACTGACCCTCGTCTCGCGGCCATCCCCAAGGTCATCGAAACTCCCAAGGGGGACGACCCGGCGGTGACCGACGCCCGGATGCTCACGCGGCTCCGGTCATATGCGGCCGACGGATGAGGTCGTTGCACGCCGGGGCGGCCGGGTAATGGGGCGCCATCCCCTTGGCGTGCCCATCGATAGTGGCGTTGCAGGCGGAACCGGTGTAGCGTCCACCGGGTAATGAGCGCCGTGCTACCCCCCAGGACCGGCCACGTCGCGACCTCGAAGTCGTCAGGCGCGCCGCGACGGTCGCCCGCTGGATCGCGCCAGTGGTCGTGGCGGGGACGGCGCGTGCAGGGCCTGCGCCGCCTGTGTGGCGTGGTCGCGGCCGTGGCCCAGCTCACACTGACCCTGGCGACCGGCGCCGAGTCGTGGCACGGACGTGATGCATCTGCTCACGTCGAGCGGACCGGAACCCAACTGCACCATGCGCACAACGAGGCCACGTGCGTCGCCTGCACCGCGCAGACGATGCACGCGCAGGCGGCGCCCCCCGCGGTCGCCTGGCCTTGCGACGACGCCCCACGCAGTGCGGCCGCGAACCTCGCGGCCAACCCGCCCCGGTCACGGGACTGCCCCTCCAACGGATCCCGAGCGCCGCCCCTGAAGAGCTGACCCCGCGAGAGCGGGACGTTCGGCTCCATCCATTCCAGGGGGATCATGCGCTTCATCCTCGCGGCATTTGCGCTGGCGATCGTCGCCGGCGCATTACCCGCACAGCAACCCACACCATCCGCGGGCCGGCCGGACAGCGCCGGTCCTCGCGATACAGCGGCCAAGTCGCCGATGGGCATGCGGGCCACGTTTGGCCCGACGCTCGCGGACACGTCGTCGCTCGGCCTCCAGTTGAGCGGCGGGCGGGCCGCACCTGGTGCGTTTGCCGGGGCCGCACGTGACCACGATACCACGTTCACCGACACCCTTCGGCTGACCCGCGATCAGGCCGTCGCCATGGCGATGGCCCACAATCCGCAGATCACGGTCGCCCGCGAGCAGACATCGGAATCGCGCGCGCAGCGGGTCCAGAACATCTCGATCCCGGACCCAACGACGACGGCATCCATCGCGACCCAGGCCGGCACCCCCGCGGAGAAACCGGTCGGCGCGACACTCAGCATCCCCTTTCCGGACAAGTTTCGGCTCCAGTACAACATCGGAACGGCGGGGGTGCGGGCCGCGGAGTACAACCTGACCGCAGTACGCCAGCAGATCACGTCGCAGACGGCGCAGACCTACGACACGTTGCGGGTGGCGCTCCGCCACCACGCCGACCTGACCGAGAGCCGCGCCCTCGCGGCCGATTTTCTGCGCAAGACGGAGGCCCGCTACGCCGCGGGCACCGCGGCCAAGCTCGATGTCGTGCGTGCGCAGGTGGACCTGGGACAGGCCGACAACGATCTCCTCGGCAATGTCCGCGACATCGCGAACGCCCGCTCCTCGCTCAATCGCCTGCTCGACCGGCCACTTCCCGCGCCCGTCGCGCCCGCCGACACACTGGCCGTCCCGCCTCCTCTCCCCGATCTGACGGCCATCGAGCAGCACGCGCTCGATGGGCGGCCGGAGTTGAGCGGGTTGCGCGCCCAGCAGGCCGGTGCGCGTGCCACGACGTCGCTGGCCCGTGAATACTGGGTCCCGGATCTCTTCTTCGGAGCGTCCGCAGACTTCGGCGCGCCCGACGAATACTTCACCAATCGCAATCTCGTCTGGCAGTACGGCGTGACGTTCCCGCTGCCTGTGTTCTTCTGGCAGCACGCGGCCGGCGAGATCGCTCAGGACCGGCATCACGAGCGCGAGCTGGAAGCTTCCTACCGGGACCTGCGAGCATCCGTCGACCAGGATGTCCGCGCAGCGTACGCCACCGCGGCCACGGCGCTGCAGCAACTCATCTACCTGCGCGATCAGGTCCTTCCCGCCGCCCGCGAGGCGTTCCGGATCGCGTCCGTCAGCTACGGGCTCGGCGGCTCATCCGCTCTCGATGTGCTCGATGCCCGCCGCACGCTCGTCGCCGCCGAAAGCCAGTACACCGATGCCCTGTCTGCCGCCGATGCGGCACAGGCCGATCTCGAGCGCGCCGCCGCGGCCCCGCTCTCTCAGTTCCCGACCGGAGCTCCGCATGCTCGCTGAAGCCGTGCCGTCCACAGTCGATCCGCTGTCCACGCGCATTGTGTTGCGTCGCGCGATGTCCGGGGCGCTCCTCGTGGGGACTCTGGCTGCCTGCTCGTCCGGCAAGCCCGCGCCAGAGACCGCCACCAGCGCGGCGGCTACCGCACCCGGCGCTCCGTCGCATGCCTCGGCCTTCATGCTGACGGAGGACCAACGCGCCCGGATCCACACGTACGTCGTTGCGCCGTCCGCCTTTCAGCCGGCGATCATCACGACCGGGACCGTCGCGTTCAACGGCGACCGCTCCACGCCGGTCCTCTCCCAGATCTCCGGACCCGTGGCGCGAATCCTCGTCAACACGGGCACGCACGTCGAGCCCGGGACGCCGCTCGCGCTCGTCTCCTCGCCGGATTTTGCGCAGGCGATCGCGGCGTACCAGAAGGCGCAGACCGCGTTGCAGAACGCGGCGCGTATCGCCACCCTCGACGAGCAGCTCTTCAAGAACGATGCGATCGCGCGGACGGATCTCGATCAGGCCCGGTCGGATTCCACGTCCGCCGCGGCGGACCGCGAGGCCGCGATCCAGCAGATGGTCGCACTGGGTGTCGACTCGGTCACGGTCGATGCGATTCGCCGGGGGCAACCCGTGCCGCCGGTGCCCGGTGTGATTCGCTCCCCCATCGAGGGGATCGTCGTCGAGAAGCTCATCAATCCCGGCGAGGTGATAACGGGAGGCCAGACGCAATGCTTCACCATCGCGAACCTCTCGACCGTCTGGGTGATGGCGAACGTGTTCGAATCGGATCTCGCCGCCGTCACCAAGGGTGAATCGGCACGGATCACGACCGATGCATCGCCCGACACGCTCGTGGGCCATGTCGACTATGTCGCCGCGCTCGTGGACACCGCGACCCGCGCGACCGCCGTCCGCGTTCTCGTCGAGAACCGCCACGAGATTCTCAAACGCGACATGTACGTGAGCGTGGCGATTCAGTCGAGCAAAGCGCGCACCGGATTGCTGGTACCGGTGGCGTCCGTCCTCCGCGATGACCAAAACCTGCCGTTTGTCTTCATCGCCGAGCCCGACGGCGGGTACGACCGCCGCCAGGTCACGCTGGGCCAGCGGGTCGGCGACCACTACGTGGTCAACAGCGGATTGCAAAGCGGCGAGCACATCGTCTCCGAAGGAAGCCTGTTTCTGCAATTTGCGGAGAGCCAGTGACGATGCCGCCCGGATCGCCGGCGGCGTCGCCGGCGCCGGGGCCGGCCGGTGACGTGGGCCACACCCATGACGCAGGCTCGGTCTCGGTCATTAACAAGCTGGTACGCGCGGCCCTCGAGGAACCACTCCTCGTAGGACTCGCCGTGGTGGCCTTGATCGGAGTCGGCATCTGGTCATTCAGCCGGCTGCCGGTCGATGCATATCCCGACCTGTCCCCGCCGATGGTCGAGGTCATCACGCAGTGGCCCGGCCGCGCGTCAGAAGAGGTCGAGCGCCTGATCACCGTCCCCGTCGAAGTGGCGATGAACGGCATCCCGAATCTGCGGGTCGTCCGCTCGATCTCCCTGTACGGGTTGTCGGACGTCATCATGACGTTCCAGGACGGGATCGATCCGTACTTCGCCCGCGCACAGGCCTTCGAGCGGTTCGCCGACATCACCCTGCCCACCGGAGTGACGCCGTCCATGGCGCCGCTCTCCTCGCCATCCGGACTCGTGTACCGGTACGTGATGCAGAGTGCCGATCGGAGCCCGATGGACCTCAAGACGATCGATGATTGGGATGTCTCCAAGATCTATCGCGCCGTCGCCGGCGTCGCCGACCTGTCGCCGCTCGGCGGCCCCACCATGCAGTACCAGGTCCTGATCGATCCCACCAAGTTGGCGGGCGCGGGCCTCACCGTGGGACAGGTGTCGGCATCCCTCGCCGCCAACAACGACAACGCGGGCGGCGGATTCTACTCCGAGGGTGGCCAGTTCTACTACGTGCGCGGGCTCGGCCGCGTAGTCACGCCGCAGGACATCGGCAGCATCGTGCTGGCCGTCAAGGACGGCACACCCGTCCTGGTCAGGGATGTCGCGCAAGTCGTCATCGGCTACGCACCACGACTCGGCCAATTCGGGTACGACAGCGCGGACGATGCCGTCGAAGGCGTCATCCTGATGCGCACCGGCGAGCAGGACCAGACGGTCCTCAAGCGCGTCGAGGCGGCGACGGCGGAATTGAACGCGCACATCCTGCCCAAGGATGTCCACATCGAGCCGTTCTACGACCGCAGTGATCTCATTCATCTGACGACGCGCACGGTCGAAGACAATCTCCTCCGGGGGATCGTGCTGGTCGTCGTCGTGCTCGTGTTCTTCCTGTACGACCTGAGGGCCGGTCTGATCGTCGCGACGGTCATTCCTCTGTCGCTGCTATTCGCCTTCATCTGCCTCGATCTCCGGCACATCCCGGCGAACCTCCTGTCGATCGGAGCGATCGATTTCGGGATCCTCGTCGACGCCGCCGTCGTGATGGTGGAGAACATCCATCGACAACTCGCTCTGCGGAACGGAACATCATTCTCGGTGCGCGATGTCGTAGCCAGCGCGGCGGCCGAAGTGGACCGGCCGATCGTGTACGCGGTCGCCGTGATCGTCACGGGATTCCTCCCGATTTACGTCCTGGCAGGTCCGTCCGGCCGGCTGTTCAAGCCGATGGCCGATACGACGATCTACGCGCTGCTGGGCGGTCTCCTCATCACCCTGACACTGATTCCGCTCCTCTGTGCCATCGTCCTGCGGCGCGGCGTGCGCGAGCGGCGCAATCCGGCATTCGATTGGCTCCGCGTCCACTACGAGCGCGCGCTCCTGTGGTGTCTCAATCGCCCATGGCTGACGGTCGGTACCTCCGTCGCGATATTGCTCCTGACCGTTCCGCTGTGGATCCGCCTCGGCGCGGAGTTCATGCCGAAACTGGACGAGGGCGCGATCTGGGTACGGGCCACAATGCCCTACACGATCTCGTTCGACGAATCCGCCCGCATCGTCCCGCAGGTCCGCACGATCCTGCACTCGTTTCCGGAAGTCACGATCGTCGCCGACGAACATGGGCGCCCGGATGATGGGACCGACCCCACCGGATTCTTCAACGCCGAGTTCTACGTCGGATTGACGCCGTACCGTGAATGGCGTGGACCGTACCACACGAAGCAGGAGCTGATCGCCGCCATCGACAAGAAGCTGCGAGCGTTTCCCGGCATCACGTTCAACTACACCCAGCCGGCGGAAGACGCCGTCGATGAGGCCGAGACGGGGCTCAAAAGCTCTCTCGACGTCAAGATCTTCGGCGGAGACCTGAACGTGCTGCAGGAACAGGGCAAGGCGATCCGCCACGTCATGGAGGCGGTGCCCGGCATCACCCAGTTGACACTCGTCCAGGAGCTGGGGCAGCCGGCGCTGACCGTCGCGGTCGACCGGCAGAAGATCGCCCGGTACGGCATCAACGTCGCGGATGTGAATGCGCTGATCGAGGCCGCCGTGGGCGGGTCGCCCGCCACTCAGGTCGTGCAGGGCGAGAAGCTGTTCGACCTGATCGTCCGGCTGCAGCCGCAGTATCGCGAGACGCCGGAGGCCATCGGCAACATCCTCGTCGCGACGCCGGACGGACAGCAGATCCCGCTTCGCGAGCTGGCGGCCATCGCCATCTCGAACGGCGCCGCCTTCATCTATCGGCAGGACAACGCGCGCTACATCGGGATCCAGTACTCGGTCGAGGGGCGCGATCTCGCGAGCGCGGTCCAGGAAGCCCAGCGCCAGGTCGACAAACAGGTTCACTTGCCCGCCGGCTACCGCGTCGTGTGGGGCGGTGAATACCAGGAGTACACCTCCTCGCGCACGCAACTCCAGATCGTGCTGCCGATCACGCTGCTGCTCATGGTCGCGGTCCTGTTCGCACTGTATCACAACTTCAAGTTCCCGCTCATCACGCTGCTCGGCGTCGTCCTGTCCGACACCGTCGGCGGGGTGCTCGCGCTCACGATCACCCATACGCCGGTGTCGGTCTCGTCCGGCATCGGGTTCCTCGCGCTCTTTGGCGTATCCGTGCAGACCGCCGTGGTCTACATCTCGTATGCGAACGAGTTGCGGCTGGAGGGGCGTCCCATCACGCAGGCGGCCCGCGAAGCGGCGATGCTCCGGCTCCGGCCGATCATGATGACGGCGCTCGTCGCCGCCCTGGGATTGCTCCCGGCGGCACTGGCCACGGGTGTCGGTACCGACTCCCAGCGGCCGTTCGCCCTGGTAATCGTGGGTGGACTCTTTTCCCGGCTGCTCATCAGCATTTTCCTGATGCCCGTCCTCTACGAATTGGTCGCTCGCGATGGCGACCATCTTGCGGTATGACCGGGACTTGGGTGCTGCCGCGCGCGTCCGTCGCGTAGCCTGCGCGGGCGGCTCCCCGCTGGTGTCACGCCCCCGCAATCGCTAGGCTTAGGAGATGGCGACAGACATGCGTGTGACGGATGCGACGCAGCGCGACCGCGCTGAGCACGGATCGATACAAGGACTACAGCGGCAGGGCATCGAGTGCCGGGGCACGATCCACTGGAACCTGCTGGCCCCGAGCCTGGTCGAAGCGGCGATCCGCCACGGCGAAGGACATCTGGCAAGCGGCGGCCCGTTCGCCGCGATTACCTCGCCGCACACCGGACGGTCCCCCAAGGACAAGTTCCTCGTACGCGCAGGCGCGTCGGCCGGCGACGTGGAGTGGGGTGCGGTGAACCAGCCGCTCGACCCCGCCCATTTCGACGTGCTGCTCCACGACGTCCAGATCTATCTGGGAGCGGCGCCCGATCTCTTCATAGAGGATCTCTACACCGGCGCCGACCCCGCGCACCGGCTGCGCGTCCGCTACGTCACGCCCAACGCGTGGCATGCACTCTTCGTCCGGAACATGTTCATCCGCCCGCCCGCCAGCGACCTGCCGGGGTTCGAGGAGAACTTCACGGTGCTGCACGCGCCGGAGTTTCAGGCGGAGCCGGCCCGTCACGGGACCCGCACGTCGACGTTCATCGTCGTGCACCTCGACCGCCGCATGATTCTCATCGGCGGCACGCGCTACGCGGGTGAGCTCAAGAAGTCGATGTTCTCGGTCATGAACTACCTCATGCCCAAGACCGGCGTGCTCTCGATGCACTGCTCGGCGAACGTCGGCCCGGCGGGCGACACGGCGCTCTTCTTCGGACTCTCCGGCACCGGCAAGACCACACTGTCCGCCGACCCGAACCGGTCGCTCGTCGGTGACGACGAGCACGGATGGTCGGACGATGGCGTCTTCAATTTCGAAGGCGGCTGCTACGCCAAGGTCATCAACCTGTCGCCCGAGGGCGAGCCGGACATCTACCGCACCACCCAGATGTTCGGGACCGTGCTCGAGAACGTCGTGCTGGATCCCACGACACACGCCGTCGACTTCGGTAACCAGTCGATCACCGAGAACACGCGCGCGTCGTACCCGCTCGAGTACATCGGCAACCACGTCGCCAACGGACGGGCCGGTCATCCGAGCAACATCATCCTGCTGACCGCGGACGCGTTCGGGGTGCTCCCGCCGATCGCCCGGCTCACGCCCGAACAGGCGATGTACTACTTCCTTTCCGGGTATACGGCCAAGGTGGCGGGTACGGAGCGCGGCGTCACCGAGCCGCAGGCCACGTTCAGCGCCTGCTTCGGCGCGGTGTTCCTGATCTGGCCGGCGTCGAAATACGCGACGATGCTGGGCGAGCGGCTGGCCAAGCACGGATCGCGCGTGTGGCTGATCAACACCGGGTGGACCGGCGGCGCCTATGGAGTCGGCAAGCGTATGTCGCTCGCGCACACGCGGTCGATCGTCCGCGCCGCGCTCGCCGGCGAGCTCGATCAGGTGCCGGTTTCGGCCGACCCGATATTCGGCCTTGCCGTGCCCGCGTCGGTGCCGGGCGTCCCGGCGGCTGTCCTTCGCCCCCGGGAATCGTGGAGCGACCCGGCCGCGTACGACGCGCAGGCGCGCAAGCTCGCCGCGATGTTCCGGTCGAACTTCGAGAAATTCGCCGGCTCGGTCGATCCGCGCCTGAAAGACGTCGGCCCCAAGGGCTGACCGGCACGACCGGTGATGCACCGCTGATGCACCGCCTGATCGCCGGAACGGCGCTCGCTGCCGTCGCGGGGACTCTCGTCGCCGCGTCCGGCCACGGGGGACCACAGGTGACAGCGGATCCCGCACCGAGCGTTACCCAGGCCACCTCGCGCGGCCCGGGCGACACGAAGGTCAATCAGTTCGTCTCGTACAACGCGGCCGGCAAGACCGTCTCCATCGCGCTCTTCGCGGCGATCAACAGCGCGCAGGGCGGCTTCAACTTCAACGGTGGCTCCAGCGGCAATCAGACGATCACCGTTCCACTGGGATGGAAGGTTCATTTCGACGTGCGCAACGACGATGCGATCCCGCACTCGGCGATCATCATCGCGGACCAGACGCCCGTTCCCAACGGCCCCTCCACGCCAGCGATTCCCCGCGCCTACACCGATCACCTGTCCGACGGCCTCGCGCCGCAGACCGGCAACGACACGATGGACTTCACCGCCACGCCGGCCGGCAACTACCTGATCGCCTGCGGCGTGCCGGGCCACGCACCGAGCGGCATGTACATTCGATTCGTCGTGTCGGCGACGGCGCACGTTCCCTCCAACACCGGCACGATCGCAACCGGCAAGTAGCGGCGGCCGGCACCCCGCCCGCCTGCAGGACCCGGCCGGCCCCAAGGCCGGTACCGCCGACCGAGTACCACGCGATGCACTTCGAAATCATTCGCGACCCGCTCTGGAACAACATCCGGGTCGACGACTCTGCGATGCGGCTCGTCGACACCGGCGTGGTGCAGCGCTTGCGCTACGTCCGCCAGCTCGGTCTCGCGTACCTGGTCTATCCCGGCGCCACACACTCGCGTTTCGAGCACGCCCTGGGGACGTACCATCTGGCGCGGCGGACTCTTGCCCTCCTGGAGGAGCGCGAAGACGCGCCGTTCGACGCGCGATCCGGCGCGATCTTGCGCGCCGCGGCCCTGCTGCACGATGTCGGCCACTACCCGTTCTCCCACGCGCTCGAGGAGATCGGCGTCACCCACCATGAGGACCTGGCCCGCCCGCTGGTCACCCAAGGCGAAGTCGGGGCACTGCTCGCGCGCGAGCTTGGCACGGATGCACCGGCACAGGTCTTCGAGCTGATTCGCGGCCGGAGCGCCAGCCCGCTGCAGGGCCTGATCTCCGGATCGCTCGACCTGGACAAGATCGAATATCTCAAGCGCGACGCCCACATGTGCGGCGTGCCGTACGGGGAGATCGACGTCGACCGTCTGACGCACTCGCTCGTGCTGGTGCCGGACCCCGATTCCGGCGTGCGCACGCTCGGCATCGTCGAGAAGGGGATGGCGGCGCTCGAGTCGCTTCTCTTCGCGAAGTACCAGATGTACCGCAATGTGTACTGGCACCACGCCGTGCGGAGCGCGACCGCGATGTACAAGCGGCTGGTCAGTGACGCGCTCGCGACTGGCGCCGTGCGCGCGGATGCGATCGTGGGATACACCGATGAAGGGCTGCTCGCGCACCTCGGCCGCACCGGGCCGGCACCACTCCAAGTCGCACTGCTGCGACGCCGCCTCTACAAGCGCGCACTCGAATGGCCGGCAGCCGAGTTGGCGGGCGGCGCTGCCGAGTGGATCGCGACAGACCCGGGACTGGTGGTGGCCGTTGAGGATTTTCTGGCCGAGCGGTCCGGGCTCGCCCGCGGCGAGCTGCTGCTCGACTATCCCACCAAGACGCGGATGCTCGGGCTCGACATCCCCGTGCTGCGCCGCTCTGGCGCCATCGAACGCCTCACCCCCGAGAACCTGATCGGGTCGATCAATCTCCCGTCACTCTCCGACGAGCTGTACCAGTCGGCGCGATGGCTGCGTGTGTTCGTCGCACGCCGCACGACGTTGCCGGCGGCCGAGGTGCTCGCACTGCTGTCGCGGCCGGCGAGCGACGTGCGGGCTGCCATCTCGGATTGATTCATTCGGCCGGGCCACCCCGCTCCGCCGCGGTTCAGGTGCTCAGCGACGGCTCGGCTGGACGACGAGTGTCCAGGTACGCCGCGTACGCGTCCGGCGTATCGATGTCGACGGCGCCCAGTGGAAACGGTACAGCGGAGGTGCGAGACGGGTCGCGGTTGATGATCCGCCTCGCGCTGTCGCGGTCGCCCAGCGCGCGCAGCTCGGCATCGAGCGACCGGTCGATGATCGCCGGCACGCCGATCGTTCCAGCGTAAGCGGACGCCACGATGCTCGCGGCCGACCCGCGGTAGGTTCGGAGAAGTCGGCGCAGCACGCCCGCCGTGAGATGCGGCTGGTCGCACACGACGATCATGACCGCGTCGAGCGCCGGCGCGAGCGCCGTCACGCATTCCACGCCGGCCTTGATCGATGAGCCGATGCCCCGCTGCCACCCCGAGTGCGTCAGGATGTGGACCGGGAGATCCGCGATGTGCGGCACCAGCGCGTCCGAATCCGCGCCCAGCACCACGACGGCAGGCCGGAGCGCCGCCTCGACCGCCACACGCGTGGCGTGGCGCAGCAGGGATTCGGCGGGCCCAGCGCCGGCTTCGCCACCTTCCGGAGCACTCACCGGGAGCGCTTGCTTCGGCCGGCCCATGCGCACGGATCCGCCCGCCGCGAGCAGGATCAGACCGACGGCCGAGCGGCGCCCTATCCGGTCGTTGGGACCGCTGATGCGGGCGTTCGGACCGGATCGCGGCCGGCCGGAAGGCACGGCTAGTGCCAGCCTTCGCGCGCGCGCAGTGCCGCGATGTGCGCGACGTGGTGCCGGCCGTGCCACGCGTAGAGCGCAAGCGCCTGGTCCAGCGTGAACCGGCGTTTGTATTCGGGGTGCGTGTAGCCGCGCGCGAAATCGTCCGGGCCCATGGACCGCAGGATCGTCAGCCAGCGGGCGTGGATGTTGTCCAGGATGTTGAGCGAGACGTCGATCGGTGCCGCCGCGACGTCGGGGAGGTTCGCCCATTTGGCCTCGTCGTACGCCATGACCGTCGGAAACTCCTCCGTCAGCGCCTGCTTGAATCGTATGTAGGCGTTGAGGTGGCTGTCGGGGACGTGGTGCACGACCTGGCGCACCGTCCAACCCCCCGGCCGGTATGGCGTCTCCAGTTGCGCGGCCGACAGGCCGCGGATCGCATTGCGGAGCGCCGCCGGAGCGGCTTCGACCTCGGCGATCGCCTGCCGGCGACGGTCGGCCGTCATCGGCGTATTGGTGTCCGCCTTGCCGATCGGGTAGCGAAGGTCATCCATGGGATCGTCCGGAAATATGGCGAGACAGATTGATACCCAACGAGAGAAATAAACGTCGCCGCCTCCGAACGCGCGATGGTCTCCGGGCGGCAGTGGCGGGCGTCACCCGGAGTCCGCCAGGCGGCGCATCGTCCCGTCGTCGAGCCGGTGTCCGCCGTCGAAGGTGAGCCGCGTGAACGGCACGCCGGCCGCTCGCAGCACTGATTCGTGGTGGGCGACCCGCTCAGCGGTGGCGTAGATGTCGCGCGAGCCGGCTACGAGCCAGAGCGCCGGATGCCTGATCGGTGAATCTTTTCCAAGCCGGACATCGTCCGGGATCGCGCCGCCCCAGCAGATCAGGCGATCCGCACGGGTCCGTCCCCGATCGAGCCACCGGCAGACCGTCGCGACTCCCTGCGAGAACCCGAGAACGGTCAGGGCCGCCCCCGGCGCGGCCTGTGCGGCCACCGCGGCATGGAGCGAGTCGAGATACGAGATCTGGTCGGCGATCTCACTGTCCCGGTCCTCGCGCGTCATCCAGGTCGCGCCGACCGGGCTGCTTGCATGCGACCCGCCGCGAGTGTCGTCGAGGTAGTAGCGTGAGAGCGCTTCGGGGCCCACGATCGTTCGCCCGGGGGCAGACACGGGCGTAAAGTTCGCGACGAAGTCGCGGGCCAACTGGCCATACCCATGGCAGACGATCCAGATCTCGCGAGTCGCCGGACCCGGCTCGCCCAGTGTGTAGTACCGCGCGGTGCGCGGTACCGTGAGATGGTGCTCGCGGAACTGGTGCTCGCCGAGCTGGTGCTCGCCGAGCGGGGGCACGTGCGTCAGAACTCTCGCTTCTTCATCTCGTTGTGGAACTTCTTGAGCTGCTCGACATCCTCGGGGTCGGGTGGCAGAGTGCTGTCGTATTTGGGGGTCACTTTTGGCTTCTTCAGAGACGCGGCGGCGTTTTTCTTGGCCAGTGCCAGCAGCTTCTTGTCGTCCATGCCCTCGTCCTCGCGCGGTGGAATGTCGTCGGGCGTGCGCTACCGAAATATATCAGCAGCCCCCCATGCGATGACTCGCGACAGCCAGGCAGGGTCATGCGCCGCCGGGCCGGCGACGTGGCGCCCCCGGGTGCGCATTGCGCAGGGGGCGGCCCGCAAGGGGCTCCGGGGACCCGCGGCCGTCCGGCTGATCCGCGGGGCGTGGGCCTGACCGCTAGCGGCACGGCGGCCCCGACATACTGTTCCCGGGGTATCAGCAGCCGCTGGACAGCCGTTCCGCGGAACGGGGAGGTTTCACACCACCGGAGAACGTGTTTCGTGCGCCGACTCGTTGCGATCGTAGCCGCCTGCTCGCTCGTGGCCCTGGCCTGCCGCAAGACCACCGCGCCGACCATCAGTATGTACGCAGGCATCTGGACAGAGTTGACGTTCACGTCACCCGCCGGATGCGGCGGGTTCTGTGGAGGCTACAATAACGTGGCCGTGCTCAACGACGGCAGCCTCGAGCCCGGCGGCAGTGACTCGCTGTACAGCGTGGTGGCCGTGATCGACAGCACCGGCCACATCAAGGGAACCGTGGTGTGGGACAACGTTCCGGTGTACACGACGGACAGCCTGGTGGGGATCTGCGCGACCACCGATAACTGTTCGGGATCGGTAATCGGCGGATTTCCGGTGAGCGGTGCCCGCGTCACGTTCTCGATGGTTCGCAACAGCCCGTAATTGCAGCCGGTGCTCTGCGGCACCGGAAAGAGCCCCGACATTAGCCCCGACCGTTAGCCGCGTCTTTGCCGTGCGGGCGCGGGCCCGGCACGGATAGTGCCCTACGAGGCCATGAGCGCGGGGTCCGCCCGGCCCGACGTGGCGGCGGCCCCCAGTCTGCGCCAGCATTTCGATGCCAGGTCTTTCGATCACACGAACTCGGAGACTGAACCCCATGCGAGCCGGATTTCGCTTACTGAGTGCCTTGATGATCGCTGGCGCCATCGCATCGCCGACGGTGGTCAGCGGCTGTTATCAGCATCACTACTACGCTGGCACGTGGAACGACAACGAGGCCCCGTATTACGCGCGGTGGGAGGCGGAGACGCATCGCGACCACAAGGACTGGGGGCAGCGCAACTCTGACGAGCAGCAACAGTACTGGTCGTGGCGGCACGACCATCCGTAGCACTCGCCGTGCACGAGTGACGACGTTTCACACGCAAAAGACCCCGCGACGATCGCGGGGTCTTCTGATGATGCGGAGTCGCGCCGCGCGTGGACTAGCCGCACTCGGAAAAGCCGCACACGTGGCACTTGGCGCAGCCTTCGGCGAACTCCAGTTGTGAGCCGCAGTCCGGGCACGTGCCAATGAACGACTCCGCGGACGGCGTGTAGACTTCGTGTGCCGCCTGTGTGCCGGCCGCGCTCCGGGCCACGGGCGAGACGACTGGCACCGGAGAGGCCGCCTCACGCGACACCGGCGCGGCCGGCCCGCTCTCGGAGAGGAGATCCTGCTGCACCCCCTGCGTGTGGTCGCGCCACCAGTCCTCGAGCGCCATCCCGATCGCATCGGGCACGGAGAGGATCTTCTTCGGGCCAAGTCCCACGACGCGGTCGGACGCGATCCCGCGCAACTGGCGATGGATCTCCATCATCGGGATGCCCGACCGGAGCGCCAGCGAGATGAGGCGGCCCATGGCTTCCGCATCGGCCATCGCTGATCCGCCCGCCTTGCCCAGGTTGATGAACACCTCGAATGGCTGCCCGCGATCGTCCTCGGTGATGTTCGCGAACATCGTCCCGAGCGGCGTCTCGTAGCGCGACGTCGTCCCGCGCAGCTTGTCCGGGCGGGACCGTTTGGCGCGGCGCTGCGTGTTCTCGGCCTCGACCTCGAACACCACTTTGCGCAGCCGCTCGATCTCCGCATCGCGCTCGGCCAGCGTACCCAGCAACTCGCCGATCTCGCGCTTGTCGGATGCGGCCGCCACCGCGGGCGCCGTCCCGGTCTTCTCGCGTTCCGTCTTGGCCTTGTCGGTGGCCCCGGTCGACAGCACCTGGTTGTCGCGCGAACCGTCCCGATACACCGTCACGCCCTTGCACTGGAGCTGATACGCCAGCTCGTAGATCGCGCGCACATCAGCGACGGTCGCGGTGTGCGCAAAGTTCGTCGTCTTGGATATACCACTGTCGCAGTGCTCCTGGAACGCCGCCTGCATCCGCATGTGCCATTCAGGCTTGATCGCGTTCGCGGTGACGAACACGCGCTGCCACTTGGCCGGGACCTCGGGGAAATCGATCCGCCCCTCGGTCGCGATCCGCTCCATCAGCGCATCCGAATACCAGCCTTCGCGCTTGGCGATATCGACGAAGTCCTCGTTGACGTCGGGCATCATGACGCCGGCCTGATTGCGCATGAAGGCGACCGCGAACAGCGGCTCGAGCCCGGACGAGCACCCCGCGATGATCGAGATCGTCCCCGTCGGCGCGACGGTCGTGATGTTGCAGTTGCGAAGGAGCTGCATCGGCCGGATCCGCTTGCCGGACGCGTCGCGCGCGCACGTCTCGTCCGGACCCCAGATCGAACGCGCCCACTCCGGGAACGCGCCCCGCTCGTGCGCCAGCCGCTCGCTCTCACGCTTACCCTCCGTATCCACGAACGCCATCACCTTGCGTCCGAACTCGACTCCCTCGGGTGAGTCGTACGCGATGCCAAGCCGCACGAGGGCGTCCGCAAATCCCATCACGCCGAGACCGATCCGGCGGATCCGCTTGGAGAGCGTATCGATCTCGACGAGCGGGTAGCGGTTGACGTCGATGATGTTGTCGAGGAAGTGCGTCGAGAGATGGATGTCGCGCCGGAAGGCGGCCCAGTCCATCTGGCCGTCCTTGACGTAATACCCGACGTTGATGCTGCCGAGGTTGCACACATCGTAGGGTAGCAACGGCTGCTCGCCGCACGGATTCGTGGCTTCGTACGAACCCAGGTGCGGCACCGGGTTGTAGCGATTGGCCTCGTCGACGAAAAAGCACCCGGGCTCGCCAGTCCGCCACGCGCCCTCGATCATTTTCTCCCATACCATGTTCGCGTCGAGCTCACCGACCACCGCGCCGTTGCGCGGATCCTTGAGCTCGTACGTCGTGCCCGCCTTGACGGCCGCCATGAACAGGTCCGTCACCGCGACCGAGATGTTGAAATTGGTGATCTTGGTGATGTCTTCCTTACAGGTGATGAACTCGAGAATGTTCGGGTGATCGACCCGCAGGATCCCCATGTTGGCGCCGCGGCGCGTCCCGCCCTGCTTCACCGCGTCGGTCGACGCGTCGTAGAGCTGCATGAACGACACCGGACCGGACGCGACACCCGTCGTCGACCGCACCATCGATCCCTTGGGCCGGATCCGCGAGAACCCGAAGCCGGTGCCGCCGCCGCTCTGATGGATGATCGCCATCGCCTTGAGCGTGTCGTAAATCCCGTCCTTGCCGTTGGTCAAAGCGTCGGCCACCGGCAACACGAAGCAATTGTGGACCACCACGTGATTCGCGACGTAGGTGTGGTCCTCCTCGACCTCGAGATTATACACATCGGCAACCTGGTCGAGCGCCTCGACCGCGCGCACGCGGTAGCACCCGTCGCGAACCATGCCGGAGTTGTGCGTCGGGCCAAATGCCATGCCCCACGGCTGCGTGGAAGCCCCCGCCGGCCACGAGCACTTGGTAAGGGTCGGCCAATACCCCAACCGCACCGCAACATCGAATAGCTGCCGCACCAACCCCTCGTTCGACATCACAATCCGTGTCTGATACGCGTTGACCGGCGTGCCATCCCCGTCGGCGACACCACGAAGGAATGCCTCCTGCACATCCTCCGGCGCGTGCATCATCCAATCGGGGACCCGCTTCCCCGCGAACCCGTGCCCAAACTCCCGATCCAGCCAGCGGGCGAAGAGCTTGGAGTGCACGCGGACCGTGCGCCAGGACGTCTGTCGCTGCGTCGTGAACGCCACCGATTCGAGGCCGAATCGTTCGTTAAGCGTACGTTGAACACGCTGGCCATACGCCTCTTCGTCCATGCTCATCACGAACCGCACATCGTAGCCCTTCGAGATGGATCCTTCGGCCACGTAGAATCCAAGCAGCCATGCCACGTCTCGATCGACCACGACTCCTGCCCTCACCGGCGTCACCTGAGACGAAAACTGCCCCGACCGCCCACGCTCGTCTCGATTCGCCTGATACATCCAATCATCACGCAGCTCACCATCGAGATCGACAACGGGGGCGTCGATGTCCGTATCTCGTACGACGCCGATCTTCACGTAGTCCGCCTCGGGGCGAAGATCCCCGGCCGCCACCCAGCCGCGGTCGGTCAGCATCGGATGCTCGGCGGTCACGATCAACTCCGGCAGCTTGTCGATCTTGACGCGGAACAAAGCGCCCTCTCTACGCATCGTCTGGGTGACTCGGCGATAATGCCCAAGGTGCGTCACAACCGGAGTCCCGACCGTGATGCGCTCGATGGGCAGGGGACCAGCCTGCGTGCTCACCATCGTCCCCGCCCCAAAACAGGCGCTGAGCTGACCCAGCGGCCGCCCCGCGTTCATCAGCGTCGGCGAGTTGGGCTCGAACCGCCGCTCGGTCATGAGCCGATAGAAATCTTCGCTGACCGTCTGCACCGCCCCGTCGCTCGCACCGTACCGCCGGTCCGCATCGGCTACGGTCGTCGCCACCCTCCAGAACATCTCCTCCGGCTGCTCCGTCGGCGCCCCTGTCTGGTCCTTGACCAGATATCGCTTCTCGAGCACGGTGCGAGCGTTCTGCGACAACGACGCGAGACCAGCAGGCGGGGTGGTGGGCAACGGCATGATGACGCTCCAACGAGAAATGGTACGGGCCCTACGGGGAACCTAGCCGAGCCCGCACTGAAGACGCCCAGGACGCTCACTGGCTTCGCGC